>NZ_BMNR01000034.1 GCF_014646655.1 Yeosuana aromativorans | reverse complement strand
TGACCCGTCCTGAAATAAGGCTACATAATTTTAAACATTATGTACAAAAATGACAAAGTAATCAGACGGTATTCAGAACCTTTTAAACTGAAAATTCTGGACGAAATTACAACCGGAAAACTTAACAAAAACCAACTAGGTAAACTCTATGGTATTGCGCCTACCACCATTAATGAATGGATCAGGAAGCACAACCGTAAAGACCTTATGAACACCAGAGTAAAAGTGGAAACAAAAGACGAAATAACTCGAATTAAAGAACTTCAAAAAGAGATTGAACAACTTAAAAAGCTACTCTTAAAAAAGGATCTGGATGCCCTGGTATTGGATTCATACCTGGAAGTAGCTGCTGAAGACCTAGGCTATAAATCTGTTGCTGAACTAAAAAAAAAGCTAAGTACAAAGCCTTAATCATAGCCAAAGAAAAAGCCAAGGGATTTGCTTCTTTAACTACTATAACCAATTGTTTCGGACATAAACGCAATGCTTACTATAAGTATAAAAACAGAGCTGATAAGCGTTTAAAAATAGAACA
>NZ_BMNR01000033.1 GCF_014646655.1 Yeosuana aromativorans | reverse complement strand
CAACGGAATCATAGCCAAACCGTTGTGTGTAAGCTGATAAAAGTATCGTAAATGACAAAAGAAAGTGCTGGAAAGATTGGAATTAAAATTGCGACAATATCTGTGTCAATTGGAATTGTCTTGGCATATTTAATACCTTCGATAGTCTTTTATAATGGGACATCAAAGTCATTTACTTGGATTTTTGACATTGGATTTTGGTTCAATGTGTTGTTGGGAATTGCTTTCTTTTATGGAATGGGATATTTTTTTGGAAAAAAAGCAGGAGTCGAAATTCTTATAAAAAAACGGAATTATATCCTGACAGGAATAAAATATGGAGTGCTGACTTTAGTGACAGCTACCTTTCTGACCAGTCTAATCGGATTTTTCCAAGAGGGAATTGACAATATTGGTGGATTTAGTAACCCATTTTACGATTACATTTTCAAGCCAATGTATTGGATTTTAATGTATGGTATTATTCCTGCGGTTGTTGTCGGAATTTTATTTGGACTGACAATAAAACTCATAGGAAATAAAAAAGCCTACACACAACAACGGCTATAATCCATTACTCG
>NZ_BMNR01000032.1 GCF_014646655.1 Yeosuana aromativorans | reverse complement strand
CGTTGTAAACAATTTAAAAATGACTGAATTAGACAAAAAATTGGAAAAAGTCCAATATTATTTAAAGGACATATCAATTAGAAAACAGAAAAATAATTCTGAGCTACTTTTTATATTATTATGTGATTCAGTAATAAATATAAATAACTTAGTTTCAATATTATCAACTGAATCTCCAAAATTAGAAATTTGGAAATCAGACATTGGTAATTATAACTTTAATATACAGTTTGAAAATGCTAAAGGCGAATTATTATTGCCAACTAAACTAAATCCAACTAATTATCCACCTTTAAATTGGATTCCTGATTATTTAAATAAAAGTTATTTGACTGTAGGGTTGCTGAATAACGAGCAACAACTCGTTCTATCGGAATTTCAAGTTTATTTGGATAATATTGAGCATAAATCGGATTTGTAATTTCTTTTTTATATAAATCAATTCCACAATTTACAAGTGACATAATAAAAACTGTTTACAACAACGTATAAAATTAATACGCCATTAAATTATGATTAGTATCTTTACATTTGTGGATGGCGTACTAATCTTATACCATCCGTTG
>NZ_BMNR01000031.1 GCF_014646655.1 Yeosuana aromativorans | reverse complement strand
ACGGGCGCAATGTCATCGTTGACCACGATAAGCTGTGTACATTGAGAGGAGTTTCCATCATTGTCAGAGATGGCATAAACCCTTGATATAGTCTCGGGACAGGTATTGTTGTCACTTGTTTGGCTTACCAAAACAAAGCTGGCCTGGTCTATGCCGTTGTTGTCAGTGGCAGATCCACCTGCCGTTGCAAATTCACCGTAACTGCCATATGCAGCGGGCACCAGGTCAATGCATGTGACGGACACAGTAGGAGGGCAGCTGATCTCAGGGGCCTCTTCATCGTTGACGGTCACGGTAAACGAGCATTGGGTCTCATTGCCACAGTTATCGGTAGCGGTATAGGTTACCGTAGTGGTTCCTAGACCATAAGAGCCACTGGCATCTTGGGAATTGTTATGGTCATTTGTGAAGGCAACATTTGGGTCACAGTTATCGGAAACGGCAGGAAGCGCAATGGTGATATTGGCGTTGGGCAGCCCCGGGTCAGCGGTCACCGTAATGTTGGCCGGACAGGCAATGCTGGGCGCAGTGGTGTCCTTCACCGTGATGGTTTGGGCGACAGAACTTGAATTGCCACAGTTGTCAGTGAACGTCCAGGTACGGGTAATGGTTACGTTACATGGGTTTGAACTG
>NZ_BMNR01000030.1 GCF_014646655.1 Yeosuana aromativorans | reverse complement strand
TGTTCTATTTTTAAACGCTTATCAGCTCTGTTTTTATACTTATAGTAAGCATTGCGTTTATGTCCGAAACAATTGGTTATAGTAGTTAAAGAAGCAAATCCCTTAGCTTTTTCTTTGGCTATGATTAAGGCTTTGTACTTAGCTTTTTTTTTAGTTCAGCAACAGATTTATAGCCTAGGTCTTCAGCAGCTACTTCCAGGTATGAATCCAATACCAGGGCATCCAGATCCTTTTTTAAGAGTAGCTTTTTAAGTTGTTCAATCTCTTTTTGAAGTTCTTTAATTCGAGTTATTTCGTCTTTTGTTTCCACTTTTACTCTGGTGTTCATAAGGTCTTTACGGTTGTACTTCCTGATCCATTCATTAATGGTGGTAGGCGCAATACCATAGAGTTTACCTAGTTGGTTTTTGTTAAGTTTTCCGGTTGTAATTTCGTCCAGAATTTTCAGTTTAAAAGGTTCTGAATACCGTCTGATTACTTTGTCATTTTTGTACATAATGTTTAAAATTATGTAGCCTTATTTCAGGACGGGTCAATATTATGCACAACGGTTCGTATAAGAATAGTTGCGGGTTTACGTGCGAGGATTTTCCGAAGGAAAATCAGAAGCTAGCAAACAAGCAACTAACTTTGGTTTAGCTAAAACT
>NZ_BMNR01000029.1 GCF_014646655.1 Yeosuana aromativorans | reverse complement strand
ACAACGTGTTTGGCTATGGTTTCGTTGCGGAAAAATCCGCAGGATTATTCCGCCGTAAACCGAAGATAGTAAAATAGGGCGGAATTTTCGGCAGAAAATTCCGCAGCAATGAACTATAGCCGGTGTTGTACATAGTGCTTTTAGTTTTCAAATTTCACATATTTAGTTTCAAAGTCAAATTCAGCCCATTTAATTTTTAACGTGTCATTTTCCGTTGAAGTTATTGTTCCCTTTTGAACAAAGTCATTATAAAATATTGTGATTTTATTTCCGTCCAAAATGTATGGCATATGTCCATCGCCATCGTAGTCAGCCACATGGAAATCCTTTGCGGTCAACCAAAAATCTGCGTGTGGTCCATTTGGGTCTTGAGTCCAAATTCCGAACGCTTGAGTTGTGTCAATCGTTAAATTCCGTATGATTGTTTTTTCAGGACGTTTTATGTTTTCTATTTCAGGGTTGTCAGTATTATATTCTGAAATCGTAAAAGTTTCTTGTTTGTCTGGATTTGCCAATTCATTGTATCCATTTAGAGAATCAGTTTTTAATTCCAATTCCGTATTTGAGTTCAGTCCGTTATTTTTCCTTTCGTTTTTGCACGAAATACTGATTAAAATCAGAACGAAAATTGATATGTAATTCAGTTTTTTCAGCATTATGTACAACG
>NZ_BMNR01000028.1 GCF_014646655.1 Yeosuana aromativorans | reverse complement strand
CGTTGTAGCCAATGCTATGAAAAAAACTATTTCAATAATAATATTTCTAATTTTAATATTTTCTTGTTCAAGAAAAACAAATAATAATTGGAATAAAAATTCAGAGCTTTTTGGAACCTGGGTTAAATTAGAAAGAGATAGCAAAGGATATCTGATTTATGATCCTTGTAATGGAATTAATAAATCCGTTACCATCAATAAAGATATTGCTATTTACGATTTAAGTCAAGAAACGCCTGACACATTAAAGATTGATTCCATCAAAATATTGAATTCATCAAATGAAATCGAATTTTCAGGTACTCAAGAATTTTATTCGATGAAGTCACTTATTAAAGTTATTGATTTTGACAAGAAATTATACCTTTTAAAATGGGAATTAACACCTAAGAATAATCCAAATTACCCAAGAAAAGGAAAAATGATGATGACAAAAAAAGATTTCGAAAAAGATTTTAGATTTATAGACAATCCTTGCGATTATGATAGAGTAGCTGAAAAAGAGTTTCTTCCTATTGAATATGACTAAAATAAAAAACGCACAGGCTACAACAAAGTATATAAAAAATTGCTAGTTTTAGCTAAACCAAAGTTAGTTGCTTGTTTGCTAGCTTCTGATTTTCCTTCGGAAAATCCTCGCACGTAAACCCGCAACTATTCTTATACGAACCGTTGTG
>NZ_BMNR01000027.1 GCF_014646655.1 Yeosuana aromativorans | reverse complement strand
CAACGTGTTTGTGTAAGGAACGTTGCGGTTTTGTGTGCGAGGATTTTCCGAAGGAAAATCAGAAGCAAGCAAAAAAGCAACGACCAAACGGTTGAACTAAAATAAGCAATGTTTTTTACACGGTGTTGTGGTGTCGTTTTTTTTAATCAATTGGTTTTTCATTTTCCATTGTAGGTGGCGGTGGCGTATAAGGCATAACCTCCCAAAATGATATATTCAGTTCCTTTTCAGTTTTTAATTTGTCATATTCTTGAGATAAGTCCGTTAAGAATTTTTCAATTCCGTTTACTTTTTCATTTCTTTCCGATTCTATAATTACTAAATAGTTATCTGTTTTTTTTGACTTATTAGAATTTCGATAATATGAAAAGTCCTTAGTTAGTTTTTTGCCTAAAGAGTCTGATTGTATTTCTATTATTGTACTTGCTCTATATGGTTTTCCTTTCCGAAAAGTAACATAATGTTTTTCATCTGGGTCAAAAATCATCGGTTCGCAATGTTCAATCGGATATACATTCCGAACTATATTTTTTTGCTTAATAACTATTTTTGGAATACTATCGTTACAGGTTATTTCTCGAATTCTGTCAATGAGTAATCCGTAATTTTTAAATTCCGACAACTCAAGAGATACATTTAAACTTCCATTTTCGTTTTTTGGAAATCCATAATCCTTTGTTTCTGTTTCTTGCTTTCCACAACCTGCCAAAAACAATACAATTATCAAATATTTGGCAAAGTTTATATTCATTTAAAGGGTTTGTTCAAATGCACCACAACGTGTTTG
>NZ_BMNR01000026.1 GCF_014646655.1 Yeosuana aromativorans | reverse complement strand
CATATTCGGTGTTTTGAAATCTAAAGATAAGTGTAATCTTATTTCGTTGTATAAATTAACTGCATTTTTTGTAGCTCTTTTCGCGTGAGCTATATTTGTAAATGTTTGGTCGAGATAAAATTCATCTTTAAGAATCCCGTTAACCCTTTCTGCGAGGGCATTTTCATAACAATGGTTTTCTTCTGTCATACTGATATCTATCTTATTTCTTTTGAGTATTTGCGTGTATACATTGCTGCAATATTGAATACCCCTGTCTGAATGGTGAATGAGTCCTTTTGTGTTTTTAGCATGATATAAAGCCTTGTTAAGAGCTCTCACGCATCCGTTTAGTTCCAGACTATCACTCAGGTCATAACCCACAATTTTCCTTGAATACATATCTGTTATTAAGGCCAGATAACAAAATCCTTTTACCGTTCTGATATAAGTAATGTCAGATACCCAGACTTGGTTAGGTCTTGTAACTTGAAGATCTTTAATGATATTGTTATACTTATAGAACCTGTGCAAAGAGTTGGTTGTTCTAGAACTGTATTTCTTTCTAAGAGTTAGCATATGATGTTTTCTAAGTACGTTAAACAGTGTGTCTCTACCTACTTTAAGGTTGGCTTTGGTAAACTCACCATCTAATGATTTAACAAGTTTACGCACGCCTTCTCTAGGCAGGGATTTGCGTCTTTTCTTTATTATCTCAATAATCTGCTGTTCTATTTTTAAACGCTTATCAGCTCTGTTTTTATACTTATAGTAAGCATTGCGTTTATGTCCGAAACAATTGGTTATAGTAGTTAAAGAAGCAAATCCCTT
>NZ_BMNR01000025.1 GCF_014646655.1 Yeosuana aromativorans | reverse complement strand
CAATATGGCTTGATGTACCATGTGTCATTGTACAAGGAGATCGAGACCGTTTGGAGGCACCGCATGGAACGGGCAGTATACCTGTTCTCTGTTATTGATGTCATCCATGAGAATGAAGAGCCCTTGTCAAAGCTTTCAGTGCTCCAAAACGCGATGGAACAGATATGCCTGGGGCTGTTGTACGTGTTCTGGGAATTTAAGCCCCACCATTATACACTGTCCTATCTGTTGCACCTGTGCGGCACTTTCACGTCCCTGCCAAATAAGATGTTCCCACAAGCGACCTTCGGCCTGCAACGCCAGTATTACATGCTCTGCAACGCCTCCGGGATCATGCGGTTCAAGGGCAGGAACGGGACAAATGGTTTCAGGTCAAGGGATGTGGGCAAGGTACTGAAACGCTGTGAGCGTTTTTTAATCGAAGCAGACCGGTTAGGGGAGAAACAACTGGGGCGCTTAAAAGAAGCCCATTGTAAGGCCCATGTCCCGGTATAACAAAAAAAAATGGTCGATGAAAACAAAAGATAAAAAACAGAAAACGAACAAGGAAACCTTGGACACGATCGTCAAACTGTTACATCCAAGAGAGCGCAAGCACTATAGGAGGGAAGACGGCCCCATTGTGCAGCAAGTGAGCTTTGAGGTAGAGGACAACGGCGAACTGCGGTACATCATATCCTGCCTGCTCAGGACATGTATCCTGGCACTGGACAGCGAGAACGACTTCGCTTCCCCAAGGCTCTCAAATTGCTCGAAGGACCTGACCATAGCCACGGTGCTGGACCTGGTGGACGGCCTATTGCCAGATGCACAGTTGGCAAGCTATGATGCCATTGAAAAACTGGTGCTGAAAGAAAAGAGCT
>NZ_BMNR01000024.1 GCF_014646655.1 Yeosuana aromativorans | reverse complement strand
TGAGTTCAGTCCGTTATTTTTCCTTTCGTTTTTGCACGAAATACTGATTAAAATCAGAACGAAAATTGATATGTAATTCAGTTTTTTCAGCATTATGTACAACGGGTTTGGCTATGGTTTCGTTGCGGATAAATCCGCGAGGATTTTCCGCCATAACTCAAAGTTAGTAAAAGTGCAAGGAATTTCCGAATAGGAAATTCCGCCGCAATGAACTATAGCCGGTGTTGTAAAACGTTTTTTTTATTCCGTTAATTTGTCTATTATAGTATCCAAAATTTTTAAATCCGATTGATTTTTTAAATAAATAAAATTCGGTGCCATTATATTTCCAATTCCCAAAATACCATATTCAGGGTTAAACAAAATAGGTCCAGTTCCGTCAGTCTCTGGTTCTTGCATTTCGTAATTCACAAATTCCATTTTGGAAAGCGAAAGTTCCTTAAAATCCGCCCCTTTTATTGGAATGTAATTCCACATTGAAAATTTTAATATTTTGGTTTTTGGAATGTAATACACATTCATATTTTTACTTTCGTCAGTCAGATTTTGATATTTGTATTTGGTTAAAGTATCTCTAATTTCAATTGTCAGTTTATAGTTTTCTGTCCGTTCAAGAGAGTCCAAGTCAAAAACATATAGAGTCCTATTTTCAGTTATCGTTTCTTTTTTAGATTCGGAACAACCTACTGAAATCAGCAGTATTATTAATATTTGAAGCGTTTTTCTCAAATGTTTTACAACGTGTTTGTATAAGAATAGTGCGGTTTTGTGACCGAGGATTTTCCGCAGGAAAATCAGAGAGACCAAATGCGCACTAACTTTAGGTTTTGTACTAAATTAAGCATTATTTTTAGCATCCATGTAAAAGCAGTAAGTCGAGTATCTTTAAAGTTCTCTAAAACAATAAAAGATATGAACACTCAAATTACTGCCGTTCCTAAA
>NZ_BMNR01000023.1 GCF_014646655.1 Yeosuana aromativorans | reverse complement strand
CTGCATCACAGGATCGGTGCGTATGGCCTGCCATGAAGCTTCTATGAAATACGAACGGATCAATCGGTGTGCCCGTGGTGTGATTCCCATGGTCTTGCTGTTAGCGCCACTCTGATAAACCCCTGGAGCCAAACCTACATAACCCGCTATATGTTTCACGTTGTTAAAACGACGTAAATCACCAAGTTCACTGATAATACCGCAAGCTACAATGCCACCTATACCGGGTATAGTCCTAAGCAAATAATAGTCTTTATTAAAGTGTTTGCGGCAATAAGCCCTGAGCTGACTACTTACCAACCGTAAATCTTCATCTATAAACCGAAAATGGCGCATTCTACTATCTAAACTCGCTTTAGCTATAGGATACTGAAAGATCACCTGATCTAACCACCCCCGAAAACCATGGCTCCAATGGTCGTTATCGTACTGCTCTGGTACTTTTATGCCAAAGTACAGTAACTGCATCTTGATGTAACTCTTTATACGCCTGAAGTCCTTAACTAAATCATTGCGTCTGCGAAACAAACTCCTTAACGCTTCCCGATGCATGTCGGGCACATGGATACCACTTAATCGGCCGTCTTTAAGCTCTCTGCTGATGAGTTGCGCATCAATGCGATCGGTCTTGGTAAAACGCTCCTTTCCTTTACGGTGGATATCGGCAGGGTTAACTACTAAGGAATGCCACCCATAACTTTCGAAACACCGATGCGCATAATAGCCACAGCAACCTGCCTCATAGGCTACACTGACTTCGTGATCGGGAAAATGTTTGTCGGCATAAGCTTTTAATTGCGCTGGTTCCGGAGGCATACTAAAAGATTTACCCGAAAATAGATCGGTTGAGCAATTAACTTTCCAGCTTCGCTTGTGTATGTCAATCCCTATGTATAATTTAGGAACGGCAGTAATTTGAGTGTTCATATCTTTTATTGTTTTAGAGAACTTTAAAGATACTCGACTTACTGCTTTTACATGGATGCTAAAAATAATGCTTA
>NZ_BMNR01000022.1 GCF_014646655.1 Yeosuana aromativorans | reverse complement strand
TTGCAAAGCGCAGTGCCTCATCATCTGCCACCGCTATGTTCCCTGATGTCTGATAGCCCACGTGCACTTCATGTCCCTGCTCTTGCAAGCGCTTGAAGGTGCCGCCCATGCTTATGATATCATCATCCGGGTGCGGACTGAAAATAAGAACGCGCTTGCTCGCTGGCTCGGCCCGTTCCGGACGTTTGCTGTCATCAGCATTTGGTTTGCCGCCTGGCCAACCTGTAATGGTGTTCTGTAGTTTATTGAATATCTTGATGTTGATATCGTAAGCTGGACCAGAATCTGCCAGCAGATCACTCATTCCATTTTCAATATAATCCGCATCCGTGAGCATTAAGATTGGTTTTTTTAAATCAATGGCCAATCCCAAGACCGCTTTTCTGATCAGTTTATCTGTCCAAACTACTTTCTCGACCAACCAAGGCGTATTGATCCTGGTCAGTTTTGAGGAGGCCGCTCGGTCCAATACAAAGGTGGCGTTGTTGTGCTCTTGCAAAAAGGACGCCGGTACCTGGTTGGTGACAGGGCCTTCGACCGATGCTTGTATGATATTGGATTTTCTTTCCCCCCAGGCCAATAATATGACCCGTTTGGCCTCCATGATCTTTTTAACCCCTAACGTAATGGCCGTTCTTGGCGTATTGTTCAGTCCCGAGAAATCATGGCTAGCGGCCACTCTTGTGATGTGGTCAAGGGCAACCAACCGGGTTTTGGAGTTTTGTAGCGACCCTGACTCGTTGAAGCCTATGTGCCCGTTGCCCCCAATGCCAAGGATCTGCAAATCAATTCCTCCCAGGGCCTCTATCTTGGCTTCATAGGCATTGCAGTAATCGGCTATTTCCTCTTTTGATAGGGTGCCATCGGGTATGTGATGGTTCTCTGGCAGGATATCAACATGGTTGAACAACAGTTCCTTCATGAACCTGACATAGCTGTTCACAGAATCCGGTTCCATCGGGTAGTACTCGTCCAAATTGAAGGACACCACGTTCTTAAAGCTCAGGCCTTCCTCCTTGTGAAGACGGACCAGTTCGGCATAGAGGCCCTTAGGGGACGACCCTGTTGCCAACCCCAGTATACAGGGCTGCTTTTGGGCCTGCTTGACCCTGATCAGGTCCGCTATTTCCTTGGCCACTGCCTTTGAGGCCAAAACTGAATTCTCAAAAACCACGGTCCCTATGTTCTCAAATCGCTTTTCAAATCCCGTGGCCTTGTCTATGTTACTTTTCAACAT
>NZ_BMNR01000021.1 GCF_014646655.1 Yeosuana aromativorans | reverse complement strand
TTTAGGAACGGCAGTAATTTGAGTGTTCATATCTTTTATTGTTTTAGAGAACTTTAAAGATACTCGACTTACTGCTTTTACATGGATGCTAAAAATAATGCTTAGTTTAGTACTTAATCAAAGGTTAGTGCCGTTTTGCTAGCTTCTGATTTTCCTTCGGAAAATCCTCGCACACAAAACCGCACTATTCTTATACAAACACGTTGTAGCACATTTGAGAAATGAGATTATTTACGACATTATTTTTGATTTTAACCTTTTTTTCTTGTCAAAACAGCAAGAAATCAAACAAATTGAATATCAATATAATGGACAACGATACTATTTATAAAAAGACTTCGACTTATTTAAATAGCAAATACAAATTAATTGGCAAAAAAGGGAATTCTGGAGAAATAATATTAAGCGAAAACACAAATCAAAAAATCGGAGGAAATTTTAATTTCGGGATTATAGAAACCAATAAACCTCAAAACAAAGCTTTCGTTTTTTTATCTGACCAAAAAATAAAATTTGACTCCTTGCCCAAGCTTGATAATCCGACTGACTTCTCACTGGTAAATGAATTCGAAAAATCGACCTCTGAAAAGAATTTAAAATCAGTACTTATAGAAAAAGATGAGAATGCTTTGACCAATACAAAGGCTTATAAATTAGTTTTTGCATTTATAAAAAATCAAAAAGACACGCTCGGATTCCAAAACACGTATCAATTAATTGCTAACAATCGATTTTGCTCAATAAACTATATTAACGAATCGAGAGAAAACTACATTGAAATGGAGAAAGAATTCGAGGGATTGGCATTACGAATAAAATAAAAAAAACGTGCTACAACAACGGCTATAATTCAGCGTGGCTTGATGGTTAATCTAACGAACTTTTCTTACTTTTAACAAACCTGATTTCTCTGTGGACAAATCCTGCGGATTTATCCACGCCGAAATCATAGCCAAACCGTTGTATGCAATTTAAAAAAGAGTATTTATCCAGTAAAATTGGGATGACTTAAACATGAATTTCAAAATAAATGTTTAACTTTAAAACACAATTCATTATGAATATGAAGCAAAATTTTAACACTATAGATCTCGAATATGTTGAAACAAAAAAGGCTTCTTTTTTTATTAAATTTGTTGCCCTGATTCTTGCTCTGATTTTTACTTTCGTTCCAATGTACGAGTTTTTAACTCAGTTTATACCTAATGAGTTATATCAATGTGGTTGTTTTGGTTGTTACAGAATGTTTTATGGATATTTTATAATATAACTGCACACAACAACGGCTATAATCCATTGCTCGCTAAATGCTAAACCAAAAAACATTATATTTAACTTGGCTCGATTCCTACTCCGAAAATCCTACGGATTTTCTCCACAACGGAATCATAGCCAAACCGTTGTGTGTAAGCTGATAAAAGTATCGTAAATGACAAAAGAAAGTGCTGGAAAGATTGGAATTAAAATTGCGACAATATCTGT
>NZ_BMNR01000020.1 GCF_014646655.1 Yeosuana aromativorans | reverse complement strand
GCTCAGAATTATTTTTCTGTTTTCTAATTGATATGTCCTTTAAATAATATTGGACTTTTTCCAATTTTTTGTCTAATTCAGTCATTTTTAAATTGTTTACAACGGTTACGTATAAGAATAGTGCGTAGTTTGAGTGCGAGGATTTTTCGAAGGAAAATCAGATGCAAGCAAACAAGCACTAACTTTTGATTTAGGAATAAACTTACGCATTATTTTTATACATTGTTGCCCACAGTATTTTATTCCACTTTAATTTGTAATTCAGTCCATTTTAGTTTGTTGGAATTCATTTCGTTTAGATTAATTCCATTTTCGGTTAAGAACTTGTCAAAATCCACAATTTCTTTATTCGTACTCGTTTTTAATTCGTCAAATGGAATGCTTAAAATGAATTTCTGATTTTTTTCCGATATCCCGAAAACATCATCATTAGTTGCTATTTTTTCTCGTAAATCATAATCGTTGTAAATCAGATAAGTTGATTCTCCTTTTCTGTCAATTGATATTCCGATTGAGTATTCCGCAAAATTTTGGTCTTCTGGTGGTGTTCCTAAAAACCAATAAACAAGGTTGTGATAATTATAAGCAGTTAATAATTCGTTTTCAGGTAATTTTATTAAAGTCCAAGAACCAAAATCCGTTTTATAAATTGTCAAATTCACAGGTTCTCCTGCTCCAAATATTTCCGCCCATTCTTTAATTTTTGGTTCTATATCTTTTAGACTTTTTCCCTTAACTAAAACAAAGCGATTGTAAGTTTCTTTTTCAGTCGTTTCTTTAGAAAATTCAGTCATTTTATTTTCAGATTTGGTTTGAGATTTACACGAAAAACTCGTCAAAATCAGAAGTGTTATTAATATTATCGAAGTTTTTCTCATATTGTGGGCAACGGTTCGGCTATGATTTCGGCGTGGATGATTCCGAAGGAATTGTCCACAGAGAAATCAGCTTTGTTAAAAGTAAGAAAAGTTCGTTAGATTAACCATCAAGCCACGCTGAATTATAGCCGGTGTTGTGTGCAGTTTTTTTATACTCCCATAATTACTTTGTAGTAATCATATTGTTCGACTTCTCCATTTTCCTTTATCTTGAAAAATACTTTGTCAATTATGTTTGAGGCATTCGAGAAATTCAGTAAATACCATTGGTTCTTTTTCAAGTCCATTGGAAGTTTGTCGAATACATTTCTCGAATAGTCGTAAAATTTTAATTTTTCTAGTTTTTCTGTTGTGTAAACCCATTTATAATTTTCACTTTTTTCGAAAAACTTAATTTTTCTTTGAGCTTTAAAAGGAAAGTTCTCGTTAACTATGCTGTCAATGATATTCTGACTATCGATATATTCCATAATTCTCTTATCGTGTCCTTCTCCGCCAAGTGAATTTCCGTTTAAGGTCATAATGGTGTCCATTTTTTTGCGGTTTTCGGAAATTAGATTTTTCTCTTTCTGATTATATATTTTTTCTCCTAAATATCCTGAAAATCCTTTTGTCGGTCCGCAGAAGACAGATTCTCCGTCTGTATATTCTATTGGTCTTCCTTCTTCATTAAATTCCGTTACAAATATTTCAATCAGGTCAAATCCGTCTTTGATTGGTTTGTCTCTTTTTATTCCGTCTGTAGTAATTTCATATGATGGGTCATTACAACCGCATAAGATTAAAAAGATAATGAAATATGGGAATCTGCTGTTCATTTTTCAAATTGCACACAACGGTTCGTATAAGAATAGTTGCGGGTTTACGTGCGAGGATTTTCCGAAGGAAAATCAGAAGCTAGCAAACAAGCAACTAACTTTGGTTTAGCTAAAACT
>NZ_BMNR01000019.1:1414-2575 GCF_014646655.1 Yeosuana aromativorans | reverse complement strand
CCTGACCATAGCCACGGTGCTGGACCTGGTGGACGGCCTATTGCCAGATGCACAGTTGGCAAGCTATGATGCCATTGAAAAACTGGTGCTGAAAGAAAAGAGCTTAAAAAAATAATGAAAACAGACCGGCAATTTTTTTTAACCAAAAGGGATGCATGTGAAATCATTACGGAACAAAAGCCCCAACATCTACCGAGCTAATACTATGCAATGTTTTTGGGAAGCTTAAAAGGCCAGTATCATTTTTTATTAAAAAACTCCTTGGTTTTACTGGGACAAGAGGCTTTTTTAATAAAAAACAATGAACCGATGCCCTTTTAAGACCTATAAGACCCAAAAGCCGGCAATACCGATCAATACAAATTGACCACATGATTTTTCCAGTAAATAATTGCCTGTTCATAGGGCTTACGGGGCTTTTTACCGTAAAAATGGGATAAGCAGAATTTGGCAAATACTACAACGGTCCAATATCCACCAGATCATATGAAATCCTATTGGTTTGCCGCAAATAAGTGCCATTTTAATGGGGTTTCAAGAGCTTTTGCCGCAAATCCAAAATAAATGCAACCAATTAAAATTGTTAAATAGCTGATTTTAAACGAAATATGAACAGTAACATCGCGCAGCGTGTTACCCTCTTGCTTTACAAATGGATTTGCAAACCAAAATCAAAAAACGCAAATGTCATCCATCACCACCTATTCGGAACCATGTTTGGTGATCTTGAAGCCCCATGGTTCAAACCTGAGGTTGTCCATATATTCCTGCTTGTGGACTATCAACATTTTCTCAGTACCCTTTTCGAGTATGGGCAGGTATCCATATTCATAGCAAAAAAAGTAGGTTCCACTGTTAAACGGGAAAATATGGGTGAATATCTCGAACCTAAAGCCCAATTTGGACAGGACCTCCCTGTCAACGGTGCTCTTGCCGCTTGGGCAGAAATGTGCCATGAGGCTTCTGTTCCTGCGCAGGTCACTGTTTATCCTCTGGATGGACAGTTCGTGGGAAGACCTGCTGGCATTGTGATGGGCACTCCTGCACTGGGCATCACAGAATTTTTTGTCCGAACGGCCCTTAAGCTCTTTATTGCAGGCCAAGCAAAATCTTTTTTCCATTCAATTGGTATCATTAAACGTATATATCCGTATATACCCA
>NZ_BMNR01000019.1:0-1325 GCF_014646655.1 Yeosuana aromativorans | reverse complement strand
ACGAATATAACATATTATTTCATTAACATTGTTTTGAAACGGAAAAAAACACCCATGGAACGATCGATTACACTAAAGCACCTGCTGATCGGAAACAAGAAGTGCATTGGGCTCCAATACCACGCTGACAAGGTCACCCAGGCTCTGGTCAGCACATTGCCTGAGCTGGAATGGAGCGATCGGTTCAACATGCACTATGTGCCCAACAGTGAACCGAACCTGAAAGCGATCTTTAAAAAGCTTAAGGGCACGGTTTGGGTCAACGGCAACTATTTCTTCCGGGACAGGCCGCTGAAGGATACGGCGGGGACGATTGACGTTCAATGGTTCAGGACCCGTAAGCACAAGGAAGGCTATAGGACATGCCCGGAGGATTACCTCAAAAAACTGGAACTCAAGAAATACGCCAACAGCACCGTTAAAAACTATGTGGCATGTTTCGAGTCCTTCATAAACCATTACAAGGATGTGGATTTAGTTGAATTGGATGAAAATGACATCAGGGACTACCTGCAAAGGCTAGTACAGGAAAGGCGCTCCAACTCTTACATCAACCAGGCCATCAATGCCATAAAGTTCTATTATGAGGTAGTACTGGGCATGCCCAATAGGTTCTATGCGATCGAGAGGCCAAGAAAGGAACATAAGCTGCCAAAGGTACTTTCCAAGGAGGAGGTGCTCGCCATGATAGACAGCACGAACAACATCAAGCATAGATGTATAGTCAGTCTTTTGTACAGTTCAGGTCTGAGGCGCAGCGAACTGTTGGACCTCAAGCCCGTTGACATTGACGGCAAAAGGATGTTGGTCAAGGTCAGGCAGGCCAAGAACAACAAGGACAGGCTGACGGTCTTGAGCAAAAGTGTTTTGGAAGACCTCAGAACATATTACAGGGCACATAGGCCAAAGGAATATTTGTTTGAAGGCCCGGTTCCAGGTGAAAGGTACAGCGCCTCAAGCGTGTTGAAAATTGTGTCCATGGCCGGTGAAAGGGCCGGGATCAAAGAAAGGGTGAGCCCCCATATGTTGCGGCACAGTTTTGCGACACATTTGTTGGAGGACGGAACGGATCTTCGCCATATCCAGATGTTGCTAGGGCACAGCTCTACCAAGACCACTGAAATTTACACACATGTGGCAACAAACACATTCATGAATGTAAAAGATTTACTATCTTAGTTGCTACAATAGAAATATAGTTACCTTGGTAACTATATACATACGTTGTACATAATGCTGAAAAAACTGAATTACATATCAATTTTCGTTCTGATTTTAATCAGTATTTCGTGCAAAAACGAAAGGAAAAATAACGGACTGAACTC
>NZ_BMNR01000018.1 GCF_014646655.1 Yeosuana aromativorans | reverse complement strand
GGTATTATTCCTGCGGTTGTTGTCGGAATTTTATTTGGACTGACAATAAAACTCATAGGAAATAAAAAAGCCTACACACAACAACGGCTATAATCCATTACTCGTTAAATGCTAAACCAAAAAACTGTATATTTAACTTGGCTTGATTCCTACTCCGAAAATCCTACGGATTTTCATCGCAACGGAATCATAGCCTAACCGTTGTAGGCAATTTAAACGCAACTTCGAAAAAGCAATAAACACCGAGATAAAAAATGAAAAAAAACAATATTGGAGCTTCACATTTCTCGGAAGAAATAGTAAAAATATCTAATGAAATAGAAATAAATCACGAAATAACTTTTTACGATTTAGATATTAATGGAAAACCATATTATTATCTTTATGACGGCTTTAATGGATATTTTGAAATCAGTCACTCATTTTTAGAAAAAAGTGGAATAGCCAACACTAACCAATTGATTCAGGAAATTAATAGCAATGAACAGGAATTTTATAAAAAATTACTTGCAGAAAAAAAATCGAAGTTTGTAATTAACCCAATTGGGTCAAATTTTAGCGATATAGTTTCAGAAAATAATATCACCATAAAAAATGCGAAAAGACACAACTTGTTGATTAAAGAAATCGAAAAGAAAGTTCAGCGAGGTGCAAAAATGTGGTTTTTTCATTTTTATCAAAACACTTTTTTCCGTCAATCATTCGAACCTGATGTTTATTTAGATAAATCTGGATTTGTTATTAACGACACAGATAAAGTATTTTACACTACTACAAGAACTTTAAAAAATAACTTAAACAAATTAAAAAGCATTGGATTAATTGAATTCAGTTTCAGTAAGAACACTATTTCTAATTTAAAGTTTAATAGCAATCACTTTACTTTATTTAAAGAGAATATTCCAAATCTATTTCACACAGCTTTTTTTGAATCTAATGAATTAGATAAATATGAACCAATTAATGCTGACCTTAAAAAGGTTGATAGTGTTAATGAGGTTGTTTTTGAAAATAATACCGGAAAAACAGACTACACGAAAAAGCAAATTCAAAATGAATTAATAGGAACGAAGTCCGAGAAAATAGCACTCGAATTTGAATTAGAACGCTTAAAAAGTTTAGGTTTTGAAAATGTAAATAGCATAGCAAAAATTGTGAGTGAAGATAGCTCATTGGGATATGATATAATTTCAAAAGAAAAAAGTTTAGAAAAACGACATATTGAAGTAAAAACCTTAAGAGTAAATAACGACAATGTCTCTTTTCACTTGACTAAAAATGAGCTGGAAAAAATTAATTTGTTATCAAATTATTATATCTATATTGTTGAATACGTAGGAAATAGTTCTACGGTAAAAATATTAGATACGACTGATATAGAAAATTCAGAATACTTTAAAATTGTTCCGACTGATTTTAAAGTTTATATAAAATATTAATATAAAAAACTGCCTACAACAATGGCTATAAGTAATTGCTTGTTCTCGCCTTCTTCTGAAAATCCTCGCGGATTTTCAGCTTGTCGTGTACTTGCAAAGTTTCGTGCTAAACCACGCAACTACTCATAGCCGAGACCGTTGTGAGCAAGCTTAACAAAACCAACATCCGAATTTAATGTTAGAAAATAGAATAAAAGCATTTGTAGTTGATTATTTGATTATGTGTTCAATCGGAGTTCTGACTTTTGCTATTAGTGACAATCCTTTTATAGGATTAATGATTCTCTATACAATAACTATGAATAAGGACTTTCTAAATGGTAAAAGTATTGGAAAAAGACTTTTCGGAATTCAAGTGCAAAATCTGCCAGACAAAAAAGCGTCGGAGTGGAAATGTTCATTACGGAATTTACTTTTCATTATACCAATTGACTTTCTATTTACATTTTTTAGCCCAACATGTCGAATTGGCGACCGACTTGCAGGAACTAAAATCGGAATTAATATGGAATACAATTTAAAAACTGTAAGTGCTGAATTAAAAAAATATCGATTGAATAAAAATTTGATATTTGGATTAATATTCGCAATCGCTAATTCCTATGCATTATTATGGTTATATGGAGAAATATTAACTAAATAAAAAAGCCAGCTCACAACAACGGCTATAATCCATTGCTTGTTTTAGGTTAAATAAAATTTCCTACTTTTAAACAAACTATGATTCCTGCTTCGGAAAATCCTGCGGATTTTACTCGCAACGGAATCATAGCCAAACCGTTGCCATTAATTTAAAAAAATGAACAAACTCATAATAATTACACTTCTGACTTTATTAATTTCGAGTTGCACAGACATCAATCAAACGGAGAATAAGATTGCGGAAATAGAAAATTTACGTGCGGAAAATGATAGTCTGAAAAAAATTGTATCGGAAATAAAAAACAAATATGTTTTTGACAGCTTAACTGTCAGAGACATTCCGTCTTACAAAAACTCTTATGAGTTGAATTCAAATATTGCTGGCGAAATTGTGTTTGTTGGATACAATAAAGACAAGCAAAATACAAGTATAATAATGATTGACAGCATTTCCTATAATCCAAAGAAATTATATAATCCTGACACACTTAAATTAAAAAATGGCGGATTTCACTATGTAAAGAAAATGGATGCCGAAAGGGTTTATTGGAAAATGGAAATTCAAACAGAACACCAATACGGAAAAAAATTCGAAGGAATTTTGACAAATGCTGCCCAAGTGAAAATAAACTAATGGCAACACCGTGTAAAAATAATTGCTTGGTTCTAGCCTACTCGGAAAATCCTACGGATTTTCCTCTGGTTCGTTCAATTTTTAGTAAGTTAGTTGCTCACACACGCAACTATCCTTACACAAACACGTTGTGGTGCATTTGAACAAACCCTTTAAATGAATATAAACTTTGCCAAATATTTGATAATTGTATTGTTTTTGGCAGGTTGTGGAAAGCAAGAAAC
>NZ_BMNR01000017.1 GCF_014646655.1 Yeosuana aromativorans | reverse complement strand
CTAACAGCAAGACCATGGGAATCACACCACGGGCACACCGATTGATCCGTTCGTATTTCATAGAAGCTTCATGGCAGGCCATACGCACCGATCCTGTGATGCAGGGCTATTATCGCAAGCATTCGGGCAAAGACAGTAAAAAGATCATAATAAAAGTAGCCAGAAAGCTATTGTGCAGAACACTGGCGGTTATAAAAAAAGAAATACCCTATGAAATTGGGGTTGTAGAATAATTTAAAAACCAATAACAAAGCTCACAAAAGAAGTATTCAAGGCCCATATCACAAAACACCGTAGGTGACACCGTATAAGTGATCACATTTTTTTAGCAAGTGGCTGGGCTTATTATAACTTATAATCATACAGATGCTGGTGAAGACCAAAAGGGGTTGATCACAAATAGGATGCGGAGCAAGTTATATAGTATTGCATTATAGATGAATCATAGCTTCATCCATAATGCAACACGTTTAAAAATTTTAAAATGAGATAGTTAAAAGAATAAATATTAACTTTGAAAAACTGGACTAGTGCTTTTCATAGGATACGGTGTTACTTGCAGTTTTTATTAAAATCTAAAATTTATTTTTTTTACTAGATTGTTAAAATCATTACCATTTAAATCTTTCCATTTTTTAATAAATAATAATTCAGAATTTTGATTGAGAATAATTTCATCATTTTCAGAATTATATGATAAAAATATATTTTCTAAAATTTCAATTTCCCAAGAAAAAGAATCATTGAATTCATTAGTTTCAAACTTGTTATAAAAGGGTATTTTGTTCGTTTTTAATAATGTTGTGAAAACGCTATTCCAATATGGATAAGTATTTTTTCTTCTTAAAGACAATTCAAGATTTACTATGTCGGTTACTAATCTTTGTCTGCTATCATCATCTCCCCATTCATAAAATCCAATCTGATTTCCAGTGTTTCTTACCGCATTGATATTATAGTGACCCATTCTTATTTCATTCCAAGTTATTTCCCAATTAGGAAATTCTATTTTTTCAATTGAGTATCTTTTCAATGTTTATGACAATTTTGTGCTGAGTTAAATATTGCAAGTAACGGTTTGGCTATGATTTCGGCGTGGAATCGTCCGCAGGACTATTCCGCAGAGAAATCAGTTTAAATATAGGTTTTACTTTTGGTTTTTGCACTGTTGCCACGCTGAATTATAGCCGTTGTTGGCACCAGTTTTTATTTTTCGTTTAGCTCATTTTTTAACCAACCCGAATCGTCAATTTTTATTTTTTTCTTTAAATCCAATGCCAATCCTGTATTACAAATCAAAGCATGGCGAACTGTTTTGTCCGAATCGGCTTTGAGCAAGTCAAAAATCCTATTATTAATTTTTCTTTTCCTTGCCACAACACATCTTACTTTTTCGTCTTTGTCGGTTGCAAGTACTTCGAGAATTTCAAGAGGAACGGTCTTATTGTGAGCAACCCATTCTTTCATTTCGGGATAATTTTCAATGATTTCCAACCAAGTTTTAATGTCCGCCGAATCCGTAGCCGAAGTCCTTTGGTCATTCAAGTCTTCACTTGTCCTTAATCTTATAAATTCTTCTGGTGTCTGTATCATTTCAAATTGGTGCTAACGGTTTGGCTATGATTTCGGCGTGGAATCGTCCGCAGGACTATTCCGCAGAGAAATCAGTTTAAATATATGCTTTTACTTTTGTTTTTTGCACTATCGCCACGCTGAATTATAGCCGGTGTTGTGGGTAGTTTTTTATTCAATTGTTAGTTCTTTAATTTTATTTTCAAGGTGTCTTTCAGTTTCCCTATACGATTTGGTTTTTCTGCCAACTAATAGTTTCTTTCCTAATTCATTAACTCCTGCAATTCCGATTTCAGCAAATTCTTTGGCGATACTTTTGTTTCCAAGCAAGAGGTTTATCTCTTTTAAAAGATTAGCCAATTCAATGTCGTTTCCGACATAATATTTTCCAAGTATTTTATAATTGTCACTTGTTTGTAAATCTATCGGTTTTATTTTATCAAAAGGATGAGGAAAGTTTGCAAAATCATTGTAGAACTTTGCTCCTTGGTTTTGAAAAGCATTCCAAATTGAGTTTACTTCCTCGAGATTTTTTTCTTGGTCATTATGAATATCCCAAGCTCCACCTGTCCTTTCTAATGGGTGCAATCTTTTTCGAATTAGACAACTTGCATATGTGCTTTTGTCAAAAGATAAACCAGCTAAATCGTTCATAAAATCAAAGCAAATAGCAGTTTCACAATAAATTGTTCCGCCCCATCTACTTCCTTGAAGTCCGAAAATATTAACAACATTATTTTCTTCTGGTTTTCTGTAATGAAATCCAGAACCTTTCCACCCTAATTCACGTATTTTAGGTGAAAAATGTTTTACTATTAATTTTCGAAATTCAGCTGTGTCCATAGTTTTTGTACGGTTCTTTTAAATTACCCACAACGGTTTGGCTATGATTTCGGCGTGGAATCGTCCGCAGGACTATTCCGCAGAGAAATCAAGCTAATTTAATGTTTTTACTTTTGGTTTTGCACTGTCGCCACGCTGAATTATAGCCATTGTTGTGTGTAGACTTTTTATTTTCTTATTCTTTTCTCTTTTAAAAATCCTATTATGACCAATGGTAAAGTAGTCAAAAATCCAGAAATCATAATTCCAATAAAATATGGATTTGGGTCACCCCCGTTTTCATCCCACATAAAATTCAAAAATGCATTGAAGAAGAATACGGTCAGAATTGCCCAAATTAATTTAAATCCAGTTTTTTTTGCTTTGTAAAATCCGTAAACTGTCAAAATTCCACTTATCAGATTGATGAAGTTTAAAACTTTTAAATCGTCAGTTCCAAATATGGTTTCAAAGGGATAGAGATAAATTACGTTTCCATATACCAATATAATTTGTAATACAGGTGCAAACGAACCGAGAACTAAAATTCCCATCAAAACCAGCGGTATTATAGTATTCTCTGTCTTCATTTTAGGCTTACACACAACGTGTTTGGCTATGGTTTCGTTGCGTGAAAATCCGCGAGGATTTTCCGCCGTAAACCGAAGATAGTAAATTTGCGAGGACTTTCCGAGAGGAAAGTCGGAAGCAATGAACTATAGGCGGTGTTGTGCATAGTTTTTATTTTTCAGGATATTTTTCATAAGCTTTTCGGTCAATTTCATCTTCGCCAAGTCCTTGTTTTCTTAAATCTCTGCAATAATCGGCTCTTATGGAAGCAAAATCATCAAAAGGATGTTCTTTTAATATTTCATTGTGTTTTTTTATTGTTTTTTCACCCCAGATTTTATTTATCGTGGTCATTAATTGAGTTTGGTGTTCAAATGCAATTCGTCTACAATCTTGTTCTTCTATTCTGCTATTCAATTCAAAATCGACAGCCATTGAAAATGTTATACTATCAAATATCCAATAAAGAATTTCGTCAAAATCTGATGTGATTTTGTCAAACGAAATTTGTCCTCTCTCTTTTGCAGCATAATGGAGATTGTTTTTATAGTCTTCAAAAACGCATGGTTTCTCATCATAATCCGAAGGGCCAAAGCTTGGTTTAAGTCTTTCTGGGACACTAATTTTTTTTGAAAGTCTATTAAATTCTCTTTCTAATAATTGAATTTGGCTCATTTTCTTAAATTATGCACAACGGTTTGGCTATGATTCCGTTGCGATGAAAATCCGTAGGATTTTCGGAGTAGGAATCGAGCCAAGTTAAAGGTAATGATTTTTGGTTTAGCATTTAGCGAGCAATGGATTATAGCCGGTGTTGTGCATAGTATTTTATTGCGTTTCCCATTTTTCATCTCTCTTTTGACCGTCATTTTGTGATAAATAATGAATTGAAATCAAAACTTGAATATTGGGGTCATTTAAATCAAATGCTTTTGGGTTGTCAACGATATTCCATTGTAACCAAGGCGCAGGACTGAAATCACCTGCTCCAATTAATTTTTCGGCATATTCTTTTATTTGAGGGTTTTTTTCTCCAAGTTCCGTTACAAATTTTTGGTACTTGCCATCATATTTTGAGCAAGTACTTTTAAATTCCTCTCCAGTTTTAAGGTTTCTCGATTTGCAAAAGTCCCATATTTCATTAAATGTGGATTTAGAGATGGAACTATATAATTCCTTTTGTTTTTCAAAATCCACTTTTTCTAAAATCGGTTGCCACCCATATTCGACCAAATCTGGCAAAATATTGGTAAAGCAAGTTTTAAAATCAGAATTTTGATTTTCACAAATTTGGCTTTTGAAAAAGTCCGTTATTTTTTCCAAATCCTTTATCTGTTCTTTAGAAAAGTTATTTGTCAATTCAGGCGTGGAAAACTTTGTTGCACAAGAGAAATTTATTGTGAGAGCAAGAAGTAAAGTTAAAAATTTCAAGGTATTTTTCATATGTCTCGTCCTGAAATATGGCTACAGGTTAAAAATTGATTTACGCTGTTAATTTATATACCATATTCGGTGTTTTGAAATCTAAAGATAAGTGTAATCTTATTTCGTTGTATAAATTAACTGCATTTTTTGTAGCTCTTTTCGCGTGAGCTATATTTGTAAATG
>NZ_BMNR01000016.1 GCF_014646655.1 Yeosuana aromativorans | reverse complement strand
GGGATTCAAGAAAGGCAACGACCTACTCTCCCACAAATGCAGTACCATCGGCGCTAACGGGCTTAACTTCTCTGTTCGGAAAGGTAAGAGGTGAGCCCCGTCGCTATAACCACCTTAAGCTTTTGTCCCGCACTTGGTGCGGGATCTCTTTCTTTAAAAGAAAGATAATATCTTAACATATTGAAAAAAGGGCGCTCACCGCCAACATACATGAACATTTATTTTGACAACAACCATTGGAACTTATAAAAAAACAGCCGTACAATAAGCCTATGGGCTATTAGTACCACTCGGCTGCGGACGTTACCGCCCTTGCACCTGTGGCCTATCGACGTGGTCATCTCCCACGGCCCTTTAAAGAAATCTCATCTTGTGGTGGGTTTCGCGCTTATATGCTTTCAGCGCTTATCCCTTCCGAACGTAGCTACTCTGCAGTGCCGCTGGCGCGACAACAGATTCACCAGAGGTTCGTCCAACTCGGTCCTCTCGTACTAGAGTCAGATCCACTCAAATTTCTAGCGCCCACAGTAGATAGAGACCGAACTGTCTCACGACGTTCTGAACCCAGCTCGCGTGCCACTTTAATGGGCGAACAGCCCAACCCTTGGGACCTTCTCCAGCCCCAGGATGTGACGAGCCGACATCGAGGTGCCAAACCCCCCCGTCGATATGAGCTCTTGGGGGAGATCAGCCTGTTATCCCCGGCGTACCTTTTATCCTTTGAGCGATGGCCCTTCCATGCGGAACCACCGGATCACTATGCTCTACTTTCGTACCTGATCGACTTGTAGGTCTCTCAGTCAAGCTCCCTTATGCCATTGCACTCTGCGCACGGTTACCAAGCGTGCTGAGGGAACCTTTAGAAGCCTCCGTTACTCTTTTGGAGGCGACCACCCCAGTCAAACTACCCACCAAGCACTGTCCCCTTTCGCAAGGGTTAGACTCTAGATAAGCAAAGGGTGGTATTTCAACAATGACTCCACGACGCCTGGCGACGCCGCTTCGAAGTCTCCCACCTATCCTACACATTACTTATCCAAAACCAATACTAAGCTATAGTAAAGGTGCACGGGGTCTTTTCGTCCCACTGCGGGTAATCGGCATCTTCACCGATACTACAATTTCACCGAGCTCATGGCTGAGACAGTGTCCAGATCGTTGCACCATTCGTGCAGGTCGGAACTTACCCGACAAGGAATTTCGCTACCTTAGGACCGTTATAGTTACGGCCGCCGTTTACTGGGGCTTCATTTGAGACCTTCGCTTGCGCTAAGCCCTCCACTTAACCTTCCAGCACCGGGCAGGTGTCAGGCCATATACGTCATCTTTCGATTTAGCATAGCCCTGTGTTTTTGATAAACAGTCGCCTGGACCTTTTCACTGCGGCCCCGCCGAAGCGGGGCGACCCTTCTCCCGAAGTTACGGGTCTATTTTGCCTAATTCCTTAGCCATGAATCTCTCGAGCTCCTTAGAATTCTCATCCCAACCACCTGTGTCGGTTTAGGGTACGGGCCGCTTCTCTCGCTTTTCTTGGAAGTCGCTACTCTGGATTATCACCTTGGCCGAGGCCTCAGTGTACTATCGCGGCATTACTGCTCGCTTCAACGTGCTATTCCGTCAGCACGCACCAAATTTACGCCTCCGTCACTTTTGTTGAGAGCGGGTACGGGAATATTAACCCGTTGTCCATCCACTACCCCTTTCGGGTTCGCGTTAGGCCCCGACTAACCCTCAGCTGATTAGCATAGCTGAGGAAACCTTGGTCTTTCGGAGTGCGGGTTTCTCGCCCGCATTATCGTTACTTATGCCTACATTTTCTTTTGCAGCTTCTCCAGCATGACTCACATCACACCTTCGACGACACTGCAATGCTCCCCTACCACTTTTTCAAGTCCATAGCTTCGGTAGTATGTTTATGCCCGATTATTATCCATGCCGGACCGCTCGACTAGTGAGCTGTTACGCACTCTTTAAATGAATGGCTGCTTCCAAGCCAACATCCTAGCTGTCAAAGCAGTCCAACCGCGTTATTTCAACTTAACATACATTTGGGGACCTTAGCTGATGGTCTGGGTTCTTTCCCTCTCGGACATGGACCTTAGCACCCATGCCCTCACTGCTGATGAACATTCTGTAGCATTCGGAGTTTGTCAGGAATTGGTAGGCGGTGAAGCCCCCGCATCCAATCAGTAGCTCTACCTCTACAGAACTATAAATCAACGCTGCACCTAAATGCATTTCGGGGAGTACGAGCTATTTCCGAGTTTGATTGGCCTTTCACCCCTACCCACAGGTCATCCGAAGACTTTTCAACGTCAACCGGTTCGGCCCTCCACTGTATGTTACTACAGCTTCAGCCTGCCCATGGGTAGATCACACGGTTTCGCGTCTAACACTACTGACTAAAGCGCCCTGTTCAGACTCGCTTTCGCTACGGATCCGCACCTGAAGTGCTTAACCTTGCCAGCAACGTTAACTCGTAGGCTCATTATGCAAAAGGCACGCCGTCACCCCAGAAGGGCTCCGACCGCTTGTAAGCGCATGGTTTCAGGTTCTCTTTCACTCCCTTATTCAGGGTTCTTTTCACCTTTCCCTCACGGTACTGGTTCACTATCGGTCTCTCAGGAGTATTTAGCCTTACCGGATGGTCCCGGCCGGTTCATACAGGGTTTCACGTGCCCCGCACTACTCAGGATACCACTATGGTCAACGCTCTTTGCTCGTACGGGACTGTCACCCTCTATGGTTCCTCTTTCCAAAGGATTCTGATTCATTGCGCGACCAATGGCGTGGTCCTACAACCCCAACAATGCCGTAACATTATTGGTTTGGGCTAATCCGCGTTCGCTCGCCACTACTAACGGAATCACTTTTGTTTTCTCTTCCTCCGGGTACTTAGATGTTTCAGTTCCCCGGGTTCGCCTCCTTGCGGATACTATATCTTCAATATAGTGGGTTGCCCCATTCGGATATCTGCGGATCACATCGTGTGTGCCGATCCCCGCAGCTTTTCGCAGCTTATCACGTCCTTCTTCGCCTCTGAGAGCCTAGGCATTCCCCATGCGCCCTTGTTTAGCTTATTGTACTTTTTGCTTTTTTAATGAGTTCATTATGCCCATCGATAGATCGACGGCCATAACATGATCGATCGTGCATCGCTCGCGTGAGCACAATCAACCTAAATTATTGCTTTAGTATCAAACCTTGGTTCAATACTAATTTCATGTATCTTTTTTCAATATGTCAATGAACGTTGTCTAAAATGTTATTTCTCGGAGTGCTCTTACGAGCCAACCTCAAAATCCCATTTTGAAAAACCTTTAAAGATTTCTCCCTCATTCCAAAACAACAAGCATGCTTGTTGTTTTTTCAATCAGTCAAAACCACCTTTTAAAGGTTTTATCTGTGGAGAATATCGGAGTCGAACCGATGACCTCCTGCGTGCAAGGCAGGCGCTCTAGCCAGCTGAGCTAATCCCCCAGTATCTCTCAGTAGTCAGCTATCAGTTAACAGTTATCAGTTAATTGATGACCTATACGTCAACTTGGGATACCCAACTTCTAAAATTTCCTTTCAATATCTAATGAACGTCTTTTAATCACAAGCAAACTTTTTACTTTTTACTTATAACTTTCGCTGTAGTCTCAGGCAGACTCGAACTGCCGACCTCTACATTATCAGTGTAGCGCTCTAACCAGCTGAGCTATGAGACTGTTATAGCCTTCAGTTTTCAGTTTTTCAACAGGTCCCCCCCATTGAGCACCGTCCTCTGGTGACTTTGATATTTTAAATTGACAGCTATGAGAACAGACGATCTCTTTCTTACCTTTTTTGTCTCCTATCGGTCGTCTTTCTCTAGAAAGGAGGTGTTCCAGCCGCACCTTCCGGTACGGCTACCTTGTTACGACTTAGCCCTAGTTACCGATTTTACCCTAGGCCGCTCCTTGCGGTGACGGACTTCAGGCACTCCCAGCTTCCATGGCTTGACGGGCGGTGTGTACAAGGCCCGGGAACGTATTCACCGCATCATGGCTGATATGCGATTACTAGCGATTCCAGCTTCACGGAGTCGAGTTGCAGACTCCGATCCGAACTGTGATGGGGTTTATAGATTCGCTCCTGGTCGCCCAGTGGCTGCTCTCTGTCCCCACCATTGTAGCACGTGTGTAGCCCAGGACGTAAGGGCCGTGATGATTTGACGTCATCCCCACCTTCCTCACGGTTTGCACCGGCAGTCTTGTTAGAGTTCCCGACATCACTCGCTGGCAACTAACAACAGGGGTTGCGCTCGTTATAGGACTTAACCTGACACCTCACGGCACGAGCTGACGACAACCATGCAGCACCTTGTAAGTGGTCCGAAGAAAGGGACATCTCTGCCCCATGCAACTTACATTTAAGCCCTGGTAAGGTTCCTCGCGTATCATCGAATTAAACCACATGCTCCACCGCTTGTGCGGGCCCCCGTCAATTCCTTTGAGTTTCATTCTTGCGAACGTACTCCCCAGGTGGGATACTTATCACTTTCGCTTAGCCACTCAGGTAAACCCGAACAGCTAGTATCCATCGTTTACGGCGTGGACTACCAGGGTATCTAATCCTGTTCGCTCCCCACGCTTTCGTCCATCAGTGTCAATGCATTGTTAGTGATCTGCCTTCGCAATCGGTATTCTATGTGATATCTATGCATTTCACCGCTACACCACATATTCTAACCACTTCACAATGATTCAAGACAACCAGTATCAAAGGCAATTCTACAGTTGAGCTGCAGGATTTCACCTCTGACTTAATCGTCCACCTACGGACCCTTTAAACCCAATGATTCCGGATAACGCTTGGATCCTCCGTATTACCGCGGCTGCTGGCACGGAGTTAGCCGATCCTTATTCTTACGGTACCGTCAAGCCCCCTTCGCGAGGGGGTGTTTCTTCCCGTATAAAAGCAGTTTACAACCCATAGGGCAGTCTTCCTGCACGCGGCATGGCTGGATCAGGCTCTCGCCCATTGTCCAATATTCCTCACTGCTGCCTCCCGTAGGAGTCTGGTCCGTGTCTCAGTACCAGTGTGGGGGATCCCCCTCTCAGGGCCCCTATCTATCGTTGCCTTGGTGCGCCGTTACCGCACCAACCAGCTAATAGAACGCATACCCATCTTTTGCCGTAGCCTTTAATAAAGTCCCGATGCCAGGTCTCTATACTATGCGGTGTTAATCCAAATTTCTCTGGGCTATCCCGCAGCAAAAGGTAGGTTGTATACGCGTTACGCACCCGTGCGCCGGTCGTCAGCGGAGCAAGCTCCCTGTTACCCCTCGACTTGCATGTGTTAGGCCTGCCGCTAGCGTTCATCCTGAGCCAGGATCAAACTCTTCATCGTTAAATCTTAAATAATCTTAACAACTAATAGGAATTCGATAGTACTCAAAATGGTCTATTCTCTTGTTCGACCTTCGCCGTTTCCGGCTCGGTCTTACGCTGTCAATTCAATATGTCTATGAACTTCTTTCTATCTTTACTTAAGCTCTTTATCGCTTAAGCGGGTGCAAATATAAAACCCTTTTTTTTATCCCGCAATGTTTTTTTTGATCTTTTTTGGAAAATTTTTTACGACCCTCCAAAACACCTTAAAAACACCCCTTGCATGAACTCCGCCTCCCAAGGCAACGTGCCCTTTTTAGCGGCTGCAAACATACGACCCTTTTTCCGTTCCGCACAAACTTTTTAAGCCTTTTTTTATCCTTTTTTTTACACCACTTTTTATGGGTTGATCCTGAATTGGTTACA
>NZ_BMNR01000015.1 GCF_014646655.1 Yeosuana aromativorans | reverse complement strand
CTAACAGCAAGACCATGGGAATCACACCACGGGCACACCGATTGATCCGTTCGTATTTCATAGAAGCTTCATGGCAGGCCATACGCACCGATCCTGTGATGCAGAGCTATTATCGCAAGCATTCGGGCAAAGACAGTAAAAAGATCATAATAAAAGTAGCCAGAAAGCTATTGTGCAGAACACTGGCGGTTATAAAAAAAGAAATACCCTATGAAATTGGGGTTGTAGAATAATTTAAAAACCAATAACAAAGCTCACAAAAGAAGTATTCAAGGCCCATATCACAAAACACCGTAGGTGACACCGTATAAGTGATCACATTTTTTTAGCAAGTGGCTGGGCTTATTATAACTTATAATCATACAGATGCTGGTGAAGACCAAAAGGGGTTGATCACAAATAGGATGCGGAGCAAGTTATATAGTATTGCATTATAGATGAATCATAGCTTCATCCATAATGCAACACGTTTAAAAATTTTAAAATGAGATAGTTAAAAGAATAAATATTAACTTTGAAAAACTGGACTAGTGCTTTTCATAGGATACGGTGTTGTAGGTAGTTTTTTATTTTCCAGATACGTCAAACTCATCTATAATTCCGTTATTGTCCATTTCCTCAAGTTCTTTTTCAGTCGGATTTATTTCTGTTCCATATTTGTCGTAGAACTTCCAACTGTCATTTAAAAAACCAAAGTTTATTTCATCACCACCTTCACAACTTGTGTTTATATGCTTTTTTCCAGTTTTATAAGTTCCTTTTGCTTTTAGTTGTCCGTTATTATAGAAGTAACTCCAATCTCCAATTTTATAGCTGTAAACCATATCACAAAGTCCACCAGTACAGCAATTGGTATACGTATCAGCAACATATTCCCCTGTCTCTTTTAACTTTCCATTTTCATAAAACTCGCTCCAAAGTCCGATTCGAGCCGATTTTGACAAAAAATCAGAGTCAATTTGTCCAATGCTTTTTAAAAGTCCGTTGTCAAAAAATTCCATTTCCGTTTTTTTAGTAATTGGTTCCGAAACTATTTTGGTCGATTTGCAACCAAATAGAACAGCTAAAATCAGAATGTAAAATGGTATTTTCATAGTTCGGTCAAAATTACCTACAACGTGTTTGGCTATGGTTTCGTTGCGTGAAAATCCGCGAGGATTTTCCGCCGTAAACCGAATATAGCAAATTTGCGAGGACTTTCCGATAGGAAAGTCAGAAGCAATGAACTATAGCCGGTGTTGTGGTTAGTTTTTTTATTCGAACGCATTTGTCAGTCCTATTAAAATTCCCCAAATCAAAGCGTTTATTCCGATTACTAAACCTACTATTGAAAAAATCCTATTCTTTGTCGGTATAGTTTCTTTTAAAAGTATTTTTATTGAGTCAGTTTTAATGTTATTCTGAAACCTTCTCTTTGAACTCAACATTGATTTTTTAGCAATTAAATCAGTCAAATTTTTAAAAGTCAGAGTGTATTTCCCCTTTTTGTTTATTTCAAAATTCCAATATTCTAATCCAATTGTTCCATTTTGTCGAAAGCGATAATTTGGGAATGTTTTATTGAGTTTAATTAGATTTCCATTTTCTGATTTAAGTTCAGCCTTGAACTTTCCTTGATTGCCAACAAATCCAGCTCCCAAAAAACAGAGAGAATAAAGTCCGTTTGAATTTAGTTCAATTTGTTTGGTTTCGCAATCAAGATTAAATTCGGCTAACTGTTTATTTTTACTTGATTTTATTAAAATTCTGACTGAATAAATCAAAAGCAAAATTCCAATTATTCCGATAAATATAAATGTTAACTGCATTTTTTTTAAATTAACCACAACGTGTTTGGCTATGGTTTCGTTGCGGAAAAATCCGCAGGATTCTTTCCGCCGTAAACCAAAGATAGCAAAGTGGAAGGAATTTTCGGCAGAAAATTCCGTAGCAATGAACTATAGGCGGTGTTGTGTACTGTGCTTTTTATTCATCATAATGGTTTTCCATAAAATTAAAATTCCGATTAATAATATAATCAAACCTCCAATTAAAAACGCTATTCCATAACCTTTGGCAAATATTCCACAAAAATAATTTAGGTATCTGTTTATAATTCCAGATGAGTAAATTCCGGTAGCAGAAATTCCAAATGTCAGAATCAGAACTACTATTGAGTTTATAATTCCGAATTTATTTTTCCAGTTTATTAGTCCAACAATTAAAATTCCGATTATTAGAATTGCTAAAGTCCAATAAGCTTGGTTAGCAAAAAATTGTCCAATTCGTACATTAGTCAGCAATTCAAATTTTTTCCAATTCTCATTAATCAGGGCATCGAATTTTTCTCCGTTGAATGCCACATATAATCTGTCTATTCCGCTAATGATAAAAATCAGAGCGAAACATTCCTGTAAAATCAGCTTTAAGTTAAGTTCCTTGATCATTTTCGGCATTGTACACAACGGTTTGGCTATGATTCCGTTGCGAGTAAAATCCGCAGGATTTTCGGATTAGGAATCGAGCCAAGTTAAAGGTAACGATTTTTGGTTTATTGCCATAGTGAGCAATGGATTATAGCCAGTGTTGTGCTTTCGTTATTTCTTTTTATTAAATTCTTTTTCAATTTGGGATAATAAATCTTTTGAATTATTTTTTAATTCATCGAATAGATTGATAAAATTTTTATGTTTGTCTATATAGACCATAATAACGTCCTCTAAACTTTGAAATTGAGGACTTGAAGGATTATTGAGAAATTTAAAGTCTTCCATTCGAAACATTCTGTCATTTAAAATTCCGGCCCACTCTTTTGGATTTCTTGTAATTTTTATAGTTCCCGGATAAGCACTAACATAATTAGCCAAAAGCTCCCTGGAATATTCATTAAACTCTTTAATATAATTGGCTTTGGACTCATTTAATCGATGATAATCAATCACTGCTTCTTTTAAAGTTGAATTGGAAATAATATTTAGTTTTCCTGAACTTACGAGTTCCCTGTAGGTATTGTCTTGAATGGTAAGGTATTCAGAATCCCATAATGGAATATTCATCAACTCTCTGCATTCATCAATAGAGTTTTGTACGTCGTAGATTTTTTTTAAAAATAGATTGTTCCGAACTATTAATAAATTAGCCCTGTCAATGCTGTTATTATAATAAAGAGTGTCTTTTTCTAAATCTATTTTTAATCTTTTTAAGTAGAGTGTTTCTTCTTTTTTCAGTTTGTTAGATTCATTCCAATTATTAATTGATAGTGCAATCAAAATTCCTATAACAACAAGTACAATTTCACCAAAAGCGTATTTTAGGTAATTAACAAACCTGTTTTCCTTAATACTATTTTGTCTAATTTTTCTAAAGAATTTTATCATTGGTTAGTGTTTGGTTGTAATGAAGCACAACGTGTTTGGCTATGGTTTCGTTGCGTGAAAATCCGCGAGGATTTTCCGCTGTAAACCGAAGATAGCAAATTTGCGAGGACTTTCCGAGAGGAAAGTCAGAAGCAATGAACTATAGCCGGTGTTAGCAAATGTTTTTTAATTCAGAAATGCATTTGATTGAATATTATATCCAACCACTTTTATTTCTCCACTTTTATTTTTTGTTAGCGTGAGTTTGATTTTCGCATTATCATTTTCAAATTCCGAGTTATAATTTAGATTGTAAACTCCTTGCTCAATTGCTCCTTCTGAAACCATTGTATTCCAATCAACCAATTCCGTACTTTTTAATCCGCCAAGTTTGTTTTGGGTCGACTCAAAAATTTTCATTAATTCCTCTTTTGTGGTCACTTTAAAAAATTTCTCGCCAAAAAGTTCAGTCGCTTTTTCAAAGTCAGATTGTTTAATAAGGCCAAAAAGTTCAGTTGTTATTTTTTCAGCATCTAGCTTGTCAGATTCTCGGTTTTGGTATTTGTTACTAAAATGACAACTTGTTGCTAAAATTGGGATAATTAAAATCAGTAGTAATTTTTTCATTGATTTGGTTTTAAATATTTGCTAACGTGTTTGGCTATGGTTTCGTTGCGTGAAAATCCGCGAGGATTTTCCGCCGTAAACCGAAGATAGCAAATTTGCGAGGACTTTCCGATAGGAAAGTCAGAAGCAATGAACTATAGCCGGTGTTGGCAAACGTATTTTTAATTATCAGTTTTATATTTCTCGTAATATTCTTTGTTTAAATATTTTTCAATTGGTTGATATGGCATCTTAAACCATTTGTAATTCCTATTCAAGTTCCATCCATTGATTTTAGATATTGGAATTTTGTATTTTTCTATAATAAAGTCCAAATCAGTATCGCAATCAAATAACATTATACTGTCCTTCCTGATAATAAAACATTTATTACTTTTTGGCAGTTTTTGAAAAAAATCTTTTCTGTGTATTTGTTCATTAATTTCACAATCACTTCCAATAGAAAATGAAGCGGTATCTTTCTTAAAAGAAATATATTTCCTATCTGGGTTTTCAAATTCTATATAAAGTCCACAGCCTTTCCAAAGTTCTGTTTTTTTGACAATTCCGACTTTTTTAGTTTGATAATTTTCCAAATAAATTTCTTTCATTGTCGGATTATCCCAAGGTCTGCCTAAAAGGAATAGAAATCCCAAAAACAGAATTGGTAATGCAATAATAATTTTTATTCCAGGTATTTTGTTCAATCAGATTTTCGTTTTTTATATGTTTGCCAACGGTCTTGTATAAGAATAGTGGCAGTTTTATGACCACAAATTTTTCAGTTTAGACCAAAGATTGTTTTTATTACTTTTCTTTTTATTGGTAGAAACTCCGCCATTATTTTTATACGTTGTTGCCACCAGTTTTTTTTCATTTTCAGAGTTCAGAAGTCTGTCAATTTCACCTTCTTCCCAAGTCCATAAATGACTGCACTTTTCGTCAGCCCAAAATCCTTCAAAATGTGTTTCAATGATTTTTCTTGAAAAGACTTTCTCGTTTATAGCAATGAAATAGAAGAAATAGTCCCAACTGATTGCAAAGAGGATTGATTTATTCTTGTCGTAGATATAATAATCTTTGAAATCAATTTTCTCGCAGAAGTCGCTTTTGGTGGATTTAGTCAGGTCGATAGTTTCCTTATTCTCATAAAATTCGTCTTCTACAACTACTTCGTCAATTCCAATAAGTGTCAATAATTCAAAAATTGAAGATTTAGTGAAGAAGTCAAATGTGCCTTCTGTTGGATGCCAAATGTTATTCTTATCTGAATATTGGTTTAAAATCTTTAATAGATCTTGTCGTTCCAGTTTCTTTTTAAAAGCTCCGATTGAAGTCATTAAGGCTTTATTAAGTTCCTTGTAATCATTCAGTTTTGAGCTTTGTATTATCTCATTCCACAGTACTTTCTTTCCGTTTTGAGATATTTCTTCTTCTGTTGGATAGCAGTCATTGGATGAGTAAATAGTCATATTTGAGTAGTTCTCAATTTTTTCGAATATCTCATCCTTTTTTCTAGCTTCTTCGAGTGAGATTACTTTTTTAGAACTATTCGTGTCGCAATGTTCTTTGTCAAGTTTGAAAAATGGCAGAAGTCCTACGTAAACACTGTCAAATTCAGAGTAGTGTTTCAATACAGGCGTTGCTTCGTCTGGATATAGATATTTATTTTCTATTTCGCTCATTTTTCAAATTGGTGGCAACGGTTTGGCTATGATTCCGTTGCGGAGAAAATCCGTAGGATTTTCGGAGTAGGAATCGAGCCAAGTTAAATATACAGTTTTTTGGTTTAGCATTTAGCGAGCAATGGATTATAGCCAGTGTTGGCGTGTCGTTTTTAATTTAATTTGGTCAGTTCAGCTATTGAATCCGATACTTTTATTTTTTCACTATTGTCAATCGAAATAAATGGGATTCTATAAACTATTCCAGTATCAAATTCCACAGTCAGCATTTCAAGTCCGCCGTTTGAGCCAATTGCGTAATGTCCGTTGTGATATTTCTCAACTTCATAACCTGCATTGAGTTCGTCCATTTCGCTCAAATCCCATAATAGAAATTCCAAGTCCGATTCTATTCCGCTTACGCTTTCAAGATTCTGCGCTTTTATTTCCTGTTTTATTTTGTCTATCGTAGTCATTTTCTAATGCACGCCAACGGATGGTATAAGATTAGTACGCCATCCACAAATGTAAAGATACTAATCATAATTTAATGGCGTATTAATTTTATACGTTGTTGTAAACAGTTTTTATTAT
>NZ_BMNR01000014.1 GCF_014646655.1 Yeosuana aromativorans | reverse complement strand
ACAGATATTGTCGCAATTTTAATTCCAATCTTTCCAGCACTTTCTTTTGTCATTTACGATACTTTTATCAGCTTACACACAACGGTTTGGCTATGATTCCGTTGCGAGTAAAATCCGCAGGATTTTCCGAGTAGGAATCATAGGTTGTTAAATGTAAGAATTTTTCAATTAACTAAAAACTAGCAATGGATTATAGCCGGTGTTAGCAAACGTATTTTATTCTTAAAAACTATATTCTACAACAACGATTCTTTTATGAAAATAGTTATTAAAGTCAGGTTCAAGACTTAAAGTTCCACTAACGAAAAGCTCGTTGCTTAACATTCCTGCACTCTCTCTCATATCCCAATATCGCTTTATTAGAGTGTCGGAATCTTTTATTTTATATAAGGCTCTCATATAATTACCAATTGCATTTGGTCTTAATCCAGTTACGGAATCTTTTATATAAATATCATCCCATAAACCGCTCTGATGAAATTCCGAGTTAGTTTTGTCGGACTGGAATTTAAATTTTTCCCAATCGGTTGTTGAATCGGCAATTATGTCGGTCAGATATTTTTTGTAAGCCTTGTCCGTTGATAAGTCAGGGTAGAGCGTATCTAAATTCTTTTCGAAATCGGATACAAGTAGATTCAATGCTTTGGTCTGTCTTTCTCCCAATATTTTTTCAAATTCCTTAATTCGGCTGTCGGTTTGAGAATAATTGAAAGTTAAAATCAGAATAAAGATTAAATAGATTTTCCGCATTCGTTTATATGTTTGCTAACGATTAAGTATAAGAGCTGTTGCGGATTTCAGGGCAATTACCGGTCCGCCACCCCAAAAGTTTATTAAATGTACAGGCCTTGATTTTACCACTTCACCCGCTATTGCTCTTATACAATGTTGTGACACGTTCTTTGTGAACTGATTAGTTGCAAAAACTCCTGATTTTGTTTGATTCTTTAACGCCTTCAAGGCCTGCATATTCAAAATTATCACTAAAGTAATAATAGACCGTACCATTTGGTAATAAGAATACTCTGATTCCACCATAACCACTCATATAAGGAATCAATTCGGATTCTGACACTAAACAATTTCCGAAAGATTGAATCTCAGATAGATCCAGCAGCCAAAACCCTTTGGAATATTTCAGGGCATTCCAGCTAGTACTCAAAACGCTGGAGGTGGAGGCATTCATTACATCTGATAACATCTTTGTATCAAGTATTTGTTCTCCGTTAATAATACCACCGCTAAGCAAAAAATGTCAGATTTTGACGATATCATCAGGTAAAAAAACCAATCCATATCCAGAAAATGGCTGGGCTACTGAGTCATATGTCCTTGCAATTTCCCAGCTGCCAGGGCTGGTTCCAATCGGTTTCAAAATATCTTCAACAACCAAATCACGAAAATAATCGGCTTTTGGACTGTTTCTAATAGATCTTAAATAAGCATTCATGGCTGTTCCGAGCAAATAGGTATCTGAAGTATGATAGGCAAACTGTTCTCCGGGAGTACTTTTCCTTGGAAATCGATTTATGGAAAATGAAAGTTTTGATTGATGATCTAAATCCAAAAAGAAGTTAAGGCCCTCCCATTCTGTTTCTAAATAGATGTCTTCATCATTCGTGTCACGGGATTCCAAATAATTACCGGTAGCCATATCCAAAGCATTTACAAACGTAACATCAGCCCAGTTCCCGCTTTCAACGCTTTCAGGAACGACCGAAGCAATTGTTGTTGATGAACTGCCCGAATACAATTTCTCCATACGCATCAATCCTATCCCTGCGGCTATGCTTTTTGCAGTGGAGTAGGAAGGAATACTCAGTGATTCAGGAAATGGGTAGGTCCCATAACGTGTTTCGGGTGTACTCAGGTAATGTACACCATCAATCAAGAAGCCATAGATTGTCATATCCTGAGAATTCACCTCTGTGGGAGAACTAAATTGAATAGGGTCCGCTCCAGGATAATCCTTTTCTAATTCGGAAATCGGTTTTACTGGTATGCGTCCCTTCACTTCACGAATGTATTTCTCGATGTACTGCTCTTTTTCGGGAATGGGATAGGGTGTGTAATCAGCTTTGACAGTACCCCAAATATTGACTTTGCGGTAAGGGCATGTTTCACTTGCTGTCTGGAACACAAGTGAGGAAGTAGAGCCATCGTTTTTAAATAAGAATGACATGGCACCGTTATAAATACAATTTTGATTTTTTTCCTTCAGGGCAAATGGAATTGATACTCTACTGTAACCATTATCTCCATTTTCGTCCCAAACCCGACCGGGCTCAACAATGAACTCATAATACGTGCCTTCGTTCATTTGAAAGCCCCTCTTTAGTGGAATGATGTAAGAACCTTGTTGAATAAATTCAAAGTCAAATAACAGAATATCGGCCCATTCGTCCTGCGAAATTGCACTGGTGCTATCCTCGATTATAAATTTATTTGTCCCTCTGCGGCCCAAATCACCAAATCGTAATCTGCCTTCAAAGGTATTAGTCGGGAAGGCGGCTTGTTCTGGAACAGCATAATGCTGAAAGTCAACGATGGTATCAGTCTTGGCAGTATTTAGAAACTCATAGGTGAAGGTGCTGCGATAAACCACTCCGCTGCCATTTAATGATGGAATTTCAGAATCGAGGCCCTTACCTGTTTTGTTATTTATGGAACATCCAAAAACACTAATAGCAAGAATCAGCTTCAAACAAATCCGGATCGAATATTTTTCTATACCTATATCCATGATGTTGTCAATGTTTCACAACGGTTTGGCTAAGATTCCGTTGCGAGTAAAATCTGCAGGATTTTCCGAGTAGGAATCATATATTGATAAATGTAAGAATTATTCTTTAATTAGCTAACAAAGCAATGGATTATAGCCATTGTGCTTGTTGCACAACTCTGTTGATAAAGTTAATGGAATAATGTGTTTTGGGGCAATAAAATTTATAATTTGTTGGTATGCAAGGAAAAAAGACCTATCAGGAGAAGCTTTTCAATTCATTTCAATTGAGCGAGCGCATACCCGCCAACAATTTTTACAGACGCTTAAAAGCAGCCTTGGATTTGAACTTTCTCTATGATCTTACCCAGGATTATTATGGCCGTAGCGGACAAAAAAGTATAGATCCAGTGGTGTTTTTTAAATTTTGTTTAGTGGGTTATTTAGAGAACATTGACAGCCATCGACAGTTAGTAGAACATTGTGGGATGCGCATGGACATTTTGTATTTTTTAGGTTATGACATCGATGAGGAACTGCCTTGGCACAGCACCATAAGCCGAACCCATCAGTTATTCCCAGAAGCTGTTTTTGAGACATGCTTCACAGAAGTTTTTAATTTGTGCGTCCAAGCGGGGATGGTAAGCGGACATACCCAGGCCATAGACAGTGCTCCCGTAAAAGCCAATGCCTCTATGGACACATTGGAACTAAAGGTGCCACAAGAAGAACTATCGGCGCATTTACAAAAGGTACGGCACATCAGTAAACGAGATAAAGACGCCCCGGTACGAAAAGCCAAAAACAATAAGGCCGATGAATCACAGCAAAGCCTTTCAGCCAGCAAAAAAGAACTTCAGGCCATAGATAGCAGAAACAAGAAATGGTCAGACGAGCAAGACCAGCGCCCAGGATCAGGAAACAAAGGCAGCCGTTACACCTCCAACAAGACCCATTACAGCCCAACCGATCCCGATGCCCGCATCAGTGTAAAACCTGGCAAGGCCAGAAAGCTCAATTACCTAAGTCAGCTCACTGTGGATACCGCCCATCATGTGATCACCGATATACATGCCTATCATGCCGATGGCAAGGACAACCAACAACTGCCAGATATTGTAAAACGCGTAAAGACCAGACTGTGGAAAGCAGGTATGGTTTGGGAAAACTGTGTAGCCGATACAGGTTACAGTAGCGGAGAAAACTATGATTTCCTGGAACAGATAGGCCTAAAAAGTTTTATACCACCGCACGGCACCTACAAAGGGGGTCTAGAAGGATTTATCTACAACCAAGAACAAGATCACTACATATGCTTAAGAGGTAAGGTCATACCCTTTACAAAGGAGTTTTTGGACAGTCGTACCCAAACCAGAAAGAAAGAATACCGCGCACGCAAACACGTTTGTGTGGGCTGCGATTTAAAAGCCCAATGTTTGGGCAAAACCGCACAAGAAAAGAAGTTTAGCGTTACCTACTACCGCGACCAATATGAGCGCAACAACCAACGCGTCAACAGTTCGCAGGGACGCTATATGAAAGGCAAGCGCCAAAGCACCGTAGAGCCCGTATTTGGTACACTTACACAATTTATGGGACTAAGAAAGGTAAATACCATAGGATTAAAACAGGCTAACAAGTGTATGCACCTCTCCGCAATGGCTTACAACCTCAAGAAGTATTTAAGATTCACACAAAAACGCATAAAAAGTGGAGCAGGAATGCTCGCTTTTATTCAAACGCTAAAAAACGCGTTTTATAAGTTAAATAACATCGCTTTTAGACCACCAAAAAAGATGACAATCGCAACAATCTAAAAAGTAAAACAGGCTTAAAAGCCCTTATTTGGAGTTGTGTTTTCTGAAATCATGGCCTTGTGCAACGGTTACCGTTGTTGTGGCTAGTTATTGCTCGCTATCTTCTTCGTTTATATCAAATTCTGACGTTGTCGGTAGAATCATTCTTTTGCCTTTCATTTGAGAAAAATCGAAGAATGAAAATCTCGAATCATTTAGCTCATCAATACCATTTTTCTTTTCGTTTGTCAATTTGTTATATGGTAAGCGATACCATTTATTTGACAAATAATTTTTATAAGAATTAATTCCGTCACTTACTTCGCTTAATGCAAGTTTAAGTGATTTTATAGGAAAAGGCTTGTCATAAAACAATATGTCAAAATGAACTTTCGAGATTGAATCCCACATTTTTGATTGCGGAATTTGAACATTATATTTATGTGGTGACACATTAGGAATTCCGTTTTTCAAATATTCAAATGTTATAAAACTTAGAGAATCTATACTTTTTAATTCGTCGTCAAATAGTACTTTTTCTTCATCTACAAAACTTAGAGATGTATTGTACTTTCCACATCCTAAAAAACCTGCTACGCTATCTCGCAAAAACAAATATTCGGATAATGCTTCCTCAACATTTTTTGATTTAGGGTGTTTTTGAATGTAAACAGCGTAATCAAAATAGTCTCTCGACTTTTGAGTTTCCACCCAATCATTTTCTGACTGTTTATTTTCTTCAACACTTTTACATTGAATTGCCAGTATAAAAATCAGAGATAATTTTAATGCTATTCTCATTTTTTGTTTAATTAGCCACAACGTGTTTGGCTATGATTTCGGCGTGGAATCGTCCGCAGGACTATTACGCAGAGAAGTCAGATTGTTAAAAGTAAGAAAAGTTCGTTAGATTAACCATCAAGCCACGCTGAATTATAGCCGGTGTTGTAAGCTGGTTTTTATTCAGATGCAATTTCATTTCGGTCAAAAATAGTTTTTTCCTTTTTCCATTTCTCAAAACCGACTTTTCCGTATTTATTTATTAAGTCCGATGATTTATAAGCTGTTCCATTTACTCGATATCTTATGTAAAGAACTTTATATTCCATTTCAATCGTTCCGTTAATTAATAAGTCATATTCGGCCCCAGCTTGTTTTAATGCATTGTCAGTTGCTTCTTTAACTGCTCTACGTTGGCTTTTAAACCATGCGTTAGAATATCCACTAACTTTAATTCCGTCAGTATTTTGAATGTTCAATTCTTTATTACTCATAACAGAGTATTTCATAATATTTATTGAACAACTTGATAGTGATAAGATCAGAATTAAGTTTAAAATCAATTTTACTTTTTTCATTTCCAATATGTTTTAGAAAGTGATTTCCAACTTGCTTACAACGGTTTGGCTATGATTCCGTTGCGAGTAAAATCCGCAGGATTTTCCGAGTAGGAATCATAGGTTGTTAAATGTAAGAATTTTTCAATTAACTAAAAACTAGCAATGGATTATAGCCGGTGTTAGCAAACGTATTTTATTCTTAAAAACTATATTCTACAACAACGATTCTTTTATGAAAATAGTTATTAAAGTCAGGTTCAAGACTTAAAGTTCCACTAACGAAAAGCTCGTTGCTTAACATTCCTGCACTCTCTCTCATATCCCAATATCGCTTTATTAGAGTGTCGGAATCTTTTATATAAATATCATCCCATAAACCGCTCTGATGAAATTCCGAGTTAGTTTTGTCGGACTGGAATTTAAATTTTTCCCAATCGGTTGTTGAATCGGCAATTATGTCGGTCAGATATTTTTTGTAAGCCTTGTCCGTTGATAAGTCAGGGTAGAGCGTATCTAAATTCTTTTCGAAATCGGATACAAGTAGATTCAATGCTTTGGTCTGTCTTTCTCCCAATATTTTTTCAAATTCCTTAATTCGGCTGTCGGTTTGAGAATAATTGAAAGTTAAAATCAGAATAAAGATTAAATAGATTTTCCGCATTCGTTTATATGTTTGCTAACGTTTATGTGTAAGGATAGTTGCGTGTGCGAGCAACTAACTTACTAAAAATGGAACGAACCAGAGGAAAATCCGCAGGATTTTCCGAGTAGGCAAGAACCAAGCAATTATTTTTACACGGTGTTGGCACACGTATTTTTTATTCAGATGTTCTCAAAAAATCTTTTAATATTTCAATGTCCGTTGTATATCCCTGTTCTTTTTGCTTTTTCCCATTTTGGTCAAGTATTACAAAATATGGTTGGTAGTTAGTATTGAACATATCTTTCTGCAATTTTGCATATTTTGAACCTATTGTTTTTCCAACTTTTCCTGAGCTTTTATCAGTTATCCATTCTTTTTGTGGTAATTCACTGCGGTCATCTACGTAAAGACTAACAAAAACAAAATCATCTTTTAGCTTGCTTACAATTTCAGCATTTCGCAATAGGTTTTGTTCTATTTTTCTTGAGTTGACACAGGCATAACCTGTAAAATATAAAAGTAAAGGTTTATTTAGTTTAATTGATTGATTTAATAGGTCTTGAAATTCTAAATTTCCTTGGTTTTCAAGCAACTTAAGGAATTCTGCTGTATTTTCGCTAACTGATTTTGGTTGGAATTTTGATTTTGTTTCAGCAAATTCTTCCCAAGCTTCTTTGTAAGTTTTATTCGAGTAATCATTTTCTTTTAAATACAAATAAAATTCATCACAATATTTAGACAAGACTTCTATTTTTTGGAGAAGTTTTTTGTCTTCACTCCAATTGTTCAAGTCAATTTTTCGTTTTGAAAGCTCATTAGAAGTTTTAAAAATGTCAATAGCTTCTTTGTATTTAGGGGTCTGTTTAAATTCTAATATTTTGTCAAACAAATTTTGATAGGTTACTTTTCCTTTGTTTTCATTTATTATTGGGATTAGTAAAGTAGCTAAAATAGGTCCGTTAGCAAAGAATTCAACATCAATTTCCTCTAAACCGCAATTGATTAATTTTGAAAAAGTATTATTGAGAATATCTAAATCACTTTTTTCGTTAAAAGTTAAATTTATCTCTTTCGACAAAATTGTTTCACAATCTGTTTGAGAACTTAAAGTTCCTATTGAAAACAGGGAAATTAATATGTAAACAAATGTTTTTTTCATATGTGTGCCAACGGTTGGGCTATGATTCCGTTGCGAAGAAAATCCGTAGGATTTTCGGAGTAGGAATCGAGCCAAGTTAAATATACTGTTTTTTGGTTTAGCATATAGCGAGCAATGGATTATAGCCGTTGTTGTACACAGGCTTTATTTTTTTATACTATTCACTTCAATCCAATATCCATCAGGGTCTTGAAAAAATACTTGTTTAATTCCATCAGGGCGAACATTAATTTTATTAAGGTTCCCAGGGAAATCAGAGTATTTAATTTTCATTTCAGTTAGTCTTTGGACAAATGCATCAAAATCTGTTGTTGATAAAGCAAGATGAACAGCTTTATTGGTCTTAATCACATCTTTTAAATCTGATAATAGATGTAATTCCTTTCCATCACCCAATGAAATCCATCTTACGGTTTTATATTTTGGGTCCAATGGGATTATTTTCAAATTCAAAACATCAGTATAAAATTTAGCTGACACATCTACGTCTTTGACTGATAAAGCCATATGATTAAAGGAAAGCGAGAAATCTTTTTTTTCTTGTCCAATAGCAATATTAGAAAACTGAATTAAAATTATAAGTGCAAATACTTTTTTCATAATTTATTTTGGTTAGTGGTTTTTACAGCTTGTGTACAACGGTTAGTATATGAAAAGTTGGCGATTTCGAAGCTCTAAACTTTCGGTTAAACACAAAGTTTGATGTGAGCCAAAAGCCTCATTTTTACTACTATTTGGCCTATTTTTTATATACATTGTTGTGCTTTCGTTATTTATTCACTTTTAATTCTTGTTTAATTATGTCTTCCATTATTTTTATGTTCTCAAGTACTTGTTTTAATCTGTCACGAGTATTTGTTTCAGTATATGTTTTAATAATAAATGCACTTTCAGCAGACAGAATAGTTTCAATCGGATTGATATGTTTATCTATCGCTTGTTGGATATTGGTTTGATTTTTCAATCGAGGAATAAAAGCACCTAATCCTTTTTCACCATATTTCAAAACTCCAGTTAGATAAATATTCAAATTCCCATTATTTACTGTTGTCCAAGAATCCAATTTGCTTTTATGCGTAATAAGCTTGTTTCGTAAATCTTCAGGAATAATCTTAATGTCCCCTGTAGATTGTAAAGTTTCCATAGTGTTGAAACGAAAGTTAAGATAGGGAGAAACTCTCTCTATTTTATTGAGTGCATCTACTGCCTCATTAACAGTTAGATTTTTTGTTTTAAATAATTGGATGTATGTCTCGTAAGACACAATACTGGAATCCAATTGAATAATGGTTTGTGTCGAATATTTTTTTTGCTCATCTAAATCCTTAAGAATTTGTTTGTAGTAGGTTTGCAAGAGGTTTTGTTCTTTTCGGTTTTCATTCCAATTATTAATTGAGAGCGCAATTAAAATTCCAATTACGACAAGTACAATTTCTCCGATGGCATATTTTAGATAGTTTACAGCTTTTCCTTCTGAAACTAAATTTTGTCTAATTTTTCTAAAGAATTTTATCATTGGTTATTGGTTGGTCATAATGAAGCACAACGTGTTTGGCTATGGTTTCGTTGCGTGAAAATCCGCTAGGATTTTCCGCCGTAAACCGAAGATAGCAAATTTGCGAGGACTTTCCGCGAGGAAAGTCGGAAGCAATGAATTATAGCCGTTGTTATGCACTGGTTTTTTATTTTTCTAAATTCCACCAGAAGTACAAAATGTTCTCCTCGTTTTGGTCTGAAATTGCAAAATCTCCATTCCCTTTTGGAATTCCGTTTATTGCATTTTGTAATTCAGTCAGTTTTTCTTTGCCGAACTGAATTTCAATTCCGTTATCAAGCTCATTAATCAGCCAATGATTTTCCGATTCAGACGTTTTGTAATTCAGAGTCAGATTCGGTTTAGATTTCCATTTAGCAATTCCGTTTTGATTATTCGGCACGTTCAGTTGCGCTTGAGTTGGCAATTCAGTCGTTATTTTCTTTTTAGTCGACCATTCGCAATCAGACATTAAATTCAATAATTCCGAGAGACTTTCACTTGCTTTTAAGTCAGCCGTAAAATTCCAACCTGGATAATTTCGGTTATTGTCTTTATAAGTCCAAACGTAAACTTTTCCGCTTACTTTATGTTTCTCGATTTGCGCTTTCATTCGGTTTTGTCAACTTGTGCATAACGGTTACGTATAAGAATAGTGCGTAGTTTGAGTGCGAGGATTTTCCGAAGGAAAATCAGATGCAAGCAAACAAGCACTAACTTTCGATTTAGAAATAAACTTACGCATTATTTTTATACATTGTTGTACAACGTTTTTTAATTTACAAATCCGAAAATTATTTCATTAACAACTTTTCTGTCAATAATCCATTTTGAGTCAATTGTCCCTTGTTCATGAGGTTGCCAATGTTCATATTCCGCGCATTGTATGTTTTTAGTGTTTTTTAAATAAAATTTACCTGATTTATATAAGTTATCGAGGGATATATTTATTCCGAAACTGTTATCAAATTTTACCGATTCAGTTCCGTTAATAAAATATTCTTGATCGATTTTACTTAATAATATTTTATTTTTTTGATTGAAATAATTATTTCTTAATGTTTTTGAAAAGTCAGTTGAAGTTTCTTTTTCATAGGATTCAAGTTCCTTTACAAAGTTGTTAAAATCAAATACTAATTCGTAATCTTTAATTTTGAAGATTAAATTGCCGTTTTTATAATCGTCATTGCTACAAACATTTCGTTTATCCAAAATTCCATAATCTGCTAATGTTTTTGTGGTTTTACAAGAAACTATAATAAAAAACAGTAAGATATATGTGAAGTTTCTCATTTTTGGTCAAATGTTGTACAACGGTTTGGCTATGATTCCGTTGCGAGTAAAATCCGCAGGATTTTCCGAGTAGGAATCATAGGTTGTTAAATGTAAGAATTATTCGTTTAAATAACCAACAAAGCAATGGATTATAGCCGGTGTTGTAAAACGTTTTTTAATTCCATTCTACATTCAGCTTTTCCAATTCCGAATTTAATTCAGCGAGTGAGTTTGGATCAATTATTTGAGTATTGATAGTCAGTTCCTTTTTGTCAGTTTTGAGAATATAATCTCCAGCGAATTTTTTAATCCGTTTTATTTCATTCAGCGAAATTTTCTTTCCAAACAGATTATTTTCTTTAATAATTCCGTTTTGAATGGTTAAATATTGATTAAAATAGTCAAATGAATAAACAGCTATGTACATTAAAGAAATTCCTAACCAAGTATATGATGTCCATTTTCCAAAATCATTAAAAAACAAGTTCACTACTCCGAATATTAACCAAAAAATTGTCATAATCAGATAGAATTTTAATCTTTTCTTTTTGTATCGTATTTTCATTTTTCAAATGTTTTACAACGTGTTTGGCTATGGTTTCGTTGCGGAAAAATCCGCAGGATTATTCCGCCGTAAACCGAAGATAGTAAAATAGGGCGGAATTTTCGGCAGAAAATTCCG
>NZ_BMNR01000013.1 GCF_014646655.1 Yeosuana aromativorans | reverse complement strand
TATTTTAGTTCAACCGTTTGGTCGTTGCTTTTTTGCTTGCTTCTGATTTTCCTTCGGAAAATCCTCGCACACAAAACCGCAACGTTCCTTACACAAACACGTTGGCTGTAATTAAAAATAAGAATGCTGAATATAAAACTATAGACTTCTAAAAATAAACGATAAAAAACAATACCAAAGAAATAATGAATCCTATGGGAAATAATAATATACTCTATAATTCACGCATATATATAAATAAAATTATAGTCTTATTTTCAATCGTTGAATCTAAAAAAGAGTCCTTTCTAAAATTTACAGATAAAGTTCTCAAGGTTTATAAAACAGAGTGGTATACAAATTATGAACTTACTTCTCTCAAATTTCCTGACTCTACAAAATGTAATTATAACGATACATTCATCTTTACAAGTAATAAAGAATATAAGAGAAAATTACACACAGGTAACAAAACAGAAGGCTGTAATGTAATTGAAATTAATTCTCATAATGATAAATATACTGAGTATTGGAGTTTTGTTGAATTTCCTGTTTTAGATATTGATTATCCAAATAATCTGTACTTACATTTGTATGGAAATGGAAGTGTTGTAAATACAAATGCTTTTAGTGAATACAATCTAAATGAATCTTATATCATAGACGTTGAAGATGATAAGTACTTAGTATTAATTAATAATAACAACTCTACCTCTATGGATACACATTATGAAAAAAAAACTTTTTATACTCTTAAATAAAGTCTGTTATAAAAAACTACAGCCAACACCGGCTATAATTCAGCGTGGTTTATGTGCTATTTTAAAAACGATATCATTTACCCAAATTTATTACTAAAGGTGAAAATAACCATGGACAACAACGTATAAAATTAATTGCTAGTGTAAACTTGCTTACGAAAATCCCCTCGGATTTTCTATTCGGTTTGTATTTGCTAAATTAGGTGACCCTTCCTGAAATTAGGCTATATAATTTATCATAATTATTTAAAAAAAAGGCAAAGTGATCAGACGGTATTCAGAACCTTTTAAACTGAAAAGTAATATAAAATTTATTATGGAAATTAATTTAGGATATTATCGCAAAAAAGATTGGAAAAAACTCTTAAAGATCATTGACGATAGAGATGCCATGCATGACTCATGGGAAGACTGGCACAAATCATACTTAAATACTAAGCAAAGTTTGATTTCAAATGGCTTTACCGTAAATGACTTTATTGTCGATTTAGATAAATTAAAAAAGTACTGTTCCAGTAGAGGTTTAAAAATAGATGGGAAAGCTAGATCACAGTTCATTTCTGACATAAAATGAATCAAGAACATTTAGATCAAGCATAAGTCTTATTACTAAATCGAATCCGCCCTAATAAGCGATTTGAAAAGTTGTGAAATGCATGTTCAAGTGAGCATTCATGAATTGGGTTGCAATTTGTTTTGCTTTGGCTTTAAATAATATATATCTTTACAAAACCAGTAGGTAAAGCAATTTATTTTGAGGTCATTTATAACCCCGTCAACAAATCGGCTAGCAGCTTGTTTTTAATATTTATAAATGATTGATATATAACGAATTAGGGTAGGTAAGTAGCTTCCTGCCACCCCGACGAACCTAGTAATAGGTTGATACAAAACACTGTTAATCGTATGATTACCAGTGTTTTTTGTTTTTAATGGTTTTATTTGAGAATAATTAAAACCATATAAAAGGTGTGCAAATCGGTGAACACTTTTTTACTGGAATTGTTGTAGTTTTAAGGAACATTTAAGAACGATTTGACTTTTGTTTTTGCAAATAATTTGATTAACGAAAGATTCTTAAAATGCAAACAAACAAAACCTTTTCGGTGGTTCTCTTCACAAGGAAATCCCGAAGCAAACAACAGGAACTATCCATTTATGCGCGTATCACGGTCAATGGCAAACGTTCCGAGATCAGCCTAAAGCGCAATGTCCAGCAAAAGGAGTGGGATTCCTCCAAGAACAGGGGTCGGGGCAGCTCGTATCCCATGCAGACCTTGAACAGATACCTTGACCAAGAGTACAGCAGGCTACTGGACTGCCATAAACAGTTGCTGGAAGAGGACGAGGTCGTTTCATCCCAAGCGATAAAATCCCGTTACCTGGGCGAGGACAGCACCCAAAAAACACTCAATGAGCTATTGGACTATCATAATACCAATATGGTGAATGTGTTAAAACCCGGTACCATGAAAAACTATTATACCACGGAAAGGTATCTGCATAAATTTCTAAAACAAAAACAGAAAACAAATGATATCTATTTAAAGCAGTTGAACTATCGCTTTATCATTGACTTTGAACAGTACCTGAGAAACTATAGGAACAGCAAAAAGCAATTGGTACTGAGCAACAATGGAGTCATGAAACATTTGGAACGCTTTAAGAAAACCATAAACCTTGCCATTAAACTGGAATGGATAACAAAGAACCCATTTCACCAATTCCAGCTAAAGTTTGAAAAGTACGATAGACAATACCTAACAGAAAGAGAGCTGCAGCTCATAGAGAACACCAGTTTCAATAATGACCGTTTGGAAAGGGTAAAGGATTGTTTTCTGTTCTCATGTTATACAGGACTGTCCTATATAGATGTCAGGGAGCTTACAAGCAACCAAATTGCCAAAGGGATTGACAATAACCATTGGATATTCACCAAAAGGGAAAAGACCAATGAAACGGTCAAAGTCCCCATCTTGCCACAGGCTATGAAGATCATCAAAAAGTATAAAGAAGATTCAGAAAACAGAACATGCAAACCGTTATTGCCATTAAGTTCAAACCAGAAAACAAACAGTTACCTAAAGGAAATAGCAACGGCAATTGGGATACATAAGAACATTACCTTTCACGTGGCACGGCATACCTTTGCCACAACCGTCATGCTATCAAATGGCGTACCCATTGAAACCGTATCAAAACTGTTGGGACACACCAAACTTTCAACTACCCAGATCTACGCAAGGGTAGTGGAGAGCAAAATAAGCGAGGATATACAAAACCTGTTGATTAGATTTAAAACGAAAAAACAACAATTTCGAGAAATAAACCAAATCGATAATTTTTTGAGTAAAGAATAAATACTGATTCTTGTGAGTTAATACAATTGGAACTCTAAATCCATGAATAAATTTTGCAAGGGGTTATTTAGATTTTAATAGTGTACAGGATTTGGTGCGAAGTGTTTATATTTCAATTGGGTTTAGATAAAAAAGATATCAATACCTTCTTGATTGTTTTTTTTAACAGAAAAGAGCTTCCATTATGGAAGCTCTTTAAACCAAAATGGCATTAACTAAAACAAACCTAACCGTACACTAGGGGTACGGACCTGTACACTCGTACTAATTGTATTTCTTTGCGGATATCTTTCATAATAATATCTGTCATAACCATAATAATAAAATGAGGTTTGGTGATAATAGTAATCACTGTGATGGCATTGGTTGTTGCAATGCTCATAATGACTAGCGTAAGCATCCTCCTTACCTTTCATATAGGCCTTATAAGCTTTCCTATCTTTCTTTTTTAAATTATTTTCATAGTTTTTTTGTTCTTTCCAAAATGTTTCTTCTTCAGCTTTAGTTTTAGCACTGAATTGTTGTTCATATTTGGCATCTTCCATGGCACGTTTTTGATAGTATGTTTTTTTATCAATTGTTGTTTTATGAGATGCCTCAGATGACAACTCAGATTTCTGGGCTTGTGTTAAAAATGAATAACTTAATGCTATGATAAGCGTTAATGTTTTAAATAATTTCATGACTTTAATTTTTAGGTTATTAATAATTTGCACTGAATGGCTTTCAATAATAAGACACCTCAAAAGTTTTTTACCCTATCGATTTTTGATTATAAATCAAAACAATGACTTGTAAACAAGTTGTGGGAATAAGCGGGTCTATCAGAACGCAATTTTAGGCTATCCTTTTTCGTCTTATAAATCGAAACCTAATGAGAATTGCCAAACCCTGTTTTTTGGGCTGCCTTCGTCATAAACGCTTCCTAATCCTAAATGATAACGAACACTTAAGCTAACACCTGAGCTTGTTTTAAAGCCTCCCCCAAAATTGACGCCCCAATCAAAATTTTTAGGATCAAATTTTTGGGAAGTGTCAAAAAGACTAAAATTACTGTCAAATTTTTCTTTATGTGAAATGGCTAAACCAATTTGAGGTCCAGCTTCTAAAAATAAAATTTCAGAAGGATATACTTTTAATAATAATGGCAGGTTTATATAGTCTAATTTTTGTGTAAACGTTCCACTATTATCTTTCAACACATAGCCTTGTTGCGAATATAATAGTTCAATTTGTAGAGCAGTAGCTTCAGTTAAAAAGGATTCGCCATAAAAACCTATATGAAATCCTTGTCTTTTTCCAGTTTCTGTACTACCATCAAAACTGACAGAGGACAAATTATATCCAAATTTAAGACCTGTGTTTGATTTGTTGATGTCCTGTGCGTTTAATGAGAAAAAAACACAAAATATTATTAAAAATGTTAAAATTTTAGTTTTCATCTTAATGGAATTTTAGTTAATTATTGATTTATGCAATTTTTATTTGCCGCCATTAGCCTGTAAATCGGCAATACATTGTGAATCTAATTGGGGTGCAGAACTCATATTGACCAAGTTGGCAATACCGGCAGAAGACTCTACGGCCCAGTACATTAAGCAGTTTTGGTCATTACAGTGCTTTGGGTGTTCTGTGTCTTCATGTGCACTTTGTAAGGGAGCTCCTAAATTTGTAAGGCCGAGTATGTGTCCAAATTCATGTGTGATCACAGTGGTCTCTAGCAAGGATCTATTGGGCTCGAATGGGCTGTTGCTCGAATTTTGAACAGTTTCCTCAAAAACAACAAATGACGTATTTCTGTAGGCCGTTCCTAAAACCATTGTATTATCAATGTCTTTATCCGATTTTCCGTCAGTAAAAAATGCCCAAACGGCAATCTGGTCATCTGTATTATAATAGGTTCTGTTAGCATCTTCAATAGTGCTAATGTCTTCAATGGAGTATACTGTCTTCCCTGGGGAAGGAATAGCTCTTTTTTCTATGGTAATGCCTTTTGGTTTATTGGTTCTTGCTTCCAAAAAAGATTTAAAGTTATTAATGGAGGCAGCTGTAGGTTCAAATCCTTCTACATATACCGATTCTACAACCATGCTTTTAAATTTTTTGTCAGATAGAAGATCGTTTGAGGAACTACCTGTAGCTTGTTTGTTGGCAATAATGTTAATGGAATTATTGTTGTCTCCAGAATTTCCATTTATAGAGTTGTCTTTTGTACAAGCCTGAAAAATGACCAATAGGAAGAATATTAATATTTTATGTTTCATCTGTTTAAATTTATTTTTTCAATGGTCGGGTGGTATGCCCTCTTTATATATAGTTTTGTTTGAAAAATTTGTTCTTGGGCATTTCATTGTTTTTATATTTTTAAAACAGCTGCCAAAAAATTGACAGCTGCTTTGCCCTAACATAGGTAGCAAATGCTTATTTAGTTTTTAAATTTGGTTTAAAACTAAAGTGATAGCAGCATTTGTTGTGCTTTGTAGAGAAATTGAATTTTCTGAATAGCTGGTTACTTTCCAGGTGTCGTTCAATAACTCAAAAGATGAATTTCCAGAAAAGGTCAATTTTAAAAACACGTCAAGTTCTGATGACAATTCATAAGTTCCTTCTACATCATTGATGGTTGTGTTTATGGTATTATGTGCCGTGCATGTTAAATTGTTTGCAAAATCTATGGTATAATTTGCATAATCACTGGCAGTATCAACACCGGCAGAAACAAATGATTTTACTTTAAATGTGCCATCAACCAGAATGGTTCCCAAAGCATCGGCATTATCTTTGGCATCATCCATGGCAGCGTCATTAGATAAGCACTCTGTAATCCTGGACTGTAAATCCATATCACTGGTTATTTCAACTACTGAATTGTTTTCGCCGTTTAAAGTGGCTGTTATTGGGTAGTTTACAGAAAATAATTCATCATTGCCAAAGTCCTTCATAAAAGTATATAATTCTTCATTTGACCCAATTACTACACTTCCTGTTTGATCTAAGTTCAAGTTATAGGTTAAAATTGTGATAGGAAAATCTATATCCAAACAATGAATGGCAGCTTCTCCTGCGTTCTCAGCTTCTGAACAAGCATTGGCCAAAGCATCATATTCTGCTTGATTTGCAACTTCTACTTCTGTATAGTTGCTTAACCTTACTGTCAATGGGAACTGAAAAACAATTTCATCATTGTTAAACTGGGCAAGAAGGTTTAAAACCGAACTGTAATCTGCTTGGCTCAATAAGGTTACCTTTGTTCCGTTAACCGTTGCGGTAACGGGGAACAAAATAGAGGAACAGGACATGCCATCTAAAAAGTCGTCAAAGCTGCCATCATACATTGATGTGCGCTCTAGATTGCTAGCCGTTTGAGAATCGGCATTGTTGGTGTTTGGGTTTTGTCCGTTTTCTGTGTCCAATTCATTTTGACAAGAGGTTAATCCTATAAATGACATTAATAAGATTGCGGTAATACATTTTAAATTTTTCATGATAATAATTTTTTGGGTTTATTAATTCTTTTTCATAGCGATTTTTTTTCGCTTTCTGTATTTAAGACCCTTAACATTAAATTTACCCTATGGTTTTTTGATTTTTTTTGCGTTATTAATTGTAATAATCTGATTTTCAGAACAAAATATTTATGTTTTTATTTTATATTTTTGTGCAAATCTACTTTATAAAACACTTATGGATAGCCCAAAGCATAAACTTTGTGAAGAATCTTATTTTAACTCGTTTTATTTAGAACATATTCAAGCTGCCAATAATTTTGCATTTTACAAGTGTGGAGACAAAGCGGTTTCTTTGGATTTTGTCCAGGATGCTTTTGTCAAGATTTGGGAGAACTGTTCAAAGATTGACTTAGCCAAAGCGAAAACCTATTTGTTCACTACTGTTAACAATATGTTTTTAAATGCTGTGCGGCATGAAAAGGTAGTTATGAACTATGCCAAAGATGTCCCTTACATGGATAAAACAGACCTAAGCCCCGAATATTTAATGGAAGAAGACGAGTTTAAAAAGAAATTGCTTTTGGCTATTTCTGATTTGAAAGAAGAGCAACGTGAGGTGTTTTTATTGAATAGAATGGAAGATAAAAAATACCGGGAGATTGCAGAATTATTGGATATTTCACAAAAAACAGTGGAAAAAAGAATGTCGGCTGCATTAAAAATATTGCGCGAAAAAGTAGAAGAACTTAAAATTTAACTTTTTGCCGTAGGGAAAACAAATAGTTTGGTGTCTTAATAAAACATAGCATTATATTAATGAATAAAGAACATGACATATTAAAATGGTTTGAGGGTGAACTATCTACTGAGGAGATTAAGGAACGATATCCAAATGAAGATTTTTCTGTATTTGAAAAAGTTGGGTTTTATACTAAGCAAATCGATGTGCCTAAAGTAGATTCACAAAAAGCCTTGGCAGATTTTAATGCTAAAAAGTTAGTTAAACATGAACCCAAAATCATTCCTTTAAATTTTAAAACAATTATGAAAGTTGCTGCTATTTTGGTAGTAATGCTGACATCTTCATATTTTGTGTTCTTTAATAATGTAAAGTCTTATTCAACAGAAATAGCACAAACAGAAATTTTTAACCTTCCTGACAACTCTGAGGTTGTTTTAAATGCACAATCAAAATTGACCTATAACAAAAAGCTTTGGAAAAAGGAACGAATGCTTGATCTAGATGGAGAGGCCTTTTTTAAAGTAACCAAGGGCAAAAAATTTACAGTAAAGACAAGTGCAGGAACCATTCAGGTTTTGGGCACGCATTTTAATGTGAAAGAACGTGCTAATTATTTTGAGGTACAATGCTATGAAGGTTCGGTAAGAGTTACCCATGGAAGTGATAGAACCATATTAAAGCCAGGTAAAACGTTTAGGGTTATAAATGGTAAGATAAGCCCCGTAAAAGATTTTAAAGCAGAAAACCCGTCGTGGCTGACAAAGGAATCAACTTTTGATGATGTCCCATTATGGCAAATTATCAACGAATTGGAAATACAATATGATGTTGCTGTTGATGCCAAAAATATTGATACATCCGTCAGGTTTTCTGGAAGTTTTACGCACAATAATATAAACATAGCATTACAATCTGTAACCATTCCTTTAAAACTGAGTTATAAAATAAATGGTAAAAAAGTTGAATTATATAACTATGCTACGCACTAATTATTTTTTCACTTTATTTTTCTTTTGTTATTGTTTTACTTTTCAAGCTCAAGAAAAAGAATCGTTAATTGATGTTATACCAGCTTTGGAAGCACGTTTTGAAGTGAAATTTTCATATTCGGTCAATGAGGTTAAAGGTATTGTGGTTAACAAGCCTAATAAAACGGAAACCCTTAACCAAATTATTGAGGATCTTAATGCCAATACATTATTAAATTTTAAATTCCTTAACGAACGTTATATTACTATCTCTCAACTGGATAAAACAATTTCAATTTGTGGCAGACTGGTTTCAAGTACTGATAATGCACCATTATTTGGTGCTTCGGTAGTAATCAATAATTCAACAAAAGGAACCGTTACCAATGAAGAAGGTGGTTTTCAGCTTGATAATGTTGCCTTAAACGAAACTATTGTCATCTCATTTTTAGGCTATGAGACTCAAGCATTTGCAGCTAAAGAATTATGGGAAGGTAATGGCTGTAAAACAATTGTTTTAAGCGAAAAGAACGAAGCGCTCAATGAGGTGTTGATTTCTAAGTTTTTAACAACAGGTTTGCAAAAGCTCATTGATGGGAGTACCGTTTTGAATACCGAAAAATTTGGTATTTTACCAGGACTTACCGACCCAGATATTTTACAGTCCATTCAAGCATTGCCCGGTATAGAAAGTGTAAATGAGAGCATTGCAAATATTAATGTTAGAGGAGGAACAAATGACCAAAACCTGATTCTTTGGGATGGTATTAAAATGTACCATGCAGGCCATTTTTTTGGGCTCATTTCTGCTTATAACCCTAATTTAACTACTAAGGTCATTGTGACTAAAAATGGCACGTCCAGTGAGTTTAGCGATGGTGTGTCAAGTACCATAAGCATGCTTACAAAAGATAAAATAGGGAATGAGGTTTCAGGGGGAATCGGTGCTAATTTACTTAGTGGAGATGCTTTTTTTGAAATACCATTAAGCAAAAAATGGGCAATACATGTTTCAGGTAGGCGGTCTTTTACCGATTTTTATAAATCCCCGGTATATGATAAATATTTTGAGCGTAGTTTTCAAGACAGTAAATTAACAACCGATGGTGACAATATAAGTGAAAGTAACAGGTCCTCAAAGTTCTTTTTCCATGATTATACTGCCAAATTATTATTTGACCTTAATGAAAAGCATAAATTTAGGGCTAATGTTATTGGTATCAATAATTCCCTTGATTATAAGGAAAGCTATATTGATAATGCCAATAAAAAAGAATCTAAAACCAGCAGGTTGAAACAACAAAATATAGGGGCAGGTGTAAACTGGAACGGTATATGGACATCAGATTTTAACACAGAACTCAGTGCGTTTTATTCAAAATACAATGTTGATGCTGTTGATTATAGAATTGAAACTGATCAGAAATTAACTCAGACCAACGAGGTTTTGGAAACAAGCGTAAAGTTAAAGACCAATTATAAAATTAATAATAATCTAAACCTGTTAAATGGCTATCAATTTGATGAAATTGGTATTTTAAACGGAACAACTGTAAGTGCACCATCTTATGAACGTACAAAAAAAGATGTCTTGCTCAATCATGCTTTTTTTACAGAGGCAGAATTTAAAAACAATGCCACATATTTTAGACTTGGAGTTAGGGTTAATTATTTTCAGAAATTCAATAAAACAATTATTGAACCCAGATTGAATTTTAGGCAAAAACTAAATAACCAGGTTGCAGTGAAGTTGCAAGGAGAGTTCAAGAATCAATCAGCAACTCAGATTGTTGATTTTCAAGATGATTTTTTAGGTGTTGAAAATAGGCGTTGGATTTTGGCAAATGAACAAAATAAACCCAATTCAGAAAGTAATCAACCCTATGCTCAAAACATCCCTATTTCAATAAGCAAACAAGCTTCATTTGGTTTTGACTTTCACCATAATAATTTGGTTTTGGATGTTCAAGGGTTTTATAAATTAGTTAAAGGGATCACTGCTTCCAATCAAGGCTTTTATAATAGCTTTCAATACAAAAATGCATCTGGAAGTTATACGGCAAAAGGCGTGGAATTTTTAATTAACAAAACAGCCAACAGGTTTAGTACTTGGTTAAGTTATACCTATAGTATTAACGATTATGAATTTAAAACCTTCACGCCATCGGTTTTTCCAAACAATGTTGATATTAGGCACTCGGTGTCCATGGCCTTTAATTATGATATTTTAGAAAATTTAAAAATATCGATTGGTGGTATTTGGAGATCTGGTAAGCCATATACAAAGCCAGTTGAAGGAAATGAAACAATGCAAAGTGGCAATACAACAGTTGTGAATTATGGGACACCAAATGGAGATAACTTAGATGATTTTATGCGTTTAGATGCTTCGTTTAGTTATAATTTTAAGATGTCACAAGCTTTAAAGGCATCATTGCGAGCAGGCGTTTTAAATATCATGGATAGAAAGAATAGTATCAATAGATATTTCAAGGTAGATTCAAACGATTCTAATTCAGCAATTCTAATTGATAATAAATCACTTGGATTAACTCCAAACCTCAGTTTTAGAATTAAATTTTAAAAAGCATAGTTTTCTGTAGTCTTTTTGAGGATCATTTTAAATATATAAAATTATATATTTCAAATCTCTTGTATTCCCCGATATAAAGTTACTTATTACAAGTACTTACTATCATAAAAAATTCTCTATATAAGCGTGATTGTAAAACTAAGGGGGAATAGCAAGAGGGTAACACGCTTTGCGATGTTACGATTCTCCAACTCCTTTAAATACCGGCTTTTTGAGAAGTCATAATATTTAGTATTTACTAAAATTTGCAGTAAAACCTCTCGGAGTCCCTATAAACAGGCTTTTTTTTACAGGAAAAATGGGTAAAAAACTCTTGCTTGACGTTCAATCGCCACTTTGGCTATCATTTTAAAAAGCCGAAGATTGCATTTGCGCCAAAAATCTGCCGTCTAAATCTTCATCTTTTTAAAAAGTTTGGTTCAATTAAACTAGAAGAGCAATTTAAAACAAAAAGGGAATCATTTTAAATGATTCCATTTTTAAAATTATATTTTATTTACTAAAAGAAATTACTGTTTTTGAAGTTTATAATCTTTACATATTTCCTTAAACAACATACAAGGCTCTGCTTCTAGAGCAAGAGCAATTAAATACAATTCCTTTACCCTAAGTTATGTCTTTGGATTATTAGAAAGGTCACTCATTCTTGTTTTGTTAATTACTGTCTTTCTTCCTGCATCCGATTTGTTAATAAATCTTTTGGTAAAATAAGGTCCTAGTTCTGTCAATTTCTCAAAGGATTTGAACATAGCCACGGTGCTGGACCTGGTGGACAACATTTTACCGGATGCCCAGTTGGCTAGCTATGACAGTATTGAAAAGCTTTTATTGACAGAAAAGGAGGAGCAACAGAGAAGCCTAATCAATTCAGGATGTGTGCCAATGTTGGCAAACTCTGGTTTGCTCCCCACGGTCGCAAAATAAATAAAGATGTTTAGGAGAGTAAGAGCAACCGTTTTAAAGTTATGGATTTAGAGGTTGCTTTGTGCAAGGATAATCCATAAGTTTAAAAATGCAGCAAGCTTGCCAAAGCGAGCGCGGTATCTAAACTCTTCGATTATGTTAATGTACCCAGTGTTTATAAGGGTATCCAAGGGTGTTAAAATAATTATGGTATTTTCTTCGTCAAACAAATATGATCTACATTCTAATAACAAAATGAATTTCAGTTATTTATAAATAATTCAAATAACGCAACACCGCTTTAGCGCATTGCCCTCTTGCTATTCCCTTAGATTCGCAATGTCATTTGCATAGAGCTTTGTTTTAAGATATTTGATCCTTAAATGATCTGTTATCTTTTACTCGGGAAAACCCACCATAATTGTAAATTACAACCAACCAATAAAGGAGAATTAGGCGCTAAATAAAGTTTTAGACTTATGTTTTTAAAATTCTACATATTGGCTTTCCTAAAAAGGTATATCTATATTATGAAGTTTCAATCAGAACTGTGTTCCAAAACTTATAAATTAATATTTAAGAATTGTGAAAACGAAAATCATTGTATTTAAAGTTGTTTTTTTGAGCGTATTCTTTTAATACTCACAATTTGAATCAATTATCTTTGGATTTTTGTCATTGAAAGTAACACTTATTTTCATTAAGGTTTTGAGTATCCATATTTGTAATGCATACAGATGTATATTACTACTTATCTCCAGAACCATCATTTTATGCGTCCAAAGGTAGGGTTTGACTTAAAGATGTTTTACCTATCGGTGTATTTGATTTCTATTCCATTTGGTTAAGGAATTTTTTCATTAGCTTAGATGTTAGAAAAGTAATTCTTATCATGGAGAAATATCAGTTGGCTAATATGTTTTTAGATAAAAGCAAGGATCCTATTTGGATGATTGATCATAACTTTCAACTGGTTTATGCAAATAAAACATATCTAAGCTTCATGAAAGAAATGATTGGAACGGAGAAGAAACTGCACGATTCTGCGTTTGTCAAAAACTTTGGCAAGGATAGTATGGAAAAATGGAAAGCTTATTACAAAAGAGCTCTTAACGGAGACTTTTTTGTAATTGAAGAACATTTCTACAATAAAAAAACTAATAAAATTCAATATAGTCAAGTTTCCTTTGAACCTTTAACCGGAGATGATTGCAAAGTTTTTGCTGTTGCTTGCCAATCAAAAGATGTCACATCGATAGTGAATAAAAAATATGAATTGAATCAACTAATCAGTACTTCCCAAGATGTTTTTTGTACTGTTGACCAGCAGTATAATTTTGTAAATGTTAGCAATGGCGCCATTACTCATTGGGGGTATTCACCTAGAGAGTTAATAGGCAAACCTTACCAAGATTTGATTTTGGAAGAGGATTTGCCCAAAACCTTGAAAATAATGGCAACTGTTCGTAATGGACAGGAAGTTAAATCTTTCGCTAATCGATACAAGAAAAAAAATGGCGATGTCGCATATAATGTATGGTCTATACGATGGAATGATAACACAAAACTATGGTACGCTGTGGCCAAAGATTCCAAGGAGAAAATTGAGAAGGAAGTAAAAAATCTTCGAAGTGAACAACGGTTTAAAGCTTTGGTACAGGAAGGATCTGACCTGGTAGCAATCTTAGACACTGAAGGCAACTATAGTTATGTAAGTCCTACAAGCACCAGAGTTCTAGGCATTGCACCAGAAAAATTTATAGGAAGAAATGCTTTTGAGTTTATCCATCCTGATGATGTAGAAATGACATTAGGAGGTTTGCAAAAAATAACCACAGAAAAAAAAGTAAATTTGAGACCCTTTCGTTTTCAAAACCATAAAAAGGAATGGAGATGGATTGAAACGGTGCTAACCAATATGCTGGATAATCCAGCGGTAAATGGTATTGTATCCAACTCGAGGGATATCACCGATAAAATTGAGGAAGAACACAAGTCAAAACTACTTGAAAGTGTTATTACAAATACGAATGATGCCGTTTTAATTACCGAAGCTGAACCATTTGACGAACCTGGGAATAGAATTATTTATGTAAATGAAGCTTTTACAAAGATTACGGGTTATGAGGCTGAAGAGGTCATTGGTAAATCTCCCCGTATACTTCAGGGACCTAATTCGAACAAAGAAGAACTGCTAAAATTAGGACGTGCCATTAGAAAATGGGAACCCTATGAAATAACTACCATCAATTATAAAAAAAGCGGAGAGGAATTTTGGATCAACTTCACCGTGACCCCAGTGGCTAATGAAAAAGGCTGGTACACCCATTGGATTGCTATAGAGCGGGATGTAACAGAGCTAAAAAACAGAGAACTTGAAAATGAGCTTATTAATAAAATAAGCGATATATTCCATCAATCTATAGAAAATGACTTAATAGCATGTTTAACAAATCTTTGTGAGCACATCACTAAGTTTGGAGATTTTGATTTCGTTGAAGTATGGTTGCCCGAAATAGATGGTAAAACTATTAATCGTGCAGCAAATTACGTTGCGGGCATTACTGGACATGATTTTTATAATAAGGCTAAGCACTTGCATTCTCTCTTTTATGGAGAAGGGATGCCAGGCTATGTCTGGAAAAATAAAACAATAGAGATTTGGGGTGACGTTGATGAGCAGTGGCATTTCTTTAAAAGAAAAGTAGCTGCAAAAAAAGCAGGTATCCAAGCCATAATGGGCATACCTTTAAAACATAGAGGGGAGGTCGTTGGTGTACTCTTGTTGGCAACAAAAAAAAATAAATCGATCTTAGATTTGAATTTAGGTCTTTTTAAAAAATTAGAATCAAAGATTGGTGGTGAACTCAGCCGAAAGAAAATAGAAGTTGAACTGGCCCAGATTTTTGACTTTACACCCGATATGATTTGTGTGGCAGGTTTTGATGGTTATCTAAAACGAATCAACCCAACAGGGTTGGAACTACTAGGATATTCCTTAGAAGAAATGCTATCAAACCCAATCAAATCTTTTATACACGAGAAGGATAAATTGATAACGAGTGAAAAACAATTGAAATTATACAAAGGTGAAAATCTTCGCAATTTTGAAAACCGTTATGTTACAAAAGAAGGTAAAACAGTTTGGTTAAGCTGGACAGCGGCTTCAGTACCAGAGCATGGTATTGTTTATGCGGTTGCCAAGAACATTACAGAAGAAAAGAAACTTAGGGAATTGAATAGTCAGGTCGGCAGGCTAGCTAAAATAGGCAGTTGGGAAGTGGATTTATTGAACCAAAGTGTCTTTTGGTCAAAAGAGGTGCACAAATTGTTTGGAACTGACCCCGAAACATATGTGCCAAATTTAGAGAGCAATATAAAATTTTATCGAAAGGATTTTCAAAAATTAGTAGAATTGAACATTCAAAAATGTATTTCTACACATGAGCCTTTTGATTTTGAAGCAGTTATAAATAATACCAAAAAACAAGATTTGTGGGTGCGAGTTATAGGGAATGCTGAAATTTCTAATGGTAAGTGCATCCGTATTTATGGCAGTACTCAGGATATTAATGAACAAAAGGTTGCTGCTTTAGCATTGAAGAGGAGCTTAAAAGCATTAGAAGATTATAAGTTTTCTCTAGATCAATCTGCAATAATAGCTTTTGCAGATGAAAAAGGAGTTATTACTTCTGTAAATGATAACTTTTGCAATATTTCAAAATATAATAGAGAGGAACTTATAGGAAAAACTCATGAAATAATTAATTCTAAACATCATCCTAAGGAGTTTTTTAAAAATTTATGGAAAACGATAACCTCTGGTGAGGTATGGCGAGGAGAAATAAAAAATAAAGCAAAAGACGGGTCTTACTATTGGGTAGATACCACTATTGTACCTTTTTTGGATAAAAACGGTAAGCCCTTTCAATATTTGGCGATTCGTTTTGACATCACATCAAGAAAAGAAGCAGAATATGAATTAAAAACTTCAGAACAAAGATTTAGAACCATTGTGGAAGGAGCTCCTGATCCTATTTTTATACAAACAAACAAACGTTTTGTTTACCTTAACAAGCTAGCTATTGAACTCTTTGGAGCTGAAAATGAAAAGGAATTACTAGGGAAACCAGTTCTGGATTATTTTCATCCTGATTTTCATAAAATGGCTTTGGAAAGAATTAAAAAATTGAATATTAAAAGAAAAATGGTGCATGATTCTTTTGAGCAAATACTTATACAGCAAGATGGAAATGAAATTTGGGTAGAAACAAAAGGGCAACCTATTTTTTTTGATGGTGAAAATGGTGGTTTGGTATTTGTTCGCAATGTGACCGCCCGTAAATTAGCAGAAAAGGAATTGCGAGAGTCAAAAGGATTGCTCGAAAGTATCAACAATAATTTACCAGGAGCTATTATTCAGTATAAACTATTCCCTGATGGAAATGATGCATTAATTTATGTAAATAACGGATCAAAGGATATTTGGGGAATTACTCCAGAAGAGGCGATGGAAAATAATAATCTAATTTGGAACCAAATTGATGACGAACATATCTTATCCGTAAAAAAATCAATTCAAGTTTCTTTTGAAAATCTCAGTCCTTGGAAAATTGAATACAAAAATAATCTACCAGACGGCTCTGTAAAATGGATTGAAGGTATTGGGGTTCCAAAAAAACATGATGATGGAAGTGTTGTTTGGGATTCAATTATGCTAGATGTAACTTCTAGAAAGAATACTGAAATTAAAATGAATGAGTATAAAAAATCCCTTCAAAAATTAACAACAGAAATGATGCTTGTGGAAGAAAAACAGAGAAAGGAAATAGCAGCAAATATTCACGATCACCTTAGCCAGTCACTCGTAATTTCAAAAATGAAATTAAATGATCTATGGAAGGAAATGGAAACAAATGAAAAACAAAATGAAATTGGGACAGTAATAAAACATATTTCTGAAGCACTTGAAAATACAAGAAAAATAACCTATGACTTAAGCCCACCGGTTTTATATGAACTGGGATTAATAGAAGCTATATATTGGCTTGCAGAAAAAATTGAGAATCAAAATCAAATAAAAGTTAAGTTTAAAACTGAACTTAATGAAATCAAACTTTCCGAACCTAAATTGATACTGATCTACCGTGCTGTTCAGGAAATTATAAACAATGCCATAAAACACTCTGGTGCCACTCAAATAACTATACTTTTCACTAAATACCAATTTGGGCTGCAAATTATAATTAAAGACGAAGGAAAAGGATTTGATAAGTCGCTATTAAACAAACAAATACAAATAAATACAGGGTTTGGACTGTTTGCAGTTAGAGAAAGAATAGAAAATCTACAAGGAACGTTCATAATAAACTCAACTCTTGGTTTAGGTACGGAAGTGAAAATTTTGGTACCTTTAAAAGAAAACAAATTATTGTAGCTATGAAAATTAAAATTTTACTGGTCGATGATCACCAGATTCTTCGGGATGGTATTCGAAATGTTATAGAAAGAAGCACTACAATGGAGGTTATAGCCGAAGCAAAAGATGGAAGAGAGGCTATAAAATTGTGTAATCAACTCAAACCAAATATCGTTATTATGGACATTGCCATGGAAGGTCTTAATGGTGTAGAAGCAACTAAAAGAATAGTGCAGGAAAACCCTGAAACAAAGGTAATAGCTCTGTCGATGCATTCTAGTAAGCGCTTTGTTTTAGGAATGTTAAAAGCTGGTGCGTATGGTTATTTATTAAAAGACTGTGATTCAGATGAATTAATTAAAGCAATTAAAACTGTGTCAATTAATAAAAAGTATATTGCTCAAAACATATCTGATGTTATTTTAAGTGAATTTATTTCTGGTCAACATGAAGAAATGATTCTAACTCCTCGCGAAAAAGAAATTTTACAGTTGATTGCAGAAGGAAAAAGCTCAAAGGTCATAGGCGAAATATTATTTCTGAGTTCAAAAACGATTGATGTACACCGGAAAAATATTATGGATAAACTAGAATTATATTCATTACCTGAATTAACAAAGTATGCTTTAAAAACAGGACTGATTAGCTTAGATGAATAGTCAAATTTACATATTTGTATTTGTGTTAAAAATCTATAATTCAGGTTCTTGGATATTATTAACAAATCGTAATTAAGAAAAAAATCAAAAAAAATAAGGAATTTGCTTATTGTTAAGTATAAACCCTCAATCTATATTTGTAGCACAAAAGTTTATAATAGCAATTTACAAATTTAACTTTTCTAGAAGAGCGCAAAGTGAGAGACTGCGCTCTTCGCATTTTATTAAGTTTAAGTTTCTATTATTCAATTTTGCATTTTGTTTGTCCATATTTGAGGATACTATTTAAAATTAACAATATTTTAAAACAACATTTGTATCACTTTTGTTTTTCTAGTCTTTAATTAATTCTTCTGAAACGTAACTAAGGATTTTTTTTTTAATTATTAAGAAATATACCTATGGTATTGGTTCTGTTTTTAATTGATATTTGTCAAGATGTATTTAGGAAAATTATGATCAATAATGATGAAGGTTTTTTAGTTCAAGCTACTGTGGGAAGTAGTGAAAAAATGTTTGGTATTCTTTTCGAGGAAATGACCGAAGCATATTTTTTGCACGATTTAAATGGAAATATAAAAACTGCAAATAAAAAAGCTTGTGAGTGCCTTGGATTGGCAAAAGACACTTTGGAAAAAATGAATATTGCGGATATAGTTCCTGATGATTTAATTCATTCTGTTCAGGTTGGTTTGAAACACCAAATTGATGGTGTATTCCGTTTAGAGACAAACTATGTCAATGGCAACATTACCCAAGTTCCTATAGAAATAACATCAAAACTGATTCAACTGGGAAAAACACAAATGATACTTACCGGATTTAGGGATATTTCTATTCGTAAGAACTATGAAAATCAATTGATCGAATCAAAAATACAAGCGGAATGGAACAAAAATGAATTAGAGTTAATTTTTGATAATTCGCCTTCATCCATTTTTCTTTTTAATGAGAACATGGATATCCTAAGAATAAACAAAAAGGCTGCTACAAAATTTAAAACAAATAGTTCTGAAATTGTAGGAAAAAATATAAATGACATAGTATGCTGTTTAAAAACGGATTGTGGCTCTTTTGCCTGTGGAGATGAAAGTATGTGTAAAATGTCAAATATTTTCAATGAAACAACACTAGGAAAAAACTACCTAAAAGAGGAAGTACGGGTTTTTATAAAGACTGAAGACTCTAATGAAGAAAAAACAATGTTGATTTCAACATCTTTATTAAAACGAAATGGTCATTCCGTTTATCTTGCTACCATTGATGATATTACCGATCGAAAAAAAATGGAACTAGAACTTCTGGATGCTAAAGAAAAAGCTGAAGAATCAGATAAATTAAAATCTGCTTTCATAGAGAATTTGCATCATGAGATAAGAACACCATTAAACGGAATTTTAGGTTTTATTGATTTTTTTGCCGATGACAGTTATAATTTTTCAAAGCAGGAAAAAAAAGAATTAATTGAAGTCATGCATAAAAGTGGTGATCGATTAATTAAAACAATAAATGATTTATTAGAAATCTCAAAACTCGATTCCGGAATACTGAAAATAAACAATGAGTCATTTAATTTAAAAGATCATTTAGAAAGTTTCATTAATGAACAATGCCTGAAATTCAAGAATTCTGAAATCGAATTTCAATATCAAGTAGATTTAGATCTTGAAAGGGAGATGATACACACTGACAAAGAAAAGTTGTTTCAGGCGCTTCAAAACTTGCTTGACAATGCTTATAAATTTACATCTAAAGGATTTGTAAAATTAAAGGTGTCTTTCAAAAATGAGAATCTAGAAATTTTTGTTGAAGATAGTGGTATTGGAGTTGCTCCAGAGTTTCATGATTTAATTTTTAAACCTTTTTGGCAAGTTAAAAAGGATCCAGACCATTATTATGAGGGTAATGGGCTTGGTCTTGCTGTCTCAAAAAAAATAGTAAATAGTATAGGGGGAGAGTTATTCGTTGAATCAGACATAGGAAAGGGGTCTAAATTTTCCATTAGGTTACCAAAAGCATTTAATTTAAGTATTAAACCTTTGGACGAGATTACAAAAGAACCTAGCAATGAAAAATCTTTAGAAGGTAGAACTATATTGATTTGTGAAGATGATATGTCTAATTATATTTATTTGAAAACAGTATTGTTAAATGAGAAATGCAGATTAATTCATGCCGCAGACGGTATTGAGGCCTTGGAAATATTTAAGGCAAATGCATCTATCGATTTGGTACTAATGGATCTTATAATGCCAAAAATGAATGGTTTGGAAGTAAGTGCCAAGCTAAAGGAAATTAGAAAAAATATTCCAATAATAGCGCAGTCTGCTCAAGTTATAGATAGTGAAATGCAAAGAGCCAAGAAAGCAGGTTGTCTTGATTATTTAGTAAAACCTATAAATAGAGATCTGTTAATATCTACAATAATAAAATATCTTAGATAAAATTAGAACTTTTATTGGTTATGCTGAAGCATGAGTGTAAATTACTAAGCAAATCTATTAATATTTTAGGCATTTTGCTTATTGAAATTTTTAAATCTTTCATCTAAATTCGTTTTCATAATTAAATGTGCAAAATCTCTCAAATGGTACGTAAAATAAATGTTCTTTTAATTGAAGACGATTTCGAAATTGGCAAATGGCTTGAAAAGCGCATATTGGAATTAAACAATATAAAGTCTTTAAGTTGGGAGACTAGTATTGAAAAAGCATCAATTTCACTTTCCCTCAATAACCCAGATATTATTATTTTAGATTTAAACCTTCCCGATGGCAACGGAATTGATTTGTTGAAAAAAATTAAGAATAATAAAAATAAAACCAAAGTTTACATTTTTTCAGTTAATGATGAATTGAGAAAAACATGCTTTCGATTAGGGGCTGATTATTTTTTTGACAAAACCACAGACAGTGAAAGACTCATTGCGAGTTTAAAATGAATGAATACGTTTTTTCAATTTTGTAAATAAAATGAATTAATGCAAAAGCCAAAAGAATATGTAAACGAAAGGGAGAGATTAAAGGATCTGGAGTCTTATTCCATACTAGATACGCTTTCAGAATCTGATTATGATGACCTAACAGCTATTGCCGCAGAACTATGTGGCACTAAAATCTCCTTAATTACTTTAGTTGATGATACCCGTCAATGGTTTAAGTCTCATCATGGCATAGACGTTTCAGAAACTCCTAAAGAATATGCTTTTTGCGCTCACGCTATAAATGAACCAGAAAATGTGTTTATTGTTCAGGATGCAAGAAAGGATTTGCGCTTTTATGATAATCCATTGGTAACGAATAATCCGACTGTAATTTTTTATGCTGGGGTTTCCTTACTTAGCGACAATAATCATCCTTTGGGCACTTTATGTGTAATTGATAATAAACCAAAAACATTGAGTGATGGTCAGATACAGGCTTTGAAAGCTTTAGGAAACCAGGTGATGAACATATTAAATTTAAGGAAAACCAAATTAACTCTTGAAAAAGCTTTAATAAGTTTAGAAGAAAAAAATCAAGAGTTAGATCGTTTTGCATTTGTAGCTGCTCATGACCTTAAATCACCCCTAGCTGGTATCAGTGGGTTGTCTAATTTGTTTATTGAAGAGTATGGTTCTCAAATTGATGATGAGGGAAAAGAAATGCTTGCCTTAATTGAAGAATCTTCAGATGTTTTAAGAAATCTAATTGATGGATTATTGAAATATAGTAGGTGTGAGAATATTTTTAAAGAGGACAAATCAGAGATAGATTTAAATGATTTATTAAAAAACATCTCTGCTTTTTTTCCGAAAATACCAGAACTGAAAATTAATTTACGAACTTCAATTAATAAAATACATACAAATAGAACCGCAATTAATCAGATTTTGATAAACCTTGTTACTAATGCTATCAAGTATAATGATAAGGAAACTATTGAAATTGAAATTGGAGTAGCGTCATCAGAAACCCATTACGAATTTTATGTGCAAGATAATGGGCCAGGCATAGCTGAAGAAAACCAGGCAAAGATTTTTGAAATTTTTGAAGTTATTGCTAAAAAAGATAGGTTTGGCAAATCCGGTAACGGAATAGGTTTGGCAACTGTAAAAAAAGTAGTGGAAAAAGGTTGTGGATCAATAAAAGTAGAGTCAAAACTAAAAAAAGGCACAAAATTTATATTTACTATTGAGAAATAATTTCAACAACCTTTGGTAAGAATTGATGCGAGTGCCAAAAAAAAAACTGCCCTAATCCAAGGAAAAAATTGATAGAAGAAAATGAAAATGTTTATTTATAAAATATGTATCTTTATCTAACCAAAAGCGAACAAATTTTGTTTTTGAATAGTTCTAACAAACTTTAGTGTGCAATTCGGTGAATCATACTAAATTAAAAGTGTTTAAAATATTGAAAATAAATGGGTTATGGGTTTTTAAAAAATCCTGCCACCCCGACTTTTTAAGAAATCAAATAGTAACAAAAACTTGGTAATCGAATGATTATCAAGTTTTTGTCGTTTTAAGGCAATCATTTAATTTGAATTGTTTTAAATAAAAAAGTGACCAATTCGGTTACCTTGGTTTAAAATGTACAAAAAGGTAACCGGACCCTTGATTTGACTTTTGTTTTTAATGTTCAATTTTAAAACAAAAGATTATGAAAACACCAAACACCTTCAGTGTCCTGTTCTGGCTAAAACTTGCCAGTGCCAAAAATGGAAAAGCGCCCCTTTATGCCAGAATCACTGTAAACGGCAAACGATCAGAACTATCCCTGAAACGAAAACTGTCAATTGCGGATTGGGACGCCAACAAGAACAGGCTAAAAGGGCTAAGTGACGAGACCAAATGTGTCAACAGTTACCTAAGGCAAGTGTATTCCCAACTCTTTGAATCCTATCAAAAATTAAAAAGGGAAAAAAAGATGGTCACCTCCAATCTCATAAAGGCCCATTTCTTGGGAGATGAAGACGGCCGGCACTCGTTAACGGATATCATCAATTACCATAACGACCACATGAAATCCACTTTGCGCTTGGGGACACAGAAAAACTATTATACAACCCATAGGTACCTGTTTCTCTTTCTAAAGGAAAAGCACAGAACGACCAACATGTACCTATCTGAACTGAACTATAAGTTCATCATTGACTTTGAGCGTTTTTTAAGGCACCAAAAATCGATGGGCAACAATACGGTGATGAAGCATATAGAACGCTTGCGAAAGATGGTGAGCCTGGCTTATAGGATGGAATGGCTCGACAGAGACCCCTTCATTAAGTTTGAAGCGAAATACGAAAAAAAAGAACGGACATTTTTAACAAAAGAGGAGTTGCAGCGCATTGAGGACAAATCGTTTACAATCCCCAGATTGCAGCTCATAAAGGATCTGTTCGTGTTCAGTTGCTATACGGGACTGTCCTATGGGGATGTCATGAACCTGACCCTTGGCAACCTATGCATGGGCATGGACGGAAAGCAATGGATCCATTCAAAACGTGAAAAGACCAGTGTCCCTGTCAAGATTCCCTTGCTGTCCAAAGCATCAAACATCATTAAAAAATATGAAGTGCACCCAAACAGCACAGACAAACAAACATTGTTCCCAACCATTTCAAATCAAAAACTGAATTCCTATTTAAAAGAGATAGCCGATGTGTGCAGGATTAAGAAGAACCTGACGTTCCACATTGCACGCCACACCTTTGCAACGACTGTAACCTTGAGCAATGGTGTTCCCATTGAGACCGTTTCAAAGTTATTGGGTCACTCAAAAATCACGACGACACAGATTTACGCCAAGGTAATCGAACGAAAGGTGAGTGATGACATGCAGAGATTGGAGGAATGTATTTGAGGTTTAAAATCAAGGCTGGTTGTGAAATGAAAGAGCTCCACATTGATGATGGCACAAACAAAACAGTTTTTTTTAAGGCTTAAAAAATGGTTTCCTTTCAATATGCTCCCCATAAGGCAACGGGAGCGTATTGAAAGGAAATTTTGTACACAATACATTCAAAAAAAATCTAATGTTCAATAGATTTAACCTTAAAAGTCCAGAAGTTTTTGCAATGATATATCCAAGGCATTTGAAATCTCGTATAATGAAAAGATGGTTGGGTTGACCTTACCGTTCTCAATTTTTTCAATGGCCTGCCTGTCCTTACCGCAGGCACGGGCCAAATCGGATTGGTTCAATCCCTTTTTGGTTCTCAACTCAACGATTCTTCTTCCGATTTTTTTCTTTAACTGTTCCTTGGTCATCTAGCAAATGTCAGTTTATTATATGACAATTATGTCATATTAAAAGTTGACAAATGGAATTTTTATGTATATTTGTCATATAATAGTATGACAAATGTAAATTTTATTAGTTTATCCATTATGAAACGATCAATAGAGAACCCAACAAAATTCCCATTACAAAAGGAACTTTTGGACCTTTTAAAGAACCTGGTCCCATTACATTCGGTATATGTCATCGATATGGACACGAGCAAAAACAAACATATCCATTACTTGCACACCAAAAGCAAACAGGTGCATCTGGAAGCGATCTACACCCTGTTGATCGTGGGCAACAAAGCGCTCCATAAGGGCCTGGATGATCTTATGGAGGAAGTCTACGATAAGATGGGTCAACGCTGTAAGGTCCATGTGATATATTGCACGGTATCCAACCTTATGGAAAGGATAGATATTGGCGATAATTTCCTGACACGCACCTTAAAGGAAGCACCTTGCATGTACAGGGAAGACAATGCCCTGTCCAGATATGGACAATATGGCTTGATGTACCATGTGTCATTGTACAAGGAGATCGAGACCGTTTGGAGGCACCGCATGGAACGGGCAGTATACCTGTTCTCTGTTATTGATGTCAT
>NZ_BMNR01000012.1 GCF_014646655.1 Yeosuana aromativorans | reverse complement strand
TCGTCCAGAATTTTCAGTTTAAAAGGTTCTGAATACCGTCTGATTACTTTGTCATTTTTGTACATAATGTTTAAAATTATGTAGCCTTATTTCAGGACGGGTCATTAACATGCTTTACGGTATGCATCATATGGTGATGATTGTTCCAGTAAATGGCCAAATAAACAAAACTCAGCACATAACTTACAAAAACTGGCAACAGCGGTTTTAAATCTTCAAAAGCGCCTCCATCATGAGGCACCTTTAATTCCAATACCATAATGGTGATGATAATTGCCAAAACCCCATCCGTAAAGGCTTCAAGTCGTCCTTTTGTCATTATATTATTTTTTTATCATTGATATTTTTGAGTACACAAAATACAAATTATCAGCAATAAATAATATACATATATTTAGTTGCAACTAATATGATTGCATTTTAAGATAAAGATAAATATCATTCATATAACTAATATTTTATATTATTAGCTTTTAAACTAATATTTTATATTATTAGCCTTTTAACTAATATATTTGGTGATTAACCAAAAAATGGATACATTTGACTATAAAGTAGTATAAAATGACCAGTATTATTACAGGAGACATTGTCAATTCAAAAGAAAGCGAACCAAAAAAATGGCTTGATGCTTTAAAAACAGTCTTCAATAAATACGGCAAAGAACCTACACAATGGGAAATTTATAGAGGCGACAGTTTTCAACTGGAAGTAAAACCAGAAGATGCCTTGGAAATAGCCGTTTTAATAAAAGCCACCATAAAACAGTTTAAAGATATTGATGTGCGGATGGCGATAGGCATTGGCGATAAAACATATACATCAAACAAGATAACTGAATCCAATGGCAGTGCATTTGTTAATTCAGGAGAGTGTTTTGAACGGTTAAAAAAGAATACCTTGGCCATAAGATCACCGTTTACGGCCTTTGACTCACAAATAAACATTATGCTAGAATTGGCCCAGTTAACCATGAACAATTGGACCGTTACCACCGCTAGCTTAATTAAAATCGCCATGGAACATCCTGAACTAAATCAAAAAGAACTTGCCAATTATTTTGATAAAACCCAAGGGAACATTAGCCAAGGCTTAAAACGTAGTGGCTATGATGAAATTTTGAAAATGGTACTATACTATAACTCACAAATAAAAACGGTATGCTAAGCTTGTCAATAAAGCTCGTACTGGCCCACTTTTTGGGAGATTTTTTGTTTCAGCCAGAAAAATGGGTGGTTCATAAGGAAACAAACAAGCTCAAATCTAAATTTCTATATTGGCACATAGTAGTTCATTTTGGGGCTCTTCTGTTGGTGCTTCAAGCTGATTTTAAGTATTGGTTGGGCATGGTCATCATCATTGTGTCACACTATATCATTGATGTTTTCAAGCTTCTCCTTAAATCCAAAATAAACCCCAGATTGCTTTTTGGGACGGACCAATTGTTGCACATTATAGTTATAGCTATTGTGGTCAATATCTACGAGCCCTATAACCTCAATATAGAAAGCTTTTATAGCCCAAAGGTCTTATTGTTAATTACTAATGTGATAGGCGTTACGGTGGTATCTTCCATCATCATGAAAACCATCATATCAAAATGGTATTTAGAAGAAAATACCAGCCAAGAGTCTTTAGAAAATGCCGGTGCTTACATTGGCATGCTAGAGCGCTTGTTTATATTTGCTTTTATTGCCATGAATTACTGGGAAGGTATTGGTTTTTTACTGGCGGCAAAATCCGTATTCAGATTTGGGGATTTATCAAAATCCAAAGACCGAAAGTTAACAGAGTACATCCTTATTGGAACATTAATTAGTTTTGGCCTGGCGTTTTTGTTTGGAATGGAATATAAATATATCATAGAACTAATCTAGTTGCCATTACACTTTCTTACTCCAAAACAGCATATCCAAAATTAACGGAATATTCAACACACCAAATAATCACATATTTATAGGTGGATAAATCAACATTGTTTGGCAAATCATATTCGTAATCCCCTTCTATTCCTTTTAAAGCGCCTAAATCCATGTATGAAGTTACTGATGTATCGGTAGCTAAATACACATTTAGCACAGGACCATTATCGGTTTTAAAATTCGTGAAGTTTAATTTTGTATGTTCTGAATTTACAGTGGCTTTCCCTTGTGTTGTATGCGCTCCAGACATAAAATCACCCATATACAATTTCCCTGAGTTGGTGTCCATTGTTCCATTATCTGAATTATCATTTGGCATAGAATCGTTCATTTGATTGCTGTCCATGGAATCATCAGAAGATGTTGAACAGGATTGAAAAGTGGTAATTGCTAAAATGATTATAAATAGAAGTTTCATGACAAAAAATAGTTGGATTGTTTCAATTTATGTCGAAAACAATCCAACTAGCTTACAAAGAAGTTTAATCAGCTTCTTTTGAAAATTCTATTTCTTGTAAAATTTCAAATATTTTCTATAAGAAAAATATCCTACCACAGCTAAAAACAGCACAGCTGCCACAATAAATTTAACGCTCACAATTTGGTCTCCACTAGCGTAAGAATGCAATCCTGCCAAATAGAAGTTAACCCCAAAATACGTCATCATGATACTAGCGTAAGCTGCTACCGACATCAGGTTAAAAAACCAACGTCCGCGAAGTCCTGGCACTAATCGCATATGAATAACAAAGGCATAAATCATAATGCTGATAAGAGCCCAAGTTTCCTTTGGATCCCAGCCCCAATAGCGTCCCCAACTTTCATTGGCCCACATACCTCCCAAAAAGTTTCCAATGGTTAGCATAACTAAACCTATGGTTAAAGACATTTCATTAATAATAGAAATTTCATTAATGTTAATGAGCATGTTTTCTTTATTATCCTTGTTTGTAAAAATCATTAAAAACAGGGCCACAAAACCTAATATCATTCCTAAGGTAAAAGGACCATAACTTGCCACAATAACGGCCACGTGAATCATTAACCAATAACTGTTTAAAACTGGCTGTAAATTGGCAATAGCAGGATCCATCCAGTTCCAATGGGCGACCATTAATATCATGGAAGTCACAAAAGCTGTAGCAGCTATAGTAAGGTCACTTTTTCTACCAAACAACAAACCAAAGAGCATGGTTGCCCAAGCCACATAAATCATGGACTCATAGGCATCACTCCAAGGTGCATGCCCAGATATATACCAACGCAAGATAAGTCCTAAGGTATGTAGAATAAACAGCCCTAAAATGGCTAGTTTAAATACGTTAATCGAAATTTTTAATGCCTTGCTTTTGCTTTTAAAAATTTGGACAATAAGAACCACGAACAACAAAGTTCCTGCGTACAGATACCAACTGAACAATTTTTTGAAAATATCATATTTATTATAAAGCACCTCAGTATTGACCTTTTTGTCACTTATCATCACGGATTCACCATAACGGTGTTGGGTTTTTTTGAAAGATTCCAACAGTTTGTCAGCGTCTTTAAAATTACCTGTTTCTTTAGCATTTTGTAACGTATATAGATACGCTCTAAACCCATTGTTTACAAAATTGGCATATAGAGAATCCTCTATTTTATAATTACCTTCCCTGTATTCTGCCGATGAGATCCATTTATTATTTGAATCATTGGGAACTGGAAATATTTTCAAGGATTTGCCTTCAATAGTGTTGTATAATAAATTAACCCGTTGATCGGCTTCCTTGAACTCTTTTTGAAATGCGTTGGGAACTTGTGCCTTATAAGCCTCATCAAGATAGGGTGCCAATTTATATTGTCCTTCATCTGTTAAAAAATCGGAGAGCGAAGCATATTTCACGTCTTTATCAACCCCAATTATTTTTCTAATAGAGTCGTCTTTTTTGGATTTCAAATAAATGATTGGCACATTGTACCAAAGCATGGGACTTTCTTGTATTGACAAGAATATTTGATCGGCATTAAAAGATTCATACTCATCATCTTTACTTAGCTTTCTAAGTAATTCTGAAGCATAGGTATTAACAGGCATCATACGACCACTTAAATCTTGGATAACCAAATGTCCAAATTTATCTGCATGTTCTTTTGGAGTAATATTGGCCTTTAAAATAGAATCTATTTGTGCTTTTGTTGGTTTAGAATGGATATGTCCGTCACCTTCAGAATGTCCTTGCGAAAATGCATTCAAACCAAAACCTATCAATAAGATGGCCAGGAATTTTGATTTTTTTGCCTTGATGCTATTTAGTTGGCTTTCCAAAAACTTAAATCGAGTTCCCTTACTAAACATAATGGCCATCAATCCAAAGAACAACATAAAATAACCAATATAGGTTACCCAAGTTCCCCAAAAATCATGGTTGACTGAAAGCACAGTGCCTTTTTCATCGCCGTCAAAACTAGATTGGAAGAAGCGGTATCCTTTAAGTTCTAATATATGGTTCATATAAATTTTATAATCAAAATTTCCATCTTCTTTATCAAAAACGGTTACTTTACTGGAGTATGATGAGTAGCCTCTGGTTGTTCCCGGATAACGCTCTGCCTCAAAATCATTGAGTTTAATATCAAATGGAAGTTCCAATACTTTAGCCCCATAACGAAGGTGAATATCCAATCCACCAATTTTAACTGTTTTAAATGGGTTATTTAGCCCTTTGCCACCTAAAACACCTACTGTTTTGCTTTCTCCATTGGTTGAAATTTTAAACAGTAATCCATCTTCATCCTGTGTATTTAGTATCTGGGATTTTTTTACAATGTCTATTTTGCCTTTTATAACCGGTTTTGGAAACACCATTTGCATACTGCCTATGACATACCGTGAACGCAATGCCAAAGGCTGTAGGCTATCTTTAACCAAAACGCCTTTAGCCATGGTTGCCATGGTCATATATTCGCCTTCAAATGGGGATTTAATAAAAAGACCATCATCATTATAAGTGAAATTAATAGCGCCTTCGGTAGGAGAATTAAGTGTAAACAATACATTGTGGATAATCATTATTTGACCATCCTTCAAAAAATGGTTGACCGCTCCCCCATTTTCTGCCTCAACTATTTTTAGATAATTTTCTCCATTATCATCGGGCACAATATCTTCTTCTGCTCCTGCAACAAATTTTTCTAATTCTATTGACACAGGTTGTTGGTCATATTTAGCATTGATGGAAAAACTGTTTTTTAAACGAGGAGAAAAATCCACTTGCCTTTCAATAGGTAATCGTTGCGGTACACCATCAATTTTATAGTCTCCATCAATATAAGCCGTTACATATGTTTTTTGTGAAAGAAACGTATGCTCTGTAGCGCCTTCTCGAATATGCATCATGCCTTCAAAACCAGTATATCTGGTTATAAATGCACCAACAATGATGAACACAAACGCAATGTGAAGCGTAAACGTGGCCCATTTTTCTTTTTTATAAAGACGGTATCTAAAAATATTACCAGCAAAGTTTATAACAAAAAACAATAGAATAGCCTCAAACCACCAAGCGTTGTAAATCAAGGTTCTTGTATACGGCGTTGGCGACGTGCTTTGTCCGGCATCTAAAATGGTTCCCGTTGCCATCGCAGCCGCAAACACAAGAAATAAAACTGCAGTAAGACGTGTAGAAAATAGGATTTTGGAGATTTTATCTAACATGATATTTAAGTTCAATAATGAGCCACAAATTTAGGGCATTTTGTTCAGTAAGAAATGATATAAATCATAAAAATATCCTTAAATTTTAACGTATTGAATGCTTAGTTTTGTCGCGCTTCAAAAATTTTTAAATATAAAAATGTGCCCATTTTTCTAGCTCTATGCTTTGCGTTTTCGGCATAATCTCCCGTAAAGAGCTCATCTATGGTCTGAATCCAAAGGTTTAACCACAAACCAAAATGTTTGTCTGTAATGGAATGGTTAAACATACTGTCAACTTTTACGTGAGCCTCTAAAGGATTTCCCAAATATTTTGTTTTCAAAAACAAATTGGATTCCCAAAAAGCTGTGAGTTTACTTAAATGATCGTCCCAATCGGTGATGACCTCATTAAAAAAAGGCCCTAGAACAGCATCCTTACGCACTTTGCCATAAAATGTTGAGACCAACAAAAAAATATCATCTCGGTTTTTTATATCTTTTTTTTCCATAGTAAACAAAGATACACCAATAGGCTTTTATATAACCGTTTACTTACTTATTTTAGCACTATGATTTCTGTTGTTATACTAGGCGCTGGTAATGTGGGTACACATTTGTTTAAAGCTTTCAATAAAGCTGAAAATATTATTGTAAATCAATGGTTTAGCCGAAAAACAAAACCTATTGATTTATATAAAAACACCGTTGAAGTTACAGATAATCTGTCTTCGCTAAAAGAGGCTGACGTGTATGTTTTGGCAGTGAGTGATGATGTCATTTCCAATCTTTCTTCCAAGCTTACTTTTGAAAACAGACTGGTGGTGCACACCTCAGGTAGTGTTGGCATTCATGATTTGGATAAAAAGCACAGACGTGGTGTATTTTATCCATTGCAAACATTTAGTAAGGAAGCCGATATGGATTTTTCAAATGTTCCCATTTGTATTGAAGCTATGGATAAGAATGATTTTAATACGCTAAAGTTATTGGCCGAAAGTATTGGAAGTACCAGTTATAAGGTAAGCACAGAACAACGAAGCTCATTGCATCTAGCTGCTGTTTTCGCCAATAATTTTACCAATCAATTATACAGGATTGCCCATGAAATAACAGAATCTAAAAGTGTGGAATTTGATGTTCTAAAACCCCTTATTTTAGAGACTGCCAAGAAAATCCAGACCATGTCCCCTTACATGGCACAAACAGGCCCCGCCAAACGCAACGACAAAAAAACCATTAAAAAACATTTAAAATTACTTGAAGGTTCACATCATAAAGACATTTATGAATTGTTGACAGCTTCAATACAACACACCCATGGAAGAAAAAAGCTATAAAGAATATCTGGAACACATAACCACCTTTGTTTTTGATGTTGATGGTGTTTTAACTAATGCCACGGTAACCGTTACCAGTTCAGGAGAATTGTTACGCACCATGAACATGAAAGACGGCTACGCTCTTAAGACCGCCATTGACCAAGGGTACAATATCTGCATCATTACCGGCGGATCAAATGAAGGCGTCCGTATCCGTTTGGAAGGATTGGGCATTAAGGACATTTACCTAAAAGCCCATGACAAAATCAAACTATTGGATGAATACCTCAACAAATACAATATCAAATCTGAAAACGTTCTTTATATGGGTGATGATCTACCCGACTATCCAGTTATGAAGCGAGTTGGTCTACCATGCTGTCCACAAGACGCCGTGCCAGAAATAAAGAATATTTCTAAATATGTGTCCCATAAAAATGGTGGCTTTGGGGCCGTAAGGGATGTTATAGAACAGGTACTTAAAGTCCAGGAAAAATGGAACAAAAACTTTGATGCCAAGTATGATTGATTTTTTAATGACTAGACAAAGGAGAAGGCATAGTACAGGTTTTGGGTATATTGGGTTTGGAAATAACCAAAGCATTTTCAACCAACACTCTAAAAAAGCATTTTCCGAATTAAAAGACAAGTTAAATGAAGAAACTCATATACACCATCAAATCCACTTTTCTCATAAAAGATTGACTAAAACTGAAAAGGAGGGTATTAAAAATAGGATAAGAAAAGCAGAAAAAAGGAAATCCGTTAAAATTATGGTTGTAACAATTGGCTTAAGCCTTTTGCTTTCCTTTCTTTGCTACAAATACATAATATCACCTCTTTTCTAGAGCTTTTGAAAACTAATGGATAAGTATAATATGATACCAAGCATCCTTGACCTCATCCGTTGGAAAAATTTATTGATGATTGCTTTGGTTCAATGGCTTATCAAATATGCTTTATTGAAACCTTTTGGAGTCAGCATGTCCTTAAACGGGTTTGAATTTATTCTTTTAATGGTAGCAACCATTTGCATTGCGGCGGCAGGAAATGTCATTAATGATATTTATGATGTTGAGACCGATGAAATCAATAAACCAGAAAAGGTAATCATTGGAAAACACATATCTGAAAAAACAGCCTATAATCTATTTATTATTTTAAATGTTTTGGGCATGGCAATCGGCTTTTACCTGTCAAACATAGTTGCCAAAAGTGGATTGTTCTCCATATTTGTGATCATTTCGGTGTTGTTATACGTGTATGCCTCTTATTTAAAGCGGACTTTATTAATTGGCAATATTGTCATTTCAATTTTGGTCGCCTTAAGCATTATCATTGTTGGAATATTTGAGTTAATTCCTGCTATCACACCTCAAAACCAAGGCATTCAACTTACTTTTTTCAAAATTTTATTGGACTACGCCTTGTTTGCATTTATATTGAATTTCCTTCGGGAAATCATCAAGGACATTGAAGATATTGATGGTGATTACAAAGTTGGCATGCAAACACTGCCCATTGTTTTAGGGCGTGACAGGGCATTAAAGCTATTGTTTGCATTATCATTTATTCCGTTGTTGCTTATTGTTTTTTACATTGTTAACACACTATACAAACAGCCTATTGCGGTTATCTATTTTTTGGTTTTAATAGTGGCTCCACTAATCTATACAATCATTAAAATAGCTTATTCAAAAACTAAAAAGGATTTTCAAATCATCAGCAATCTGTTTAAATTGGTCATGCTTTTTGGCATGTTGTCCATGTTATTGTACAAATATGTTTTGTTATCATAATGCTTAAGGAAAAATTAAAAAACCATCATATCATTTTAGCTTCTGGCTCACCAAGAAGACAGTTGTTTTTTAAAGAACTGGGCTTGGATTTTGAAATTCGATTAAAACCTGTAAAAGAAGAATATCCACCTAGATTAAAACACTTTGAAATTAGTGATTATCTATCGCAATTAAAAGCATTACCATTTAAAGAAGAACTTAAAGAGCATGATATCCTTATTACTAGTGACACCATTGTGTGGCATAACAACCAAGCTTTAGGAAAACCTAATAGTGAAAGAGATGCATTCAATATGATACAATCTTTAAGTGGGAAAACACATGAGGTCATTACATCGGTTTGTTTTACTACCAAAACCATTCAAAAAACAATCAATGATATCACAAAAGTGACGTTTAAAGAACTCACTGCCGATGAAATTGATTATTATATCAAAATCTGCAAACCATTTGACAAAGCCGGTGCTTATGGCGTCCAGGAATGGATTGGCCAGATTGGTGTCACAAAAATTGAAGGCTCTTATTTTAACGTTATGGGGCTTCCAGTGAACTTGGTTTATCAAGTCCTTTTAGAATTGGTAAAGTAATTTGGTGTATTAAACTTATCTTTGTTAAAAATTTTATTTCAGTATGGAAAATTCGTTTGGCACATTTTCAAAAGAGATTATATTTTCTATCATCTTAATTGTTCTATTTATTGTTTTAAACTTCATTTTTAAAAAAATACTTAAAGGGATTGGCAAAAGGAGCAACATCAATATAGCCAGGGTCAACCTCATGGGCAGATATATTACCGTTACTTTATTTTTAATTGCCATACTCATTGAAGCCATTGTATTGGGAGTTGAACCCAATCAAATAGCATTGGTATTTTCGTCAGTGTTTGCTGTGGTTGGAATTGCTCTATTTGCCATTTGGTCTATTTTAAGTAATATCACGTCTGGCGTTATCATGTTTTTCTCCTTTCCTTATAAAGTTGGAGATAAAATACAAATTCACGATAAAGATTTTCCTGTTGAAGCCATCATTGAGGATATTGGCGCTTTTCAGCTGCATTTAAGGTTAGACAATGGTAATTTAGTAACGTATCCAAACAATCTCATGTTACAAAAAGCAGTAACCCTTATTCAAAAAGATGCTATTGAGGAAGATTATGATTAAAATCTTATATTTATAATATCAATAGCTTTTCATGAAGAATAAGAAAAGAACACATCAATATAAAAAAAAGATAGGATTAAGTCCTGGATCTATTGTTTACACTGGCGAAAAAGAGTCCCAAAATCTTTTTATTGAATCGTTTGATTACAACCAAGACGTTATTGAAGAGAAAGTCCATGTCAAAATTGAAGATACCTTCCAATATAAATTAACCAAAAACGTAACATGGACTAACATCAATGGACTCAACCATGTAGATTCAATTGAAAAAATAGGCAATCATTACAATATCCATCCGCTCACATTAGAAGACATTGTTAACACATCGCAAAGGCCCAAGGTTGAGGATTATGACAATTATATGTTTGTGGTCTTAAAAATGCTGTATTATGATAAGGATGAACAAGTTATCACAGAACAGGTAAGTTTCATTATGGGCGATAATTATGTATTGTCCTTTCAAGAGGCCGAAGGTGATGTGTTTGATACTGTACGCGACCGGATACGCCTTTCAAAAGGGCGCATCAGAGGTTTGGGCGCAGATTATTTACTTTATGCCTTAATTGATGCCGTGATAGACCATTACTATATTGTTGTTGAAACAATGGGCAATAAGATTGAGGATTTGGAGGATAATTTGTTCAATGGATTTTCACAAGAAGAAATAAGCCAGGAAATACAAAATCTAAAACGAGAAGTCTTAAAAGTAAGACGAGCTATCTTTCCGTTACGTGAAATAATTAGCAAAATTGAAAAGAACGAAAATGAATTGATAAAAGACAAAACCCTGCATTATTTTAGGGATATTTATGACCACGTCATTCAACTTTCAGAAAATATTGATATCTACAGGGAAATGATTTGGAGTTTAATGGACATGTATATGACCGCCTTGAGCAACAAAATGAATGAAGTCATGAAAGTGCTTACAGTTATAGCCACTATATTCATTCCGCTCACCTTTTTTACCGGGGTTTATGGAATGAATTTTGACCACATCCCAGAATTGCATTACAAATACGCCTACTTTATTTTGTGGGGCATTATGATTGTTCTTTTTCTTGCAATGTTATTTTATTTCAAAAAAAAGAAATGGTTTTAGTTTTCTTTTCATTTCGTTAAAGAAACATTAAAGCCTTCAAGTTCGCTGATTTCTTTTTCTATATTTGGTAAATTACCAATTCAATACATGATGCGAAAAACGTTACTTTACCTCCTTATTTTTTGTTATGCTCCATTACTGATCCAGGCGCAACAGCCAAAAAAATTAAATGCGTCTGAAATTTATGAATCCATTCAAAAACTGAATTTTCTGGGTTCGGTATTGTATGTTGGAGCACATCCTGATGATGAAAACACACGGCTCATCTCGTATTTATCCAATGAAATAAAAGCCAGAACAGCCTATTTATCCATGACGCGGGGTGATGGCGGGCAAAATTTAATTGGCCCAGAAATCAGGGAACTTTTGGGTGTGATTAGAACTGAAGAATTGTTAGGGGCAAGACACATTGATGGTGGTGAGCAACTATTTACAAGAGCCAATGATTTTGGATACTCAAAAAATCCTGATGAAACCTTGTCCATTTGGGACAAAGATAAAGTGTTGAGTGATGTAGTGCTGGCAATCAGAAAATTTAAGCCCGATGTCATTATCAATCGGTTTGACCATAGAACTCCAGGCACAACACACGGGCACCATACCAGTTCGGCCATGTTAAGTGTTAAAGCTTTTGATTTGGCCAACAAACAATCAGCATTCCCAGAACAACTAAACCAAACCAGTCTCTGGCAACCGCAACGCTTATTTTTTAATACTTCATGGTGGTTTTATGGCAGTCAGGAAAAATTTGATAAGGCTGATAAAACTAATTTAATGACTATCAATACAGGAACCTATTTCCCATCAAAAGGATTGAGTAATTCCGAAATTGCGGCATTAAGCAGGAGCAGTCATAAAACACAAGGCTTTGGCAGTACGGGTAGTCGGGGTGAGGAAACAGAATATCTTGAGCTTTTAAAAGGTGATTTACCAACTGATAAATCAAATATTTTTGATGGTATTGACACGTCTTGGAACCGCGTAAAAGGTGGAAAACCTATCGGGAATATTCTGAACAAAGTGGAATCTGATTATGATTTTAACAATCCATCGGCATCAATTCCAGAACTGGTAAAAGCGTATCAATTAATTCAGAAATTAGATGATGAACATTGGAGAACGCTTAAATCCAAAGCAATAAAAAATATTATTGCCGCTTGTGCCGGATTGTATTTGGAGGCTGTTGCAAATACTAACCAAGCTACACCAAATTCAAGCGTTCCGCTGACTATTGAAGCCATCAACAGAAGTAATACAAACATTGCTTTAGAAAGCCTCAACATTAACAACCACCTGGTTTCAAAACATATAACACTAAAAAACAATCAAGATAAAACTATCAAGGATACCTTGTTAATTTCAAAAAACCAAGAGCCAACAACGCCTTATTGGCTTATGCATAAAGGAACATTGGGCATGTACAGAGTTGATAACCCTGTATTAATTGGTCTTCCTGAAACGCCGCCTGCAGCCGCTGTAGAATTCAATCTATTGATTGATAATGTTCCTGTGACCATTTCAAAACCAGTAGTTTATAAAACCAATGATCCCGTAAAAGGAGAAGTTTACAAACCGTTCGTCATTATTCCAGAAGTCTCGGCTAAAGTTGCAGAAAAGGTCATCATTTTTAATACGGATGAACAAAAAGAAATCCCTGTTATTGTAAAAGCTGGAAAAGATAAAGTGGAAGGGTATGTATCAATTGCTCATCCAAAAGGCTGGAGCGTTTATCCCGAAAAACAAACCATTTCAATAGTACATAAAGGAGAAGAACAAACCCTTGTTTTTACTATTATTCCTCCAAAGAATGAAAACGAAGGGCTCATCACACCGATGATTCATATTGGAGATAGTATTTATACCAAAGAACTTGATGAAATAGATTATGACCATATCCCTTTTCAAACGGTGTTATTACCCAGTGAAAGCAAAGTGGTTAGATTAGATATTCAAAAGAAAGGCGATAATATTGCGTATATTGAAGGCGCTGGTGATGTGGTTCCAGAAAGCTTAAAACAAATTGGTTATAATGTAGTTACCATTTCTCCCAAAGATATTAATGCCGAAACCTTGAGCAGATTTGATGCTGTAGTTGTTGGCGTTAGGGCTTACAATACGGTAGAGGATTTAAAATATAAACAACAAGTACTGTTTGATTTTGTAAAACAAGGTGGCAATATGATTGTGCAATACAATACAAATTCAAGATTAAAAGTTGATGACTTAGCGCCTTACGATTTAAGCTTATCTAGAGACCGGGTCACTGATGAACATGCAGAAGTAACTTTTTTAAATCCGAACAATCCGCTTCTTAATTATCCAAACAAAATCACCCAAAAAGATTTTGAAGGGTGGACACAAGAGCGCGGTTTATATTTTCCTGATAAGTGGTCAGACAATTTCACGCCTATTTTGTCTATGCATGATAAAGGCGAAACTCCCAAAGATGGAAGTCTTTTGGTTGCCAAATATGGTAAAGGCTATTATATTTATACAGGATTGAGCTTTTTTAGGGAATTTCCTGAAGGCGTCTCTGGAGCCTACCGGCTGTTTGCCAATATGCTTTCCATTGGAAAAGACAATATTAAGGTTACTACAAAATTAAAGAACTAGTATGAATAACAAAACAACAGGCAAAACACCTTGGAAACGACTGTACACCATCGTGTTGATTGCTAATGTGTTGTATTTTATAATATTCTATATCGTAATGAAACGCTACTAGGTATATGGAATTATTAGACTGGATTGTATTATTGGGCACCTTATTCACTATAGTAATCTATGGTTCTTGGAAAACAAGAGGCAGCAAAAACGTCCATGATTTTATCCAAGGTGGAAACGATGCCAAATGGTGGACTATAGGGCTATCCGTTATGGCAACGCAGGCCAGTGCCATCACATTTTTATCAACACCAGGACAAGCGTTTAATGACGGTATGGGGTTTGTACAATTTTATTTTGGTGTCCCCATAGCCATGATTATTATCTGCATGGTATTTATTCCATTATATCATCGTTTGAAAGTATACACGGCTTATGAGTTTTTAGAAAACAGATTTGATCTTAAAACAAGAAGTTTAACAGCCTCGTTGTTTTTAATTCAACGTGGTCTGTCAGCTGGAATAACCATATATGCTCCAGCTATTATACTATCCGCCGTATTGGGATGGAATTTGAATATTCTAAACATTATCATCGGGTTATTGGTAATTATTTATACGGTATCCGGCGGTACAAAAGCCGTAAGCATGACGCAGAAACATCAAATGGCTGTCATTTTTATTGGTATGTTCACCGCTTTCTTTTTAATCATAAGTTACTTGCCAGACAACATCACATTTACCAAAGCTCTTGACATTGCTGGGGCTAGTGGTAAAATGAACATGTTGGATTTTTCGTTTAATTTGAAAAACAGATACACCGTTTGGAGCGGACTCATTGGCGGAACGTTTTTGGCGCTCTCCTATTTTGGAACTGACCAAAGCCAAGTACAACGCTACCTTTCGGGAAAATCCATCAAAGAAATGCAAATGGGATTACTTTTTAATGGCTTACTTAAAGTCCCTATGCAATTCTTCATTTTGTTGGTTGGCGTGATGGTTTTTGTGTTTTATCAATTCAACACCTCACCTATCAACTTTAATCCAGCGGCGGAAAAAACAGTTTTAAATTCACCTTACGCAGAAGATTATAAAGCTTTAGAAAAGAAACAAAATGAGATTTTTAATAACAAAAAAGATTTAGTTAATTCTTATATAGAAACTAAGAATGTTAAATATATCAAGGATATAAATCTTGCAAATGAAGCCGACAAAAACAACAGAGAGGTTGCCAAAGAGCTGATTCAAAAAGCATCAGATGACACATTAGTGAGTGTTGAAACCAATGATAAAGACTATGTATTCATTCATTTTATTTTAAACAACCTGCCAAGAGGCTTGATTGGCCTATTGCTTGCCGTGATTTTAAGTGCCGCAATGTCCAGTACAGCAGGCGAGTTAAATGCTCTGGCCTCTACCACTACTATGGATTTATATAAACGCTCCATTTTCAAAGATGGAGATGAAACACATTATTTAAACGCTACCAAATGGTTTACCATGGCTTGGGGCTTTATAGCCATATCCATAGCATGTATAGCTTATCTTGCCGATAATTTAATTCAGTTGGTAAATATAATTGGGTCAATATTCTACGGAAATGTTTTAGGTATTTTCCTGCTGGCTTTTTTCTTTAAGTTTGTAAAAGCCAATGCAGTGTTTATTGCGGCCTTAATCACACAAGCCATTATTATTATTGGTTGGTGGTATGACTGGATGCCTTATTTATGGCTCAATCTGTTTGGATGTATGCTAGTCATGGGTATAGCATTAATTATACAAGTAATAAATGACACAAATGAAAGAATCACTTCAAAATAGAAAGATCCGTTGGGGAATTATTGGCCTGGGAAACATTGCCCATAAATTTGCAAAGGATTTATTAACCATACAAGATGCTGAATTGTATGCCGTAGGCTCTCGCTCCCAAGAAAAAGCCGACGATTTTGCTGACCAATATGGAGCTTCAAAAGCTTACTCAAGTTATGAGGCCTTAGCAAACGACTCCAATGTTGATGCGGTTTACATTGCCACACCACATGCCTTGCATAAAGACAATACCTTGTTGTGTTTGGATCATGGTATTGCAGTGTTATGCGAAAAGCCTTTTGCTATGAATGCTACTGAAGTTGATACGATGATTGCAAGAGCCAAAGAGAAAAATGTCCTGCTCATGGAAGCGCTTTGGACGTATTTTCTTCCGCATTACCAATTTGTTTTGCAGGAATTGAAAAACAAAACCTATGGAAACATTTTAAAAGTAGAGGCTAGTTTTGGCTTTTTTCGTGAATTTGATGATAACTCCAGGCTTTTTAAAAAATCACTTGGTGGTGGTAGCCTTTTAGATATTGGCATCTACCCTATTTTTGCTGCGTTGTCAACTTTAGATGTCCCTAAATCCATACAAGCAAAGGCTTCATTTTTTGATAATAGTGCAGATTCATCTTGCAACATAACCTTTCACTATGACAACAATGTTACTGCCAATCTAAACAGTTCGCTACTTGAGGAATTACCTACGGAGGCCATTTTCTATTGTGAAAAAGGAACGATTAAGATCAATAGGCAATTTCATTGTCCAAGTACAGTTTCATTGATTGTAGATGGAAAAGAAGAAATTATTGATTTTGGGTATAACACCATTGGATATAATTACGAAACCGTTCACTTCAACAAACTACTAAGAAAAGGCAAAACCGAAAGCGATATCATGACGTTTGAGTTTAGCAAACAACTCATCAAAACCCTGGATGATATCAGAGACCTTGTTAAACTGCATTATTAATATTTAAAAGACTGGTTTTTATTACTTTTTGTTAATTTTATTTGTCTATATGTAAAACTTGTTTTACTTTTAATTTATCAATCAGATAAATCATTTAAAACGAAAAGTTATGAAAACAAATTATTTATTACCAAACAAGTATAAAACCTTAGGTTGGGTACTTTTTATCGTGGGTATAATTGCTGGAATTATATTTACCATTGAAGGTTATGAAACCAATCTTTTAACAACAAAAGTCCTTTCAATTTATGACGGACTCAACATTAGCGTTGATGGTAAAATATCTTTTTTTAACATTCAAGAAAATAGTATTGTTGATGAACTTATTACAATTGCCATCATAATTGGTGGTCTTATTGTTGGATTTTCAAGAGAGAAAGTTGAGGATGAATTTATTTATAAATTACGCAAAGATTCGCTAGTTTGGGCAATAATTGTAAATTATGCAATATTGTTGTTTGTTACTTTGTTTATTTACGATTTGGCATATTTTCATGTATTAGTTTTTAATATGTTTACACCGTTAATTTTCTTTATTGTTCGTTTTAACTTTTTAAAACTAAAATCCAATAGCAATGAAGAATAACATAAAAGTACAACGTGCTATTCATGATATGACACAAGCCGATTTAGCCGAAAAAATAGGTGTAAGCAGGCAAACCATCAATGCTATGGAAAAAAACAAATATGTGCCTTCCACCCTATTGGCTCTTAAAATAGCCAAACTTTTCAAAATACCCGTTGAAGACATCTTTATATTAGAAAACAGTGATTAAAACAAAGCACAACCAATTTGGTTGTGCTTTGTTCGTCTAGCTTTCAAAAAGCTTATAATCTAAGTGTTCTAAACGGTCTAAGAAGTCTAAATTACATAGCTCCCCATTCTTTTAGGGAATCATTGTTCATTTTTACATAATCTTGATTACCTGCTTTTTCAGCTCCTGCCAAAGATTTTTTAGCAATTTCAATAGCTCCTTTTTTATCGCCAAATTTGGCATAAATCAAAGACTGTTGCCTAAGTTGCCAATAAGCAGGTTTCTCAGTCATAGACATGGCTTTATCAATCCATTCCTTTGCAGTTTTAATGTCCTTTAGTTCTTGTAGATAATAAACAGCTGCCGCAAAATAATCATTTGCTGTTGGATTGCCGCTCATAACATCATTAATATTAGCCAACACTTTGTTGTCGGTTGGAACACTAAACGGAACACCTACATAGACATTTTCCCAAAGCATACCTAAAGTAGCTCCACTATTGGACAAATGATCAAACGTCATGGTAAAAGTATCGATTTTCATGGGCATATCATATACATTTGCCGTAACTTTTGCAGCCACTTTACTATCATCCCATGTTTGTGGAGTCCCCCAATTATTAGTGTCTGTGTAAAAAATCACATCCCATGATTTTTCATTAGGTATGGTATAAATAGCATAAGATCCTGCTTTAAGGGTTTGTCCATCAATAGTGACATCATCACTAAAAGTAATCTTTGTATTGGAATTGGCTCCGGTGCGCCATACTTTCCCATAGGGAACTAAATTTCCAAAAATAGTACGTCCTCTCATGGACGGACGAGAATATTCCAAGGTTACATCCGTCAATCCCACTTTTTGTTCCATTTTGGCTGTAGGACTTGGTTGCGGAGTCTCTATCTGCGAATATCCTACTACAGATACTGCCAGTAAAAAAATAAATAATACGTGTTTTTTCATTGTTTAGTAGTTTTTAATGATTGTTATAAAAATAAGCTATTAAATGTTAACAAAAACCTAAAACAGAATAGATGTTATCATGTTTTTGGTTATCCATTTTCCTTCTGAACCCTTTTCAATTTACCTAATATACGATAATATCAAATTATTATGTTAATTTTGTTTAACTTTTATTAATAAAGATTAAACATTTTGTATCTTTGTACTATAATTATAACAATTATGGCTAAAAAGAAAACAATATCAACTTCAGATATATTAACAATGTACATGGATTATGTGCTTGAACATCATGATAAACCAAAATCTGTTTATCTATTTTCTAAAAGCAATAATTTTGAAGAATCTCAATTTTACAACTATTTTGGTTCATTTGAGGCCATTGAGAAACAAATATTTAGTACGTTTTTTGATAACACCATAAAAATCTTGCAAGCCAGTAAAGACTATCAATCATTTGATGCCAGAAACAAGCTGTTGAGTTTCTACTTTACGTTTTTTGAAAACTTAACAGCTAATAGAAGCTATGTGATTTATGTTCTAAAAGACTGTAAAAAAGACTTGAATAGCCTTGCTCCTTTATCGGGGCTTAGAAAAAGTTTTGCACAGTACATTTCTGAATTAGATATTGAGACCTTGGATATCAATCAAGAAAACATAGAAAAAATCCAAAAGAAAGCATTACAAGAATCAGCGTGGATACAACTCTTGGTTACCATAAAATTTTGGTTGGATGATACGTCTGCTGGATTTGAAAAAACAGACATATTTATTGAAAAATCCGTCAATACCAGTTTTGATGTATTACATATTGCTCCACTAAAAAGTGTTATTGACCTTGGAAAATTTCTTTTCAAGGAAAAAATGCACATGAACTAATCTCTCTATATGAAGACCATAGACAGTATACCTGTTTCAAAAATACAACGAGCCTCAAAATTAGTATCAACCGGTGCTAAAGTAGGTGTTAATTACCTAAAATATTACGGTGACAAATTAGTGAATACTGAATTTGAAGCCAAAGAACGCCTCAACAAAAACAACGCTGATGACATTTACAACGGGTTAAAACAACTTAAAGGAAGCGCTTTAAAAGTGGCTCAAATGCTAAGTATGGAAAAAAGCATCCTACCTCAAGCTTATGTTGAAAAATTTTCTTTGGCCCAGTTTTCTGTTCCGCCGTTATCACCGCCTTTGGTCATCAAAACATTTAAAAAATACTTTGGAAAATCACCTTATGACATTTATGATTCCTTCAATGCAACTTCTGTAAACGCTGCTAGCATTGGCCAAGTGCACATTGCAGAAAAAAATGGGAAAAAACTTGCTGTGAAAATCCAATATCCAGGAGTTGCAGAAAGTATTGCATCAGATCTCGCTATGGTTAAACCCATTGCCATGAGCATGTTTAACATAAAGGGCAAGGATTCTGATAAATACTTTAAAGAAGTTGAAGGAAAATTAATGGAGGAGACAGATTATAGGTTGGAAATCAGTCAAAGTAAGGAAATTGCTTTGGCGTGCTCTCACATTTCCAACCTATCGTTTCCAGAATATTATGAAGATCTTTCTTCTGAACGTATCATTACCATGGATTATATGGAAGGTGAACATCTTTCTGAATTCACAGCCCACAATACCAATCAAGCAAAAGCAAATCAGTTAGGACAAGCGCTTTGGGATTTTTATATGTATCAAATCCACAAACTCAAAAAAGTTCATGCCGATCCACATCCGGGCAACTTTTTGATTTCAAAAGAGGGTCAATTAATTGCATTGGATTTTGGATGCATGAAAATTATTCCCAATGAATTTTATACGCCCTATTTTGAACTGGCGGAACCCAAAAACATCAACAATAAAACTTATTTTGTGTCCAAATTATACGAATTGGAAATTCTAAAAGATGATGATACTCAAGAAGAGCTGGACTTCTTTACCAATATGTTCCATGAAATGTTAAGTCTGTTTACGCAACCATTTCACAATGATTATTTTGATTTTTCAAATGCTGATTTCTTTGGAAAGATTGCAGAGCTGGGTGAGCGTTATTCTAAAAACACCGAATTAAGAAAAATGAATGGCAACCGAGGTTCCAAGCATTTTATTTATATAAATAGAACATTCTTTGGATTGTATAACTTAATGTTTGATCTTAAAGCTAAACACATTAAGATTAATAATTTAAATGCAAACTAACCAATGACGCATTTTACAAAACAAGATATTGATGCCATGCATCATTTATATAAAATCAATCTCATCAATAGCTGTTCAGGCTATAAATCGGCCAACTTGATTGGCACAAAATCAAACGATGGTATTTCAAATGTGGCCATTTTTAGTTCGGTAACCCATATTGGCTCCAACCCTGCCCTTTTGGGATTCTTTTTAAGGCCTACAACCGTAATCCGGAATACTTATGACAATATTAAAGAAACAGAATATTTCACCATCAATCATGTTCACGAATCTGTTTTAGCAGACGCGCATCACACCTCAGCTAAATATGATAAGTCCATTTCAGAATTTGATGTAACCAATTTAGAAGAAGAGTACAAGGACCGTTATAACGTGCCTTTTGTAAAACACGCACCCATACAAATGGCCATGAAATATGTTGAGGAATATGACATCAAGGCAAACAATACCATTTTAGTGATTGGAGCAATCCAAGATTTATACATAGGCAACAACCTATTGGAAGATGATGGGTTTATCAATTTGTCAAAAGGAAAAGTGGCCACTATCAATGGATTGGATGGTTATTCAGTACCTTGCTTAAAAACACGATTGGAATACCAGAGACCAAAAATTCAATAAGGTTATTATTTTTTTAGCATCTGGTTATAAAACTAAATTCATAACCAATGAAAATACTTGTTACAGGAGCAACAGGCTATATAGGAAAACGCCTCATTCCCATGTTGGTTAATGAAGGTCATGACGTTGTATGTGCTGTACGCGACACGTTACGTGCTGATAAAACCTATCTTGAAGACAAGCACATACAATTTGTTGAAGCTGATTTTTTAAAACAAGAAACCCTTAAGAATATTCCCAAGGACATTGATGTAGCGTATTATTTGATTCACTCTATGTCCAATACGTCCAAAAACTTTGAAGCTTTGGAACATGCGTGCGCCATCAACTTTAAAACCTATATTGAAAGTACCCAGACAAAGCAGGTGATTTATTTGAGCGGGATAACCAATGAAGAAAAACTTTCTAAACACCTTCGTTCACGTAAAAATGTAGAAGAAGCTTTAGCTTCAAAAAAATATGCCTTGACAACCTTTAAAGCTGGAATAATAGTTGGTTCGGGCAGTTCGTCTTTTGAAATTATTCGCGATTTGGTTGAAAAACTTCCTGTGATGATTGCTCCAAAATGGTTACATACCAAATCACAGCCTCTAGCCGTGAGAGATGTATTAACATTTCTAACAAGAGCTAAAGGGAAAACGGAACTTTACAATCAATCCTATGATATTTTTGGACCAGAAATACTCACCTACAAAGACATGCTGTTGCAGTTTGCCAAGATCCGCAAACTAAAACGACACATTATAACCGTGCCTGTAATGACTCCCAAATTATCATCGTATTGGCTGTATTTTGTAACATCCACATCCTATAAATTGGCGTCAACATTGGTTGATAGTATGGGCGTTCAAATTGTTGGAAAACCAAGCAATATCAATCAATTACTGGATGTTCATCCTATTACATACAAAGAAGCCGTAGCACTGGCTTTTGAAAAAATTGAGCAAAATAGCATTGTGTCCAGTTGGAAAGACTCCATGGTAAGCAGTGGTCGCCTAAAAAACAGCATGCATAAATACATCAATGTACCTTCATACGGATGCTTTAAAGATTACAAAGAAATACAGGTTAAAAATACAGATGCCACTCTTAATAAAATCTGGTCTATTGGTGGAAATACAGGCTGGTACTATGGCACGTTTTTATGGAAAATCAGAGGCTATCTAGATAAACTGGTTGGCGGCATTGGGTTACGTCGGGGCAGAACCCATCAAACCGAATTGAATATTGGAGATGCTCTTGATTTTTGGCGTGTTATTTATGCCGATAAATCCCAGAAAAAACTCTTGCTGTACGCAGAAATGAAGCTCCCAGGCGAAGCTTGGCTGGAATTTAAAATTGAAGATGAAACACTTAAGCAAACAGCCACCTTTAGACCTCGCGGTCTGGCCGGCAGACTTTACTGGTACAGCGTATTACCATTTCATGGATTGATTTTTAAGGGCATGATAAAAAAACTTGGAAATGCCTAGGTTATTGAAACAACATTTGCCTCAAAAAATTTGTCCGGTTTGCCAATTACCATTTACCTGGAGAAAAAAATGGAAAAACAATTGGGAGCATGTAACTTATTGTAGTGAAAAATGCAGACGAAACAAAACAACATATCCTTAGTATGGTTTAAAAACAACCTAAGAGTTCAGGATAATATGGTTTTAAATACTGCCATTAAAAACAGTAACCACGTTATTGCGATATTTGTTTTTGACCTTAGAAATTTTGAATTAACTAAATTTGGTTTTAAAAAAACGGAGAAATTTAGAGTCCGTTTTTTGATTGAAACGGTTAACAATTTAAAGCAGAACCTTAAAAAGCTCAATATTGAACTCTTTGTTTATAAAGGTTATTCAGAAAACCATGTTAGTGATTTAATAAAATCACATAATATCGAATCAATCTACTTTGAAAAAGAATTTACACAGGAAGAATTAAAAATTATTGAGAAGGTTAAAAAGACTGTGCACAAATCGGTGATTTTTAATGAAGAATTTGACCAATTCCTCTTTCATCCAGAAGACGTAGCTTCTGAAACACAAACGATTCCAGAGGTATTCACTAATTTTAGAAAAAAAATTGAAACGTCTTGTAAAGTAAGACCAACTGTGCAAAACAAAGGCACAGAAACCATATTAAACATTAAAAACACAACAACAATCCCAACATTAGAAGAACTGGGGTTTACAACGTTTAAAACACATAAAAATTCCACATTTCCTTTTGAAGGTGGCGAATCTAGCGCTTTAGAACGTTTGGATGATTATTTTTTTAAAACACAAAAAATAAGCGTTTACAAAAAAACCAGAAACGGTTTAATAGGAACGGATTACAGCTCAAAATTATCTCCTTGGCTAGCTAACGGAAGCATTTCAGCTAGAACCATCTATTGGAAACTGAAAGACTTTGAAGAAAAATACCACAAAAACGAATCTACTTACTGGCTATTTTTTGAACTGATTTGGAGAGATTTCTTTAAATATATAGCCTTAAAACACGGTAACGATATTTTTAAAATTGGTGGGATTTTAAACAAAAGCTACCATTGGAATTCTGACCAAACTTTAGTGTCAAACTGGATTAATGGTAAAACAGCTTCGCCGTTTGTAAACGCCAATATGATTGAATTGAAAAAAACAGGTTGGGTGAGCAATCGAGGGCGACAAAATGTAGCCTCATTTTTTTCTAAAAACCTACAATTAGATTGGAGAATTGGTGCTGCTTATTTTGAATCCATGCTTATAGATTATGATGTACATAGTAATTATGGTAACTGGATGTATGTATCAGGTGTAGGCAACGACCCCAGAGACAGAGTATTTAATGTGTCATTACAGGCAGATCGTTATGATGCAAATGGAACTTACCAAAATTTATGGCTTCAAGAAACACTTTTTTAAAATGAAAATACTCAGACTCATATTAGGCGACCAACTTAATATCAAGCATTCTTGGTTTAAAAATAAAAACGAAAATGTTTTGTATTGCCTTTTTGAAATGAGACAAGAAACCGATTATGTGCAACATCATATTCAAAAAGTTATTGGTTTTTTTGCTGCCATGCGTCAGTTTCATTCAGATTTGAAACAAATGGGGCACCAAGTTGCATACTATAAAATCAATAGTAATGATAATAAGCACAATTTGACTGATAATCTAAATCAATTAATTCAGAAAAATAATATTGAAACATTTGAATATATCTTTCCAGATGAATATCGATTGGAACAACAACTAACAGCATTTTGTAAATCACTAAAAATCAATTCAAAAGTAGTTTCTGCTGAACATTTTTATACAGACCGCAAGGAGTTATCCATTTTTTTTAAAGGTAAAAAACAGTGGGTAATGGAAAATTTCTATAGATGCATGCGTAAAAAACATGATATCTTAATGCTTGGAGGCCAGCCTGAGGGCGGCAAATGGAATTTTGATGAAAGCAATAGAAAAAAATGGAATGAAACAGACACCATTCCTAAAGCTAAAATCTTTAAAAATAATATTTCAGATATTGTAAAAGACATCCAAAAAGCCCAAATTAAAACTATAGGCCATTTCAATGGAGATACATTTCCATATCCAATTAACAGAAAGCAAGCCCTGGAACAGCTTAAATATTTTTGCGAGCACTTATTGATTTCCTTTGGGGATTACCAAGATGCTATACATACAGAGGAAAATAACCTCTTTCATTCCAGATTATCATTTGCCCTAAACCTAAAATTAATCGCTCCCAAAGATGTTATAAAAACCATTACAAATTATTACGCTCTTCATAAAAATGAGATTCATATTTCGCAAGTAGAAGGTTTTACAAGGCAAATTATTGGCTGGAGAGAATATATGAGAGGTATGTATTGGGCTTTAATGCCTGCTTTTAAAAATGAAAACACATTAAAAAACACCCATTCGTTGGCCGAGTTCTTTTGGACTGGAAACACAAAAATGAATTGCTTAAAACACAGCATAAACAACTCACTTGAAAACAGTTATGCACATCACATCCAACGCTTGATGATAACCGGTAACTATGCCTTGCTGACCCAAACAAATCCCGACGAAGTTGATGCTTGGTATTTAGGGATTTACATTGATGCTATAGAATGGGTGCAAATAACCAATACCCGTGGGATGAGTCAATTTGCTGATGGCGGAAAAATTGCTACCAAGCCCTATGTGTCGTCCGCTGCTTACATTAACAAAATGAGTAATTACTGCAGTAATTGTCATTATAATAAAAACAAAAAGACTGAAGATGGTGCCTGTCCGTTTAACAGTTTGTATTGGAACTTTCTGGATGATAAAAGACCATTTTTGGAAAACAATTACAGAATGGGCATGATGTATAAGTTATTGGATAAAATGGATGCTGCTGAACTACACAAAATAAAAACAAAAGCAAAACACATTATAGAACATCAAGATGAATACTAAACCCCAAATACAACTTGTCTGGTTAAAGCGCGATCTAAGGTTACAGGATAATGAAGCAATTTTTAATGCTTTAAAGTCTGGTAAACGGGTTTTACTCTTGTACGTTTTTGAGGAATTGCTCATGAATGATCCGCATTACAGTGAACGCCATTGGAACTTCATCAAACAGTCTTTGGTAGATTTAAATACCGAATTAGACTCTTACAATTCCAAAATTTTAATAGTGAAATCTGACATTATCGCTACCGTAAACCAATTACTGTCAGTTTTTCAAATACATGAGATATACTCCCACCAAGAAACCGGTATATTAACAACCTATGTTAGAGACCAATCCTTCAAGAGATTTTGCAAAAACAATATGATTACTTGGAATGAGTCCATTAACAATGGCGTTTTTCGTGGTTTAAAGAATCGGGAAAACTGGTTAGAAAAAAACAATGATTATTTTGAAACCAATCTTTTACCGTTTCATCCAAGTGATTCACAATTGCTAACCATAAAAGAAATTGAATCTTTGGAGACCTTATTTTCAATTATGCCGCTAGAGTCCAGTACAAATTCCCTGTTCCAAAAAGGCGGACGATCAACTGCTCTAAAATACTTAGATTCGTTTTTAAACAAACGATATGAAAACTACATGTTCCATATTTCAAAACCAGAATTATCCAGAACAAGCTGTAGCAGACTATCGCCCTACATAGCATGGGGCAACCTATCGATACGGGAAGTATATCAACGTGCCAAAACGTTAAGAGACACTGCAAAGGACAAGAAACCTTTGGATGCATTTATATCAAGATTGAGATGGCAATCGCACTTTGTTCAAAAGTTTGAAATGGAACACACCATGGAAGAAGAAAGTATTAATAAAGGATTTCAAAAATTAAAGAAACATGTTAGTAAAGAATACCAAGAAGTTTGGAAAACAGGCCAAACGGGATATCCGCTTATTGATGCCTGTATGCGATGTTTGGCAGAAACCGGCTATTTGAATTTTAGAATGCGAGCCTTGGTAGTTTCATTTTTCACTCATAATTTATGGCAACCCTGGCAGGATGCTTCCAAGCATTTATCACAACTATTTTTGGATTTTGAACCCGGTATCCACTTCCCACAATTGCAAATGCAAGCTGGGGCAACCGGCATAAATACGCTTCGTATTTACAATCCTATAAAAAACAGCTTAGAACATGACCCAGATGGTAATTTCATAAAAAAATGGGTTCCAGAATTAAGACAGTTAGAAATTCCTTTTGTGCATCAGCCCTACTTAATGACAGAGCTGGATCAAGCTTTCCATAACTTTAAACTGGGAATAGATTATCCTTATCCAATAGTAGATATTAAAGAAACCAGAAAAAAAGCAAGTGATATTTTATGGAAATTAAAAAAAGATAATACGGTAAAAAAAGAAGCCGAACGCATCCTAAAAAAACACACTATAAAGCATTCGTAACAAGTTGTTTATTACATATTTAAATAGTTCAATTGTTTGAAGTCAATGACGAAAAAGAATTAAGTGTTAATTTTTTGTTTAACTTTTAATTAAAAATATTAAACATTTTATAATTTTTTGTATCTTTAACTCATGGTTTTAGATACTACATATTCAGATAAAAGCAACACCCAATTAATCAATGATGTGGTTGGCAAACCTTTTTCTTTATTGGAAGTATTTAAAATGAAAGGAATTGGCTCAAAACGCATGGTTATTGAAGAGGTAAGCCCAAATTTAAAACAGTATGTAAATTCCATTTCAGATATAACATATGCCAACTTAGAATTACGCCCAAACGGTTTATTGGTTAGAATCAACAAAGGCTTAAGAAACTACACATGGATAATTCCGTTTTATCATTTAGTGATATACAAATCAAATGGAAGCAGTATTCATGCCCAAGGAAAATTTATTCGTTTTAAAAACAATATCAATTTCAAGGAAAATAAAAGTTTTTTCAAAAAACTATTTAGCAAAAAGATTGAATTTGACGCTCAATATGCCTTTATAGATAGTTAATGACAAACCTTCCAAAAGATATTGACAGAATTATAGAAATGGCTTGGGAAGACCGCACTCCTTTTGAAGCCATAGCCTATCAATTTAATTGTTCAGAACAAGAGGTCATAGAACTCATGCGCAGGGAATTAAAACCAAGTAGCTTTAAACGATGGCGAAAACGTGTTCAAGGCCGTTCCACAAAACATGTAAAGCTTAGAGGCTTTGTCAAAGGGCGATTTAAATGTTCAAGACAAAAACATATTACACATAACTCAATTTCAAAACGTTAACGTTGCTTTGCTTTAAGAGATGAGTACTTAAAGACAGCACATAAAAAAGATTGCTATGAATACAGACACTTTACGAGTAAAAACAAAAAAAAATGGGCACGCCTTAAAATCCTTTTCATTTGATGAGATTGGTGACGACCACTTATTTACAAGTTTGGAAACCCCAATGCGTCCTGATGCCTTTAAACTCAGCGATGCTGAAAAGAAAGAAAGAATTGCGTTGCTTTTTGAAGAAATCATGGAAGTTATGGGATTGGATCTAACCGATGATTCCCTAAAAGGCACACCAAAACGCGTTGCCAAAATGTATATTGATGAAATATTTTCAGGTTTAAATCCACAAAACAAACCCAAAGTAGCCTTGTTTGATAACAAATATCAATACAATCAAATGTTGGTTGAAAAAAATATCAGTTTTTACTCCAACTGTGAGCACCACTTTGTACCAATAATTGGTAAAGCCCATGTTGCTTACATTTCTTCTGGAAAAGTTATTGGATTATCTAAATTGAACCGTATTGTTCAATATTATGCCAAAAGGCCTCAAGTACAAGAGCGGTTGACCAATCAAATTGCCAATGAGTTAAAACAAATACTGGACACTGAGGATATTGCCATTATTATTGACGCTAAACATTTATGTGTGTCGTCAAGAGGCATCAAGGACGATACTTCTGCAACAGTAACATCGTACTATGGTGGTGTTTTTAATAAACCTGAAAAGATTGCAGAATTGCAGAATTATCTAAACAATTAATTAATAGATGAAAACAATTATCATTATTGGAGGCAGTAAAGGAATAGGCAACGCCCTATTGTATCTTTTACTGCCAAACAATAAAGTCATTAATATAAGCCGAACAACACCGCAACAAGAACACAAAAACTTGACACACATGTCTTGCGATGTTTTAAAAGACGAATTACCAAGCATAGAAACTGCTGATGCCTTGGTATATTGCCCAGGCAGCATTAATTTAAAGCCAATTTCAAGGCTCAGTCTAGATGATTTTAGGGACGATTTTGAAATTAATGTTTTGGGAGCGGTTAATGCTATTCAAACCTATTTACCAGCCCTCAAAAAAGGAACAAAACCGTCCATTGTGTTATTTAGCACGGTAGCGGCAAAATTGGGAATGCCTTTTCATGCCAGTATTGCAACAGCAAAATCGGGCATTGAGGGCTTGGTAAAATCACTTGGTGCAGAACTGGCTCCTACATTAAGAATTAATGCCATTGCCCCTACTGTCACAAACACAGAATTGGCATCAAAACTATTACGCAACGACAAAATGATTGACGCCATTACAGAGCGTCATCCACTTAAGAAATTCCTAAACCCTGATGAAGTAGCAAGTATGGCGGCTTTTTTAATATCTGAAAAAGCTGCCTCTATTTCGGGTCAAGTCTTTGAAATGGACTGCGGGATTGTTACCTTTAAAATTTAAACAGATGAAAAAACTATTTATTATCACTCTTATGTTTTCAATTTTCAATAAAACCACGGCACAAACAACACCCACAGAATCAATTTATAATATCAAAATCAATAGCTTAACTGGAAATCCTATTGATTTATCACAATACAAAGGTAAATATATTCTATTTGTAAATGTGGCCTCTAAATGTGGCTTTACCGGTCAATACAAGGATTTACAAAAACTCTATGATACCTACAAAGACAACTTGATGGTTATTGGACTGCCTTGTAATCAATTTGGAAACCAAGAACCAGGAACTCCACAGCAAATCAAGGAATTTTGTCAGGCTAATTATGGCGTTTCTTTTGTGATGACCGAGAAAATTGATGTCAAAGGAAACAACCAACATCCATTATATCAATGGTTAACCGATAAAGGCAAAAACGACCAATCCAGTTCAACCGTTAAATGGAATTTTCAAAAATATTTAGTTGACCCAAGCGGAAACTTAGTGGATTTTTATTATTCCATAGTCAATCCTATGAGCGATACCATTACCAAACATTTAAAACAATAATCATGGTTGCTGTATTTAAAACCAATCCAAAAGAGGAAAAGCTTCAAAAGAAGTATGAAAAGCTCATGAAGGAATTTCAAATGTTGTTACTCACTGACAGAAAAGAAAGTGATAAAAAATTTGCTGAGGCTCAAGAAATCTTAAACAAGATAGACCGCTTAAATTCCCCAAAATGAAAACACTAAAATATATACTGTTTTTTTTGGTAATCAATTTTGGTGCTCTGGCTATTGGCACATTATTAATGAATAACGGTCCTCAGACCAATTGGTATATGCAGCTTAATAAAGCGCCTTGGACACCTCCAGGATGGGCTTTTGGAGTAGCCTGGTCAACAATCATGTTTTGCTTTTCAATATACATGGCCTATTTATATATGATGGTGCCCAACACCAAAGTGAAAATATTATTCACTGTTCAGTTTATTTTGAATGTTGGGTGGAATTTTGTGTTTTTTAATCAGCATCTAATAGCCTTAGGTTTCGTTTTTATCGTTTCCCTACTCTATATTGTAGCAGCATTTTTGTTTACCTACCAAAAACAATTGGGCTTAAAATCCTTATTAATACTCCCTTATACACTTTGGTTAATAGTGGCTTGTTCCTTGAATCTCTACATTTTACTTTACAATTAAAACATGAAGATTTACACCTTACACAAAAAACAAAAGTTGCCAATCACTGTTAAGCAAGCTTGGGATTTCCTATCAGATCCTAAAAACCTAAAGACTATCACCCCCGATTATATGGGTTTTCATATTCTCTCCGGTGCAGACAGACCTATGTTTGCTGGTCAAATCATCCAGTATATCGTAACACCTGTTTTGGGTATTAAAACCAAATGGGTCACAGAAATCACTCATGTTATAGACAACCATTATTTTGTGGATGAACAGCGCTTTGGTCCTTATGCCCTTTGGCATCATAAACATTTTATCAAGGAAATAGATGGTGGCATTGAAATGGAAGATATCATTGACTACAAAGTGCCTTTTGGGTTTCTTGGGCAATTGGTGCATCCCATTTTAATAAGACCTAAACTTGAAGAAATTTTCAACTACAGAACCAAAAAATTAGAAGCTTTATTTGGAACCTACTAATATGCAGCAACCTATCAATATTTTTTGGTTTCGGCGCGATTTAAGGCTTGATGATAACGTGGGTTTATATCATGCCTTACAAGGAAATCTTCCTGTACTTCCTGTTTTCATTTTTGATTCCGAAATTTTGGATAAGCTTCCTGAAGACGATGCACGTGTTACCTTTATTTATGAAACCTTACAAAGCATAAACCAAACTCTTAAAAATGATTATGGCTTAAGTCTTGGAATGTTTCATGGCAAACCCATAGATGTTTTTAATCAACTTGTTCAAGATTATTCCATTGAGACTGTTTTTACCAATCATGATTATGAACCCTATACCACCAAGAGAGATTATGAAATAAAAAACTTTCTTGATAATAAATCCATAGGATTCAAAACTTTTAAGGATCAAGTTATATTTGAAAAAGATGAAATTGTAAAAAGTGATGGCACACCTTATGTTGTGTACACGCCTTACATGAAACAATGGAAATCTACTTTTAAAGCATTAGAAATCAATACTTTTGATACCAAATCACTCTTAAACAATCTTGTAAAAAACACATCTCTGCCATCAGTTAATCTGAATGATATGGGATTCAAGACTTCAACACAATCCATTAAGCCTTATACTGTTTCAACAAACCTTATAAAAAATTACGAAGCAACCCGTAATTTCCCAGCAAAAGATTCTACCTCCAGATTGGGGCCACATTTGCGCTTTGGAACCGTTAGTATTCGAAACATTATTAAACAAGCTACTGCAGAACAGAATGAAATCTTTTGGCAAGAACTGATTTGGCGCGAATTTTTTATGCAAATTCTTTGGCATTTTCCACATACAGCTACCGAAAGCTTTAAACCGCAATATGACCGCATTGTTTGGCGAAATAATGAACAAGAATTTAAAGCATGGTGTGACGGTAAAACAGGCTATCCGTTAGTTGATGCCGGCATGCGACAGCTCAATGAAACCGGGTTTATGCATAACCGTGTACGTATGCTGGTAGGAAGCTTTTTATGCAAGCATTTATTGATTGATTGGCGCTGGGGTGAAGCCTATTTTGCTGAAAAATTACACGATTATGAAATGGCCAGCAACGTTGGGAATTGGCAATGGGTTGCCGGTTGCGGTGTGGATGCTGCTCCGTATTTCAGGATTTTCAACCCAACCACACAAATTGAAAAGTTTGACAAAAACCTAGACTATATAAAACAATGGGTTCCCGATTTTCAAGAGCTTACGTATCCTACTCCTATTGTTGATCATAAATTTGCCAGGGAACGTTGTTTGGAAACTTATAAAAGAGCATTGAATTAAATAAATATTTATTAAATTTAGTTTTTAATGCTTATGAAAAACAAAAGACTTTTTATTATTCTTTCTAGTTTGTTGGCGCTATTGTTAATTCCATTTATAGCTATGCAATTTACGGACGAAGTCAATTGGAGTCGTCTTGATTTTTTAGTGATGGGTGCACTCTTGTTTTGTGTTGGTTTGGCTATTGATTTTATTTTACAACGTGTTTCTAAACCATCAAAACGCTTAGCATTGATAGCTACTGTTATTATTGGATTTGTAATGATTTGGGCAGAACTGGCCGTTGGTATTTTTTAAAATGTTAGAAGTTATCCAAAATAAAAGGTTTTTGACAAAAACTGTTTTTTGATTTTATATCAATCCTTTTTTTGTTAATGATTGTTTCAATTGATTGTGATTTTCCCAGAATCTATCTTTAATTTTCTGAATGACCTCATTATATTCCGGGTGACTTTTCAAGGATTTCATGAGTGGATCCTTTTCAATAAACAACAAAATCCAATATTGGTAATTGTTTTTGGTGGCAAAAATTTTAAGTTGTTCTACGGCCAAATCGTTTTTACCCTCATGCAAATATTTCATTGCCAAACTAGCTGATTGGTATATAGATTGGTCATTTTCACAATATTCAGCATACGCTTTGTAAAAGGCTTTAGCCTTTTCGTCATGGCCCATTTTTTCATACACTAATCCTATCTTCAAATCTTCTTGCGGATACATGTGTAAACCATTCCTTTCTTTAATTTTAACAAACTTATCGTAGTAATAGTAAGCACTATCATACTTTTCTTGAAAGTAATAAAACTTTGCCACTTCCTGCATAATATCTAAACGCGTAGTATCTTTTTCCCATTCTTTTACCAATGACCTTGTAGCCTTTACCATATTTTGCTGTTTTGCATATTGGATAAATACTTTTAGATAAGGTGCATAATAATTGTTTGGGTTGTAATCTAAGGAAAGGTCTATATACTTGAGCGCTTCATCTGTAAAACCATTTTGAACAAAGGCATTGCTAAGAGCCAGATACATGTAGCTTTTACTTATTGAATCATTTGATTGAATATCAATTTGCAAGCCTTTTAGGGCATATTGCAAATATTTGCCTGTATCTGGAATGACACGAGAATACAAATCGGCTAATATTTGTACCACAGAAGATGAATTGGGATTATATTCCAATGCTTTTTCTAAATGTGGTACCGCCAATCGATACTCATTAATGTTTATGTAATAGAGTGCCTTTGCAATCAGACTTTCGGCAGATTTGGAATCATAAAGTAAGGCTTTGTCGGCGTAATTATTAATGACATCTGTATAACGCTTTTTGGTTAGATTTAAGTCTAAGTAGTAATAAGACACAGCCAGTTTAGAATATGCCAAGGCAAATTTAGGATCCTCGGTTATTGCTTTTTTAAATAAGGGAATGGCTTTTTCCAAACCTTCTTTAGTCTCTGTTTGATAGGGCTCTAGGGCTTTAAGGTAGTAATCGTATGCCACCAAATTTTCGGTAGGTTTTTTATCAATTTGTTGCAATTCTGCTGGTGTTACCTTAGCCTGAATGGCATCTGCAATTTTTTTGGCTACCGCATTTTGTAAAGAGAAAATATCTACCACCTTGTGCTTGTATTGTTCAGCCCATATTGGGGTGTCATTTGAGGCTTCTATTAAATGAATATTCAATAACACCTGATCATCAATGCGCTGGCCACTGCCTTCAACCAAATAACTGACGTTGAGCTCTTTTGCAATTTCAGAAATTGTCTTGTTTGTATGCCTGTATTTTTCTACGGACGTTCTGCTAATCACCCTTAAATCTTTAATCTTTTGTAAATTATTGAGGGTAGATTCCATAAGTCCATTCACAAAATAAAGATTAGTAGAATCACTACTCATGTTTTTAAAAGGCAATACGGCAATGGATTTTTTTATGTCCATCGCTTTTTCATCTGAGTGAATAAAGAATATATTAAAAACCAAAACGGCTACTGCAACAACAATGATGGCAGTTATCACAACAATAGGTAATCGGTACTGTTTTATAAAACCAGAAGGTGTCTTGGTAATGGCATCTGTAACAGGGACTTCTTTATCTCCTTTTCTAACTTCGCCCGGCGGATATCCATAAAGTTCCTTAAAGCATTTAATAAAGTATGAGGTGTTTCCAAAACCAACCTGATAAGAAATCTCAGAAATGGTCATCTCGGTTTGTTGCAACATGTCCATGCTTTTTTTAAGGCGTACTTCACGAATAAATTGACTGGCACTAAGCTGGGTTTGTTTCTTGATTTTTCTGAGCAAATTTGAACGGCTCATGTTCATAAGATCTGCCAACTCAGAAACACCAAATTGCTCATTGGAAATATTTTCAACTACCAAAGACTCGGCTTGTTCTATAAATTTCACTTGATGAAGATTACCAGACATATATTTTTAACTCTAACTAAAATAGAAAATTTTATTTAAACGCTTTTCCTTTTTTTTAAGACATCATTTTACAAATGCTTCATAATTGATACTTCTGCGCCATAGTTTTTATGCTTAAAACAAACTTGATATAAGTTGCCACATGGCTGTTTATTGCTGCATCACATATTACCAGATCTTTGTAGTAGAAAAATCAAAATAATAATTCTAAAAAATTTAAATCATGAAAACACAAAAAATCAATTCCATTAAAATGACACTAAAAATGGCTCTATTCATTATTTTAATTAATACTGGCTGCGCCCAATCTAACAAAAAAGACAGTCAGACTATTAGTAAGACTGAAACCAAATCAACAGCAAAAAAACCTAGTATAGACATTCAAACCGCTGTTATAACTGGAAATCTGGACGCAGTAAAACAGCATATAAAAGCTGGTACAAATATAAATGAAAAAGAGCCCATGAGCGGTTCAACACCATTAATGACAGCAGCTACATTTAATAAACCAGAAATAGCCAAGGCACTTATTGACGCGCATGCCGATTTGTCCATAAAAAACAATGATGGAGGCACCGCTTTACATAACGCCGCTTTTTTTGGCCGTATTGAAATTGTTCAAATGCTAATAGATGCCAACGCAGATAAAACCATTAGAAATAATTTTGGCGCAACACCACGTGAGACTGTAATGGGAAATTTTGCTGAGATCAAACCTTTTTACGATATGATCATTCAACAATTAAAACCAATGGGCTTCACTCTTGATATGGATGAATTGCAAAAAGCGCGTCCGGTTGTGGCAATGATGTTACAATAAATAACCAATTATAAAACAACTTAGAATGACAACTGAAAGAAGATACGACATAGACTGGATACGCGTTATCGCTATTGGTTTACTATTGATTTACCATATAGCCATCATATTTCAACCTTGGGCCATGTTTATTGGTTTTATAAGAAGTGAGGACGCTTTAGAAGGATTGTGGACACCTATGACTATGTTAAACGTGTGGCGAATTCCGCTCTTATTTTTTGTATCTGGAATGGGCCTCTATTTTGCAATGAAAAAACGAAATTGGAAACAATTGCTCACAGAACGCGCCAAGCGCATTCTTTTACCCTTTGTTTTTGGTTATTTTGCCATCACGCCTTTGCACATGATTATTTTTCAAAAATTCTACAAGATGCCTTTTAGCTATTTTCCAGATAGTGGTCATTTGTGGTTTTTGGGTAATATTTTCGCTTATGTGATTATACTTTCACCCCTCTTTTTTTATTTGAAAAAACATGACAATGGTAAATTCAAAAAGATAATATCAAAAGTGATGTCCTATGCAGTTGGTCCATTGTCTGTGTCTGTCTTCTTTATCCTAGAGTTAATACTGGTTAAGCCACAATTATTTGAATTATATGCACAAACCTGGCATGGATTTTTTATTGGCCTACTAGCTTTCTTTTTTGGGTTTCTCTTTGTGTATAGCGGCAATAGCTTTTGGCAAACGCTCTTGAAATGGAAATGGTTATACATAGCCATAGCCGTCATTCTTTTCGCGTTACGTCTTAATGGTTTTGAAAATCCTGCTATGTATTACCTCAAAGCTATTGAATCAAATTGTTGGATATTTGGCGTTTTTGGGCTTGGATACCAATACCTCAATAAACCAAGCGCTAGGTTAACCTATTTAAGTCAAGCAGCTTATCCGGTTTACATCATTCATATGTTTGTATTGTTTGCAGGAGCCTTAATTATCTTGCCATTAAATCTGCCTCCGTTTGTAGAATTTGTTGGAATCATGCTTTTCACTTTTATGGTTTGTTTCCTTATTTATGAATTTATTTTAAGAAGAATCAATATATTAAGACCGTTGTTTGGTTTAAAATGGAAATTCAATACTGAAGAAAAAAAACCAAAGTAATATCAAAACCTGCTGAACTAAACTAAACTTAAAAAATATTTATATTTGATTGATTTTCAGTACTCAGAAAATAAAAAAACTAGATTAACAAAAATAATATGAACAAAAAACAAATTAAACGAATACTCAGAATAGCATTTATTACGGCAAGCATAGCTTCTTTGTATTTTGTACCATGGATTTTGGTGAGAGCTTGGATAACACCACTACCTGATACGGTTCAAGAACAATTAAATGAAGGAATAAATTATGGATTTGACGGCATGATTGTTTATGTTGACCAAGCAGGAAAACCAGCTGAGTTTTATGCTGCAGGCTGGCATGATAGAAAAAAGAAAATACCTGCTTATCCACAAGCATTATTCAAAATTGCTAGTATTACCAAACTATATATTGCTGTTGCTACCACAAAATTAGTCAAAGCAGGCCGTTTGTCGTTGGATAAAACGCTTGCTGAATATTTTCCAGAACTAGCCGATAGAATTGAGTATTCAGATAAGATTACCTTGAGAATGATGCTGCAACATCGAAGTGGCATTCCCAATTACGTTGACCACCCTGATTATTGGATAAATCCTCCAAAAAACAGACAAGAAACACTTAATTATGCACTGGATTTACCAGCAGACTTTAAACCAGGTAAAGATTATGGGTATTCAAATACCAATTACATGTTGATTGAAGATCTTATTGATAAAACGTTGGGATATCCACACCAACAATATATAAAAGAAGAGATTTTAAATCCACTTGGGTTAAAACACACGTTTGGTTCCTTGCATGACGTGGATATAAATGATGTAATGAGTGGCTATTATGTTGGAGTTGATGAAGATTTTAAAACCCAGTATACAGGCTTAATGCTAGCAACTGCAGAGGATGTTGGTAAATTCTTGAGAGCTTTAAATGATGGTTCTGTATTTAATGAAGGAGAACAGGAGATTTATTCCTCCGTTTATAAGTACGAGCATACGGGCCTGCTAGTTGGTTATCAAAGCATCGCAAAATATTTTAAGGATATAGACACGGTTGTCATTCAATTTAATAACACAACTAACTTTGATGGTTATGACTGGAATTTAGCAGAAATCATATATAACCGAGTTGTGAAAATAGTTAGACGAAAAAAAAGCTTGTGATCAAGCGTGCATGCACTTTTCCAAAATCTACTCCACCCGTTCTATATGAGCACCTATAGCGCGCAGACGTTCATCAATACGCTCATAGCCTCTATCAATCTGCTCAATATTTTGAATGGTTGACGTGCCTTTAGCCGATAATGCCGCAATTAACAAAGAAACTCCAGCACGAATATCAGGTGAGGTCATGGTGGTGGCTTTTAATGTCGATTTAAAATCATGGCCAATCACCGTAGCTCTGTGTGGGTCGCATAAAATAATCTTTGCGCCCATATCAATGAGTTTATCTACAAAGAACAAACGGCTTTCAAACATTTTTTGATGAATCAATACGCTGCCTCTTGCTTGTGTGGCCACTACCAAAACAATACTTAACAAATCGGGTGTAAATCCAGGCCAAGGCGCATCTGAAATGGTTAAAATAGAGCCATCAATAAAACTTTGTATCTCATAGCCATTGGTATGTGCCGGAATATGGATATCATCACCTTGTTTTTCAACGGTGATACCCAATTTTCTAAACACATTGGGAATTAATCCCAAATCATCCCAACTCACGTTTTTAATGGTCAGTTCACTTTTGGTCATGGCAGCCAGTCCGATCCAACTACCAATTTCAATCATATCGGGCAACATGGTATGTGTGGTGCCTCCTAAGCTATCAACACCTTCAATAATCAACATATTGGATCCCACGCCACTAATTTTAGCACCCATTCTATTCAACATTTTACATAATTGCTGCAAATAGGGTTCGCAAGCGGCATTGTAAATGGTGGTGGTACCTTCGGCCAACACGGCAGCCATAACAATATTGGCTGTTCCGGTAACCGAGGCTTCCTCCAAAAGCATATAAGCGCCCTTAAGTTTTTTGGCTTCAACACCATAAAACTGTTCTTCTTTACTGTATCTAAATTTGGCACCTAATTTTATCAAACCTTCAAAATGGGTATCCAAACGTCTACGACCAATTTTATCACCTCCCGGCTTGGGAATGTAGCCTTTTCCAAAACGCGCCAATAAGGGACCAACAATCATAATGGAACCACGCAAACCACGTCCGTCAACCTTAAAATCGTCTGATTCCAAATATTTTAAATTCAAGTCGTCTGCTTGAAATGTATATGAACCGTGATGAAGCTCATTAACTTTAACGCCTAATTTTCTTAGCAAATTGATAAGCTTATTGACATCTACAATGTCAGGAATGTTGTGAATGGTGACAAGCTCTGGAGTGAGCAATACGGCACATAAAATCTGTAAGGCTTCATTTTTAGCGCCTTGCGGTTGAATCTGACCTTTTAACTGATGGCCACCTTCAATTTTAAATGTTCCCATACATTAGGTTTAATAACGTTTTCTTTGGCGATTTGAGTTTTTCTTGTGGCCTCCTTTTTTTCCTCCGGTATTGAATTTGGTCTTGGTACGCATTAAGCTGGTAGCATCTGATAAATCCTCATCAGTGTTCTTAAGGTTTATTTTACCACCAGACAGCTCATATAAATGCTGAAAAATAACATCGTCTTCAACAGTATCCTTGTTCCAGTTTAAAAAACACTTTTTCATGTGATTGGCAATGGTAAAAATAAGGGCTTCCTTAAGCTCACCTTCCTCCCACGTATTAGCAACGTCAATCATGGTTTTGATATTGTTGCCATAGAAACGGTATTTTGGAAAATTTTGTGGGTACTTTAATGGTTCTGGATGTTCCTCAAGAAATTCCTTGGATGGCTTTGGGTATGGAGAATCAACATCCAATTCAAAATTGGACATAATAAACAATTGGTCCCATAGTTTATGCTGAAAATCAGGCACATCACGTAAATGCGGTTGCAGGTTACCCATGACGGCAATAATGGACTTGGCGATTTTTTCGCGCTCTTCCTTGTTTTCTATTGTTTTGGCGTAATTAATCATTTTTTGCATGTGGCGACCATATTCTGGAATGATTAAATGCTCACGTTCTGTGTTGTATTCTAAATTATCTATTGTCAAAATAAAATGTGTAGAGTTAAATATTTGTGCATGTAGTTGTTATGCAAGTTCAAAAGTAACAAAAAAAAACTAAAGGCTAATGACGCCTTCTACATTATTTGCAACTTCTTTGTACTTTGCAATCACGGCTTCTGGGTTTTCCATCAGTACGTTAATGGATATGCTGGTGTATTTACCATTTTTTGATTCTGTTGTGTGAATTACTGCACCTATGTTATTAAACATAGCCTCAATTTTAGCTATGGCATGCACATCTGATTTAATAATAAACTTATACAGGTATTCTGATGGCCACGCAGCCGTTTCGTATAATTGGCCTTTTAGTTTTTCGTAAAATTCCTCGGGATTTTGATTTGAACTCATAATTATTTTATATGGTGCAAATATACTGTTTTGGTTACATTTTTTTTTAATCATTTAAATTCCGAATTTTACAGCAAAATATTGATTCCTTGAATAGTAAGAAAATTGTCATTACGGGCGGACCAGGAACTGGAAAGACTTCCATTATAAATGAATTGAAACATCTGAATTTTTATTGCTTTGATGAAATTATCAGAACCTTGACTTTAGAAGCAAAACAATCCCATGATCCGTCAGACCACAAATCAAATCCTATTGCATTTGTAAAAGACCCCATGGATTTTAACAACAGATTGTTACACGGACGTTTGGAACAATTTAAAAAGGCCTCACTTATAAAAGAACCATTGGTGTTTTTTGACCGTGGTATTCCTGATGTATTAGCCTATATGGCATTTTTTAACCAAGTATATAATGACGATTTTTTAAGTATTTGTCACAATAACAAATATAACCATGTGTTTTTGTTACCACCTTGGGAATCCATTTACATTTCAGATAATGAACGCCTTGAAACCTTTGAGGAATCTGTTGAAATTCATCAGTTATTAAAGCAAACCTATCAGGATTTAGGATACTTTATTACAGAAGTTCCCTTTGGAACTATTGAAGAACGCACCGATTTTATTATAGATAACCTTTAAAGCTGCTTGTTGCAACATCCTATAAACATATTAGAACGCTATTGGAACTTCACTGAGTTTAGACCGCTTCAAGAAGACATTATAGATGCTGTCATTGCCGGTGAAGACACCTTTGTACTATTGCCCACTGGTGGCGGAAAATCTCTGTGCTTTCAAATACCTGCCCTGGTCAAAGATGGTATTTGTATTGTTATTTCGCCATTGGTTGCCCTTATGAAGAATCAAGTGGAAAACCTTAAGGACAAAGGCATTAAGGCTATGGCGATAACAAGTGGCATTAAACCCGAGCAGTTGGATTGCTTATTAGATAATTGCATCTATGGCAATTACAAATTCCTGTATTTGTCGCCAGAGCGTTTACAACAGGAACTGATTCAAGAGCGTATCAAGCAAATGAACGTGAATCTGATTGCTGTTGATGAAGCGCATTGTATTTCACAATGGGGCAATGATTTTAGGCCGGCCTATAAAAATATTACGTTGTTAAGACAAATTCAGCCCAGTGTTAATGTTGTGGCCTTAACGGCTTCGGCTACACCAAAAGTAGTTGAGGATATTGTCAACGAACTGGATTTTATCCAGCCTAAAATCTTCAAACAGTCCTTTGCAAGACCTAATTTAGCCTATATGGTGTTGCATGAAGATGATAAATATTATCGCATTGAGAGCATATTAAAAAAATATACAGCGCCTTCCATTATTTATGTAAGAAACAGAAAGTTGACTTTGGATATCAGTACCTTTTTAGAATCCAAAGGAATAGGCGCAACTTATTATCACGGCGGCCTTTCCAATAAGGAGAAAGAATCCAACATGAGCCAATGGTTGAACAACCAAAAGCAAGTTATGATAGCCACAAATGCCTTTGGAATGGGCATTGATAAACCCGATGTAAAAACAGTCATCCATTTTAACCTGCCGGAAAGTATGGAAAGTTATTTCCAAGAAGCAGGTCGTGCTGGCAGAAATGGTGAAAAAGCCTTTGCGGTCATTCTTAAAAACAATAGTGATGAACAGCTGGTTAAAAACCAATTTTTAAGCGTATTACCAACCGTTGATTACATTAAGCAAGTGTATAGAAAGCTTTGCAATTACTTTCAAATATCCTATGGAGAAGGTGAATACACCACGCATGATTTCGATTTTAACACATTTTGTAAAACCTATAATTTCAGCAATATAATTTGTTACAATGCGTTGCTGTTGTTGGACAGAACCAGTATTATTAACTTATCAAGGCAGTTCCACAATAAAGTATCCATGCAGGTTGTTGCATCAAACCCCGTCGTGTTTCATTATTTGGAAACCCACCAAGATAAGGCGCTCATTGTTAAAACCATGCTCAGAATGTATGGTGGTATCTTTGAGCATGATACCACCATTAACACACTAAAGATTGCAGACAAAGCGGCAACATCAGAAACGGTTGTTATTTCTGTTTTAAAACAATTGGAAAAAGACGAAATTATCAGTCTAAACCTTTCAAAAACAGATGCCCAGATTACGTTTATCCAACCTCGGGAAGACGACAAGACCATTAACAGAATTGCCAACATTATAGAACAACAAAACAACTTAAAACTGGCACAAGTGAACGCTGTTCTTGATTACATTAAAAACGATACCGTTTGTAAAAGCAGACAGCTACTCTCCTATTTTGGAGAAAAGGAAACAATTGACTGTGGTATTTGCTCGGTTTGTTCCAAGGCAAAAAAAAACATAAAACCCCAAGACCTAAAAGCTCTTAGAAATCGTGTTATTGAGTTATTGGAACATTCCGACATGTCATCAAGAAGCATTGTAGCTGCTCTAAAATGTCCCGAAACAGAGTTAAACAACGTCATACAGCTATTGCTAGAACATCAAATCATTTCAGTTACAAAAACAAACACTTATAAACTTTTTCATAAATGAAAGAACTACGGATTGTATTCATGGGAACCCCTGATTTTGCTGTGGCATCATTGCAGGCATTGGTAGAAAACCAGTACAAAATAGTTGGTGTTATTACAGCACCAGACCGACCTGCGGGACGTGGACAAAAACTACATGAAAGTGCCGTGAAACAATACGCCGTATCGCAAAACTTAACAATCCTACAACCCACTAATTTAAAAGACGAATCGTTTTTGGCTGAGTTAAGAGCGCTCCAAGCCAATTTACAAATTGTGGTGGCTTTCAGGATGCTGCCCAAAGCAGTTTGGCAGATGCCCGTTTATGGTACATTTAATCTACATGCATCACTACTGCCAAATTATCGAGGAGCAGCTCCTATCAATTGGGCCATTATAAATGGTGAGACCAAAACTGGCGTTTCCACGTTTTTTATTGATGAAAAAATTGATACAGGCGAAATGATTCTGCAAGAATCCATAGCTATTGAACCCAATGACAATGCCGGAAGTTTACATGATAAACTAATGGACTTAGGCAGTCAGTTGGTATTAAAAACCGTTGATTTAATACAACATGGATCTGTAAATACAACACCACAAATAGAATTTAAAGATATCAAAACTGCTTACAAGCTCAATAAAGACAACTGCAAAATAGATTGGAACGAATCCATGACCAACATCCATAATAAAATCCGTGGCTTGAGCCCATATCCAGGCGCTTGGTGTACCCTGATTAATAATAATGATTCCGTTTCAGTAAAGATATTTAAAAGCGAAATAGAAGAAACTGACCACAATTTTGTGACAGGAACTGTTATTGCCTCAAAACAAGACCTTAAAGTTGCAGGCAAAAATGGCTTTATTATCATAAAAGAAATACAACTTCCTGGAAAACGTTCCATGGATGTCAAATCACTTTTAAATGGGTATACGTTTGAAGCGGATGCCAAAATGCTCTAAAGCCCTATTTTTACTGATATTTTGAAAAAAATCGACAAAATGCATAGGCGTTATCAACAAATGTCATAAGTTATCAACATTACAGCGCATTTCCCTTGCTATTACTTGCATGATTGCATAATCCGTATAAATTTGTATAGGATTTAACAAAAATGTTTAACCAACAATTTATTAATAATTAAATTTTACATTATGAACAAAACAGATTTAATCGATGGAATGGCAGAAAACGCTGGAATTACTAAAGCTGCTGCTAAAAAAGCATTGGAATCATTATTAATTGATATTGAAGGTGCCTTACAAAAAGGTAAACGCGTATCATTAGTAGGATTTGGTTCTTGGTCAGTTTCTAAAAGAGCTGCAAGAGAAGGTAGAAACCCTCAAACTGGAGAAACCATTAAAATCAAAGCTAAAAAAGTGGTTAAGTTTAAAGCTGGTTCAGATTTATCTAACGCTATAAACTAATTTACTTCGTTAAATATTTTAAAAGCCTTCATTTGTGAAGGCTTTTTTTATTGAAAAAACAAGCAAACAGTTGCTTTTTTAATAAATAAATACTAAGTTTAAAACACTAATTTGCCTTAAATGATTACAACGAAACCAAAAAAAGGTGATTTGTTAATAGCTGAGCCTGCTATTATAGGTGATATTTCTTTTAATAGGTCTATAGTTTTACTAGCAGACCATAATGATGAAGGCTCCATTGGTTTTATACTCAACAAACCTTTAGAGTATACTATTAATGATTTAGTTCCTGAGGTAGAAGCTTCATTTAAAGTATATAATGGTGGACCTGTAGAACAGGATAATCTCTATTTTATTCATAAAGTACCACATTTAATTCCAGAAAGTATTGAAATTTCCCTTGGCATTTTTTGGGGTGGTGATTTTAATAAGGTAGCCGAACTCATTGCCAATCATCAAATTAATGAAACAGACATTCGTTTTTTTCTTGGTTATTCAGGTTGGAAATCCAATCAATTGGAGAATGAGCTAAAAGCAAGCTCTTGGGTTGTTACAGAAAACATCTATAAAAAAGAAATCATAGAAAAAGACTATGAATCTTTTTGGAAAGAAAAAATGCTCGAATTTGGAGGCGAGTATAGTATTTGGTCCAATGCGCCGGAGAATCCCAATTACAATTAGTGCAACCGCATTCTTACATTTAATTTCTGCAAAACCGTTTTGGCCACATTGGCTTCAAACAATTTCTTTCTGTATTTGGTCACAGGCTGAATTCCCATAATAACATTAGTAACCCAAATTTCATCGGCTTTTTGAAGTTCAAAAGGTGATACGGATGCTTCCAGTAACTCATAATCGGGTAGTTCACTTATAACTTCAATAAGCTGTTTTCGCATAATGCCTTTTAAACAACCATCCGTTAAGGGTGGTGTTTTTATAGTATGCCCCTTAACTACAAAAACATTTCCGTTTAGTGCTTCAATAACCTGTTTATCAGTATTTAACAATAAACAATTTTGCAAATTATTCTCATTGGCAAACACACTTCCAACTACATTTATGGCCTTATTATTGGTTTTTAGTGTAGAAAGTAAACTTGGTGATACATAAAAATCTTTGAACAGGTCTATTTCATACGAATCGGTTTTAAGCAAATAAAAATCATCTTCAATCTGACTTGCTGTTATCATAAAACCTACATCATTGGTTTTTGGCAAATAGAATCCGCCCTCACTCCTGTAAACGATTAGTTTTACACGGGATGATACCTGTTGCAAATTATTAGCTTCCAGTAATTGCTTGATTTGATTTTCTAGAAAATCCATGGTGAAATTCATTGGTATATCCATACGCATCATACGCATGGATGCCATAAGCCTAAAATAATGGTCTTCCCAAAACAGCGGCTTGCCATAAGATACTTTTAGGGTTTCAAAAAGCGCATCACCATAGTTAAACCCTCTGTTGTGTATTGACAACAATGCGTTGTCATCCTGTAGTTTTTCGTTAAAATTTATCATAAAAAAAAGCCCAAAACCCTTATAAAAAAACAAGAGTTAGGACACTTAAGTATTTGTATTATAATTATTTACTATGCTGAACCTAAAACCTGCTTTAAGCTTGATATTTGATTTTCCCATAACATTTTTGCCTCATCAATTTCATCATCATAAGCAAAATCAACAATCATTAAAGAAACATCTTTAGTGATTTCGTCCACCTGGATCCTTATCTCAAAATAAGTCAATAATTCATCTTCTTCATCGCTAAGCCATCTAAATTTTACGCGTTCTCCTGTTTTTTTGCTCAATAACTTGGCTTGTTCTTCACTATCGTCCCAAATAAAAGTAAACAACTCGCCTCTTGAATTCACGTTGTCTGAAAACCATTCTGATAAACCTGATGGTGTGGATATATATTGATATAATAATTGTGGTGAAGCGTGTATAGGAAATTCTATTTCAAATTTAATTTTATCGTCCATAAGTGTTTTTAAAATTTATGTTGCTCAATATATACATAAATTGATAAGTTTAACAACATTTTTTAATAATATTTTGCATAACTTATGTTTGCTAACAATAATATTGTTTTTATATTTGCAGCCTTAAAAGGCGAGGTAGCTCAGCTGGTTAGAGCGTCGGATTCATAACCCGGAGGTCGCGGGATCGTGCCCCGCTCTCGCTACAAGTAATAACAAGGGTTTCGAGAAATTGAAACCCTTTTATTTTTTATAAAAATGCCTTGGGTACAACATAGGTACAACATTTTGAAGTTTTAAGATGATTTATAGCTTTTGATATTAATTGATGTAATTTGATAGAAAAGAATATTCTTTTTTAATGAAACAATTAAGATTTTTATTTTCTACAGACTTTATTATTCATCAAGTTGTGATATAAACGAAAGATTTTTTTTATTCTCTTAGGAGAGATTTAGTTCAATATATTCATTTATTAATTAAATATATAATCTTAAAAAAAAGATTTCTACATTCATGGAACCACCAATATTTCAACCAATAAATATATTCCTAAAGAAATAGCTCTCAACCGTTCTGCCAGACAATCAATAGATTAATTGATCTAATTTCATAAAGCAAAACTTCTTAAATTTTATTTTTAAAGAGAGGGGTATGCATATACAGAGTTAGTGTTGAATTTTTCCGTTCTCCAATTGTGAACTGATAAAAGGTATTCTTGGAGCCAAGAAATAACCTGTTAAACTTGCAAATAAAATTGGTATAAAATGTCCAAAACCTGTCAGGGTCGCAAGTAAAATGGTAGTGCTCATTGGTGTTCGCGTAACACAGGCGTTTATTGCTCCCATACAACTCACAATTGCCAAGGTCAGATTTATTGATGGAAACAATTGGTGAATAATTAAGCCCAAAGTTGCACCAACAAAGAACAATGGAATTATAAATCCTCCCCGCCAACCTGAGGTTACGGTTATTGAAATAGCGATAATTTTGAAAATCAAAATCGCAAATAATAATTTTATTGAAAAATTTCCTGATAAGAGTTCGTTAATTTCTTGATGTCCAAAATATCGTGTTATAGGAAAATAAAAAGCTATTATTCCAAGTACAAAACCACCAATTAAAGTTTTCAAATAAATAGGGATTGGTTTTTTATCAAAAATAGATTTAAAAAACTTTGTACTAAAAATAAATGCCCATCCGAAACCTGCTCCAATAATTGCAAATAAGATAGCGTAACCAAAATCAAAAATTCCTGAATATTCATAGGCAGATAAATCCCATATTGGAGCAAGTCCCAAATGAATTATTATTGCAAATACCAAATAACTAAAGCAGCTTGCCACCAAGGCTGGAATAATCGCTTTATAATATTCGACCGCGTGCTCATGATGCAGTATTTCCAAAGAAAATAAACTACCGCCCAAAGGGGCTCCAAATAATGCCGTAAAACCAGCGGCCATACCTGCAATGCTCAATGACCTTAACTCCTCTCCTTTCAATCTGAACATTTTTCCCAACCAAGTTCCAGTTGAACCTGTTACTTGTACCAATGGCGCTTCAGGGCCAAGACTACCGCCGGAAGCAACACACAGTAGAGAAGAAAGAATCATAGAAGGATTGTTCCTGGGGTCAAGTTTGCCTTTATTGAAGCGAATGTTATTCACAATGAGATGAATCTCTCCTGGGTCACCAATGAAATGAATCACCAAGCCAGCTAGAAACCCACATATAGCCATTACCGGAATAACTTTCCATCCCTCAAATATTGCTAATATGTGAGTTAAAAATTCCAACCCAACCCAATATACACCGGATATTATACCACCAATTAATCCGAGAAAAGCCCATAACCAAAAAGTCCGATTGAAAGCGAAAGGGTTAAACTTTATTGGTTGGTCTAAAACGTTTAAATATTTTACTAATTTTCTTCTTCGCTTTAATTTCACTTCTTTCTATTTATTTTAGATCACAAACAATTTTGAAATTAGTTTGTAAAATATTACACTATAAAGAATAACTGAAATATATTTTAGAATTAGTTACTCTCCAAATGTACCAATCATCGCTTTCTATCAAGTTATTCGAATAAATGGAAAAATTATCCTCAAATAACCTCTGGAGAAACTGTTTTTTCAAACAAATTATTGATCACAGGGCAAAAATATGAAAAATAGAAACGTAGCGGTTACAATCTGTTAGCTCATATAAAATTTCAAATATTAATAAAACGTCCAAGTTATTCCTATTGACAATATCTTATTTTCATTTTTGTCTCATCACATAAGGCATTTTGACTAGTAACCAATTATTCTCTGTATGTCTATTTTTTTAAAATCTTTATTTTAATTTTTTTCCTGCTTCTAAAAGTCTATTAATTTCTGGTCCATTCTTCGTCAAAGGATAATTTTATTTTAAATAGGATATTTTTATCCTATTTAAAAATTATAACTTAAATTTGTACCCAATCCAATAAGCTTTTGAAAAACAAGGGCATTTTAGTAACTTAAAAGATTTTAAATTGAATTTTAACGTGAACATTATAACAAGCAACAATGAATCCATCAAAATCCCATTCAATCGTTTTGAATACCCCAATTTAATGGAGCTTGTCGTAGATCGGTATTACGAAGACATTGGAGAATGTCTTGGACGCGGCCTTTGTGGTACCTGCCATGTAAAACTTATTGAAGGTTCACTAAATGATACAAAAGACCTATCTGAAACGAAAACACTCAATCAAGTTAATTATGTTGATAATACGAGTCGTTTGGCCTGTCAAATCATATTAGATGAAAAAATCAACAATCTCACTTTTAAAATAATTACAGACCACAAATAAAAATATCAAAATCATGAATACAATATCAATATTGGAAAACATTACCTATCAAGATAATAAACCATCTGTCACAGTACTACTAAAAACCAAAACCTCAAAAGAGGTCAGAATCGTAATGAAAAAAGGACAATCCATGAAAGAGCACAAGGCTCCTTTTCCTATAATCCTAGAACTTTTTGATGGCGAGGTTGATTTTGGAGTAAACGGTGAGAAACAAGTCCTCAAAAAAGGAGATTTAATTGCTTTAGATGAGAATATCCCACATGATTTAAGATGTTTATCAGACTGTATCGTTCGACTGTCTATTTCAAATTTTGATAGTATAGAACGAATTAACGCTACATTATAACCCCAAAAATTTTAAAAATTTATCACAATGAAAAAAACATGGATTGCATTTACCAGTGTTATTGTACTATCCTTCATAACACTAATTTGGATTGGAACTGAAGTTTACCAAACACAACCTCCCATACCAGATACCGTTATTGTAAAGGAGACCCAAGAGGTCCTTTATACCAAAAAAGATATTCAAACAGGACAAAACGTTTGGGAGTCTATTGGAGGTATGGAAGTGGGATCCATTTGGGGACACGGCAGTTATGTGGCCCCCGATTGGACTGCGGACTGGATCCATAAAGAAGCAGTATTCATGCTCGATGCATGGGCTAAAAAGGATTTCAATTCTAAATATGAAAATTTAGATGTTGAAAATAAAGCAGCCTTAAAAGCACGTTTAATCAAGGATATCAAAACAAATACCTATAATGAAGCGGACAAGTCAATAACCATTTCGCAAAGTCAGTTAGCTGCCATTAAAGAAAACATCAAACATTACACATCTATTTTTTCAGAGGGAAAAGAAGTTTACGCCATTCCTAAAGGTGCCTTAACGGATACTAAAAAATTAGAACAACTCAATGCTTTTCTATTCTGGACATCATGGGCAGCCAGTACCAACAGACCCGGTAAAGATTACACCTATACATCAAATTGGCCACACGAACCGTTAATTGACAACACAATTACCAAGGGCTCTTTAGTCTGGTCCGGGTTATCCATTGTGTTACTGTTGTTATTCATCGGCATACTTACCTATTACTATTTACTAAACCATGAAAAGGGTGATTTGGTTACAAAACCAGATTCAGATCCACTAGTAAATCTTAAATTATACAGATCTCAAAAGGCCCTGTTAAAATATTTTATAGTCATCTCGTTGCTCATTGCCTTGCAAATTGTTTTAGGGGTAATCACCGTGCATTATACCGTTGAAGGTCAAGCCTTTTTTGGATTTAATTTATCGGATATCCTCCCCTATTCAGTAACCAGAACATGGCATACGCAGCTTGCAGTGTTTTGGATTGCTACAATATGGCTCAGTACCGGTCTGTTTTTGGCTCCTATGATTTCAGGCAAAGAAATGAAATATCAAGTTTTTGGCATTAATTTCTTATTTGTTGCCCTAATAGTTATTGTACTTGGTTCTATGTTTGGTGAATGGCTGGGCATACACCAGTTTTTTAATTTAACGGCTAATTTCTTTTTTGGCCACCAAGGCTACGAATACATGGATCTAGGCAGATTCTGGCAAATATTTTTAGGCATTGGATTAGTGCTTTGGGTGATCATGGTAAGCCGCCATATTATTTATGGTATTCGTAAGAACGATGAATCTAAACACTTATTGATCATATTGTTAATATCGGTATTAGCGATTGGTATGTTCTTTTTCTCTGGACTCATGTATGGTGAGAACAGTAGCTTACCTGTTATTAATTATTGGAGATGGTGGCTTGTCCACTTATGGGTAGAGGGCTTTTTCGAGGTGTTTGCAACCGTCATTATTGCGTTTATATTTTCAAGAATGAAGATCATATCTACAAAAACCGCAGGACGTGTGTCTGTTGCCTCCGCTTCTATATTTTTAGCCGGTGGTATTATTGGCACATTGCACCATTTGTACTATTCAGGAACACCTATTCAAGCTATTGCATTGGGCGCTACATTTAGTGCTTTGGAAGTGGTCCCACTGACACTGATGGGATTTGAAATTAGAGAGAATTGGAACCTTTTGAAAAGTAAACAATGGATGCAAAAATACAAATGGCCCATATTTTTCTTTTTAGCTGTTGCTTTTTGGAATTTTGTTGGAGCGGGTATTTTTGGATTTTTAATCAATCCGCCGATTGCACTATACTATATACAAGGCTTAAATACAACTGCGGTACATGCCCATGCGGCTTTATTTGGCGTGTATGGTATGCTGGGTATGGGCTTTATTTTGATCTGTTTACGTTTCTATTCTGATAGAATGTGGTCAAATACAAAGCTAAAAAGAGCTTTTTGGCTGCTTAATATTGGTTTAATAGCCATGATTGTTTTAAGCCTGCTTCCCGTTGGTATTATTCAAGCTTATACTTCCATAACCAAAGGGTATTCATTCGCGAGGGACTCTGAGTTGCTTTACTCGCCTACTGTTCAAACACTTAAATGGATGCGTATGGTTGGAGATATCATATTCTCAGTTGGTATTTTTTACTTCTGTTGGTTTGCTATTGATGAAACCATTTATAATTTAAAAAGAAAAATTACCAAATAAAACAATGTAAAAGATTTGAGGTTGGATTCTTTGTTTCTTATTTAGAATTCAACTTCATTTCTATTATCATAAGAAATCTAATCACAGATTTCTTGATTTTCAAATTTTGAACAAAGTGGTTTAAGTAAAAAAACTGCGCTTTCAAGCTACAAAAATTACAAAGACCATAGATTTCAATTGTTAATAACCTAAAAAAACCAAGAATCAGGTCGTTTTCTGTCCTTTAAAATTAATGTCATTTGATACAATAAGTATTCAAATAAAATCACTGAAAGAAATCATTATATAATTTAATATTTTTTGTTTTAATGTGTTGTTTATCAATTATTTGTGAATAAATTATCAAAATTTTCATTCTTTCAATAGCCATCTTTTATACCTTTAGTTCCATAATCCCAAAAAGGGATAACAAAAGCGCTTTTGTTCATTTTATTAACCTAAAAACAATAAAAATGGACACTTTATTAATTCTTGAACGATTGGATCGTTTGGAAAAACTACTGATAGGAAGCAAAGAGGTCCTGACCTTTGATGAGGCCTGTGACTATACGGGCATATCCAGAAGCTACCTTTATAAACTGACGGCTTCCGGAAAGATCCCGCACTCCAAGCCCAACGGCAAGATGCTCTTTTTCGAGAAAAGTAAACTCGTGGAATGGTTACTGCAAAATAGCCGCAAACCTGATCTTGTGATGGGGGCCTAAACCATTACGGCACCTTTAGAAGTAAAAGAAGGCAGGGGCATTCAATTTCCAAAATCAATTCTTAATCAAATGGCAATACCTTTTGCCGTTTTCCAAAGCGTAAGACATGGATCCAACGAACAATAGGCTTTATTTGGTCAAAGACTCCAAGAAGAAAACAATCTATGATTATACCCATGAATATCTCTGCTCAAAGTATGATATCTTTTATAATGAGATATCGCATGATTTCCAGATATCACTTAAAGGGGACAAATCATGGCACTATCTCAACGTGAACTCTTTGATCATAGAGCTGGCCAAAGCGGGAATCGAGATCAGTTCCGCCAAGCTCGAGATCTTGATCAAGTCGGAACTTATCAAGAGGCACAACCCTATCAAGGCCTATTTTGAGTCCCTTCCCGTATGGGACGGATCTGACCATATTGCAAAATTGGCGTCCCATGTGCCCACCTATGACGATGATGCTTTCTTATACCATTTAAGGAAATGGTTGGTCCGGGCGATACGGTGTGCCCTTGAGCCCAATTATTTCAACAAGCAGGCCTTGATAATCAGCCACAAAGGACAAAGCTCTGGCAAGTCCACCTGGTGCAGGTACCTGTGCCCGCCCGAACTGGCCGAATATATGGCCGAGGACATCAGTAACGATAAGGATGCCAGGATCCAACTGTGCAGGAATTTTCTGTTTAACCTCGATGAACTGGCCGTGCTTTCCAAAAAAGATGTCAACGCCCTAAAGGCCTTTTTCTCCAAGACATTCATCAACGAAAGACTGCCCTATGACAGAAAGAACACCACCCTGCCCAGGATATGTTCCTTTATGGGGTCCACCAATATGTCCTCCTTTCTCAATGATGAAACGGGTTCCGTGCGTTGGCTGTGCTTTGAGCTAAAGGGCCAGATTGATTTTGCGTATTCAAAAGAGGTTGATATCAAAAGTGTATGGACACAAGCATACCATCTGGCCTATAAGAACCATGGTTTCAATCCTGAACTGACAATCCAGGATATCCGTGAAAACGAGGAACGGAACAAGAAATATACAAGGCTCACCACGGAACAGGAGCTGGTCGCCAAGTATTATGAGAAATCGACCGAGATCGAGGATTTCCTGACGGCATCCGATGTCATGGTCACATTGTCCTGTTTGAACGTGAGGCTCAACCAAGTGAACATTGGCAAGGCCTTTTCGGGTTTTAACTTTCAGCGCGTGAAGCACCCCAAGCGGCAGGTGTATGGATATTTGGCAAGACCGACTTTTAATAGCAGTCCATGGGAACTGGAATTACCTATAAATGGCTAAAACGACCTACCTAGTTACCTAGAGGGACCGAATGCCCCATGGTTTCAGTGGGTTCCTCAGGTAACTTTATTAAGAACCAAGTTACCTGGTTCCCTTCCAACTTACCTAATTGGTAAGAAAGGTAAGGTGGATTTCGAACTGACCTAAGACCTTAACCCTTATTGATAAAGGTTTAGGTAAGTAGGTAGGTGAAAATGGAAAAAATAAATTATTTAGCTGATGAAAAGAAAAAAAATAAATTGTGAAACAGCCCGTAATTTTCCAGTGACAGAGGCACTGGAAAAACTGGGGCACTTTCCCAAAAGGGAAACGGAACAAGACGCTTGGTTCCTGA
>NZ_BMNR01000011.1 GCF_014646655.1 Yeosuana aromativorans | reverse complement strand
AATAAGATTACACTTATCTTTAGATTTCAAAACACCGAATATGTTATATAAATTAACAGCGTAAATCAATTTTTAACCTGTAGCCATATTTCAGGACGAGACATAATGGAAGTATGCTCTGGGCAAATATGCATTTGTTGTTTTGGTTATCCATCATTCCGTTTGTAACGGGCTGGATGGGAGAGAACCATTTTATGCCAGCTTCTGTTTTTTTGTATGGAGTCGTTTTGTTTTTGGCTGCTATAGCTTATTTTATCTTGCAAAAACTGATAATTAAAAGTCACGGAAAGCATTCTGTTTTGGCCAAGGCATTGGGAAAAGACTTGAAAGGAAAAGTCTCCCCAGTTTTATATGTGATTGGTTTTGTAAGTGCGTTTTATAGCGTTTGGATTTCAGGAACCATATATGTATTGGTAGCCATAATGTGGCTTATACCGGATAAGAGAATTGAAAAGGAACTTGTAAAGGAAACAAGCTAAGAAGCAACCTTTGTTAATTTTCTGTAGTCTGTTTTAATGAAAATCCCAATTTGCAATCGGTGTAGATTTTCACCGTTTATTTGATGATTCAAATACCCCAATTGGATGTTGTTGTATTTTGATAAATTGATGCCAATAGCGGTGTAAAACCTATTTTCGGTAAAAACATCACCTTTTAAATTAGCAAAAATTTCGTTGGAACAGTTTACAAAAAAGCAGTTATTAAGCTTGATTTTTGTTCCTAGACAATACCGAAATCGATTTTTAACGATATTTTTATCCACATAATTTAAAAATCGATTTTCTAAACGGAACCTATGATAAATGGGAAGTATTCCTAAGTTATGGTTATAACAAATTTGTTCATAGAATCTATTTTCAAAAAGATGAGGTGTTCCGTTACTAGCATAAGACTTGTCTATATCTAAAAAGCAATAGGCAAAAGTAGCTGTTGTTTTTGGATTTAACTTATAGTTTATACCTAGGTTATAAAACATCAAGTTCATATTGTCTAAAAGTTCATACGACCTCAATTGGACATCAGTTTTGATACTGATTTGATCTGAAACAATATGGGTACCATCAAACATATACCAAGCACCTATTTTGTCTTCTGGAGATGATTGTGAATAGCTTAATGTCACAAACAGGTTAAGAATGATAAGGGATATAATGAATTTCAATTTTTTTTTGTAAAAGATTGTTGTTGAAAGATGAAAAGGAAAATTAAAAAAAGACGTTCATTTTGAACGCCTTTTTTAAAAACTAAACTAACTACTATAGATGTTCAGATAAATGATGGTGTTCATCAATAAGCGGACCACCTTCTATGATTTGTTGAGACGCTTGACTAGCAAATTTCTCAAAGTTTAAGTGGAATGAGTGCGCCAGTTGAATAGCTTTTCCAATATAAGCTCCTTTTTGCAACCAAGTGTTCATTGGATCCAAAATTTCTGTTGGAACATTTGGACAATATTTTGGCATGTAGAATCCGAATATTGGATGTTGCTCATAATCTACTTCATCTAATTGCCCTTTTAAAATGGCAGTAATCATGGCTCTTGTATATTTTAATTTGATTCGAGAACCTACACCATAAGGTCCAGCACTCCATCCCGTATTGATAAGCCATACGTTAACACCAGCTTCTTGCATTTTAGCACTCAACATTTCTGCATACTTGGTAGGATGCAATGGCATAAATGGTTCGCCAAAACAAGCAGAGAATGATGGCACAGGTTCAGTAATTCCAGCTTCGGTACCAGCCACTTTGGCTGTATAACCAGAGATGAAGTGGTAAGCCGCTTGACCAGGAGTCAATTTTGAAACAGGAGGCAATACACCAAACGCATCACAAGTTAAAAAGAAGATGTTTTTTGGATTATTTGCAAATGATGGTTGTTGAATATTATCAATATGATAAATTGGATAACTTACACGTGTGTTTTGCGTAATGCTACTATCTAAATAATCAACCTCTCCATTGTCTTTAATCACAACGTTTTCAAGCAAGGCACCAGGTTTGATTGCTCTAAAAATATCGGGTTCTTTTTCTTCTGTAAGGTCAATTACTTTAGCGTAACAGCCGCCCTCAAAGTTAAAGATAGTATTGTCAGCAGTCCAGCCATGCTCATCGTCACCAATCAATTTTCTGTTAGGGTCTGCAGATAGTGTTGTTTTTCCGGTTCCGGACAGTCCAAAGAAAATAGCCGTGTCACCATCTTCACCAACATTGGCAGAACAGTGCATTGGCAATACCTCTTTTTCAACTGGCAATATCATGTTTAAGGCAGAGAAAATGCCTTTTTTCATTTCACCGGTGTAAGCAGAACCACCAATTAACGCAATTTTTTTGGTAAAGTTGATTATAGAGAAGTTTCCTTGACGAATACCGTATTCTGCTGGAGTTGGGCATACATATCCTGGAGCGCAAAGTACCAACCACTCTTCTTCAAAGTTTTGCAATTCTGCTTCATCGGGTCTTAAAAACATATTGAATACAAATAAGTTAGACCAAGGCAGTTCGGTTACGGTTCTAATATTGGTTTTATATCTGGGATCAGCACATACATAGCCATCTCTTACATATAATTCTTTTCCAGAAAGGTAATTGATGACTTCGTTTTGAAGTTTATCAAAATTCTCTGATGAAACAGGTTTGTTTACTTTTCCCCACCAAACGTTGTCTTCAGTATAACGGTCTTTTACTATAAAACGGTCTTGAGGAGAACGTCCTGTGAATTTTCCTGTATTAACAGCAAGCGTTCCATTTGAAGTTTCTTTACCCATGCCTTTTTCTACAGTGATTCTTTGAAGTTCTTCAGGAGATAAGTTCCAGTGGGCATTTACGTCTTTTAAACCATACTTTTCCAAGTTTGTATTTAATAAGGTTGCTGATTCATTCATTTTGTTTAAGTTTTAATTGATAATATGGGTCTTTTTTAGACCCTGTAATGTTTGTTTTTTAATTACATGATAAAATTACTATGGATAACTTCTAATATTTATGATAAATATCATACTTTTCGTAACTGCTTCATTTTTCAATAATTATCAAATTTTAAGTCAATTAAATCGAAAAAAATAGAACGAAAACGTGAGAGTAATATTAAGTTTTTAAAAAATAAGCCGGTTATATCTAAAAATTTGATTTTATATTCACTTTTGGTTAAAAAAAACGACAAATAATTTATCATTTGGGCAAAAAAATATCAATTTTGCAAAAGTAAAATTATTTAGATAACATGTTTTTAGAACGCTGTTACTTTGAAGTTTTAAAAGAATTAATATTATGAAATTAGATATTCTTGCCTTTGGATCTCATCCAGATGATGTAGAGTTAGGATGTGCGGCCACTTTGGCCAAAGAAATTTCACTTGGAAAAAAAGTGGGTATTGTTGACTTGACTCGTGGTGAACTTGGAACGCGCGGTACGGCAGAAACCAGGTATGAAGAAGCTGATAATGCAGCCAAAATAATGGGGGTTAGCGTTCGGGACAATATGGAGTTTTCCGATGGTTTTTTTGTAAATGATAAACACCATCAAATGGAACTTATAAAAGTCATTAGAAAATACAAACCAGAAATTGTGATATGCAATGCCATAGAAGATAGGCATATTGATCATGCAAAAGGAAGCCAATTAGTGTGTGATGCTTGTTTTTTAAGTGGTTTGTTGAAAATTGACACCAAAGATGAATATGATGAATCTTGGCAAGAGCCTTGGCGACCTAAACAAATATACCATTATATACAATGGAAAAATCTGGAACCTGATGTTGTGGTTGATGTTACTGGATTTATGGAAACAAAAATGGATGCCGTGTTAGCTTACAAGACCCAGTTTTATGATAAAGACAGTAAAGAACCCATGACACCTATTGCAACCAAAAATTTTACTGATAATATTAAAAACAGGGCCATAGATATGGGGCGGTTAATAGGAACGCAATATGGTGAAGGATTTACAGTAGACAGATATATAGCTGTTGACAGTTTGTTTCATTTAAAATAGGGAAGAAGCCTAACTATTGATAGTTAGGAGGTTAATTACAGAAGAATCGGAATATTTATTTTCTGTTTAAAATATTTACAAAAATCTTTGCAGAAAAACTGAAATCAGTTACATTTGCACACGCATTGAAAAATGTGCAACATGGTGGTTGTAGCTCAGTTGGTTAGAGCGCCTGATTGTGGTTCAGGAGGTCGTCGGTTCGAGACCGATCTTCCACCCAAAAAGACCAAGCCTTTCAAGATATTGAAAGGCTTTTTTTGTATGTATAACTTAAGTAATGATTGTATTATCGCAATTCAGCTCCAAGTTCTTTTTCAAAATTCAGTTGCAGACTCTTCATTATTTTGTCAATTTGCTTGTCGGTTAGTGTTTTGTTCTCGTCTTGAAACGTAAAGCTAATAGCATAACTTTTTTTGCCTTGTGGCAGGTTCTTGCCTTGGTACACATCAAACAAACTGATGTTTTTAAGTAATTGCCGTTCTGTTTTGTTGGCAATGGCAAGGATGTCCTTAAAGCTAACGGAGTCATCTAAAAGCAATGCAAAATCCCGACGTACTTCAGGGTATTTAGGAATGGCTTTAAACGTAATTTTGTTTCGTTTTACAATGTCTAAAATGGCATCCCAGTTAAAATCGGCAAAAACGACTTCTTGGGTAATATCAAAATGTTTTAAAACGGATTTCTTAACCAATCCGAAGTCAACCAAAGTTATCTTTCCTAAACTTAATGAGAGTCCTTCACTGAACACATCATTACTTATGGGTGATTCTTGGAATCTGGAAATTCCTATACGTTCCAATATCGAGTAAATAGCTCCTTTTAGATAAAAGAAATCACCTTTTTTTTTGTTGGATGACAACCAACTGTCTTGAGTTTGATTTCCAGAAACAAACAGTGTTAAATGTTTCTGTTCTTCTCTTTTGCCATTAAAATCATGATAGGTTTTGCCAAATTCAAATAGTTTTAAATCCAGTCGTTTTCTATTGATATTATATGATATGGCTTCCAAGCCAGAGAACAATAAGGATTGTCTTAAAACCGAAAGGTCATTGCTCAACGGATTTAAAATGGTAACATTATGCTCGCTTTTTAATTGGTCACTTAGAGCAACATAGTTAGGAGTGGTCAATGAATTGGCCATGATTTCAAAAAAACCTTGCGATACTAATTGGTTACTGACTATGTTTTGAATTTTATGGTCTTCAAATTTTGATGAACTGGAAATGGACGCATTCAGTTTTTCAGTGGTATTAATATTGTTGTAACCATAAACCCTTAAAATTTCCTCTATAATATCAGCTTCCCGTTGCACATCGTTTCTATAAGCCGGTACGGTTAGACCTAGACCGGTTTCGGTAACATTGTTAACTTTAATTTCCAGGGATGTTAAAATACTTTTTATAACATCTCTTGGGATTTCTTCACCGATAAGTTTTTTAGCATTCTCAAAACTTAAGCGCACTTGAAAATCCTCGATTTTTTTAGGATTAATATCAATAATGTCACAAGATACTTCTCCGCCAGCAATTTCTTGTATTAGCAGAACGGCGCGTTTTAAAGCTAATTCTGTGATGTTAGGATCAATACCACGCTCAAACCTAAAGGAGGCATCGGTATTCAATCCATGTCTTTTCGCTGATTTACGAATGCTAACCGGATTAAAATAAGCACTTTCCAAGAAAATATTTGTTGTAGTTTCTGAAACACCTGAATGGATGCCTCCAAAAACACCTGCAATACACATGGGTTTTTCAGCGTCACAAATCATTAAATCTTCATCTGACAGTGAGCGTTCTATACCATCTAATGTAACGAATTTTGTACCTGCTTTTACGGTTTTCACTTGGATTTTATTCCCGGCTATTTTTGCAGCATCAAACGCATGTAAGGGCTGTCCTAAATCATGTAGTACATAATTAGTGGCATCAACAATGTTGTTTATTGGGTTGATTCCTATAGCTTTTAATCGGTGTTGCAGCCAAGCAGGGGAGTCTGCAACTTTAATTCCAGAAATGGTAACACCACAATAACGGGGTGACAATTCTTTGTTTTTTACATCCACATCAATTTTCAAGAGTCTATTGTCAACATGAAACGCACTAAGCGACGGTGTGATAAGCTCTAAGCTGATATCTTTTTGCAATAGTCCAGCTTTCAGGTCTCTAGCCGTTCCAAGATGGCTCATGGCATCGGCCCTGTTTGGTGTTAGGCCAATTTCAAAAACATGATCGTTTTCAATTTCAAAAACGTCGGCAGCTAGAGTTCCCACAGGAATACCGCTATCTAGTACCATAATTCCATCATGGGAATTGCCTAAACCAAGTTCGTCTTCGGCACAAATCATTCCGTGACTATCTTCTCCTCGTATTTTTCCTTTTTTTATGGTCCAGGACTCTCCTTCTGGAGTATACAATGTAGTACCAATAGTGGCAACAGGTACTTTTTGTCCAACGGCAACATTGGGTGCCCCACAAACAATTTGTAAAGGGGCATCACTGCCTATGTCAACAGTTGTTACTTTTAATTTGTCTGCGTTTGAATGTTGCACACAAGTTAAAACTTCTCCAACAACAACGCCTTCAAGACCACCTTTAACAGATTGATAGGTTTCTATACCTTCAACTTCAAGTCCTAAATCTGTGAGTAATTCGCCCGTTTGTTCTGGTGTCCAATCTATTTTAATAAACTGTTTCAGCCAATTGTATGAAATCTTCATGAATGATCTACTATTTAAGTTTGTAAAGATAAAATATTGAGGCTAGCATTCAAACAAAGTGTCTAAATTTAAAAGTGATATGTTTTTTAAAATTGATCTTAATAGTTTATTCTTAAAAAATGTTAATTAACACACAGCATAATTTCTTTAACACAACGCTAACATTTAACATCGTTTTTTGTGAGTACATTGACTATCAAATCATTAAAACGAACATTTATGCAAACAAACTACATTTCAAAATTTCTTGCTTGTCTATTACTTACAAGCAGTATGAACATCTTTGCTCAGCTAAATTTACCTAGAGCAAGTCAGCAAGCAAGCGTATCACAGCGTGTTGGGATTACCGATATCACAATTAATTATTCCAGACCTAGCGTGAATGGTCGGGAAATATGGGGAAAACTGGTGCCTTATGGTATAAATAATTTAGGTTTTGGAACTGCAACTGAAGCGCCTTGGCGCGCTGGTGCCAATGAAAATACTACTATTACATTTACTGATGATGTAATGATTGACGGAAAAGATATTAAAGCGGGAACCTATGGGTTTCACGTGGTAGTAAAACCAGATGATAAGGCCACTATTATTTTATCGAATGATTCACAATCTTGGGGAAGTTTCTTTTATGACAAAGACCAAGATGCATTACGGGCCGATGTTGCAACACGGGAAGTTCCGTTTAGGGAATTGTTAACCTATGAATTCAATTCAGTAACACCAACATCAGCAACAGTTTCGTTGATATGGGGCAAAAAAGAAATTCCTTTTACTATTGAAGTTCCTGTCAATGTGATTGTTTTGAATGATATTAGGGCAAAATTAAAAGGCCAACAAGGATTTATAAGGCAAAACTGGGAACAAGCCGCCAATTATGCCTTAAATAACGGTGGTGATTTAAATGAAGCCTTGGGTTGGATTAATAATGCTATTGCCGGTCAGTTTTACAGCCAAAAAACATTCAATAATTTAGCTATCAAAGGACAAATTCTCAATAAAATGGGAAAAACCATGGAATATGCCTTGCTTATGGATGAAGCATCTGAAATGGCCAACAAAACCCAATTGAACCAATTGGGATATCAAATGATTAATGCGAAAGATTATGAGCGCGCATTAAAATACTTTAAAATGAATATTAAGAACAATCCAAATGATGCCAATGGATATGATAGTTTGGGAGAGTGCTATAAAATTATGGGTGATAAGAAAAATGCTATAAAGAATTTAAAGAAATCATTATCATTAAATCCACCGGCAAACGTAAAAGCTAATTCTGAAAAACTATTAACAGAACTGGGAGCTATGTAAAATAAGAAAACAAATCAATCGAAAAACTAACAAGTATGTTTTTAGCCTAACGGGAGTTAGGCTTTTTTTATAAAAACCAAACTAGTTAATTATGGATTATATGCTTCTCTATGTTAAATTTTTTTAGATGTTTCATCCCTGTATCAATAGCTTCTTTGTTTAAAGGAATTAGGTGATGATAGCGTTCAGAAAGCGATTTTTTTAATCCTTTAATAACGTTTTCAAGTTTTACTATAGGTTTTATTTTTAAGAAAGCACCTAAAACAATCATATTGAATATTTTCTTATTGTCCATTTCTGCAGCTAGTTTTGCACCTTCAATTTGATAAATTTTAATATCCTTTCTTGTAGGATGATGTGTAATTCCATTAGGGTCATAAAGTAAAATGCCATCAGGTTTTACAGTATTTTCAAACTTATCCATTGATTGTTGATTTAAAATAATGGCGGTATCATAAACTTTTAAGTATGGAGAACTTATTCTTTCATCACTTAAAATAACAGTGACATTTGCAGTTCCGCCTCTCATTTCCGGTCCATATGAAGGCATCCAACTTACTTCCTGATCTTGCATAATACCCGAATAGGCTAAAATTTTACCCATTGACAAAACACCTTGGCCCCCAAAACCTGCTATAATTATTTCTTCAGACATGTTGCTTATTTTAATTTACCATCTACTTTTATATCGCCTAACGGGAAGTAAGGGAACATATGCTCTTCCATCCAGATATTAGATTCATTTGGAGTCATTTTCCAACCTGAATTACAGTTAGATACAATTTCAACAAATGAAAGACCTTTTTTAAGGCGTGTATTTTCAAAGGCAGTTCTAATTGCTTTCTTGGCCTTTCTAACGTGTTTATGAGTATGTACAGATTGTCTGGTCACATAATAAACTCCTGGAAGGTTAGCTATTAGTTCGGTTATTTTTAAAGGACTTCCCATATTTTCAATTTCCCTTCCATAAGGCGATGTAGATGTGCGCATGCCTTCTAAAGTAGTTGGAGCCATTTGTCCGCCAGTCATGCCATAAATACCATTGTTGATAAAAATAATGACAATATTTTCTCCTCTATTGCACGCATGTATTGTTTCGGCAGTACCAATGGCGGCTAAATCGCCATCACCTTGATAGGTAAAAACATATTTCTCTGGCCATGTTCTTGCAATTCCTGTGGCAACTGCTGGCGCACGACCATGAGCGGCTTGCGTCATATCAATATCCATAAAATCATAAGATAACACAGAACAGCCTACAGGTGCAACACCAATAGTATCTTCTACAATGCCCATTTCATCAATCACTTCCATGGTTAAATTATGGGCAGTACCATGACCGCAACCCGGACAATACGACAAGGTCGCATCTGTCATGAGCTTTGTTTTACAGAATACTTGATTCTCGGGTTTTATGATTTCTAAAATGTCCATGTGTTATAATTTTTTGTTCTAAAGCGTCTAAAACTTCTTCAGGTGTATGGATAATGCCTCCTGTTCGTCCAAAATGTTCTACAGGAACTTTATGTTCAACAGAAAGTTGCACGTCTTCAACCATTTGGCCAGAATTCAGTTCAACACTTAAAATTCCTTTAACTTGGTCAGCCAATTCAAATAATTGTTTTTTAGGAAATGGAAAAAGTGTCAGGGGTCTGAGTAAGCCCACTTTGATACCTTTTTTACGTGCTATTTCAACAGCCTTTTGACTAATCCTGGCGCTTGAGCCATAGGCTACAATGAGATATTCGGCATCGTCACAATCAATTTTCTCATAGCGTAAATCCTCAAGTTCCATTTGTTTATATTTCTTTTGAAGTCTGTGTACTCTGGCTTCCATTTTTTCTGATTGAAGATCCAGTGACGTTACAATATTTCTATTTCTATTGGTTTTTCCTGTTGTAGCCCAGCTTCCATGTGTTTTTATAAGGTCTTCATCAGTGATTCTTTCTACCTGATCTCTAAGAACAACCTTCTCCATCATTTGCCCAATTAAACCATCCGATAAAATAAGTACAGGAGTTCTATATTTAAAAGCAATATCAAAAGCATCTGCAACAAAATCAGACATTTCCTGAACAGAAGCAGGGGCTAGGACATACAGTTTATAATCGCCATGGCCACCGCCTTTTACCGATTGAAAATAATCGGCTTGTGAGGGTTGAATGGTTCCCAGTCCGGGGCCGCCCCTTACTACATTTACAATAACGGCTGGTAATTCTGCTCCAGCCATATAGGAAATTCCTTCTTGTTTAAGCGATATGCCGGGGCTTGAAGACGATGTCATTACTTTTTTTCCTGTGCTAGCAGCACCATATACCATATTAATGGCGGCTACTTCACTTTCGGCCTGTAAAACAACCATGCCAGTTCTTTTTTCGGGACGCTCTGCCATTAAATATTCAATGACTTCAGATTGTGGTGTAATAGGATAACCAAAATAAGCATCAACTCCGGCTCTAATAGCAGCTTCAGCCAACGCTTCATTTCCTTTCATTAGTTTTAATTCTGCCATAAAAAGATGTTCTTAAATTATTCAGATGTCTTAACTCGATAAACTGATATAGCTCTATCAGGGCACACTAAACCACAATTTGTGCAGCCAGTGCAGTCTTCAGGATGTTCCATATACGCAAAATGAAATCCTTTTCTGTTAACATCTGATGACATACCAATAACTTTTTCAGGACAAACAGGAATGCAGACTTCACAACCTTTACAAGTTTCTGTACTCACCACTATTGCTCCTTTAACTTTTGCCATATTAATAATTTTACATATGAATAATTACTTATAATTAAATAATATTTAAAAATATGCATTATTTAATAGTTAAAATATGATAAAAGTCAAGTATTGAAAAATATAGAATAAATAGTTGAAAAGAATTATTAGCTAATATAATTCCAGATATTTTTGTATTTGCTCAACTGTTTATAGGTATGAAGTATGACCTGATTAGTATCCTTAGATAAATTAGGGTCTTTATTTAAAACTTGCTTCGCATGAAACCTTGCTAATTGTAAAATATCCTTATCCTTAACAATATCGGCTATTTTTAAGTTTAAAACACCGCTTTGTTGGGTGCCCATGAGATCTCCGGGGCCACGCAAACGTAAATCTACTTCAGCAATTTCAAAGCCGTCATTGGTTCGTACCATGGTTTCCAATCGGGTCTTACTATCATTGCTCAGTTTATGACCAGTCATTAGAATGCAATAACTTTGTTCGGCTCCTCGTCCCACGCGACCTCGTAATTGGTGCAATTGCGACAGCCCAAAGCGTTCGGCGCTTTCAATAATCATGACAGAAGCATTGGGTACATTTACGCCAACCTCAATAACCGTGGTGGCTACCATGATTTGTGTTTCACCTTTTATGAAGCGTTGCATCTCATAATCCTTATCGGCTGGTTTCATTTTTCCGTGAACAATGGAAATTTGGTAATCAGGAAGCGGAAAATCCCGTGCAATACTTTCATAGCCATCCATCAAATCCTTATAATCCATGGCTTCACTTTCCTGTATTAATGGATAAACAATATAAACCTGCCTGCCTTTGGCAATTTCATCACGAATAAACTTAAATACCTTCAATCGGTTTTTGTCATATCGGTGCACGGTTTTAACAGATTTTCTTCCAGGTGGCAATTCGTCAATTACAGAGATGTCCAAATCGCCATAGACCGACATGGCCAAGGTACGTGGAATAGGGGTGGCGGTCATGACCAGAATATGTGGTGGCGAGGTATTTTTATGCCACAATTTACTGCGTTGTGCGACTCCAAATCGGTGTTGCTCATCAATGATGGCGAGTCCTAAATTTTTAAATTTTACCTTATTTTCAAGTAGGGCATGGGTCCCAATTAGAATGTTTAATTCACCATTTTCTAACGATTCGTGAATTTTTTTTCTTTCTGAAGTTTTAGTTGAACCAGTTAATAATGAAATACTGATATTCAATTGTTTACATAGTTCATATAATCCGTTGTAGTGTTGGACTGACAAAATTTCAGTCGGCGCCATTAAACAGGCCTGAAAACCATTGTCAAGTGCCATTAACATTGACATGAACGCCACTATGGTCTTACCGGAACCCACATCACCTTGCAACAGTCGGTTCATTTGAGCATTACTGCCTAAATCGGCACGTATTTCTTTAAGAACACGTTTCTGTGCATCGGTCAATTCAAAGGGTAAATGCTCATTGAAAAAAGTGTTGAACAGGTCTCCAACGTGTGTAAACGGAAAACCTTTTATTTTTGATTTATGAATGAGATTTTTGATGATTAATTGCAGCTGAATATAAAACAATTCCTCAAATTTCAGGCGGTATTGAGCCTTGGCTAAAAGCTCTTGGGTTTTTGGAAAATGTATATTGAACAGTGCCGTACTTTTATCAATTAATTTTAGTTCTTGAAGCAAATGGCTTGAAAGTGTTTCTGCGAATCGACCTTTAGTTTCCAAGAACAGCTGTTGCATGATTTTGATAATCACACGGTTGGTAATGCCTTTGTTGGATAGCTTTTCGGTTGACGGATAAATGGGTTGCATGGCACGTTGTAGATTCTTTTGATGATCTTCCAGCAGTTCCATTTCCGGATGCGGCATACTAAATTTGCCATTAAACCAATTGGTCTTTCCAAAAACAACATACGGCTTGTTAAGTTTTATGCCTTCCCGAATCCATTTGTGGCCTCTAAACCAAACAAGCTCCATTGTGCCTGTATCGTCTTTAAAAGTACCTACCAATCGTTTTGAGCGTCCTTGGCCGGCTTCTTGCAAACCGGTTATGCTGCCAATAATTTGCACATCGGCGTTGTTGCGTTGTAATTGGTTGATTTTATAATAATGGGTCCGATCAATATATCTATTTGGAAATAAGTTGATTAAATCCTGATACGTGTGAATGCCAAGCTCCTGGCGCAATAAATCAGCCCGATTGGGACCAACGCCTTTTAAATAATCGATAGGAGTTTGGAGATTGGTGTTCATGAAACTAAAATAATTCTTTTACCACTAATAACAAGTATAATTATTAATTTGGCTCAAGCTTTGTTATATTTAAACCATGAAATTTTGGCCCATTTTTATATCGCTATTTATTAATATTCCTGTGTTTTCCCAACAGACTAGCAGTGTCGATTTTAAAACAGCCCAAGTCAATATCAGTATCCAACCCAATCAAAAGGTGGTTTCTGGTCAAGTAAACTATTTGTTTGATATTTTAAAACCTACAGATTCCATTTTTGTTGATGCCCAAAACATGGCCTTTAAAAAAGTGAGGTTTAACAACGATTTTGTGCATTGGTCCAACGATGGTAAAAAGCTCTGGATCATCAACAAATTTAAACCTTCAAAAAATAATCAATTAGCATTTGAATATGAAGCGCATCCAAAAAAAGCCCTATATTTTATTGATTGGGAAGATCCTTCGGCAAGCTCAGGACAGGTCTGGACCCAAGGACAAGGAAAATATACCAGTAATTGGCTGCCCAGTTTTGATGATATGAATGAAAAAGTGGAGTTTGATTTAAATATTACGTTTGATAAAAGTTATGAAGTTATTGCCAACGGAAAACTAATCAATAAACAAATAAACGACTCCACAACAATCTGGCATTATGATATGAAAGAACCTATGGCCAGTTATCTGGTAGCCTTGGCCATTGGTAAGTACAGTGTTAAAACAGAATTCTCTAAAAGTGGTGTTCCAATAGAACTGTATTATTACCCCAAAGATTCCAATAAAGTTGAACCAACCTATCGTTACACCAAACAGATATTTGACTTTTTTGAAGATGAAATTGGTGTGCCGTATCCTTGGCAGAACTATAAGGAAGTGCCTGTGAAAAATTTTTTATATGCGGGCATGGAAAATACCAGCACCACGATTTTTTCGGATGCTTTTGTAGTGGATTCTGTCGCGTTTAATGACAAGAACTTTGTCAATGTAAATGCCCATGAGCTAGCACATCAATGGTTTGGGGATTTGGTAACAGAAGTTTCGGGTACCCACCACTGGCTGCAAGAGGGTTTTGCTACTTATTATGCCTTATTGGCAGAACGGCAGGTTTTTGGTGATCATTACTATTATTGGCGGTTGTATGAGTATGCCCAAGAATTATTGCAACAAGACCAAGCTAATCAAGGGTCTGCCTTGCTGGATCCTAAAGCAAGTAGTTCTACGTTTTATAAACGCGGTGCATGGGCCTTGCATGCATTGAGGGAACAAGTAGGTGATGAAGCTTTTAAAACAGCTATAAAGAGCTATCTGGAGCAACATCAATTTAGAAATGTGGAAACCAAGGATTTCATAAGAACTGTTGAAAAGGCAAGTGGAAAAGATTTAAGCAACTTTGTGTTGATTTGGTTAGAAAGCAAGACCTTTCCTTTTGATGAGGCTTTAAAAAGCCTTAAGAAGTCAACTTTTATTCAGGAGTATTTGATGACAGACTGCGAAGTAACAACTTCAAGGTGCAAGGATTATTTAACTTCAGGCATTTCAGATGAAGCCAAGATAAAAGTTATTGAACAAGCGCCTGAATTGGTTACTGTTGATGCTTTTGATAACAGCTTAAAAGTGCGTCAAGCGATTGCTAAATACGTTGTTAAGATTCCGTTGGAATTAAAAGTAAAATACGAGTCGCTTTTGCAAGATAATTCATATCTTACTATAGAATCTGCCTTATTCAATTTGTGGAAAAATTTTCCGGAAAATCAAAATCGATATTTAAAGGAAACTAAGGGGATTCATGGGTTTAATGATAAAAACATACGCATGCTTTGGTTGGTATTGGCCTTAAACACACCTGATTTTGAACCAAACAAGAATCAAACTTACTTTGAGGAATTGCGTGGGTATACAAATGCTAACTATGGTTTTGAAATACGTCAAAATGCGTTTCAGTATTTAGATCTGTTGCAAGCTTGTGATGCCGTTTGCCAAGACAATTTAAAACAGGCAACTACAAGTCCTATTTGGCAATTCTCAAAATTCGCAAAAGGGATGTTGGAGGATATTGACAAAGCAAAGCCAGTAACAAAACCAAGACAATGAATGCGTTAGTGATTTCTGGTGGTGGTAGCAAAGGCGCCTTTGCAGGTGGCGTGGCACAATATCTTATTCAAGAACTAAATCGTGATTACCATTTGTTCTTAGGTACGTCAACAGGTAGTTTGTTAGTGTCTCATTTGGCCCTTAATAAGATTGATAAGATAAAATCGGTTTATACCAATGTCAACAATGAAAGCATTTTTAATGTGTGTCCGTTTACAATTAAACAAAAGCATGGCACACAAAATATTGGCATTAATCACATCAACGTACTTTTAAATTTTTTACGAGGCAGTAAGACCTTCGGCGAAAGCCAAAACTTAAAAAAACTCATTAAGAACACGCTAACTGAAGCTGAGTTTTTATTTTTAAAGCATTCGTCAAAAGATATCGTGGTAACTGTATCCAATTTGTCATTAAACCAAGTGGAATTTAAAAGCTTAAAGGAATTCAGTTATGAAGAATTTGTAGACTGGGTCTGGATTTCCTGTAATTACACGCCTTTTATGACCTTGGTTAAAAAGAGTGGTTGTGAATATGCTGACGGCGGTTTGGGTAACATGGTGCCAATAGAAGAGGCCATAAACAGAGGTGCTACAGAGGTTGATGCTATTATCTTGCAAACAGAGGTAACCCAGTATAATAGAATGCCCTCAAGAAATGCCTTTTCATTGCTAACCAATATGTTTGGTTTTATGCTGGACCGGATAGAATCGCAAAACATTAAAATTGGCAAATATGTTGCAACCCATAACAACGCCGTTATCAATTTTTACTATGCACCAACCGTTTTAACAACCAATTCATTGATTTTTGATAAAGAAAAAATGACCGATTGGTGGCAACGTGGTTATCAATTTGCAAAATATAAAAACCAAGAAGTAAGTCCGTTGGAAAATTAATTATGAGGGCATTAGTAGTATCAGGAGGTGGCAGTAAAGGGGCATTTGCAGGTGGTGTGGCGCAATATCTTATGGATGAAAAAGGGCATCAGTATGATATGTTTTTAGGAACGTCTACTGGAAGCTTATTGATACCACATTTGGCTGTTAACAACATCCCGAAGGTGTATGACATTTTCACCAATGTCAACCAAAGCACCATTTTTAGTATCAATCCGTTTATTCAACGTAGAAAAGGGGAGAGGGAATATGTATCTATCAACTTTTTCAATTCCATGCTTCAGTTTATAAAAATGAAACGAACATTTGGAGAAAGTAAGGCGTTGCGGAGAAATATCTTCAAGAATTTTACAAAAGAAGAATATGATTTGATACGTCAAACCAAAGAGGACGTTATTGTGACCGTTTCAAACTTATCAAAAAACAGGGTAGAGTATAAGTCCATTAAAGAGTTTGATTATGAGGAATTTTGTGATTGGATATGGATTTCATGCAATTATATTCCGTTTATGTCTCTAGCAACCAGGAACGGGTTTGAGTATGCAGATGGTGGCTTAGGGTGCGTTATTCCCATACGTGAGGCTATTTTAAGAGGAGCAACTGAAGTAGACGCTATTGTTTTGGAAAGTGAAAATTTAGAATACAACAAAGTGCTTGGTAAAAATCCGTTTTCACTGATGATTAATTTGTTTAGCCATTTGCTGGACCAGGTAGAAAAGAGCGATATAGCCATAGGCAAGTTGGCAGCTGCCCATAGAAACGCGAAGCTGAATTTATATTACACACCTACACAGTTAACAGAAAATTCATTGATTTTCAGTAAACGCTTAATGGTTAAATGGTGGCAACAAGGATTTGATTATGCCAAAGCCAGAAATCAAAACGGACTTGAAATGAATGAATTGAAAGAGCGATAAACTTACCAAAGATCACTTACTTCATCTTTAATAAATGATAAAGCGGCATCACTAGGTGGTCGCCTTTCCATCATTTCGGTTAAAATGACCTCGCGTAATTTGTTTGCGGTATCAGTTTTCTCTAACAAGCTAGCCTTTCTAATCAGTTGAATAGTGGCATTTTTTGCAGCTGTAATAATGCTCCAACATTTGTCACTAATATAGATTTGTTGAGATAAATTGTGTTCAAATTCTTGTTCAATACTTTGTATAAGTAAAGATTCATAATCACCTTTATTTGAAGATGTTGGAGATACTCTAATCAGTAATTTTGAAGGTGTAATGCGTTCTAAAAAAATCGCCATGCGTTCATAGGCTTGTAAGCGAAGTGGCATGGCATTGACCTGCAAATCTTTTTTTAATAAAAAACGTCTTCGTCCATCTTCGTTTTTGGTATGAATCTTAAAAAATGAGTATGCAATAATTCCTGTAATGAGTGATGGAATGGTATATAAAAATAGATCAAAAATTTTTTCAACTTCCATAAAGAAGAACTTTAATTATTATTGTAACTGCCTCCCAAATATACACAATCTTTTAAATCCTGCATACCAGAAAAAGCAACTTTGGTTTTGTGGTACATATAGGTTCTGTTTAATGTTTTTGATATATTATGGTCATCCACATTTATCTCAATATCGCTCATTTTAAATTGGCAGGGATGTTCATATCCTGCCGCATGAGTAATCTCAATAAATTCTTTTTTGAAGGTTCTGAAATATTGAGCCAATCGTTCTGATTTTAAGGTGGGGTCTATACCATTTTGTAGCCATTTGCTTTGGGTGGCCACACCACTTGGACACCGATTGGTGTGACATCTTTGCGCTTGGATACAGCCAATGCTCATCATAGCTTCTCTGGCTACATTAATACTATCGGCTCCCATGGCAAAAGCCATGGCTGCTTTGGCTGGAAATCCTAGTCTTCCACTAGCAATGAAAACCAGATGCTCTGTAAGGTCATATTTTTGAAAAACTTTGTATAAGTCGCTAAAACCGTAAACCCATGGTAACGAAACGTGATCTGCAAAACTTGGTGGTGCTGCTCCAGTACCACCTTCGCCACCATCAACCGTAATAAAATCAGGTCCTTTCCCGGTTTTATGCATTAAATCTGCCAATTCTTCCCATTGATCCAATTTTCCTATGGCCGCTTTGATACCTACTGGTAAACCTGTTTTTTCAGCAATGTCTTCTATCAAATCCACCATTTCCTTTACGTTGGAAAAAGCAGTATGGCCAGGAGGCGAAATGACATCCTTACCTATTTCCACATTACGTATTTCAGCTATTTCCTTTGTTATTTTGGCTGCAGGAAGCACACCACCTTTTCCGGGTTTAGCACCCTGGGAGAGTTTGATTTCAATAGCTCTGATAAACGGATTCTCTTGAGTTAATGTTACCAGTTTGTCCATTGAAAAATGACCATCTTTATCACGTACTCCAAAATAAGCGGTTCCCACTTGAAAAATAACATCACCACCATGCCTGTGATAAGGGGACAGGCCACCTTCACCGGTATTGTGATACGCATCGGCTATCTTAACACCTTTGTTCAATGATTCAACGGCTTTAGCAGATAGCGACCCAAAACTCATTGCTGAAATATTGATAACAGATGCAGGTCTAAATGGTTTTTTGCGTTTATGATAAGTGCCAATTACCTTGGCACAAGGCAAAAAGGATTGGTCTTTGCTGTTAGGGTGATCACTATCAATCTTAAACGGCATCATGGCGTTATTGACAAAAATATGCTGATTGGCATAAATATCACGGTCGGTTCCAAAACCCTCATAATTATTTACGTGTTTGGAAGAGGCATAAACCCAGCTTCGCTCAATACGATTGAATGGTAATTCCTCTCTATTATTGGCAACCAAATATTGTCTTAGTTCGGGGCCAATTTTCTCAAGCATATAGCGTAAATGCCCAACAATAGGGAAGTTATGGCTAATAGTATGTTTTCTTTGAATAAAAATATCACGGATGGCAATAAGGACTAACACAATTATAATCCAAAGCCACCAAGAGATATTGGATAAAAAATTTAATATTGTTTCCATAAAAAATGTAATTGTACCGTAAAGGTATTTAAAATAAAAAGAAAGCTAAAAGAATCATGATTGTTTATAATTATTCATAAATCTACTTAGTTAAAAGCCCAACAATAGTTATTTTCACAACGTAAAATTATAAGACCTTTGGAGAAGTATTTAAGTCAGTTAAATGAAGCGCAATTAGAGCCTACTTTGCAAAAAGATGGCCCCATGATTATTATTGCTGGTGCAGGTTCTGGAAAGACGCGTGTGCTTACATATCGTATTGCCTATTTGATGAGTCAAGGTGTTGATGCCTTTAATATATTGGCATTGACCTTTACTAATAAGGCGGCTCGGGAAATGAAAGAACGTATTGCAACCATAGTCGGTAATACAGAGGCAAAAAATTTATGGATGGGAACCTTCCACTCGGTTTTTGCTAAAATTTTGCGTAGTGAAGCCGATAAATTGGGATATCCTAGTAATTTCACTATTTATGACACACAAGATTCCGATCGCTTGATAGCTTCCATAATCAAGGAAATGAATCTTGATAAGGATGTTTATAAATACAAGCAGGTACGGTCCAGGATTTCATCCTATAAGAATAGCTTGATTACAGTAAGGGCTTATTTTCAAAATCCGGAATTGATTGAAGCAGATACCATGGCAAGACGCCCTAAATTAGGGGATATTTACAGGGAATATGTGGACCGCTGTTTTAAGGCGGGTGTCATGGATTTTGATGATTTGCTGTTGAAGACCAATGAACTGTTGACACGTTTTCCAGAAGTCTTGATGAAATACCAAAACCGGTTTAAATACATTCTCGTTGATGAGTACCAAGATACCAACCACTCACAGTATTTAATTGTGAGGGCATTGTCTGATAAGTTTCAAAATATATGTGTGGTGGGTGATGATGCCCAAAGTATTTATGCCTTTCGGGGAGCCAACATCAATAATATTTTAAATTTTCAAAAGGATTATGATGATGTAAAAGTGTTCAGGTTAGAACAGAATTATCGGTCAACCAAAAACATTGTGAATGCGGCCAATTCCATCATTGATAAAAACCAAACTAAGCTTGATAAAGTGGTTTGGACAGCCAATGACGAAGGTAATAAGATTATTGTTAATAGGTCGTTGACCGATGGTGATGAAGGTCGTTATGTAGCCAGTACCATTTGGGACAATAAAATGAACCATCGCTTAAAGAACAGTGATTTTGCGGTGCTGTATCGTACCAATGCACAATCGCGTGCCATTGAAGATGCATTGAGAAAACGAGACATTCCTTACCGAATTTATGGAGGGCTCTCTTTTTATCAGCGAAAGGAAATCAAGGACGTGCTGTCTTATTTGCGGTTGATTATCAATCCTGCAGATGAGGAAGCCTTAAAACGCATCATTAACTTTCCACCAAGGGGTATTGGCCAAACAACTATTGATAAATTGATTGTAGCCGCTAACGGATATAAGAAATCTATTTTTGAGGTCATGAAAAACATTGACAAGACCGAAGTCAATGTGAATTCAGGAACTAAAACAAAACTCAAGGATTTTGTGACGTTGATTGAGAGCTATCAGGTATTAAACCAAACAGCTGATGTTTTTGAACTAGCTGAACATGTTACCAGAACCAGTGGGTTGATACGTGAGTTCAATAAAGATGGAACGCCTGAGGGGGTTACCCGAATGGAAAACATCGAGGAACTCTTAAATGGTATGAAGGATTTTGTGGAAGGCCAAAAGGAGCTGGCCGATACCACGGGATCTTTGGCTGAGTTTTTAGAAGACGTTGCCTTGGCTACTGATTTGGATGCTGACAAAGGTGATTCGGACCATGTGGCGTTGATGACCATTCATTTGGCAAAAGGACTGGAATTCCCGTATGTGTATATTGTCGGGTTGGAAGAAGATTTGTTTCCAAGCGCCATGAGCATGAATACCAGAAGTGAATTAGAAGAGGAACGCCGTCTGTTTTATGTGGCCTTGACTAGGGCAGAAAAGCAAGCCTATTTAACCTACGCTTTGTCCAGATACCGCTGGGGAAAACTGATTGATTCTGAACCCAGTAGGTTTATAGAAGAAATTGACGAGCAATACTTGGAAAATACCACGCCTATTGAAGAACGTCGGTTTAATCCCATGCTTGATGCCGACATATTTGGCGATATAGAACCCAATACAATCAGATTTAAACCGGCAAAACAGCCTATATTAAAAAAAGGCAGCACCAAATCTGAACCTGAAAAATTTCAAGTAACTACACCCAAAAACCTAAAGCCAGTTTCAAAAGCAAACGGAAACACCAACTTGTTTGATAGTAAATTGGTAGTTGGCAATTTAGTTAAACACATTCGTTTTGGCAATGGCAAAGTCCTTAAAATTGAAGATGCTGGAGCGGATACCAAAGCTGAAATAGATTTTGAAAATGGAGGCGTAAAGAAACTGTTATTACGTTTTGCTAAGTTGGAGATAATAGGGTAGTACACTATTTGACCATGCAAACCGAGTTGATATGGCCATCGTCGTCATATTCTTTCACGGTATTGTTAGGATCCACAATCCATTGACCATCTACAATGAATTTGTAATGGTATTTTCCACCAGACAACGGAATGACATATTTCCAGCCATAATCTGTTTTTTGCATTTTATATTCATGTTCATTCCACCCATTAAAACTACCGGCAAGAACAACTTCTTTGGCATTGGTGTAACCTCTTAACTTAAACGTGGTATATTCCTTAATGTCTATATGTGAGTTGTATTCACCAAACTCATTGACTACTTTGTCCATATTGTCTGGGTCTTCCATCCAATGGCCATCTACAATAAACCGGTACTGGTATTCATCCGGTTTTAATTGAAGCGTGAGTTCCCAACCGTCGGCTGTCTTATTCATTTCAAAAAGATGTTCGTTCCATCTGTTAAAGGAGCCAGAAAGAATGACCTTTTTGGCGTCTGTATGACCTTTTAATTTAAATGTGGCATTGCCGTTTTTATCTGGATAGGCTGTAAATAGTTTTAAATTATAGGTGTGGTAATTGTCGCCGTATTTTGATCTGGCGGGGGTAATGTTGGGATCATGTTTTGAAGGTTCGGCCCAAAAGCTATTATTAATGACAAATTTGAATTCCCAAGAAAACTCATCAGTGAAATCGATTAGTTTTTTTCTCAGCTCATAGACATTTTCATTGATTTTGTTCATTTGCCATTTATCTCTTGACCAATCATTAAATTGGCCAGAAACCACAACACTTTCTATGTCCAGATCATCAAAATCACGTTTGTAACCTAAAGCATCTTCGGTTACGTTTTGATAATCACGTTTATCAAAAGTGAACACTACGTCTTCACCTTCAATTCTATAACCCTTAAGTGCGTCGTTTTGAGCAAAAGAAATGAGGCTTGCTAACGCAAACACAATATTGATAATATGTAAAGTAAGTTGTTTCAATGTGTTGTTTTTGGATAATCTATAAAATATATTTTTTCTTTTTGATAATTTATAATAGTTCGTTTTTGTTTAAAAAATTCAAACCCTAAAATACCGTCCAAATTGGTTCCAAAAGCCTCGTTCATATTGCTTAGGTTTGTTAAAACCGTGTACATGGGACCAAAATAAACTGAGTTGCTTAGTTTTACACTATACAATTTTCCTGCCAAAACCTCAATTTTTTTATTTCCGGCACCAGATAACAACAAGCGTCTTTTGGGCACAAAATATTTCAAGGCCTTTTTATTGATGCTTTTATTAATTTGATTAAACTCAGCACCGCTATCCAATCCAAATTTAAGGTTTTGTTTGTTAATAGTGCCATATAAAATGATGGTATGGTTTTTTAGTTTGAAATCGATGCTATCTACAATTTTTTCCAAATAGACTTTTTTATTGAGTTTATTACCATATTGGTCAACTTTAGTAAGTGTTATTTGATTTAAATAAAAGTCTATAAAAACCTCATAGTCTTTTAAAATACTATAACCAATAATTCCCAAAAGGTTCATGTGTTTGCTATTTTCAATATGCGATAAATCAATCACATCAGCATCAGTATTGTAAAGTTTGACATTTTGTAATGTGAATTCTTTTAGTCTTTTCTCGTGAATAGTCTCAATTTCAGAAACAATACCCGATGTTTCTTCACTTTTCATTTGAAACGGATGTGCATCAGGAAAATGAACTTTATTAAGAATCAGCGCTTCAGATCCCGTATCGATGATGAAGTTCCCTTTTTTATCTAAAAGTTGCGCTTCAACCACGATTAAATGATCAATTAATTTAAATGGAATTCTGGTAGTATTGCTATTGACAATTTCAGCTTTAGGAAATGTGATGGAATTAGTAATAGAATTAATTGGCTTATTCCTAGCAGACAATGATTGCTGTAAGCATATAAAGAAAATCAAAGTGTATGAAAGTAATTTTGCCATACTTAAAAGACTATTGTATCGAAAAAATGTTACACGATTTTTAAAATATCCAAATTGGTTTGACAACTGTTTGAAAGCCCAACAGTGTTTAGCTGAAAAAAAATGCTTACTTTGTAATCAAATATGGTGAGGTAACAAGCTATGGCCGAATTTATTAGAATTTATGAAGAAAACCCGAATCCAAAAGAAATTGGAAAGGTTGTTGATGTTCTAAAAAAAGGCGGACTGATTATCTATCCAACTGATACGGTATATGGTTTAGGATGTGATATTACAAACATCAAAGCGCTTGAACGCGTGGCCAGAATTAAAGGTGTTAAACTTGAAAAATCCAATTTTTCGTTTGTTTGCCACGATTTGAGTAATTTAAGCGATTATGTTAAGCAGATAGATACTTCAACGTTTAAAATTTTAAAACGCGCATTGCCTGGTCCTTATACGTTTATACTTCCTGGTGCTAAAACCCTGCCAAATCCATTTAAACAAAAAAAAACGGTTGGTATTCGTGTGCCCAATAACAACATTGCGTTAGAGATTGTAAAACATCTAGGAAACCCAATTATTTCTACCTCTATTAGGGACGAGGATGAAATTTTGGAATATACAACCGACCCCGAACTTATTTTGGAAAAATGGGACCATTTGGTTGATTTGGTGATTGATGGAGGGTATGGCGACAATGAGCCTTCAACCGTTATTGACTTGTCTGAAGACATTCCTTTGATTGTAAGAGAGGGAAAAGGAAGTCTAGAGATATTTTAGCTTTTAAAAACTTCATTAAAAAAGCCCAATCGAAAGATTGGGCTTAATATAAAATCATTTTCTTTTTTCTTAGTTGGTTCCTGTAGAAAGATTTTTCATTTCTTTTTCAACCATATCATAGAATTGATCAATTTTTGGCATAACCACAATACGCGTACGTCTGTTTCTTGCTCTATTTTCAGCAGTATCATTATCAACTAATGGAACATAATCTGCACGACCAGCTGCGATTAACTGTTTTGGATTTACACCAAGACCTTGTAAAACCCTAACAACAGAAGTTGCACGTTTAACACTTAAGTCCCAGTTATCTAAAAGCACACCACTTTGGTAAGGTACATTATCAGTATGTCCTTCAACCATACATTCAAAATCTGGCTTGCTATTGACTACTTTAGCAACTTTGGCAAGTACTTCTTTTGCTCTACTGGTTACATTGTAGCTTCCGCTTTGGAACAATAATTTATCAGCAATGGAAATGAAAACTACACCTTTTTCAACGTTTATTTCAATATCTGGATCGTTAATTCCAACTTCACGTTTTAAACTAGTTACAATAGCTAATGTTACACTATCTTTTTTGGTTAAAGCATCTTGCAAACGAGTGATTTTAAGATCTTTTTCTTTGATGCTTTCTAAAGTCTTTTCAACATTTGAAGCGCCTTTGGCAGATAAAACCTGTAAGTTGTCATTGCTTTTTCTCAAGTCAGCAACTTGCTCCTCTAAAGCTTGTGCTCTAGCAGCAGAAGCCGCTTTGTCGGCTAAACAGCTATTCAATTTTACTGTTGCAGTATTTAATAAATCTTGGGTTTCTTTTTGTTTGGCTTCAAGTGCTGCGTATTCTTTTTTAGACACACATGAACTAAGAATCAACATAGAAGTTAAAGTAAATAAAAAAAGTTTCTTCATAATTATTTAAGGATTAATTTTTCTGGTTCAACAACCACAAAAGTATATAAAAATCAGCTGTTTTTAACATTTTAACAAAACTTTTACTAACTATTTATAAACTTTTGTAATGTTTAAAATTATATACGTAATAATTGAGAACAATAGATGTTTTTTTATAATATTTTTGTTTGTTTTTAAAGGCTTTTCGTTGTTTTACCAAAACCTCAAAGTTTCTGTAAAAATTTAGATGGGCATGAATGATTGCTATAATATGTCTGAATTTTAATTCCAACAAGAATTTAATTCCTGCAACGCCATCTAGAAGAAGTCTTACCAGGATTAAAACAAACAAGTTGCCTTTGGCATTTTTGGTCAAAGTGTACAAGCTATTTCTAAAATTCAAGTATGTTTTTTTCGGGTTCAAATTACTAAGCGTGGCACCTCCAACATGAAACACCTCAGATTGTCCAATATACATAACATTGTATCCCTGGTTTTTGGCACGCCAACATAGGTCAATTTCTTCCATATGGGCAAAAAAGCTTTCATCAAATCCGTTTAGCTCATTAAATATTGAATTTCTGATAAACAAGCAGGCGCCTGAAGCCCAAAAAATATCAGCTACGTCATTGTATTGGCCAGTGTCTTTTTCAATGGTATTGAAAATTCGTCCACGACAATACGGATATCCAAACTTATCAATAAAGCCACCGGCAGCACCAGCATACTCAAAATAATCTTTCCGGTTGTAATCTAATAGTTTTGGTTGTATGATAGCCGTTTTAGGGTTGGTTTTAAACGTTTCAATGATAGGCAGCAACCAATTTTTAGTCACTTCCACATCGTTATTAAGCAAACAGAAAATATCTTCGCTTAAATTTTTTAGAGCATCATTATATCCTTTGGCATAACCACCATTCACTTTGTTTTGAATGATTTTTACCGATGGAAAATGAATTTTAATAAAAGCAATCGAATCATCTGTAGACGCATTGTCGGCAACATAAATTGTGGCTTCTTTTGAGTGTTCTACAACAGAAGGCAGAAATTGTTCCAGCAGTTTCTTACCATTCCAATTCAATATAACGACGGCTAACTTCATACTTGATAATCAGGAATATCTTTTAAAAATCGATATTTTTTGTTTTTAAAATCCATTTGGCAATAATAATGATTTAATCCATTGGTAATCATTAAAAAGGTTGCGTTTAGTGCCATGTTATATTGTGCAATTTGGTCGAATGTGTTTTGGTCGATTGTTACGGATGGCGATTTGCATTCTACAATCAAGTGGATATTTCCATTAGGGTTAAAAACCACAATGTCATATCGCTTCTTCAGTGTGTTGACAATCAATTCCTTTTCAACATTTATCAATGATTTAGGATACTTTTTTACGTCAATCAGGTAATGGATGCAATGTTGTCTTACCCATTCTTCAGGTTGCAGTATCATAAATCTTTTGCGTATCACATCGAAAATAGAAATTTTATTTTCGCTATTTTTGAATCGAAACGAAAACTGTGGAAAGTTGAGCTGTTGCAACGCCTTGGTTTTAATTGTTTCAAAGTTAAACCACAATATTTAAATACCAAACTGAAGTATTCTTTTTTGGAATTTTGAATGTTATAATTTGAAATTTTTACATTTTGGATGAAGTTAAACAATTAGTAACCGATATACAAAACGGACAGATAAAACCCATTTATTTTTTGATGGGCGAGGAGCCTTACTATATTGACAGGATTTCTGATTTTATTGAGGACAATGTGCTTTCTGAAGATGAAAAGGGATTTAACCAAATTGTTTTGTACGGACGTGATATTACCATTGATGATATTGTGGAAAATGCCAAGCGTTATCCCATGATGTCTGAGCGTCAGGTAGTCATTGTTAAAGAAGCACAAGATTTATCAAGAAGTATTGAAAAACTGGAATCCTACGCAAACAACCCACAACTGTCAACCGTTTTGGTTCTCAACTACAAGTATAAAAAATTAGACAAGCGTAAAGCTTTGTACAAAGCCATAAATAAAATTGGTGTTGTTTACGAAAGTAAAAAACTGTATGAAAACCAGGTAGCCGAATGGATTAGAAGGGTTTTATCTTCAAAAAACTATACCATTTCACCAAAAGCCGCGCAAATGTTGGTAGAGTTTTTAGGGACTGATTTGAGTAAAATCAATAACGAGCTTGAAAAGCTTCAGATAATCTTACCAAAAGGTTCTGAAATCACCCCTTTGAACATAGAGGAAAATATAGGAATTAGTAAAGACTTCAATAATTTTGAACTTAGAAAGGCAATTGGAGAGCGCAATATTGTAAAGGCCCATCAAATTATAAATTATTTTGCTGAAAACCCCAAGGATAATCCAATGGTGGTTACTGTAGCTTTGTTGTTTAATTTTTTCACACAACTATTGCAGTTTCATGGATTGGCCGACAAATCGCCACGGCATGTAGCTTCAGCTTTAAAAATCAATCCTTATTTTGTAAACGAATATATTGCTGCAGCAAGAAATTTTCCCATGAAAAAAGTAAGCGCTGTGATTTCAACATTAAGGGAATTTGATGTAAAAAGTAAGGGTGTTGGATCCAACAATGTGCCACAAGGTGATCTACTTAAAGAATTAATTGCTAGGATTTTAGCGTGATTTTTAAATGTATACTGAAATTGTTAATGCAATCATGGTAAAAATCAGTAATATCATAACGAGTGGCATTACAAATTTCAGCCATTTATCATAGCCAACTTTTACAATCGCTAAGGATGCTAAAATCAAACCTGTCGGACTGATAAAGGCAAACAGCCCCATACCATAATTGTAAGCGTTTACAATAGCTTCGCGCCCAATTCCTACACCGTCAGCTAATGGTGACATTATTGGCATAGTGAGCACCGCCATTCCTGACGATGAGGGAATGAAAAAAGACAAACCACCATATATATACAGCATGGCATTGATAAACAATCCTTTGTTCATCCCGTTTGTCATATTGCTGGCATAATATAACATGGTATCACTTATCAAACCATCGTTCATTAAAACGGTGATTCCTCTTGCTATGCCTATGATAAGTGCAACTCCCAATAAATCGCTAGCACCTTTAACAAAAGTATCCACAAAAACGGATTCTTTGATTCTTCCAATGATACCTATTATTATAGAGCCAACCAGAAATACCGAGGTCATTTCATTAAACCTCCAACCCAATAGAGCTACACCGTAAACCATAATCACAAAACTTATTGAAAACAGAAAAATAATCAACCGTAAGCGCCCTGTTAGCTTAATGGTTGAATGTGTGGTATTGCCAAAGTGATTTTCAATTTCCTCTTTTTGGCTGAAGATTATGGATTTTGACGGGTCTTTTTTTACACGTTTGGCATAAAACAGAATATACAAGACGCATATAAGTGTCCCCAAAGTGAACATAATTATTCTACCGACCAAGCCTGATGTCCAATTTATGCCAGCTGCATCCGATGCTATAATAACACTAAAAGGATTGATTGTAGAGCACATGGTCCCTATAGATGATCCAATATATATAGAAGCTAAAGCTACCATGGCATCATATTTGGCCGCAAGAAAAATAGGAATTAAAATAGGGTAAAAAGCGATGGTTTCCTCGGCTAAACCAAAGGTAGTTCCACCAACGGCAACTAAAAAAGTTACAGCAATTATCAAAATAAATTCCCGCCCCTTTAAAGCCTTTGCCATCCAAGCAATGCCGGCATCAAAAGCACCTGTAAGGTTCATAATCCCTATCAATCCACCAATAACCAAAACCAGAAAAATGATATCGGCAGCTTCAATGATACCTTTTATGGGAGATTTTATAAAAGCAATGACACCTTGCGGTTTGGGATCTAGTTTTTTATAGGTTCCAGGTATGTTTATGGGTTTCCAAATATCACCACTGGTGAATTTTTCCAAAGGAATTTTAATATTTAAACTGTTTAAGGTTTCTTGCGTGGCAGGAAGTGGTATTGTTTTCTCTAATCCATTTCTAGTAAAAATATTTTCAGCTGAATTATAGGATAGAGTATCATATTTACCGGAGGGAACAATCCAAGTAAGCAGGGCAACAAAGGCAGCTATGATGAGTAAAATCGTTTGAGCTGTTGGAAACTTGTGTTTTTTCAATCGTTTTCTGTTTTTATAAGAATAAAGATAGTATTATTTTAGAATAATTTTTATTTATTTGGGCATGGACGTAAAGATACATGATAGTTGGAAACAACTATTGCAAGAAGAATTTGATAAGCCTTATTTTAAAAATTTGGTAAGTTTTGTCAAAGACGAATATTCAAGATATCAATGCTTTCCGCCAGGAAATCAAATTTTTAATGCTTTTGAACATTGCCATTTTGAGGATGTTAAAGTGGTGATAATTGGACAAGATCCATACCATGATTTAGGGCAAGCCCATGGTCTTTGCTTTTCAGTCAATGATGGTGTTAAACATCCACCGTCGCTAATAAATATTTTTAAGGAAATAGAAAATGATTTAGGTATTCCGTACCCTAAAAGCGGTAATCTTACACGTTGGGCAGACCAGGGTGTATTGCTCCTGAACGCTACATTAACGGTTAGAGCCCATCAAGCGGGAAGCCATCAAAGAAAAGGATGGGAAGTGTTTACCGATGCGGTTATTAAAACAATAAGTGACAATAAAAAAGGTGTTATTTTTATGCTTTGGGGAAGTTATGCAAAACAAAAAATAAAATTAATAGACACAAAAAAACACATGTTTTTGAAAAGCGGCCATCCGTCTCCATTAAGTGCAAACAGAGGATTATGGTTTGGAAATAAGCACTTTAGTAAGGCTAACTTCCTGTTGGAGCAAGCTCTTGAGGCTCCGATACAATGGTGATTCTCTCTGAAAGCACAACGGGTCGTTTGTTTTCTTTTTGCTTTCTGGTTGTTTTGTTGCAGCTAAATTTCAATAACAAAAAATTAATGGCAATTAACACAGAAATAGAGATAGTAATTGTATAAATCATAGATTCGGGTTTAAATAGCTAGTGCAAATATAGATGAATTAATCGATTAAAGCCTTGTTTTGACGATAAAACAACATTAATTTCATGTGAAATTTACATTATTAAGAATTTTTTCAAGTTAAAAATAGATATATGTAAATATAATACTTTAAATATTCATAAAAAATACGCAGTACTACGTATTTTTTATGAATATTATTTATTGGAATGGCATTTTTGATACTTATTCTTCAATAAAGCAATTAAAAATTATATCATTTTATAGAATTCGTTGAGCTTTTCCTAAAAAACATGAAGCTATTTTATTAACTTTTAAAATGAAAATGAGGGTGTTTCTAAAATAAAATATATTTTTGAACAAATTATGGAAATGGAAGAAATAAAATGGGAAGTAGCCAAAGAATATGAGGACATTACTTATAAAAAGTGTAATGGTGTAGCCAGAATTGCTTTTAATAGACCCAATGTCCGTAACGCTTTTAGACCAAAAACCACCAGTGAATTATATGATGCATTTTATAATGCCAATGAAGATGTCAACATAGGCGTTGTATTATTGTCTGCTGAAGGACCTTCAACTAAAGATGGTGTATATTCATTCTGCAGTGGTGGCGACCAAAAAGCAAGAGGGCATCAAGGTTATGTTGGTGAAGATGGATACCATCGTTTAAATATTCTTGAAGTTCAGCGTTTAATAAGATTCATGCCTAAAGCAGTAATAGCAGTGGTTCCAGGATGGGCAGTTGGCGGTGGACATAGTCTACATGTAGTTTGTGATTTAACCTTAGCGAGTAAAGAACATGCTATTTTTAAACAAACGGATGCTGATGTAACCAGTTTTGATGGAGGATATGGTTCGGCTTATTTGGCCAAAATGGTTGGTCAAAAAAAAGCAAGGGAAATTTTCTTTTTAGGCAGAAATTATACAGCACAAGAAGCTTTTGATATGGGAATGGTCAATGCGGTTGTGCCACATGATGAATTGGAAGCCACGGCTTATGAATGGGCTCAAGAAATATTGGCAAAGTCACCTACATCTATCAAGATGCTTAAATTTGCAATGAATTTAACCGACGATGGTATGGTGGGGCAACAAGTTTTTGCAGGCGAAGCTACACGGTTGGCTTATATGACCGACGAAGCCAAAGAAGGGAGAAATGCTTTTCTTGAAAAGCGCAAGCCCAACTTTGAAAAAAAATGGATTCCTTAATGAAAAATATTTCTCTTTGGATTTCAGCAATGCGTTTACGCACATTGCCTTTATCAATATCTGGAATCATATTAGCGTCTTGTTTAGCTGAATATAATGGGTTTTTTAATTGGAAGATATTCACTTTGTCCATATTGACAACCTTAAGTTTTCAAATATTATCAAACCTAGCCAATGATTACGGTGATGGCATGAAGGGTACGGATAATTTAGATAGAATTGGCCCAGAGCGGGCGATACAAAGTGGTAAAATCACTCCAGAAAGTATGTTCAATGCCATAAAAATAAGTGTTCTTATATCTATTTTTTTGGCTACCATGCTAATTTTTGTTTCGTTTAGGGCCCAACACTTTTTCCTCGCATTGATGTTCTTTGTGCTTGGTATGGCCAGTGTTGCTGCTGCCATGCAGTACACCATTGGAAAAAATGCTTATGGATACAAAGGCTATGGTGATTTATTTGTGTTTGTCTTTTTTGGATTAGTGAGTGTCATTGGGTGTTATGTTCTTTATTCAAAACAAATAGACCATGTTGTTTTTTTACCGGCTATCACTATCGGACTTTTAAGCACAGCTGTTCTTAACCTGAACAATATGCGTGATATTGAATCTGACAAAAAAGCACAAAAATTCACTTTGGCCGTCAAACTAGGGAGAAATAACGCAAAGAAATATCATGATTTTCTAATTGGTTCAGCTATTTTAATATCGGGATTGTTTGGTATTTTATATTACACGTCTCCGTTTAATTTAATTTTTATGGTGGCATATATTCCTTTAATTTTACACCTTTTAAGGGTAAATAAGATTAAAGAATTACACTTATTGGACCCAGAATTAAAAAAATTGGCGCTTACAACATTTCTTTTGGCTATTCTTATGGGAATAGGTCATTTATTATAGAATTTTTGTAATTTTCTTTTTTGAATAATTAAAATCTTACACAATGAAAATTTCATTTTATGGTCACGCTTCATTAGGTATTAAAGTAGGTGATGTAAACATATTGGTAGATCCTTTTATTTCAGCTAATCCAAAGGCTTCTCAAATTGATATAGAAACCCTAAAAGCAGATTATATCTTGTTGACACATGCACATCAGGATCATATTTTAGATGCAGAATTTATTGCTAAACGTACCAATGCGATAATTGTCTCAAATTTTGAAATTGTATCCCATTACGAAAAATTAGGAATTGAAGGTCATCCCATGAATCATGGCGGTCAATGGGATTTTGAATTTGGTAATGTAAAATATGTCAACGCCATACATACATCATCATTTCCTGACGGATCGTATGGTGGACAGCCGGGAGGGTTTGTAATTGAAGGCGAGCATAAAAATATTTATATAGCAGGTGATACAGCGTTAACAATGGATATGAAACTCATCCCAATGCAAACTAAGTTGGACTTGGCTATTTTGCCCATAGGTGATAACTTTACAATGGGTATTGATGATGCCATTATTGCCAGTGATTTTGTAAAATGTGATAAAGTTTTGGGCTGTCATTATGATACCTTTGGCTATATTGAAATAGACCATGAAGAAGCCAAGCGAAAGTTTTACGAAAAAGATAAAGATTTAATGTTATTGGAAATAGGTGAAAGCATTGAATTATAAATTGATGTTTAAACAGAAAAACGTATCAAAAGTCCAAAATCATTTAAGTATTTTTGGCTTGTGAAAACTGCTACTTACCAAAAACACATCCTACAATTTAAACAGCCAAGTGGAACATCACGAGGAGTTTTAAAGACCAAGGAAACCTGGTTTTTAATAATCAATGCCAATGGTAAACAGGGCATAGGTGAATGTGGTATGTTTAAAGGACTGTCTGTTGATGATAGACCCAATTTTGAAGAGAAACTACAATGGGTATGTGATAATATAAATCTTGATTCAGCTATTTTATTTCATGAGTTGACAGAATTTCCAAGTATTCAATTTGGTTTGGAAATGGCTTTACAATCGTTGCAAGCTGAAGATCCATTTAAATTATTTCCTTCAGAATTTACCCATGGGAAAAAGTCCATTCCTATAAACGGTCTTATTTGGATGGGGACAGAAGCTTTTATGCGACAACAAATAAGAGACAAAATTGAAGCAGGATTTACATGCATCAAAATGAAAATTGGTGCCATAGATTTTCAAACGGAAATAGAACTTTTAAAATCCATACGAAACGAGTTTTCGTCAAACGATATTGAATTACGTGTTGATGCCAATGGTGCCTTTTCACCAACTGAGGCTTTGGATAAACTTAACATATTAGCTGAACTTGACTTGCACTCTATTGAGCAACCAATTAAACAAGGTCTAATAGAAGACATGACCAGACTATGTTCTGAAACACCTTTACCTATTGCCTTGGACGAGGAACTGATAGGTGTTTTTTCAAACGAAATAAAAAAGGAATTACTTGAAATAATCAAACCACAATACATCATATTAAAACCTACTTTAGTGGGCGGTTTTAAAGCAAGTGATGACTGGATTGACATTGCCGAAAACAATAATATTGGATGGTGGATAACTAGCGCGCTAGAAAGTAATGTGGGTCTAAACGCTATAGCGCAATATACCTATACCAAACAGAGTGACTTACCACAGGGTCTGGGAACAGGAAGTTTGTTTACTAATAACATTGAGTCGCCGTTAGAAGTTAAAAATGGTGCACTTTATTATAATAACTTAAATAGTTGGAATTTTAACTTATAAATATGTATATCTCTCAGGCTTTTAATGCATTGCACGAATGGTGGCGTTATTTAATTGGTTTGTTACTAATAGTAATTGCCGTTATAATTGGCCAAATACCATTTACGGCTGCTGTTTTTTTGCAGGCTTATAAAAATGGCGATAGTATATTTGGCTTGGATGAACATAAAATGATGACTCTTTTAGAGCCCAACCTAAATTTGTTTTTAATGCTTTTAACATATGCTGTTGGGTTACTTGGGTTATTTTTGGTTGTTAAATACCTGCACAATCAATCGTTAATACAGTTGACAACCTCAAGAAAAAAAATAGATTGGAATCGATTTTGGTTTATTTTTATCTTATGGGGAATTGTTTCTAGCAGCTTTGTACTGATTGATTACTTTATGTCCCCAGAAAGTTACGTTGTAAACTTCCATTGGCAACCTTTTTTGATATTATGCGTCATTGCCATTGTGTTAGTACCGCTTCAAACCAGTTTTGAAGAATATCTGTTTCGGGGTTATTTGATGCAGGGTATTGGCGTTACTTTAAAAAATAAATGGATTCCATTGCTGATCACATCATTTACTTTTGGTTTGCTGCACATTGCCAATCCAGAAGTTGACAAACTAGGAAATGTTATATTGATTTATTACATAGGAACTGGCTTGTTTCTTGGTATCATGACTTTGATGGATGAAGGCTTGGAGCTTTCGCTGGGTTTTCATGCCGCTAATAATCTCTTTACGGCTTTATTGGTAACAGCAGACTGGACGGCCTTTCAAACCAACTCTATTTTAAAGGACACATCAGATCCTACAATGGCTGGTTTTACTGATATATTTATGCCCGTCTTTATAGTATTTCCAATAATTCTGTTAATTTTGGCTAAGAAATACAATTGGACCAACTGGACAGAAAAACTGTTTGGTAAGGTTCAAGAACCTCAAATAGAGAATTAAAAAAACTTTTAAAAAATATACGGAAACGTGATACCAACTTATAATAAAGTACACTTAAAGTTTAAGCTTAATGGCGTAAACTATGATCAAGAACACATCAGGGAGATTGCCTACAGTTTTGTAAAAGAAGGATTGCCTTATGAGGAAGCCATTGGTGATTTTCTGTTGGATTGGCTGGATAACAAAACCTTTATCAAAGTAAAATCAACCGGAACAACTGGTAAACCTAAACAAGTGAAAATTGACAAGCAGGTCATGGTGAACTCCTCTATTTTCACCGGAAACTTTTTTAATTTAAAACCTGGTGACAAAGCCCTTCATTGCTTGCCAGCCAACTTTATTGCTGGTAAAATGATGTTGGTAAGGGCCATGATTTTAGGTTTGGAATTAGATTTAACAGAACCTACTTCAAAACCGGTATTTGATACTAACAAACAATATGACTTTGCAGCCATGTTGCCAATTCAACTTCAAAATACGCTGGAAGAAGTTCGTAATTTTAAAAATATTATTATAGGAAGCGTCAAGGCTTCAAATAAATTAATAGAAGATTTGCAAGATCTTCCAGTTCATGTTTTTGAGACCTTCGGGATGACTGAAACCGCCACCCATATTGCATTAAGACCTTTGAACAATTTTGAAAATGGTCAAAAAATGACTGCTTTGGGTAAGTCAATTTTTAAAACCTTACCAGATATTTCCATATCTCAAGATGATAGGGGTTGTTTGGTTGTAGAGTCTGGTCATTTATCAAAAACCCCAATAGTCACTAATGATTTGGTAAAACTTTATTCTGAAGATGAATTTGAATGGTTGGGTAGGTTTGACAATGTAATAAACTCAGGAGGGGTCAAAATATTTCCTGAAACAATTGAAGAAAAATTACAAGGCAAAATAAAGCAACGTTTTTTTATTGCTTCGGAAAAAGATGAAACGTTTGGGGAAAAAATCATTTTGATTTTAGAAGGCGATATAGATACTATTGACAAATCCGTATTTAAAGTTCTGGATAAATATGAAAAACCGAAGAAAATTTACTGTACCAAAAAATTTGATATCATTTCAGACAAAATTCAACGTAAGAAAATATTAAACAAGTTGGCAATCGTTTAAACTTGTAAAACACCCATATTAAATGGTTTTTCAATAGGAGCGTGGTTTGCAGCTTCTATGCCCATGCTAATCCATTTTCTGGTATCCAACGGATCTATGATGGCATCGGTCCAAATTCGTGCAGCCGCATAATACGGTGATACTTGGGCATCGTATCGGTCTTTTATTTTATTAAAAAGAGCCTCTTCTTTTTCTTTGGTAATGGTTTCACCTTTTTTCTTTAATGAAGCGGTTTCAATCTGTAGTAAGACTTTTGCTGCGGAATTTCCGCTCATCACGGCCAGTTCGGTACTAGGCCAAGCCACAATAAGTCTGGGATCATAGGCTTTGCCACACATAGCATAATTGCCCGCACCATAACTGTTTCCAATAATGACAGTAAATTTAGGAACCACCGAATTACTCACGGCATTTACCATTTTAGCACCATCTTTAATGATGCCACCGTGTTCACTTTTGCTACCAACCATAAAACCCGTAACATCTTGTAAAAATACTAACGGAATTTTCTTTTGATTACAATTGGCTATAAACCGTGTGGCTTTATCGGCACTATCATTATAAATAACGCCACCAAACTGCATTTCACCTTGTTTGGTTTTGACCAATTTACGCTGATTGGCAACAATCCCAACAGCCCAACCATCAATTCTGGCATAGCATGTAATGATCGTTTTTCCATAGCCTGCTTTATATTCGTCATATTCAGAATCATCAACCAATCGTTTTATGACATCATACATATCATATTGGTCGGTTCTTGATTTTGGTATAATGCCATATAATTCTTCAGGATTTTCTTTAGGTTTTACAGGTTGTGATCGATTAAAACCAGCTTTATCATAATCTCCAATTTTGTCAATAATATTTTTAATGGTGTTAAGCGCATCCTTATCGTTTTTAGCCTTATAATCCGTTACTCCCGAAATTTCGCAATGTGTTGTAGCGCCGCCCAAAGTTTCATTGTCAATGGTTTCGCCAATGGCGGCTTTTACCAAATAACTTCCGGCCAAAAATATACTGCCGGTTTTGTCAACTATTAAGGCTTCATCGCTCATGATTGGTAAATACGCACCACCAGCCACACAGCTACCCATAACGGCAGCAATTTGGGTGATGCCCAAACTGCTCATGATAGCATTATTTCTAAAAATACGACCAAAATGTTCCTTGTCCGGAAAAATGTCATCTTGCAATGGCAAATAGACACCGGCACTATCAACCAAATAGATAATGGGTAATTTATTTTCAATAGCAATTTCCTGGGCTCTTAAATTCTTTTTGGCCGTAATAGGAAACCAAGCACCAGCTTTTACGGTGGCATCATTGGCAACAACAATACACTGTTTGCCTTTAATATATCCAATTTTAACAACAACACCCGCTGAAGGACATCCACCATGGTCAGGATACATGTCCTCCCCAGCAAAAGCTGCAATTTCTATGGATTTTGAATTGGCATCCAATAAATAATCAATACGTTCATGAGCAGTCATCTTGCCTTTGGCGTGATGTTTTTCAATGCTAGCTTTTCCACCCCCAAGATGCACTTTGGCAAGTCGTTTGGTCAATTCAGATACTAAAAGTTTATTGTGGTCCTCGTTTTTATTGAAGTTGATATCCATGTGCCTTAAGTTTGACGCTAATGTACAAAACATTCAAAAAAAGTTTCAAACTATGTTTATTAAATATTAAATAATATTACATGGAAATAGTTTCCTTGGAAAATAAATTTTTTATTCATACATTTGTTTAAGAATTAAAATATAAATTGCATGAAACATATTATTGCATTTGCAGGAAGCAACAGCAAACATTCAATAAACAAACAATTAGTGACCTACGTATCGGGTTTGACTAAGGATTGTCAGGTTGAGATGTTGGATTTAAATGATTATGAATTACCAATTTATGGAATTGATTATGAAAATGAAGTTGGAATTCCAGATAACGCTCATAAGTTTTTAAATAAATTGAAATCGTCAGATGGTATAATAATATCATTAGCAGAGCACAACGGGGCCTATTCAACAGCTTTTAAGAATATTTTTGACTGGATGTCAAGAATTGAAAGCAAACTTTTTTTTGATAAACCAATGCTGTTAATGGCAACATCGCCCGGAGGTAGAGGAGGACAATCGGTATTAGCCATTGCAAGAGACAGATTTCCGCGCCATGATGCTAACATTGTGGAAGTGTTTTCGTTGCCTTTTTTTGAAAATAATTTTGCTGATGGAAAAATTATCAATGAAGAATTAGACGAGCAATTAAAAAATTCAATTGAACAATTTCAAAAAGCATTATAAATATGGAAATTCAACAAGAAGAAATTGGGAGAAAAGGCAAATTTTTTGCAGTGCATGCTGGCGTGGAGGAAGCGGTCATGACCTACGTTTATGCAGGAAATAACATAATTATCGACCATACTGAGGTTCATGATATTTTTAAAGGTCAAGGCATAGGATATAAACTTGTGGATGCAGCTGTAAAGTTTGCTAGGGAAAACAACATAAAAATTAAGCCGCTTTGTCCTTTTGCCAATGCGGTCTTTAAAAAGAAAGCTCAAGAATACGCTGATGTGTTATTTTAAACTGCAATTATGGGAGATTTATCAAAAGACATTAATTCAACTTTTGCCAATAACAGGATTAAGGCATTGTTAAATATTTTATACACTGCTAGTTGGATTTCTGGTTGCCAAAACGAATTTTTTAAACCTTTTGGCATTTCACCACAACAGTATAATATTTTGAGGATTTTAAACGGTGCCAAAGAACCTTTGAATGTACAAGTAATCAAGGATAGAATGATTGAACGTTCTCCAAATGCCACAAGACTCATGGATAAGTTGTGTGCCAAGGCATATATTGAGCGTTTGCCATGTGAACATGATAGGCGTGTTGTTAAAATTGCAATCACTCAAAAAGGAAAGGAGCTTTTAAATGCCATACCAAATAATTTTAACAAAGATTTATTGAAGAATTTAACCGAAGTTGAAGCAGAGCAATTAAGTAATCTGCTAGATAAAATGAGATAATAATTTAAGGAAAGGAAATTAAAAAAATGAAAACAATAGTTCATAAAGCCGATAGTAGAGGGTTTGCAAATCATGGTTGGTTACAAGCAAACCATTCGTTTAGTTTTGCAGGATATTATAATCCTGAAAAAGTGCATTTTGGTGCTCTTCGAGTTTTGAATGACGATGTTATTGCACCTAAAATGGGATTTGGAACCCATCCACATGATAATATGGAAATTATTACTATTCCATTAAAAGGTGTTTTAAAGCACAGAGATTCCATGCACAATGCGTGGCAATCGGTGGTACCGGGAGAAGTACAGGTAATGTCCGCAGGAACAGGGTTGCAGCATTCTGAAATCAATGGGTCTAACGATGAGCATTTGGGATTGTTTCAAATTTGGATTATCCCCAATAAGCAGCAGGTTGCTCCACGTTATGACCAAAAAGTATTTGAAGAAAGCGAGCGAAAAAACAAACTTCAAACATTGGTCACATCAATTGATGAAAACCATGAAGGTAGTTTGAAAATCCATCAAGATGCTATCATTTCAAGAATAGACTTGGATAAAGGAAAAGCATTTCAATATCAATTGAAAAGTGCACAACATGGCGTATATGTTATGACAATTTATGGCGCTGTAAACTTGTCTGATAATGTGTTGGAAACCCGTGATGCTATTGGTGTTTCAGAAACCGATTCTTTTGAAATACATGCTGAGGAAGATTCCAGTTTATTGTTTATAGAAGTTCCCATGGAATTCTAGGATAACAATTTTTATATGAAAAAGCATCTTTTAAAAGATGTTTTTTTTATGATTTTGTAAGTCATAATCAATTTTAAGTTCATATAAACGATTATTTGTACTATTTAAAGTAAATTTTTCATTGCCTTTTAATGTTTGGATATTTTAGCAAAAATTTTAACCCCAAATTAAAATGATACTTAAAAAAGGGATTTTATCTGTCTTTCTATTTCTAACTATTGTTACTACTTATTCTCAAAACGAACCAACACTCACAAAACAAGATTCCACTATTGTTAGTTTATGGGTTTTTGGCGTAGGTTTTAATGCCATTGATGATTCGGGTAATTCTTATGGTAATTTATTTGACATAAAGAAGGCTTGGAACGCTGTTCCTTTTCCTTCAAGATTAAGCATAGGTAAATATTTTAAAAATGGGTTAGGAATTGAAGGTATTGTAGCTTACAACAAATACAAAAAAGGAAAAATAGTAGACAACTTTCCACTTGATAGTGACAAAGATTACTTTTCCATCGATTCAAGGTTGAGCTACGACTTAAATAAGATTATCGGCAATACAGGATGGTTTGACCCTTATTTGGGCATTGGCGTTGGTTACACTCATGCCAATGACATTTCCAGGGGAACTTACAATGGAGTAGTAGGATTTAGAGTGTGGTTTTCTGATAATCTGGGTTTAGATGTCAACTCCTCAGGGAAGTGGGCCATGAAACCAAGGGTTAAAAATCATTTGCAGCATGCCCTAGGATTGGTCTATAGATTCAATATCAAAAAAGAGTTGACTGAAGAGGGCATGGCTAAATTAGACACAATTAATGCCATTGAAAAAGAAAATGCCAGAGTTAAGGATTCTGTTGCATTGGCTAAAAAAATAGATGAGGAGCATAGGTTAAAAGCCCAAGAAGAGCAAGCTAGGTTGGCACAAATAGAAAAGGAAAAAGAAGAAGCTAGAGAAAGGGAAAAAAGCAATATTCAAGATAGATTGAATGCTTTAGAAAACATTTATTTTCCATTTGATTGGTCGAGATTAACGCCTCAATCCAAAGACATACTATCTAAATTGGTTTTGATATTAAATGACTATCCAAAACTTTCCATTGAAGTTGATACCCATACTGATTCAAGAGGAAGTACTGATTATAATCAATCGCTTTCAGAACGTAGATTACAAAGTATCCTTAATTATTTGAATGAAAACGGAATTGAGCCCAGTAGGATTGTTGGAAAAGCCTATGGAGAGCTCAGACTATTTAACGAATGCGATGACCATACAAAATGTTCGGAAGCAAAACACCGGGAAAATCGTAAGTCAGTATTTAAAATCCTGAATTTTTAAATGGAACAATAATAATTAAGCATCTTTTAAAAGATGCTTTTTTATTTAAAAAATACGATATTTGTGTTTCTAATTTGCGCAAAGGATTGCAGCGATATCCTTTTTTATGCGGAATGTATTTAGGCATAAAAAAGATTTAGCGAAAAGCCTGACCTTGTTATCTAACAAGGATGCGCCCTAAGAAATAAAAATTTAATTATGGCAATGAATAAAAATACAGTGTTAGCTTGGGCAACATGGATTATGATTTTTGTGGGTTTTGGTTTAATAGCGCTTGGTGCGTTTAGGTATTATGAAGTAGCAGGTTATGGTTTTGCCGCCGTAGGGATTGGCTTTTTGGCTGTAGCTTGGGTGTTTAACGCTTTAAAAGGTAGGGTATAATGAGTGATGATAGGAAAGTGATTTTTTCAATGTCTGGTGTGACCAAGACATTTCAAGGCGCCAATACGCCGGTTTTGAAAAATATCTACTTGAGCTTTTTTTATGGTGCTAAAATCGGGATTTTAGGACTTAATGGTTCCGGGAAATCCACACTGCTTAAAATAATTGCGGGACTTGATAAAAATTACCAGGGTGATGTGACGTTTTTGCAAGATTATTCAGTTGGGTATTTAGAACAAGAACCCAAATTGGATGACAACAAAACCGTGATGGAAGTGGTACGTGAAGGAGCTGCTGAAACCGTTGCTATTCTAGATGAGTACAATAAAATTAATGACATGTTTGGTTTGGAAGAAGTATATTCCAATCCGGATAAGATGGAAAAGCTCATGAACCGGCAAGCAGAATTACAAGACCAGATTGATGCTGCCAATGCTTGGGAACTGGATACCAAACTTGAAATAGCCATGGATGCCTTACGTACACCAGATGGCGATAAAAAAATCGGAATTCTTTCTGGAGGAGAAAGACGTAGAGTAGCTTTATGTAGATTGTTATTGCAAGAGCCTGATGTGTTGCTGTTGGATGAGCCCACTAACCATTTGGATGCAGAATCTGTGCATTGGTTGGAGCATCATTTGGCACAATATAAAGGAACCGTTATTGCCGTAACACACGATAGGTACTTTTTGGATAATGTTGCCGGTTGGATTTTAGAATTGGATAGAGGCGAGGGCATTCCTTGGAAAGGGAATTACTCGTCTTGGTTGGATCAAAAATCAAAACGAATGGCTCAAGAAAGCAAAGTGGCTTCCAAACGCCAAAAGACCTTAGAACGTGAGTTGGAATGGGTAAGACAAGGTGTTAAAGGACGCCAAACCAAACAAAAGGCGCGTTTGAACAATTATGACAAATTATTGAGCCAAGACCAAAAACAATTGGATGAAAAGCTAGAGATTTACATTCCCAATGGTCCACGTTTGGGAACCAATGTTATTGAAGCGGTGAATGTCAGTAAAGGCTATGATGATAAGTTATTATATGAAAGTCTGAACTTTAAACTGCCTCAAGCAGGAATAGTTGGTGTTATTGGACCTAATGGCGCAGGAAAAACCACCATTTTTAGAATGATTATGGGGGAGGAAACCCCTGATAATGGTGAATTTATAGTTGGTGAAACCGCTAAGATAGTTTATGTTGACCAAAGCCATTCCAATATAGATCCTGAAAAAACCATTTGGCAAAATTTTAGTGATGAACAGGAATTGATTTTAATGGGCGGTCGGCAAGTTAATTCCAGAGCCTATTTAAGCCGTTTTAATTTCTCAGGTAGTGAACAAAATAAAAAAGTAAAATTACTGTCCGGTGGTGAAAGAAACCGTTTGCATCTGGCCATGACGTTAAAAGAGGAAGGTAACGTATTGCTTTTGGATGAGCCTACAAACGACCTTGATGTTAATACGTTACGTGCTTTAGAGGAAGGTTTGGAAAACTTTGCGGGTTGTGCTGTGGTTATTAGTCACGATAGGTGGTTTTTAGATAGGATTTGTACACACATATTAGCTTTTGAGGGAAACTCACAAGTTTATTTCTTTGAAGGTAGCTTTAGTGAATATGAAGAGAATAAAAAGAAACGGCTCGGTGGCGATTTGATGCCCAAACGAATTAAGTATAAAAAACTGGTACGTTAGTATAAAAAAGAAAGCCTGCATTTTGCAGGCTTTCTTATTGGTGTTTAATTATTTCCGTACATATGACCTTCAGTGAAGTCTTTGTATTCTTCTTTTTGCTTGGCCATTTCCTCACTTATTTTATCAAGACGTTCGTTTTCCTTTTTGAGTTTATAAGATTTTCGGATACCTAGGAGCAGAAGAATAGAAAAAAATACAACAACAATTATAAGCATGGTTACAATATCACTTTGATCTATTAATGCAAAGGATAGAAGCGAGAAAATATGATAACTGATGTGCATTTTTTATTTAAGATTAATAGCTATTCAAATATAAACTTTTTATTCATTAAACTAAAAATAAAAACCTATACATCTTTAAATCATTTAATTAAAACGGATTCAAGGCTTTATTTCAGTGATTCCGTAGCTTTAATTTTATAGTTAGTTTTTTTTATGGAAATTGCAAGAAATAAATTTAGTTATCATGTCTGTTAAGAATATACAAATAGAATTACTTTCAAAACAATATTATACCTTGAATAAAATCACGTTTGATTATATGATGCGAAATGGTGATTGGGTAACCCAAGTGCGTGAGTGTTATGACAGAGGTGATGGCGCCGGAATTTTACTGTACAACACTGAAAAACAAACCGTTATTTTAACAAAGCAGTTCAGAATGCCTACTTATATGAATGATAATGAAAACGGCTTTCTATTGGAAATTTGTGCGGGCATGTTGGATAAAGATAACCCAGAAGCTTGTATAATACGGGAAACAGAAGAAGAAGTAGGGTATAGGCTTAAAAGTGTGACAAAAGTATATGAAGCTTACTCGTCGCCCGGAGTTATGACAGAAAAAATGCATTTTTTTATTGGAGAGTATTCAGATGATATGAAAGTGAGCGCAGGCGGTGGTTTAGAGAGTGAACATGAAGATATAGAAGTCTTGGAAATACCATTTAAAGAAGCTGTTAGAATGCTTAATAATGGGGAAATCCATGATACCAGAACCATTGTTTTATTACAATATGCCCAAATCCATGGATTATTGGGCGCTTAATGCGAATTAGCCTTTATAAAATCAGTGATTAAATAAGTGATTAATTTGCCTATTTGACTTTCGTTTTCTGGCGTTGCAATGGCCTCACAAATATGTAAATAACAAGCGTTATCCTCTTTACCAAAAAAGTCAACAAACTGTCTAGCTTTTGTCACGCTAAATCCACTAGGTGTCATGGCGCTGCTTGAAATGTTTTCAATGGCATCACAATCAATTTCTATTCCAAATGAAGTGGTATTGACATGTTCCAAAGCTCTGTTTAACTCATCCTTGAATTTCACCTCGTTCCTTATTTCGAGTGATTCAAACGTGTTATATGTAATAGATTTTATCTTATTTATTTTTTTAAAAACAACATCAGGCGTGTAATTCTCATGGATTCCAAAAATAAAATAGTTCCTCATAAAGCCCTCTGTAAAAGCATATGAGAACCCATTTCCACTGTGCCTGCCTTCTTCCGCTCTAAAATCGGTATGGGCATCAAGGTTTATCACATTAATTGGGTATCCAAAGGCTAAAGCGCTTCCTTTAATATTTCCGTAGCTATTGTTATGGCCTCCTCCAATAATAATTGGTTTTTTTCCTGCCTTCACTATTTGTTGAACAATGAATGTTACATAGGTATCTATCTTTTTTACAATTTTCCTAGCTTTTAAAACATCCTTTTTTTTGGACGGATTCAGTTTAGAAACCTTTAATAATTCCGTTGTAAAGTCCAGATAGCCAAGTATTAAAACCCTGTTGGCTTTTGTAAATTCATTATTTTGAATATTCAAAAGAAATTTTATTACAGCACTCCAAGTGTTGCAAGTACCTGATTTTCCGTGGTTTGCAAAAACACCTATATCTTCGGGTAAACCAATTATCACATAGCTAACATCCAAATTTTCAAGTTGTTCGTATATGTTAGAAATGGATGATAATGTTTTTATATGTTCACCAAATTTAGATTCACCAGAACGTTTATTTAGTGTTTTTTTTAGATCTGAATTGTTAAATAAAACCAGTTTGTCCATTGAAGCAATAAGTTTTTGAATATTTAAAAATACAGTTTTATTTATTCACAACATTAAAAACAATAACTATAAAAATTAAAAAAATCGTTAAACTCTAAAACAATTTAAAAACAGGTAATTATGGAAAATAGTAAAAGTGGAACAGGATTAAAAGTAGCGTTAGGGATTGCTTTAGTCCTTTTTTTAGGAACAGCTTTTTATACAATGAATTTGTACCAAAGCAGTCATAAAATTCAAAAAGACTTAACTGAGCAAAAACAATTGGTCATGAATGACCTTAATGCCATGGCAAAGCAATATGATGATGCCATTAGTGAAAACACCGTAGCCAATCAAAATTTAGTTGAAGCTAGAGCTCGTATACAAGGTTTGATTGATTCATTGAAAATTTCTGAAACCAATGTGAAAAGCCTTTGGAGATACAAGCAAAAATATGTATCACTACAAAAAGAAATGAACGAATTATTGGCACAAAATGATTCACTTAGAGTTCAAAACTCATATTTAGCGACTTCTTTGGATAGCACACGAGTTCGTTTAGAAGAGAGAACTATGTTTACAGACTCTTTATTGGTTCAAAACACAGCTTTAACTGAAGTTATGGAAGATGCTTCTGCACTTACAACCGTTGGTTTAAAAGGGTTTGGTGTTATAGAAAGAACCTCTGGAAAATTGATTCCAACAGAACGCGCAAGCCGAAGTGATAAAATCAGGGTATGCTTTACAGTTGCAAAAAACAAGTTGGCGCAAGCTGGAGACCAAGAACTTTATGTTCAAGTAATAGATCCAAAAAACAACACACTTGGAGCCAATGAGCAAGTTATGTTTGGTGATACAGCTATTAACTACAGTATTGTTAGCAAATTTAACTATGAAAATGAAAGTCTTGATATTTGCGAATTTGTTGCTTCAAAAGGAGACAACGATTTTGAAAAAGGACGCTACACCGTTAATGTTTATAACAATAAAGGATTAGTTTCTAAATCTGAATTTACGCTTAAATAATTTATAAGAGTTTTATACAAAAGCCCGAAAAATATCTTTCGGGCTTTTTTTATTTACAAAAACTCAGTAATTGATTGGTGTTCCATTAATGATGACCATTTCTATATGGTCATCGCCAAAAGCATATGGGAGGTAATGGTAGCTTGGAATAGCTTTGGTTAACATTACATTAGCTTTTTTGCCTTTGGTAATGCTGCCAACTTCATTAGCCAATCCCATGGCATAGGCGCCATTTATGGTGGCTGCATTAATAGCCTCTTCTGGAGTCATTTTCATTTTTATGCATGCCGTACTCACAACAAAATTCATATTGCCACTAGGTGTTGAACCTGGATTGTAATCTGATGCTAGCGCAAGAGGCAATCCAGCGTCAATAAGTTTTCTGGCAGGTGTGTAGGGAATACTTAGAAAATATGAGCACGACGGAAGTGCCACTGGCATGGTTTGACTGCCTATAAGGCTGTTTATATCATCGGCGTTGAGTTCTTCCAAATGATCAACAGAAAGTGCATGATGTTTAACACCTAAGGCTACGCCACCAAAAGTATTAAATTGATTGACGTGTATTTTTGGAGTCAATCCGTATTGCTTTCCAGCATTTAAAATGATTTCAGTATCCTCAAGATTAAAATATCCTTTTTCACAAAACACATCAATAAAATCCGCTAACTGTTCCTTTGAAATTTGAGGAAGCATTTCATTGACTATTAAATCAATATAACCTTGTTTGTTATCCTTGTATTCTGAAGGTAATGCATGTGCTCCTAAAAAGGTGGATTTTATTGGTATTGGGAAATTGTCTTGTACTCGTTTTATAACACGCAGCATTTTTAATTCAGCATCTACGGTCAGCCCATAACCCGATTTAATTTCCAGGGCACCTGTTCCCATTTTAATGACCGCTTTTACGCGTTTGATGGATTGTTCATAAAGGTCATCTTCACTGGTTTTTTGAAGCTTTTTTGCTGAATTTAAGATACCACCGCCACGTTTGGCAATATCTTCATAGCTTAAACCATGGATTCTATCCACAAATTCCTGTTCTCTATGGCCAGAATAAACAATATGCGTATGGGAATCGCACCAAGTTGGCAATACCATTTTGCCTTGAGCATCAATTATTCTATCTGGTGTTTTGTTTGGGCAATTATCCATGCTTCCAAAATCCCTAATGATATCATCTTCTATTAATAGAAAAGCATTTTTAATTGTTGGGAGTATTCCCATTTCTTTTCCAGAAACTTGTAGGATATGTTGATCCCTAACTTGAAGAAGTTCTTTAATGTTAATAATAAGTAAACTCATACAGTAAAAATACAAGATATTTTTTAGACGAAACCATATTTTTTAATCGAAAAAAAACTTACAAAATATGATTAAAATCATTTTAAAATTCAATATAAAAATTTCAAAAAAAATATTTAAAAAAAAGCGCAAAACCCTTGATTTTAGGGCGTTAAAAATTTATTTCAATAAAAATTTTAGAGTACATTTGTACAAAATTAGTACAAATGAATAAAGCTATTTATATAGCAACCAGTGAGCCTAATAGTGGTAAATCAATAGTCGCTTTAGGTCTTATGAGAATGTTGTTAGGAAAGACCCCAAAAGTAGGATATTTCAGGCCTATAATTGATGACGAATCAAAAGAAAAAATTGATAACCATATCAATACCATATTAACGCATTTTGAGTTGGATATAAAACCAGAAGAGGCTTTTGCCTTTACGCGTTCTGAATTTATAAACAAGCGAAATACTGGAAAAGAAGGTGAAATTTTTGATACCATTATTGAAAAATACAAGGCCCTTGAGGATAAAAATGATTTCATGTTGGTTGAAGGAACCGATTTTTCTGGAGAAGGTGTTGCCATAGAATTGGATGCCAATATTTTAATAGCCAAAAACTTAGGTATCCCAGCCATTATTGTATCAAGTGGAATAGGCAAGACCCTTGATGAATTTATTGGTGGATTGCACTTGGCCTATGATTCTTTCAAGGAAAAGGAAGTAAAGGTATTAGCTGTCATAGCCAATAAAGTTCAAGAAAAGAACATACCGATAATCATTGAAGGTGTTGAGCAAAATTTACCTAAAGATGTTATTGTTAATGCCATTCCTTTAATTCCGGCATTAAAAAATCCAACAGTTAAAGAAATAGCTAAAGCCATTGATGCAAAAATTATATTTGGTGAGGATTTCATCAATAATCAAACCAGTAGTTTTAAAGTTGGTGCTATGCAATTGCGTAACTATTTAACCCAGTTGGAGCAAGATTGTTTGATTATTACACCTGGTGATAGAGCCGATATTATTTTAGGTGCGTTACAAGCTAATATTTCTAGTAATTATCCATCTATTTCTGGTATAGTCTTGACCGGCGGTTTGTTACCTGAGGATTCTATTGTTAAGCTTATTGACGGTCTGCAACAAATTGTACCTATTTTGTCATCTAAATATGGCACTTTTGATGCGGCCAATAAAATAGGTGCTGTACGCTCTCATATGTATGCAGAAAATAAGGACAAAATCATCATGTCTTTAAACACGTTTGATAAATATTGTAATATTGATGAATTATCAGATAAATTAGTGACATTCACTCAAAGAGGCATCACGCCTAGAATGTTTCAATATAACTTATTAAAGCGTGCTAAAAAATCAAGAAAGCATATTGTACTTCCTGAAGGTAACGATGATAGGATTATTGAAGCTGCCGCACGATTGGTTTTAATGGACATTGTTGATTTGACCATTTTAGGCAATAAAGACCAAATTACTGAAACAATTCACAGATTAGGTTTAAAATTGGATATCAATAAAGTAAATATTATCAATCCTTTGGAATCTGAATTCTCACAGGATTTTGCAAATACCTTATTTGAATTGCGAAAAAACAAAGGTGTTACCATTGATATTGCTGAAGATTTAATGAACGATGTATCGTATTTTGGAACCATGATGGTCTATAAAGGATTGGCAGACGGTATGGTTTCTGGTGCAGCACATACAACACAGCATACCATTAAACCTGCTTTACAGTTTGTAAAAATGAAACCATCTGTATCGGTTGTTTCTTCAGTATTTTTTATGTGTTTAGATGATCGGGTGTCTGTATTTGGTGATTGCGCTATCAACCCAAACCCCAATGCAGAGCAGTTGGCAGAAATCGCCATTTCATCAGCAGAATCCAGTATGGCCTTTGGAATTGAACCAAGAATCGCCATGCTATCATACTCCTCTGGTTCTTCAGGAAAAGGGGAAGAAGTTGACAAGGTTAGAAAAGCAACTGAAATTGTCAAACAAAAACGCCCGGATTTAAAAATAGAAGGACCTATTCAATATGACGCCGCTGTTGACATTGGTGTAGGCAAAAGCAAAATGCCAAACTCTGAAGTTGCTGGACAGGCCACCGTTTTGATCTTTCCGGATTTGAATACGGGAAACAACACGTATAAAGCAGTACAACGAGAAACTGGAGCATTGGCCATTGGCCCTATGCTACAAGGATTGAATAAACCAGTAAATGATTTAAGTAGAGGCTGTACCGTAGACGACATATTTAACACAGTTATTATTACAGCCATTCAGGCACAAGGAATTTAAAATGAACATATTAGTAATCAACTCAGGAAGCTCATCAATTAAATATCAATTAATACAAATGCCAGAGGAAATTGTGGCGGCCAGTGGAATGGTAGAACGTATTGGATTAGATGGCGCGCTAATAAGTTATAAATCTGGAGATTTTAAATTGACTCAAGAAGTTGATATTCCTGATCATGAAACAGGTTTATTAAAAATAACCGCTTTATTATTGAATGAAGAATTTGGTGTCATAGGAGATAAAGATAGTATTCATGTAGTAGGACATAGAGTGGTACACGGAGGTAAAACGTTTTCTGAAACCGTAGAAGTGACTCCAGAAGTAAAAGAAAAGATAAAAAGCTTGGTTCCCTTGGCGCCTTTGCACAACCCGCATAACTTAAAAGGGATTGAGGTTGCCGAAAAGGTGTTTTCTCATGCCAAGCAGGTTGCGGTTTTTGATACGGCCTTTTTTCAAACCATGCCGCAAAAAGCATATCAATACGCCATTCCAACCAAATTTTTGGAAGATTATGATATCAGGGCTTATGGCTTTCATGGAACCAGTCATAAATATGTTTCTGAAAAGTCAATTGAATATTTAAAAAGCGAAAAGGCAGCATATTCAAGAATAATCACGGTCCATTTAGGAAATGGCTGTAGTATTTCAGCGGTAAAAGACGGAAAGGCTGTGGACCATTCTTTAGGTTTTGGACCTGCTAACGGACTCATAATGGGAACGCGTGCAGGCGATATTGATCAGTCCGTGATTTTCTACCTGATAGACAAATTAGGGTATTCAGCAGATGAAGTTAAAGATATTTTACTTAAGGAAAGCGGTATGCTGGGACTTACAGGATTTAGTGATATGCGTGATATAGAGGCAAAATCGGCTGAAGGCGATGAAACTTGCCGATTGGCTTTATACATGAACGGTTATCGAATTAAAAAATACATTGGTGCTTATATAGCAGCTATGAATGGACTTGACGCCATTGTTTTTACAGCTGGAATAGGAGAGAACAGTAGTGTAATCAGAAAAATTGTTTGTGAAGACATGGAATTTTTAGGATTACATCTTGATCACAGAAAAAACGATGTACGCGGCAATACGTTAAGAGATATTAGTGTTCCTGGTTCTTCAGTAAAAATTTTAGTTGCTCCAACAAATGAGGAACTGGAAATTGCAAAACAATCTTATGTGTTAGTTAATTAAATAATCAAAAATCGTTTTTAGGTTTCTTTTGTTCAGAAATTAATGTATATTGGAACGTCCTTCTTAATTGCTTTAATTTTGTGACAATAGTTTGAATCCAAATCTCTCATTTTTAAACACATTTATCGATGTTTCTGAAGATGCTTTTGAAAAGCTTAAAGGAATTTCTACGTTTAAACACATCAAAGCAGATACACTCATAGCTAAAGAAGGCGAAACACCTACTAAAATCTACATGCTTGTTTCTGGTTTAATGCGGGTCTACTTTAGTACAGAGAGTGGAAAAGAGTTCAATAAAAATTTCTTTATGCCTATTTGTTTTGTAGGATCATTTACGGCCTTGATAAAAAATAAACCATCAAAATTAAACTATGAAACCTTAACGGACTGCAAGGTGTATGAAATTGATTATGTTAAGTTGATTAAACTTTGCCACACGGATATTGTTATCAGTAATTTATATAACAAAATAGTGGAACATATTTTTATGCAATATGAAGAACGCCAGCTTGAGTTGATTTCACTTGATGCCAAACAACGTTATTTAGAGCTCAGAAAACGAATTCCTGATATAGATTTATTGATTGCACAATACCATATTGCATCGTATTTAAGTATTACACCAGTTCAATTAAGTAGGATACGGAAAGGATTAAAAGCGCTATATTAACATTTGTTAATGAAAATGATTTTTCAATAGTATATATTTACCATGATATTCTTTATACCAATCTTGTAATAAAGTATTGATAGCTAACCAACCAATAAAAAAACAGGTATTTAAATACCTGTTTTTTTTCTATAATTTCTTGAAATACTTTAATTTTTATTTCATTTTGATGACTATAAACTCAGTACGTCTGTTTAATTGATGTTCTTCTTCTGTACAAGGTACACTTCCATCACAGCCGTTGGTTAATCTGCGTTCACCAAAACCTTCATATTTTGTAATTCTAGAAGGATCAATACCTTTGGAAATTAAATAGTCAAATGTAGCTTTTGCTCGTTTTTGGGATAACCAATCGTTAAATGCTGTTGTTCCCCTAGAATCTGTGTGTGACTCAATCCTAATAATCATGTTGGGATAGATATTGGTCATCATGTTAACTATTTTGTCAAGTTCCAATGCGGCATCTTTTCTAATGTCATATTTTTCAAAACCAAAATAAATCGTGTTTAATTCGGCTAGTTTCACAACATCTTGTAGAGGATTTAATGAAAAATCAGCTAAGATACGCTTAGCAGTCTTATCAATGTTTTTAGAGGTTATTAATCTGGACTGATCTTCATATTTTTGGTGACTGGTTAATAATTTATAATCAGCATTTCTGTCAATATTAATTTCATAGTAGCCGTCAGCATCAGTTTCCAAATCTGCCATTTTGTTGCCACCACCATCAAATATACTAACGGTTGCATTTGCAATTGGTTTGTTGTTGATTGCATCGGTTACTGTTCCTTCTAATTTCAGTGGCAGTAATCGGTTATAAGCATAAATATCATCACTGCCAACTCCACCATCTCTGTTTGAAGCAAAATAGCCTGATGTGCCATCCGTATTCATGAAAAATGAAAAATCATCTTTGCTTGAATTAACTGGAACACCAAGATTCAAAACGCCTGTTATGTTATTATTTTTATCTGTTATTGCAGCAAAAATATCCAACAGTCCCAATCCTTGATGACCATCTGAAGAGAAGAATAGGGTGCCTTCACTATTAACAAAAGGAAATACTTCGTTTTTTTTGGTATTGACTATATCTCCTAAATTTTTTGGAGAGCCATATGATCCATCCGAATTTATATCAACATAATAAATATCAGAACCACCAATACTACCAGGCATATCTGAAGCAAAGTACAGTTTAGTGTTGTCACTATTTAATGCAGGGTGTCCTGTAGAATATTCATCACTGTTAAAAGGTAAATCTTCAATATTGGTCCATGAGCCATCAACAAGTGTCGCTTTGTAAATCTTTAAATTGCTAATACCTTTTTTATCCTTGTTAAGTGTATTTTTGTTGAAGTTGTTTCTTGAAAAATACATGGTTTTGCCATCATTGGTGATTGTAATAGGACCATCATGATATACTGAATTTACTTTTCCTTTAAGTTTATATTTATGATTGATGACATTAACACTATCATTTTTGTCTTTAACGTAAACGTCTAAAAAGGGCTGCCCATCCCATCCGTAGGTGTGTTTGGTTGAAACGCCTTCATCTCTTGAAGAAGTGAAATATAATTTATCACCATACTCAAAAGCTCCAAAATCACTATATTTTGAATTAAAATTCACCGTTTTTAAAAAGTACTGTGGTTTAGCATTAAAAATGGTTGTAATAAAATCAGCATCCTTCATGAACTTTTCATTATTCAGTTCACCGCCAGCATCTTTAAATTTTTTCAACCAAACACGTGATTCTTTATAGTCTTTAATACCCCTTAAAGACTGCGCATATCTGTAGTAATACTCTTTTGGAACATTGTTTTGCTCAACAGCTTTTTTGTAATAAACAGCTGCACTGTCTGGATTTCGCATGTAGGCATAGCAGTCACCTAACTGTCTTACAGCATAATCGGCGTTAAAGTTTTTTTCCAGAAGTGTTTCATAAACTTCTGAAGCGTTTACAAACGAGAATTTATTGAATAAGGCATCTGCTTTTTTTTGCTTTCCGTATTGAGCAAATAAGGCAGCATTTATTAGCAAAATTATATAAATTAATATGTGTTTTTTTGGTTTCATGGGGGTATTGTTTTAATTAAAAAACACTTTGGTTTTTTAAAAGCAGGTTAGTTTTATTTCATAACTAATTATTCCATTTTTACAACTATAAATTGTGTACGTCTGTTTAATTGATGTTGTTCTTCTTCACATTTAGCGCCATCTTCACAGCCATTTGTTAAACGGCGTTCCCCAAAACCTTCATGTGCTACAATTCTAGAAGGATCGATACCTTTTGATATTAGATAATCATAGGTTGAATTGGCCCTGTCAATAGATAATTTATCATTATAAGACCGTGTTCCTCTTGAATCTGTGTGAGATTCAATTCGAATGACCATATCTGGGTAGTCGTTTTTCATCATAGACACTATTTTGTCCAGTTCTTTAGCGGCATCTTCCCTGATATCATACTTGTCAAAATCAAAATAAATAGTATTTAACTCGGCTAGTTTAACAACATCCTGAACAGGATTCAATAATAAATTTGCGGTAATTGATGTCAGTTCAGTTTGTAAGTTTTTTGATGTAAATGTTCTGTAATCATCAATATATTTTTTCTGGCTAGCTACAATTTTGTAATCTTTATTTCTGTCAATGTTAATTTGATAGTAACCATTTTCATCAGTTACCATGTAGGCAATCTTGTTGCCTTTGTCATCATATAAGGTAATCACAGAATTTGCAATTGGCTTTGTATTGATGGCATCACTTACAACACCTTCAACTTGTAGCGTAGGAACCCTATGGTAGCCATAAATATCATCATCACCACGACCACCTGGTCTGTTTGATGAAAAGTATCCCGTAACGCCATCAGGATTCATGGTAAAGGCAAAATCATCTTTATTTGAATTGATTGGAATTCCTAAGTTTATAACGTCAACAATTTCATTGTTATCACCTTTAATGGTTCCATAGATATCCAATAATCCTAAGCCTTGGTGTCCATCAGAAGAGAAAAACAGAGTGCCTTCATTATTGATAAAAGGGAATCCTTCTGCTTTGTCTGTATTTACAATATTTCCAACATTAACGGGTGTTCCTAAGCTTCCATCTGGGTTTATATCTACATAATAAATATCAGAACCACCATATCCTCCAGGTCTATCCGAAGAAAAATAGAGTTTGGTATCATCGGTATTGAGAGCTGCATGTTGGTTAGAAAAGTCATCACTGTTTATGGAAAGATCTTCAACGTTTGTCCATAAGCTATCTTTTAAGGTTGCACGGTATATTTTCATATTGATCAACCCTTTTTTATCCCTGCCTTCTATATTTTCCTTGTAGTTGTTTCTGGTAAAATACATGGTGTTTCCATCTTTTGTGATGGTAACCGGACCGTCATGGTATATGGTATTTACATCACCTTTTAGTTTGGAAGTATGATCTACTTTTTTGCTTCCTACATCCGTTACATATACATCCAAAAACGGTTGTTCATTCCAGCCGTAAAGGCGTTTAACCGAAACACCCTCGTCTCTTGATGACGCAAAATATATTTTGCCTTTAAACTCAAAAGCACCAAAGTCGCTGAACTTTGAATTGAACCGTATTCTATCCAAAAAATACTGTTGTTTTGCATTAAAAACGCTTGTAATGAAATTGACATCCTTTTCAAAATCATTGGTATTAACAACTCCTCCAGAATCTTTAAACCGTTGTAACCACACGCGCGATTCTTTGTAGTCCTTTATACCTCTTAAAGATTGGGCATAACTATAATAATATTCAATAGGAACATTTTCTTGTTTGACAACACTTTTGTAATATCTAGCGGCATTTTTAGGATCTCTTAAATACGCATAACAATCAGCCAAACGTCTGGTTGCATAATCTTTATTGTAATTATTGTCAATAAGCTCTCTATATACTTTTGCTGCTTTTACAAATGAGAATTTATTGAACAATGTATCAGCTCGTTTCTGTTTTCCTTGTTGAGGGAATGCAGACAAACTTATCATTAGTACAATTGAAACTAGTATGTAGTTTTTTATTTTCATCTGTTTTAAAAATTTTTCAATTTAAGAATGCTATTGCAATGGTTACAATTTGATTGTTTTCAATTAAAAATATCTTGGCGATTTTAATTTTGAACTTAAGAATTTAAACTCATAAATCAACAAAATCTCATGTGTGCCAGAGGTATAGGCCGCAATATCAGAAATTGGTTTCTCATAGGCATAACCTATGCGTAATTGTCTTGATATTTGAAAATCAACCAAGCCACCAAAAGCAGCAGTGTTCTCATTGATTCTGTAAGAACCACCTAGCCAAAACTTCTCATTGAATAAGAAATTGGCAGTTAAATCATAAGATGCTGGTGCACCATTGGTTGCTTTAATTAAACCAGCAGGTTTAAATTTGATGCTTTTACTCAAGTCAATAACACATCCTAAGGTAAGATAATAACTCAATCTTTCTAAAGCTTCATAGCCATCAGTTTTGTTCTTATCTGTTTTTAAAATTCTAGGTGTTGATAAACCTGCATAAAATCTATTGGTGCTATAATACAATCCAACTCCCATATTTGGTGCCCACCTGTTTCTGTATCCTTTAAAATAATCATCTTCAGATACTTTTGGGTCATTTAAAAAATCGGAATCCAGACTGTATTGTGTAAATCCTGCTTTTAAACCAAAAGCCAGTTTACCGGATCTTCCCGTTGGGATACTATATGAAAAATCACCATATAAATAAGAAAAATTTTCTGGGCCTAAATCATCTTGAATAAAAGAAAGACCTAATCCAATTCTATCATTTCTTAAAGGCGTGTGGATTGAGAGTGTTTGCGTAATGGGACCTCCTTTAAAGCCAACCCACTGACTTCTGTGTAAACCAACAATGCTTAAAGCCTCTCTACTACCTGCATAGGCAGGGTTTATCGAGATTGTGTTGTACATGTACTGTGTGAATTGCGGCAACTGTTGTGCAATTCCTACCGTACAACTAAACAACGCAAAAGCTATTATATAATGTTTAATAAGTTTCATAGGTTAAAGTTTTATTTGGTTCCAACGTAAACTGGGCCTGTAAATGGAGCCAATCCACTATTTTTTAAGATAACAATGTAATAATATGTTCCATTTGGTACGGTACCAGCATTTCCTAAAGAAGAACTTGTTGATTTACCATTCCAATCATTTTGATAATTATCAGATTCATACACTAAGGCTCCCCAACGGTTGAAAATCTTGACTTCCATAACAAAACCACATAGCTCAACACCACTTATTTTAAAGTTTTCATTCCATTGGTCACCGTTAGGCGTTATGGCTTTTGAGATAACTACATCTTCACTTCCACAAGGCAATACCGTACAATCTGCATTGATATTCATGGACACATTGGTAATGCTTATACAACCACTATCTGTTGTTGTGTATTTGAACAGATAATCTATTCCACCGTCTTTTGGGAGGAAATCCATACTTAACTCTAATGTTGTTGGATTGAAAATATGACCATCGAGAGTTGCTGCTGGATCACCTTCAACCATTTCCCAAACACCATTTAGGTTTGGTACCTGCAAGTATTGATTTAAGTCAACTACACCATCATCATAACATCTGTCTTCTGCAATTATTTCTGTAACAACTTCATCAAGTGCAACATGCAGTGTTTGTGTATATGTGTTTTCATTTCCACAGGCATCACTGACTTTCCAAGTTCTTACAATTTCATAATCTGTTAAGATATTTTCATCAAACGTATTGGTTTCACTATAGTCAACAGTAACATTTGACGAACAATTATCCTCAAATTTCAAATTAGGAACATCTGGAACATCAGCACAACTTACATTCAGTTCAGTATCTAATTCACTTGTCAATACCGGCGCTGTTGTATCTTTAACTGTAATAACCTGATTAACAGAACTTGCGTTGCCACAATTATCAGTGAATGTCCAAGTACGAGTTATAATCACATTACAAGGATTTGAATTGTCTACACTATCAACACCTGCAACGGTAATATTACCAGAACAGTTATCTACAGCAGTTAAATTGCCAGCTGATGGGACATCATCAATACATTCGTAGGTCATATCAGTAGGCGCGCTTGGAGCTACCGGAGCAATTGTGTCTGTAACTGTGATGACTTGAGCAACAGAACTTGAATTACCACAATTATCTGTGAATGTCCAAGTACGAGTAATAATTACGTTACAGGGATTTGAACTATCTACACTATCTACACCAGCAACGGTAATGTTACCAGAACAGTTATCTACAGCAGTTAGGTTTCCTGCTACTGGAACATCATCAATACACTCAAAAGTCATATTAGCCGGAGCATTAGGTGCTATAGGAGCAATATCATCATATATCGTGTATGTATAAGTCCAATCAGCAGTGTTGCCCGCACAATCAGTATACGTGAATGTATATATTTTATCTCCTTGACATACTGGATCATCATTTTCGGTCATGATAGGAACTACTTCATTACCGTTGGCATCAAATACAGTAGGAGGAGTTGGAACCACAGCATCAGCAATACAACTTACAGTCGAAGCTTCATTTGCAGGAACTGTAAATGGCGCTAAGATAATTGTATAAGTATAAGTCCAATCAGCGGTGTTACCGGCGCAATCTGTATATGTAAATGTATATTTAATAGTCCCTTGACAATCAGGTGTTTCAGTAACTTCTGGCGCTGAAGGAGTTAAAATATTTCCACAATTATCTGTGACGGTAGGTGGAGTTGGTTCCACAGCATCAGCTAAATTATCAATAGTTTCTGCTCCATTTTCAGGCAATATAAATGCATTAAGGTCAATGGTGTAAGTATAGGTATACACTGATGCATTTCCTGCACAGTCGGTATAGGTAAATGTATAAACTTTAGTGCCTTCACAAACTGGATCTGGACCGGCAGTAATTACTGGTGTAATGATGCCATTACATACATCTGTTACTATAGGAGCATTAGGCTGAACAGCATCTGATAGACATTGAACTGTAGAACTTTCATTAGTAGGTACAGTTGGCGCCGTTGTGTCCTCGATGGTAAACGTTGCAGACGTTGTGGACGTGTTTCCACAATCATCTGTGGCAGTAAAGACTACAGTTGCAGAACCAGTTTCCCCACATCCATCAGAAAGTGCAGAAAAATCATTAGACCATGTAACATTGCCACAAGAATCGGAAGCAAAAGCTCCAGCATTTGAATTTAACCAATTGTTAAGGTCTGCAATATTACCTGCACCATCACACTCAACCGTTAAATTATTTGCCTGAGTGTCAATAGTAGGTGGCGTAGTGTCCTGGACGTTGATGGTCTGCGACAATGTCGTTGCGTTTCCACAGTTGTCAGTGGCGGTCCAGGTCCTTGTCAGGATATATGTATCCTCACAGGTTCCGTCGGTTCTGACCTCGCCATCGTAGGTAACGCTCACGTCGGCATCACAGTTGTCTGTAGCCGTTGCGATTCCCACTGCAGGCACAGCATCACATTCCACATTGGCAACGTCTGCCGGAACGGTTAATACGGGCGCAATGTCATCGTTGACCACGATAAGCTGTGTACATTGAGAGGAGTTTCCATCATTGTCAGAGATGGCATAAACCCTTGATATAGTCTCGGGACAGGT
>NZ_BMNR01000010.1:62726-63141 GCF_014646655.1 Yeosuana aromativorans | reverse complement strand
TGGGCAGGAATTCGAGATGTGTGGCTGTGGCCACAATCTCGTCTGCTCCCGAAGGTCGCAGAGAAAAAAGAGTGTTTAAGGGGAGAGGGGATCTCGTTAAGTTTAGATGTTCCATCTATGAAAAGAAGCTCCTCAAGGTAAAGGCCAAACGGAGCGGTCTCACCTTGAGCGAATACATTCGGCGCAGTCTTTTTGAACAGGAGATCACGGAACGTTTCACGGATGAACATATTCAGCTTTATAAAATGCTCATCAAGTACCATAACAATTTCAAGTCCATTGGGAACATGTTCAAAAAACGGGATCCCAAGCTCATGCAAACAGTATATGACTTGGCAGATGAAATAAAAGCACATCTAAAGAGATTCCAACAATGATCGGCAAGGGGAAAAGCATATCACATACCAGGGCTTCG
>NZ_BMNR01000010.1:0-62716 GCF_014646655.1 Yeosuana aromativorans | reverse complement strand
CTCAAGGAATTTCTGCATGGCGACTCACCTGCAGAGATCACCAAAGAGTTCAAGATGCTCCAGGACCAAAACCATAACTGTACAAAAAACACCCTGTCATTTGTAATAAGCCCAACCATAGAAGATGGCAGGCATTTGGATAAAGATGAACTGCATGCCATTACCAAACACTTCATGCATGAAATGAAACTTGGGGAACGGCAGGCCATAGCCTTTGTGCACCGGGACAAAGAACATAAGCACATCCATTTGTATGCCAACCGCATTGATTTTAAAGGTGTTGCTTATAACGACAGCTTTATAGGCAAGCGCAGCCAGCTGGCAGCGGAGAGAACGGCGGAGCATATGGGACTTACCACCGTCAAGCAGATCCAATTTGAAAAGGAATTCAACCTAAGGGAAATCCGGACTGAGATCAAGCGAAGGCATGACCTGACCATGAAACAGTTCCAGCCCAAATCCTTTGGCGCCTATGTAAAGGCTATGGAGGCCAATGGGGTCAAGGTCATTCCGACTATCAACAAACAGAACAAACTGCAGGGCTTCCGCTTTGGGTTCGATGGCCATAATCTAAAGGGGAGCGAGGTGCATCGGAACATGTCCATGGGCAACATCGGAAAGGAGATGTCAATGATCCATGGGAGAAGTATTTTAAGGGACAACAATGTAAGTATCAAACTGGCAGGAAAAACGGTTGACCTAACGCCAAACCTGGCCATAAAGATCACCAAGTTCATCATTAAAAAGGCAATCGATAGAGGAATGGGAATCGGATATTAAATAAAACATAACAGTCATGACAAAACTTGAGGAACTGACAGCTCTTTTGGTCAATGAAATAAATGACTTTAAGAATGGTGTCGAGAAACTGGACAACTTCAATGACCGATTAAAGGACGCAAAGATCAGGATGGATGTATCGGAATACAAAACCATTATCGAGGAACACCAGAAACAAATGGCATCTCACATAAAAGCTATTGAGGGCTTTGAAAGTCGATTTAATGATAAAATTAATAAAGCTAAGATTTATCCTAATTGGGCTGTTGTGTTATTTATAGTTTGTATAGTAGTTACTATAGTACTAATATCCTATATGTTTTTGAAATAATATATTTTCGACAGAAATTTCAGTAAAATACATAAAAGTTCATTTTCTTTTTTAACTTTAAAGTCTCCCTGAAATTGATTGATAATAGCGACCTTTTGAGCCGTATTATTCATTAAAATTAATGAATATAACAAACATTAGTTAAGGTTCTGTATCTATAATTATCTAAATGATAAATAAGCTTTAAAAGTAAATGATAAAAAATTAACATGTATTTATCTGAACTAAAAATATGGAACTTTAGAAAATTTGGATCTGGTTCAAATGATTTGAATCCTGACACGCCAGATTTGGTAGTTCCTTTTAAGAAAGGTGTAAATATTCTTATTGGTGAAAATGATTCTGGTAAAACAGCTATTGTCGATGCAATAAAAATAGTCCTGAAAACGCATAGTGCAGATTGGATTAGAATTGAGCATGAAGATTTTTTCAAGGATACCCAAAAGCTTAGAATAGAATTGAAATTTATTGAGTTAACTCCAAAAGAAGCAAGTCATTTTACTGAATGGCTGGGTTGGTATGGAGAAGAAGGTAGTGTACAACCATACTTAAGAGTAATTTTAGAAGTAAGCAGAAGATTCGATAGGATTTTACCATTTGATATACGTGCTGGCGTAGATGAATATGGACATCAATTAACCGCTGAAGCTAGAGAATATTTAAAAGCAACATATCTAAAACCACTGAGAAATGCCAATGCTGAATTAATACCAAGAAAAAATTCTAGATTATCACAAATTTTTGCGGGACATGAGGCATTCAAGAATAGAGAAAATGACCACCTTTTGGTTGAAAGAATTTTAGAACTTAATTACCACATTAAAAATTATTTTGACGGGAAAGATAAAGATGGAAATGATCTCCAAGAAAAGGAGTTAAAAGGTAAAGAATTAAAAAATGAGATTGATAAATACCTAAAGTCTTTTGCTAATAAATCAACTCAATTCGAGGTCTCAGGCGGTAATCTAAAAAGCATATTAGAAAGCTTATGGTTACTCTTTGAAAATGATATGAATCTAGGATTAGGCAGTCATAATCTTTTATTTATATCTTCAGAATTATTGCATCTTAACAAAAAGGATTGGTCAGGAATTCGATTAGGTTTAATTGAAGAAATTGAAGCACATCTGCACCCTCAAATACAGTTACAAGTTGTTGAAAAGTTACAAGAGTATGAAGATATTCAATTGATTTTTACTACACACAGTCCAAATATTGCATCGAAGATTAGCTTAGAAAAACTCATAATGTGTTGTAATGGAAACGCATACCCAATGGGAAATGAATATACAAAGCTAAGAGCAACAGATTACACTTTTTTAGAAAGATTTTTAGATGTAACAAAGTCTAATTTATTTTTTGCTAAAGGAGTAATTTTAGTTGAAGGATGGGCGGAAGAATTGTTTTTACCTGCACTTGCATCGAAAATAGGAATAAATCTTACAGAAAAAGGAGTTTCTATTGTTAACTTAGGCAATACAGCTTTTTTAAGATATAGCAGAATATTTAAACGTGAAAAAGAACCACATCTCGAATTACCTGTTGCTATAATAACTGATGTAGATGTAAAGCCAGACGCATATAAAAATATAATAGCTGATACCGAAACCGAAGAGGATGTTGTAATGGCTGATAAAATCTCTGCTAAGGAAAATAAATACAACGGGCATAATGTTAAAACATTTGTCTCACCCCATTGGACTCTAGAATATTGCCTATCGCTATCCGAAATAATCAGAAAGCCATTTTTTGCTGCTGTGTTGAATGCTTTAAAAGAGCAGAAAGAAGATGAAGGGGTTCAAGATTTAACTTCATATAATACGGAGATTGCAAATATAGATACCAAATTCAATAATTGGGGAGATGCTCAACTCGATATTGCTTTTTCCATTTATAATAATTATGTACTTGGTAAAAAGATTTCAAAATCAATCATAGCACAACATTTTTCAGAGCAGTTAAAAAATGCTACGATTACTAAAGAACAGATTGAAGCAGATCAAGAAATTAAATATTTAATTGATGCTATAAAATATGCTTCCGGTAATAACTAATAGCGAAATTAGATATGCTGAAAAAATTCTTTTTGGCAAAATCAAAGTGTTTGACCGAGAACGAATTGATTTTATAAAAAACATGGATACTATTGATTTGCAAGCTGTACCTGGGAGTGGAAAAACCACAGCATTACTTGCTAAACTTCTAATTCTTGAACAGCATCTTCCTTTTTCAGATAATTCCGGGATATTAGTTATCTCTCATACAAACACGGCAGTTGATGAAATAAAAGAAAAAATAGGCAAGCATTGCCCAAAGCTATTTTCATATCCGAATTTTGTGGGAACAATTCAAAGTTTTGTTGACCAATTTTTAGCAATTCCATTTTACAATAAAATCAGAAAAAAGGGACATTACAGAATTGACAATGAAATATATAATGAAAGATTGGAATTCTTTTTACAACGTTGTTTGACAGGGCAAACATTTCAAACTTTCAACAAAGTTAAACACATATATAATTCTAATCCTTCACTTATATATTCATACAGATATGGGTTTAATGAAAATGGTCATGTTAGATTAGTAAAAACGATTGGAGGAGATGAATTAGAAATAAATAAACCAAGAGGAAATACAAGACCTCAAAATTATATTGATTATACCCCAGAGGAAAAACAACAGGTTATTACTTATTTACACGAATTAAAAAAAACAATTTTATCTACTGGAGTATTATGTTTTGATGACGCATACTTTCTAGCTGAATCGTACATTAAAAAAATCCCAGAAATCAAGAAAATAGTTCAAAACAGGTTCAAACAAGTTTTTGTAGATGAAATGCAAGACATGGATTCTCATCAGTACAATTTATTAGACAAACTTTTCTATTCTAAATGCATTAAAAATCATGTTTTTCAAAGAATTGGAGATAAAAATCAAGCTATATTCTCCGGAAACATAAAAATTGATAATGTATGGTCAGATAGAGAAAAAATGATGAAGCTAACAGGTAGTCAGCGGTTATCGCCTCAGATTGCTAATGTCGTAAAACATTTTGGCTTAAATTTCATTGAAATGGCTGGAAGAAATGAGAATCGAAATATTCCTCCCATTATGATTTTGTTTGAAAATAATACTAAAGGACAAGTATTAACGCGATTCATAGAAGTCATTGAGGAATACAAAAATTCGGGTGCGTTTAACGATGATAAAAATCCAATAAAAGCAATTGGTTGGAATTCTTCTCATGATACTGCTAATAAATTGGGAATAACTGATTATCACCCAAATTATAGTAAGGTTAATGTTGGTCAGAAATTAGATTATCAGAATCTAATTTCATACCTGTTAAATTTTGACAAGACTAAGAAAACATTAGAGCCGATTAGGAAAAACGTTTTGAACGCTTTTTTAAAAGTGCTTAGATTGGAAAATTTACAAGTTGAGGATAGACCATATACAAAGAGAAAACTATTGGATCATTTACGCGATAATTATTTTTCCATATACGAAGAACTTAATTTGAATATCTACAATTGGTCTATGGCGTTAATTAATGCTAATAGTAATGGCGTTAGAAACAATTGTGCTACTTTTTTTAGAAAAATGTTAACTGATGTATTTGAGAAAAACCAGTTATTGGATGTTACGAATACATTTTTAAATAGTGCTGATATAGAATTAGCTCATAAAGCAGAGAATAATCAAGAAATAGCTAATGTTTTTAAGCTAAATAATATTGAAGTAGAACTTGGTAGTATTCATTCTGTTAAGGGAGAAACTCATAGTGCAACTCTATATCTTGAAACTTGTTATTACCAGCATGAAACAGATAAATCAAAGCAGCAACTACTTGGTCGAAGAATAAAGGCTAACGATGGGGTAAGAACAAAAGAATCTGCAAAAATGATGTATGTGGGTTTATCAAGACCAACAATTTTGTTATGCTATGCTGCTCATTCTGGCAGGGTAGATGATAAAATGAGACAGCAATTACAGGATAATGGATGGAGAATAGTTGTTTTGTAAATGAGATTATATGAAGAAAGATTCTGTTGACTGTAAATTACCAATTGAATTTGAGCCGATTTCATTCACCTTTTTAGGGTCTTTTTTTTGCTTTTATTATAATTTTAGTTTTATAATTGGTCTTTTTCTAACTCTATTTTAGATAGTATTCTTGTAATATCATCTAATGTGACCATCTGTTCTCTTGGTAATAAATTGATAATGAATTCCAATGATACTATAACATTGGCTTTAGGGTCAGCATTTGAATGGGCAGATGATGAAAAGGTAGCGTCTCCCTCAAGTGCTAATACACAGGTTTTCAGTAAGCAAGATATGTTGAATAAAAGTTCGTCATTATCACATATTGAAAATTCTCCTTTCATCATAGGTTTATTGTTACATGAATATCCAGAAGGTCTTAACAATCCGTCTCTATTTGACAATGACTTTTGAATTCTCTTCAATACTTCTTTATGTTTCTTTTTTTCTTTCACTAGCTGTTGATTTCTGACTCTAATGCTAAATCCCTGATGACATCAAGCAGTTCCATTTCCTCATGGGGTATCATATCCAAGACATGTCCCAAAACCTCTTTGATATTGTGTTCTGGTTGGGGTATTGAACGAGTAGGGAAGTACTCTGCATCCATAGCAAGTATGCATACTTTCAATAGATTTGAGATTATAAAGGAAAGGTCTTGATAGCCTTCCGTAACTATTCCAATGGTATAATATCCTTTTTTAAAGGGATACGGTTCTAAGGCTGAAAAATCTTTTTCGGATAAGGATTTAATGAGCTTTGATAGGTCACTTTCTTTTTGATCTTCAGGCTCTTTGTTAGAAAGGCCTATATTTTTTGCGTGGATTGATTGTTTTGTGCATGACTTAAGTTTGTTATTAAATAATGAGGCAACTGTAGATTGAATTTTATTAGCTTTATCAAGTATCTTATTGATTTGAACTGAATTAATGTGGTAATTGTTTTCATATCTTGTAGTTACATAAGCATCATCCAATAATTTTAAAAGGAATTGTTCTTGCTCAATTTCCGTGTTAAATAAATTGCCTAGTTCAGGAGCAAATGATTTAATATAGGTTTGAAGTTCTTTAATACTATGGCTTTTACGTTCCTTGCCCATAATAAAAAGCCCAGCATATCTAAACCATAATTCCAAATATTGGTGAAGCATATAAGCGGCGTGTGAAAGATTATTTTTTTCGATAAAAAAAGAAGCACCATCCAAAAATGCTGTAATTTTAATATGCTCCTTTTCAAAAGCAGATTTAATGTTATTTAATGTTTTTTCGGATATTTGATATTCATGAAACATGTCTAATTCTGCATTTGGATTATGATAAATCACATTCTCCCATCTACAACCATGGACAAAAAACAAATTGTCTTCTTTTAGCTGTTGCTGGGCATATTCAAAAGAAAATATCCGGTATAGAAAGTCCGTTTCTTCCTGAAATATTTTGGCCACCATGGAAGACAATTCTTTGGTTAATGAAGAACAGTTTCCTTGAAGTATTATAATTAGAAAAGAATTGAATAAGTCCTCTGTATCAACTCTTGATTCATAAACATACTTAATTTCCAAAAACGATTTTAGTTTGTTTATAATAAGTTTTTTTTCCGTGTGAATTTTGTCGTCCATATCTACTGTTTTTGAATATTAGAATCCTTAATGATTCTTTAGATTTTCTAAACAAATCTATATATAATCTATTTAAATTCAAAATAAAACTTTAGAATTTCTGTATTTTTCTATATTCAAAGTATATTTATCTATTAAAAATCGAAATATTTATGACTTTCCTTGGATTGTATCTCACAAAAAAATCAGTGAATAGAGCAATGGTTTCAAGACGTACTGGAATAAGTCAGGCTAGACTTTCTCAATTGAGCTCTAACGAATCTACTAGACTCCGTGCTGATGAACTTTATTTAATCGCTTTGGCTATTGACGTTGAACCAGGTGACTTATTGAAGGAAGTATGTAAAAATTTAAAACTATATAATGATTAGAATGTTTGTTTTTTTTAATTGCTATTAATTAGATTTTCTTTTCTATTATTTTTATAAGTATTTTACTTCGATAAGCAACTAATATTAGAAATGATTAACTATGATCAAATATGTCTTTTCAAAAGGAGATATGTTTATTTCCCTAAATACGTATTTAAGCTTTTCCGTAATGAAATGTAATCCTGTTTGCTTTTATTTACTTTTTACTTGTTTTTTAATCTAATGTTCAATATATTTGAATGTTCATTGTCACTGAACACTTAAAAATAATGAACAAAAGACTATGTATCGAAATCAGGATTTTATATACGAAGCTGTTACTAACCTTGAAAAATTAATTGATATTCCAATTGATATTGAAACATCAAGAGCTAATTATGATGCTATTTTAAACATCAAAAACATACAGTTTGTAGTAGAAGCAAAATCAGCTATGAGAACCTCTAATCAGGGATTGGTATTGTCACAGCTTGAAGAAATTAGAAATCGAAGCAATAAGCCAATTATATTAATTGCACAATATATATCTAAAGAAGCGGCAAATCATCTAAAGGAGAGGGAGTTTAATTATATAGATATTGCAGGTAACGCTTTTGTTAAAAAAGACGACTTGATAATTTTTATTGAAGGCCAGAAGAGAAGAACGGCTACCTTAACCAATCAATCTCGAGCCTTTCAAGAGGCTGGGGTTAAAATAATCTTCCATCTGTTAAGCGAACCCGAAAACTTACAGGATTCATACAGAACTATTGCAGAAAAAGTTGGAGTATCTCTAGGTTCTGTAAGTAATGTGATGGCTGAACTGGAAGAATTAAATTATTTGATTAAAACCAAAGACAAAAGAGTACTTAAAAATAAGGAAGAGCTTTTGGAACGATGGTTAGTGGAGTTCAACACCGTTTTAAAACCTCGAATTATAAGAAGCCGAATGAAGTTCATAGATTCTGATATGGCTCAAAATTGGCGTTACACACTTTTAAATCAAACAGGTGGTGAAATCCTTTTGGGAGGTGAACCTGCGGGAGCCATCCTAACCGAGAATTTAAGACCGCAAGAATTTACCATCTATAGCAATCTGGAATTACCTGAAATTGCAAAAACATTGCGTTTAGTTCCTGATAAAACGGGTAATGTAGAAGTACGCCAAAAATTTTGGCAAAACAACAACTGGAATAAAAACACGGTGCCAGCCTTATTGATTTATACCGATTTAATGAATAGCGGCTATGGTCGAAACGTGGAAATCGCTAACCAAATATTTGAAAATGAGTTACAGCATATCCAGTAAAAAATTTAACCATCCGCTATTAAAGCCTATTCTTCAGGAATTAACCGACTATTTCAAAGATGCGGGTATTTCCTTTTTTGTCATTGGGGCGACAGCTCGCGATATTATTATGGAGTTGCATGATGAAAGTTCCGGACGTTTAACGCACGATTTGGATATAGCCATCACCATCAACGATTGGGAACAATACAAAACGGTAGAAGAAGGCATTACACAACTACCTAATTTTACTAAAGACCCAGACCAAAAGCAACGTTTCCAATATTTGGGAAAGTTCGATTTAGATATCGTGCCTTTCGGTAATATCATGAAGGAAGACGATAAAATCTTTTGGCCGCCAGAAGAGGAATTCGCGATGTCAGTCCTTGGTTTTCCTGCGGTAAACGATGCGTCATTAAAGGTAAGTATCGATGAGGATATCGACATTCAAATCGCATCCTTGGCAGGTATAGGGCTTTTGAAAATAGTAGCCTGGAGAGATCGCAACCATAAAACCAATAAGGATGCGGATGATATCGCTTTTATCCTGCAAAACTATCTGGAAATCCATCGAGACGAATCGCTAGAACATTTTGAAGCTGTCTATACAGACGACCATACCATAGTTAAAGGAGGTGCAACCTTATTAGGTATTCATATCAATCAATTATTGGTAGCTTATCCAGAGGCTAAACAAAGCATTAAAGAAATTTTAACTGCGGAAATAGAACAAAAAGAAGAAAGCAGACTCATTAATCAAATATTGGAAACCCATAAAGTCTTAAGCTACGATGAGGTTTTAAACAGCATAGAGAATATAAACAACCAAATAAAATTATAGTCAATCAATGGCAACAGAAATAAAAGAAAAAAAGGATAGTACAGTATTAGAGGATAATCAATTACTCTGCGTATTAACCAATCAAGCTAAAAAAATTAGCGCCAAAGAAAACAACCTACAATCGGTAATCTTAATGCTCAATGAAGAGTATGGGTTTGATTTAGATGATATGGAACGTGATTTTACCATTATCTATACCGACCCAGAAACCGATAAATCCAAAAAGCAGAAGTTGGAATTGGTGGTCTTTGCCAACGGTAAAGAACATGTACAGGAAAATATCATCCGTATGGTGGTGGTGCAAGATGATAAGGTGAAAGTAACCGATAAGAAAAAAGGCCTTACAGCTACATTGGAAAATGCCATGGGAGCAGCCGATGATTGCGAGTTTGGTTTATGGGCAAACGGTTCAAGTTATCACTTTCTACAAAAAGAGGAAGATGACATTGGTTTAGATTTCCAATTCACAGACTTATCCGATTTCCCTGGTGAAGGCGAAACACTGGAAGATTTAGACCGTAACGACCGTTCTTTTAGTAGAAAACCGGCTAACGATTCCTTAATCAAGGTATTTAAACGCTCGCACGATTACATCTATGGAAATGAAGGACGTAAAAAGGATGCCTTCTGGCAACTCTTAAATCTTATTTTCTGTAAACTCTATGATGAAAAACGTCGCTTTTCTGCAAATGATGATGGGTCAACCTACAGACGAAAATTTTGGGTGGGTGTTAAAGAACAAAATACAGATGCTGGTCGTGAAGCGGTGGCACAACGTATTAAAGGCTTATTTCAGGAATTAAAAGATGATGAAGTGTTCTCTGAAGTGTTTTCTGGAAACGAATCCATCGACCTTACAAACAAAGGATTAGCTTTTATCGCTGGTGAACTGGCAAAATATTCTTTTTTAGATGCTTCGGTAGATGTTAAGGGTATGGCTTATGAAACTATTGTAAGTAACACCTTAAAACAAGAAGCAGGTCAGTTTTTTACACCACGTAACATTATTAAGGCGATGGTAGAAATGCTAGACCCTAAAGAAAACCATCGGGTATTAGACCCAGCTTGTGGTTCGGGTGGTTTCTTGGTGATGGTGTTAGACCATGTACGTAAGCAAATTACCCAAGAATTATTTCCAGACTTATCAGGACCTTTATTGGAAGCGCAGTACAATAGTCCTCAAGTAAATGAACTCGTTAAACAATATGCCGAAAACAACATCTTTGGTTTTGACTTTGACCCTGATTTGAAGAAAGCAGCACGTATGAATATGGTAATGGCTGGTGATGGTCACGCCAATATATTTCACGTCAATTCCTTGGCATACCCAAATTGGGAGCACCCTACCGAGATTGAAAAAATAGAAGCCAGTATTAAACAAAGCCTTTTGGCAATGGACGAAGAAAGCAATGCCTATGGTTTTGATGCCAGAGAAAAGTTCGATATGGTATTTACCAACCCGCCATTTGGCGCTAAAGTAAAGGTAGATGCCAGTATTATTTATAAAGAAGATGGTTCCTTACGTTACGAGTTAGGAGCTTACAGCAATGCGCCAGAAGTATTGTTTATAGAAGCCTGCTACAACTTTTTAAAACCAGGTGGTAAAATGGCTATTGTATTACCAGATGGTATTTTAGGAAATCCAAATACACAAAGCGTTCGGGAGTGGATACTCGATAAATTTAAAATTTTAGCCTCTATAGATTTAGCAGTAGAGGCCTTTTTACCACAAGTAGGTGTACAGGCATCCTTATTGTTTTTAGAACGAAAAAGCGACCTGCAACGCCAACTGGCACAAGATAAAGATGAAGATTATGATGTATTTATGGCAATTGCCGAAAAATTGGGGAAAGACAGGCGTGGTAACCCTATTTATTTACGTGATGAGGATGGTGCAGAACTGGTGTTTAGAGTAGAAAAAGAATACCTCGTACAAAAAAAGGATGGTAGTTCACCACAGGTAAAAACCAGAGTGGAGAAAGTAAAAAAACTGGATGATGATTTACCAAAGATTACAGAGGCTTATGATAAATTTTTAAACAAAATTTTGAAATGAAAACAGTAACAGTAAAACATAGTTGGTTTTCAGAATCCGATTTACGTTTAGATGCCTCTTTTCATTTAAGTGATGGCGTTAACACCAAAAGAATAATTGAAAAGCATTGTCCTTATCCAACAACAACTTTAAGGGACGAAGCAAATGAACTTTTTAAAGGGAATATTCACAAAAGAGTTTATATAGGCTCAGCCGAATATGGTAATATGTTTTTTACTGCATCTGATATGTTTAAGTCAGATGTTGATTCGGGTAGATATATTTCAAAAAAATACTCACCATATTTAGAAGAGTTAGAACTAAAGAAAGATTGGATTTTAGTGACTCGTTCAGGTACTCTTGGTAAAGTGGTATATGTGACTGAAGATTATGATGGTAAGATTGGTACTGATGATTTAGTACGTATTAAACCTGCCGAAAATCAAATTAAACGAGGTTATCTGTATGCTTATTTATCATCTAAATATGGGTATGGTTTATTAACTCAATCGGGTTATGGTGGTGTTGTAAAGCATATAGAACCACATCACGTTGAAAATATTAAAGTCCCAATACTTCCAGATCCTGAACAAGATAAGATTCATAAACTGATTTTAGATGCTGCTACATTACGTGTAGAGTCTAATAAAATCATGAAAGAAGTGCAGAACGACTTAAGAAAAAAATGTGGTTTAGAACAACTGTCTTTAGAAGACTATGAATATTATGGATATCATTCACCGAAGAGAACCGCCAGAGCCTTTGGAGTGAAGAAAACAAATAAATTATCAATTTCATTAAAAGCATTTAATCATAGTAAAAGCCTTAATCAAATTAGGGAAAAATTGATGATGAATGTTAATACAATTAGTCTAAAAGAAGCGATTGATAATAAAGGTATATATCATTCATCTGCATTTAAGAGAGTCGAAGTTGAAAAAGGAGTTGAATTACTTAGTCAAAAGGATATTTTTAAATATAAGATTCAAGGTAAGAGGATTTCGAGAATGTACCCTAAAAAAAAGGATTATGCAATACGTAATGAAATACTTATATCGGGAGTAGGCTCGATGGGTGAAGGTGATGCATTTTGTAAAGTTATATTAGTTAAAGATAGTGTTGAAGGAAAAGTTTTGGCTGGTGAATTTTTGAGAATGAATGCAAAAAAAATACCTTATGGGTATTTATTTAGTTGGTTAAATTCTGAGTATGTTTTTCGATTCTTAAGAAGTTATGGTACCGGTACGACTCTAATTCGTCCAATTGAGGTTTTTATTGAGGAAATTCCAGTTCCAATATTTGATGATGATTTTATGAAGAGTATACATAAAAGGACAAACTTGGCATTAGATAAATTTGAATTATCAAGAAAAAAAGACACGGAAGCAATCAACCTAATAGAAAAGGAAATAGAACAATGGCAAGAATCATAAAACCACCTTATTTCGAGACTGTTGTTAATGCAGGAGAACAACGTTTAATAGATTTTCTGGAAGTTAACCTTCCAGATAGTTTTACGTTGATCCCTAATATAGAATTAGCAGCGACTAACCCACGTAACAACCAAACACAATATTGGGAGTACGACCTTATTGTGGTCACACCACACGCCATTTACAACATAGAAAACAAAGACTGGAAAGGACGTATAGAAGGCGATGACAATTACTGGTATGTTAACGACCGTCAAAAACCCAATCCGCTAAAAACAGGGCGTATTAAAACCGCCATTTTAGCCTCTAAACTCAAAGAGTTCGATTACGAGTTAGGGAAAGCCTATATAGTCAATATTGTAACCTTATCGTATCCCAACGGTATAGAGCCTTATATTGTTCAAGAAGCAGGTAAGGTGAGTTTTCAGTTAGACCAACGTTTAATCAACTTTATTGCAAATCCAGCAAGCGATAGATATGAAAATTCCATTGCCGATATACAGGATAAAATAGTAGATTATTTAGTTGGGCGTTTCAGTGAAAAGAAAACCGAAGACAAAAAAGAACTCTACAGCCACGAGATTCTGGAAATCGTAGACCAAGAAAATTATTATACAGAATATCTTGCCAAACCTAAAGGTGTTACCTCATCCATCCGCAAACGCATTAAGGAATATACGCTTCAGGTAAAAGGCTTGTCACCAGAAGAACTCAAACAACGCGAACTTAAAATTAAAAATGGGTTTAAGGCTTTAGAACATATCAAGAGTAACCCCTTTATTACTAATGTTCAATATGAATTAGATGAAGAAAACCATCTTTTTTATGAAATCACAGATTTTCTAGAGGAAGATTCATTACGTAATAAATTAAAAACAAAAACAAGCGAATTCACCTTTTCAGAAAAAATAGATATTTTAAAAAACATTGCGTCAGCCTTAAAAGCAGCTCACGAGCATAATGTATTCCATCGCGATATCAATCCAGATAATATTTATTATAGAGGTGGCTATGCGATGCTAGGTAATTTCGGGAAAGCCTATTTTACCTACCACAATGAAGAAGGTTACACGGTTCAGGCTACTATAAATGAGCAAAACGCAACACCATATCATGCGTTAGAGCTAACCGTAGGAGAAGCCAGTAGAGCATCCGATTTATATTCTTTTGGTATTCTAACCTATTGGTTATTTGTAGGAGAAGAACCAATTAAATCGCCTTACGAATTGAATAACCTAAATGGAAGATTACCGGAAAACAAATGGCCATCTAAAGTAAAACCAACCTTACCAAAGTGGATTGACGACATCTGTAATAAAACCATTTTGGTTGATGAGTTTCAGCGTATTGATAGCGTAGAGGAATTAGAAGCCATCATTAAAAAAGGAACGTCGCAAGAAGTTGAAAGTACAATTAAAAAAGAAACACAAGACCCTAAAAAAGAAGATGCAGATGTTTCTGATAAGGAGTTAGATGAAATAAAAGAAGGCGACCGTATTGGTGATTACACAATCTATAATGAATTAGGTAAAGGAGGTTATTCTAAAGTATTTAAAGTTAAGCACTCTATTCAGGGTACGGAATATGCCATGAAACTGTTTAATACCAGTGTGAATGATGCATCTGTAAAGGACGAATATGCAGCATTAAGCAAGTTAAGTCACCCTAATATTGTACGATTTGTTTGGAATGGGACCACACCATCAGGGCAATTTTACACCTTAACCGAGTTGCTGGATGGCGATAATTTAAGTACTTATGTGCGCACCGATGCCCGATTGCCAATGCATAGAATTTATCAATTGGCAACAGATATCCTGTCGGCATTGGTGTCTATGCAATCACAAAATCCACCCATGTACCATCGCGATATTAAACCTCAAAATATTATTTGGGACAACCAGGAACGCTTTGTGTTAATCGATTTTAATGTGGCCTCTTTTGCCGAAGATAATACCGATTTTGTGGGTACAAATCCATACCTCGCACCAGATTTAGTAACAGATAGCAATAATGTCAATTGGGATACATCAGCAGATGTGTTTTCATTGGGTGTCACCTTATTCCAATTGGTGTGTAAACAATACCCATGGGCACCACATAAGATACCCATGATGCATAAGCCATCAAATGAGCCTAAAAAGTTAAATGAAGCCATTTCACAAAACTTTGCAGATTTTCTATCAAGAGCCATCAGTACTAAAAAAGAGGAGCGTTTTAAGTCGGCAAAAGAAATGTTAGAAGCTCTAGAGGCTATTGGAGAAGATAATTTGTTGGCAGAGAAAGAAGATGCGGGTACAGAATTACCAAATACAGAACGCTTATATCATATTGAAATAATTATTAATCAATATAGGCCTGATGTCGAGTTCAAGTTGATTAATAAAATGCAAAGGTTTGTTATTCTAAAGGAAAGTATAGATGAAGCCTTAAGTAAATTTAAGGAAAACCTTAAGAAATTTAAAAACTCAATAAACCTTGATAATAAGATTAAAATAAGTGTTAAGGTAGATAGTGAGCCTATTGTAAGTGAGGTATTTTGGAACGGCGGCGCAAAAACCTTTACTGAAGGAAATGTAGAAAGGGTCTATCAAAGTTTAATAGAAACGGTTGAGAAGAATAAGGACAAAATAAAGCGCTTTAAGATAGATGTTGAAGGTCTTAACATTGTAGAATACATCAATTCGTTGTATAGTCAGTCTAAACAAGGAAACTTCGGAACTAGAGCAAGTCAAACAGCTAATCAGTTTGATAAATTAACGTATTCACCATCATTATTGGACCAAAAATTAATTCCTGATATCCTAGACGACAGATACAAGTTATTAATCATTACAGGAAACGCAGGTGATGGTAAAACAGCGTTTATTAAAGAGATTGAACAAAACCAAGCGGTTAAGAACTTGGAGAGTTTTCAGCATAAAAATGGCGCTCGTTTCCAAATAAAAGGAACACCATACGAAAGCAATTACGATGGGTCACAAGACCAAGAGGACAACGCCAATAATGACGTTTTGGAAACCTTTTTTGAACCTTTTGAAAATATCAAGGATTTCAGTCGCGCCAAAGAGGGACGCATCATTGCTATTAATGAAGGGCGTTTGGTAGATTTCTTAATGACCACATCAAAACATAAAGACCTTTATAATTTAATAGACCAATATTTCTATAACGAAGGTCATTTTAAGTTGCCTGAAGGAGTCATGATTATTAATCTAAACCTGCGCTCTGTGGTGGCAGACACCGAAAATGGAGGCAGCTTATTCAGAAAGCAAGTAAAGAAACTGACCAATAAAGCACTATGGACAAAATGTGAAGGCTGTTCACTAGCAAATAAATGTTTCATTAAATATAATGTAGAATCCTTAAACGATTCCGCAGCAGGAGATGAGGTAATCACTAGAATGGAGTGGCTCTTACGTACCGTAAGTTTAAAACGAGAGTTGCATATTACCATGAGAGATTTGCGCTCTTTTATAGCCTATACCTTGACTAGAGACCATGAATGTGAAGACATCAATAAATTGTATGAAGCAGCTGCTGTTAAACCTGAAAACTATTGGCAATACTATTACTTTAATATTACCAATCCAGCTTTGGATGATTCAGGCAACCAAGACAGATTGATTAAGTTGTTAAGGGAAACAGATATTGGTGAAGTACCAATTCCAGAAACTGATAGAAACTTATTTTTTGATAAGCATCAGCCTAAGGAATTTATTGAGTTTTCAGAACGAGAGATAGACTTAATAGATCTTTTTAATAAGGTAAAGGATGAAGAATTACGTTTGCCGGTTCATGAAAAGACAAATGAAATTCTAGAGCGCATAAGAAGCGTTCAAAAATCCTATATCAGACACCATTATTATGAAGGGAAATCCACTTTAATAAAGAGTGAAAACCAAAAAGGCAATGGAATGCCATCCTTTATGTTAAGGCTACCGTACCATTCGGTATTCAAATTTGTACAATTGCTTCAAGACAAGAGTACTGGCAAAGAAACCATACAAAGTATTTCCAGAGCCATAGCATTGAATGAGGGTTGTGATAACACCAATATTGACCAAAAAAGTTTGGTTTTGGCGGCTACAGAGGTAAAAGACCCATTTAGCAAATCCTTTAGGCTGTTCAATCTCAATGATTTTGAACTCAAGGTGAACAATACGGAACATCTTGTGAAATATCTGGAATACGAACCGGATAGTTTCATGTTTAGACACAAAAATGTGAAACACCGGCATATTAAGTTAACCATATCACTAGACTTGTATGAAATGTTGTATTTCATTCAGCAGGGTTTTAGTCCATCACTTAATGATATTAGAGGAAAGTATGTAGAGCTAATTATTTTCAAAAATCTACTCAAGAACTTAAACTATAACGAAGTGGTCGTAACAAGAGACGATGCCGATTATTTCAGTATTAAAAAAGACAATCAAAATAGAATAGTAATCGAACCAATAAACTTTTAAGTATGGCGATTAAAATGAATAAAGATGAAAGTGTGTTCCGCAATGAACTCATATGTACCATAAATGCGAAGTCAATAAAAATTGAGTATACACTCGTTAATTTATTTATGTTGTTAAGGTATAATGGACATAGACCTAGACAGTTGTCGAGAGGAAGGGGTGTAACGCAAATTGAGATTAGCCATATAAGCAATGCCTTGGGCGTTTTAGAGAGAGAAAATAAAGTTATAGGCTATTCAGAAAATATTGAAGCTATTGAGCCTTGGATACGAAATAATTTTGTTGACATGGCGTTTCGGGGAAGAATTGATAAAGAAAAATTAGCTTCATTACGACCTGTGCATTTAGAAAGTTATAGAGTACGCAATGCAAGTATAGCAAGAGATTATTTTTCCGCAGAGCAAATATATCTTATGTTGAAAGGAAATTCTAAAGTTAGGAATGACCTGAAACAATTTTTGATATCTGGATGGGATTTAACAACCGACTCTTTGACAAATACTGATAGTCTTGATATTGACAGTTTAGGGATGTTAAATTTAATACCGAAAATATCTCCACGGTTTGTATTAGATTCTCCAAATACCTTAGACAGAATTGAACCTTTATTAAGTCAACAAGCCGAATTATTTTGTGATGATATTAGGCGTTTATTAGTCTATAAAGATGAGATTCCGAGAACTGTTTTGGTAGATTATTTAAAGACAATTATTTCGTTTCACTTGTCCTTATATATTCAAAAATTAGTTCATTTTTTACCTGAAATGATTGCTAAGGGTACCACTGATGTAGAAGATGGTTGGAATATTGTAATAGACACCACAGATGATTTTGAAAGTAAAGTATCGGAATTTGCTATTGAGGATGCGGATAAATTATATAATTCTATTCATAATTACATTGTAGCCACCTTTAAAATTAACATGACTTTAGAATATCTGGATTTAAACAGAGATAATTCAGATAATTTGGAGAAAGTATTAAAAGAGCTCAAAAAAAATAGTGCAGAAAAAGAGATTTACTTTAGAGTAAAATATAATGGTCTATATAAAGATTTGGATGAAGAAGATAAGCTCTTAGTTGATGATATTACTAAATATGAAGAAACCTATTTTGATAAATATTTAGCATTAATATTAAATACTAAATCAAAAAGACAGCTTAAAGAATATAAGGGGATGTTAGCTAATTTAAGTCAAAACAATTCAGATAGAGGGTTTATGGCTCAAGGGAGAAGTAAAAGGCACCCCAGAAGGTTTGTTATGGGAACACGATTATTGGAAACCTTGGTGCAGATAATGGTTTTGGAAAGTCAAGACGACCATTTTATAACCCGTAGCTTATCTATTGAAGAATTAATGAATAGAATTAGGGAGCGATATGGTTTAATAATCAATGGAATTACAGAGCCAAGATTTAGAGATGCCAATGTAAATACACATTTAGCATTCAAGGAAAATGTGGAGGCTTTTAAACAAAAATTACGTCAAATAGGGTTTTACGACGATTTAAGTGATGCATACATTCTGCAAAAAGTAAGACCAAGATACCAATTGAACCAACAATAGAAAGAACCGATGATGATAAATACATATTATAAGGAAATAATTGAGTTAGTTATTGATTTGCATCAAGAAGAACTGCAAAGTGCAAAACCTGGCCATTGTATGAAAATTGCAGGTTTAGCTTTTAAAGAATTAAATGTCTTATGCGATAAAATAAATGAACTATTTCCAGAAATAGATACCTACATTATATCAGAGGTGAATACGAATGAAAAATGTATTAGTGCCACCAAACTGATTGAATTGAGGAATAACCAATCTAAACCGCTTTTAATTTTAATCCCATCCAACAGTAGAACGGCAGCAGAAGATTCTTATGGTAACGCAACCTTTAAGGAGTTGAGTTTAGAAGGTGTGGAAACTAAATTAATCAACAAGTTGATTGATGAAATTCCTGTAGAGTTTAAAAACTTGATTATTGAGGATATAATAAATTTCATAGGTCGGGATAATCTCAAGAATACTCAAATTATAAACTTTCTGATAAACCTTAAAGAAGTTGGCTTTAGTAATAATAGCATAGGTAACCATTTATATAATCTTAATTTAATACCAGACACCAAATTACTGGAGGATAGCAATAAAATAAGGTCCAGAATAAAATTCAATTCAGATTGTGTTGAGGTACTGTCAACGTTTGATAAACCAATGGCAGACCGTATAGCAGATATCCCTATTGAATCGAATACGCTGCAAGGGGAAATTGTAAACTTTATTAAAAATGAAGACCATTTAAGCACAAAGCAGGAAATAGCAGAAACCATCTTCAAAAAATACCAAAATCTAAACTTTTCAAACTGGAAGATATCCGATTTAGAAATAGATTTTAATGAAGTAAAACTATCTGTTGATGATATTAAATCAAGTGATTTTAAAATAGAAGACGATATAAAAAAATTATATGCGAATCCAAATAGTCCTTCAAAGATTAAAGTAAGGTTTTCAACAACACCAAACCCAAGTCAAATATCGGAATTAAAATATTTCCGGATAGTTCTTATGGCGGTCGATGGTGGTAGAGGGGAAGAAATTACGGTGTTGCGAAAACTAAAAAATTCAACATCCAATCGCGCATACCGAGATGCCGAAGTCGAGTTACATCCCAACCATATTGATGATGGTGCCTATTTTATAAAAGTATTGGCAGAAAATGAGTTTGGAGATATATTAAACAATAACGATGATTTTAAGGAAATAAAAATTCAACAGGCTTGGGAAGAAGAATTGAAGAGTAACCCAACAGCTTTAAAAGACGATTTTCAGTACAAGTTAACCTGTGATTCCGAAGATTTTGATTTTGTAGTTGATGATACCATCGACCGTGAAGACAACCAAAGAAAAGACAAGGTTAAAAGTGTGCTTCAAGCGTTTTTAAATCATAGAATTTACGACCTAAAACATGAAAATGAACCTGTTATACCAGAGCCAGTAGAGCCATCAAATTGTTGGTTAGATGATAAAAAAGTAAGTCATACCTCTATATTTCATATAAACTATTCGCAAAACCATAATTATCAAATACTCTTATCATCTAAATTAAGAACCATTGAAAATGAGTTTCTGGAAAATGCAGAGATTTTGGGTTATGTTAAAGTGGATATTAATAACAATGCGTCATTTACAAATTTTAATGATTGCAAATTTATAGAGAGTAAGCTAACCTTAAATGCACCAGAAACAGTATTGAGCTTGCGTTCTAAAGTTTTCAGACGTATCCAGGAATCTAATGAAAACAATGATGGTGTTTTCGAAACAGCAGATATATTTAATTTCAAAGAAGATATTTCAAATTATATTTCAGCATATACAGCATGGACTTCTGAACTTCAAAATCAAATTTCCAATACTGAAATTTCAGAGGAAGACAAAGCTATTTTGGTAGATTTGGTAAGTGAATTACAATTTTTGGATGTTGTTAAACTAGACACCAAACTACCTGATGGCAAAAAAATAGAAGCATTGCTTTTATCGCCTTTACATCCTTTAAGATTAACTTGGACACTTCAGCTATTGGATGTGTTTTTTAAATGGGAACAAGAAACATTAGGCTTTTCAAAATACAAAGAAGCATGGTCAAATAATTTAGAAATGCTTTTTAACAATGAATTTAGCTATTCCAATAATCCATTGGTTATTGTTGGCAATCAGTCTTTAAAAAATTACAATTATTCAGGTGAATTATCACATGGTTGGGGCTTGTATTTAGAAGGTGTAGACAATAAAGAGAGCAAGTCTTTTACATCAATATCTAGGCAGTTGCTTCATTATTTCAGAGGGCTTTTTAATATCACAAAAGAAAACTATATCGATACAGATATTAGTAAGAAACTAGTAATTAACCACATTAAGAATTACTTAAAACAGCATCCTTATGTAGACAAATTAATTTTGAATTTGGTAAATGCAGGAGATGCCAATGTCTTTTCTGATGCACTAATTGAATTGGAAAAAGAAAATGAATTTAGTGCTATAAAATATGAGATAAGATTATTTAAGGATAGTGATAAAATCATAGAGCATGGAGACGCACTTAAAAGCCTATTGAATCCACAATCAACCATTTCTGAAGAAGCTGAAGCATTTTCGCAGCCATCCAAAAACAGATTGTTTCCTAAATTAAGATTTTCAATAAATAATATTTCAGATTATTTAAAGAATCCCTTGAAGTTCAATGCGCATATCAGTTTTTTAATAAGCCCATTTCCAATAAAAATTGAATTGGTAAAACCAGATTTAGAAACTAGAAATTTCTATGTAAATGGCATTGTTACGGATTATACAGTCAATGTTGAGAACGATGACAATAGATTTAAGTGGAACAGGTTTATTAAGGGTAATAACTTACCAATAGTTTATAGTAATCTTGGCCAATTGGGTATTCAATTATTTGAGAACATGCAATCCTTTACAAGTTGTGCTCTAAAATTAGAATATACAGAGGCAATTCCATCAACACAAATGGTATTGAATGAAAGGGATAAAGTGTTAATAACCCACTTACATGATTATTCAGACTGGGTGGTAACATTTGATAAGAATATGGGGCCAGAGGTATATGACCAACCCTCAAATGGTGAGGATATTCCATTTTTATTGGATTATGTACCTGGTGAAGAAGTTTCAGGAATATCATCTTATCTGACTACAAGGCCAACATCAGAAGTACTCGGTTTAATAGGACCTCATTTTAAGGAGTTTGACTTGGATATTCACAATGAAGAACATCAAGTAAAAATTAAATCCCTTTTGGAAGATTTAAGGGCTTTAAGTAGCTCTTTGGTACTACAACTCAACTCATCTAAAAACAAGGCATTCGAGGTAATTGGTTCTGCTTTTACAAAGAGGGTGTTGGAAAAGAAAGGATTTTTAGAAAACGGCATTTTAATACCTATCGATTTACATCAAAATTTATTTAACCACAATAGTTTTGAAAGTAAAAGTAGGGCAGATAGTTTGTTGGTATCTCTAGACCCAGAGAAAAGGGAAATTCTTATTACTGTTATAGAAATTAAGTGCAGGAAGGCGCTTAATGAAACAGAACGTGAAGACCTGAAAATGAAAATGAAGGAACAGATTGAAAACACTATAGAGGTTTTAAGATTCCATTTCGACCCCCAATACAATCTCTCTAACGATAGGTTGGATAGGGAAATAAAAAATAAAGAGCTACGTGGATTACTTGGCTTTTATATAAATAGGTCAAATCGTTATAACTATTTGAGTGATTTGGTATATGATAATTATAACGACTTCTTATTGGATTTAGATTTAGGCTATAGTTTAAAGTTCAATAAAGTAGGTGTTATTTACGATTTTTCTACATCAAAAAAACATCTCAAAGAAATAGTTGATGGCGATATAACCATGTTTACCATGGGCAAAGATTTAATCGAAGATATTTTAGATCCAGATTCCGATTTAAATACCATTCGATTGGAAGGAGATGACTTGGGCAGTGAGTTAGTAGAAGCTTTAGGTGTTGACAATAAAATGAAAACATTTATTCAAAAGCTTAAAAAAGCACCATCACGCATTGAACCGGAAAATATACCACAAGAAGAGCAAGCTAACAAGTCTGAAGTAGTAGATATAAAGCCTGAAGGAAAATCGATTCGGTCAAACGATTCGATTCAAGAACAAGAAAAAGTGAATGAGCCTCAAGAACCTATTGTTACACCTAGCGATAGTAAAATAAAAAGTACAGAAAAACCATATTCAGAACCAAATTTTGAAATATTTATAGGTAACTCTAAACCATCTTCACAATATGGGATTTTGGGTGAAACAGCGCATCAAAACAAAAAAATCGCTATTGATTTAAGTGGGGTTAATACAATGAGTCTATTTGGAGTACAAGGTGGCGGAAAAAGTTATTCCATCGGAACCTTAACTGAAATGGTATTAAAGCAATTCAGTAATGTGAATAAGTTGCCATCACCACTTGCGGGAGTAATATTCCATTACAGTGAGAGTATGGATTACGAACCAGAGTTTACATCAATGATTCTGCCTAACGACCAGCCTAACGAATTGAGGATTTTAAAGGAAGTTTATAATGTAGAGCCGGATAGTATAGATGATACCATAATCCTATGTCCTGAACGTAAAGTGGAAGAACGTAGAAATCAATTTCCATCTGTTGAGGTGGCGCCGTTATTGTTTAATCCTAATGAATTATCAATAAAGGATTGGCAGTTTTTAATGAATGCAGTGGGTAATACGTCAGATTATATTAACGAAATCAATTTCATTTTAGAAGAGTTATTTGATACCAATAACTTAAATGTAGCAACATTAAATCAAGCAATAAGTGATAGTGAACTTTTGTCTAAAAGAGATAAAACATTAGCCACCCGTAGAATTAGGTTTGCCTCAAAATACGTAAAGGATGTCAATCATTTAGCCAATTATTTGCAACCATCAAAACTCATAATTATTGATATGAGAGATGAGTTTATCCATAAAGATCAGGCATTAGGCTTATTTGTAACAGCATTAGATATTTTTTCTGCAACAAACAGTTCAGAAAATCAATTTAATAAGTTTATTGTTTTTGATGAAGCACATAAATACATGGATAATAAAGAGTTGACTGGAAATATTGTTACGGCCATTAGAGAAATGAGACACAAAGGGGTGAGCATATTAATTGCTAGTCAAGACCCACCAAGTTTACCTAATGAAATTATTGAATTAAGCTCAATAGTATTATTGCATAAGTTTAATAGCCCGCAATGGTTAAGACACATTCAAAAATCCATTACACAACTGGCAACATTGACACCAGCAGATATGAGTATTTTAAAACCAGGAGAAGGATTTTTATGGGCTTCTAAAGCAAACGAAAAAAGGGTAACTAATCAACCAGTAAAAATAATAACAAGACCAAGAGTAACGAAACATGGAGGAGCAACAATTAATGCGGTTAAAAAGGATGAATAGTAAGTTCATTACAAATAAAGGGACACGTAAGTCTAATCAGGATGTAGTGTTCATAAAGAATCTGGATGAGGATAATAAGGTTTTCTTATTGGCAGATGGTATGGGTGGCTACAAGAACGGAGGGTATGCAGCAAACTTTATCGTTGTACACCTTTATCAAGGCTTAAATACCATTGAAAATTTTGACGCGGATAGCATCCAAGCTGAAGTGGATAAAGTGACAAAAGCACTGGCACTTGAAAATGAAAAACAAGAGTCTAAAATGGGGGCAACTTTAGGAGGTGTAATTCAAGATAATGGAGATTTACACTGTTTTTGGATAGGTGATGTAAAAATTTGGCACATAAAAAATGGACAAATAGGTTTTGAATCAATCGAGCACAATTTAAAAAATGAATTAATTGAAAATAAGGTCTTTGTTGAGGCCAACAGTGCAAAAAAGTACAATCACATTGTAACCAGAGCTATTCAAAATGATATTAAAAAAGCAAAAATAGATTACAAACGTATTGAAGATTTTGAACAAGGTGATTATATCATTTTAGCTTCGGATGGAGTGACAGATGTTTTGAGTAACAATCAATTGTTGGATATTATAAATTCAGAAAAGAAAGAATTGAACAAACTCTCTGAAATAAATGATTTCTTACTCAAAAGGGCCTTGGACAATTTTTCCTTAATTATGATATTTTAAAGTGATGACCAGAATAAAGGAAAAAAACATTAAAACCCTTTTAAAACAGTTTGAAAATTTGTCTCCCATTTGTACCTCTAGGCCTGTGAGTGCCCATGAATAAAGGAAAGTTACATATTGCATCGGGAAGTAACTACATCCAAATCTAACTCAAAACTTGTTATAGGTTTTAAAAATTAGTATTTGGCTAAAATAGAGATATTGTAGTATTGTCAAATAATTTGGTTTCAATTGGAACAGATTTTTCTTAACCAAAGTCAATGAAATCCTTTTTGTGAGTCAATAATTTTGTATAAAATTTAATATGCAGAATTATGAAACAATTAGGAAAAATATCGGGAATCGCTTATGTAATGATTTTTTTAGCTGGTTTTTACGCCAACTTTGTGGTACTTGAAAGTCTAATAGATAGTAGCAACCCATCAATTACTACTGCAAACTTCATTAATAATCATTCACTATTCGGAAATGGATTACTTGGGTTTCTAGTTATGTTGGTTTTTGATCTAGTATTGGTTTGGTCATTATTTGGTTTGACAAAATCAATAAACATAACCACATCTTATATAGCATCCTTTTTTAGACTATTGCACGCTTTATTATTTGGTTTTGCTTTATTCAAGTTATCGGAAATCTATCAGATCACATTTAAGACAAGTAATTCTACAAACTTACAAAATAGTGTATCAGAGCTGTTAATTGATTTTGATACACTTTGGACTGTTGGATTGATATTTTTTGGGATTCATTTAATCGTTCTGGGTTATCTGGCTATCAGATCAACATATATACCAAAAGTTTTAGGCTTACTATTAATACTAGCTGCAATAGGTTATATAGTAGATGGTATGGCAAAACTATTTATGTCTAATTATAGTGATTATAAAGATGTTTTCGAAGTTATAGTTATTATGCCTTCTGTAATTGGCGAGTTCTCATTTTCCGTTTGGCTATTGATTAAAGGGTTTAAAAAGCAGAGGTCACTAGCAATTTCAAAAATAATGTAACCTAAAGTCTGTGTTTTCAGTCTTAATTTAAAACTGTTGGATTTTCTTAAGATACCTTAAGATTATTAGTTAATTAACCAGCTAAGTTTGATTTAATTAAACATCAAAAATATTATCAATTAAAAAATGAACATAATGAAATTAGAATATTTAAAACAAATCAAGCTTTTTATGATTGTCATTTTGGCGATGCAAGCTACATATTCTCAATCTTTAGAAACACAGATTGATAGTATTTTGACCACAGTATTTAAAGAGGCGGATGAACCTGGAGCAGTATTTTTAGTAACCAAAGATGGAAAACCTATTTATCGAAAAGCATTTGGTCAAGCTAACATTGAATTAGATGTTGAAATGAAACCCGAAAACGTGTTTCAAATAGGTTCGATGACCAAACAATTTACTGCCATTGCTATCATGATGCTCCAAGAACAAGGAAAATTAAACGTAAATGATGCTATTTCAAAATACATTCCAGATTATCCTAACGGAAACAATATCACCATTCATCATTTATTGACGCATACGTCAGGTATAAAAGACTATACTAAAATGAAATCGATTATGGGTATTGCAAAAAAAGATATGTCACCAGAGGAGCTAGTTGACTTTTTTAAAAATGAACCAGTTGATTTTAAACCAGGTGAAAAATTTGACTATTGCAATTCTGGTTATGTCGTATTAGGATATATTATAGAATTAGTAACTGGAAAGACCTATGAAGACTTTATAGAAAAAAGCATTTTCGAAAAGCTTGGGATGAACAATTCCCGTTATGCAAGTGATAAAGAGATTGTAAAGAATAGAGCCTATGGCTATCACAATAGAGGTGAGTTTACAAACAAAATGCAAGTCAGTTTAAGTATCCCGTATGCTTCTGGCTCCTTAATGTCAACGGTTGATGATATGTTGAAATGGCAAGAAGCAATTAATACCAATTCATTAATAACTGAAGTATCAAAGAAAAAAGTGTTTACTAACTATACTTTAAATAAAGGAGAACATATTAACTATGGCTATGGCTGGCATTTGAAAGATATTAATGGCATACCAACAAGAGAACATGGCGGAAGCATTTTTGGGTTTAAATCAATGGGAGTTTATGTGCCAAGTTTAGATATTTATGTTATAGGTTTTAGCAATTGTGACTGTAACTCACCTACCAAATTGGCTAGAGACATAACAGATTTAGTAATAGAAAATTTCAATAATTATTAATTAAAACTTAAACTATGCCACATTTTGTAATAGACTGTTCCGAACAGATCATAAAATTAAAATCACCACAAGAAATTATACAAAACGTATATAATACTGCAGAATCGACCGGATTGTTTCTTCCCGAGGAAATAAAAGTAAGAATTAATCCATACCAATACTATACGACTGGAAATACAAGCGATAACTTCATCCATGTATTTGCCAATATCATGCAAGGCCGAAATACAGAACAGAAAGCGAACCTCTCTAAACAAATTGTAACAGAACTTAAAGCAATGTTTCCTGAAGTACCTATTATTTCTATTAACATAAGGGATTTTGAGAAAGCGACTTATTGTAATAAAGATAATGTCTAAAAAATAAACTTAAATTGTGAAAAAAATAGTTCTCTTCATACTTACACTTTTTATCGGGGTACAACAATTTGCTGCACAAAATAGAGCATTAGAAAATATTGTAGGTACCAATCACTTTATTAAATCAAAGGTATTAAACGAGGAACGTCAGATACAAATCTATCTTCCTCCAAATTATAAAGATTCAAAAGAAAAATACCCTGTACTTTATGTATTAGATGGGCAACGATTTTTTTTGTACGCTGTTAGTTTAAGTCAATCTTTCAATCAGTTTCAATTAACTCCAGACTTTATTGTTGTTGGTGTTAAAACAGACTATCCAAAGCGGTTTCAAGATTTAGGAGATGGCAAAGAAAGGTTTATTGAGTTTCTTGAAAAGGAACTTACAGCATATATAAATATAAATTTTAGAACTAATGATGAAAACCTAATTTTTGGCTGGGAATATGGTGCAAGTGTGGTGTTTAATACCATGTTATCAACCCCAACATTGTTTGATGCACATATTATGGCAAGTGGTTACCCAATACTCGATGCCATAGATAAGTTAAATGATGTTTCAACATTACATACTAACCTATATTTTTCTGTAAGTCCGGATGAATATGATGTAAAACACACTGCAGTTAAGTTGGATTCCCTGTTGGCTCAAAAAAATATAGATGGTCTGCAATGGGCCTTCTTAAAACTTGATATAGAGCAACACCGCTCAACAGGGTATCCAACCCTATATCATGGAATTCGAAATTATTATAAATACTATCAAGAATTTGAAGTCGATAACCTTCAAAAATTTATTAATGAAGGTGGTTTGGATTATGCCTATAAATATGTAAAAGAAAGAGCCAACAGGCACGGTTTTGTTCCTGAACTTTCTTTGTGGTCAAAATTTACCATTATTAGAAGCGCCATGAGAGAAAGAGATTTTTATCACTTTGAAACACTATTGAATTCATTAAACAAACAAGAGTTAATAAATGAATTAGCTGATAGCAATTTAGATTATGCACTTTCTCATTTTGCAGCATTTTATGAAAAGAATAATCAATTTATAGAAGCAGTTCAGCTATACAATCTTTTGTTGAAAAAATATCCAGATTCCAAAAAGCTATTACAACGAAAGACAAGAACGATTAACACCATTAAAAAGATTAAATCATGAACACTTTAAAAATTGATAATCTAGAGCTGACTTATAAAAACGGACATCAAGCAATTAGAAATATTTCTTTAGAAATAGAGAATGGGATGTTTGGTTTATTAGGTCCAAATGGTGCAGGAAAATCCTCTTTAATGAAAACAATTGTTGGATTTCAAAAGCCCACTTCAGGTGAAATCCTTTTTAACGATGTTAACATTGTTAAAAATCCTGACGACATTAAAAAACACCTAGGGTTTTTACCTCAGGATTTTGGTGTATATCCTAAAGTTAGTGCTTATAATCTATTAGATCATATTGCCATTTTAAAAGGTGTAAAAGATGCTACAGAACGCAAAAACCAAATTCAACATTTGTTAGAGAAAGTTAATCTTTGGGGTTTTAAGAACAAAGAAGTACATACGTTTTCAGGTGGAATGAAACAACGCTTTGGTGTGGCACAAGCTTTATTAGGAAAGCCGAAAATAATTATTGTGGATGAGCCCACTGCTGGACTAGACCCAGAAGAACGCAATCGTTTCAATACTTTATTAAATGATATTAGTACTGAAGTTATTGTAATTCTATCCACTCACTTAGTGGAAGATGTTAAGAATCTGTGTTCAAAAATGACCATTATGAACAAAGGCCAAATTTTAAAAACCGGTACACCTAAAGACCTGATTTCTGAATTAGAAAACAAGATTTGGTCTAAATCAATCAAAACAGGTGATTTGGAATCCTATATAAACAATTATAATGTTATTAGTCAACAATTAATCGAGAGAGAATTATATATCACAGTATACTCAGAAAATCAACCAAGTGATTTTGAAGCTACGACACCTTTGTTGGAACACGTTTATTTTTATGCACTAACTCAAACAAACAGGTCATGAATTCTATATTTAAATTTGAATTAAGACAAAACCCAAAACTTTGGACGATGAGTCTATTTGTTTTAATTATGATATTTATTGGAGTTTTCTGTGGCAATAAATTTAATCTTACTGCAGGAGAAGGTATATATCTTAATTCACCATACACCATCGGTTTTATGATGGGAATGCTGAGTTTGTCGATTATATTTTTCGCCATTTTATATTCATGTCAAATACTTTTTAAAGAATGGGATGCTAAGTTTGATATTATGTTTTTCTCCCTGCCTTTAAGCAAAACGACTTATTTAAAAGGGAAATTTTGGTTTCTTTTCTTTAAAACAGCTTTAAGTTTTGTACTGATAATTTTAGGTTTTATCATTGGTCAGAATTTGCGAATTGGCCCTGAAATGCAAACTAGCTTTAGTATATGGCATTACTTGTACCCGCTTTTAGTTTTTGGATTACTAAACTGTTTTTTTGTTTGTAGTTTTTTATTTTTCGTTGCATATTCAACACATAAGAAGTTATTAGTTGTTGTTGCTGGCTTATTACTGTATGTACTTTATATGGTGCTTTTAGTGTTTTCTAACTCACCATTTATGTCAAGTAGTCTACCACAATCTATAGAGGCGCAACAACTATCAGCTTTTTTAGATCCCTTTGGCTTATCGGCTTACTTTTTTGAAGCAAGAACATTTTCTGTGCATCAAAAAAATGAATTGATTGTACCCTTATCAGGAATACTATTAATAAACCGCTTAATCGTAGTTACCCTATCAGGATTCTTTTTATGGCTGAGTTACCGTTTGTTTTCTTTTTCTAAAAGAAAAGTAAATAAAGCCCATAAGAAAACAGAAATAGTTAAAACTTATTCCTTTGTTAAGCTAAAAGAAATTAAAACAACACAACTGTACTTTGGAAATTTAACAGGTATTAAATCAGTATTTTCTTTTGCGAAAATAGATGTAATCTATCTATTTAAAAGCGTGTCTATAGTTGCCGTCTCTATACTATTAATATTTTATGTAGGAATGGAAATGTTTGCAGACATAGATAAAGGTATTCGATTGCCTGAAAAATTTGCCAGTTCAGGTCTGTTAGCTACCTCGATTTCTGAAAACTTTCATTTATTTGGATTATTGATTTTAGTCTATTTCATTAATGATTTGTATTGGAGAAGTCATACTTCTGGCTTTGATTTGATTGAAAGAAGTACTTTTTTCTCTAGTAGTAAGTTATTGGGACATTTTATGTCAGTGAGCCTGTTGGTGTTTTTTTTCACCTTTTTGCTAATTGCTGAAGGACTCATATTTCAGTTTAGCTATAATTACTTTAAAATTGATTGGTATGCATATTTAGGCGTTATCACCTTTAATACAATACCTTTAATATTGTTTGCGGCCTTTCTATTACTAATAAACGATATCTTCAAGAATCGATTTGTAGCTTTAGGAGTTTCTACAGTAGCGGTTTTTGCTTTAGCAACGCCATTATCTAATATGATTTTTCCCTATCCATTAGTGCAAATATTTTCAAGCTTTAAGGGTAGTTTTAGCGAATTTAATGGTTATGGAATTTATATTTCTGCCTTCTCTCAACGTCTATTGTTCGGGGTTAGTTTAATTGTGCTGCTTTGGTTTATAAACGAATTTATGAAAACAAAGGCGTGGACTATTAGAAAGACCATTTTCGTTTCAACAGTATTGATTTTAGGAGCTTTTAGTGCGACTCTTTTTATGGAAGGCTACATTCCGAAGAATGAAGAAAAATCTATTTTAGATGCAATTCATTATGAACAGAATTACCGCAAATATGAAATGCTGCCTCAACCCACTATAAATGAAGTAAATACAGATATTCAGCTTTATCCTTCGAAAAATGCTTATCAAATTCACGGAGATTATGTTTTAACTAATCAAACTGAAAAGCCAATTGAGAATATATTGATAAATTTTCACCCCGATTTAAAAGTTGACGATGCATTATTTAAAAGTAATGGCAACAGTTTAAAACTGGAAGAATATGTTACTGAAATAAAACTGCAAAAACCATTGGAACCTTACGAAAGAGCTACTTTAAGTTTTAACTTATCCTATAAATGGTTTGCTGTAAACGGCCATCAATCATTTAATGCCATTATTGAAAATGGTTCCTTTATGCGAATTAGCAATTACTTCCCATCTATCGGATATCAAAAGGATAGAGAAATTGAAGAAGAACTTAAGCGGGAAGAATTTCAATTAGGAAAAGCTTCTGAAATAAAGAAATTGGAAGCACCAGAGGTTTTCAAAAACGACTTTATAAATTTGAATATGACAGTTTCTACAGAAGCTTCACAAACAGCCATTGGAACAGGAGATTTAGCAAAACAGTGGTCTGATGCTAATAGAAATTATTTCAACTATAAAGCTGAATATATTCCTTTTCGATTTGCAGTTTCATCAGCAGTATATGAACATAAAGAAGTTCAACATAAAAATATAGAAATCAATGTTTTTTACACCAAAAATCATTTTGAAAATGTAGACCATTTGCTAGATAATGCTAAACTAACGTTGGATTATTGTACCGATAATTTTGGTAAATATCCTTTTAAGAGCATCAATTTTGTAGAAGTTTCCTCTTTTACCAGGGGGTTTGCTGCAACAGCATACCCATCAGCTATTTTCATGACTGAAGATATGATTTTTCATACTAATCTTGAAGGCGATAAAAAGCAAGATGTTATTAATGAATTGGCAGGACATGAGCTTTCACATCTTTGGTGGGGCAATAGTCAAATCAACCCAGATGATAGAGAAGGGGCGTCTATGCTTACTGAGACCTTAGCAATGTACACTGAAATGATGCTGTACAAAAAGATGTATGGTAAGGGGAAAATGATGGAACGATTAAAAATTCATCAGCAAATTTATGAGAATGAGAAAGGACTAAGTGAAAATCAGCCGCTATACAAAGTCGCTTATGGGAATTCACATATTGCCTATTCTAAAGGAGCAATAGTTATTGTGAAATTAACTGAGTTAATAGGAGAAGACTATGTTAATATGGCACTTAAAAATTTCCTTTTGAATAATCAATATCCTAAAAAGCCAACCACTTTGGATTTGCTTGAGGAATTTTATAAGGTAGTTCCTAATGATAACTTAAAGTCTAAAATAGAAACTTTATTTAAAGAAATTTAAAATGAAGATTAATTACCTAAAACAAAAATCACATGACATGAAAGACATTATAAAATTATTTGGGATAATCGGAATTTTTACAATTACTTTTTCTTGTTTGGCAAATAACAGTTTTCAAAACAAGAACTTAGAGATAATTGACTTAATTATTAAAACAAAAGAGGTCCAAATAGGCGGTACCCTTACTATACCAACAAATCTTAAAACGTCATCCCTAGTTATAATGCTTTCAGGAAGTGGAGACCAGGATAGAGACGAAACATTAGAAGGCTTTAAAATAATGAAAGTTATCGCCGAACATCTAGCTTCTCAAGGAATCGCATCTTTTCGTTATGACGACAGAGGTGTAGGTGAAAGCACAGGGGATTTTGTAAACAGTACCATTGAAGACCATTTAAAGGACTTGGAAAACATAATGAACTATTTTAAAACTAGCAAAGAGCATACCTTTCATGATTTTATATTGTTTGGACATAGTCAAGGAGGTATTCTTGCTGGAAAAGTTGCTGTAAACAATAAGTCAGTAAAAAAAGTGATTTTGATGGCTGCTCCTGCAGTTCCGCTGTTAGAAGTTGTTTTGTATCAAGTAAGGCAGGAATATGAGGAGACTACTATTCCTAAATCATTGATTGAAGCGGATGTATCAGCACACAATAAATTGATGAGAGCTATAGAAGATGATAAAAATATAAATAAAGCTTACCGTTTATTCAAAGATACTACGGAATCTATTTTATATAAAATGTCGTCTACCGAGGGAATGGTTGATAGTTTAAAAATGAAACAGGAAGCAACCTCTAAAGCAAATGAATTCAAAATTATTTATGGGTTGCCATCACTTACGTCGTTTCTTTACCACGACCCTTCAAAAGATTTAGAACAATTAAAAGTCCCAGTACTAGGCCTATTTGGAGGTTTAGATTTTCAGGTTCCTCTTGAGCAGAATAAGGATCGAATGGAAAACGCCCTTCTAAAATCAGGGACAGATTATCATTTCATCACATTTGATAATGCGAATCATTTTTTCCAAAAAGCAAAAACGGGGAAAAGAAGTGAATATGCAACACTTGAAAAGAAATTTGTAGAGGGTTTCTTAAATGAGATTTCATCTTGGATTCTTGAGAACTAATTTAAATGGAATTAAAAATTAAAATCATGAAACTAAAATTTATCATTCTAATAACACTATTGTTTAGCGGCCTTAACTTGGCACAAGCACAGGAAAATAAATTGACTACACATAAAGATTCGCTAAACCATGTGTTAAATCAATATTACAAGTTAAACCTAAAGGTATTTCAAAAAAACTCCACCTTAAAAGACATCGATAACATCTTTGAACTGTTCACCGACGATTTTACCTATGTACACCCAAAATATGGAGGGGTTTATGCAAGAGAGGATTTATATAATGGGTATAAACGCAATCAAGACAATGGAGGTTATGATGGAAGTGTTGTAGATATAAAAATCGAAAATACCATTTATGGCTTAAATGCCATTACAGTAAGCAAACGCTTCATCACAAAAGAAAATGGTAAAATGGTTGAAGGTGACGAACAAATGGCACTTTTCGAGTTTAAGAATGGAAAGATTTTTAGGATTAAAGAGTATTGGTAGAATGCAGTCTTTTAGGCTAAATAAAAAAGTATTGAAAGTTATTAAATTCATAAGTGTAATATGCCTATGTGCTGTTTTTTGGACGACTCCACTTTTTGCACAAGCTAAATATGATGTTAAAAAAGTAAATGAGAACGTCTATATTTTAACGCAACTATGGCAAGGCAATGCCAATGTTAATTTAGGCGTGGTCATAGGCAAAGATCAAGTGTTGCTTATTAATGTCATGATGTTAAATAGTGCAACAGCTTTGGAACAAGAAATCCGGAAAATTACAGATTTCCCGATAACCTATGTCATCAATAGCGATTCAGATCCATATAACCATCATGCCAATGCCTATTTTGCAAATAAAGGTGCCACTATAGTTTCGCATTACAATATGAAGTATTCACGAGCTTATTACGACGTCCTTTTTAAGGATTCTATATCTATTCCTATAGGTGATGAGGTGGTTACGGCATACCATACACCCTCACATACCCTTGATCATATTGATGTTCATTTAGAAAAAAGCAATGTGTTGTTTATGAGTGATGGTTTTAGGACTAATTGGCTAACCTATACTGGCCCGAATGGATTGGAAGGTGTTGTGACAGGAATAAATAAGGCAATTTCATTGAGTGACGAAAATACCATCATAGTTTCAGGAAATACGTCCAAAAATCCTCATTTCTATTTTGGCAGCAAAAAACAACTGATTGCAAATAAAGAGATTTACACCAAATTTGCCAAACGTGTAGGCCAGCTATATGAAACAGGATTAAAGGCAGAGGAAATGTCCATGGATGTTGAACTCAATGCTATTGTCAGGGATTTAGAGGCCTATCCAATTTTAGGACCTTATTTAAAATATCAAATTCAAGAATTGTTGGAGGTAGATTTTAGCAAAGGTTATCAATTGACAAATAATGAACTGATGGCTTATGTTGGGGTTTACAAATTAACAGATGGGAAGGTGATTGAAATTGTTCTTAAAGATGGAAAACTATTTGCAATACAGAAAGGTGCCTTTTATTTTGAACTGAAACCCATCTCTAAAGACACATTCGACTTTAAAGGATCGACGTCCAATGACTATATAAAATTTAATTGGTCACCTAGTGGGGAACTATTGGGCCTGTCGCCAATTTTGGAAAACAAGGGCTGGTGGTCTACTATTATAACTCAAGGGATTTATAAAAAAATCAGTAGTATATAATTTTATGAAGAGTAGCCTTTATAGCAATTTCGAAAATAATATGACAAAAATCCATTACATAATAATTCTACTTTTAATGATAAGCCAAGTGGTATCTCAAAATTTAAATGAAAGAAAAGAATTTTGTAATTCAATAATTCTAAAATCCAATATTTTACAAGAGGAACGAGACATCCAAATTTTTTTACCATCTAATTACTATAAAAGTTTAAAAAAATATCCAGTTCTTTATGTAATAGATGCCCAACGCTATTTTTTGAACGGCATTGTATTTCAGCAAAATCTTACTTGGCAAGAAATCACACCAGAATTTATTGTTGTTGGAATTAATACAGACTCCGAAAAAAGACGTAATCTGTTCAATAAGGAGTCTTCAAAATTTATTCAATTTCTGGAAGAAGAATTGATTCCTGAAATAAACGTAAAATATAGAACAATCGATGAGAGAATTTATTTTGGTTGGGAAATGGCAGCAGGACTCGGTGTTGAGATATTTACAAACAAGCCTACTCTTTTTAATGGTTTTCTTTTGGCAAGTCCTACACATATTTCAAAGGACCGCTTAGAAATGGTAAGCGGAATGTTAAAAAACAACACACAACATAATTTAAAACTATATGTGGCATTAGGAAGTTTTGAAAATTGGGCAATAGAATCTATGTCTTCCTTAGATTCTATTTTTCAAAGTTATCCATCAAAAAAAATAGAATGGAAATACAATCTTTCAGATAAAGAGAATCATTATACAACTCCATTGACTACTATAAATGAAGGGTTAAAACTGTTTTTTAATTACTATGGACCAATCCGGTTTTATTCAATTAAAGAGTTTTTAGACTTTGGCGGTATTGAAAGCCTTAAAAAGCATTATCAAGTAAGAGGTAAAAAATATCAAGTTTCAGAAGAGATTCACCCTGACACAAAACACTATCTTTTATTACAAGCCCATAAAGAAAATAATCTTGTAATTTTTGAAGAGTTAATGAGGGAAATTGATGGGAAAGATTTTATTAAAAATTATTATAGACAAGCTAGGTGGTTCAATAATTTTGCTAGCTTTTATCTTGAGAATAATAAATTAGAAGATGCTCTTGAAATTTTAGAATTAGGACTTGATAAATTTCCTGACGCTTCGATTTTGCATTTTGCAAAAGGAAATTATTTTAAGGCTATTGGAAGAATGAAAGATACAAGGAAATGGTATAAGAAAGCAGTGCAAATTGCTCGAATGAATAATGAACCAGAACTAGAAAAGTTTATTACAGAACTAAAAAGAATATTATGAAACACGGAATAGTTACAGGTAGCAGTAGAGGTATTGGTTTAGCAACGGCTGAATTGTTAACAAGCAATTCAAATACTAAAGTTATTGGAACTTCTACTTCTGGGAACCACACGTTAAATCGACCAAACTTTCAATGTTTAAAACTCGATTTATCCAATAGTGATTCCATTATCAAATTTGTAGAGAATTTAGGAGATGTAGAATTAGATTTTATAGTCAACAATGCTGGAATTTTACTTGAAAAATGGGATGCTTCAGCAATTAATATGAAACAGTTAAAACAAACCTTTGCCACAAATGTATTTGGTACTATTGAACTAACTGAAAAACTCCTTCCAAGATTAAATTCTAAAGCACATATCATTAATATAACTTCAGATTGGGGTTCTTTTAGTGAACAGAATTTTGATGCTTTTCAACCGCATTATAAAATGTCTAAAGCAGCATTAAATATGTACACAAAATTATTAGCAAAACGATTAGAGAATCAGGATATAACCGTGTCATCTTTAGATCCTGGTTGGACCCAGACCGATATGGGAGGAAAAGTAGCTCCTCGATTGCCTAAGGATGTAGCAGCTGATATTTTAAATTTATTAAACAATGAAGTAGAAACTGGAAAGTTCTGGCATCAAGGTAAGGTTAGAAAATGGTAGTTGAATATAGAATGGTTCTTAACTAAAGTCAATGAATAAATTTTAATCCCATAATACTTTTGCGTCATAATAAAAATAAAATGATGAATATTAAAAAAGTATTACTTGGGATGTTAGTTTTCGTGTCAATTTCATCCTGTTCTGTTCAACAGTTTCCAGTTAACACAGAAACACAACCATTTGAAAATGGTGGAAAAGTGTTTGGAGAAAAAACAAAGGAATTAACCTTTAAAAAAACAAGTGATTTGCACTTACTTGGCATCAATGTAAAAGAAAGTAATGTGGAAGCACTTGTTAGCGAATTGGATGCTGAAAAGTATACCATAGAAACAAAGTCTAGTTTATGGCTTCGAATCCTTTCATTAGGAATGGTAGATCATAAAACTGTAAAAGTAATTAAAAGAGAAGAGTAGTATCCTTGATTAATAGCAACTATTGAGATGCTCTGGAATTTTTTTCTAGAGCACTCTTCTCAAAATAAAATTTAAAGAAAAGACATATATACGTAAGATATATGGTATGGGAGTCAAAAGTAAAAAAATATTTGTTTGTGGGGGAGTTTCTTACAATGCAGTAATTACCTTGCCAGAGTTTTTCAAGCCAAAGCCTCAAACTATTCATTTTTGCGAGTATAATGAAACCATAGGTAATACAGGAGCCGGGAAAGCCTTGTCACTTTCTAAATTGGGTTTTGAGACTCTTTTGCATACCTTAATAGGGGCAGATGATTACGGAAATAAAGTGAAGTCATATTTAAACCAACCAAATCTTGAGGTTGTTTATGAGGTTGACCCTAAAGGAACAGAAAGACATTTAAATTTATTAAATTCAAAAGGGGAGCGTATTTCTATATTTACCAATCCAAACTCTGAAAACCCAATAATTGATTATGAACAATATAAAAGAAGGATTAAATCATCTGATTTAGTTGTGATTAATATTTCAAATTACTGCAGAAATTTTATACCTGTTTGTAAAGCATTAAATAAAGATATTTGGACGGATTTACATGATTATGATGGAATTAACATATATCATCAAGATTTTATAGATGCATCTGATTATATTTTTTTTAGTTCTGAAAATATTAAAGACTATAAATTATTTATGGTACAAATGATTCAAGCGGGGAAAAAACTTGTTGTTTGTACTCATGCTAACAATGGAGCAACAGCATATACCCAAAAAAAAGAGTGGATTTATGAACCTGCTCTACTAGATTTTGAATTCGTAAATAGTAACGGTGCTGGTGATAGTTTTTTCTCTGGGTTTCTATTTGCCTATTCGCAAGGTAAAACAATACATGAATGTATGAAATATGCAACTATTGCCGGGGCCTTGTGTGTTAATACAAATGAACTTGTTTCTGAAAATTTAAACAAAAGAAAACTCGAAACAATTTACCTAGAATACTATCAGATATGATATAACAATTCTTAGGATATTCGAGCAGCTTATTTTTTAGCCACACGTTTTCTGATCCTGCTCAGTGATTCGGGTTTTATGCCTAGATAGCTTGCAAGATGGTATTGTGGAACACGTTGTATTAGATCGGGTCTGGTTTTTAGTAGATTTTTATAACGAGTTTCTGGGCTAGAAATAATAAATTTTGCTAATGCATCTTGTTGTTCGCCAAAATCATCTTCCATTGACATTCTGCATAAAGATTCATATTTCGGAACGCGCTCAAATAATTCTTGCTCCTTGTCATAATTTAAAACCGCTAATCTACAATCTTCAATACATTCAAAATAATGATTGGCAGGTGTCTTGTTTTTATAACTTTGCAATGATGAAATAGATTCATCTTCTACATAAAACTCGGTGGTTCGTTCTTCACCATCAATGATATAATATTTTCTAACACATCCTTGAATAACAAAATATGAATCTCTGGAAATCTGTCCTTCCCTTAAGAGAATAATACCTTTTTTAAATTCTTTAATTGGAATACATTCAGAAAAAGCAAAAGCCTCTTCATCTGAAAGTTCAAGATATCTAGAGATTAATTTTACGATTTCATTTTGCATTGAATACCTATTAGCCTGGACCAAGTTAGCAAATGTTATGTTAACAAACAACGGTCCTTGACTGCAGTATTGTTTTTTGGGTTTATGTTTGGCAGCAAGAAACAAACAACTCCAATTAAGGGAAGAAATGAACATAATTGATACACATAACCAATGGACTTAAAGTCTGCCAATAGTCCAATGAGCGCTGATCCTATGGCAGCAACTCCAAAAGCAAACCCATAAAACAACCCCGATATCACACCTAGCTTTTGAGGCAATAATTCTTGGGCATAGGACATAATTGCAGGAAAGGCCGATGCCATTATTAATCCAATAATTACCATTAGGACATCTGTATAAAACAAATTTGCATAAGGTAAGCACAGTATAAATGGTGTCGCACCAAAAACAGAAAACCATATAACATATAAACGGCCGAATTTGTCACCTAATGGTCCCCCAAGAATAGTCCCCAACATGTATGAAAATAAATAAATAAAAAGATGTGTTTGCGATTGTTCAATGGTCAGATTAAACTTCTCGATTAAGTAGAAACTATAATAATTTGAAAGGCTTGCGGCATAAATAAATTTTGAGAAAATTATTAATAATAATATTCCAATTATAATTTTTAATTTTCTCTTAGAAAACGAGATACTTGTCATTGAATGTTCGTTAAACCTATAAGAAATCTTGGTTTCTAAATGCTTTTTATACCAAGCTGTGATTTTTTTTAGAAGAAAAAGACCGATTATCAAAGGAAGTATAAAGATGTTTACATATTGTTTTGAGTTAGGTAGAACCAAAATTGTTACTAATATGGGAGCAAGAGCTGTTCCTAAGTTACCACCTATTTGAAATATCGATTGTGCCACTCCAATCTTTCCTCCTGAAGCCAAATTAGCAATACGACTGGATTCAGGATGAAAGATCGCTGATCCTATTCCTATTAGAATGCAGGATACAACTAAGTAAGCAAAACTGAAGGCATAAGACAACAATATGACTCCAGATATTGTTAGGACCAATCCATAAATTTGTGCATAAACTTTAGGGTTTTTATCTGTATAATAGCCTACCAAAGGTTGTAAAATAGAAGCACTAAATTGAAATGCAAAGGTTATGAATCCAATTTGCCCAAAAGAAAGTTGAAAGCTTTCTTTTAACAAAGGAAATATTGAAGGTATTATTCCCTGTATCAAATCATTAATAAGATGTGAAAAACTTATTAAATAAATAATGTGAAAAGAGTTTTTTGAATCAATGACCTGCATAATTCTTCAATTTATTATAATGCTATTCAAAAAATGAGATTCCTTAAGGAGTGAAGAATCTCATTGATTTTAAATTTCTTGAAACAATAAGTTGAATGGTTTTCTAACTTTTTTTGCGCCTATAGTATGGTCCTCCTGGTGTCTGTAACCTACCGGAGCAATAACAACAGCATTGAGACCTTGGGCTTCAAGATTTAAAATTTTGTTATAAGCTTCTGGTTCAAAACCCTCCATAGGGCAAGCATCTATTTTTAATTCGGCACAAGCATTTAAAAGATTTCCAAGTGCAATATAGATTTGCGATTTTAACCAACTTGTTTTTTCTTCTTGAGATTTTTCAGCTAGTTTAGTTTTTATAAAATCCCCATAACCATTTAATCGTTCTAGATCCAAGCCCCTTATTTCTGCTGTTTGTTTAATAAAGTCGTCAATAGCATTATCAGATACATCTATGTAATTACAGAAAACGAACAAATGAGAGGAATCCGTAATCTGACTTTGATTCCAAGATACTGGTTTCAATTGCTCTCTAATTTCTATATTTTCAATGATTAAAACTTTATACAGTTGTAATCCATAAGACGAAACTGATAATTGAACCGCTTCTTTTAATTTTTCAAGATCATCTGATGAGACTTTTTTCGTAGTATCGAATTTTTTGGTGGCATATCGCCATTTTAAATTTTTTAATAGTTCCATTTTATTGTGTTTTTAATTTGTAGTTTCTCATTATAAATTCTGTTGTAAATCCCATTTTTTCATACATGTTTTTTGCCATTTTTGAGGCCTGCAAGGTTGCGAGGTTGCATCCTTGTTCTAATCCTTTGTTAAGTACCCTGTACATTATTTGTGTAGCATACCCCTTACCTCGCATATTAGGTAATATGCCAAGACTATGTATGCCAATTGTAGCAAGTGTTTGATGAGTAATAACAGTTCCTACAATATTTTCTTGATCATATATTAGGTAGTAGTTTATATGATGATAGGTTTTATTAACGGTTTCTTCTGAAATTTGATATCCAAATGCTTTTTGAAATGATTGACTCCATTTTTTGGAATCTTCAATATTGGTGATTAGTTTTAAATTTAATTTTTTTGAAGTCTTTAATTTGTCTTTAATTTTTGAAGACATTCCGAATTGTATTGAGGATTCATCAAAGCCATGATTCTCAAAAATAATTTTGTTCTGTTCACTAAAATCTATATCAAAATGAGAAAAAGTGAGACCATCCAATTCTGATTTTAAAAGAAGTTTAATTTCATTTAAAACTTTAGGGTCATGGGTTTTTTTCAGCCAAATCTTATTAGGCCATTGCGAGTTAGGTATAAAGCAATAGCCTATATTTTTGTCTTCATTATAGGTATTGAAAGGTTGCGTTGCATTTTTCCACAATGAAGTTAGGTTTGTAATATTTGATTGTATTGTTTCCATAATTTATTATTTAATATTGAAAAGTATAATACCTGTTACCATAGCAATGGTTCCTACAAGTCTTTTGGTAGTAATAGGTTCTACGGGTAAATTGAGCCAGCCATATTTTCCAGCGATTAATGAAAAAATGAGCTGTCCACAAAGCCCAAGAGCTATCATTTTTGAAATTCCAATTTTTGGAATGTTATAGAAGTAAATAGCTATACCTAGTACACTAAACAAGCCACCAATAAACCACAAGTACCATGGTACTTGTGTTGTTGTAATATTTTGAATGCTCTCTTTGCTTAATAACAATAAAATCAAGCATCCAAATACTACACTACTTATAGAACTTGCAATCACAGCGAGAATAGGCTGCTTTAAAGTGCTGCCCAATTGAGCATTAAATCCGGCTTGGACTGCTAAAAAAACACCTCCTGCTAATCCTAATACTGATAAAAAAAATAGTCTCATAGCTATGCTGTTAATCCCATTTATTATTTGTTGAAAGAGCATACTTGCCAGCACCCATAAAAAACATAGCAATGCCAAACATCATATAGATAAAAATTAATCCTATTGACCAACCACCGTGATCATTTAAGCTTAACACGTCTGGAAGTCGGTCCATTAATATTGCCACGAAGCAATTAATAGCGAAGGCAAGTCCTGCTAGTTTAGTTCTATATCCAATAATGATGAGAATAGGTGCAATAAATTCGCCAACAAAAACGCCATAGCCTAAAAATGTAGGAAGGCCGTATTGTTCAAGCAAACCATTAATATATTCAATACCAAAGTTTAATTTGCTTATCCCATAGATTAGCATTGTAAATGCAATACTTATTCTTAAAAGTAATAATCCAATGTGTTGTTTTGTGTTCATAATTTTAATGTTTAAAAGTTATATTTTATAAATAATCCAAAGTTTTCAAGAGTTTTTTCTGCTTTGATAAATTGGTCTAGATTTAATGCTATTCCTGTAATAAGTTGTTTCTTTTTAACGCCAATACGCAGCTGTTGAATGCCTCTATCTAACACTTTCAAATTGGTATTAACTACCACAAATAGATTTACATAAGCTTGGATATTTTTAGTCAGGCTTGGCGTATAATTCATCGATAAAGTTTGCTCTAGAGTAAATCCATTTTGATAGGTACTACCTATAGCATAACTCAGTTTAAATTCTGGAACGGTGTATTGGTATTGTGAAGTAAGGGTTGCAAATGCTCCTGGGTTTTTAACACCAAAAGCAGCATTAGCTTTAAAGTGATTATTCAATTTATATGACAACGTGTTTCTAATAAAAAAGATGTTATTCCTATCATTAGTATACTCGGTATCAAATAGCGATACATTATTAAGAGACCATGTGTCATTAATTTTAAATCCAATAACATGCTGATAGCTAGTAGAACGATTTCCTAAAACCATTTCCGGATAGAAATTAACACTTTGTGCATTTGATGCTAGTGTTTCAAATATGATAAAAACTGTTAAGTTTAAATATCGTAACATAACCCATTTATTATTGTATGGGTCAAAATTATAGTGAAGCTAAAAGAAAAAACTTAAGGTATCTTAAGAATGGAATTAAGAGTGTTTTTTTCGCAAATAACTTAAAAATTCTGGGGTGACTCCTAGGTAAGAAGCAATGATGTATTGAGGTACGCGTTGTTCAATATTTCGATACGATTTTCTGAAATTATCATATCTTTCATAGGCATCATCGCTCATACTGTCGATGACACGTTCTTGAACAGCGACATAGGCATTTTGAATTTTAATACGAAAGAAATTAGAGATTTCAGGCACTTCAATATAGAGTTTCTCTAGTTCAAGTCTCGGTAATTGTATAAGCAATGTTTTTTCTAATGCTTGAACATACATTCTAGACTTTTTGCGACTTAAATAACTGTATAAATCATTGATCCACCATTCTTCAATTCCTAATTGCAAGGTATGTTCTTGAGCATTTTCATCTAAATAATAACTACGCATACAACCTTGAACAATAAAATTCATAGAATCAGCTGTTTCTCCAGGTTCAATTAAAAATTCTTTTTTATTTAATTCATTAAAGACAATAATGGAGGACAATTTTTTAATAACATCGTTATCAAGAATAACATCCTGATTGATGTGATTAATGAGTAACTGAATATGTTGATTATTATTCAAATTGTATTAGAAATTTAAATCTTTCATATTTATAATATCAAAAATACAAATTTTGTATTTTGAATCATTTTAATCTATTTGCATAATAATTGTACCGTTTTTGTATCGTTTACATTTAAACACCTTTAAATAAATAAAAGTTACTTTCTGCATCGGGCAAATAGTTTAAAATACTTGTTCTGTAATTTATACAATGTAAAATACTGGACTATAGTTGACTGAGTAAATTTATCTCATTTCAAATTAATAGGACAGTATTTTTCGTTTACTCTAGTGTATATGTTAATCAATTATATAATAAAATTATTGGTTATTTTTATCAAAATTTTTATAATTCCAGATAGAGGTGAGAGTATATAATGTGAATAATATTCCTTTAAATCAATTAATCATTACAGGAAAAGCTGACAGTAATTTATGGGAAAGGGCTTGTTTTTTAAGAGATTTCCATTCTCCTTGGAAAGAGATTAGGAATACGGAAACCAAATTTAAAGCTTTATGGGATGAGGACTATTTGTTTTTTTTATTTGAAGTTATTGATAATAACATTCATATACATAGAACAGACAATAGTTTTAATAGTATAAATATTTCAGATAGAGTAGAGCTGTTCTTTCGACCAGATTCTTCACTTAATCCTTATTATTGTTTAGAAATTGACCCAACTCCCAGAATTATGGATTTCAAAGCATGTCCAGATAAAGATTTTGATTTTAACTGGAATTGGCCCCATAATGATTTGATTGTAAAATCTTCTTTAAACCCAAAGGGATTTTGTGTTGAAGGTAAAATAAGCATATCTTCTTTAAAAAAATTAAATTTAATTCAGGATGGTAAAATAGAAACTGGTATTTATAGGGCAAAATATTATAAAACAAAAGATTCTACTTATGAACCGGTTTGGTTAACCTGGGTTGATCCACAAACAGAAACCCCAAACTTTCACATTTCCTCTTCTTTTGGAGTTTTAAGACTAAAGTAGGTTAGTTTTCTATATATGAATCTAAATTTTCAGAATTTACTATATCTATAGGCAATAGTTTTTGGTTCGGAATATCTTTATTAAACAAAAAATGTTCAACTAAATAAGTTAGTCCTAGATAGGTTTGTGATTTAGATCGTTGGTGTATTAAAAATGAGATGGCGTTGCTTTTTAATAAACTAACATTTTTATTTAAAAGATCATAACCAATTATTTTCAAATTTTTATGTTTTCTTTCTTGGAGTACTTCTACTACGTTAAAGACTTTGGATGTTGTCACAAATATACCGGAAACGTTTTTTTGAATGTTTAAAAAGTCGTTTAGTGATTTGTGGAGGCTTTCTTTATCAGCATTAAAAGTCAATAAATTATATTCAAAATGTCCTAAATTCTCAAAGTAATCTCTAAATCCCTTTTCTTTCTTCTGCATGTGAGTTGCATTGTTAAAAGGTTCATCCAAATGACAAATAACAATATCGGTCTTTTTAGGAACAATCATTTCCATTAATCGTGCAGCAACTCTGCCACTTTGATACAGGTCTTGTCCGACAAAATTTACAGCTTCTTTTAAATTTATTTGATTGTTAAAGATACTTACAATTATTCCAGCGGATTTATACCTATTTGCTATACTAATACTTTCTTTATAGAAAATAGGTGGAAATAAAACAGCGTCAGGGGATAAGTTTATTACGGTATTGTTTACATTCTGAAACGATTTCGTACTGTGGGGACTGTAATAAAACAATTTAATATCTACCAAGAAAGATTTGAATTCTTCAATGGCTTGGTTTACACCATCTACACAAGGCTTCCAAAAACTATCCTCATCCGGATTTGGCAGCACAACATAAATTTTATAGATTTTATTGTTCTTTAAACTTCTAGCTATCGGATTGGGCTGATAATCAATTTCCTCAAGTAATTTTGTTACTTTATCCAGGGCCTTTTGAGACACTTTTCCTCTGTTGTGTATAACTCTGTCAACCGTCCCTTTTGAAACTCCTGCCAATTCAGCAATATCTTTAATGGTGTATTTTTTCATAATGAGCAAAGATATAAAAACTTAAGATTGGTATTACAAAAATGTGCTCGAAAACACTTTTTTTATGTGTTCGAGCACATTTTTTGTTGATTTTCTTTTTTATTAAAAAATAATTAAATACATTCGCTTTATAACTTAATCAAAATTTGACAATTTTTTAACCAAAAAGTAAACTGTTTTAGTTTTAAAAAACAAAAAAATAGATCCCAATTAAATGAGAAAAATAATATCATTAGCACCTGGAAGAACATGTTTATTTGGTGACCACCAAGACTATTTAGGATTACCTGTTATTGCTTGTGCCATCAGCAGAAATATTAAACTAACAGCAATTGAAAATGGATTAAGGGTTTTTAAAATCAACAAACCTGATGTAAACCAAAAAAGAATTATCAATATTGATGATGAGGTTGTCCATATTGAAAAAGGTGATCATTTGTTGTTTGCCCTTAGGGTTTTAAAGCGATATGGTTGCATACCAGATAAAGGTTATGATATTGAAATAAAAGGAAACTTACCTATAAATGCTGGGACGTCAAGTTCCTCAGCCGTTGTGGTTTCTTGGGTCAATTTTTTAATTGAAGCTTTTGGGATAAATGTTGAGGTAACTCCAGAAATCATATCGCAAATTTCATACGAGGCAGAAGTTCTTGAGCAAGGAGCGCCCGGAGGCAAAATGGATCAATACAGTATTGGGGTTGGAAACGTAGTATATCTAGAGACAGGTGATGATTTTTCTTGCCAAGTAATCAACACTCCAATACATGGTATCATAATAGGAGAATCTGGTATTCCAAAAGAAACTGTTGGTCTCTTGGGCGAATTACGAGAAAAAACATGGCTTGCCATACATAAAGTAAAAAATGGAATCCCAAATTTTGATATAAAACAGGCTAAAAAAGAAGATTTACAAGCGTATTTAAATTATGTACCAGATAATCTACAAAGCTATTTATATGCCGCTATTACCAATCACGATATAACACAAAAAGCACTTGCAGAATTTACAAAGGATCAACCAGATTTTAAGAAAATAGGTGAGCTAATGAATCAACACCATAAAATATTGAAGGATGTTTTGGGAATTACTGTTCCAAGAATTGATAATATGATACAAGGGGCCTTGGATGCTGGAGCTTACGGTGCAAAAATAGTTGGATCTGGCGGTGGCGGTAGTATTGTGGTATTAGCTCCTAAAAACAAAGAAAGCCAAATTATTGATGGTATAAAAAATGCTGGTGGGATTGATGCTTACGAGGTAAGTGTAGATTCTGGAGCGAGAATAATTAAAACATCAAAAGAGATAAAAGTGTGAATCTTGAATAGTTTCAAGCTTAACATCCAGTAGGTATTTAAAGAACAATTTAATTACAGGTCAAATAACAATTTAACTATTAACTAAAACTAAAAACATCTTATGAATTATGTAGCGACTCTTACCCTTACTGACACTAACTTAAAAACCGAAAAATGTTGCAGCATTTTCCGGTTATAATAAGTGACTTAATTTAATCTCTAATTAATAAATCACAAACAAAAATATGAAAAAATTCACTAGGCTACTCAATACACAGAGTAATGAATTAAAATTTGATTTAAAAATGAAGCTAACTCTATTATTATTAATCTCGTTAATTCAAATGAATGCAAATGTGTATTCATCAAATTCAAAGATTTTTTACAAAGTAGAGAAAAATAACACACAGCAAATCGTTGTTTCTGGAAAAGTTACTGATGACGCAGGAATACCACTTCCTGGTGCTTCTATATTGGTTAAAGACACATCAATTGGCACAGTGACTACATTTGATGGCGACTATAGTATAGAAATTCCTGATGGAGCAACAACTTTGGTTTTTTCTTATTTAGGATATGTTAAACAAGAAATAGAAATTAATGGGCAGTCATTGATTAATGTTGTAATGTTAGCAGATAATACTAGTTTGGATGAAGTTGTTGTTGTTGGATATGGTACACAAAGAAAAAAAGATATTGCAGGCGCTATTTCAACAGTGAAAACCGAAAATTTGGTATTATCATCTTCACCTTCAATTGGTGATGTACTTAGAGGTACAGTGTCTGGGCTACAAATTACACAGAATAGTGCGCAGCCAGGTGGTGGTTTGGATATTCAAATTAGAGGAGCAGGGTCCATTAATGCTTCAAATGCACCTTTAATAGTAGTAGATGGTTTTCCTATTACTGATTTTCAACAACCAGGAACTGGTAATAGATATGATGGAGGAACCCAAAGTGTTTTAAATTCTTTTAACCCAAATGATATTGAATCTGTTTCTGTGTTAAAAGACGCCAGTGCAACATCTATTTATGGCGCAAGAGCTGCAAATGGTGTTATTTTGATTACAACTAAAAAAGGAAAGTCCGGAAAGGTACAGGTTGCTTATTCTGGTTCATATTCTTACCAAGCTTATAATGATAGTTATGATGTATTGAGTTTGCAAGAGTGGATGAAATTAAGAAACCAAGCTGCTTTTGAAAATTGGTCATTCCAAAATAGGGTCTATCCATACAGTGATAAAACTTTAGAAGAGGCTATTGCAAACCCTGTTAATGGTGTTGCATTTACTAGATTTTATTCGGATGATCAAATAAATAATGCAGGAAAAGGTACCAATTGGTTAGGTTTAATAACTAGGGATGGTGGCACTCAACAACACAACTTGTCTTTAACAGGAGGAACAGAATCAACAAAGTACTATTTATCAGGAAACTTATATAAACAAGATGGGATATTGAAAAATTCGGCCTTTGATAGAGCCTCGCTACGATTCAATTTGGATCAAAAGCTAACTGATTTTTTAAGTGTAGGAATGAATCTTACTATGAGCAGAATCAATAATGAAAATAGCCAGTTAGGTTCAGGGCAATATGAAAATTCTGGAATTATCAGATCGGCATTGCAATATGGGCCACATATTCAAGCTATTGATGAGTTTGGTAATTATCCCATTAACCCAGATAATGCTCAGGAGCCTAACCCTTATTCGCTGCTTACTATAACCGACAAAGGTGTTATTGATAGAACATTAACCAATTTCTTTGCCGAAATAAAACCATTGCACGGTTTAGTGGCTAGGTTTCAAGCTGGCATAGACCAAGGCTACACAAGTAGGAATACCTATTTACCAAGAACAACGTTATGGGGTGCATTGGAGAACGGTAAAGCTACAATAGCTAATGAGAAGAAAAATGACAAGTTGTTTGATTTTACTTTAAACTACTCCACGATCATTAATGAAGACCATAATTTCAATTTTTTAATTGGGTATTCAAGACAAACATATGAATCTGAAAGTGCATCTTCTGGCAATAGTGATTTTATAACAGATGCCTTTTTATGGAACAATATTAATGCAGGTGCAGGTACCAAAGTGATAGCATCTTCAAAGCATGAAGATAATTTAGTATCTTATTTTGGGAGATTAAATTATGTTTATAAAGGCAGGTATATTTTAACATCTACCATCAGACGAGATGGCTCAAGTGTATTTTCCAAAAACAATAGATTTGCCATATTTCCATCTGTGGCTGTTGGTTGGGATATTGCAGGAGAACCATTTATGGAAAAATTACAGGATGATGTGGGCCAATTAAAGCTCAGGGTAGGATATGGACAAACAGGAAATGCCGATATTGGTTCCAATGCTTTTGCGGCTTATTATGCGCAACCGGCGTATTTAAATCCTGATGAGTCTATATTAATTGGTGTTTTTCCCTCTCGACTGGAAAACCCAGATTTAAAATGGGAAACAACAAAAGAGACTAATATTGGCCTTGATTTTGAATTCTTTAAGGGGGTATTTTCAGGATCTGTTGAAGTTTACAATAAAGAGATTTCAGATTTATTACAATTAAAACCTATCAATTCCTACAATGAGATAAATACCGTTTGGGCCAATATTGGAAGTACACAAAGTAGAGGTGTTGAAGTTACTTTAAATACAGTTAACGTAGATACAGAAAACTTTAAATGGAAGAGCACATTAACTTTTTCTAAATTCAAAGATCGATGGAAAAAACGAGCAGATGATTGGAAACCAGCTATTTATCAGAAAGAGGATGATCCTATACGTGCCCGATATTCTTACTTATCCGATGGCGTGATGCAAATAGGAGAGGTGGTTCCGGCGCAACCGGATTTATTTCCTGGTCAAATAAAAATTAAGGATATAAATGGTTTTGAAAGAGATGGTTCTGGAAATCCTGTGGTTGATGAAAATGGAAGGTTTATAGCAACTGGAGAACCAGACGGAAAAATAGATGAAGCAGATATTGTAATGTTAGGGTCAACTGATCCAGACTTTATTGCAGGTTTTAGCAATAGCATCAGTTATAAAAATTTTGAACTTAAGTTTCATTTTAATGGTATGTTTGGAAGGCAAATTATAGACCCAACAGATGTTGCTTTAGGCGTTTCGGCAGATGGTGTTTGGCAAAATGGGCGCAATGCCTTAAGAAGTATTTATAACAGATGGACACCAGATAATCCAACAAACAGTAGACCGGCTTCACACTATGGATATACTCAATATAGTTCAGGTGATTTTTTCTTACAAGATGCATGGTTTATCAGACTTCAAAATTTATCGTTAGCATATAATTTACCTTCCAATTGGATGGGGAAATTATTAAACAGCGCAACAGTCAGGTTTGATGCTCAAAATCTCTTTGTTATTACACCTTACAATGGTGTTGATCCTGAAACGGATGCCTATGTGGCAGCATATCCTAACATTAAGACGTATACCATAGGAATAGATTTAAAATTTTAAAAAAAACTAATGATTATGAAAAAAATAAAACTGATAATGCTAGGGCTGTTAATACCCTTGACATTTGGATGTAACCCAGAATTAGAGTCTGTAAATTATGATGAAATTAATCCAGCTATCTTTCCTGCATCTGAAGCAGATGTTGAGGCTTTGGTAGTGGCTGCTTATTATCCTTTGCGAGGGTCTTGGTGGGATGGTATTCATACAACATCAGAAAACGGAATCATGTTTATTAATGATGCCTCAACCGAAATTCTTCAGGGGAATTTTGGTGTACAGCAATTGGCTACTTTACATAGTTATAACCCAACGAATGAATCAGTCACTAGATATTATGACCGTTTTTATAATAAAATAAGTTCCAATACATTGAGTATTGACAGACTTGAAAAATCCAGCGTCAATGATAATATAAAAAAGAAAGGTATTGCAGAACTTAAGTGTGCCAGAGGTTTTTTATGCTATGAACTTTTTGATATGTATGGCCCTTTGGTAGTTGCGCCATTAGAAGTTTTGCAAAACCCATTAACTGAAACGCCTTTAGCAAGAATGGGATATGAAGAAATGGTAAACTTTATTGAAAAAGACTTATTGGATGCTGCTGCAGATTTGCCATCCCCGGCAGAAGCTGCTTATGGTAGATTCAGTCAAGGCTTTGCTAGAATGCTGTTAATTAGATTATATCTTCATGAAAAAAGATGGGCAGATGTTGAAGCACAGGCCAATGCAATTATGGCAATGAACTATTATGAATTAAATCCTGATTATGTAGGTATGTTCAGTACGGCATCACAAGCTGATAATAAAGAAGTCATGTTCGCGGTTCCTGCAGACTATGCCGGAACAAGTGAAAACCAATGGCAAATGATGGTTTTACCATCTAATTATCCTGAACGAGGAGGTTGGGCCACCATTCAAAGTTCTTGGCAATTTTATGATTCATTTGAAAGTAATGATGTTAGAAAAACAAACTTGATAGCTGAATATACAGGTACAGACGGAGTGACTTACAATAGGTCTAATCCAAGTAATGTCATGCAAATGGGGCCACTTCCATTAAAAATTGCAGCTGATGCAGACAGAAGTACCGCGCTAACAACTGTTGATATTATTTTATACAGATATGCTGATGTGATTTTGTCAAAAGCAGAAGCTATAGCCAATAAAAATGGGGCACCTAACCAAGAATCCATAGACTTGGTAAATATGATTAGGGAAAGAGCAAATCTAGATCCAATTAAGTTGGTTGATTATGCTGATATTGATAGCTTTAATGATATGATTCTTTTAGAGAGGTCTCATGAATATTGGTGTGAAAATGGACAATACCGTTCAGATTTGATTAGACATGGTAAATTTAGTGAGCATAACATAGAATTAAATGGTGCATCTAGCCAAACAGCTCCATATAAAGTTCTATATCCATTTTCACTTGAAAGAATAAGTGAAGGAAAAGGTGCTTTTAAACAAAATCCTGGATATAATTAGTTTGGTTTAGTTTTGAGTAAGGGTTGCCTTGTTTTTTTTGAAAGTGTAATCATTGCAACCCTTTATTTTAATAACCTCTAAAATGAAAATAAAAAACAACAGTAGTAATATGGACTCCAGAAGAAATTTTATTAAAAAAACAGCAATAGCAGGTACAGGTATAGCTTTAATGCCCAGTTTAACCTTTGGTGCAAGCTCAAATGCCGAAAAACTAAAAATAGGAATGATAGGTGTTGGTTTGCGAGGTACAAACCATTTGAACAACCTATTATTAAGAAGTGATATAAATATTACTGCCATTTGTGATATTGACCCAAGAAGAATAAAAATAGCCGTTGATAACATAACAGAAAAGGGCTACAAAAAACCATTGGTTTTTGGTAAAGACGAATATGATTATAAAAATCTTCTGACTTTAGATAATGTAGATGCTGTTGTTATTGCCACACCTTGGTTGTGGCACACCCGTATGGCCAAAGATGCCATGAAGGCAGGTAAGTACACTGGAGTAGAAGTATCTGCTGCTAACACTATGGAAGAGTGCTGGGATTTGGTCAATACTCATGAACAAACGGGAACACATTTAATGATTTTGGAAAATGTTTGTTATCGCAGGGATATTTTAGCTGTGCTGAACATGGTAAAACAAAATGTTTTTGGAGAATTAATTCACTTTAGATGTGGTTACCAACATGATTTGAGACATGTAAAATTTAATGATGGAAAAACGGCTTATGGACCTGGAGTAGAATTTGGAGAAAAAGGTATATCAGAGTCCGCCTGGAGAACCAAGCACTCATTAATGAGGAACGCAGATATGTATCCAACCCATGGTGTTGGACCTATTGCAACCATGTGTGATATTAATAGAGGGAACCGTTTCTTGTCCTTAACTTCTAATGCGACAAAAGCAGTTGGATTACATGACTACATAGTAAAAACCGCAGGTGAAAATCACCCCAATGCCAAATTGAAATTTAAATTAGGAGATGTTGTTACATCTACCATAGAGACTTCAAATGGTGAAACCATAATAGTGACACACGATACAAATTTACCAAGACCGTATTCCCTTGGTTTTAGGGTTCAAGGGACAAATGGATTGTGGGAGGTAGATGGAAATCGTATTTATATTGAAGGCGTTTCTAAATTTGATGAATGGGATGTTGCGGATAAATGGATGGAGAAATATGATCATCCGTTATGGCAAAAATATGGAGAGAAAGCTAATGGAGCAGGACATGGTGGTATGGATTTCTTTGTTATCCATGCATTTGTAGAGTCTGCAAAATTAAATATAGCACCTCCTTTGGATGCTTACGATGCGGCAGCATGGAGTGCTATAACACCGCTATCAGAAGCTTCCATTGAAAATAATGGAGAACCACAAGATTTCCCGGATTTTACAAGAGGAAATTGGATGAAAAGAACACCCTATAATTGGATTAAAGACAATTATTAATCGATTTAAACCCCAAAAAAAATGAAATTTAAATTTATATTAGGATTGTTTCTAAGCTTTATAATAAGTTGTGGCAGCAATGGTACTGATCAAGATCCTGTAGAACCAATAGACGATACGGTAAGCAATATAACGTACAAGGCTTCTAGCGAAGTGATTTCAAATCCAGAGCGTGGATTTATGCACTTATGGAATGTTAGTTCTGAAGGAACTCCACTAAGCTTGGTAACGTTACAAAACCTGAAAAATGAAAACGTAACTATTATAAATCGGCTTTACTATTTAGATGCTTTTAAAAACTCAAGCTTAAGTACTGCCGAACTGGATTTAATAAAGACAGATTTTGAAAGATTAAGAACATCTGGTATAAAATGTGTATTGCGTTTTGCTTATAACAGTAACCCAGAAGACACTGATGCTCCACTAAATATTATTGAAACCCATTTAGATCAATTGAAACCACTTTTTAATGATAATGCAGATGTTATTGCTTTTGTTCAAGCAGGCTTTATAGGTTCATGGGGAGAATGGTATTATACCACCAATAATTTGACGACTCTGGAAAATAAAAAGGCCGTGGTAAATAAACTATTGGAAGTCTTGCCCAAAGAAATAAAAATTCAATTAAGGACACCATTGTATAAACAAGAGGTTTTTAATTATTCTACGCCAATAGATGCATCAGTAGGATATGGTACTAGCGATATTGCCCGAGTAGGATTTCATAATGATTGTTTTTTGGCCAGTGCAAACGATTATGGAACGTACCAAAACATTAGTGTAGAAAAAAACTACATAAGCAAGGAAGCCCTTTTTGTGCCAACAGGAGGAGAAACTTGTCCGCCAACGGATGTTCCAATAGCTAGTTGCACCACAGCGGAAACCGAAATGAAGTTGTTAAAATGGACTTATTTAAACCTAGATTATTATGGACCAGTACTTCAAGAATGGAGAAACAATAACTGTTTCACTGATTTTCAAAAAAAATTGGGATATAGGCTTTTATTAAAGACTTCAAGTTTGAAAAAAGAAGTAAGCATTAATGGCAACTTTATGTTAAATGTGGTTATTGATAATGTAGGATTTGCACCTGTTTACAACAAAAAAAAGGCATATTTAATATTTAGATCTGTGTCTGATGGTGAAATATATAAAAAGGCTTTAGATTTTGATGTTAGACACGTAGTACCAGACTCAGATTTTGAATTACAAGAGTCTGTAAGCCTTTCTGGTATTCCTCAAGGAAATTATCAATTACTTTTAAAAATTGAGGATGCATACAGTACATTGTCCAATAATCCTGATTTTTCCATCCAATTGGCAAATAGCAATACATGGGAGCCCACTGAAGGGTTCAATAACTTGCAACATACCCTAACTATAAACTAAAAACTACAATTAATCTCTAAATAAATTAATCATGAAAAGACTAAATTTTTTCTATTTTTTGATCATAGTTTCACTACTTGCAGGTTGTGGGACAGATGACAACGGAACAGCCTCCGATGGAGGTATAATAGCTGATTTTTCATATACGGTAGATGAAAATGATGCAAGCTTATTTAGGTTTACGAACCTTTCACAAGGAGCTACTTCCTATAGATGGGATTTTGGAGATTTATATTTTTATTGCGAAAAAGAAAATCCAAGTTATAGATATACCAAAGTAGGAGGACAAATTGATGTAACCCTTACAGCTATGAATGATTCTGGGCAAGAAGCTTCTATTACAAAAACAATTACTGCACCAGAGGTTTTACATGTAAATATTGCCATTGATGGTGATTTTGATGACTGGGCAGATGTTCCTGTAGTGTACGATGAAGGTGGATCTGGAGCTACCATGCAAAAAATTAAAATATGGGGAGGTGGCGATTTTGTCAATTTTTATTTAGAGGGAAACACGTCCATGAAATTGGAAGTAGTCGATATGTACATTAATGCAGACGGAAATTCATCTACAGGATTATTAAGCTGGCAATGGCCAAATGGTTCAGGCGCAGATTTTTTGGTTGAAGGGGCTTTTTTAAACAACGATTGGGGTGATTTTTATGCTCATAACGATCCTAATGGAGGGTGGTCATGGAATTGGTTAACCAGTGCAGATAGTTATTTTACAACTTCTGGCGTGGTAAACATAGATGCGCAAACTAATGCTATTGAATTCAAGATCCCAAAATCGGCTCTAGGTTCGCTAGGCACCTCTATTGGTCTTGCTATTTCAGAATTGAACAGTGGATGGGCATCTGTAGCAGATTTCCCCAAAGTAACTGCAACTAGTGCTTTTATTAGTTATGAACTTCCAATAGAATCTGCAAGTCTTTGCGAATAATTTTTATACAAATGTATTTAACCATTCTTTATACTTTATGTAAGAATGGTTGAATACTGTTAAGTTGTTAACAAAGAGCTCTGTTTCAAGAATTCAGGCATTTTTCATGTGATTAAATCATTTCTATTAACCAATTTTTAGAAATGAGTAAATATCTTCTTGCTTAAACAACTCTATATTTGGCTAAAATATGATAATGATAAATTTGGAAAGCTAACAACATATAGATGTCAACAAACAATTTAAAGTTTTTTAATAAATATTAAAAAAATGGATACAATTAAAACTGACAACCGCTTACTTTCACTGGATTTTTTCAGAGGGCTTACCATGTTTTTGCTAATTGCTGAATTTTCAAGTTTGTTTGAATTTATGATTTCTCCTGAACTTCACGGAAGTATTATTCATACTATAGGAGAGCAATTTCATCATGTGGATTGGGAAGGTTTACATTTTTGGGATTTAATCCAACCCTTTTTCATGTTTATTGTGGGTGTTTCTATGCCATTTTCTTTTTCTAAAAGAATGGCAAAGGGAGACACATTTAAACAATTGCAAAAACATGCTTTTAGGAGAGCTTTTTTGTTACTGGTTTTAGGATGGGCTTTATATTGTATTGATCCAGGAAGAATTGTTTTTAGATTTCAAAATGTACTTGCTCAACTGGGTGTAACATATATACTTGCATTTTTAATCATTCGTAAAAAGCCCATGATTCAAATAGGGTTTTCCTTATTATTGATTTTAATAAGCGAAGGTATTTATAGATTTTTTCCAGTTGAAGGTTTTAATCAAGCCTTTGTCCCAGGACATAACTTTGGGGCATGGTTAAATATTTTGATTTCAGGTAATGAAGACACAGGGCATTGGGCTATGTTTAATGCTATTCCTACTGCTGCGCATACCATTTGGGGTGTAATGGCAGGTCAGTTGTTAATAAGCGAAAGAACAAATAAGAAAAAAATTCAGCTTTTGCTTATAGCTGGAATTATAGGACTAATCATTGGTTACGGATTTAGTTATTATACACCTATCATAAAACGAATTTCAACAAGCACTTTTGTTTTTGCTAGCGGTGGCTGGGCCTTGTTGGCACTCGCATTATGCTATTGGGTGATAGATATTAAAAAATACCAAAAAGGAGTACTGTTCTTTGCGGTTGTAGGAATGAATCCATTGTTTATTTATTTGTTTGCGCATGTAGGTGGTGCAGAACTAATTAGGAAAATATTTTTGCCGTTTTCCAATGCTTTATTTGGATGGACAGGGACATTAAATGCTAATATAATGTTAAGTATAGTTGTGCTTCTTTTTCTATGGTTTATTTGTTTTTGGATGTATAAAAAGAAATTGTTCATAAGAATATAAAGATTAGTGTTAAACCAAAAAAGTAAAATTAGAATGAAGAAAACCTATTTATTTGTAACAACTATTTTGTTTTTTGCTACAATACAGTGCTTCAGCGGTAATTTTGTATTAAAGACGTTTGGGGAGACTCATGGTGTTTGGCCTGATTCTTTATTGGCTTATCAAGAAAAAGTTAAAGAAAAAAAGGATAATTCCCTAAAAGCTCAAAAGGATGCAACCTCTATTTATGTTGAATATATTGAAATGGGTAAGGCTAATAATACTTTTATTAAGCTTCCTGAATATGATGTAAATTTTACTAAAAGCACAAAGATCACACGATTTAAAAATAACTTTTACCAAGTTGTACTTAAAGAAATTGACAAGGGGAATTATACAGAAATAAATGGTGAACTGGAAAACCTTTCTGATGAAAATTCTTGTATAACACTTCGAATTATTATCCCTTTACAAGGAAACAAATGGAAATGGTTTAGTGGGTTGGAAAAAGAATATGTAATGAGTAAAGATTCAATCTATTCAGATACCAAGAAAATTTCTACCATGCTGCCTCCGGACGGAGCCTTCAATGGCCAAACATTATCTGACGGTGGTTATGGGGATTCAGTTGGGCAAGGCTCTATGTCATTTTATCCTCTGGGAGTGGTTAGTGTTGATAATTCTGGAGAAGGTTTAGGTGTTGATATGACTCTTCCAATAGTTTATCGTTTAAGTGCCAAAAAAAATGAAGGATTAATTGCTGAGTTTGATATAGCAACTAGTCCATTAACTGAGAAATTTCCAAATCGTGCTTTTTTCAAATTAAGCCATTTTAACTTTAATTCCAATTGGGGAATGCGGGCAGCTTTAAAACAATATTACTCCATATATCCTGAATCTTTTAAAAAGAGGGTTACAACAGAGGGAATTTGGCTTCCTTTCACACCACTTAGATCCATTAAAAATTGGAAGGACTTTGGGTTTGCTTTTCATGAATTGTCATGGAATAGTTTTGACGTTAAAGAAGGAAAGAGCATACCCAGTATTGTATCTGATAAAGGTACGGGTGTCTTAAGCTTTCAATATACAGAACCTTGGGATATTCAATTGCCAATACTCAGAAAAAATATTCCCTATGATACACTTGTATCAAATAGAATGGTGCCACAGGAGCATCAACAATACCTTAAAAATAGTGCTACAGAAGACAAAAATGGACTTTGGCAAACCCGTCGACTTGAAACACCATGGTTCAGTTCAGGATGGGCAGTGAGTATTACCACCAATTGCAATCCTGATATTGAGGGTTTTAACAGATATCAATATGTTAGGCAAACTGAAATTGCGCCAGCACTAAAAATGAATGTTGATGGTGTCTATTTTGATTCGATGGAATGGAACTGGCATTATGATTTAAATTATAGGATTGAACAGTTTAAATATACAGATTACCCATTATCATTTTCAAAAAACGTTGCTAGGCCAGCCATTTGGAATTTTGTTTCAGAATTTGAGTTTATGAAAAAAATTGCAGATGAAATGCACTCCCAAGGAAAACTGGTAATGGGCAATGGACATGCATGGAATCCATTTGCCGCAGCTAACCTTGATTTGTTTGGAGCAGAATTAAGTTGGTATTCAACTGGAGATCATGGTATAGAAGCTTTAGATTTTAAAAGAGCCATTTCCTCTCAGAAACCGATTGTTTTTCTTTTAAATGAAGGACTAAATGACAAGGCTTTTACCAATTTTCCATTCAAAGGATACGAAATCTATTTTGAAAAACTTTTGGCTTATGGCTTTTTCCCTTCTTTTTTTAGTACTGATGCTTCCAGTGACCCTTATTGGATGGATGCGGAAAAAGTAGAAAATGGACGCCCTTTCTTTAAAAAATATATTCCTATTATAAAACAAATCTCAGCGGCTGGTTGGGAGCCTGTCACCGATGCTGTTTGTGATATCGATTTTGTGAGAATAGAGCGTTTTGGTGAAAGGGGAGAACTCTTTTTTACCATTAGAAATAACGGAAATAAGGATGCTTCATGCACGGTAACTTTTGACTTAAAGACGTTAGGTATCTCAAGGGACTTTAAAGCATTAGAAGTATTAAGTGGTATGCCATTAAAAGTCAAGAATGATGAATTAAACATCACCGTTCCAACGCTTAGAACCCAAGTGATAAAAATAATACGATAATTTATAGAGAAAAGAAAGTTGATTTTATGAATTTTATTGGTTTTCCAAATTTATAACCTAATTAAAAATGAAAAAAAGTGTACCAATTATTTCTCTTTCCATAGGTCTCCTAATCATGGCATGTGGTGGGAATAAAAAAAATGATCAACACGACAAGATAATAAATGCTTCCATTTTAAATGGAGGAGGTGTTTCTAGTTTTACAAATGTACAGCCCATGACAGGTATAGTTGTATGGGATGGAAACCCAAATGCAAATTCTGGAGCACATACCTTAGAGTATTCATATATGCTTTTTGATGATGTTGTATCCAAAAAGGGTGTTTATGATTGGTCTGTTGTTGAGAATAAATTAAACGCCATAGCTTCAAGAAATCATCAAGCAATTCTTCGTTTTCGGTACACCTATGTAGGGCAGCTTACCACAGTTCCAAAGTATATTAAGGATTTGCCGGACTATCATGAGACTAAAGGGCTCAGCGAGGGCAAAGAAACATGGTTCCCTGACTGGTCCAATCAAGAATTAAAAGACTTCACATTGCAATTTTATGAGAATTTTGCTGAAAAATATAACAACGATAATAGGCTTGCATTTTTACAAGTAGGATTTGGTTTGTGGGGTGAGTATCATATTTATGATGGTCCTTTTGAGTTGGGAAAAACATTTCCTTCAAAAGAATTTCAAACCATCTTTTTAAAGAAGATGGATAGTTTGTTTTCTAATTTACATTGGTCCATTTCAATTGATGTTGAGGATGGGAAAGTAACACCATTTCGTGAAAATCCATCTTTATTAAACTTGTCATTTGGATTGTTTGATGATTCATTTATGGCTGAAGAACACGCAAGGGTTAATGAGCAAAGGTTTAAATTTTTGGGGTATGAAAACAGGTATAAAAACAGTCCAATAGGAGGTGAATTCAACTATTATACTGCTTTTGATCAGGAAAATGTACTGTCACCAGATGGACCACATGGCGAATCCTATGAATCTGCAGTTTCCAGATTCCATGTTTCTTACATGATTGGAAATGATCAATACAAATATCAAACTACAGAGCGCATAAAAGAAGCCAGTTTGCATACAGGATATAAGTTTGAAGTTACTAAGCTAGAAAAATCCAATACTAAAACTTTTTTAACGGTAAAAAATACAGGTACTGCGCCAATTTATTACGATGCCTATTTTTCAATTAATGGAAATAAATCCAACGAATCGCTTAAATCATTAGTTCCTAATCAAGAGAAAATTTTTACTATTGATTATACTGGAAATGAAACTTTAAAGATAATCTGTGATAGGCTACTAAAAGGACAAAGGATAGATTTTAAAAGGTCTTTTTAAAGCAAAAACCGTTTAACTTTCAATGAAGAAAAATTTATATGAATGGGTAGAATTTGATAGCTTTGAAAATAGGATAGCTTTTAGACGGTTTATAAATTGGATAATTGGCGAATTTGATTTGTATCTGAAAGAAGAATTAAGTGAATTAGTAGTATATTTTCCAAGAGGCTATTTTACCATTTCTGAACAAGAGAATAACAATGTTGATATTAAATTTAAAATATCAATTTACAGTAAATCCTTAAAAAAAGGGAATTATATTAAAGAAAAGATTGATGGGATTTTATATCATTCAAAAAGCACTTTGAATTTGAAAAATAAAAGTCAATTACTAGAGTTAAATATATAATTTGATTACAACAAACCTCTAAAAACAAACACTTTATGTATAAGTGTTCCAGTCAAATTATTGGTGTTATTGTAAATGGCTTTCTGAGTAAATTTTAATGTTTGGTAAGTTGTTGCCTTTTAAAGTTTCCATTCTAAATCAAAATCTATTTTAGTTAGTGAACTACTCGAATATTAATAATCATTAACAATACTATCGAGTAGTCCTAACCAAAAAACTAACTAACTCAAAAACTCATTTCTGTTTTTTTAATACTCCCACCTCACAAAAGCCTCCATAGCTGCATAATGTGACAGTCCCAATTGGTCGTACAGCTCGGCGGTCTCCCTGTTGCGGTCCTCGGCCCGCTGCCAGAACTCCCTGCTGTCCGAGCCTTGGAAAACAACCCCATCCTTTTGCGACTGGTGCTTAAAAATGCCCTTGCGCTTTTCAAGTACCTGGTCCGGTCCCATCGGAACGGCCATCTCAATCTCATCAATGCCCCATTCCTGCCATGCACCCCGGTACAGCCACAGCCAACAATCGTCCATGAACTTTTTGGGCTTTAGCTTTTTCACAGCTTCAAGAACAGCATCAAGGCACACCTTATGGGTTCCGTGGGGATCGGCCAAATCACCGGCCGCATATATCTGATGGGGCTTGATCTTCTCTATCAGGTCCATTGTTATTTGTATGTCCTTTTCTGCCAACGGTTTCTTTTCAATGCTACCGGTCTCATAAAACGGCAATTCCATAAAATGGATTTGACTGTCTGGAACACCTATATAATGGCAGGTTGATTTTGCCTCTCCTTTCCTGATCAGTCCTTTGATATACCTAACCTCTGGAATATCAATTTCGCTGGATTTCTTGTTCTTGAGGAATGTCTTGGCCTTTTTGAAGATTGATTGCGCCTCTTTGTTGTCGATTCCAAATTTTTCATTGTAATCACAAACAAAGTTTGCAAAGCGCAGTGCCTCATCATCTGCCACCGCTATGTTCCCTGATGTCTGATAGCCCACGTGCACTTCATGTCCCTGCTCTTGCAAGCGCTTGAAGGTGCCG
>NZ_BMNR01000009.1:73049-81960 GCF_014646655.1 Yeosuana aromativorans | reverse complement strand
TGAACTAGATTTTCAACATCTTGAGGTACAAACCAGCTGTGTTGCCATGCATTGCCTTCGGTGTAATCGGTATGTTCTCTGTGATTGGAATGTTTCGGGTCAAAAGGCTCATTCCAAGATACACCATCATCCGATTTGCCGCGCATGAACCCTGTTTCTGGATCAAACACATATTGATATGCTTTAGAACGATTCAAAAAATACTTGTAATCATCCTCTTTCCCTAAAGCTTTGGCCATTTGTGCCACACACCAATCATCGAACGCATATTCCAACGTAATGGTAACGGATTCGTCCAATAAATTATAAGGAACATATCCGTACTTTTTATAAAGGTTTAAACCACGTTCATCTTGCATCATGGTTGCTTTCATGGCTTCATAGGCTTTTTCAGCATCAAACCCTTTAATTCCCTTTTGATAAGCATCTACAATAACAGGAATGGAATGATATCCTGTCATACAATTGGTTTCATTGGCATAAAGCGTCCAAACAGGTAAAATGTTTTTGGTGCCGTAATAGGCCAACATGGAGTTAATAATATCTGATGTTTTATCAGGAGCTATCAAGGTCAGTAAAGGATTTTCTGCCCTAAACGTGTCCCAAAGCGATAAAGTAGAATACGCTGTATAATTTGTAGCTGTTACAATACTATCGTTCCCTTTTCTAAACTGTCCGTTTTTATCACTAAAGGTTACTGGTGCTAATTGTGCATGATACAATGCGGTATAAAAAATGGTTTTAAGCGAATCAACAGGAGTTTCAATTGTTATTTTTGATAGCGCTGTATTCCAAGTGCTTTCAGCGTCTTCTCTTACTTTTTCAAAATTGAAATCTCCAGAATCTAAATTCTCTTTGGCATTGGCAATACTAACTGATGACACAGCTACTTTTGCAAGTAATTCGTTGCTGTCTTCGGCATTGAAAAACAACTGTGCTTTGGCTTTCTCTCCATCTACAGATTGCCCATCAATACTATTTTGATTCTCCACTAACGTATATTTTGAAATAGGTTTGGAAAATGTAGCAACAAAAAATACTTTCTGGTTTTTTGCCCAACCTGTACTAAAACGGTAACCGCTTATGGTATGATCATCTTCAATAGTTATAGAAGATTTTAAGGCTTTATCCCAATTGATAGCAAATCCTAAATCTATAACCACTGATTGCTCGCTTTTTTCAGTAAAGGTATATTTGTGATAGGCCGTTCTTAAAGAAGATGTCAATTCTACATTCACTTTTGGATCCTCAAGAAACACCTGATAATATCCAGGGCTTGATTTTTCGTTAGTATGGCTATATGATGATTTATATGGAAGTGAATCTCGTGAGGTTGTATTAAAAGTTAAATCAATAGCTTTATTTGTTGGCATAAACAATATATCGGCCAAATCGCCAATACCAGTTCCACTTAAATGTAAATGGCTAAATCCGGCAATTATGGAATCTGAATAATGATATCCAGAGCACCAGTCCCAACTTGAAATACCATTATCTGGACTCACCTGCACCATTCCAAAAGGAACCGTGGCTCCAGGGTAGGTATGCCCATGTCCACCGGTTCCTATAAAGGGATTGACTAATTTAACAAAGGATGCTTTATGTTGCTTATTTTCAGTCGTACTTTCTTTGCAACCAGAAAATAAAACAACTAATAAAATAAAAAGGGTACCGTTTTTCATATAAAGACATCATAATTTAACTTTAAATTTTCACTAATTTTATTGTTTATAAAAGTAATTTAGGTCCTATCGCATCTGTGAATATTTTTAAAAAAAATTATGATAAATTTAATGAAAAGAAAAATATGTACTGATAATCAGTTAGTTACGTTTTTTAAGATTCATTACAAAGGTCTAAAAAAAGGTTCCAACTATAACAGACGCAACAGAACCAACTACCTTGTCGTATTATAATTAGTGAAAAATTAATAAGTTTTCACATGTTTTTTACTACAAAACTTGTTATGGACTGATTATTTTTTTAATTTTATCTCTTAAAAATTTGTATGCTCTGTAATGACCTAAGTCGTTAAAATGTGTTCCGTCTATAGTCGCTTCATGATCCTTACCAATAAGATTTTCACTATTTATGTAAAAAATATTTTTCCTAGTCATTTTTCTTCTTTCATAAACTTCATTCAATGCATTGTTTTGTTCATTTATAGATGACATTGTCCCAAAGACTGTTTTGTCATCTTTTTTGAAGAAAGCAAAATCTCTCATTATACTTTCTACAAGTATAATTGGGACTGTATCATTAATAGAGTTTATATAGTCAATTGTTTTTGGCAGATTTTTTATAATCGTGTCTGCTGGAGAGTTTGGTGTGCAGTCCAAAATAATTACTGAAGGGTTTGCAGTCATTATGTATTCGGCAATTTCTTTTTCAAATCTACCGTTACCGCTAAAACCCAAGTTGATTACTTCTTTGTTAAAATGTCTTTCTAATAGCGCAGGATATGTTAGTCCTGGACGTGAAGCCGACGCACCTTGTGTTATACTTGTTCCATAAAAAACAATTGGGTGAGAAGTATCTATAATTTCTTTAGATGGTTTATTAATGGAAGCACCTTTATCTATACCGATTTCAAGTGATTTAATCCCATCATATAAAGGTAGATTTAGTAAGTATTCTCGATTAATAGTATCCATTCCTTCTATTACAATTGCTTCGTTTTGGAATGTATCTTCTGGTTTTGCAACACCAACGAATTGCCATTTGTTATCTGTATATGCATACAAATCTAACCCTTTAGAAACTATAGGGGTCATATTTGGCGCATTGATATTGTTCTTCAATTTCCAACGGATCTTTATTGAGGAGGTGTTGGAAGAAAACCGAATAGAAATACCCGCTGAATTTTCAGAAAGCGCCCAAACAGGTTTTCTTACTTTATTTTTAGAAATTAATGGAAGTCTATCATAAGTTTCTGTATTGGGTAGCTGACCGATAATTTCAAATTTTGAAGCATCGTAAAAAACGGTCGAAATTGAGCCTGTGTATTTAATTTTTTCTTTTTTTATTACGGACATTCTGTCTGGAAAAAACTTTGATTTAAGTTTTGGGCAATATTTGTATGCTATCAAAATTGTCCCACATATAAAGACAATATTCAGCACAATTGAAATTCTTGCTATTGTTTTATTCTTCATTTTTGAAAGATTACTTTATATATTGGTTCTATCCTGCTTCAATCCTTGTTAAAAATTCTATGTCAAAGATAATAAAAATTAATTAACTGTATTATGTATTACATAAAAATTTTATTTACAACAAAAAGCGGACAAAAGGAACCACTAGCAACCGATAAAAACAAGCATAGCATGATTTTGATTATCCTTTAAACAACAAAGAATAGAATGAGTTTTTAAGTAAGTCAAAAAAACATTTTAGATGGCTCTCTTTGGCCATCCTACCCACCTATATGCGATGCAACCAAATTTTGAACTAGCTACTAAATTAAATAAGCTTGGGAAAAAATTTGTCATCCATTTTCTCCATTTGAAATTTTTGGAACTCCCTTTAAAAGCTCAACATCACTATTGATTAATGCACCACCAACGAAAAAGTTAATCACAAAGACCCTTTTACTTATAGCAGATCCATTTTTCATAAATTCCGTGAATCGTAATAGGATGATGGAACGTAGCATATCCTTTTTTCAGTTCAATAGGAATTGGTTTAAATTCTGCTTTTTGTTCTTCAGTTAAGAATGGCATCAAACCCTCCACATCTCCCGCTAATAAGGGTTTATTCAATAAACTCCACTTATGGGGCTTTGGGATATAGTGCAAACCGTCGTTATCAATAAAGGTATCATCCAACCTGGTTCAACAGGCTAAATGTTGAATGTCTATGGTTCGAGTCCAATAAGAATAACCTTGATACCAAGCTACTGCGCCACCGTGATGCGTCAGTTTACAAAAAATTAGTCATGCCAAAACCTAACAGGTATACCGTCTGATAGTTGATAGCAGTCATTACAAATGCTGTATTCCAGAGTACTTCATAAAACCCCTTAATACGCCAATGCTCAATGAATGAAACAAAACTGAATATGGGTCTTCAGATCCATTGCTATAAATTCATAAAGCAAATAGTGTACTGGGTAATCAGAATTCGCTATCTGGATAAGTTCGTCCCGTAAAATATCTACCTACCATTCTTTTAATAATTTTATTCCAGACAAATACCCATATTCATGAAAATCTGCAATCTGTTCATCAATAAACCATATGTGGTTTCCATTCTTCAAGCATTTGAGACTGTCCGAACACTTTAGAAATGAAGTAATGGTAATCTGCAAGATCTTTAATTACATCCATGAGTTTAAAATTTTATTAATAGTGTGTCAAATTTAATTATGTACAAGAAGGATTTCCGGTTCTGTCTCATCTATTATTTTTTGTCAAAATTTGCAATAAATTTAATGGAAATATAAAAATTAATGCCTGATATTAATACAATTACATTTTGAAAATTCACTACAAATGTTTAAAACCAACTCTAATTATGACAGATGCTACAGCCCCCGCAACAGGTTTGGCCCATAGGATACAATACATCGACTACCAATTTCTCAAAAAGTTCCAATGTAGCAATGCCTCCTTTTGGATACAATTGATTTATATGACATGGTATAAAAAACCCTACTTTCATTAATCTAAAATCTTATTCATTATCCGTTTGTACTACATTTTTTAAATTATCTTTTTGAAATGTATGTTTGGCATAATTTAGTCCCAGTGCATCAAATCTTTTGGTTAATGCCTGAAGTCGTGTATTAAAATCATCATAATTTCTGTTTGCTGTTGATGACCATACAACTTCCGACAAAGCAGACATTCTTGGTAAGATCATATACTCAACATAATCGGTTGTTGCCATATATTCTGTCCAAACATTCCCTTGTGCTCCCAAAATGAATTTTTGTTCATCAGCAGTCAGTTCTTCTGGTGTTGGATCATAAGCATATACATCGGCTACTGTTGTTTTACCCCCTATGGCCAACGGTTCGTTTTCTTTGTTTTTAGCTTGATAGTGATCAAAATAGCATGAATGCCCTGGGGTCATGACAACGTCATGATGTTGTTTTGCTGCCTCTAAACCTCCTTTTGTTCCTCTCCAAGACATTACCGTAGCATTTGGTGCCAAGCCACCTTCTAAAATTTCATCCCATCCTATAATCTGTTTTCCTTTTGAATTAAGGTACTTTTCTATTCGCTTTACAAAGTAGCTTTGCAATTCATGCTCATTATGCAGACCCTCTTTTTTAATTCGAGCTTGACAATTTGGACAACGCCTCCAATTTTCCTTTGGGCATTCGTCTCCTCCAATATGAATATATTTTGAAGGGAACAATGGGATTACTTCATCCAATACATCTTGAAGAAAGATAAATGTACTCTCTTTGCCAGCACAGAAAACATCGTTAAACACTCCCCATGTTTCTTGTACAATTTTAGGAGTTCCTAACGCTTGAAGCTCCCTCCCTTTATCGGACATCATATCTTTTGTAACCACTGTAGGTCCATTTGGAAAACAGCTTAAACTAGGATATGCTGCTATGGCAGCACTACTATGCCCTGGCAATTCTATTTCAGGAATAATGGTCACATGGCGAGCAGCCGCATAGGCCACAACACCCTTAACCTCTTCTTGGGTATAAAACCCTCCGTATTCTTTTTGATCGTTGGCAGTTCCTGGATAATGCCCAACAATAGTACCATATCGCTTTGATCCGATTTCCGTTAATCTAGGATACTTTTTAATTTCTATACGCCACCCTTGATCTTCGGTTAAATGCCAGTGGAAGGTGTTCATTTTATGCATCGCAATAAGATCTATATATTTTTTAATAAATGATACCGGAAAAAAATGCCTGCCAACATCTAAATGCATCCCTCGGTACACAAACCTTGGATTGTCCGTGATATTAACCGCAGGTATTGTTAGCTCTTTTAAGGTGCCATCCCTGGCTTCAATTCTTGCTGGCATCAACTGACGTAATGTTTCAATGCCGTAAAATATACCAGTAGCACTTTTTCCTGAAATGGTGATTTTATCATACGCTACCTGCAATACATAACCTTCATCATTTTTTATGGTATCATCTAACTTAAGGACAATATTTCCCTGTGTTACTTCTGAAGAAAAAGAAATTGGATAGCCGGTAGCAGCACTCAATATACCTGATAAAAAACCACCTTCATTGGCAAGTGATGGATCTCCTATGACTTTTGTTTTTTTATCTACTAAAAACTTACCTTTTAAAGGTTCCATTTTTAGTGGCTTCGGAATTATCAAATAGTTTTCTTCTGTATTGGTTGCTTCTTTGTACTTATTGTTACAAGAAAAACTTAACAAGCACATTAATACAATAATAGAATACCTCATTTTTTTAATTTTAATAATTTATAACTCTTTGCTTTTATCAACAATTATGTTGGTAATGTATGTTGTCCCAAGATATTATTAACATTTGCTACAATATTGTCAATTGGTCTCTTTACAAAAGACCTTATTTTAATGTGCCGTTTTTTTGCTTCAAGTAAAATTTCTTTCTGTAAATAATAGGCAATAGATCCTACAAAATGTAAAGGGCTATTCTCAAGTTCCTTTTTATAACATGCAATAAGAGTATCAAATAACTCAACGATCCCTTTTTCAATAATTGAAACGATGAATGGTTCCGTACGGTTATGGATTAAAAAGCTTGCAAAATTACCTAAATAAGCACTTGGGTTTTCGGTTTCATAAAGGTTCTTTAAAATCAAATCTAGAGATACATCAAAACTTTTTTCAAACTTCTTATGCAACTCTGGCGGCATCTTATTGTAAAAATAAGACCGAAGCAACTGTTTCCCAAAATAATTCCCACTGCCCTCATCCATAACCACATACCCCAATGAAGCCTGATGGACATGAATATCTACCCCGTCATAAAAACAACAATTTGATCCTGTTCCTAAAATGCAGACAACCCCTGGAAACGAAGTAGTCCCTCGTACAGCAGCAGTTAAGTCTTCTTCAACAAGTACCTTGGCATTTGGAAAGTAATCATTAAGTATCTTAATTAAATTAAGCTTTGATTCACCTTCTGCACATCCTGCCCCATAAAACAACACCTTTTTAATATCCTCTTTTAACCTGTATAGCTCTTTATTTTCATGCAAAATCTCACATATTTGATAAACACTCAAAAGCCTTGGATTGATACCTTTTGTGCCTGTTTTTAAAATCACTCGTTTGTCTTTACCAAGAACTACCCAATCGCACTTTGTCGATCCGCTATCCGCTATTAATATCATTTCCTGTAATTATTTTATTTATTAAAATCAATAATATGATTCAATTGAGCCATTATTTTTTCACAAACTATTCTTGATTTTCCTATAACTTTAATTCCAATATAAACCCGTTCATCATTATCAATCTTAAAACTTCCTATACAAAAACACCCATTAGGAAAATATACTTTTAGCTCTTCTGACCCTTCTTCCCTAAGACACAAATCAAATTCACCAATAACCCAATTGACAAACTTATTGTATATATCTAAGCTTTTAACTGGTTCAACTTTCACTAATTCGAAACAGGATGAATTAGTATTAGAAATTTTATTTTTCATATATCATATGGTATTTCCATCCAATTGAAGCCATTCTTGATTAAAAGACAAGCATAACATTACTAACTCAAATAAAGCTCATTTTAATTTTAAAAACTCCACCTAACAAATGCTTCCATTGCCGCATAGCGTGACAGTCCCAATTGGTCGTACAGCTCAGCGGTCTCCCTGTTCCTGTCCTCCGCCCGCTGCCAGAACTCCCTGCTGTCCGAGCCCTGGAAAACAACCCCATCCTTTTGCGACTGGTGCTTAAAAATGCCCTTGCGCTTTTCAAGTACCTGGTCCGGGCCCATCGGAACGGCCATCTCAATCTCATCAATGCCCCATTCCTGCCAAGCGCCCCGGTACAGCCATAGCCAACAATCGTCCATGAACTTTTTGGGCTTTAGCTTTTTCACAGCTTCAAGAACAGCATCAAGGCACACCTTATGGGTTCCGTGGGGGTCCGCCAAATCACCGGCCGCATATATCTGATGGGGCTTGATCTTCTCTATCAGGTCCATTGTTATTTGTATGTCCTTTTCTGCCAACGGTTTCTTTTCAATGCTACCGGTCTCATAAAACGGCAATTCCATAAAATGGATTTGACTGTCTGGAACACCTATATAATGGCAGGTTGATTTTGCCTCTCCTTTCCTGATCAGTCCTTTGATATACCTAACCTCTGGAATATCAATTTCGCTGGATTTCTTGTTCTTGAGGAATGTCTTGGCCTTTTTGAAGATTGATTGCGCCTCTTTGTTGTCGATTCCAAATTTTTCATTGTAATCACAAACAAAGCTTGCAAAGCGCAGTGCCTCATCATCTGCCACCGCTATGTTCCCTGATGTTTGATAGCCCACATGTACTTCATGTCCCTGCTCTTGCAAGCGCTTGAAGGTGCCGCCCATGCTTATGATATCATCATCTGGGTGCGGACTGAAAATAAGAACGCGCTTGCTCGCTGGCTCGGCCCGTTCCGGACGTTTGCTGTCATCAGCATTTGGTTTGCCGCCCGGCCAACCTGTAATGGTGTTCTGTAGTTTATTGAATATCTTGATGTTGATATCGTAAGCTGGACCAGAATCTGCCAGCAGATCACTCATTCCATTTTCAATATAATCCGCATCCGTGAGCATTAAGATTGGTTTTTTTAAATCAATGGCCAATCCCAAGACCGCTTTTCTGATCAGTTTATCTGTCCAAACTACTTTCTCGACCAACCAAGGCGTATTGATCCTGGTCAGTTTTGATGAGGCCGCTTGGTCCAAAACAAAGGTGGCGTTGTTGTGCTCTTGT
>NZ_BMNR01000009.1:0-72875 GCF_014646655.1 Yeosuana aromativorans | reverse complement strand
CAGGCCAATAATATGACCCGTTTGGCCTCCATGATCTTTTTAACCCCTAACGTAATGGCCGTTCTTGGCGTATTGTTCAGTCCCGAGAAATCATGGCTAGCGGCTACCCTTGTGATGTGGTCAAGGGCAACCAACCGGGTTTTGGAGTTTTGTAGCGATCCCGATTCATTAAACCCGATATGGCCATTGCCCCCAATGCCGAGGATCTGTAAATCAATTCCTCCCAGGGCCTCTATCTTGGCTTCATAGGCATTGCAGTAATCGGCTATTTCCTCTTTTGATAGGGTGCCATCGGGTATGTGATGGTTCTCTGGCAGGATATCCACATGGTTGAACAACAGTTCCTTCATGAACCTGACATAGCTGTTCACGGAATCCGGCTCCATCGGGTAGTACTCGTCCAAATTGAACGACACCACATTTTTAAAGCTCAAGCCTTCCTCCTTGTGAAGACGGACCAGTTCGGCATAGAGGCCTTTAGGGGATGACCCTGTTGCCAACCCCAAGATACAGGGCTGCTTTTGGGCCTGCTTGACCCTGATCAGGTCCGCTATTTCCCTGGCCACTGCCTTTGAGGCCAAAACTGAATTCTCAAAAACCACGGTCCCGATGTTCTCAAATCGCTTTTCAAATCCCGTGGCCTTGTCTATACTGCTTTTTAACATTCTTCTTTATTAATTATTACCAATTAAATTTTACTTCCAATTATTTTTAGCCCTATTTTTGTACTTATACCTCCGAAAAGCTATCTTTCTTTTTAAAACTATAATATCTATTAGGAATTTCTAACTGCCATTCCTATGTTAGGTATTTCAGTTAACAACCTTCTTTGTGAATCTCTAAAATGTCCCCACGTTGGTCTATTAATACTACTTAATTGCACATAATAAAAAGGAATTTCTGGTTTATTCCAATGAAGTCTCCAATCTTCCACTAGCATTTTAAAAAGTTTTGAATGAAAATCTACCCGTTCTGCATTTGATTTCCCTTGATACCAAATAACGCCGTTAATGTTATAATTTTTGATTGGATAAATCCCTGCATCAAACAACATGGTTGGATCAAAAGGATGCCTAGCTTTTACACCAAATCTCTCTTTATTTGTAAAATTAAGAGCCTTTCTTTCTGAAACCCAAGGCTGCACCATAGGGTTTAAATGTGTATCGTTTAATAAATCAACAGTTTCGTGAATAGATTCCATTGTTTCTCTACTAATCCAACTTTGTGTAGTCGAACCACCAACTGCATTACAAATAATACCAACAGGCACATTTAAATCTTTTTGTAAACAATAAGCAAAAGCATATGCAATTGCAGAAAATTTAGACACTGCTTCTGAAGTAGGCTCTTGCCACCCCGATACCTCAAAATATGAGTTTGCATTGCAACTTTCTAACTTTTTTTTATCAAAAAACCCCTCCATCAGGCCATGCTTTACCGATAAAAGAAAATAAATAAATATTGTGGTTTATTGAGTCTTTAAGAATGGATTGTGCATGCATAATTCGCTTAGTTTCAAAAGCCTTATTTGGTTGTCCTGAGGCTAACCAAACTTCACCAATAAAAACCTGATTAATAATGATTTCTTCAGAATTCTTAGATTTAATTGACAACATATATGGACCACCAGCTTTCATTGGAGGAAGTGCTACTTTCCATGTTCCATCATTACCAACTTTAACTTCTGCTTTTTCGTCATTAAACACCACTCTAATTCTATCATTAGCATCAGAAACACCTGAAATAAATATGGGTTCGTTTCTTTGTAACACCATATTCTCGCCAAAGAGCACCGGTAATTTTAATCCGCCATAATTTCCTGTAATAGCACCATATATTTTCTTTGCTATTATAGCGGCTCCTTCTTTTGTCGGATGGATATTATCTGGAAAATATTCAGGAAACCTATACAGTACTTCGTGTAAATCAATTAAGTCGACATTGGCTTGCTTACTGATTGATTCTATTTTAGACTGAATTTTATTAAAGTTTTCAAGCATTCCCTCTTCAAACCAATGACACCCTGAAAACATTGGGCTCATTTTGCAAATCATGACTTTTGGTTTTGTTGGTAACGCTTTATAAGTATATATTAAATCTAAATAATCGTTTACGAATTTCTCTTTATGCTTCGGCCAATTCTTTATACCTTGATCATTTAGGCCTAAATGAATGATTACAATATTAGAATCAAAAGCTTTCGATTTTTTGAATTCTGGATTTACCCAATACGGTTTGTCTCCCTTTTTAAGAACTATTGTCCCTGAACACCCAAAATTTGATACTTCGTAGCGTCCGTCAAATAATCTTTGAAGCTGAACTGGGTAGGAATTGTTTGCTCTATTTTTTAATCCAGTGCCATAAGTAACACCTTTACCAACAATAGCTACTTTAATTTTTTGAGAGTATATCGAATAAGAAAACAGTAATAATACTATAGTAATAAAAATAGAAGGCTTTGATTTTCGATTAGATTTCACAATTAATTTATTAAATATTTTATTTTTATTTTTGGAACACCTACTTAAATCGGCCTTACCGGTTGCGTCCAGGCCTGTTCAAATTTCATCTCATTCATTGGTCTTTCAGGCGGCTTATTCGATATTATTTTTGCTCGGACAAATAATATGTTCTTATTTAAATTGAATTCAGCTTGAGTCCCTTCAACTTCACCCAACACTCTAGTCTCTTCTTCATTTAAATAACAACCTATAAATTGAATTTTATAGGAAACTTCACTTTCAGCTTTTATTTGCAATTTTAATGAGTTATTTGAAAACTCAACTTCTTCTAACTCAATACCAGTTGAAGCATAAAACTGACCATTTTCCATAGCCGTAATTAATGACTCTGCATTTAAAGAATCCGCCTTTACTTCTACCCATCCTCTTCCTGCATTACTCCATTTCTCTCCTATTTTATGATAATTATGACTATCGTCTGTGGCCGTACCATATAATAATTCTTTACCATTATTTAAATATAAAATATTAATTAAATCCCACATTTCTTCGGTACTTAGGTGTAAATCGTCTCCGTTATTTTTTACATATGGATGTCCATTAAAAACCTCAAAAAAGCGATTATTATTTAACTGTTTCATATCTTCTACAACAATCGCATCACGAAAATTAGGGTGGTTTATTTGAGCTATCATAGGAATCCCCGTTTCTTTCCTTTGATTATAGACTTCATCAATATTATATTGTAGTAATTCTGACGCACTTATGCCTCCTTTTTGTGGGTTAATACGTTTTTGAATATTTATGGCATTGACATGATAGGGTTTATTTTTATATACATTTGAAATTTCTTCAGAAGGAAGCATTATAAAACGATCCTTTTCTTCAAAAAGTGGTTTATATTCTTCAAATGTTTTAAGCTTAACGAATAAAGTATCAAGGTTCTTTTTATAGACAACCGAGGAATCCCTATTGTATTTATTTAAATAGTTTTTAAAGGCTTTCCGGTATATTGTATCATTTAAAATTCTCTTCCACTTTTCACCTTCTGCCAAAGTGTTATGATCTGAAAGTACTACAAAGTGATAATTATTGGTTTTATACCAATCCATAATCATTTCTGGAAATTCATCTCCATCACTCCAATAAGAGTGGGTATGAAGATTTCCTTTAAACCATTTTTTGGGCTGAATTGATTCTGCACAGCTCATTAAAAGAATAAAAAAACAACTTAACCAAGAAAAAAAACGATAGGAACCCATAACCTCTATTCTTTAAATTTATTTAAAAAAGTTGCAAAAAACTGCAAGGAACTCATAATATGCTCTTGCCAGTACGATGATGTATGACCGCCTTCAAACTCTTCATAAATGTGTGGGACCTTTATACTTTCTAATTGATTATGTAACATTCTGTTATGCTCAATTAAGATATCTTCTGTTCCACAATCAAATCGAAAAGGAGAGAGAATCCCTTTATTTTCTATGATATAATTCAAAATGTATTCATCCTTGCTTTCAGGATTAAAAACACCCAGATCATCTTCAACAAATAATGACATCTGATCTAAATTCGTAATAGATGAATGTCCTGAAAAAGCATTAAAAACATCACCATATTTAATGCCAATTCTTAAAGCTCCGTAACCCCCCATGGACAAACCTGAAATAAATTTTTTAGATTCTTCATTTACTTGAGGAATCTTGGTCAAAACCGCTTCTAAAACATCTACAGCAATCCACTTTTCAAAGTCCTTTCCCGAATGAGGAAGATAAGCACTTCCACTGCTCCAAAGCCCATCAGATGGCATTACCAAAACCATTGGTGGCAATAAACCTTTCGAAATTTGATTCGCTAATCTATTATGCACATCCATATGTCTAGTCCAAGCCCAATGGCTCGCATAGACCCCATGAAGTAAAATCACTAGAGGCAAACCTGTTAGGCGATCAGTATTAGGAGGAACAAAAACAGTAGCATCTCCTCTCCCACCCAAATAACTACTCTGAACCGTTAGATATCTTAAATTTTCAACTTCATAGTTGGGGTCAGAAATTTCAATTCTTATGACTGCCATGATTTTTTATTCTTTTACTTTATCAAAAATAATAACTCCCTTGGCGTTTGTTCCATTTAACATGTCTTCAAAGGCAACTTCTAAATTATCTAAAGTATATGTTTTAGTAATCAACTCATCTAAAAGCAAATTTTCACTTGCGTAATAATCTAATATTTTAGGGAAATCTTGTTGAGGATTACATTTACCATATAAAGGGTTTATGTATTTTTTATCCCATTCAAATAATTGCATATTAAATATTATTTCTTCCTCTATTCCACTCACTTGAACAGCAGAACCAGCATTCCTTATCATAGCCAACAGAGTTGCCCCTAAAGCTGGAACCCCTGTACATTCAAAAACGAAGTCTGCCCCTCTATTATCTGTAAGAGATTTAACTTGTTCTACTACTTTTAATAAACCTTTATCATCACGATCTGCTAAAATTTGATGAGTACTCCCAAATTTTTTGCTTAATTTTAACCTGTTTTCTGACACATCCACTGCAATTATTTTTGAAGCATTAGTTATTTTAGCTCCTTGAATAACATTCAAACCTACACCTCCTGTACCCAACACTACAACAGAACTTTCTTTTGTTACTTTTGCCGTGTTTATGACTGATCCAACACCGGTCATGACTCCACAACCAATAATACTTGCAGATGTAAATGGAATATCATGGATGTATTTTACTACTGCAGCTTCTTTAACAATCGTATGAGTAGACATCGTTCCTAAATTAAAGGAGCGTTCAATACCCTTGCCGCGATATAATGTACCTTCCATATTTGCATGGCCAGGTAATCCAGGATTTGTTCCTGCTACTGGAGAGTTGTTTTCACAAATATTAAAGTTCTCATTTTTGCATTGGAAGCAATTGTTGCATGGAATTGACCAGTTCAGGATAACCTTGTCCCCAGGAACCACATTAGCTACATCCTTGCCTACCTTTAGTACTATTCCAGCACCTTCATGACCTAAAATAAACTCTTTGGTCCATTGTTTATAGGAATCAAAATCAGTATGACATACACCACTTGCCATTATTTTAACTAAAACCTCATCATTTTTAGGGTTTCCTATTTTTATATCCTCTATAGAAAAGTTTCCTTTTCCATCTGCAATTGCAGCCTTACCAAGTATCATAATAATTTAACTAGCATTTAGATGCATCAAATAATAGTGGGAAAAATTTTCCTTCCATTTTTTGACCTTTTTCAATAATTGGAACACCTTTTAACAATTCGGTATTTGTATCACTTAAAGTGCCATCTGCAAAAACGTTTAGCACACAAGCTCTTCTACTGATATCTGAGTAATTTTCATAAGAACCATGTACCATAAGAGGATGGTGAAAAGTAGCGTATCCTTTTTTTAATTCAATAGCAGTAGGTTTGAATTCTTCTTTTTGCTCTGTGCTCAGATATTCCATTAAACCATCCATGTCTCCTGCTAAAACTGGAGCATCTAAAAGACCCCATTTATGACTTTTAGGAATATAATGAAGACATCCATTTTGAGTTGTAGCATCATCTAAACCAATCCAACAAGTTAAATGTTGCATTGCAACGGTTCGCGTCCAATAAGAATAGTCTTGATGCCAAGCAACAACTCCTCCATGTTTAGCTGGTTTACAAAATAATTGATCGTGCCAAAATCGAACCGATTTGTTTCCTAATAACTGACTCGCCGCCATTACAAAAGCCGGATTCCAAAGTATGTCATGAAATGCCTCTCCAATTCTCCAATGCCCTAAAGAATGAAACAGCACTGAATCTTTATTTGTAGATTCGTTGGAATGAAACTCATGAAAAAGATGATGCCCAGGATGCTTGGGGTCTTGGATTTCATTAAGTTCCTTCCTCAATAAATCAATATGGTTTTCATCCAATAATTTAATTCCAGATACATATCCAAACTCTTGAAAATGGTGGACCTGTTCATCACTTAATCTATATTGATCCCACTCCTCTTTTGTTTTGGGTTGTTTGAAAATATCTGTTATGAGATTATTGTATTCAGCTAAATCTATAGTTGTCTTCATAATCATTTTTTTATGGTTTAATTTAATAAGGTAATACCGTTTTATTATATTATTCTCGTTAAAATGCTTTATACTATTATCTGTATTTGGTTTGCTTCTTGCCAACCTGTAATGTATTTTATAGTTTATTTCATATTTGATATTCAAATCACACGCTAGTCTGAATCTTCCAATAAATCAGTCATTCCATTTTCTAAATAACCGGCATCTGTTAACATTAATATGGGCTTCTTTAAATGGGGAGCCTGCCCCAAGACAATTTTTCTTATTAATGCTACTATACTTTCCCTAAATATTGAGTTATACCTTTTCTTTCTAGTTCTTCAAAAATAGCATCTAACTCATCGTCAGACAATGTTTTATTAGGCAACCGTGACGGTCCACAATCCAACCCTATTTTTCTCATAAAGGATTTACCAGCACCGCAAAAGCTATAGTTAACAAGAATTTGAATAAAATTTATTGACTTTAATTGCAACTGAGTTGCGTACTCCATATCGTTATTAGTAAACGCTTTAATAATTTCGGCATAAAGTGGTCCAAGATGATTATAAGTACTCCCTACCCAACCTTGTGTTCCAAAAGGTAGCCCATTTAATAACATATCATCTGCACCAAACAATATATTATATTTTTGGTTTGAATACTCTTTACATAGAATATAATCTACTAGATTATTTTTAGTGAATTTAATTCCGGCCAAATTGGGAATTCTATTTCCCACTTGAGTTAAAAAATCAAGCATATCAAAATTAACATTGGTTAAATCTGGAATATGGTAATAGTAAAAAGGTACATCTGGAGCTACTACTGCTATTAAAGATAAATACTCAATTAAATCATTTATAGTTCCTGGCTTAAAATAGAAAGGAGGTAAAGCGGCAAATGCATCGACTTTACCCTGCGCGTGTTTTGCCAACGTAACTGATCTATCTAAATTCGTGTCCCCAACATGTGCAATGATTGAAAAATCGTCTGACCTATAATTAGACCAAGCATCTAAAATTAGCATACGCTCAGTTGTACTTAAGGACGTAAAGTCTCCAGTAGTGCCATTTATATAAGCACCTTTAATGTGATTGTTCTTTAAATAGGCAGCATATTTAGGAACCAAATCCAAATTAAGGTCTCCATTTTTCTTTAAAGGTGTATAAGGTGCGGCAATTAGATTTGTGATTTTATTCATGAATTAGTCATGTTCTACCCTGCTCTTAATTGTAAATTAAAGTGCATGCAGAAATAGTGTTTATTTGTTAAACTTAATTTATTAGGTTTTGTAAATTCAAACAAGTGCTTAGTTCAGTAATTAAACAGGGCGTTAATAAATTAACCCCTGTTATCTTTTTTTAATTACTAAACTTATTTTTACTAAAAAGAGGCGACTTCTACTATTGTAATAGTGTATGTATTTGTTACAGTTCCATCTCCAGAAGTAAATGTATATTGTCTGGGAACAGTCCAATCTTCCTCTTCTCCTCCTAGCGGAGTGAATGTTGCCTGAAATGAACCAGAAATCCAAACTATAGTTTTACTTAAATCCGCAACCGTGTTTGCAATTACTTTAATTGTTACGGTTTTCGCATCATGATCGTAGTAATCTCTTTGAAGTTTCCAAGCAATATTCCTATTTTCAGGGGTAAAATGCCCTGGATCTATAAATACATTAACTACTTTTGCTTCATTATTATCCAAAGGAGGACTAACATTATATTCGTCATCGCAACTTGTAAAAACAAGGACCATAACTGAAATCATTAAAAATATTATTTTCTTACTCATGATTTTATTGTTTTTTAAATTAATATCCAGGAGATTGAACTAATTTAGTATTGGCTATTAATACAGACTCTGCAATAGGCCAATAATAGTAATCCCAAACAGATTCTGATGTTCTATCTTGACCACGCTCTATTAAAAACCTGGGTACGTAATCAGCAACTCTATGCTCTCTAATTAAATGCCACCATCTTTTATTTTCCCCAAATAATTCTCTAATGGATTCATCTAACAATTCATCTTCAACCGTTGCTTGGTCTCTTGCTCCTGGGTATGGAGCTAAACCTGCTCTAGCTCTTGTCATATCCATAATGTCGATAGCAGCTTCCGGATTACCCAAAGTATTATATGCTTCTGCTTTTAATAATAACATCCCTGTTAACCGGTATATAGGTATATCATTATCCCACCATCTTACATTAGCTGATAAATCTTCAATACCAGCGTATTTAATAACTACATTATTAGGCCCAGGAATATCAACACAATTATTAATAAATCTTAAATCGCGTCTATCGTACCAAGCTGTTGTTGGTGGTGTTGCTCCTGGGTCATTCACATTGGCATCATCATTATTATCAAATGGATTATCATGAACATCCACCGTTTGATACTTAGCATAAATATCGTTCAAAGCTTCTCCATAAGACATAGCGGCAATCCCCTCATTTTCCAACGCATAAGGGAATAGTTTTTTAATAATATTACCTGCGCCATCAAAAACTTTATATTGATCTGGAACTGCATCATTTCTAATAGATGCATACCTATAACTACTAGAGCTTAATCCATTTTCGTACCATACCGCTAATATATATTCACTACTATCATTTCCATCTCTGGTAAAAATACTAGAGTAGTCTGAAGCAAAAGTAAGTTCTCCACTATTCTCAATTGATTCTATCGCAGATATCGCTGTATTAATATCGTCCGTATTAGCAGATCCTCTAGCATTATATGCTTTAGCAGACCACATATACACTTCTGCCTTTAAAGCATAGGTAGATAATTTAGAAACAAAATGAACATCTTTTAAGTTACTACTATATAAAGGTAACGCCTTGTCAATATCAGCCTTAATTAAATTCAATACATCAGCTCTTGGAGCTCGTGCTTTATAATCTTCAGGTTCAGGCTTACCTGTAGTAGGTTCTGTGACTAAAGGTACATCGCCAAAAATTCGAACTAATTCAAAATAAGTCATAGCACGAATAGTATAAGTTTGAGCTAAAATATCATTTTTGTTTTCTACATTTTCAAATTCAATATCACCAATTTTAGCTAACAATAAATTACAGTCGTGTACTAATCTATAATATCCCCGCCAGTTTCCAGCACCATTATTCGCCGTTTGAAAATGGCCTTCTACAGCTCCAGTTAAACGTGGCCCTAAGGTACCTGGTTGCCAAGCATCTGTTCTACCATCTACATTTGATATTTGATTGTTACTACTTTTCATAATATCCATAAAAGAAGCATGTAGAGCTACAACAGCAGCCTCAGCATCACTAGGTGTTTTCCAAAAACTACTCCCTGTGATATCATTATATATTTTTACGTTCAATTGATCTTCACAACTCACAAATACCATCAACACGATTAAAAGTAAGATTTTTGATAAGTTTACTATTTTTTTCATTTTCTTTTTCGATTAAAATTTAACTTCAACTCCAAAACTAACCGTTTCAGGTGGTGGAGGTGTACCTCCCAAAGAATCGGTTCCAAAAGCTTCTGGATTAAGGCCTTTATATTCCGTTAAGTACCCTAAATTAGTTCCTACCACATACGCCTTAATACTTTCAGCTCCAATAGGTTTTACCCATTCTTTAGGAAGCGTATAGTTTAAGGTTACATTTCTAATAGAAATAAAATCTCCTTTTTGGGTGAATTTATCATCAAGTCTCTGAAAGTTATTCATCACATGTAAATCTGCCCAATTGTATTGAGCAATACCAGACACTTCATCACCAGGTTGAAGGTAAGAATCTCTTATTGCAGCTCCAATTCTATCTTGCCCTTGGGCTTGACTATAAACTCTTGGGTTATTAAAGTCGTAAACATAGTGACCTGTATAAGACTCTAATAAAATACTTAAACTAAATTCTCCAATAGGTGAAGTATAGGTAAACGTATTTCCAAATGAATAATGCTGTCTCCAGTTACTATTTCCAATTTTATATCTATCCAAACTATTAATGATACCATCACCATTTAAATCTTTCCATTTATAATTCCCTGGCACCTTCATATCCCCTCTACGGTTTCTTTGGTTAGATAGCTCATCAAAAGAAACCATTGCATTGTAGGCATCTGCCTCTTCCCAAGACCCAATAACACCATCATTAGCATACACATAAAGATCATTAGTTTCTTCTCCTTCAGCTGTTCCTCCCACGGAAATGGGATCACCTGTAGGATCATCAGGATTATACACTAAAGTACCACCAATACGATTATTTGGGTTCCCGTTTTCCGGTAATTTTAATGTTTTACGAGAAATTACAAAATCTGCAAACCCTTGCAAACTCCATTTAAAATTAAGAGTCTTAACCGGTGTTGCATTAAACCCAACTTCAAGACCTTTACTTTCAAAATCCCCAATATTTTGTCTAATTCCTGTAAAACCTGTATAATTCGGTAAAGGCTCAACAAATAATTTATCAATCGCCTTTTTGTTATAATATTCTACACTAAGGTTTATAGGATTTTCTTTTAACAAAGAAAACTCAAATCTATAGTCATTTTCTTTAGTTGTTTCCCACTTAAGATTTTCATTTATAAGTGTTGACTGTCTAATACCCGTTTGTCCAGCATAAGATGTTGTTTCATAAGCTCCTTGAGTATCAAGAATACTTAAGTTATTCTTACCTGATTCCCCATAAGATATGCTTAATTTAGCTTTACTTAAAATATTTGACAACTTTGTGCCCGCATACCAATTTTCAGCATGTATATTCCATCCTCCAGAAATACCAGAGAATAAACCAAACTTAAATTTATCGGTAAATTGATATGCTCCATCTTTACGAAAAGTACTATTTAATAAATACTTTCTCTTGTAATTGTAAGTGATTTGACCAAACCAACTTTGTTGAGCAGTTTTTATATAGGATGTAGAAACATCATTTTCCTCATTAGGAGACGAACTCAATATTATAGGTATTAAATCGCTTGGACTACCAAAAGCAGAACCAGAAACAACATAATCATAACCATTTTGAAAAGAGGTACCAGCTAAAAAGCCAAAATTATGATCTTCAAGTATTGTTTTGTTATACGTTAAAATCGCTTCAAATTGCGTATCCAAAGTATTATCATTACGTCCAGCTTGGTCACGTCTATCTCCATCTAAACTATTAGCTTTGTTAAAACTTAAATAACTATAAGTCCTTTGTCTGAAAAAAGCAGACGGCTTTAATTTAAGATCAGGAATAATTTCCCATTCTAAATAAGTGTTAAAGGTCATATCTGTGTTATAACGACCTCTAGTTAGGTATTGCTCAGTAAAATCTGGATTTCTTTTACCAGAATCATTTTGAAAGAATGTTCCGTCATCATTAAAGTAACGTGCTGTTGTCGGCAGCCTACCAGACCTTTCATACCAGGAATTTCCTTCTCCTGTTTGTGTATCAGTCAAAGAATATCTAAAAGAACTACCTGCTTTTAAATTACCTGCTAAATTAATATCGGTACTTGCTTTTAAGTAATAACGCTTATAACTGTTATAAACGCCAATACCTTTATTATCAAAATAACTACCCGTTAGATTATAGACTGCTTTATCATTACCCCCGTTAATATTAATCACATAAGAATCAGAATTACCTGGCGTCAATGTTCTAGCTTCCCAATTACTTGGTTTCCATGCCAATAAACGACCCGTAATTGGATCAGCCGTTGTTACATAGCCATTTGGAATAACACCTCCATTATTAGCCATAACATCATCTGCCCAACGCAATAAGGATGCGTTATTAGAATCGTAAGCTTGTGGTGCAGACCACCAGTTATTTCTTTCGTGAAAGATGGCTCCTAAAGGATTTTCATAAGTAACAAAGCCCAATCTTGCGAAATAAATTTCTTCTTCTGGTGTTAACCAGTCTATTTTAAAACGATCCACATTTTGATCCTCATGTGAATACTTTAAAGACACCGAAAATTTACCTTTTTGACCACGCTTTGTTTTAATAATAATCACACCATTTCCAGCACGTGCCCCATAAATAGCAGCCGCTGCAGCATCCTTTAAAACAGTAAACTCCTCAATATCGTTCATATCAGTATCACCCAAATCATCTTGAACAAAGCCATCAACAATAAAGAGTGGCGAATCTCCACTTAAGCCAGGGGTTGTACCTCCTCGAATTTGAATAACCGGTGTATCTCCAGAACGACCTGTGGTTCTTAAAATAGTAACTCCAGACACTCTTCCTTGCAAAGCATCGATAGAAGCTCCTCCTACCGGTGTATTCTGCAATGACTCTGCATCAACTTTGGTGATTGCAGTTGTCACTGTTGCCTTAGACTGGCTCGTAAACCCTGTAACTACCACCTCATCAAGTTGGGTGTTATCTTCAACTAAAACCACATTAATGGTAGTTAAACCTTGCACGGGAATTTCTTGAGCTTTATAGCCCAAAAACGAAAATTCCAAGATACTTGTCTCACTAACATTATCAATAGAATAGTTTCCATCAAAATTTGAAACCACTCCTGAGGCAGTTCCTTTAATTACTACAGTAGCTCCTGGTATTGGCTGACCGTCAACACTTGAGGTAATTGTCCCCGATACTGTTTTTTGCTGCCCAAACCCCGTAAAGGATGTCGCTAAAAAAAATATAGGGAGAATAATTTTCAGAAAATTGTAATTTCTTCTCATTTGGTTAATTCAATTTTAAATTAGTTTTAACAAATGTATTAAGTATTACATAATAAAACAAATAATAATCTACAAAATGTTAAAAATATCAAAAAAAAAGATTACACAAATAAACATTAAATATTTAACACATTGATTATAAACTTATTACAAAATTTAAAACATTTTTTTTAAAATGTTATTTTTTTAGAACAACCCAACAATTGCAAAATAACATATTGAAATACAAGTATTATGTATTACATATTGTAAATTTAATAGATGTTGATAATAAACTAATGCAATTAAAAAAGGCAGAAATGCAATCAAAAGAAATTTAGAACTCTAAAAAAACACCAAACATAAACTCAAAATTGAAGATTTATAAACTGATACGTTCTTAAAGTAAGAATCCTACTCATGAATATTTTAGGGTTTCTTAAGTCAGATTAAATAAACCCTATATCAATCAAAATTTTTAATTACTTTTTAAAGATTTAGAACCTATTAATAAAGTATTTGTTTAATAATATAAGTTATTAAATTTGAATTTTTATCCAATCTATTTTAACCCCAGAATCGGAAGAGTTTTCTGTTTTGGCCAAATTTCTAAACCTAATATAGGAAATACCAGTACCTGTATAGTTTTGCATTTTTAACCTTTTATAGCGCGTGTTGTTAACGAACATATCACAGAATCTTCTGTCGACATCCCAAACTAATTTTACATTATACCATTCATTAGGTTTAAAAAAATATGTTTTTTGGCACTTTAACTGATCACTAAACATTGCTGAAGTATCTCCTCCACAATCATTTGGATATCTATAATGGTCTGTCAATGAAAAGGAAATACCTTTCGTGTTTTCGTTGAATTTTATTCTTGTTGTTAGTTCACCTGATTTTCCCATGGGAAAATTTAACACGGCCCCATCAGCAAATAAGTCTCCTTCTTCCTTATTAACTAATAAAGCCTTTCTATTGATTGCCGTGTCATCATATATAACTTTAGCTCCCAATTCTCGCTCTGGAAACAGACCTAATTTAACAAATGAATAACAACTCCACTTTTCTAAACCATTAGTGAAATCGTCATACACAGTTGTTTCATCCAACCAAGTGGGATCAATCAGAAATTTCACTCTTCCTCCTCCATACTCTCCCTGTCCTGAAACTAAAATAATTTTACCTTCTTTGGTTACACCCAAATCAGGATAAGAAAGCCCTCTATCTCCTCGAGGTATATTAGCCTGATTATTTCTACTAGGCATCCTTACAATTTCCCTGAAACCTTTCCATGTTTCCCCGTCGTCTTTAGATATTGCCATAGTAAGGATATCTCTATTTGTGTATATTTTACCAAATGTTCCAATATCACTATCCACCGTGTTGCAATAGGTTAACACCAAATCATCGTTTGGCAGTCTGAATATATGAGCTGGTGAATTTGAGCTTCTAAAAATACTCGCAACCCCCTCAGACCAAGTCTCACCATTATTTACAGAGGTCGATTCGTATAAATACCCTGTTTGAGTTCTGCTCAACATTTTAATAGAGCCATCTTTCATTTGAACTATACTAGGCTCTACCATACCATAATTATTGCCATTATAATCATTAAAAACTGGAGCGGTTATTCTAGAATCGGATTCTATCCAGGTTTTGCCGTAATCATCTGAGTATACTGCAGTTGTATAACAGCTTCCTGTAGGAAGTGTTCCTTTTGACACAACATGACGGTGATAAGCAAATATTAACCGGCCACTATTTGTCTGAATAAAAGCTCTTATAGATCCAATCCTTCCATTAGTGACAAACTTTAAGGGAGACCACGTCTCTCCTTTATCTGAGGAAACCGAATGATAAACAGCTAAAACCTTTTCTTTAAAAACCAACAAATGGAGGTTCCCTTTATCGTCTAGCAAGGTTTTACGTGGATATTGAGAAATCAATGAGTCTGAAAAAACTTTTCTAGACTCCAAATAGGAGTATCCATTATCTAGAGATTCTTGCATCATGACCTTTTTACTATACCTCTGGTCCGTGTGAAAAATTCGTATGTCCCCATCTTCAAATACTTGAACCGAAGCTTCATTCATAGGGTTTTCTCCTACATAAATAAGTTTAGCATTTGGAATATTTGGATAATATTTAGCTAGATCATAAACATTTTCATCTAATTGTTGTGCATAGCTAGAGACTAAACACATTAGAAACATTAACCCAAAATAGTTTTTGAACCTTTTCATCTATACTTTTTATTTTAAATTCTTGGCGTCACTTTATATACACCAACCCAGATTAATTACCGCACTCCATTTTGAAAAAAATCAGACAATTCTTCTAGCAGCTACCTTGCCATAAACTTTCAAGTTTTCATAATCTTGTGCGATATTAATAGCAGAAAATGAATCATATGTAATTGAATATCCAATGCATTCTATTTTATGCGCTTTATCAAGATTACATTTTATATCAACATCATCTTTTTTTTCCAAAGCTATATAGCTAAACTAGTTTAAAGCATTCCTTTTATTAGGGTAAACAATTTTTCTGCAATAACCTCATGTAATTTATCATTTGGATGTACACCATCTAAAAGTAACGCTGATAAAGAACCATTCTCTTTTTTGTATTGTTCGTTTAGTTCCCATACATCAACCAAGGGAAGGTTATTTTCTATAGCCACACGTTTTAGCTCATTTTTATAAAGAGACAAACGTTCAAGCCTCCAAGCCTCTTTTCTTTCATCAAATTGATTAGGCGTCATTAGCACCACTTTAATTCCTGCTTTTTGCATTTCTTTTACCATAAAAGTTAAATTTTCATAATACTTGTCCAGCGGTATTCTACTTTCGCCTTCTTCACCTCCCTTATCTACATAAGAGTCATTAATCCCATATTGCATAACAACAATTTCTGGAGAGTAATCCAAAACATCTGATTGAAACCTATCTCTAGCATGTCTAACTTTATGGTAATTATTATCCTCAATGGTTCCTGTATGACTACCACCCACACCTGAGTTTATAACATTACATTGAAAACCTGCCTGCTGTAGCTTTTCTTCCAATCTTAAACCATAAACTTTTTTAACTGCCAGAGGTCTCCATGCAGTGGTTGAATTCCCGAAAACAACAATATTTTTTTGTTCTTCTTTAGATTCTAACCAATCTAAGGACATATTTCTGTAATAGATTGCTCCCCTATTTTCTTTTTCATATAATAAACCAATCCTACCATTTTGTAATTGTGTTAAACACGAGTAACCTGATTTACCTTTAAAGATAACTTTGCTTACTGGCCATGTTTTTCCTTCATCGTAGCTTATTTTTATGGATTGATTTTTTCTATAGTTAGTGGATGCTGGATTTGAAAACAACAAAAGTCTTTTATCGCCGATCTGATATTCTAGTAATGATGCTTGACAAACAGGATCGATAAGTGCTTGGTCGAATTTTAATGGAGTCCAAGTTTTACCCATATCTGAGGTATAGCTCGTAGCTCGACATCCTTTATTATAATGATTTCTCATATTTAACATAAGCCTGCCATCTGCAGTTTCTACAATGGTACATTCTGTAGTGTTTTCAGCAGGCGTATTACTATACTCCCAAGTTTTCCCATGGTCTTTACTATAAAACAAATAAGAATTTAATAATTTTTCATCCCCATAACTTCTATAATATGCTGGCACCACAATTGTTCCATTGGTCATTTGAATTCCTCTTCCGGGAGCTCCTAATGCGCATAGCCATTTTGGATTTTTTATTTGAAAATTCATATTCTTAGGCTCAGACCAGGTTAGGCCATCATCATCACTTTTAAACGCATATATTTGCGCCGTTTCAGGATTGTCTATGCCCGCCCTGGAATTAAACAGGCCAACGCCTTTATCTCCATGCAAACCAAACGCCCATATTGTTCCTGTTTCTTTATCGACCACCAAAGTGGGATCACAAACGCCTTCATTTGGTTTAGATTTCATTACATAATCTATTGTACTCCATGTTTTCCCATTGTCAGTGCTTCTGCGGATTGCCATGTTAATATGGTTTGGCAAATCTCCTCCGCGATTTACTCTAGCATCGCAAACACCTAGTAAAGTCCCTTTATTAGTGGTTATTAAAGATGGAATTCTAAATTCTCTTACACCATCATCTCCAGGTTGAAATAAAACCTGATCAATACCTGATGATAGACTAGATGATTGACGAAAAGTGTCTTTTTTTTGTATTTTACAGCTTACTAATGAAACAAATAGTAGGATTAAAATAATAGACAATACAAATATTTTTTTCTTCATAGTTTAATTATAGTATTTTAAAAAAATAGTAGACTAATTTATATATTTTCAAATGTTTTCCAGCATTGATACATAGCTCTTGGCACATGAAAACAGCCTTTCCATTTACCACCTTTCATGTCTAACAAAACCTCTCCCTGTCTATTGAGATAGCCAAACCATTCCCCATTCTTTGGATCAGAAAAATGCTTCCATGAATAGTCGTGTACCTTTTCAAACCAATCCCATACATCTTTCCTGTTTGTATGTAAATAAGCCTTGGATAAAGCAACTAAAGACTCTAAATGAACCCACCAAAGTTTTTGATCCCATTCTAATTGTTGCGGTGGTTTCCCTTTAGCATCCATAAAGTAAAAGATGCCATCATATTTATCATCCCAACTATATTCAAGAATTCTAATAATGGTACTGGTTGCTTTATTAATTAAATCAATATCATTTCTACGAACTCCTATATCGATCATAAACCACATAGCTTCTATACCATGCCCTGGATTTATAAGTCGTCCATTAAAGGAATTTTCTAACGACCCATCTGGTTTTACAAACTCATAAATTAATCCAGATTCCTTATCTAAAAAAATCGTCATAATATCATTAATACTGGTATCTATCATTTTTTCAACTTCATCTTTGTCTAAAAATTGTTCTAACTCTAAAACTAAATTTGATAGAATCATCGGTAACGCAAAACTCTTTAAAGAACGATTGCCAGTTGATTTCTCGTATGCTCCTTTTGGATTATTCTGTTTTTTTAAAATATTAAAATAGGTTTGAACTGCCAGTTGCTTAACACTTTCATCGCCAGAGGCTACAGCGTATTGACTAAAAGCCATAGCTGCGAAACAATCCGAAAAAATATTATAAGGCTGAATTAGTGGGACTCCATTTTTAGCAACGGAAAAGTAAAAATCACCATCATTAGTCATTCCATGATTTTTAATAAAATCTATACCATTCTTAGCTATTTTTAACCATTCCCGCTTTTTTTTAACTTTATTATACAACATTGAAAAAACCCATGCTTGCCTAGCTTGGGGCCACATAAACTTGTCTTCATCATACACATTTCCAAACCTATCCAAGCATGAAAAATAGCCTCCGCTATTATAATCTATTGAATATTTTTCCCAAAAAGGGATAACATCCTTTAGGAGTGCATCCCTGTACAATTTAATATATTTTTTCATTTTTATGTCTTACATAATACAAATGTAATAATTTTATTTGTATCTTGCAGTTTTATTTCAAACTAATCTTTTTAATTTCTTATATTTGGATTTATTTCTAATATTTGAAGTTGTTTCTAAAAATATTTTAAAACACAGAGTATCAAATAATGGATGTCAAAAAAAAATTTAAAAAAATCAAACCTTTAGAAAACTTATCGTTAGTCGATAAAGTAGAACTTCGTATTATAGATTTCATTAAGGAAAATGACTTAGCCCCTGGTGACGCCATTCCTAAAGAAACTGAATTTGCTGAATCTTTAGGAGTTAGTCGAACGGCTGTTAGAGAAGCCATTCTTAGACTAAGAACTTTAGGCTTAATAGAGTCGAAAAAACATCGCGGCATGATTTTAACACACCCTGATGTTATGGACAACATGGAGCGTGTACTTGACCCTAAGCTATTAGGCAATGTTGTATTAAAAAATCTTTTTGAATTAAGGCTAATCCTAGAGATGGGAATGGCAGATATTCTTTTTGCAAGAAAGACTCAAAAAGACATTGATGAACTAGAAATGATTGTTCAAAAAGAGGAAAAAGATGCGCTTAACCAAAAAAGTGACAGGAGTTTTAATTTAGTCAATGAAATTTCGTTTCATGGTAAGCTATATGACATTTCGAACAATGTTACACTTCAACGCTTTCAAAATATGCTATTACCTGTTTTTGAATTTGTCCATGAGCAACATGAAGGCTTTCCCAATCAGTTTAAAAATTCTAACCAAAAATCTGTTTCACACAGAGATTTATTAGATAATATTAAAATTGGGAACCCTGAAACTTTTAGAAATGCAATGAGACAACATTTAGAACCCCACTTTCATAATATTATTAATATCAATCAAAAGTAAATTCTTTTTTTAATTAAATTTTATCGCTTAAAACTTTTTAAACAGACTGCTCTTCTTTAACAACCTAATGAATACCTATGCGTTTCTAGTGCATTTCAAATTTCTATTCAGCACGTTTCAATCCATGTCCAAAAACTATTTAATATATTTTTATCATCTAAAATTTCTATTTTATTAAATTTATAAAAAAACGCAACTAAAATCAACAAAAACACTTTCTTTAATAATTAGTGTTTTTGTTGATTATAAATTAAATGAAGCATACTTATTAAGCCATTTACAAACGATTAGTATAACTCATAATTCCAAGCTTCTTTAGGGCACCTTTTATCTCAACTAGTTCTTCGTTGGAGAACGTTTTATGAGGAAATCTGCTTGGTCCACAATCAATTCCTAATATTTTCATAAAAGATTTACCCGCTCCATTAAACCCTCCGCGACCGTCTAATAGCTCTATAAATTGAACTGATTTATCCATTAACTGAGCAGCTAATGAAATGTTACCATTTTCGAATGCGTATTTAATTTTATAATATAAAGGAGCTAGATGGTTGTATGTACTTCCAACCCAACCAGTTGCTTCATATGGCAAACTAGACAAAAACATCTCATCAACTCCATATAAGATATTATATTTATTATTATTGAAATTCTTACTATGTTTGAAACCTAGGACATCATTATTAGTAAACTTAATGCCAGCTAAATTTGGAATTTGGTTCTCTGCCAATTCCAAAAAGTCCTCCATAGAATAATGAGCTCCAGTTAGAACAGGTATGTGGTAATAATAAAAGGGTAAGTTAGGTGCGCACATTGCTACTTCTGTGCAATAATCAACTAACTGTTGCAAACTCCTTGGTTTAAAATAAAAAGGTGACAATGTTGCTATAGCATCAACTTTGTCCGCACAATGACTAGCTAAGTCTTTAGCTGTTTTCAAACTAATATCTCCAACATGATTTATTAAAGCAAAATTTGAAGGTTTATCCGCAGCCCATGCATCTATTATCAATTTTCTTTCATCAGGTGTTAAGGACGCAAAGTCTCCTGTCGATCCATTTACAAATGCGCCTGCCACTTTATTAGACTTTAAAAAAAACCCATACTCTTTAATAATCCCTAAATTTAATGATCCGTCCTCTTTTAATGGTGCATAAGTAGCAGCTATCAAATTTTTGATTTCCATATTTTTTTATGTATTACATAACTCAAATTTAAAAATAAGTTTTTATTTTACGAAATTAAACGAGTTTATTTTTGTAAGCTAATACAATACCTATCAACCAATTAACTATTTATTCAAAATAACATTTCAACTCTAAACCACATTTACAAATTCAATCACTAAGAACTCGTAGAAATAACATAATTATTTTTACATTATTTACCTATGAAAACTAAAAAATTAAGATAAAACCTTTCCTATTTCTTATATTTTTTATATTTTTGTATTATGTTATACATATTTAAAAAAATACAGTATGCATAATTAAGAATAAATTTAATTATGAGTAGAGTTTTTAGTTATTATTGAGTTAGTTGAAGGAAGAAGGCGTAGTTTACCTTCTTCCTTTTTTTAACCTCTACTAAGTGATAAAAAAGATTTTCTTTTTGACGATTGGATAAACAAAACAATTTATCTATTATGAAACAGCTCTTAAAAACTATTGTAGTTCTTTTGATTGGATTATATTCTAACAAAAACCATACTCGAAATATGGTCTTCTAAATGTTGCTATTAAAAACAAGTTAGATTTTAACAACCATAAAATTAGATATCAGTTAGAAGGCCATTTTTTTAATGGTTGAAATAAACTATTATCTAGAAAAAAATAATTAACATAAAATCACAAATAAAGTTAAAGAAAAACAAAACTCTTAATGAAGTTTGGGAAACTAATAATCCCCAGCCTTCAGTTCCATGAACTCTAAACCCAAGCAGTAGGGTCTCGGCCAACTACAGTCATTGTAATAATGATGATTTTGTAATTTTAAGTTTCAAAAGTATTGGCGAAAATATCACCAAATTTGAATTTCGCATTTGGATAATTTCCTCCACCATTATCTACAATATATTTATGCAAATCTCTCGATTTTGTTGCATGCGAAGACATAATCAAAAAATGATTCCTAGATTGATACTACACTTGTTTGAAACAGGTTCTACCCCCCCCCTTACACATATCCGTTTTGCATTAAATTATGGTTGGGTACGACATTTTGATTCTGATATCACATTGTCTCCAAATTTGAGCCTTCCCATAAGATGTTTTTTCTTGCTTAAGAAAACTCAATGTTAGTAGTGCTGGAGAGCATATCTGAAATGTAATAGTTTACCAAACAAATTTTGATTTACCATAAATTTACATGAACAAAACTTCACTTTGATATTTTACGCTTTCAAAAATTTTAACATGAAATCTTTTTTTTCGCGGGTGACAACCAAATCCCAATATTTTTCAAGTCGATTTTTTCTTCAAATAATTATTTATTTTTCTCAATAATTAAAAGTTCCTGTGCCATCGCAGGATCGCTCATAATTGAACCATCATTTTCTATCTTTCCCGAAAATCTTTACAAAAAATCGCTTCTCGCTTATTGTTGAAAAGTCAACTTCAATTCAAAGTAACACATTATTCAAATGATTAAGTTTTCATATTCTAACCACTATAGAGGGCCATTTTATTTTTTGATTAGTCCTTCCAATAAATTAGTCTACTTCACAAAGCATCGTCTCAGTAATCATAGTTTGCTTTTTTAATTGTTTACTTTATAACTAAACCTATATCTATACTTTTTTCTTACCAGGAAATATCAAGCTAAAAATATACCCAAAACAAAAACATGAAGCTACACCGAAAAAGGAGTACATTAAAAAGTTGATTTCCGTAAAGACGCTTATATACCAAATTGAAATGGCACTAACCATTAAACCTATCAACGTTCCTGTGGCATTGGCTTTTTTAGCAAGCATTCCTAAAAGGAACATACCTCCAAGCCCCCCTGTAAAAAGACCTAAAAATCGATAGAACTGGTCCCAAAGCGATTTAATATTGGAATTTGCCATCCAAAGAGCTAACAATAATCCAAGAATACCAGTAATCATTGTTGCCACCCTTGCAATTCGTAGTAGTTTCACATCAGTTACGAGAGGTTTAAAATGCGCATGAAAATCATTGCAATATGCTGTTGATACAGAATTTAGACTACTACTAATACTCGACATAGCGGCAGAGAAAATACCGGCTACTAGCAGTCCGGAAACCCCCATGGGCAACTCTCGTACAATATACCAAGGGAAGATGGAGTCATTATTGGAAATAGCAGGAGAAAGCGCGTCTGGTATTTCGGTATAGAAAATAAACAAGAGAGTTCCAATACCAAAAAAGATTATGGTTGCAGGTAGTGTAAGTACGGCATTAGTGTATAAGATTTTTTGGGAATCCTTAACGTCAGAACTTGTTAAATAACGTTGTACAATAGTTTGATCCGTACCTTGGGTAACCATGGAAGAAGCAAGACCCCCAATAAAGACTACCCAAAATGTAGACTCTGTAAAATTAAGTTCAAAATTAGCAATATTGAATTTATTCCTTTCCGAAGCGTAGGTCATCATATCTTCAAAAGATGTTTCAGTATGCAACATAATCCATACTATGGCCAAAATACTTCCACCAAGAAGTACAATTACTTGCATAACATCTGTCCATATCACAGCTTCAATACCTCCAAAAGTGGTATAGAATATACAGAGAACTCCCATGATTAAAATACTAATTTCAACTGGAATACCCGTTACAATTGAAATAGCCAAAGAAGGCAATAACAATACGATTCCTATTCTTCCTATTTGAAACATGATAAAAGACAGACTTCCAAAGGCACGAGCTGTATAGTTGAATCGGCCCTCAAGATATTCATAAGCCGTTTTGATTTTGAGTTTATTAAAAAAGGGAATGAAAATAATTGAAATTAGGGGTGTTATGAGGATAGCTGCTATACTCATGAAAAAGAAAGACCAATCGGTTATAAAAGTTTTAGCCGGAATAGCCATAAAGGTTATGGCACTTAACAGCGTTCCAAAAACACTTAAGCCAGAAGCCCACCAAGGTATTCGGCCGCTACCTGTAAAGTAATCTGCTGTAGATTTCTGTTTACGAGCAAAATAAATGCCGATCAACACCGATATTAATAGATATAGTGCAAGGACGCCATAATTAAGAAATCCAAAAGGATGGGCGGCATCAACAATCTTAAACATTCGTACAATGGGCGTGCGAATTCCCGGTGTGATTTCTCCTGAAACCATTACGAATTTATCATTGTCCTTAAATGCAAGTGCCGTAACCGGGATCTTTGTAGTAAGACTATCATAAACAAACCACTTTTTGGTGATGGTATTGTATGCCAAAATTTCGTTTGAAAAGCCTGGGTGATTATTTAAAATATAGTCTCTTCTCTTCTTCAACGAATTTACTATTGTATCGTTTTTTGCGGTACGCAATTGCAGGGAAATATTTTCCAACTCATCAAAAAGCACAGCATCGCTTCCACCGTATATCATAATGTGCATGGAGCCCATAGTTTCAGCTGAAGCTCCCATAAGCACTCTATTCTTTCCATTTATCTTAAGGTCACCTTCGTCTTTCCAAGTTTGTTCTTTAAAATCATATGATAAATAATTGGTCAGTATTTGTGATTTTTGCCCTGCTTTTTCATTCCTTCCACCTATAACAAATAACTTGTCATTGGTAGAGGTTTCTTGGATCGCAGTACAATGGAGGGCTCTGGGAGGCCCCGGGAAATCTGCCAATTTTTCCCACTTCTTCGCTTCCTTTAGGTTTAGCCTGTAAAATGAATTCGTGCTGCTCTTAGAATTTTTACCTCCTACTACATACACAAAATCTTCGAAAACAACGGCAGATGTAAATGCCAATGGTTCTGGTAGTACAGGGTATTCGGATATGTCAATATCTTTAGAAGATGGATTATAAGCCATTAAAAACACTTTATCACTTGTAAGTGTTTCATTGTTACCTCCAATACACAAAATTCCGTTCTCTGTAGATACTGAGGCTGAATATGCGAGTGGCATGGGTAATTGCTTTTTGGATAACCGCCACTGACCATTTTGAAAAATATAGATATTATTACTCCATTTTTTATTACCACCTTTCCAAGGCAATCCATTTGGAAAGTTTGCGCCACCTGCAGCCAATAGAATCCCATTATGAACTCCTCCCAGCATACCAGCATAACCAAATGATTTAGCACCCTCTTTATCCGCAGGTAAACTAGCCAGTTCCTCAATGTTTAATTTGGTTACCTCCTGTCCATAGAATTGAAGGCTAGTTAAAACTATAAGTACTAAGATTACGACATTCTCGATTTTCTTCATTTTAGAAAGATTATTTTATATATTAGTGCTGTTTGCTTCAAATCCTAGTTGAAAATCCAACGACAAAGTTAATAAAAATTAATTGATTGTATTATGTATTACATATAATTAACAACTTTGTATTTGGTTTCATTTAAAATCAACCAAAACCATATTCAATGGTTATAATAAAACTATGAAAAATCTTAAAATTTAAATGCCAATACTTATATTAAATATCTCCCTGTATCGAGCAGTCGAAGCGAGAGCTCGTAATTAGGCTATTTACAAAATCAAAAATATTAAAGTGCTTATACATTATTCTGACAGAGGCATACAATATGCTTCAAAAGCATTTAGAGAATTACTAAAATATAATGAGCTCATTGCACAGTCTATGAGTAGAAAAGGTAATTGTTGGGATAATGCAGTAGCTAAATCCTTCTTTAAGTCTTTGAAAGTAGAATTAGTATATTATAATGAATTTAAAACTATAGATGAGGCTAAAGCTAAAGTCTTTGAATGGGTTGAAATCTGGTATACTAAATTACGATTATACCAAACATTAGGTTATAAAACTCCCCATGAAATGGAACAAGAATTTTATCAATTAATAATGCAGCATAGTCCTTTAAAATAATGGCCGACTTTTTGTTGCAAGTCCAGTTCCAAAACGTGTTCGGTTTTTAGTTTTCTGATCGCTCATCATTTTACTTAAATTTTTATTTAATATAAATGAACCTAAATATTGTCAAATAAAATTTAAGTTGAAAATTAACAAAATTTGTACCTATGTTGTACCCAAACAAAAAAGCCTCTCAAAATTGAGACGCTTTTAACGTTTAATTAAGATTTGAAAAAGTGCGGGTGGGGAGATACGAACTCCCACACCTCGCGGCACCAGATCCTTAGTCTGACGAGGCTGCAAATTCCACCACACCAGCTTTTATCAATATTCTAAGAACTTATACTTGCCTAGCACCTAAATCTAGCATATCTACCTTTAGCCTCCCTAAAAAGGAATAGGCTACATACCCACTTCACAAAGTCCACATTATAATTTATTTAATTTTTTCTTATCCAAATCCTGTTATTATCAAGAATTTATGATATCAAATAAGAATTATTCTTAAGAGTCATAAATTTTGACAAGCTTCATCCAGCTCCTTTTTTGTGTTTAAAAATTGCCCCCTTAGCTTATTCATATCGTCACTGACTTTTCTCTCTATAACCTTCGCATAGATTTGGGTCGTGGATATTTTAGAGTGACCCAACAACTTTGAAACTGTTTCTATGGGAATACCATTACTCAGTGTGACCGTGGTGGCAAATGTATGTCTGGCTATGTGAAAGGTCAGATTTTTTTTGATACCACACACATCGGCAATTTCCTTTAAATAGGAATTCAGTTTCTGATTTGATATTTTAGGGAATATGCTCCCTTGCGCTTTCGATTTATGGTTGTTTTTATATATTTCAATAATCTGTAAAGCTTTAGGCAATAAGGGAATTCTAATGACCTTGGTTGTTTTTTCCCTTCTATAGTGAATCCACAATTCGCCGTCAATCCCAATATTGATGTTGTCTTCTGTTAAGTTGATCACATCGATATAGCTTAAACTAGTATAGCAACTGAATACAAACAGATCCTTTACCAGTTGCAACCGCTCTATCGTGAGCTGTTTCTGCTCTATCGCATTTAACTCATCTGAACTCAAAAACCCTCTTTCGGTTTTTATAATATGAGCTTTAAAGTTTATAAATGGGTCTTTTTCAATCCATCCCAATTTGAGCGCTAGATTAATAAGTTTTCGAAAGCGTTCTATATGTTTCATCACCGTATTGTTGCCCATTTTCCTTTGGTGATCCGTTGGAACATATCCTCTCAGATATTTTTCAAACTTGAGTATGAAATTATAATTGAGTTCCCTCAAATACATATCAGTGGTTTTATAACGCTTCAGTAGAAACTTTAATATATACTTTTCAGTAGTGTAGTAGTTTTTTTGAGTGCCCCACTTAAGTTTGCCCTCCATGTCCTCATAATGGTATTCGATGATATCTTTGATTGAATGATTCTGTTCATCCTCCCCCATGTATCTTGCCTTGATGGCATTTGAGGTTATTAGCTTACGCTCTGTCTTCAGATCTTGGTAGCACTTGAAAAGGTCACTGTTCACCTCTTCTAGATAGTTGTTTAGTGTTCTTGCTTTTTGGTTTTTTCCGCGGGCCCTACCCCTATGGGCGTCCCAATCCGATACGTGAACTTTGCGTTTTAAACTCAGTGTTGCTCGCTTGCCCTTTACTGTTATCCTTGCATAAATGGAAGCTTGGCTGTCTTTTACTCTTGCTAAATCTGCCCAGAACAGAATACCTAAAGTACTTGTTGTTTTCATGATTTCGTCTTTTAGTTAATACTTTTTATTACCAGACGAAAGCCAAGTCACTTTAAAGATACATTTATTATTCTGACCAACCGATGGATTTTTACAATTCGGTCAACACATTTCGAAAATTAATTTTGTTATCCGAATTGTTGACTTTTTTAACATAATTTTTTGTTTTCTTTTGAAACTGTTAAAAACTCAAAAACCTGTAAATCATACAATTAACAGGTTTTTGATTTAGATTGATATACTGTTTTGTCGGGATGACAGGATTTGAACCTGCGACCACACGGCCCCCAGCCGTGTACGCTAACCGGACTGCGCCACATCCCGTTTTATTTTGGGGTTCAAAGAAAACACTTTTTACTATAATTACAAAAATATACAAGCCAAAACATTGCTGTTTTGGCTTGTATATTATAAATACTTATTATTAATTATACGTTGAAGTTGATATTTCAAACGTTGAATCTTTTGCTGCTAAATAACGCTCCGCATCCAACGCCGCCATACAGCCTGTGCCAGCCGCAGTTACTGCCTGTCTGTAAACATGGTCGGCCGCATCACCTGAAACAAAAACGCCTTCAACATTGGTTTTAGAGGTACCTGGCACATTAATGATGTATCCCGTTTCATCCAATTTTAAATACTCTTTAAAAATATCCGTATTTGGTTTATGTCCAATGGCCACAAAAAATCCAGTGGCCGGAATTTCATGTTTCTCATTGGTCTTGTTATTGAACACTCTGACACCAGTTACTACTTGTCCGTCACCCAAAACCTCATCGGTTTCCGTATTGAACAAAATCTCTATGTTTTCTGTATTCATGACTCTGTCAGCCATGATTTTAGAAGCCCTGAACTCGTCTCTTCTTACCAACATGGTCACTTTTTTACAAAGTTTAGACAGATAGTGTGCCTCTTCACATGCTGAGTCTCCGGCACCTACAATCACTACTTCCTGATTTCTGTAAAAGAACCCGTCACAAACGGCACAGGCAGAAACGCCTCCACCTAGTTTCAGATATTTTTGTTCGGAATCTATTCCTAAATATTTAGCTGACGCACCAGTAGAAATAATGACTGTATCACAGTGGATTTCCTTAACATCATTAACCCAGACTTTATGGACATCACCAGAAAAATCAACCTTCGTAATCCAACCATCACGAATATCTGCCTCAAAACGTTCTGCTTGTTTTTGTAGCTCAATCATCATTTCTGGCCCTGTAATGCCTTGTGGGTATCCTGGAAAATTTTCAACTTCATTTGTGGTAGTCAATTGTCCGCCGGGTTGCATTCCTTGGTACAAAACTGGTTTCATGTTGGCTCTTGCCGCATAAATAGCAGCCGTGTATCCTGCTGGCCCTGAACCAATAATCAAGCATTTTACTTTTTCAATACTTTCTGACATAATCCTAATTAATTTTAACTGAAACAAAAGTAGAATTTTTGCAATAAAACTTACATCATAATTATTAAAAGTTATCACAAATACCTAATTAGCAAAAAATCCATTTAGCTATTGGATGTTTTTTTTTGTAAATTAGAATACAAACAATTCTAAAACTAAACAGATTATGAAATCCATATTATTTATTTTGTGTTTGATGTGCTTGACTTCATGCAAAAACAATTCTGATTCAGATGTGAACATGAAAACCAATTCTGAGGAACTAACCATGAATGGCGTTTGGAAATTAGCGAGCTATTACAATTACAAGGACAACCAGATTGTTGATACCATCAAAGCGTCTGACGAGTACAAACAAATAAAAATTTACACAAAATCAAAAGTTATGTGGAGCCGATACAAAGAGGCCGATTCTGTTGATTGGTTTGGTTATGGTGATTATTTTATAAAAGAAGATTCATTAACAGAAATTCTTGATTTTGGCTCAAAATCCATGAACAAAGCCATAAAAGAGCAAAAAAGATTTGTTTTTGAGTTAAAATTGAACCAAAACAAGTTTTCACAAGTACAAATAGATGAAGAAGGCAATCCCATTTACGCTGAAAATTATGAAAGAATTGAATAGGTTTTTTCAATTTCATGATATTTATCATAAAACCTTTTTTTTCTAATTATTAATATTGCCCTGTTGTTTCATTTCATGATTGATGAATTAAACCACTAACATATTTTTTCTGAAGTTAAAAAAGGATTTGGTTTTCCTAATAACGTTTATCAGAATATTATTTGAATTTATTAATAGCATAAAAGTCTGGGATTTTATATATTCTCAGACTTTTTTATTGTTACCTATTAAAACTTTTAAGCAAATCTTAAGGCTGCTTTAGTGAATATTTGAAATTAAAAAATAAATTTTGCAGAATGAGACTATTAATAGTTGAGGATGAGCCCGGTATTTCAAACTTTCTCAAACAAGGATTAGAGGAAGAATCATACGTCGTTGATGTTGCAGAAAATGGCAAAAACGGGTTAGAGCTTGCCTTATCTGGTGATTATGATTTATTGCTATTGGACTGGATGTTACCAGGAATGAGCGGTATTGAAATTTGCAACCAATTCAGGAAAAAGTTTACTGAAACCCCCATTATATTTCTCACCGCAAAAGACACCGTTGATGAAACCATTTTTGGGCTTCAATCTGGAGCCAATGACTATATAAAAAAACCATTCCATTTTGATGAACTGTTAGAGCGCATCAAAGTACAATTAAGGCCAAAATCTGGTGAACATGCCATATTTACACTTGGAGACATTACCCTCAATACCAATAGTCACAAAGTGTTTAGAGGTTCTGAAGAAATCTCTTTAACCCAAAAAGAATTTGCCTTACTGGAATATTTAATGAGACATAAAGACAGCGTTTGCAAACGCTCTCAAATTATAAAAAACGTTTGGGACATTCACTTTGATTACAATACAAGTGTCATTGACGTATACATCAATGCGCTGAGAAAAAAGCTCAAGCTCTCAACCAGTACAAATTATATTCAAACAATAAGAGGCATTGGTTATATGGCCAGTGAGCTCTAAAAATACCTTTTTAAGCAACTGATGAATTTAAGTTTTAGAAACAGAATAGCCCTTCATTATATGATAGCCACCTCTATAATAGTGGCCATTATTTTTGTTGTTGTGTACTTGGTTGTTAAAGAATCCATGTATCAAAACATTGACAAAGATTTGTCGTTTGAAGCTTCAAAACATGCTGGAGAAATAAAGCTGGCACATGATACCATTAAATTTACAAACAAAGCCGAATGGGAAGAAATTGAGCATAGAGAGGTTCAAATAAATCCTGTTTTTATTCAAATCATGGATGCTAAGGGTCGCATGATGGATAAATCCCCCAACCTTAAAAATAACGAATTGCCCTTTAAAAATATTGAAACATTTGGTCCACACTTTAATACCTATTTAAATGACAAAGCTATCAGGCAAATTCAAAAACCCATTCAAAGTGATGGTAAAACAAAAGGCTATTTGCTGGCCGCTATGTCATTAGAGCCATCCATAATGGTTTTGATTAAACTTAGAAATGTTTTGATAATATCGTATTTGCTGTTATTATCCGTTCTGTATTTCATTTCAAGATATTTGGCAGGTCGAAGCATTATTCCCGTTAAAAACATTACAAAAACCACTAACCGAATTACCAAAAACAATTTAAACGAGCGCGTGGATTTACCGGCAAATCATGACGAACTTTATGATTTATCATCTGGAATCAATAAACTGCTTCAGAGAATAGAAAATGCTCTGGAAAGAGAACGTCAATTCACATCAGACGCTTCTCACGAATTACGTACTCCGCTGTCTTCACTAAGAGGCACTTTAGAAGTTTTAATAAGAAAACAAAGAACCCGTGAAGAATACGAGGACAAAATAAAGTACAGCCTTTCTGAAATTGATAAAATGACCGAAACCATTGAGCAGCTTTTGCTTTTGGCCAGACTGGATTCATCACGTAAACCAGATAAAGATGAAGGTGTTTTATTGCCAGCTCTTATTGACGATATTTTATTAAAACACAGCACTAGTATAGAATCAAAAAAACTTTCGGTAGACTTTAAAAATGCGTTTACTAGTAATGTTTTGGTTCCAAAATATTATGCCAATCTCATTCTTGATAATATCATCAATAATGCTATTAAATATTCTAAAAACAAAACTACAATTCACATCAACTTATATGATTCAGAAGCAGGGTCTGTTTGTGAAATCACAGACGAAGGTATAGGTATTAAAACAGAAGACATACCAAATATCTTTAATCATTTTTTTAGGTCTGATGCCTTAGAGCATAAAGAGATTACAGGAAATGGTTTAGGGCTTTCAATTGCCCAAAAATCCGCAGATTCAATCAATGCCTCTATTACAGTCAAAAGCAATATGGGTAAAGGATCAACATTTTTTATTACATTTTAACCAAATATTAAGAAAATATATTATCAATAATTTTAAAATAATTCCTATTTTTGATTCAAATTTAAGAAATAGTTAATTTTCTAATTAATAAATTTTCTTAAACGGTTGGTTAGGTTCGGGGTGGTTCCCGAACCTTTTTTTATTACCATTAGTTAATCTGCAACATGATTTTAAGCAACTCTTAAGGAAAAAACCAACCCGCTTTCAAAAAACTTTAATTTTATTTGTCATCAGTTTATATTCCATTTTATGGATTGTTTAGTTTTTGGTTTGTTTGGGAAAAGGTTCAGATAAATTCTGAACCTTTTTTAGTTTAAATCCAGCCCAATAAGTCAGGCAGTTTTAAGCAAATCTTAAGGAAGCTCTTAGTTTAATTTTATCTGTGCCATTTAAATTTGTGCTGTATTAAAAAAAACAGCTCAGATGTTAGAAAAAATTATTCAATATAGCATTCATCATAAACTCATTGTTTTACTTTTTACTGCTGGTATTATTGGGTTTGGTATCTATTCACTGTCTAACATCCCGATTGGCGCTGTGCCTGATGTTACAAACAATCAGGTTCAAGTAATCACAACCTCCAGGAATCTTTCAACAGAAGATGTAGAAAAATTCTTGACCTATCCAGTTGAACTGGAAATGGCTAACCTACCGGGCGTCAAAGATATTCGTTCTGTTTCAAAATTTGGATTATCCGTAGTGACCGTTGTTTTTAATGATGATATGGGTACTTATTTACCTAGGCAGCTGATTGCTGAAAAAATAAAAAATGCCGAAGAGAAAATCCCTGCTGGTTTTGGCTCGCCTTTTATGGGGCCTGTCTCAACAGGTCTTGGTGAAATTTACCAATACATCATAAACGTTGACCCAAAATATAAGGACCAATACTCATTAACTGATATTAGAACCATACAAGACTGGATTGTAAAACGGCAATTGTCTGGAATACCGGGTGTAGTTGAAGTAAATACTTGGGGTGGCTATTTAAAACAATATGAAGTAGCCTTAAATCCAGAGCGCTTGAGAGCCATGAATATTTCTGTTTTTGATGCTTTTGATGCCATTAAAAAAAACAATAGTATTGCTGGTGGAGGTTATATTGAGAAACTCAATGAAAGTTATTTTATTCGTGGAGAAGGTCTTGTTACCACTCTTGACGATATTAAAAACATTGTAATTACCACCAGAAACAATATCCCTGTTTATGTAAAGGATATTGCTACTGTTGGGTTTGGAAAAGCCAATCGTTTTGGAGCCATCACCGGCAATGGTGAGGGCGAAAAAGTACTTGGCCAGGTCATGATGTTAAAAGATGCCAACTCTAATGCGGTTATCAATGCTGTAAAAGATCGTGTACGAGACATTCAGTCATCACTACCTCCAGGCATTAGCATCAATCCATTCTTAGAACGCAGTGAACTCATTGCAAAAACGACCACAACCATTGCTGAAAACTTAATTTTAGGTTGTTTGATTGTTATTTTTGTAGTGGTACTTCTGTTAGGAAACCTCCGCTCTGGGTTGGTTGTAGCATCCGTAATCCCATTATGTTTATTGTTTGCCTTATCGCTTATGTACATTTTTGGTGTGGACGCCAATTTAATGAGCTTGGGAGCTATTGACTTTGGTATCATCATTGACGGCGCCGTGATTATTGTTGAATTCATTGCCTACAGAATTACGAGCCAAAGGGCTAAATTATTAACGCTTCCAAAAAATGAACGACAAGGTTTAATTGATAACATTACCTATCAAGGAGCCACAAAAATGATGAAATCGGCCGTGTTTGGCCAACTTATCATTATCATTGTTTTTATTCCTATTTTATCATTGGTCAATGTTGAGGGCAAAATGTTCCGCCCGATGGCATTGGTATTTTGTTTTGCCCTCATTGGAGCCATGGTGCTTTGTTTCACATACATTCCTGTAATGGCATCGCTATTTATTAAACCTGCAAATACAGAAAAAAAGACACTCTCTTCAAAGCTCATTGCCTTCCTTGAGGAAAAATACCAACCCACAATTTCTTGGGCACTTCGCAAAAAGAAACTCGTTCTAGGTCTTGCTGTTTCCCTGCTTTTGGCCACAGCCTTATTATACTCCCAAATGGGTGGGGAATTTGTGCCAACTTTAGATGAAGGTGATTTTGTAATTCAACCGGTTTTAAAAACAGGAACCTCATTAACAAAAACGGTTGAAGCCACAACGCGCATGGAAAAGATTCTCAAAACGTTTCCTGAAGTTAAGCAAGTTGTGAGCCGTATTGGAGCAGCTGAAGTTCCTACAGATCCCATGTCTATGGAAGAGAGCGATGTAATCATAAAACTAAAACCTAAAAGCGAATGGGTATCGGCCAATTCTAAAGATGAACTAGCTGATAAATTTAAAGCAGCACTTTCTGAAATACCAGGCGTTGATTATGAATTCACGCAGCCTATAGAAATGCGATTTAATGAGCTGATTACTGGTGTTCGCGCCGATTTGGCCATCAAAATTTTTGGAGAAGATTTAGATATCCTCTATAAAAAAGCACTGGAGGTACAAAAAGCCATTCAACATGTTGATGGTGCTGCAGACATATCTGTTGAAAAAACAGCTGGTTTACCTCAAATGACTGTAAAGTACAACAGAAAAAACATTGCCAAATATGGACTGAACATTGAAGACCTCAACAAGATTATCACCATGGGATTTGCGGGCATGCCTGCAGGAACTGTGTTTGAAGGTGAAAAACAATTTGATTTGGTTGTTAGGTATGATGAAAAACACAGAAAGGATATTCAAAACATTGAAACGGCATCCGTTTTACTGCCAAACGGAAACAGTTTACCCTTAAGTGAATTTGCAGACATTAGCTATACTAAAGGTCCTGCCAAGATTTCAAGAGACAATACAAAACGACGCATTGTTGTGGGCGTTAATGTTAGGAATCGTGATTTAGAATCGGTGGTCAATGATGTTCAAGAGATCATCAATCGGGATGTTAAACTACCCGTGGGTTATACAGTAAGCTATGGTGGACAGTTTGAAAACCTTAGAACAGCCTCTGCCCGATTAAAAGTAGCGGTGCCAATTGCACTTGTCTTAATATTTGTCCTCTTGTATTTTGCTTTTGATTCCGTAAAAGAAGCCCTTATTATTTACAGTGCCATTCCACTTTCAGCCATTGGAGGTGTACTCCTACTCTATTTTAGAGGATTACCATTTAGTATTTCGGCCGGTGTTGGCTTTATTGCCTTGTTTGGTATTGCCGTGTTAAATGGTATTGTTCTCATTGAGGAATTTAAAGAACTAAAGGCGCACGGAATAAGAAACATCAACAAACGTATTCTTATGGGAACCAATAACCGATTACGCCCTGTTTTATTGACTGCTGCTGCTGCTGCCCTTGGGTTTTTGCCCATGGCCATTTCTACATCAGCTGGAGCCGAAGTTCAACGGCCGTTAGCTACTGTTGTAGTTGGAGGTCTTATAAGTGCAACGGCCCTCACCCTGATTGTTTTACCAATATTGTATGCCATGTTTGACAGAAAAAAAAAGTATCCAAAACTTAAAATGAAACATAAAGCATTACCATTTTTTGCATTCATTCTGTTGCCGTTTTTAAGCATTTCTCAGAATAAAAACATAACAGCCGACCAAGCCGTTCAAATAGCTTTGGAAAACAACAAAGGATTGCAGGCTTCTGCCAACAAAGTCAATCAATCAAAACAATTGGTGGGAAGTGCTTTTAATTTTGATAAAACAGAAGTTTATTATCATTATGACGAAAACAATGTGGCCGAAAACGGGCAGCCGCTTAAAGTGTTCGGGTTGAGCCAGTCCATAAAATTTCCAACAATTTATGGAACCCAACGTAAAGCTGAAAAACAAAAGACTCAATTATCACTTCAAGCCTATACAGTTAATGAACGCATCTTGAAAAAAGAAGTCTATCAAGCCTATTACAATGTGGTATACAGAATCCATGTAGTTAAACAATATAGGTATTTGGACAGTTTGTACAGTCAGTTTTCAAATGCGGCCCAAAAGCGCTATTCTGTAGGCGAAACCAATCTGCTTGAGAAACTTACGGCCGAGAGCAAACAAAAGGATATATCATTACTCTTGTCACAAAGTAAAGAGAATCTCAAAAAAGCCTACATGACCTTGAACCAATGGCTACAATCTGATTCTACATACGTGGTCATTGAACAGCCTTCACCCCTTTTGCAACTTAACGATTGGAATATTTCTGAGCATCCTGCATTACAATATTTAGAAACAGAAAAGGAACTTTCACAAACAGCCTTGTCATTAGAACGCCAACAGCTTTTACCAGGCATTAATGTATCTGTTTTCCAAGGAACTAATAACGGCTTAAATGCCAAAACTTATTCAGGTTTTCAAGCGGGACTATCCATTCCACTTTGGTTTGGTGCCAACAAATCAAAAATAAATGCAGCCAAAACCGAAACCATGATAAAAGAGAACGAATATGAAAACTATAAAATTCAACTTGAATCAAAATACAATGGCCTGTATTCTGATTTAAAAAAATATAAAGAAGCCATTGATTATTATACCAATACAGGCAAAAGATTGGCAAAGGAACTTACCATGACCGCCTCCAAAGCATTCAAAAATGGTGAGATTGATTTCCTTCAATATGTGCAACTGCTTGAAAATTCAAGAACAATTGAACTCAATTATTTACAAAACTTGTTCAACTATAATTCAACCGTTTTGGAATTAAACTATTTAACCTATTAATCATAAGAAACCATGTCAAATCAAATAAAAAACAGCATATCACAAAAAGGCTTTCTAATAATTTTATCAATTATCATGATGTCCTGCAATTCAAAAAATAAACAAGATGTGATTGAAATCAACAATTCAGAAACTCCAGAAACAAATCTTGTAACCATTACCAAATCACAATTTGAATCTTCAAACATGGAACTGGGAAGCATTTCAAAACAAGAATTTAATAGCTCTGTTAAAGCCAATGGTATGTTTGATGTGCCGCCAGAAAACAAAGCAACTGTTAGCGCTTATTTTGCTGGTTATGTAAAAAGTATTTCATTGTTGCCAGGCGATGCGGTAAAAAAAGGGCAAGTACTGTTTACATTGGAAAACCCCGAATATGTTCAAATGCAACAAGATTTTTTAGAAGCAAAATCAAAATTGGAGTATTTAAAAGCAGACTATGACAGACAACAAACATTATTGGCTGATAATATTACCTCAAAAAAGAATTTTCTGAAAGCAGAATCTGAATACAAGATGACTTTGGCACAGTACCAATCATTAAAAAAGAAACTGGGTTTAATGAACATCAATCCCAACACGCTCTCTGGAGAAACTATCACATCAACTATCAGCGTTCTGGCTCCAATTTCAGGGACTGTGACATCCATTGAAGCATCAAAAGGTATGTTTTTAAACCCCTCAGATGTGGCCCTAACCGTTACAAATACTAATCATCTTCATTTAGAATTAAAGATTTTTGAACAAGATCTTCCATTGGTAAAAGAAGGTCAGCCCATAAAAATTCATCTCCTAAATAACTCTGATAGCATTTATGACGGTGAAGTGCACTTAATTAACAAAGCAGTCAATACTGAAGACAGAACCATTAATATTCACGGTGATTTAGTAAATGATAAAGACGCCAACCTGTTTGCTCCTGGCATGTATATTGAAACGGATATCATAACCAGAAGCCATATATTTGATGCTTTGCCCAATGAAGCCATTGTAAACATTGAAAATGCCTTTTATGCGTTGACAAAACAAGATGAGACCACCTACAAAAAGGTACCGATAGAAGTTGGATTATCATCAAACGGATTTACCCAAATTTTAAATAGCAATGATTTTAATGATAAGACTGAATTTGTGACAAAAGGAGTATTTAATTTAATTACAGAGTAAGTGTAAATATATCGTTTAGAATTAAGTTTTTAAGTCAGTTGCTAGTAAAATGGTTGGATTTTTTTCTTGACTTTTACAAGAAATACCCAAATAACTTATTAGCAATATATGTCAGTCATTATCACGCTTTTTTCTTCTCCAAATAATATAAAAGATGATAACTAGTATTGGCAGAATAATGTACACCATAAGATCAAATGGCCTTGTAAGGTCAATGGGGCTATTGTTATCGGGGTTTGGTGTGCCTATGGGTAATTGCATTAATAAAGGATATAGCTTGTTTAACATAGTTATTTTGAATTGCTATCTTGCAATTTACAAAATTATATAGACTGTCCCATGAGCTTTTCAAAATATTACCAAAGCTGTACATAAACTAAAACTCTTATTTTAGAATACAATAATTAAGATGGAGAGTTGAACAAAAAAAAGCTGTTAGCCTTGCGGCTAACAGCTTTTTCGATATTAGTTAATATACTATTTCGTCGGGGTGGCAGGTAGTCCTACCAGCTCCTTATTTTATTAAAAATCAAAAAGTTACAATTTATTAAATACTCTTAGTAACCGAAAAGGTAACTTATTTGATAAGATCTTTTGTTTTATTCTGTTACTAAGATAAGTATTTTATCAAAAAAAACTATTTAATGAAAGCACAGCGCACCTTAATCATTTTAACCAGTTTCCTCTCAACTCATTTCTTGGTTCTAGTAGTGTTATACCACTTTGAATTCCGAGTCATTCATTTCTACACTAAATAGGACGTTAGAGTAATGCTATTCGATTTGCTGTTAATTTTAAAAGAATATTTTTCATTATGCTATTTTTTAAATTTTTTTTTCAATTTTACTTAATAGTTTATTTAATCTAACCTCTGAATTAGAAAATATAATGATGCCTCTTTTGTTATAAACGTCAATCGCTATTACTGTACTTGCACCAGTATCCCCACCATTATGAAAATAATAAAGATGACTATTTATTGAAGTTAAAAACCACGTAAAGAAACCTTCTTGAGCAATTCTTGGAGAGGGAGTTATAAATTTTGTTGTTATAGGAGTAAGCATAAAATTAGAATTCTCAACATTTAAATATCCAGCCCAAAGCTTTGCAAAATCTGAAATAGATGTTCTTAATTGTCCCCCTGGATAATCAGGATAACCATTATGTCCTTTAAAAACAAGACCTATAGCATCGTGATGAACATAGGTTTTGGCCACAAGTGATGAATCCAAATTTTTCAGAAACCAACTTGTATTTGTCATTTCCATAGGTTTGAAAATATTGATTTGACAGAAATCCTCGAAATCCATTCCTGAAACCTGTTCAACAATTAGCCCTAATAAGGCGACTCCTGTATTTGAGTAGTTGAAAGACTTATAGTTTGAATCACTTTCGTAATGGTCCTTTTTATATTGTTTGCCGTCTTCACTTAAATAATCCTTTAAAAAATTACCTAGTTTAAAAGGTGAGTCACCTTTAGGAATATTCCAAAAAGGCTCATAAATTTCTGAATCGTCTTTTATTCCACTTCGATGATTAAGCAAATCGCGAACCGTTATTATATCATTTGGGTAAAAGGGATTTTTAACTTCAAAAGGTAAATATTTATTAATATCCATCTTTAAATCAATTTTACCAGACTCAACAAGTTTAAAAACGGCCAAATTGGTTACTGTTTTTGAAACCGAAGCAATATGAAATGGCGTATTAATTGTTGCAGGAAGCTTATCCTTTATATCTCTAAATCCATTAGCACTCAAATGAACTACTTTGCCCGAGTCAATTACAGCTATTGCCAAAGCTGCTATTTTATCTGATTTCATTTCTTGCTTAATAATTGAATCTATCTTTGGTAAGGTCTGTCCAAAAATTAATGTTGAAAGAAACAAAACACCAATTGTGATATGCTTTTTCATTTTAAGCCACTTAAAATTTATTATTAGATACGATCCTTAAAAAAATGATTACCAAATTTTAATAGCAAAAGCATAAAGATGAAGGTGGAAACTACCAGTGCTATACCAAATTCTCCTTTAAAATAATTGGTATATTCTTTATCTAAAGTAATCCTATCAAAAAACATTTGAATCACCACATTATGACTGGCATGAAAGATGGCCACTGCCAAAACACTTTTGGATTTTAACCATATCCAAGACATCATTATCCCTGTAAACACTACCAACAACAGAAACATAATAAAACGAAAAGGAAAAGGGGTTTCACCTACTCCGTAATTATCCAGTAGCATTGCAGGTAAATGCCATATGGCCCAAAAGAGACTACTTATTATTGCTGAATTCAAAAATGAAAAGCTTTTACTTAATTCAGGAAACAAAAGTCCACGCCATCCCAATTCTTCTCCCAAAGCAAAAATTACAGCAGGGATTATCATAAAATGAGTTATGTAAATAAATGCTATCGTTATTACTTCTGCTGTTGAATTGGTTTCTAAACCAATAGTCATTTTTGCTCTTTCAATGAATAATGGGTTTGGAACATCTCCTATCCCAGTCAACCAAATTACCATATAGGCCAATGCAGCATAAAATATTGGCAATAACCATGCAAGTATTACATATCTCAAGGGAAATTTCCATCCAAAATCACTCCATTTCCTGTTTGTTAAAGCAGTAGCCATAACAGCTCCTAAACCAGGAGCTAGCATAATAAAATTCATTAAAGATCCTCCAATGATGAACACCAATGAACTAAAAATTGTTGTAGATATTAAAAAAATCCAGGTTGCTTTTGAAAATTTCCCTTTCATAATGCTCCTCATATTACTTAAACCTATAACCTAAGGTTAACATAATACTTCTGTTATTGTACTTGTTTCCTTGAAAATCATCTTTATTGGCAATATTAGATAAACCATGTATGTATCCTAATTGAATCATTCCTTTTTCTAAAACATGTACACCTACCACTGCATTAAGCCCAAAGTCAAAACGTTTAAAACCAGCACCACCATCTTCAATATTTTTAAAAGCTTTTGCGTCATAAAATTCTGTATGGGTTTGGGATCCTATATGCGTGGTTTCAAATACCTCTGCCTTACCGGATATTCCATAACCAAATGAGGGACCTACCCCCACGTACCATTTGCTTGAGGTATTACCAATGTTATAAATTAAAACCACTGGTACCTCTATATAATTAAGATTTACACGAGACTCTTGGGTAGAGGTGTTCCCTCCTTCAATTACAAAATCTTCTGCTACTTTTGCTCCTTTTTGTAGGTAATTAATAGATGGTCTTAGATAAAATGCTTTTGAAACTGTTATTTCGGCAAACAGACCTCCTCCATATCCAAACTTCCAGTCTTTTTCAGGAGATGTGTCTGTTTCAGCCGTGAAAGAAGCCGTATTTAAAGTCCCGTGTAACTGTACACCATATTTGATTTGAGCTTTTAATGAAATACTTGATAAAATAATTGTTGCTAGAATAATTCCTTTTTTAATGATTGTTTTTTTCATGACTTGATTTTTGATTGATAATTGATTATAATTTATTTTTCAGTTAATACATATTGATAATGTTGTTCATGACCTGAAGCCGTTGAGTTTTCAGAATAACTGATTTCGGCCAATTTGCTAATAGACTCTCCAATGGTCATTTCTAATTGCGCCAATGATAATTCTGTATTGGTGCCATTGTACACATCTTTCATTTTGCCATTTATTCTGTATCCATTGGCTTCTAAATAAGAATGATATTCTGAAATCACTTCATTAATTGTAGCCAGTAATCTTTTGTACTCAATTTGTATCTGAGAAAGTTCCTGAGCAGCCCTTTTTTTATGTTTTAGAGCGTAACTAACATTAAGTGTTTTTACCTTTTTTGGATCCGGGTCTTTTCCTTCTCCCATTATAATAAGGGGTATTTTTTTATATTCTTCTTCATAACTTTTATCTAGGTCTTCATGCTTTCCAGATGTGTTTCTCAGTCTCTTGACATTTGAAGCGTACAATTCTGTTGCTGTTGATAATTCAGCACTTGTTTTACCAACAAACTTGGTTACATCCATAGTGTTTTTAGCTATTTGATTTTGTTTCATTGTTATTTCAAATTCTTCGTTAGATACGTCAATATCCTTTGTTGCCAATTGATTTTTAACCATATCTGCCTTCTGCTTTTCTGACATATTATTATACTTAGCAGCCATTTGTTTAGCATATTCTGGATCATTCATCATTCGCTGCATTTCTGCTTCAGAAAAGGGGCTGAATGCCGAAGCAGAAGTGCTTTTTGCAAGTGCTTTTTTAGCAGCTGCCTCTCGCTCTTTTTCACTCATTTGGCTAATTTTATCTACTCCGCCCATTTGTTGTATTAATTCATTTTGGTTTACCTGCCTTTTTGAATCGTTATACAATCCATCCTGCCCCTTCTTGTCATAAAAGCCTTGAGCCTTCGACTCTAGTGAAGAGGCCAATTGATTGGAGTACATCTCCATCTTTTTCTTAAAATTTTCATATTGTATTTCAAGCTGAGAATCACCTTGGCAATTAATGCTTTTATTACATGCATACTCAAATGCAGCCTCTGGAGTTGACTGTAATGTCGGCACTGATTTTAATAGGGTATAAAAATCTACGTTTCCTAGTATTGATGGTTTTGATTGCTGTGAAAATATGCTGTTTGTAATTATTAAAAACAAAAATGTAAATGATAATTTCATGACTATATTAATTTTAAATTTTGATTTTTAGAGTATAAGGAGTTCATTTGTTTTTTTATGTAATTGCTCAAGTTGAGCTTCGTCTAAAGCAATATTAAACGTACTCTTTAAGACTGTTTTTAGTTCTTCTATTGAAGACATGTAAGAAGTCAATTTATTTACTCCCTTAGTGCTTATCAGTTTTGCGCCTGTTAAAGTTGTTCTGCCTTCTTCTTGATATAGGGAAACCAAGGTTTCCTTTAAAAAGACTGAATCCGTTGATGTTTCAATAAAAACACATGCTTGTTTAAAATCTTCTCGTTTCTTAGGAAATAAATCAAAAACATATCTAGGTGTTAATACTCCATTGGAATCTTTAAAATATAATGCCTTCATATCCTGAAAATCATCAACTATATAATCTGAGTCTTCACCTTTTGAATATGTTTTTTTTATTATTGGAATGGGACTACCAAATGATTTGCCATTACCCACATCAACCAAGAAAATTTCATCATCAATACGAACCAATAAGGCCATGTGCATATGGTCTAAATCATTTTTAAGCGGTAGTCCCTTAAACATTTCTCCACTTATAAAATTCACTTGAAAACCAATTGCTTTTAAAATATCATAAAAAAGGCTGTTGTTCTCATAGCAAACTCCACCTCTATGGTTTTCAATAATTTTATTAAAAACATTTTTTGATGAATAGTCTAATGGGATATTTAAATGAATGTCAAGGTTTTCAAAAGGGACATGCAATAAAAACTGCTTCTGCAAGTCGTTTAAAACATCTAATGTGGGTTTAAATTCACCAAAGTATTGAATTCTACCTCTTACTCTTTCTAAGTTCATAATTTCACTATTATTAAATTTTTATAAATTCTACACGTCTGTTTTTGGCTCTTCCTTCTGGGGTATTATTCTCCGAAATAGGAAACTGTTCTCCTTTACCTGCTGTTTTCATGCGATTACTATCAATCTTAAATTCATTACTTAAAAAATCTCTGATTGCTAATGCTCTTTTTTGTGAAAGAATCAAATTGTCTTTTTCATTTCCAGCATTATCAGTATGTCCAACAATTTCAATTTTTAAATCTTGGCTTGTTTTAAGAATGTTTCCTATTTCATTTAAAATACCATAAGACTCTGGTTTAATGGAGGCTTTATTAGTATCAAAAAGTATGGCAGAAGTAGAAAATGAACCTTTACTTAAAAGATTTTTCCTTAAATCTGGAATGCCTTTGGCAACTCGTATATTTGAAATAAAAATCCCTAATTTATCATCCGAAAGACCAGAATCACTTACCTGATAGTATAACTGATTGATTTTATGTGATGCTGAAATAGCTTTAGGAACATCAAAAACCTTATCTTCATTTACCCAAAACCTGAAGCGTTCTTTTTGAACCTGTACAGCTATATGGATAGGCTTTCCAACCAATTTTTCTAGTTTTGGAAATAACTTTAATTCTGATTTAAAATATTCACCACCATACTCCGAACTTTCTAATTGTAGCATTGGGCTGCCATTACCATCAGCAATTAATCCTAGATATATTTTTGTTAAAAAATCTTCTTCTGGAAACCCTAAGAGCGAATTATGATTTGAAGATTTGTCTCCAGAGGAAAGAAAACCAAAATATAAAGCTGGGTAATAAATAAGTTCATTACCATAATTATCAAACATTAAATCAAACTCAACAGTAAAGTTCTCATCAAAAAAAGATGTGTTATCTGATAAGAATGTTGAATTCTGCATCAGTTTTAGCCAATTACCTGATACGTTATTAAATGTTACTACTTCACCTGAACCGTTAGTATTCCAACCAACTGGAAGTTCTCCTATATTATCACTGGTAAAATCTCTAAAATAAACAACCATTTCCCCAGGAGTAAAATCGAACTTAGAATATTGTTTTAAATAAACAGGTTTTATAGAATCTGTCTGAGAAACGGTTTTACTTTTAATTACTGCTTGCTCTTTTGAAGACTTTTTATTAGTTCTTTTTGAAAGAACACTATCCATGGTTTCTGTTGACTTTTCCTTTGTTTTATTTAGAATAACATTTTCTGATGCTTGTTTAGCAGTTTCTTTAATTTTTTTAAACAAGTTTTGTGACTGTATGATTTGTGAAAATAAAATCCATACAAGAAATACTAAATACTTCATTGTTAGCTATATTATTAAATGATTTTTTTTAGTTTTTAGATGTAGATCGTCTAGCCCCAAAAAATGGGGCGTAGACCACTACTATAAAAATTAGTTATACTTTAGATTTTTGGTGCTATTGCCTGTGGAACTATATTTTCAACAGGTTTAATGCTTTTTAAATATGCGAAAATAGCCTTTAAATCTTCATCAGGCATTTGTGAATAAGCTGGCCATGGCATAGGAGGTAATAATTGTCGGCTGCCATCAAGACCTTTAAATTTTCCTTGTTTCATTGCTTTTAAGAATTGTTCTTCAGACCATGTTCCAATACCCGTAGCATCTGGTGTTAAGTTTCCAGCAAAAGAAGTCCCCCAAGGACCTATAGTTGCTGTACTATTCATGTTAAACAGAACATATCCCTTAACAGATTCAGGATTTAACGGAGGTAATGCTTCATTTGCATCATGTCCAGATAACAACCTGCTAGGATCTGGAATTGGACCTCTTTCTGTCATTATTTTTGGAGAATGACAATCATTACAGCCAATAACATTAACTAATTTTTTTCCTCGTTCAATTTGATCTTGGATGGATACTTTGTTTTGATAATTCTTTTTTTCTTCGTTTGAGTTATTGCACCCAATTAATAATAAAGCAGTAGCAATTGTTGTTAGTTTTAAAATGTTTTTTTTCATGATTTTGTTCGTTTTTTGATTGATGATTGATTTTTAAAAGATTTAATGACGATAGCCAATAAATTTTGTTACAAGACTGATTAAATCCTTTTTGTTTTGATTTTATATATTATGTTTTGTCAGTAAAAGGTTTTTGCTCCCATAATATAACTTTGATAAATAAAATTTTCCAATACAAAGAACGTATCAATTTCAAAATTTGACAATAGCATGAAAATGTGAAAATGATATATTAGAAACAAGAAAGATGTGATTTAAAATCACATCTTTCTGTAAGCAATAATGATTTTATCAAATCTTTCCATTTAAAATCATCTCCTGAATATCAAAGAAAATAGGCCTTATAACTCGCTCATGGTTTGAAAGAATAATGAGTGTATAATTAGTGTCTTTATCAATATTATAATGTCTGTATTCTGCATTATAACCGGGTGATCCTCCATTATGTCCAACAGATTTAATTCCTTCTTCAAATGTATCCAGCATAAGTCCGTAACCATAAGCTATCTTTCCAAATCCCGGTTGTTCTCCTTCAGAATGTTGTTGAGTCATTAGTTCTAGCGTTTTATCTTTTAAAATTACCCCAGAGAACAATGCCCAATCAAAGCTTAAAATATCCTTTGCTGTTGTGAAAATTCCTCCATCAGAAAGTGGTGTTGGAAGCATATTCATTGTTGATTCCCAATTTCCGTTAGGAATCAGCCTTCTGTATCCAATAGCCATCCCTTTAAAATTGTTCATATCTATACTGATTTTAGTTGAATTCATAGCCAAAGGATTTAAAAGCTCTTCATATAGAACTTCAGAATAGCTTTTTTTGGCAAGATTTTCAATAATCTTACCTAAAATAATATATCCTGAATTTGAATATTGATGTTTTTGTCCCGGTTCATCAAAAACCAATGGTTGGTCTTCTATTAAAGGTATAATGTCATCTATCCGTATGCTTTTTTGATTCATTTTTTCAATAATTAGCGGATGCTCCATATAGTTTCCTAAACCCGATGTGTGAGACAGTAAATGATGAATGGTTATTTTATCACTATTGGGAATAGACAAATTCGGCAAATATGCTTTTATTGGCTCACTCAATTTAAGTTGCCCGGATTCAACATATTTCATAATAAGTGTAGCTGTAAAAATCTTTCCAACAGAAGCTATACTAAAAGCGGTTTGGTCATTATTTAAAACATTCTTTTCCTGATTTGAATAACCCAATACTTTTTTGTAAAGTATTTGTCCATTTTTTGCTATCAATACCGAGCCAGAGAAGTTATTGTTTTTAGCTGAAGTGATTAAAATTGAGTCTATTTTTTTAATTTGGGCAATTGCTAATGAGGTAAGCAATATTAAAATTAAGGCCAATAATTTTGCCTTTTTTAGTGTTGTAATTTTCATTTTTTTAGTTTTAATTAATTTATTAAAAAAGCTTTTTCTTTTCAATAGAATTGAAAGTTGTTCTGCTACAAAAAAATGAAGTTAATTATTTCAAGGCAATCGCATAAAAAGGTGAAAGTTAGGCTTAAATGAAAAAGGATGTGATTTAATGACCACATCTTATCTGCTTCTTCATCTATCTAGAGCAATCTATCCTTAAAGGCTTTTGCAACTGCTTCGCTTTTACTGTTAACATGAAGCTTTTCGTAGATTTTTTTAATATGGGATCGAACCGTATCTATAGCTATAAACATGTCATTGGCAATCATCTTGTAACTGTATCCATTTACAAGAAACTGAAGGACTTGTCTTTCACGATCACTTAAATTGTATTCATTGTTTGTCTGGTGGGGCAATTCTGAAAACATTTTAAGAACTTGGGTTGCAATTGATGAGGTCATAGGAGCCCCGCCTGAAGCGACATCTCCTATATATTCCAATAATTTTGCAGGAGGAGTCTTTTTTAACAAATAACCATTTGCACCATTTTTTAAAGCCTCAAAAACGTTTTTATTGTCATCAAAAACAGTAAGCATCAATACTTTTGTTTCTTGATCAACTTCTCTTATTCTCTTGAGTCCCTCTAATCCATTTACTCCCGACATATCAATATCCATCAAAATAACATCGGGTTTCCATGTTTTAAGTTCAGATATGATATTGTTACAGTTTTTGTATGAAGCCACAACGTTAAAACCATCACTACCATCTATAAGCATGGTTAAACCTTCCCTTAGTTGTGGATTATCTTCATAAATAAGTACTTTTATCATGACACTTTTATTTGCAAAAATACAAACGCAAAATCAAAAAAAATACACATAAATATGTGAAAATCACATATTAACAGGCAAATTTAGGATAACTGTTGTTCCTTCTTTTTCTTTACTTTTAATTTCAATTATTCCATTCAAAGATTCTGCTCTCTTCCTCATGTTTCCAATACCATTCCCCCCATCTGCCAAATCAACATTAAAACCTATACCATTATCTTCTATTTTCATTATAAGCTTTTGATTTTGATATCTTAAAGACATTTCAGCTTTAGTACATAGCGAATATTTTGCTATATTATTTATGGCTTCCTTGAATATTAGGAACACATCACGACGTGCTTCCATATTTAACTTAAGTGAGAGTACTTGTTCGCTAACATTGAAATTAATTTCTATATCTTTTGTTTCAAGTATTCCAGAAGCATATTCGCGCATACGCGCCACAATTTTTTGCATGCTATCATTATCCGGTTTTATGCTCCAAACAATATCATCCATAGCCTCCATCATTTGCTGACTATTATCTGTAATCCTACTAATATATGAACTGGTTTTAACGGGATCTGTATTCATCTTACTTTTAGCCATTGAGCTAAGAATATTTATAGTACTTAAAGTGGAGCCAATATCATCATGTAAATCTCTAGCAACCTTGTTTCTTATTAATTCCACAGCTAATATCTTGTTGATATGTTGGCGATAAATAAAATATGTAATTGCACAAATAACAACCAAGGCCATAGCTATAAACCACCACGTTTGATAAAATTGAGGCAAGACAATTAAACTTAGAGACGTAATACTACTTGACTCCTCTCCTTGCAAATTGACACACTTAACATTGAAAGTATAATCTCCGGGAGGCAAAACAGTGTATTTGGCAGCATGTTCTTGGTCCGCTCTAATCCAGTCATTGTTTATTCCATCCATTTTATAATAATACAATAGTCTATCTTGTTGTGAGTAACTTAAAGATGAAAAATAAATAGTGAATGTATTTTGATCAGGCTTTAAATAAACTTTTTTATAAGCCATAAGCGAGTCAAGTGGTATAAACTTGTTTAATAATTTAAAATCTGTTAACGTTACATTAAATGGAGTTGATTTAGGAGATAATTCTTCTGGAACGAACCCATAAAGAGAGTTTTCCCCTCCAAACCATATTTCCCCATTTTGCATTTTAAACTTTGCATAGGCTGGTTTTTCAGCATATGCAAAACCATTTTTATTGGTGTAAGAAGCAAATATATTTTTCTTATAATTAAAGCTTCCCAATCCATTGTTACAAGTAAACCATAGTATATCTTCCTTATCTTTTATTAGTTTTGACACATTAGTCCCTGGTAATCCATCATATTGTGATAATTGTTTTACTTTTTGAGAGTTAATATCCAAAATATTCAAAAGGCCGTTGCTAACAAAAAAAATACTGTCATTATATTGTTCTATATCATAAACATTATTACTAAATTGCTTTGAGCCATTATCTTCCTCATCAAAAAAATGAAATAGCTCTTTAGTACCTGTACTATCTAGAACAAATACCCCTCTCTTCCTTGTTCCAATCCAAATACGATCAAGTGAATCAATATATAAACAGAAAATTGCTGCATTAAAATCATTTACTACTTTAAAATTCTGATTGATGATTTTATCTCCTTTATTCCATTTAAATAATTTTCCGTTTTGTGCACCAAACCATAAATCCCCTTTTTTGTCTTCAATAATCTGACGCACAGAAGCCATCTGTATTCCAGGGGGATTTAAAACATGAATAGCTTTTTTGGCTTTTGGTTCAAAGACTACTATATTTCCGTTTTGACAGCCTGCCCAAATTAAACCGCTTGAACTATGCTGACATAATGACCATGACATTTTTAAATAATCATCTTTCAATCCTTTATAAAGATTAACATCTTGCTTTTTGAAATGCTCGTCAAAAACTTGAATTTCTTTCCCCCAAACGCTTATCCAACTTTCAAGATCATTAGTCTCCAAAATAGAATTAATTAATAAATCATCATTATAACCGTTTTCAAACACATAATTGAAAACACTTTTTTGATCATTTCCAATTACATATAAACCATTATCTGTACAAAACCACAAATTGTTTTCTCTATCTTCAAACATTTGTTTTATTACTCTACAGTTTATATCAAATTCGGCTTTAAAAGATTTATTATTTTGAATAAATGTGTGATTGATTTCGTCTTTATTTAAAAGGGTGTTAACCCCTCCTATCCAAAGCTGATCATCATTTGTTTCAAATATCCAATCAAACTGTTCGTGTCTATCATTATCAACTAATTTCGCTGAAACATTATCAATCAATACTCCAGTTTCAGGGTTTATATGGCTAACCACATATGCTTCATTACGTGGTTGAGTATCCCAATAAAATATCCACCAGGTTTTTTTGCTGTCTATGTAAAAATTATAAACAAACTTAAAGCCTGACAAACCAGGATTTGATTTTTTATCATGATTAAGATTATCAAAGTTTAGCTCTTGAGTGTTGGCGTTATAAACAGCTATACCTTTGTTACTACATATGTAGTATTTGTTATCTTCAACATCTTCATAAAGATAATTGACCAACCATTTTTCGGGTATTTTAATTGGTAATTTCTTGTCTGAAAATGCATTGCTTGTTTTGTCAAAGCACATCAAATTTGAGCCAATATTATAAAGAAAAACATTTCCCTTGCTATCTTTAAATAGTGTTGGATCCCAATTTGTGGTTGATTTATTATCTGATAAAACCGATACTGGAAAATATTTAAATGATAATGGATCATACAGCCCTATATTTCTTCCCTGACGCAGCCAGAATCTGCCATTTCCAGCATCCAATATTTGATCAACCCCAATTGGGGGCATTGAATTGTCCAATCCATCTGATCTAAAAGTTACAAACTTTTTACCATCAAACCGTTGAATTCCATTTTCAGTTCCTATCCAAAAAAAGCCTTTTTTATCTTGCCAAATGCAGTTAATCTTATTTGAGTTCAAACCATCGGCAGTAGAAAGCCGATTAAACACATTACGGGTTTGACCAAATGTTGAAAAATTGACGACAAAAAAAATGCTCAAACAAATTAAACGGATCATTTATTGCTTTTAAAGTAAAGTTAAGAAAACATTTATTTCAACGTAATCAAAAATTAAAAATCACATGTTTATGTGATGTTAATTGTAACCATAATTTTATAGCGATTTATAAATTATAATAATTTGTAAAATGGACTTTCAATAAAAAAGAGGACAATTAGATAAGAGTCATTCAGCTACTTTTTGATTAAACATTTCTATTTTAAACCCTTCTATAGATTTATACCCTAAAGAAGAGTGTATTCTTCTTCTGTTATACCAAGTTTCTATCCATTGAAATATAGATAAATCAGCTTCTGAACTAAGCCAGTAATTGTGCTTATATACCCATTCTACCTTTAAACTTTTAAAGAAATTTTCAGCTACTGCATTATCCCAGCAGTTTCCTTTCCTGCTCATAGATTGTTTTATAAGTCCTTTATAGCTTTTTAAGATATTGGTAAATTTATAACTAGCGTATTGAGTCCCTCTATCAGAATGGAATATAAGTTCTTCAGTAATAGTATTTGATGCTACAGCCATATTGAAAGCAGGAATGATAGTATCATTAGTACTTAATGTTTGACTCATTGAACATCCTACAACTTTTCTATGGAACAGGTCTATAATGACAGTCAAATACATCCAGCCTTGACCAAGTTATATATAAGTAATGTCCGAGACCCAAACTTGATTTTCTCTATTAACTAAAAAATTTTGATTCAAGATATTAGGAGCTATAGGATAGTTATGGTTTGCATCCGTAGTCACTATAAATTTACGTCTTCTTCTAGCAAATAATTTGTTAGCCATCATCAGTCTAGCGACTCTAGGTCTGGAAATACGATAACCTCGTTTTAACAATTCAATTCTAATTCTTGGAGCTCCGTAACTCTCAAAACTATCTTGAAAAATATCATGCATTTCTAGAGATACAGCTTCGTTTTCTAACCATCGATTGGATGTGCCTGATTTCAACTAATTATAATACCCGCTTTTACTTACTTCTAATGTACTACAAATCTTCTCAACTGGAAATTTAAACTTATGATGTTTTATGAGCCTAAATTTTCCTGTCGCTCTCGGAGAAGATGCTGATCGCCTTTTTTAAGATATCACGTTCTAATTGCATATCTTTTAATTGTTTCTTCAAGTTGGCAATCTCTCGTTGTTCTTCTGTTAATTTTGACTTACCGCGTCCTGGAAAACTATTTTTATCATATTCAATAATTCCTCTTCGCCAGCTACTCAGTACTGAGGAAGGAATATCCATTTCTCTGCATACTTGGGCTATACTGCCCCTGGCATAAATTAATTCTACAGCTTTTTTCTTAAAGTCTGTTGTGTAATTTCTTTTGCGTTTTGACATAATCCGAAGGTAAATTATGTAACTGTTATTCCCTAAACTTAATGTCCAGTCAAATATAGTAAGTCCAGTTTATACTTTAATGATCCAATATTTTTATGAATGAAACCTTTTGGACATTAATATTTTTTTATTTACCCTAATATTTGAATTACTTCACTATTAAAAAAAATTAGCAAACCAGTTTAAACTTAATTGTATAAAATTTTTGTAAATCCAATGAAAAAACTCAATCATTAAGTTTTATTAATTGCTATTCTCTTTTAAGTAATACTTTTGTAAAGTATAAAATGCTTTCTTTTTTATGCCTCGATCAGAAATTAACCCTTTACGGTTCCAATAATCTTGAATATTAGGTAGCGGACGCCTTGCCGACAAAAAATCCATTAATATCCATGGCGTAGTACCTCTTAAATAAGGTATGTTTTCAAGCATATCAATGTTGTTTTTATAAACGGCTTCTTGATATTCCTCGGTCCACCTCTCTGATTCGTTGCCATGCAGTCCTTGGAGCGCACCACCCCCAAATTCGCTTATTATTAGTGGTTTTTCGTAGATCATTTTCCATTTAACATCAGAACAGAACGAAGGGGTTTCATAATACCAACCACAATAGTTGTTAACCCCTATCACATCAAGGTATTGACCAAAGGGATCATCCAAAAGTCGTAAACTATCACTACCATGAGGTTCTAGGGCTCCGGTTAGAAGCCTTGTAGAATCAACTTCACGAGCAGTTTCTACCAATCTTCTTAGAAAGTCTGTTCTTGCTTCACTAATTGGTGTTTCATTGGCAACAGACCACATAATCACCGCAGCTCTGTTTTTGTCCCGGGCTATCATGTCAAGCAATTGTTTTTGTGCATGAGAAAAAACGTTCTCATTTTTCCAATCGATAGTCCAATAGACAGGAATCTCTGACCAAACCATAAGTCCCATTTCATCGGCCATGCGAACCATATCCTCATTGTGGGGATAATGTGCCAACCTCACAAAATTACATCCAAGTTCTTTGGCCCAATTAAGCAATGTACGACATTGCTCGGGTGCAATCACTCTTCCGGCAGTAAAAGGAGCTACTTCATGGATAGAAATCCCTTTTAAAAAAACTGATTTACCATTAAGCAGAATATCACGTCCATTTACCTCAATGCTTCTAAATCCGATTTTGTCTGTAATTGTGTCTTCTTTAGTGGTAATCTTCACCTCATAAAGCTTTGGATTGATATCTGACCACAGATTTAACTTGCTTTTGAAAGTCACTTTGGCCAAACCATTTGCATCAGGCTGTGCTATTATTGATATTTTTTCTTCAGGAATCTCTATCTTCACCAAACTACGGGAAGGCCCTTGAAGTTTGACCCATCCTTCCACTTCTGATAGTGAACCTTTTTTTAGTTGTATTGAATAGTCCTGAATGAATGTCTGAGGCACTTCAATCAATCTAACGGAACGCGTGATACCTCCAAAGTTGTACCAGTCGCTATTAACAGTAGGGATTTGCTCTGGTTTACGAGTATTGTCCACCTTAACTACCACATCGTTTTTTCCTGATTTTAACAAGTCAGTCACTTCAAAATTAAATGGGGTAAAACCTCCTTGATGCACAGCTAGTTCCTCGCCATTCAGATAAACCCTAGCTTCATAATTGACCGCTCCGAAGTAGAGAAATACACGCGAGCCATTCTTAACATAAATAAATGATTTTTTGTACCAAATAGTTCCTTCGTAAAAAAACAAATTCTCTTTTTGGGTATTCCAATCTCCAGGGACATTCAATTGATCTGAATTGTCAAAACTGTACTCTACCAAGTCACTTTCATCCGTTGGCCTTTTGTCTTTGAAAAAACCATTTGGATTTACTTGATACCTGTAATTATAATAACCATTCTGCATGGGGTCTACTATGTACTTCCATTTGCCATCCAGACTTATGCTTTTCCTGTTTGAAGCAATTGTTTCAGTTTGGGCCAGAAGTCCAATGGTGTTTAAAATGAATAAAATAGAAAGAACTGTGGTATATATGTTTTTCATTCTTGATTTTTATGATTTAATAAAGATAATCATTTGGCTTTACTGAGAATAGAGATTGCTTCTGCGAATTTTATTCCAAGGTCAATATATCCCTTGCTGTCATAATGCCAAGGATCAGAATATTGATAAAACTGGGTATCTCTTACGATAGCTGCATTTTTATCCTTTCTAACATACTCCTCTTGTGCATATTGTATCAATTCGCCAAATTCCCAGGTCTTCCCTTGGTTATCCATTCCAGAATCTGAAATTTTGCCTATCACTACTGGAATATCATCATTGCGAAATACTGCCCGTATCAAATCCATGAGCCTCTTGAGATTCGCATAATACCGAAATGCAATATCTTTTGATAACACAGCATCACTTTCCCCCTGCATCCAAATGATTCCACTTGGGACTAATACATCTTCAATCCCATTGCCATCTATGTCTTTTACACATAATGCTCCAATAATTGTAGTCAAAAAATGATCGAATTGATTAATCCCATTGGAGCCTTGGTAATCAAATTCCCATGAACCATATTCACGAGCAGCCAAACTATCAATTGAAGAACCACCTCTAGCATATTTAATTAAGGCAATTTTTTCACCAGGATACAACTCCTGTAATTTTTTGCCAAAAGATAGTTCTGGTCCAAACTTACGCGAGAGTTTGTTTGTCACGCCATCTGAAATGAATCCGGCTCCATTTCCCGGTTTTAAGTTATCCCATTTCCCCAACCCGCCTTTTTGATTTTCATCTCCTACGGCACATCCTTGATAAATCCATACATTTTCAATCGTACCCCTGAGGGAGTCTGGTAATTCAGTGTTCAGTCCATGACCTTCCATATTTGATTGTCCGCCTAAAAAGAAAAGCCTAAATGTCTCTTTTTCATTGTTTTGAGCCAAAGCAATCGAAAGCATATGTGTTAATACCAAAACAATAATCACTTTTTTTTGCATTTGTCTTATATTTTATTTGTTCTTGGAATTTATGAAATGAATATTTTTAACACAAATTGCTTTGATTAACTTAATCCTAATTAGATAGATTATGTTTTACAGCTTTTATGTTCTCCTTGTTGACAAAATCCTTACTGATTTTTACATTTTTAATATTAAGGGTATCAACCTGTTTTACATCAATAACATATGCATCAAAATCAGTTGGAGGAAAGGTTTTAGAATTATTGATGGTATTATTAATAAATTCCAGTCTGTTTACTCCACCTGCCTTAAGTATAGAAGGATTGAAATTATTGAATGTATTATTTTTAATAATGATTTTGCCTAACTGGCGTCCTTTATAATCCTCATCGCCGCCGATACTTATCACGGGTCTTTTTCTGCCATCGTAACTACAATCTCCAAAGGTATTGCCTTCTATAAGCAAATCCTGCGCACCTCCAGATTCATACCACCAAGTATTTATTCCACCACTAATGATCAAGGCCTGCATCATATTACTGAAATAGTTGTTTTTGATGATTGTCTTTTTTGGTGACTTCAGTAAAAGCCCTCTTGCTCTATTATCAGCAAACTGGCTATTTGTAATGGTAACTTCCGGATACCAGTCTAAATTTTCAAGAATAAAACCTTTGTTAAGTTTCTCTGTAATATTTTCATCGAACGTAATGATATAATAGTCCTGGTTTAGTTTGTTTAATGAATTTACTGTTGTTTGAAATGCGACTTCCGGGGATTTATCAACATCAATAATCCCTACACGATCTCCTTTTTCCGCAAACTGAAATCCTGCTTGCTGAAAATGCCCAATTCTTACACCTACTTTGTCTGGTCCAAGTATATCTTCAACAATAACAAACGCTCCATGCACGTTCAAGCCGTCATCAAGTTGATTTCTAAAATTGCAATAATCAATAACTACTTTACCCTTACAGCCAGCAAAATGTGCTGCATCAGCTGTTATAGACACCATAAGTTTTTTTTCTGGATTTGGTAATATATTAACATGATCAAGAGTGATATCCTGACTGCGTTCACCAATAACGCCCATTCCTCCAGCGTAATAAATGTTCAAGTCGTGTAATTTCACATTGCTGCTTTCATTAATATGAAACGCATTTGCAATTCTTGCCTTTCCGAACTGACCTTTGCAAACCAAAACCATTCCTATAGGAGGCGGCATACCTTTAAGTCCTGAAATTCTCACCAAGCCCGGTTCCAGTTCTTTGGCTTTTATGGCATACTCCAAGTCCTGAGTTTCATACTCCGGTCTTCGAAAATCAATATAATTGTGATAATCAAATTTGTCTTTATTCCTAATTACAATATGGTCAATCATTTTCAGTGGTGTATACTTGCTAGTATTATATGACACAGCTTTTCGCTCGGGATCGAACAAAATAGCTTGGTTTAAATCATGCTCAAATCCTTCTTTGATAAAGATTAGTTGCTCATTCCTGATTGTATATGGCATATTATCAGCTAGTCTTAAATCAAACGAATGATTGGTGGTATCATTTGCTTCTATTAAACCTTCACTGTGCAGAGGGAGAAACCAGTCAATGTTTAGACCGGAAATGTCTATATTTTTCGAATTTTCAATATTAAATGGCATCATCACACCATGAAAAATAAAGGTAGATCCTTGAGCATCAATTGTTAAACCATCAAAATTTTTGATGTTAAAGGCAATTCTCCTCATGCCGTTGTCATGGTTTGTCACAAAACAATACTGTTCATACGCTTTTTCGGGATAAAAATTATAAGTGCCCTTTTCAATAATTACTTTACTGTTTTTGTGTTTTGCAGCATCTTGCAACATCGTCAATACAGAGAGGGTTGCATCTTTTTCACCTTCTATAAGATAATCACTTAGTTTAAATTCTTGAGCGAATAAAGAATGTTGTACTACTACAAGAAATAATAGTAGTTGTAAAAAGTTTATTTTACCGTAAAGCATGATTATTTAATTTTATTAAAATGATTATCCGCAAAATCTAAATACCTTTCCCAATCAAATCTTGTGATATCATGATCGCCAGATCGAATATGATATCCCATGTTACCAATCCAAAGTGGTTTATTAATTAGTGGCAATGAATCTTGTTCAAAAGTTTGCAAACCATAAAGCCTATAAACGGGCCCAGAATAAAACAAAGAGAGATATTCTCCTTTAGGGTCAGCCCATTTATCATTTTCCGCACTAGCAACATATACCGGTCTAGGAGCTATCAATCCTATCAACATATGCTGATCTAATGGTAATGAATCTTCCTTATCATTAAAATCTTTGAATGCCTTGCAGAACCAATGTGGAAAACTTTCATTGATTTGTTTAACGGTTTCTCCAAATTTTCTTCTAGAGAGAGCGGCCCCTCCACAACCTGAATCATTGGAAATAACAATAGCAAACCTTTTATCAACTGCTCCAGCCCAAAGGGCTACTTTACCCAATCTTGAATGTCCAAAAACAATTATTTGGCTTTGATTAATGTCATCGTCTGTTTCAAAATAGTCCATTGCTCTTGATAAAGCATAAGCCCAAGCCGAAATGGAACTTCTTTTATCAGGATTCTTACTTGCACAATTGGCTGTTAGTTTATACAGACCATTTTTAAAACCGTCATCAAAATCTGGATCAATATCTCCATAATAAATGGTTGCTATTCCATATCCTCTATCAATGATTCTTTCTACTGGCCATCTGCTTTCACGTACACCTCGAGATTCCTCCGTTCCCTTGTTATTGAAAATATTAAACCCAGGATTATTTCTAACATAGCTGTCAGAAATTGGAATACTCAAATCATAATGAATAGTATGATTTCCAAAAAAATTCATTCCTAAAAATAACGGCGCAGGCCCATCGGGATGCTTTGATGGAATGTAAATAAGCAAATTAGCCGTCAAGGTGTCTGTCCCATTGATAAAATGTATGGCTACGTTCTTCCTGATTGCTTTGCCACACAAGGCATAATCATCAACATCTGTTGTTTCAAACTTGATTTTAATGTCATCATCACAAACATCTCCATAAACATGATTTTTAAACATGTCCAAAATCTCAGGTCTTCTAATGGAATCCCATTGACTGGAAGTCTCGATTTTTTTTCCATTTTGAGTCAGCAAAATCTCAGGCAAAATGTAATCAGGAACCTGATTTTCATCAAAATTAATCTGCGAAAAACATATAGTTACTGAAAACCAAACAAAAATCAACTGAAAATATTTTGTTTTCATTTTATGATTTTTAAAACATTTGTTTATTGTCAAGTGAATTTGTGTTTATGTTGTAATTTATTTCTTAGTTCTTTCTTAGACCTCTCCATTACTTCTGGTTACTAAATTAGTTGTAATTTCTGTTTAAATTAGATGGGACTGTATCTAACAGCCCCATCCAAACTGCTTAAACTCAAACTAACTCAAATTACGTAAGCATTAAATAACTTAATTTTGATAGAAATATTTATTTGGATTTTTAATAGTGTTTTCCAAAAACCCTTCCTGCTTTGAATCAATTTCCAATTTCTGACAATTAATTAAGCTAATTGAAGCTTCATTGTCACCTTTATAAGTATTTCCTTCTATTTTTATGTTTGTGCAATTTTGAAGATCAAACGGAGATAAATCATTGAAAATCTGTGGATATTTTTTTGTTTGGATAATTGTGTTATTCCTTATTATTAATCCGTCAACACTTAGGGCATAAATAACAAGAGGATCAAATGTTCTTATTTTATTGTTTTCAAAAACTATATTTTTATGATAATAACCGTCTTTTCTATATTCTTTCCCAATGATAGGATCTATTTGCAATATTGCCTGTGGTGAATGACCTCCAACACCTAAATTTTCAAAAGTATTACCCCTAATGGTTACATTTGATACAGGCCCAGATTCAAACCAATAATTTGCATCTCCACATATTCTAATGCCGGCCATCATTGAAGCAAAGTAATTGTTTTCAATCAATACAGGCTTTGAAGTTGAAATCAATAGACTGCGTGCCCGGTTTTGTTTTACAGAACAATTTTTCACTTCTAAAGAAGGCATCCATGTAATGTTTTCAATGGCTATATTTTTTTTGGTGAAATCAGGAATTTTATCTTCAAAAGCAATCTTATAGTAATTTTCATTAATCATATCAATGCTTTTAACTACACCAATACCTACAGGAAGCAGATTAGTTCTATCTATAAATCTTAAAGTATCACCTTTTTCTGCAAAATCAAATCCTTGTTGCTGAAAGTGACCAAACTTTAATGCAACAGTTGAAGCATCAATCACTTCATCACAAATCATATATGTACCATGAACATTTGTAGCATCGTCAAGCATATTTTCGAATCTACAATCATCCATAGATATCTTACCTTTACAGTTTATAAAATGTGTTGCATCAGCAGTAGCTGAAATTACCCTTGTAGATCCTTCTTTTAAGATGACATTAAATTTATTCAATGAAATTGTTTCTGTCTTTTCGGCGATAAGTGCCATTGCCCCAGAATGATAAACATTGATGTTGTTCAGTACTAGATTTTTAGACTTATAAACCCTAAAACCAACTATATTCCTGTTTTTACCATGTGGGCCTTTATCAGAATATATGCTACCTACTGGTGGAACTTTGGCCGCATCCAAATTTGAGAACCTAACAATGTTATTGCCAAGATCTGTTGCTTTTAAAAAATGCTTATTAAAATTATGTTCATATTTTGAAGTAAAGTATTCCGGTGATTTAGTTATGGCGTTGTAAACAATGTTTTCTCCCATACCTATTTCCCAGTCGTATCCGCTAAAGTATAGGATATCATCTTTTATTTTGTATTTGTTTTCTTTATTGATCTTTAAGTCAAATGTTTTTTCTTTTTGGTTATTAGCAACAACAACTCCTTCTAAATCAAAAGGAAAATCATATTCTATGTTTATATTTTCTATTTTAATATTTGTGGAATTTTCAACCAAAAAAGGAATAACGCTCCCATGAAATATAAAAGTGGCTCCATTACCGTTGATAGTTATATTCTTTCTTCCTTCTAAAGCAAAAATAAACTTGCGAAGTCCATTATCATTATTAGAAATTTTTACATATTTTTCATAAGCTTTCTCTGGATAAAAATTATATATTCCAGTCTTGAACTCTATTGTGCATTCTGATTCTTTATCATTATTAAGCACATCAAAGACTTTGGATGTAAAATCCTCATCATTGTTTGATGCTTCAGAAAAATAATGTTTTATTTTATTTGTTTGTGCCGAACAACTAGTTAATACAACTACTAATATTGTTATAAGGGCTATATATCTTCGCATTCTTGCCGTTTTTTAAGAATAAATGGTAATTGATTTAAAAAAATTACCCTTGATTTTAATTCAACTTTTTCTGTTAAAATTATATTTCCATCTGTAGCTTAACCTACTCGGGGATTCATTGAAAACAAGAAATATTATTCACCAGGTTTAAAAAATTTTATGGTTCGAACTTTAAACTTTCTACCACTATTTGTCATATCGGCGTAATAAATTTTTGCAACCTGTCCTGCTTCAACATCTGTGTTACCTATTATAGTTGCATACCAAGCCCTACCACCTTGTTCTGAACCAATTATGCTTACTGGAGTACTCCAATTAATGCCATCAGCACTTACTGAAAGAAAAATTTTAGCCGTATTACCCCATCCATGCCATACCATAACCCACTTTTCAAGGTGTGTGTTCCAGTGTACAGAAGGGTTGGCTCCAGGAGACAACCCCGGTACTTGTGTTTGTTGTCCTCCAAGTCCAGGTTCTGTGAATGCTCCGTTATAATATTTTTTCCATGTGCCTGGAGCTCCATTTGGATCTTCTGAAATAGCCATATATATCCAATTTTCCTGATAATAACAAACCCACCGATTATTAAAATGATCCCAAACTACACAGCAATCGCCTGATCCACCCCATTCAGGGGCTGCAGGTTTTGCTTTGGGGCTTGTTATAATCTGCTCTCCTTCGCTCCATGTTGTTCCCTTATCGGTTGAGTAGGTCACTCCAATAGATTTCCATGCAATACCACTACTGTTTCGAGGATACCAATGGTCTTCTGCATGATAAAACCCAATAAAATTGTCATTTTCTTGACGAAATACTGACATTAGCCAAGAACCTCCATTATTATAAGCATCATAGTCTCCTCTTCCACCAAATACTGGATTGCTCGGTTGGAGGGTTGTTTGATCCTCTACAAATTGGGTTGAACCAATTGATCGATGTGATTCAAATTCAGCCCAAAACATAATATATTGGTTTCCATCTGGTAGCACGGATATATGTCCGTCAGGATACCATGCGAAATAAGGATAATTAACAGGGTTACCTACGTCCTCAGATTCGTATATATCAGCTCGCCATTCTCCCTCTATACCTACGGTATAATCAACTGCAGGAGTTGGATCGGGATCAGGTACGGGATCAGGATCAGGTATAGGATTAGGTTCATCAATAGGATCAGGTTCGTTTTTATTAACTGCAGCATCTTTACTACAACTTAAAAGCAAAAAAACTGCAAAAAATAAAAGAATAATATGCTTCATGTAATTAATATTTTTTGTTTTAGTTTTTTAAAAAGAGAAAAGAGATGATTCTTAATCCACTTTTCTCTTTTTTAACTAAACTAAACTCATTAATTTGCTAAATACCCTGGATTTTGTTCTAAATCACCACCACTTACTTGTATTTCTCTATCTGGTACAGGAAATAATACGTGATAATCCTTGATATTAGCCGCAGCAATAGGATTACCTGTGCTTGATGCTCGCACCGCTTCAATCAATTTACCATATCGTACTAAATCTACCCAACGATGGCCTTCAAAACAAAGTTCCCACTTTCTTTCATCAAGAACTGCCTGTAAAAATGCTGGTCCTGAAAGCCCACTTAAGTTACCTAATCCAGCTCTTGTGCGCACCCTGTTAATAGCAGTATAAGCATCTGCATTAGGACTGCCATCAGCACGACATTGTGCTTCAGCATACATTAACAATACATCTGCAAAACGCGTGAGCGGAAAATTAAATGGTGATTGCCATTCTGTAGCATATCCACGAGTTGCTGGATTTGGGTCATGTCTCCATTTATAAGCATAATAATTACCATCGTTAGTTGGTTGTGTATTTCCATCAGCATCTATAACAACATAGTCAACAATATTGTGGTCTCTTCTAACATCTCCCGGTGTATATGAATTATATAATTCTGGCATGGCACGACATATTGAATATGAAATTGTGTATGTATAGTTTCCAGGAGGACCATCCCAAGTTGCAACTTCTCCTCCTTCAAGGTCTGTTGCAATATATTCTGCACTAAAAATATATTCCACTCCATGCTCGTGGTCCAATTTAAAAATATCTTCATAGTTGGGTTCAAGGTCATAAGGGCCATTATCAATAACATCCTTTGCGTATGCAGCAGCTTTTGCAGCAGCAGTTTGATCTTTTAAGGGTTCACCAGACATTTGCAAATAAACCTTTGCCAAATATGTTTTGGCAGCATACTTAGTTGCTCTTCCTGGTTCATTAATTACTGGAATATTTTCTTCAGCAACTTTTAAATCATTAATGATAAAATCATAGGTATCAGACAAGGAACTTCTAATATTTCTAAATTCATTTAAATTTGTATCCTCAGTTATAATAGGTACGCCTCCATAAAAACGTGCTAGTTGGAAATAGTAAAAAGCCCTTAAAAAACTTGCCTCACCAAGAATTCTTTGTTTTGTTGCCTCAGGCATAGAAACACTGGTATTTTTAATTTTATCAATTAAAACGTTGCATCTATTTATACCAATGTATTGCAATTGCCAAACTGCACTTGGTATCCTTGAAAAGGAAGTAAATGTATAATTGCCTATTTCTTTACCAGTGGCATCCCAAAACCCTTGATTAACGTACATTTCATCAGTTCCTGCACGTCCCATCATCAACAACCCTTTAAAATAGGTGCCAAACCCCCTATCACCTTGGTGAACAGCAATTGGATCATAAGCCCCAGTAAGAGCTAAATCAAAATCTTCAGGCGTGGCAAAGAAGTTGCCTAATTCTAAATTGCTTTTAGGAGCAATGTCTAATTGATCATTACAGGATGAAAGCAAAATAGTTGAAAATATAATTAATACTAAATTTTTCATAGTTAAATAATTTAAATGTTAAAAATGAATGTTTAAGCCCATCAAATATGTTTTTGCCCGTGGGAATGCACCATAATCAAATCCTTGTACAAATGGATATCTGTAGTCAACTTGGTTTGAAGTGACTTCTGGGTCATACCCAGAGTATTTTGTGAATACCGCTAAATTGTCTCCTGCAACATATACTTTTGCGCTTTTAATTTTAAGAGCATCTGTCAATTTGGATGGTAAATTGAATCCCAACCTAACTGTTTGCAAACGAATGAATGAACCATCCTCAATTAAATAATCTGCTGGTCTTAACGATGGTACTCTTGCATATTGCGTATTATTTGGAGTCTGTGGAGTCCATCTATCTAGCCAGGCTGCAGATTGATTACCATTTCCACCAGGAAAAGATGCAACTCTTGTTGTTGTTGCATTAAATACGTCATTCCCGTATGAATATTGAAGCACTACATCTAGTTCAATTCCTTTAAAGGAGAAGTTATTACTCCATGAACCAAAAAAGTTTGGTAACGTGTTTCCAATCACAGATCGATCAAAACCATCAATTGCTCCGTCATTATTTATATCGGCGTACTTAATATCACCTGGTTTCTCACCAGCTCCTGCTGTAGCTACCCCAGCTTTTGGTGAACCATCTGGATTAAAATCGCTTGGTAAATATATACCATCAGTAGTATATCCGTAAAGGTCATTGATTGAACCTCCTACTTGAAGAATAACCTCATCTGTATTAATTGCGTCGTAATTCACGTCAATATAAATGGGTTCACCGTCACCACCTAAAGCATTGATTTTATTTTGTTGTGTAGTGAAATTAAATTTTGTGCTCCATCCAAAACCTCTTTTAGTTGTTAATGCGTAATCAAGAGACAACTCAAAACCGCTATTTTCTATTTCACCAATGTTAAACCATCCTGAGGCAAACCCTGTAGAAATACTTACAGGTGTGTTCAATAAGAGATTAGTAGTTTTTTTAATATAATAGTCAGCAGTAATATTAAGAGCGTTTTTAAATAACCCTAAATCAATACCAGCATTCGTTTGTGTTGTGGTCTCCCATGTAAGATCTTTATTTTCTAAATTTAGAGGACTAACGCCATTGGCTGAAGTTCCATTAAAAGTATAATTTGAATATGTCTGATCCAGTAAAGCCCCTTGAACCGGTACACTAGCGTTACCAACTTGTCCAATACTTGCTCTCAATTTTAAATTTGATATAAGTTCTGAATCTTTAAGAAAAGCTTCATTATGAACGTTCCATGCCAAAGCCCCTGAATAGAAGTTACCCCATTTATTCTTTTGGAACCTAGAGGTGCCATCTCTACGAAATGATCCTGTAAGAAGAAACCGATTATCATAGGAATAATTTGCTCTAGCTAAATAGGATTGCATGACCAAATCATCAGCAGAAGATTGAGCTGTAAATTCTCCAGCTCCCTGCAGGGAATTATAACCTAAAGTCTCGTTTTGGAAATCTCTACCTTCAATTCTATTAAACTCATTCTGGTGCTTTTGGTATGAAAACCCTGCTACAAGATTAACATTGTGTTTTCCAAATTCTTCTGAAAAAGTAAAGTAATTTTCACTTACAATATTTTTGGCATTAACACTTGCTTGAATTGCAAGACCATTATTTAATTGACCTGATGGCGTTTTTGTAGAATAAAATTGCTGATCTTTAAGATTGTAAATATCTATTCCTAAAGTAGTTTTAAAAGACAACCAGTCCAAGAATTTGAAATCTGCATAGAGATTACTAATTGTACGGTTAATATTTTTGTCAAGATCTGTGTTTTTAGCAACATTATCAGGTTCGCCTAAATTTCCTTGTATTACATTATCAATGTTACTCTGAGAGACTCCAGCTCTTCTAAAATAAGCTTGAGTATCATTATCCATGTGGAATGGAGCTGCCACTAATGCCGTGATAGTAACACCTGCGGCCGTTCCCTCTCTTCCATCAGTAGGAACCCCATTATTAACAATATTGCTGTAAGTAAGGCTTCCACCTACTTTGAGGATGTCATTAAATTTGTGATCAACTGAAATACGGTTGGTAAGTTTCTTATAATTAGTTTCTATTAAAACTGACTTATCTTGAGTATAAGAAGCCGAAACCGCATAGTTTGTTTTATCGGACCTTCCTTGCGCAGATAAAGAATGATTTTGAGTAAAGCCTGTTCTATATATTACGTCTTGCCAATTGACATTCATCGCATCTGGATTAGAAAAAACATATGGAACACCAGTCTCTGAAGTAAAAAGCCTATTGTTTGGATTACTTGTTTGTTGGTATTTTACATATCCAGCAAAATCCAAGACATCTAACCTTTTATTCATCTCATGTAAACCCATATAAGTACTGTATGTTATGCCTGCTTCTCCTTTTTTATTCCCCTTTTTAGTAGTAATCATAATGACTCCATTAGCACCACGATTACCATATATTGCAGTTGCTGATGCATCTTTTAATACTTCTATTGTCGCAATATCATCAGGATTAACATATGCAAAAGCACTAATTTGTGAGCTAAATGCTTCTAAACCTCCTCCACCTGAAGTACTTACTTGATCAATAGGAAAACCATCAATAACAATTAAAGGTTGAGAACTTCCACTTACTGAACTAATACCCCTAATGTTCATTTTTGTTGCAGCACCAGGTTGTCCACCTGTTGAACTAACAGATAAACCTGCTGCTTGACCTTGTAGCGCTTGTTCAATATTTGTAATAGGTCTAGACTCTAAAGCATCAGTGTTTATTGAGGTTACAGCCCCTGTAACATCCGAACGCTTTTGTGATCCATACCCTATCACAACAACTTCATCCATTGACTCTATAGAAGGCTTCATTGTGACATTAATTGTAGTTTTCCCTCCTATATTTATTGCTTGGGTCAAGTATCCAATATACGAATACTCAAGTATGTCATTGGAGCTGGCATCTATTGAATATTTGCCGTCAAAATCAGAAACTGTTCCTTTTTGAGTTCCTTTTATTGAGATATTTACACCTGGTAATGGCAACCCATTATCATCCGTAACTGTTCCCGTAATTTTTGTTTGAGAATAAATCATACCGGTAAACAGTAATGATACCACAAGCAATATATTTTTAATTGTACCTATTTTCATGATAATTATGTTTAGTTTTTTCATTTTTCTATTCTACAACTTTTATCGATATCTCATCAACTGAAATTTTCACATTAGAACTACTTCCAAATACTAAATCAGGAAAACAGTTCGTCCTTGAATTCCCATCATCAGGTATCCTGACAACTACAGAAACAAGTTGCCAATTGGTAGTTAAAACCACTGGGAGACTTGTACCTGAAATAGGATAATACTCAGAATAACCTTCAGGTGTACCTCCTACTGGCAATGAACTACTCCAAGCTGGAAGATGATTTACTAAACGAAATGTGTTCAAATTTGCAACACCTGCTGTAGCAGCTTTTACATAGGCACTTATAGTGTAATCCCTGCCGTTTTCAACAGCTACGGTAATGCTCGGGTCTTTGTCGCGAGAAATTAATTGAGCAAAAGCCCAGGTACTGTCATAATTAAAGTAAGATGTTTTAGCTGTTCCATTGGCGCCACCATCTTCAACAGCATAAGGGAAACCTGCTCCATTCCAGGTTTGCCAACCTACAATCAAACCATCTTCAAAATTACCGTTGAGCATTAATTCTGGAGGACCAACCTGAACTAAATCGGTTTTCTCAACCGAGGAGACACTTCCATCTCCAGATCTTGTTACCGATAATGAAATAGTAACAGGTTTGTTAACATTAAATGTTACTGTTGGGTTTTGCTCAGTTGAGGTTGCAGGTGTGCCACCTTCAAATACCCAGTTCCATGAAGTAGCATTACCAATTGTTGCATCTGTAAACGTGACAGATTCACCAACCTTTATTCTAGTAGCTGATGGTGTAAAATCTGCTATTAGCTCAGGATACACTTTAATAGGAAATTCCTTTGTTTCTTTGGTTCCATCAAAATATTCTACTTCCAATGTAGCCGTTATATCTCCTTCTTCTTGAAAAACAACGTCAGCTTCAGGCCGATCCGAAGTAGCAGGGTCACCGCCCGGAAAAGTCCAGGTTCTATTTAAAACCCCAAGAGATAGATCAATGAATTTCACTTCAGCACCATTTGCCACTGTTTTATCAGTTGAAACTGTTGCCAATAGTTCTTTTGTTCGCTGATTGTTTACACTATCACTCTCACATGAGGTAAACACCAATAATCCTAATAAAGCATAAAGTAAAGACCTTAAAGGATAATACAGTAATAATTTTTTCATAAGGTTATAGTTTATTTAGTTTTAGTTTGACAATACTAACATCAACGATTTTTTTTTTTATTTCACTGACTATAAAGCATTGATAAACAAATTTATTTAGGATTGCAGAAAGTCGTCATAAATAATGTAACAACAATCAAATACATTGTAACAATTTACTATTTCAAAAAAAGCACACCCTATTCAATTGTTATTTTTTTTCAATGAATTGATTGACAATAATCTTGATTATATACATTACATCTTACCATGTAACATTTTTAGTATATATTGTAACATCTTTTATTAATCCCTAAAAATCTTCATACTTTTTTATAGCTTTGTTTTTGGTCATATTTATTTTCTGAATAATCAAGAAAGGGAAACTCATCCTAGTCATTTATAATTACAGCATATTAGGGCACCATATTCAAATGAAAACAATACTAGAGAACCCCAAAATTTTGTTATTATGGCTGATATTTTATGTGTGTCCTTTAACTTCTCAAAATTATTTGTACGCACAGGAGTTACAATTTAAATCCTTGACGGTTAATGATGGACTTACACAACACGACGTAAGTTCCATAATACAAGATAGCTATGGATTTATTTGGATTGGAACGTATGATGGTTTAAACAGATACGATGGTTTTAAAGTAACAAATTTTTCACATAAAACAGGAGACATAGAAAGCCTCTCTAGTAACCGAATAACATGTTTATTTGAAGACTCTAAAAAAAGAATATGGATTGGAACTGATGGCAATGGGCTGAATTATTATTCTTTAATAACAGAAAAATTCACGAGGATCAATACTCCCCAAGAATTTAATCTAATATATGACATTTCTGAAAATGCTAATGGCGAAATACTTATAGCAACTGGGAACGGTTTACTAAAGATTATTGATGATGAAAAACCAAAAGCAGAAATCGTTCAACTTCCATTAACGGGTTTAAACGTTCATAAGATTTTAATAACTCTCGATAATTCTATTTACTTTGCTACAAACAGGGGCATATGGATATTAAAAAATAATAATTGCATTCAGCTTAAAGAAATAGAAAGCGAACAATTTTCTGAATTAATTGAAGACAAGAACCACAATATCTTAGCAGGGGGATATGGACGCTTAAATGTTATAAAACATCAGGGCAACAAGGTTGTAGTAGATCAAATAGAAGCATTTTCTGGTATGGATATTATTTCCCTTTGTAAATCCAATGATGGCAATATTTGGATTGGAACATTAAATTCAGGGCTTTTTAATTTAGATGCTAGAAATTATAAGATTAAGCAAAATTACACATCAAGTTTTTATGAAGAACGAAGTTTATTGAGCAACACGGCTTTGTCACTTTTTTTGGATAATACCAATACCTTATGGATAGGAAACCGTCAAGGGCTTTGTTATACAAATCTTTCTCAAAAAAAATTCAAAAGTATTCCGTTAGAAGAATCAACCAAACTTTTACAAAACGTAAACATTAGCACTTTAATGTTAGATGATGATGACCTCTATTATGGTGTTCAAAATAAAGGCTGTTTTCAATATTCACTGAAAGATCATAAAACACAAAAAATTAATACTGCATTCAATTTTGATCCACTTTGTCTTACCAAAATAAATGAAACGGTTTTTATTGGATCAGATATCGGTTTATTTTTATATGACAAAAATGACGTGTCTTTAAGGCAAGATAAATTAATTACAAGACATGATCCTGTTTTCCCGTTACAAGTTTCTTCAATATGCAAAGATGAAAACGGCCACATTTATTTTGGTTCATTTTCAGGACTTATTGTTAGAAATGGTGATCATACTGACTGGATTCACTATCTATACCCACAAACAGAAATTTTAAGAGGCAAAAGAATATTTCGCTTACTTTATGATAAGGATGCAAGTTGTATATGGATTGGGACTATTTCAGATGGGCTTTACAAATTGAATTTGACCAATGAAGGCAATTTTATTTCGCTTGAAGTTTATAAAGAATCCATGCAGAATGATTACCATATCGCTAACAATACTATATGGTGCTTTCTTAAAGGTAAAGACGGAAACCTATGGATTGGGACGGATGCAGGACTTTTAAAAAAACCCAAGGATTCGAACAAAATAAGCCAAATTACTATTGATGGTATTGTAGACAGAAAAATTATGGGGATTCTTGAGGATGACCATAATAATCTTTGGCTTACCAATTCACAGGGGCTAATTCGCTACGATATCAATAAAAATAATGCTCGTCGTTATACCTATAACGATGGACTGCAATCTAGCACATTCACTGAAGCTGTTGGAAATGATAAAGATGGCAAATTCTTTTTTGGAAGCATTCATGGTATAAACTATTTTAATCCTGATGAAATAATAGATAACCCATATAGAACTGATGTTGCCATTTCTGATTTTAAAATACACAACATTAGTATTTCTCCGGGGAAAAGTTATTTTGGTCGAGAAGTACTTCAGAAATCAATAAATCTTACTAAAGAACTTACTTTAAATTACAAACAAAATAATTTTCTCTTTGAATTTACTGGCACCAATTATGCTAATGCCTACGAAAACATGTATAAATATAAGTTAGAGGGCTATGACACAGATTGGATACATGATGTTGGTAACCATCGATTCGCTACTTACTCAAATTTAAAACAAGGAAGTTATACTTTTTATGTTGAAGCAGCCAATAACGATGGTGTTTGGAATGGTAGCCAAAAAAAAATCATTTTGAAAATATTACCTGCGCCATGGTTTTCCATATGGGCCTATTTACTTTACTTTGCCTTGGTATTGGGGATTATTTTAGGTTTTATATTTTTTCTGAATAATAGACAAAAATTAAAACATCAATTAGAGTTAGAAAACATCCAACATGTCAAGGATCAAGAAATAAATGAACTTAAACTCAATTTTTTTACTGATGTAGCACATGAATTCAAAACTCCATTATCACTAATAATTGGGCCTCTTAACGATCTTATGTCCCCTTCAATAAGCAAAGAACATCGTGATTTTTGTTTTCAGATAGTCAAGCGTAACACTAAACGCATGATGTTTTTGGTAAATCAGCTTTTGGATTTTCGTAAAGTAAATGCTAATCTCAATATTCTAAAAGTATCTCATAATGATCTTTCTGATTTTACAAAGGAAACAACTAAAGCATTTTTGTGGCAGGCAAAAAATGAAGAGATTAACTTTAATGTTATAACGCCAGATTCATTTGAATGCTTTTTTGATAAAGATATCATTGAAAAAGTTTTGTACAACTTATTGTCCAACGCCTTTAAATTTACTCCAAAACATGGAATTATTGAAATTGAAATAAAACCTATTTGGAAAAAGAACAGAAAGTTTGCAAGTATTATTATTAAAGATAGTGGAAAAGGCATTCCTGATAAAGAAAAGAATAGAGTTTTTGAGCGGTTTTTTCATGGTAAAAATCGTTCATCTTCAGGCATAGGACTTCATTTAAGTTATCACTTAATACGAGCTCACAAGGGAGAAATAGATGTCTCTGATAGTAATTATGGTGGTACAGAATTTATTGTAACAATACCTGTTTCTGAAAATGACTACCAAAATGAAGAACTTACCCAAGCAAGTAAATCAATTAATTCCTTCAGTGATTTATCCATTGAATTTGACAACCCGAAAAAGGAAAGTTCAGAAAAACTTGAGAGCATTCTAGTTATTGAAGACGATCATGATTTACGCGCCTATCTTAAAAACAGCCTTAAAACCCATTACACGATTTTGGAGGCATCAAATGGACTAGAAGGAATTAAACAAGCTGTTGAACACCTTCCCGATATCATTATAAGCGATATTATGATGCCTGAAAAGGATGGTATTGAAATGTGTAAAGAAATCAAACAAAATATTAAGACATCACATATACCCATCCTCTTACTGACTGCTAAAACAGCTGAAGAACATATAAAAATAGGTTTAGAAGCTGGTGCTTGGGATTATATTACAAAACCTTTCAATACGCAATCTCTTCATCAAAAAATCGTAAATATTTTAGATACTAGAAACAAATTCAGAGAATTTTTAATTTCACAAAATATCACAGTAGAAGTAAAAAACCACTATTCACCTTATGATCAAAAACTAATTGCAAAAATTTCAAAAATAATTGAAGATAACATGAGCAATCCAGAATTTTCTACAAAGGATTTTGCATCAGAAATAGGGCTTAGCAGGATGCAACTTCATCGAAAATTAAAAGCATTATCTGGACAAACAACAACCTCCTTTGTAAATACTATTAAAATGCAATATGTTGCAAAAATGTTTGATGAAGGTTGTGACAGAATACAAGAAGCAATGGATGCCATTGGAATAAACAACTATACTCATTTCAATTACTTATTTAAAAAGCATCATGGAAAAACAGCTACAAAATATATTTCTGAAAAAAAGCTGGACTTGCAATAAAAAAGTGGACAATTAGATAAGAGTCATGCAGCTACTTTTTGATTAAACATTTCAATTTTAAACTCTTCTATAGATTTATACCCTAAATAAGAGTGTATTCTTCTTCTGTTATACCAAGTTTCTATCCATTGAAATATAGATAACTCAGCTTCTAATCTAAGCCAGTAATTGTGTTTATATACCCATTCTACCTTTAAACTTTTAAAGAAACTTTCAGCTATTGCATTATTCCAGCAGTTTCCTTTCCTGCTCATAGATTGTTTTATAAGTCCCTTATAGCTCTTTAAGATATTGGTGAATTTATAACTAGCGTATTGAGTTCCTCTATGTTCTTCATTGGTCACAGATTATAATTATTGAGAGTTTTCCCCCTATATAAAGTTACTTATTACAAGTATTTACTATCATAAAAAATTCTCTACATAAGCGTGATTATAAAACTAAGGGGGAAGAGCAAGAGGGTAACACGCTGCGCGATGTTACTGGTTCATATTCCGTTTAAAACCAGCTATTTAACAATTTTGATTGGTTGCATTTATTTTGGATTTGCGGCAAAAGCTCTTGAGACCCCATTAAAATGGCACTTATTTGCGGCAAACCAATAGGATTTCATATGATCTGGTGGATATTGGACCGTTGTAGGGTCTGTCAAATTCTGCTTATCCCATTTTTACGGTAAAAAGCCCCGTAAGCCCCATGAACAGGGAATAATTTACAGGAAAAAACATATGGCCAATTTTTGTTGATCGGTATTGCCGGCTTTTGGTTTTTATAGGTCATAAAAGGGTATCGGTTCACTATTTTTTTATTAAAAAAGCTTCTTGTCCCAGTAAAACCAAGGAGTATTTTAATGAAAAACGAAACCATCCCTTGAATTTACCAAAAACATTGCATAGTATTAGTTCGATAGATGTTGGGGCTTTTGTTCCGTAATGATTTCACAAAAATCCCTTTTGGTTGAAAAAAATGGCTGGTCTGTCTTCTTATTGGGAACGGATTGTTTTTTTTAGCTCTTTTCTTTCAGCACCAGTTTTTCAATGGCATCATAGCTTGCCAACTGTGCATCTGGCAATAGGCCGTCCACCAGGTCCAGCACCGTGGCTATGGTCAGG
>NZ_BMNR01000008.1:4718-141445 GCF_014646655.1 Yeosuana aromativorans | reverse complement strand
GCGACGGGGCTCACCTCTTACCTTTCCGAACAGAGAAGTTAAGCCCGTTAGCGCCGATGGTACTGCATTTGTGGGAGAGTAGGTCGTTGCCTTTCTTGAATCCCTTCATTATTTCTAATGAAGGGATTTTTTTTGCTCTAAGTTGAAGTAGAAAGGCTTTATTCTTTGATTACAGAAGACATTGCATCAAATTTCCCGTCGATTGGCTCGTTTATGGTCAATTGTAATAAGTGTGCTATTAAAGGATAAATATTCACATTTTCAATGGGAGACAGCTTATAATCTTTTTTTATATCTGGACCTTCAATATAAAAAATAGCGCCCATATTTTTATTTTCAAAGGGATCATAACCATGAGTTCCTTCCAGTTGCTTCAATTCTGTTTTATCAGATTGGGAGTTTATGATAGTATTTGGTGGGTCGGTAATCAAAACCAAATCGCCTATTTTTGGATTGTCATTGTAGTTTAGATAGTTTGGAACATGGGCTCTTTTATAAGTTTTAAAATTGGTCTGTTGGGTTAGTTTATTAAAAAGAGAATCTGTTTCAGCTTCATCTTTAGTATAAATCATGGCTACAGGTCCCGCAAAGAACTGCTGATTATTCACATTTACATAATCATGAATATTGATTAAATGAGAAACTTCGTCCATGCCATGATCTGAGGTTACCACGAGATAGACAGGAAGATTTAATTTTTTTAAACCATTCCTTAAAACACCTATTTGTTTATCCACATATTGGACAGCCTGCTTGGTCTCTTCAGAATTTGGTCCATATTTATGTCCATTTGTATCTATAAGAGAAAAATAAAGGGTTATGATGTGGGGACGGACATTTTCCGGTAATTGTAACCATTCTAAAACACGTTTAATGCGGTACTCGTAAGGTGTCTGTTTGTTATAGGGATAGTAATATTTAGGATGCATTCCGTTAACATCAGCCTCGGAGCCGACCCAATAGTAGGATGCTGAGCACATTCCTTGAAGCTGTGCCAAATTCCATAGAGGAATACCCCCATACCAATCGCCATTTTGAACTGCTTCACGATTTCCAATACTATATCTTGTACCTGTCTCCTTATTGTAAAAAGAGTTGGATATTATACCATGATGCTCTGGATACAATCCTGTTGCTATACTATAATGGTTAGGAAATGTTTTGGAGGGAAATGAAGGGATCAATCTTGTTGCACTACTGCCGTTTTTGGCCATGTTCAATATATTTTTAGCATTGTATCTTTTAGCGTAATCAAACCTAAAACCGTCTAACGATACCATGATGACATAGGGTTTGTTTAAAGTTTCTTTGCTATTTTCTAGTTTGTTGGACACAATTTCATTTTTTCTAACAGCATCATATGTAGGTTCTTGAGCTGTGATGTAAAATGTTGTGAATAAGATGGATAGAAATAAAATATTTTTCATAATGAATTGTTAGTGTATCCAAAAATAACTTTAAAAAAAAACTGATGGCTTTTAATATTATCTGATTGTAAATTCAAAAAAAAACACCCAGCTACGCAAGGTGTTTATAGAAAGATTGAGTATTGGCATAAATTTAATCCCGAATAATACTTCTTGAAATTACTATCTTTTGAATTTCAGAAGTGCCTTCATAAATTTGGGTGATTTTGGCATCCCGCATTAAGCGTTCTACATGATAATCTTTTACAAACCCATTACCGCCATGAATTTGAACAGCTTCAACCGTATGCTTCATGGCCACTTGTGACGCGTATAATTTTGCCGCTGCACTGGATATATCATAATTGTTGCCTTGATCTTTATCCCAAGCAGCTTTCATAACTAGATGTCTTGCGGCTGAAATCTCGGTGTACATATCGGCTAATTTGAAGGCGATGGCTTGATGTTGCGCTATTTCTTTTCCAAAGGCTTTGCGCTCTTTAGAGTATTTTAAAGCCAACTCATAAGCGCCTTGTGCAATGCCAAGTGCTTGAGCAGCGATACCAATACGCCCGCCAGAGAGTGTTTTCATGGCAAATCTAAATCCGAAACCGTCATCGCCGATACGGTTTTCCTTAGGAACTTTCACGTCATTAAATTGTAAAGTATGTGTGTCACTCCCGCGAATTCCTAATTTATTTTCTTTAGGACCAACATGAAATCCTTCCATGCCTTTTTCCACAATAAAGGCATTAATACCATGCGATCCTTTATCCCTATCAGTTTGAGCCATGACTAAATACACATCAGCACGCCCCCCATTGGTTATCCAGTTTTTTGTTCCGTTTATTAGATAATGATCTCCTTTGTCTATAGCTGTTGTTTTTTGGGATGTGGCATCACTTCCGGCTTCGGGCTCACTTAAACAAAAAGCACCAACAAATTCACCAGTTGCCAATTTTGTTAGATATTTTTCTTTTTGAGTTTCATTACCGAATTTTTCAATGCCATAGCAGACCAACGAATTATTAACAGATACGATGACCGATGCAGACGCATCAATTTTTGACAGTTCTTCCATGATGAGAACGTAGGAAATGGAATCCATACCACTACCCCCGTATTTTGGATCAACCATAACACCTAAGAACCCTAAAGCTCCCATTTTTTTAACCAATTTGTCTGGAAAATGCTGATTTTCATCGCGCTCAATAACGCCAGGAAGCAATTCATTTTGTGCAAAATCGCGAGCTGCATCGCGTATCATTATATGTTCTTCGGTAAGATTAAAATCCATAATTAGTAATTGTACTGTTGATTTGATAAAAAATGTACACAAATATAGGTTTTTAATAGAATATTTTCAATAAGTATTGTTATTTTTACTCAATATGATAAAATCGAATTATAAAGTTCTTGGTGTGATGTCTGGAACATCACTTGACGGCATAGACTTGGTTTATACTGCTTTTAACTTTGATAGTAATTGGCAGTTTGAAATCATCTGTGCAGAAACGCTTCCGTATGATAAATATTGGGTGAATAAACTTAAGGGTTTGGTTTTATTGACAGAAAACGAATTACAGCAAATAGACAAAGAATATACTGTATATTTAGCAAGCAAAATCAATAGATTTATCCATAAATATAAGATATCAGAAATTGATGCCATTTGTTCACATGGGCATACCGCCTTGCATCAACCAGAAAACAAACTGACCTATCAAATTGGAAATTTGCCCGATTTGGCAACATTATTACAACAAACCGTAGTCTGTGATTTTAGAGTTCAGGATGTTCGTTTAGGCGGACAAGGCGCACCGTTAGTACCTATTGGTGATGCCTTGTTGTTTTCAGAATTTGACTATTGTTTAAATCTTGGTGGATTTGCCAATATATCAACAGATATCAATAATAAACGGGTTGCTTATGATATCTGTCCGGTGAATATTGTTTTAAACTACTATGTTAATCAACTAGGATTTGATTTTGATGACAGCGGAAGCATTGCGTCAACGGGAAACGTTAATCAGGACTTATTGAATCAATTAAATAATTTGGGTTTTTATAAAGAACCCTATCCTAAATCACTGGGTCTGGAATGGGTTTATAAAAACGTAATCCCGTTAATGGATTCTTTTAAATTGGATATAAAGGGTGTCTTGCGAACATTTGTTGAACATATTGCCGTTCAAATTTCCGAAGAAATAAATCATAAAAACAACGCTTCAGTCTTGATAACCGGAGGTGGTGTATATCATAAATTACTGATTGACAAGCTAAAAGAAAAAACAAACAATGCCATTGTTATTCCTCATAAAAACATTGTAGAATTTAAAGAGGCCTTGATTTTTGCGTTTCTGGGAGTTCTTAGACTAAGAGGAGAAGTCAACTGTTTACAATCTGTTACGGGGGCTCAATACGATCACAGTTCAGGCACTATTTTTTATCCATAAATTTTTGTAAAATTAATCCATTAGGGTTTTTTGTTTTTTATATTTGTTAAATCAACAGATTAATTTTTTTTGACGAACGAGAGTTTGGCCAAACAATTTTTTTACAATTAAATTTATGGAAGCAGCTATTATTTTAGTATTTGTAATGGGGTATTTGGCCATTACTTTGGAACACAGTTTAAAAATTGATAAACTTATCCCAGCTTTGGTCATGATGGCCATTTGTTGGGCACTCATAGCCATGGGAATAGAGAGCTTCCCCCATTGGTTTGATTCAGCTAAGCATGCCTTAATGGAAGGTTTCGGTTCCTTTTCAGGAGAAAAGAAACTTGATATCATGGAAGAAACCTTGTTGCACCATTTAGGGAAGACATCGGAAATATTAGTATTCCTTTTGGGCGCGATGACCATTGTTGAGATTATCGATTATTTTGATGGTTTTTCAACCATTAAGGATTTTGTTAAAACAAAAAGCAAAGTAAAAATCTTATGGGTGTTTTCAATTTTAGCGTTTTTTTTATCTTCCATTATTGATAACCTTACAGCAACTATCGTGCTTATTTCCATTCTTCAAAAAATAGTCAAGGATAGAAATGTACGTCTTTATTATGCGGGTTTAATCATTATTGCAGCCAATGCTGGTGGCGCATGGTCGCCTATAGGTGATGTAACAACAACTATGTTGTGGATAGGTAAAAAGGTTACTACAGGTCATTTAATAGGTTATTTATTTGTGCCGTCGTTTTTGTGTATGGCGGTGCCATCATTAATAGCTTCTTTTTTGCCCGTTTTCAAAGGAGATTTAGAGGTTGATGAAGAGTTGGATAATAAAAAGAAATCCAGATTTAGTTCAACGATGCTTTATCTAGGTTTAGGAGCAATCATATTTGTGCCTATATTTAAAATGGTAACACATTTACCACCTTACATGGGGATGATGTTGTCCTTGGGTGTTGTTGCTATTTTTGCCGAAATTTATAGTAGTTCTAAATTCAGTATGACTGAGTTTGATTCTGACGAAAGTGATGCAAATGCGTTGCATAGTCCGGTTCATCATTCATTATCCAGGATTGAGCTGCCAAGTATTTTATTTTTCCTTGGTATTTTAATGGCTGTTGCGGCTTTAGAATCCTTAGGGATATTATTTGAGTTTGCATCATCCTTGCAAGAAAACATGCCTATGCTTGGTACTGAAATACCTCCAATTGCTGGATATGAGAGAGTTTCGGATATAGTTGTATTGTTATTAGGTGTGGCCTCAGCTGTTATAGATAACGTACCTTTGGTAGCTGCTAGTTTGGGTATGTTCTCAGAACCTATAGATAATGAACTGTGGCATTTTGTGGCTTACTCTGCTGGAACAGGTGGCAGTATGTTGATTATTGGTTCTGCTGCCGGAGTTGTAGCTATGGGAATGGAGAAAATTAACTTTTTCTGGTATCTGAAAAAAATCTCTTGGTTGGCTTTAATAGGCTTCCTTGTTGGAGCAGCATCATTTATGGTAACCAGAAGTTTGTTTTAATTATACTTTGACAATTAAAAATGCGTTATATAATCGGTAATAAATAAAATACTATATGTTAAACACATTATTACAAAATGCACAACAAGGCGTAGAAGCCATTCAAGATGGTGAGCCAGTTGAAAAAACACTTTCTATTATTGAACTAATCAGCAGCGGTGGTGTTGCCGGACAGGTTATTATTGCGGTTCTGTTTTTAATGCTTGTTTTGGCCACTTACATTTATTTTGAACGCTTGTTTGCTATAAAGGCAGCCTCAAAAGTCGATTCAAATTTTATGAATCAAATAAAAGACCATGTAAGCCATGGAAAAATTGATTCGGCACAAATACTATGTGCCCAAGTCAATTCGCCTGTATCCAGATTGATAGGTAAGGGCATTTCAAGAATTGGAAAGCCTTTGGCCGATATTAATACAGCTTTGGAAAACGCAGGCAGATTGGAAATTTATGGCTTGGAAAAAAATGTTAGTATGTTAGCTACTATTTCTGGTGCTGGTCCCATGATAGGGTTTCTTGGTACGGTAATTGGAATGATTTTAGCCATATTTGAGTTGGCCAATGCGGGGGGCACCATCCAAATGGATGTTTTGGCCAGCGGATTATACACGGCCATGACCACGACGGTTGCCGGATTGATTGTCGGTATTGTGGCGTTTATGGCCTATAATCATCTGGTAGTTAAAACCGATAAAGTGGTCTATCAAATGGAGGCCAATTCATTGGAGTTTTTAGACCATTTAAACGAACCATCCTAATATGAATATCAGAGGAAGAAACAAAGTATCGCCAGAATTCAATATGTCTTCCATGACAGATATTGTGTTCTTGTTACTTATATTTTTTATGATAGCTTCTACTTTGGTATCCACTAGTGCCATTGATATTTTGTTGCCCAAAGCCAGTGGTAAAACTGAAAACAAAAAATCGGTTGCTGTGAGCATCAAAAAAGACTTGACCTATTACATTGATGAAAAACGTGTAGGCGAAAGTGTTTTGGAAACCGAATTAATTGCAGCTTTATCCAATGAAGAGAAACCAACGGTCGTTTTACGTGCCGAAAAGTCGGTGCCGGTTGAAAATGTGGTTAAAGTTATGGACATCGCCAACCGAAACAAATTCAAGGTAATATTGGCCGTTAAGCCAAATGATTAATCCATTTACTTCTTATTCCTAATGAAATTTTTCGAAACGAAACATGAAAGGAATTCTGCCAAATTAACAACACTAATCATGGTTATATTGATTTTGTTGTTATTTGTTGTGGGAGCACCTTATATGGATCCACCAATAGAATATGGGGTTGCTGTTAATTTCGGAAATTCAGATTTTGGCCAGGGAAGGGTGCAGCCGAAAAAACCAGTCAAGTCTGAACCTATAAAAAAAGAGAATCCACCTCAGGTTGATGCTGCTAAATCTGAGCCGACTAAATCTTCAGAAGCGAAAGAAGAAGTCTTGACTCAGGAAAATGAAGAAGCCATTGCCATCAAAAAACAAAAGGAAGCGGAAGCCAAGGCCAAAGCAATAGCAGAAGCCAAAGCAAAGGCAGAAGCTGATAGACTTGCCAAGGAAAAAGCAGAACAAGAAGCCAAAAAGAAAAAACTAGATGCCTTGATTGGTGGTGTCAGTAAATCTGAAGGTGTTGATAGTGGTAGTGAAGGAAACGATAACAAAAGCGGTGATAAAGGACAATTGGATGGTGATCCTTATGCACCAAGTTATTTTGGTTCTGGTGGTGCAGGAAGTGGTGGTGTTGGTTATGGTTTAAATGGTAGAGGTAGAGCAACCTATCAAACTATGAAGCAAGATTGTAATGAGTCTGGTTTGGTAATTGTAAAAATTATAGTCAATCAAAGCGGTAATGTAATTTCTGCTGAGCCTGGTCAAAAAGGAACAACCAATACAGCACCTTGTTTATTGGAACCCGCAAAAAAAATAGCCCTATCACACAAATGGCGTCCAGATCCTAATGCGCCAGAAAGACAAATTGGTTTTGTTAAAGTAAACTTCACTCTAGGGCAATAACAATGACATACCAAGATACTCTAGAATGGATGTTTTCTCAACTACCCATGTATCAACGGCAGGGTAAAACAGCCTTTAAAAATGATTTGTCAAATACCATAAAACTTTCGTGTCATTTAGGAAATCCGGAACATGATTTTAAGTCAGTTCACGTAGCAGGTACCAATGGTAAAGGGTCAACAAGCCACATGCTGGCCTCTATTTTACAAGAAGCGGGTTATAAAGTGGGTTTGTATACCTCGCCTCATTTAAAGGATTTTAGGGAACGGATTAAAATAAATGGTAAACCTGTTAGTAAGCAGTTTGTAACGGGTTTTATTAAAAGGAATAGAACGTTTTTTGAAAACCATTCCTTGTCCTTTTTTGAGATGACCGTTGGGATGGCTTTTGAATTTTTTTCAAAAGAATCAATTGATATTGCCGTAATTGAAGTTGGATTGGGTGGGCGTTTGGATTCAACCAATATCATCACGCCAGAAGTATCAGTCATTACCAACATAGGTTTTGATCATATGCAGTTTTTAGGAAACACCTTAGAGGCCATTGCCTATGAAAAGGCGGGCATTATCAAACCAAACATACCTGTAGTTATTGGTGAAACACAATTAGAAACCAAGCCGGTTTTTGAAGCTGTTGCAAAAAAAAATAATTCAAACATTGCATTTGCAGATAAGGAATCCGTTGTCATTCCCAAAAGTGATTTAATTGGCAGCTATCAGTCCAAGAATATCATGACAGTCTTACAGGCTATTAAGGAACTTCAGCATAAAGGATATGATATTTCCAAGGCACAAATTGAAAAAGGATTGTTGCATGTTGTGAAAAACACTGGATTAATGGGACGCTGGCAGCAAATCCATTCAAACCCCAAAGTGATTTGTGATACAGGCCATAACCGAGAGGGGCTGAAATATGTGATGGATCAAATTTCAAAAGAGAATTTTGATGCTTTACATATAGTCTTTGGTGTGGTGAATGATAAAGATTTAAACGCTATCATTGATTTGTTACCAAAGCAGGCCACCTATTATTTTTGCAAACCAGATATACCACGAGGGTTAGATGCTCACATATTAAGGCAATTTTTTATAGAGCATAAATTAAAAGGAGAGGCCTATAATTCCGTTAAAGACGCTTATAAAGCTGCCTTGGGTTTTGCTAAACCAAACGACTTTATATTTATCGGAGGCAGTACGTTTGTAGTGGCTGAAATAATTTGATTTTTTTATCAAAAAAGCTTTTGCAGATTAAAAATCTAGGTTATATTTGCAAACCAATTTAGAGGGCGCATAGCTCAGTTGGTTCAGAGCACTTGGTTTACACCCAAGGGGTCGGGGGTTCGAATCCCTCTGCGCCCACAAAAGCCCATCAAAAGATGGGTTTTTTTATGTCCATGTTTTAAATTAAGGGTCATTAACTCAGTTGGTTTAGAGTGTTACCTTGACAGGGTAGAAGTCACTGGTTCGAATCCAGTATGACCCACAGCAATAGAAAATCTGTATTACATGCAGATTTTTTTTATTTTAAACGCATCTCATTTCCCTAGATTGTTTTTCAGTTCTTTATGTAATATTTAAATTCAATTTGGATTAGATTTTTTTTATCTTTCCAAATCATTTAATGTGTTGCTATGATTGTTGATGATATAAAAAGTGTTTACAAAGACATTTTCAAATCGTATGATAAACCTTCGCTGGAAGACCATATCAAGAAGATTATTGAGCTAGACACCTATTTGCCTTATAGTTCTACGTTTTTTTGTATTACCAATACACAAAATTTAACGTTTGAATATATTAGTAAAAATATGGCTGCCTGTTTGGGATTGGATGCAGAAATCATGAAGACACAGGGAATGCGCTATTTTTGGAGTAGAATGCACCCAGATGATGTTGAGCAATGGCTACAGGCCTTAAATGAGCTTATGGATTTTACGCTCAACAATATAGAAGTTGATGAGAGACACAATATGAGCTACACTTGGAATTATCGCATTAAAAACTCTAATGGCAGCTATGTAAATGTGATACAAAATACCACGCCATTGGAGTTTGATGTCAATGATAAACCCATAATAGGCTTGGCACATTATACCGTTTTAGATTCTAAAATAAATTTACAGGTATCGGCAACCGCTAAAATGCTTAATGAAAATAACGAATACGAAACCAAGTATTTTAACAATTTTTATCAGAAATTAATATCTGATGGCATCAGTAACAGAGAGCGTGATGTCATTAGACTTTTAGTGTTGAATTATTCTAGCAAGGATATTGCCGATAAACTGAGCATTAGCCCTAATACTGTGGATACACATCGTAGGAATATTTTAAAAAAACTTAAAATAGCTTCAACAGGTGAATTGATTGGTATGATTAAAACCAATACCTATCTTATTTTATAAATTGCCCATTATTTACAAATCATACTAAAATATACTCAATTTGAGTATTGTGGAATAGTGATTTATTTAAGACATTTACACTGCTATTAATCAATTCTTAGGGAGAATTTAAAGAAGTGTTCATATGAAATAAATTCATATGGCACTTTTTTTTTGCTTAAATGTTACCCTCTAAAAGTTAGGTTTTTATTGTTAGGCCCTTATTTCTCTTCTCATAAAGAGATAATAGGTAATGGCAAAGCACAATACGGTTGCGGCTATTAACCCCGTTAATTGTGGCCATACAATAAGCAAACTTTCCTTCAAGGGAAGTGCCGATGGTATGGCACCGTACATCTGGCTATAAGAAAGCGGTCCCAAGCTTCTAACGGAAGGCACCAACAAGGTCGTTGTGGCGTCGTTGAACAACTGGCTGGGAACAATGTGCATCAAACCCATGATTAATTTCTTGTATCCCAACATCTTCATGGGGTCAACTCCATTAGCAGGGATAAGAGCTCTTGCAATTATATTAACGGCAAATTGGTAAAATACTGTGAAAAACAGCCAAACAGCTATTGAGGTCAGTGCCGATGTTGCTGCTTGCCTGAATTTAACAGAAAATAAAATGGAAAGGTTCAACCAAAAAGATACATACAAAATGCTTAAAACCGTAAACGCCAAGATTCTTAAAAACTCTTCGGGACTTGGGGTTAAACCTGTTACCAAAATACCACAGCCAACAAATAAAAGGCTCAATGAAAAAAACAGCATGCTAATCGTGATTAATGCAGCCGTAAATTTCGCATTGATTAGGTAATCCCTATGAACGGGTTGTGCCATTATTCTCACAAGGGAGCCATTATTCATCTCAGAATTAATGGCATCAAAGCCTAAGCTAATTCCTAAAAGCGGTCCTAAAAAGCCTATAAACACATGATAGGGAGGGAGTGTGCCATCGGTGGCTGTTAGTAGTTTTAAAAAGGCAAAGGCATGGTTGGGATCTTTGGTGTTGCTTAGAGCTTCCTGTAAACTTCCAATAGAAGTATATAGGGCTCCAAAACAAGTTAAAACTATAAGTGTGAGCAAGATAATAAAGCGCCAACTGCGTATATGATCTGCAGTTTCTTTTTGCACCATGACCCAAAACGGATGGATTTTTTCTTGTTTTGATGTTTTGGTTTGAAGCAAACTGGACGCTATTTGCTCTTTTATGAATGATATTGGGTTATGCAGTTTGTCTATAGTTTTCATCTGTATTTTCAAAATAACGTTGGTAAATATCATCTAATCCAAATTCTTTTTTATGCAAATGCACCAAATTAAAACCAGCATTGATAAGTGTTTTTGCTATGTAAGCCGTGATGTCTTTGGTACAGGTTATTGAAAGGTAATCTTGTTCAATGGTTACGTTTTTTATATCCTGTGTTTGTTTTAAAAGATTTTGAATGGCGATCAGATTTTCTTGATGGTTTTCCTGTAGTCTAATTTCAACAGTATAAGGTGCTTCATCTAATAGTTTTTTTGATAAGGTTGGAATATCGCCTTCGGCAATCAATTTGCCATTTACAAAAATACCCACACGGTCACAAACTTGTTGTACTTGATGCAGATGATGTGATGACAACAATACCGTAAGTTGTTCTTCTCTGCTTAATTGATGAATCAACTTCAAGAAACTGCGAACACCTTTGGGGTCAATACCAAGTGTGGGCTCATCCAAGACTATGATTTCAGGATTTTTAATAAGTACATCTGCCAATCCCAAGCGTTGTTTCATACCTCTTGAATAGGTTCCCACTTTTTTGTGTATATCCTTTTCCAATCCTACCCTGGTTAGCAATTCTGTAGCTTTTTGTATTGCTATATCTTCAGAAATACCATTTAACCGAGCTATATAAAGCAGATTTTCCAAACCGGTTCTATTGTCATAAAAACCCAAAGTATCCGGTAGGTAACCTACACGTTTTTTTACCTCAATAGGGTTTTCAGTGGCATTATAACCACACACCAAAGCACTTCCAAAATGTGGTTCTGTCAACCCCAGCATCATCATAATGGTAGTAGATTTTCCAGCTCCATTTGGGCCTAACAGACCAAAAATCTCTCCTTTGTAAATTTCAAGATTCAAAGCATCAACCGCTTTGAATGTTCCATATTGCTTGGTGAGATTGTTGAGTTTTATAATTGGTTCCATGATTACCGTCTTCCATATTTACGCACTAGGTAATAAACACTGCTCAGCGCCATTAAAATAATCAAAATACCCAACCAGCCAGAAAGTACGGATGCATGAACTGTAATTCTGAATTTTTCTTTGGTTGATGCCTCCAGGGCTCTTACTTCAAGATCAGTCTCATAATCGCCAGATAGGGCTTTACCATCAACATTAATGGTGGCCTCAACTTCTTCAGTTTTTCCAGCATCTAAATGACTGACGTCCTTGGGCTTGAAATCAACATTCCAATTGGTAGGAGTTAACGCTTTAAGCTTGATGTTGTTTAAGGGTGTTGATCCTGTATTCTTAACCAATAACTTTAATTTCTTATGTTCGCCAGAGGTGACATCAGTGCTCAATAACCCTGTGGGCGTTGATAAGGCGATATTATAGGTGCCAGTTATAACCGTTTCAAGTTCTAAACGGGCATTAATATTTTCTGCATTTGCTAAAATGGGAATTCTATAAGTTCCCGATTCGGTGTAATCTGATGGATCTACTTCTATTGTAATGCGTTGCGTTTGATTGGCATCAATATTTACAGAAGATACTTGTTTTCCATTGGCTTTAAAAACAACATTCCAGCCTGTAGGTTGAAGGGCTTTTAACGCATATACCTGACTTTGAGCCGTTCCATTTCTTAGATTGGCATTGTAGGTGAACGTGGTATTTGAAGCTCCCTCAATATTAGATTGATTGGAAGTGAATTCGGTTAGGTAGCTTCCTTGTTTTGAAACGATGACAGTCAGAGGAAGCGAACTGTAACCTTCGGCTAAAACCCTAAAATGATAGGTGCCTTTGTCTATTTTTAAAGGCACATCAACTTTTAGGGATAATTTTTCTTTATCTCTTGGCATTGTAGCAACTTGTTCTACATTCCAACCACCAGATTTAAGTTCGTAGTTCCAATCTTTAGGTAAACCAACTAATTTAATGTTGGATGTTTTGATGGAACTGGTGTTGTTGATAACATCAATGGAATAGTTGATGGCTTGTCCCGGAGGAACTATAATTTTTGTTAAAGGTGTGTACAATGAAACACTTTGTGCATTTGTTTCATTTGAGAACAGACATGTAAAGACTAAAAAGCTAAACAATAATTTTGGAAGGTTTTTTGTATATACTAACATGATTTATATTGATAAAGGTTAATAGCTACACAAGTACATTTAAAAAAATGACGAACTAAACTATTTAAAAAATCAATATTCAAATCATAAAAAAAAATTAAAAAATCATGTTTTAACTCTACTGAGTAATTGTTGAATGGAAATCTTTCTTACGACGTATTAAGTTATTGATTTTCAATTTATAAATACCTTATTGGGTTTGAAATAAGCGTAATGCTGAAATATGAATATTTCTTTTGCTTTAACAATAGATTAAGAAATCAAAATTCTAATCGTAAGATTTTGGATGATTTTTATTGATGAAGACTCTTTTGTTTTATTAAAGTAAATCCAGTATGCGTTCCATGGCCATGCCACGGGATCCTTTGATTAAAAGGGTAGTATTTGAAATGTCGGACACGTTAAATTGTGTTTTAAAATCCTCAAAGGATTTAAACACCAATACTTTTGGAGAAACAATTTTGGTCTTATAAAAATTTTCGCCAATAAGAATAACTTTGTCTAAAAGCAAGGTGGAAGCCAAGTCAACAATACTTTGGTGTTCTTTTTCGGCGTCATGGCCCAGTTCAAACATATCACCCAAAAACGCCACTTTTATTTTATCGTGAAGCTTTTCAAAATTCAATAAAGCGGCTTTCATACTGGTTGGGTTGGCATTATAAGCATCCAATACAATTTTGTTTGTGTGTTTTTCTAAAACTTGAGACCGATTGTTTGACGGAATATAGTTCTCAATCGCTTTTTTAATTAAAGTATTATCAACTTTAAAGTAGTCGGCAATGGCAATAGCTGCAGCAATATTTGTGAAATTATATTCACCAATCAATTGGCTTTTTAAAGTCAGTTTATGGTATAAAACAGACACATTGGGTTGGGCCTCAATGAAATCAATTTGTACATCACAATTTGAATCTTTATTGCCGAAGGAGTAGGTTTTAGCTTGTTTTGTTTTATCAACCTGGATTGGGTCAAGTTTATTGATAAAAATAAGTTTATCATTAGTTATTAAATGAGAATAAAGCTCTGATTTTCCTTTAATAACACCTTCAACACCACCAAATCCTTCTAAATGTGCTTTGCCAAAATTGGTTATTAAACCATAGTCAGGAAGGGCTAAGTTACTTAAAAACTCAATTTCTTTTTGGTGATTGGCACCCATTTCAACAATACCAATTTCGGTATCTGATGTTATTGAAAGTAACGTTAAAGGAACCCCGATATGGTTATTTAAATTGCCAACGGTTGCCGTTGTATTGTATTTTTGAGATAGGGCAGCGTTGATGAGTTCTTTGGTGGTTGTTTTTCCGTTGCTACCGGTTAATGCTATAATTGGGGTTTTCAAATATAATCTGTGAAATGTAGCCAGTTCTTGAAGAGTTTTTAAAACGTCGTCAACCAAAATGGTTTGTGGCAAATGTGCATAATTATTATCATCAATAATAACATATTTGGCACCATGGTCTAAAGCTTGTTGCGCAAAAGTGTTCCCATCAAAAGAGTCGCCTTTCAAGGCAAAAAACATATCACCCTTTATGATTTTACGTGTATCGGTTGATGCGCCTTGACATGTTAAAAAAAGGGAATGGAGTTTGTCTATTTTCATTTACTAAGGCTTTTTAAAAGGTGCTTTCTGAAATTAAAAGTAAAAAAAAAGTCTTAACGGAAGCTAAGACTTTTTTGAATTTATTATTTAAAGATTAACCTTTGGTTTTGTTCTTTAATTTGGATTTTGAACCTACTCTAGACATGGCACATCTAAAACCTATATAGTCTGTTGCCATATCTTGTGGGAAATAACGTCTTTGAGCTGGGTCTAACCAATATTCTCTGTCTTTCCATGAGCCTCCTTTGTAAACTCTTACTTTATCGTTTATCAAAGATGTTCTATTGTTGCTCTTGTCGTATTCTCTTATAAGGTTACCTAAAGAATCCCGTGTGACAATGTTTTTTGGTGAATTATACATTTCACTGGTTTCAGATTCTTTTTTAGTTCCATTAGTTTCTTCATCATTGAAACCCATATCAAATTTACGTGATGAACGTCTGTCACCATCTCTAAAGTTGATTTCATTACTCCTATCAAAATTTGTTCTCAGATAGGTTTCGTTTTCATCTACTGGTACTTGCAATATTTCACCAGGTAAGTTTCTTGCAATCAATTTTCCGTTTGATAAAGTGTCATAAACAATATCCTCTGGTGTTACAATTTTAACAGTACCGTCATCATTAATGGCGTTTTTGGTGTACACATTGCCTCGGTAGTAGTTGAAATCGTTAAACTCATCATCAATGATTGGTCTGTATACGTCAGCTACCCATTCGGCAACATTTCCGGCCATATCATAAAGGCCATAGTCATTTGGGGCGTACGATTTAACCTTGTTTGTAATATCGGCTCCATCGTCAGACCAACCGGCAATTCCACCGTAATCACCTTCACCTTGTTTAAAGTTAGCTAATTGATCACCGCGGGTTTTTCGTTTTCCAGAACGAGTATATTGTCCGTCCCATGGGTATTTTTTACGACCGCGATATAAGTTGTAACTACGGATTTCTGATAAACCTAACGCCGCATATTCCCATTCTGTTTCAGTTGGGAGTCTATATTTTGGCGAAATGATGCCAGTTTCACGGGTTGCATAGAGATTGGTTTCATTGCCATCTGCATCCACTTGAACATTTCTTCTGCCTCTGCCATCTGGATTAATGATTTCTTCATTACCACCATATGTTAATGTAGGGGCACTTATGTAAGTATCTGTATTGAAATTGGAATCAGCAGTAACCTCGGTTATTCTGGCGCCTCTTTCTAAGTAGCCAGCTTTTTCTAAATTAAGCTCATTAACACGGTCTGACCTCCAGTTTGCAAATTCAACTGCTTGAATCCAACTAACACCAACTACAGGATATTCTGCATAACCTGGATGACGTAAATAGTTTTCGGTCATAACTTCATTATAACCTAAACGGTTTCTCCAAACCAAGGTATCTGGTAAGGCTCCGTTATAGATAGCTCTAAAATTTTCGTCTGTAGGTGGATAAACACGTTTAATCCAATCAAGGTATTCAAGATACATCATATTGGTAACTTCAGTTTCGTCCATATAGAACGATTGAACATGTTGCTGCGTTGGTGTATTGTTCCAATCATGCATGACATCATCTTGAACACGGCCTTTAGTGAATGTTCCTCCTTCTATAAAAACCAATCCAGGAGCCGTTTCCTGTTCTTTAAAGTCGGTGTTGTATTGGAAACCACCTTCTCGGTCATTTATTTGCCACCCTGTAGCTCTAGAACTGTTCTTAGAACTCGTTGATTTTTTACAACTTATTGTGGCTAAAGATAACGTCAGGACTAACAAAGTCTTGAATGCTACTACTTTTTTCATATCCATAGGTTTAAGTAAGCTAATTCGTTTTGGTGCTGCAATATAAGAATTAAACCGAATACTGCAAGCGATTTTTCACATTTTCATCAAAAAAATATGCATTTCACCCTATTTTTTTAACATTACAACGATGTTTTTGATGTTTTTTGATGTTGTTTTGTGTTGTGATAACGCTTATTTTGGTAAAATATTATTGTATTTTTGAAACGGTTTTTAAAATTGTTGTTTTTTTAATAATAACAGGGCATTAATGACGTTAATCTAGCAATGAAAGAGAGATTTTTACTTTTTACTTTTTTTATCACGTTTTTAGTCTTTTCACAACAAAAAAGATATGACATTATTTGGGAAGGTTCCCAAACCATGTCAACGGGAAGTTATAACATAACCGTTCCTGCTTTTAATAAAGATAATTTTAGCTATGATCTTCTTGATGGTCTACAATTTATTGACCAATGGAAAATTAGTGGTTTTGTTGATGAGGCTAATGCAGCAGTAAGTAATGTTACATACGCTACTATTGCAAAAAATGAGTTAAAGGATTTAAAAACCGATAACATACCAAGTAAGTTAAGCTTCAGTTTAAAGAACTCCATTTCAAGAAATGAGCATTTTGCATTGTTTCAAGTATCGCCCATCATTAAGGATGATAATGGAGGTTTTAAAAAAATCACTTCATTTACTTTAAATTACACAATAGTATCATCAAGCAGCAGAGCTGCGCTAGGAAAAGCAAGTAAATTGTTAGGTGTAACAAATTCGGTTTTGAGCTCAGGAGAGTGGTATCGTTTTTATGTGGATACTACTGGAGTATTTAAATTATCCAAAGGTTTCTTGCAACAATTGGGAGTCAATGTCAACAGTCTGGATCCCAGAACAATTAAACTATACGGAAATGGTGGTGGTATGATACCGTATTCCAATAGTGAGCCATATCCAATAGATATTCAGGAAAATGCTATAAAGGTTGTTGGAGAAGATGATGGGGTTTTTAATAATGAAGATTACATACTATTTTATGCCAAAGGCCCCAAAGGATATCAACCTGAAAGCAATACCAATATTAATTGTTACACTGATAAGACCTATTATTTTATCAATGTGAGTTCAGGATTGGGCAAACGTATTCAGCCGTTTTTGCAGCCAACAGGAACGGTTGATAAGGTCTTTAATACCTACCAAGATTACAAGTTTCATGAGGTTGATGAATACAACATTGCTTCAGAGGGTAGGCGTTGGTTTGGTGATCGATTTGATATTGAAAACAATAAAACGTTTTCATTTGATTTTCCCGGGTTGGTAACAACGCAGCCTGTCAGTTTAAAAGTTTATGTTGCTGTGGCTTCTTCTAGTCAAAGTGCTATGCAGGTTTCTGTAAATGGCAATGCTGTAAGTAATTTGTCAATGGCTGGTGCTACAGAACCCATTATGGCAAATGGTGCTTCTTTTGTTGGAGATGTCAATGTCAGTTCATCAAAAATCGACGTAAATCTTAATTTTGATAATTTAGGAAACCCGAGTGCTTTAGGCTATTTGGATTATATTTCTGTAGAAGGAACTAAAGCCTTGAATTTTCTGGGCAATCAATTTCAATTTAAAAATAATGATGCTGCCTTAAGTTCGGGTATTGGTGAGTATATTATCACCAATGCTTCAAAGTTATCTGAAGTTTGGGATGTTACAGATATCTATAATGTTACAAATGCGGTCAATGCAGATAGTCAGGCAAATTTTAGTTTTACGGCTCAACTTGGAACGTTGCGAGACTATGTGGCTATGACATCATCAGATTATTATGAGCCAAAAAAAGATTCTAACACTTCTGTTGACAATCAAAATATAAAAGGAACTATTTTTTTAAATGATCAAGGACAATTTCAAGATGTGGATTATATCATTGTGGCACCAAACAATATGTTGAATGAAGCTGAACGATTGGCGCAAATTGATAGAAACCAATATGACTTGAATGTCAAGGTTGTTGGATTAAATGAAATTTACAACGAGTTTAGTACCGGTAACCAAGATGTTGGCGCTATTCGTAATTTGATTAAATATGTTTATGATAATGCCAGTACTCCTGAAAAAAGAATAAAATATGTCTGCCTCTTTGGAGATGGTTCGTTTGATTATAAAGACAGAATTCAAAATAATACCAATATAGTGCCGTCATGGCATGCCTATAATAGTTTTAGTTTGACCAATTCTTTTGTGTCTGATGATTTTTATGGTATGATGGATACTAATGAGGGAGCCATGGCCAACAGTGATAAGTTGGATATTGCAGTTGGACGGATTTTAGCAGACACACCGCAACGCGCCAAGGAATTGGTTGATAAGATAGCATCTTATTACACCAAGGAGTCTTATGGTAGTTGGCGAAACAATTTTGTTGTGGTTTCTGATGATGTAGATCGTGATTGGGAAGGTATTTTAGAACAAACTACAGATAATGTGGGTAATCTCGTAACGCAATCCAAGCCGTTCATGAATGTCATTAAAATTCATTCTGATGCCTATAAGCAAGAGTCCTCTGCTGGTGGAAACAAATATCCTCAAGTTACAGAAGCAATTGCCAATGCTATTGATAAAGGAACCTTGGTAATCAATTATTTTGGACATGGAGGTGAAGATGGATTGGCAAGTGAACGTATTTTGTTAAAGCCCAATATTCAAAACTTCAGAAATTTCAACAGGCTCAATTGTTTTGTAACGGTTACCTGTGAATTTACAAGATTTGATAATCCATTAAGGCAAACCGCAGGGGAATTTACCTATTGGAACAAACAAGCTGGTGCCATTGGTTTAATAACCACAACCCGGCAAATTTTTGTCACAACGGGCATTTCCTTCAATAATATATTAGGACAGTATTTGTTTTCATATAATCCAAATGACAATTATCAAGATTACGAGTATCCTTCTATGGCAGAAGCGTTAAGACTTGCAAAAACTGACCCTGCAATTTCTGGTATCAGTCAGAGGCGTTTGGTGTTTTTTATAGGAGATCCAGCTATGAAATTGGCATTTCCAAAATCCAATATTAGGTTGACAAAAATTAATGATGTTCCCATAGGGCAAGCTACAGATACCTTAAAGGCACTCAGTCATATAAAATTGGCTGGAGAAGTCACAGATATCAATGGAAATGTGTTAAGTAATTATAACGGAGCACTGTCAACAACAATTTATGATAAGCAAATAGAGAGGCAAACATTGGCAAACGATGGTACTAGGGATTCTAATGGTCAGCTAATAAAATTAGATTTTACAACACTAGGGGAAATTATTTTTAGAGGACAGGCCTCTGTCACAAATGGGGCTTTTGAATTTGAATTTGTGGTGCCCAAGGATATTGGTATTCCTGTAGGATTTGGTAAAGTGAGTTTTTATGCTGAAAAAGGGGATGCTCTTGAAGATCAAACAGGGGCGAGCCTTAATACTGTAAAGATTGGTGGCGTTAATGAAAATGCAGAAACAGACGATGTTGGACCCGTTATTTCATTATATATGAATGATGAAAATTTTGTATCTGGAGGCATAACCAATGAATCGCCAACACTGTTGGTAAAATTGGAAGACGCCAATGGAATTAATACTGCAAGTGGCATCGGTCATGATATTGTGGCAATTATTGATGGTGACGAAACCAATCCATACATATTAAATGATTACTACCAAACGGAGTTGGATAATTATCAAAAAGGCGTGGTGACCTTCCCGTTTAGGGATTTAGCTCCTGGCCTTCACACATTGACCCTAAAAGCTTGGGATGTTTACAATAATTCATCAACTGCTGAAATTCAGTTTGTTGTATATGATAAAGACCAGGAATTAGTGATAAACAATGTTTTAAATTATCCCAATCCCTTTGTAAATTATACAGAATTTTGGTTTAACCACAATAGTTCAGACCCTTTAGACGTTTCTATACAGATATTTACAGTCTCTGGAAAGTTGGTTAGAACCTTAAATGGACAAACCTCTGGAGGTGGTATCACCAACAGTTCGCTTTCTAGGGATATTATCTGGGACGGACGGGATGATTTTGGAGATAAGATTGGAAAAGGGGTTTACATATATAAATTGACGGTACATTCCAATCTGCTCAATAAATCTGTGGAAAAAATAGAGAAACTTGTTATACTATAATAAAAAATTATATTTGTTAAACTAAATTGACTAAATGAAGACCAAATTATTAATCCTTGCAATCTTATTCCTGGTTGTAAAAACAAACGCCCAAACAACAACAATTATTCCAAATCCTAATGATAGTAGGGTAATAACTACGGGGATGCCGTTTACATTAATTGCTCCAGATGCCAGAGCTGCAGCCATGGGTGACATGGGCGTCGCTACGTCTGTCGATGCTTTCTCTCAACAATGGAACTCTTCAAAATATGTGTTTTCAGAAGCCAAATCAGGTTTAGGGGTAAGTTACACACCGTATCTAAGCAAACTGGTAAATGATATCTTTTTAGGAAACCTGACTTATTTTAATCGTTTGGATGAGCGTAGTGCTTTTGCGGTTAGTTTTAAGTATTTCTCCTTAGGTGATATTGAATTTGTTCAAGATGAATTTTCACAAGCATTAATTGAAAGACCAAATGAACTGACTTTGGATGCTTCTTATGCGCTAAGATTGTCAGATCAATTTGCCATGTCGGTAGCCATGCGGTATTTGCGATCAGATTTAAAGCTTTCACCAGTTGATCCAGATGCTACACCAGCTAGTACATTTGGAGTTGATATTTCAGGATATTATCAAACAGAAGAAGAGGCTTACAGTGATTTTAATGGGCGATGGAGACTAGGTTTTGCCATTCAAAATTTAGGACCAAAGTTTAAATATACTGAAGGTGGTCAAGAAAATTTCCAACCTACCAATTTAAGATTAGGAGCTGGGTTTGATTTTATTTTTGATAATTATAATAAATTGGCCGTTACAGCTGAAGTTGCTAAACTATTGGTGCCAACACCACCAATTTATGGAACCGAATATGAATATACAGATAACAACGGTAATAACAAATATGATGAAGGTGTTGACGACCTGGGAAATCAAATTTCAGACACCAATGGGGTCATATATAAAGGTCAAGACCCAAATGTTGACTTCTTGTCAGGGGTTTTTCAGTCATTTGGTGATGCTCCGGGCGGATTTAGTGAAGAGTTAAAAGAATTTACCTGGGCTTTGGGTGCAGAATATACGTATGAAGATTCGTTTGCCTTTAGAATGGGTTACTTCAATGAAAGTGAAATAAAGGGAGCCAGAAAATTTTTGGCTTTGGGAGCTGGTTTTAAATATAACGTTATTAACATAGATTTATCCTATCTGTTTTCAGCCTCTAAAATCCAAAGTCCTTTGGAAAACACCTTGCGTTTTTCATTGACCTTTAATATTGGCGCTGGCGAGTATAACGAATATTAATACATAATGAAATTTAAAGAAAAACTATTGTCCTATATACTTAGGGCAATAGTTTTTTTGTATAAAATAGTTTCTTAACTTTATGGAAGGAAATACTATATGAAGGAAATAAAAATAGAATCTACGCTATACTTATATGATAGTTTAGACGAATTGCCATCAGATGTGGCCATGTTAATGGAAAAAGCCATAGAAGCCAGAAAACAGGCCTATGCACCGTATTCAGAATTTTATGTAGGGGCGGCTTTGTTATTGGATAACAATAAAATCATTACTGGTAATAATCAAGAAAACGCTTCCTATCCCGCTGGGTTGTGTGCTGAACGAACCGCTATTTTTTATGCGAGCTCTCAATACCCAAACGCAACCATACTTAAAATGGCTATTACGGCAGGTTCAAAAAACAATCAAACAACAACACCAGTTCCACCATGTGGCTCTTGTAGACAAGCTATTGCTGAGTATGAAATAAAGCAACACACACCCATTGAGATTTATTTTATGGGCGAAACTGGTAAAATTGCAAAATCAGGTTCATTGGCAAATTTATTACCACTGGTTTTTGATAAAACCATGTTGTAGTTTCTTTTGGAATTTGATATTTTTATTAGCTTACATTTTTAAAAAGCCACAATTTGTTAAAAAAAAGTATGAAATAAACAGCGTAATTTCTTAATAGCTTTTTTTTGATATTTTTCCACACTTTAATTAATTTAGGTTTTTGCAATAGCCTACAATGTATTACTTTTGTGGCTCGCTTAATTAAAACAATATTAGTCGATGCAAAAAATCACTAAAGACACATACCTTAAATGGTATGAAGACATGCTATTTTGGAGAAAGTTTGAAGACAAACTAGCAGCGGTTTATATCCAACAAAAAGTAAGAGGGTTTCTGCACCTGTACAATGGCCAAGAAGCCGTATTGGCAGGCGCCTTGCATGCCATGGATTTGACAAAAGATAAAATGATTACGGCCTATAGAAACCACGTACAGCCAATAGGAATGGGCGTGGATCCAAGACGCGTAATGGCAGAACTATACGGAAAAGCAACAGGAACATCTCAAGGTTTGGGAGGTTCTATGCATATCTTTTCCAAAGAGCACCGTTTTTATGGTGGTCATGGTATAGTGGGAGGCCAAATTCCTTTAGGGGCAGGTATGGCTTTTGGGGATAAGTATCATGGAAGTGATGCGGTAACCTTATGTTGTTTTGGTGATGGCGCTGCTCGCCAAGGGTCTTTACATGAAACCTTTAATTTGGCCATGTTATGGAAATTGCCTGTTGTTTTTGTTTGTGAAAATAATGGTTATGCTATGGGAACATCGGTTGCTAGAACAGCTAATCACACAGATATTTGGAAACTAGGTAAAGGTTATGAAATGCCATGTGGACCTGTAGATGGTATGAACCCTGTAAAAGTTGCCGAAGCTTTTGATGAAGCCATTCAAAGAGCTCGTAGAGGTGACGGCCCAACGTTTTTAGAACTAAAGACATATCGTTACAGAGGACATTCCATGAGTGATGCGCAACATTACAGAACAAAGGATGAGGTTGAGGAATACAAAAAGATAGACCCTATTACACAAGTCAAAAAAATTATATTAGATAAAAAATACGCAACAGAAGATGACTTAAAAGTTATCGATAAGCGCGTAAAGGATTTAGTTGCAGAATGTGAAAAATTTGCAGAAGAATCACCATTTCCTGATAAAAACGTCATGTATGATGTGGTCTATGAGCAAGAGAATTATCCATTTTTACAACATAAATTATAAGCTATGGCAGAAATTATAAACATGCCTCGTTTAAGCGATACCATGGAAGAAGGTACGGTTGCTACTTGGTTGAAAAAAGTTGGAGACAAAGTAAAAGAAGGTGATATTTTAGCAGAAATTGAAACCGATAAAGCCACAATGGAGTTTGAATCATTTCATGAAGGAACCTTACTTCATATTGGGGTACAAGAAGGAGAAACAACCAAAGTGGATTCTTTATTGGCCATTATTGGAGAAGAAGGAGAAGATATTTCAGATTTGTTAAATTCTACACCTGAAGCACCAAAAGCTGAAGATAAAAAACCAGCACAAACAACCAAGGAAGAACCTGCTTCTGAAATTTCAAATGATGTTGATATTCCAGAAGGTGTAACTGTAGTTACCATGCCACGTTTGAGTGATACTATGGAAGAAGGTACGGTTGCCACATGGGTTAAAAAAGTTGGGGACAAAGTAAGTGAAGGTGATATCTTAGCTGAGATTGAAACTGATAAAGCCACTATGGAGTTTGAGTCATTTCAATCAGGAACGCTTTTACATATAGGTATTAACGAAGGTGAGTCAGCAAAAATAGATTCGCTTTTAGCCATTATTGGGCCTGAAGGAACAGATGTTTCCAATATTGCCAAAAATTTTAAAGCCGATTCAAGTTCTTCAAAAGAACAAGAACCAGCTAAAGTTGAAGAAGCGCCCAAGAAAGAAGCTCCAAAACAAGCCGAAAAACCTGTTGCTTCACAACCAGTACAAACAGCTTCTAATGGAAGATTATTTGTATCGCCGTTGGCTAAAAAAATGGCCGAAGAAAAAGGTATTGATTTACAGCAAGTAAAAGGTACAGGAGAAAACGGAAGAATTGTAAAACGTGATGTAGAAAACTTCACACCTGCTGCCGCCACCTCTTCAGTTGCTGCTAGTGGTAAGTTTGTGCCATCTGGTCAAGAAGACTTTGATGAGAAACCAAACTCACAAATGCGCAAAGTGATTGCCAAACGTTTGTCAGAATCTAAATTCACGGCTCCGCATTATTATTTAAATGTGGAATTTGATATGGATAATGCCATTGCGTTCCGTGAGCAATTCAACACGATTCCAGATACAAAAATCTCATATAATGATATGGTTGTTAAGGCCTGTGCCTTGGCATTAAAACAACATCCGCAGGTGAACTCACAATGGTTTGCTGATAAAATGCGTTTGAACAATCATGTTCATATAGGTGTTGCAGTAGCTGTTGAAGATGGCTTGGTGGTGCCTGTGGTTAAGTTTGCCAATGAGCAAAGTTTACCACAAATTGGGGCTGCTGTTAAAGATTTTGCAGGACGCGCCAGAAACAAAAAGTTAACGCCACAAGAAATGGAAGGCAGTACCTTTACGGTTTCCAATTTAGGTATGTTTGGTATTGAAAGTTTTACATCTATCATCAATCAGCCTAATTCGGCTATCTTATCAGTAGGTAACATTGTTCAAAAGCCAGTGGTTAAAAACGGAAAAATTGTTGTGGGTAACACCATGAAATTGTGTTTGGCATGTGACCATAGAACAGTGGATGGTGCTACTGGAGCACAATTCCTTCAAACCTTAAAAGGATATATTGAAAATCCTGTTACCATGTTGGTATAATAATAATCGCATATTAAATAAAAAAACCTGCTTCTTTATTTGAAGCAGGTTTTTTATCTGTGTGAAAGCATATTGCATGCTTATTTGTTATTGGCAGTAGTAGGATCTATGATTGTTTTTACAGCGGCTACAGAATTTGCTGGAAAACCACCTTTTTGGGCGTGTTCTCTTACCAAATCCTCACTTTTTGCCATATACACACAATAAATTTTATCTCCAGTGACATAACTATGTAACCATTTAATGTTATCGGAGCCCATTTGGTCTAAAACCCCACAGGAAGTTTGAGAAATGGCCTGTAATTCTTCAGCAGATAAATTTCCCGCTCCCGGAATTACTCGTTCAATAACATACATGTTTTCATCTTTTGTTTTCAATTCGTCTGTTAAAAGACTACTGGCTGATTTTTCTTGTCCTAACACGCTAAAACTCGAAATAGCAATTGCTAAGATTAATAATGATTTTAAAGTTTTCATAATTGGTTGATTTAAATTAAACTATGGTTTTTATTGATTATTCTGAAGTTGTTGGGTCTATGATTGTTGATACCTCGTTAACAGAATTAGCAGGGAACCCACCTTGCTTGGCGTGTTCCATAATCATCTCTTTATTGGGAGCTATGTATACACAGTAAATCTTATCTTGGGTAACATAGCTATGAACCCAATTGATTTCTGGGCCAAGGTTTTGCAACACTTTGCAAGAAGTTTGCGAAATTCCTTTTAATTGTTCCTGGGATAATTTTCCTGCCCCGGGAATGTCTCTTTCTATGACGTATTTTGGCATGGTTAAAAAAAAATTAAGTTAAAATTGGTTTATTGTGCAATAATCATGGTTTTTAGTGACCATAAAATGTATAGAACATCCTTTTTAGTGTCCTCATCAATGGCATTTTTATCTAAGGCCATAAAAATGTCATCTATGGTATGCATGTATTCAGCATGACTAATATTCATGCCTTTGTGTGTGGTTACCATATCTCTTCCTGAGTAAACAACAGGACCGCCACTACCGGCACTAAAAAAATCTACAGTGTGTTTTTTTACCAAATCCATTTGTTCAGGTAAATCCTTGTAAGGAAGAAATCTGGCGTTAATGTTTGGATTGTTCATGTGGTTTTCTACGGTATCATCAACAATCATTGAGATACCCTTTGCACCACCTAGTCTTTCAAAAAGGGATGTACTCATTGTTATTTATTTTTTGGTTGAACTCAAATGTATCAATCTAAATACGAAGTGATCCCTAAATTCAATTCAAAAAAGCGCAATTTTGAATCATTTTGATTGGATAAAGCGTTTAAATTATATGCTGCTGAATATACTTTGAAGGTAAGATGTGATATTTATCCAAAAAACATTTTGAGAAATAAGTAGCGCTATTGAAACCCGTTTCATAAGCTATTTCCGAGATATTTCCATGCTGTTTGCGCAATAATTGCAATGCTTTATGTAATCTGAATTCTTTTATGAACGCATTGGGAGATTGGCCTGTGAGTTTTTTTAATTTTCGGTTCAACTGTGATTTGCTATAACCTAAAGCTTTGCTAAAATCACTCACATTAAAATCAGGATTGTTCCATACCTTTTCAGTATAATCCATTAAATGGATTAGAAATTTTTCATCAGATACAGATAACACTCGTACCAATTCTTTGTCAATAGTGGCGTGCCTATTTTCACTTTCGTAAAGCGCATTTACCTCAGATGTAATAGCAAAGGGGTCTTGAATGACATCGCACATATGGCTTGCCAAAGTAATGGCATCTTCAAAAAGATTGTCTTTATTGGTCACAGGTGTTCCAGAACTTAACGCTATTTTTAACTTGCGACTTGAAGGATCAAATTTTGGAGTAACATATTTAAATTGAAACTGGATTTTTTGCGCACACAATACGGCATCAGTCACCGATTTAAACGAGACCAAATAATTATTGTTATCCTTTTTTACAATGTTACCGTTAAACTGCTGTAAACGCTTTGATACATTATTGTGGAACTTTTGTGTGAAGATGGTATATTGATTAGCTTCAAGCCTATCTAAATAATTACTGGTTTCAATAACCATTAAAAGCCTAAAAGCAGGGTCATTTATAATATTTAAGTCAGTGTCCTGAGACTTTTCAGGGTCTTCAATACGACCTAAAAACGATTCTACAATCGTTTTGTCTACTTCTATAATTCTATGGGGTACGTCACCATGTGCTGCCTTGTGCATATCCTTAATGGCTTTTTCGTTTGGCGCTTCAATCAAACAAAAGGCGGTTTTTCGTTCTTCATCAAACCAATAGGTCATGCCTCTACAGCCATAATTATGCTCAATTTTCAAATCTTCTTGATGGATTTGTGCAATAATTTCTGCAGTCACAGCATCTGAAACATTATGACGATCCATGTATATTGGCATAGCTGGTTGGTTTTCAGGAAAGTTAGTGATTTATAATATATTTTACAATAGATTAAAATTGTTTTAAGTAGTCTGTTAAATGCGTTTAAAATAGTGTGTTGGTATAGGATTTTTTTATCTTTAAACTTTAAAAAATTGAGATGAGGAAATTAGTGTTCTATTTGAGTTTAGTTCTTGTTTTTAGCTGTAAGCCTTTGGGTCAATCAGGTACAAAGGATTTAAAAATAACAAGTGATTCTATAAAGAAGGATTTGACTTATTTGGCATCAGATGAGTTACAGGGGCGCAATACTGGAACACCAGGAATTGAAAAGGCAGCCCACTACATTGAAGACCGATTTAAAAAGAATCACATCAAACCCTATTTTAAAACTTATAGAGATAGCTTTAGGGTGAAAGAAGTTACGGGTTACAATATAATTGGTTTTATAGAAGGAAATGATCCCGTTTTAAAAGATGAAGTTGTTATACTTGGGGCGCATTACGACCACATTGGTTTTGGTAAAAAAGTTGAGAATGATTCCATTGCCAATGGTGCTAATGACGATGCCTCTGGAACATGTGCCGTTATGGTCATGGCAGATTATTTTGCTTTAAAAAAGAACAATAAAAGAAGCATCATGTTTGCTTTGTTTTCTGGTGAAGAAATGGGCTTATTGGGTTCTAAGCATTTAGCTAAAAAGTTAAAATCTGAAGGACTGAATTTGTATACCATGATTGAATTTGAAATGATAGGTGTTCCAATGGTAGACAAAGATTATCAAGCATACATAACTGGGTTTGATTTGTCAAATATGGCTAGTAAAATCAATGAGTATACCAATTTAAACTTGGTAGGATTATTGCCCAAGGCTGAAGAGTATCAATTGTTTTATCGTTCAGATAACTATTCTTTTTATAAGGAATTCAATAAACCTTGTCAAACCATATCTACATTTGATTTTACCAACTATAATTACTACCACCATGTCAAGGATGAAGCCAATCAAATGGATTATGAATTTATGGCAGACCTTATAAACAAACTGGTTCCAGCCATTGAAAAAATGAGCAATACCCAAACCAAGGAAATACAAATGAACAATGAGTAAACATGTAATTATTACAGGAACCAGTAGAGGCATTGGGTTTGAATTGGTACAGTTATTTGCCAAAGCAGGCCACAAAGTGTTAGCGCTTTCGCGGAATGACAAACCGGTCAATGCTCTTAAATTATCAAATGTCAGAACATTTCCTTTTGATTTGAACAATGGCAACGATTATTTGAAGCTTGAAGATTTTATTAAAAACCATTGGAAGCAAGTAGATGTTTTGATAAACAATGCAGGAGCTTTGTTGAACAAGCCTTTTTCAGAAACAACAATGAATGATTTTCAAAATGTCTATAAAACCAATGTGTTTGGAGTGGCTGAAATGACCAGAATTGTTTTGCCATTTATGAAAAAAGAAAGTCATGTAGTGACCATTAGCTCTATGGGCGGTGTTCAGGGAAGTATGAAATTTCCGGGATTGTCGGCCTACAGTTCCAGTAAAGGTGCAGTGATAACATTAACAGAATTGTTGGCAGAAGAGTACAAAGAAACCGGCCCAAGTTTTAATGTATTGGCCCTTGGAGCTGTGCAGACCGAGATGCTGCAAGAAGCCTTTCCGGGCTATCAAGCACCAACCACGGCATTGGAAATGGCAAACTATATTTTTGATTTTTCATTAAAAGGACACCAATACTATAATGGTAAATTGTTGCAGGTATCTAATTCTACGCCTTGATTTATGAGCAAATACAAATGTGTTATTTTTGATTGTGACGGGGTATTGGTGGATAGTGAACCCATTGGCAATCAAATTTTAGTGGATATGGCTAATAATCTTGGAGCCGATATTGATTTAAGTTTTGCCATGAAGCATTTTAAAGGCAGTCATTTTAAAGACTGTAAGGAAATTATTTCGAAATTTGTAAAACAGCCTATTCCAGAGTCCTTTGAAGCAGAATACAGACAACGTAGTTTAGATGAATTTGAAAAGCACCTAAAACCCATTGAAGGCGTTACACAAGTTATCAAACAGTTGCAAATGCCGTTTTGTGTGGCATCAAGTGGTATGGAATCCAAGATGCGGTTTAATTTAGACTTGGTTGGTTTGCTACCTTATTTTGAGGGCAAACTGTTTAGTTGCTATACCATTCAGAAGTTTAAACCAGAACCCGATGTATTTTTATGGGCAGCAAAAACCATGGGATTTCTACCGCATGAATGTATCGTTATTGAAGATAGTTTGCTAGGCGTTCAAGGCGCTATCAACGGAGGTTTTGATGTTTTTGGGTTTACGGCACATGATTATAACAACGAATTGAGAGGATTGTGTAATGACACTTTTGATGATATGAGTAAGCTTTTAGCTATGTTATGATTTTTTTGTTCAATATTTATGTCTATGAGACAAGTTAGTCAAAGTTTTTTTGATTTATAGGGATGAAATCTTATTTTTTTATTGACATTCAGTACATAAGCATTGTTTTTTAGAATAGAGAGTAACCAAGTATAATTGATAATGTTTTGTTATAATTTGAACTCCAAGTCAGATAGTCCCTTAGAATTTCTCTGCTTGTTTGACATCTTATTTCTAAACTAAATTTGTCATTTTGTTTGTATCCAATCCCTATGGCATAATTTGGTCTGGATTTGATTTCTAGAGTATTTAATACTGATCCATCATTTCTAGAGAACTTTATTGAAGAGTTCATCGTAAAATCTGGTATAACAGAGGCATTTATAAAAATTTTTGAATTGTCGTTTAGAAAAAAATAATATCTCATACTCAAAGGAAGTTCTATTGAGCTATAATTTACTTCAGATATTAATTTTCCCCCAGATACATTATTTACCTCGGTAGTTTTATTTGATTTAAAATTTTGATAAGTTGGCTCAATCAAAATAGCCAATTTGTTTCCATTAAAAGGTAAAATATATTCTATCTCAATTCCAAGACCAAAAGTTGATTTACTGCCAAAATTGGTGTCTCTGGAATTAGAACTAGAATTTTGAATGGACAACGATGAATTGTCAAAACGAGGCCTTAAAGTTAAATTGAATAAATCTCTTTTTTGTTTTTCTCCATAATTGATGAAGTCTGAGTTATTGCATTTGTTGTATTTATTAAAAAAATGGATTAAGCTATTTTTGTTATATTCTAAATGTTCAATATCATTTAGTTTAATATCATGGCATTTTAAATTGGCCCATAATTGTTGTTTAAATTGATTGTTTTTTCCTAATTTAAAATCGGGAGTTAGGTAGTTTTTGTAAACAAGCTGTTCAATATCAGAATTATCTATATTGTAAAAATATCTTTTCAAATTGCTGTCCTCAAATAGATATAAGTTAGCTTTGCCTTGGACCAGGACCTTCAAAAAAAGTTGTTCCTCTTTAAACGTTGGATTTTTGTTATTGCTCAAATTGTTGATTTGACTACTAGATCTGTCAATATTTATATTTTTTCTTATATATTTTGAATTGTTGTATATACTGAATTCTTTGACTGATTCAATCGTTAACTTTTGAGTTTCACCATTTTCTGTTTTCTTATATTCAAATTCGGTTGGATTGTTTTTCCAATCCATATTTTTTATGAGACATTCTATTTTGTCGTTGGAATTATTAATATAATAACCGCTTTCAAAAGCAATTTGTGAGTGGCAATTAATGGTGGATATTATTATTAAAAGGACTGTTAAAAACTTATTCATTTTCAAATTGATCAAATTGGATTTGATTGCAATTTAAGAAAAATCTTATAAAATCAATTGTTTTTACTTTCAATATTTCCTGTATTTTTGTGATATGCAAAACACACTTCAGGGATATATTCCTCCTCAGGCCATGGATCGGGTTTTAAAACTTTTGGAACATGACCATTTGGTGGTTAAAGTTAAAAACGAACGTAAAACGCGCCACGGCGATTACATGAGGTTGCCCAATGGCACCCATCAAATTACGGTTAATTCCAATTTAAACCCATATCGGTTTTTAATCACACTCATTCATGAAATTGCTCATTTTGAGGCATACAGATCTTATAGTAGATTAATAAAACCACATGGTTTGGAATGGAAACGAACCTTTCAGCACTTGATGTTGCCATTTTTAAACCCTGATATGTTTCCGCATGATTTGTTGCCGCTTTTAGCAACACATTTTAAAAACCCTAAAGCATCAAGCGATTCTGATGCGCAGTTGGCCTTGGCTTTAAAGCAGTTTGACAAACCTAATGGCAAAACCTATGTTTTTGAATTGCCCTTGGGCAGTTCCTTTAAACTGTACAATGGAAAAATCTTTAAAAAATCCCAAAAACGTGTAAAGCGTTATGAGTGCATTGAGATTAAAACAGGAAAGTTGTACCTTTTTAATCCAAATGCAGAAGTAGAATTAGTAACATAACATTATGAAACATCCATGATTAATTTTTTAAGCACAGTGCAGAATGATAATTTGGATGTTCCATGTGCCCATTTAAAAACAACAGATATTATCATATGAATAAGAATTATTATGCCATATTAATGGCCGGAGGTGTTGGCTCCCGGTTTTGGCCAGTAAGTACACAAGAATTCCCCAAACAGTTCCATGATATGCTGGGAACTGGTGATACACTCATTCAAAAAACATTTCATAGACTTGCCAAGTTAATTCCGCAAGAAAATATTTTTATTTTAACCAATGAGCGTTATAATGATTTGGTTTTTGAGCAATTGCCTTCAGTTACAAAGCGACAAGTGGTTTTAGAACCTGCCATGCGTAATACGGCACCTTGTATTTTATATGCCTCGTTAAAAATCCAAAAGGAAAACCCAGATGCTGTTATGATTGTGGCTCCAAGTGACCACTGGATAGAAGATGAAACTGCCTTTACAAACAACGTACAACAAGCCTTTGATTTTTGTTCACAGAATGATGCGCTTATGACATTAGGGATTCAGCCAACATTTCCCAATACAGGGTACGGTTATATTGAATTTGATAAAACATCTGCAATTGATATAAAAGCAGTAAATCAATTTAGGGAAAAACCAGATTATGAAACTGCAAAAGAGTTTATTGAGAAGGGAAATTTTCTTTGGAATGCCGGTATTTTTATGTGGAGTGTAAAAAGTGTGGTTGAGGCTTTTCAGAACAATCAACCAAAGCTTTATGAACTGTTCAAAAATGGAATATCTGTTTACAATACAGATAAAGAATATGATTTTATTCAAGAAAATTATCCAAAGGCCGAAAATATTTCGGTGGATTATGCCATCATGGAAACTTCTAAAAATGTATATGTGATTGCAGCAGAATTTGATTGGAATGATCTTGGCACTTGGGGCAGTTTGTATGATAAACTGGATAAGGATGCTAGTGGAAATGCAGTGGTGAATTCAAGAACTTTAACAGAGGATGCATCAGGCAATATGATACGCTCCAAAAAAGATAAAATTGTAGTTGTTGATGGATTGAACGATTATATAATTGTTGACAAGGAAGATGTGTTGCTTATTTATCCCAAGTCAAAAGAACAAGACATAAAAAAAGTGCTTCAAAAAGTTAAAAACACATTTGGGGAACAGTACGGATAATATATTGCTTGTTATTTCCAAGTTTTAAAATTAACAGAAAGCATTTATTTATTTTATATATTCGTGTTTGTATAGCTAATATGACATAAATGGAAGAACATAAATCCAATTTTTCCGAGGAAGAAACCAAAAAGGAATCAGCTGTTGAGCAATCTAAGGAAGAGATTAAAAAAGATGCTCAAGGTTTGTTTATCAAAATAAGCAAATTTTTAAAGGAATTATTGGATTTCCGTGAGGATACCGACAGGGATGCCACCATTGAAGCCATAAAAAACGATATTCCTTTTAAAGGTGCCACCGCTTGGATTTTGGTTTGTTCCATCTTTGTGGCATCTATTGGCTTAAATGCCAATTCTACAGCCGTTGTAATTGGCGCTATGTTGATTTCGCCGCTTATGGGGCCAATTCTTGGGGTTGGTTTATCAATTGCCATCAATGATATTGATACCTTAAAACGATCCTTGATAAATCTTGGAACCATGATAGTCTTGAGTTTATTGACAGCTTTTCTCTTTTTTTATTTGTTTCCGTTAAGTGAAGATACGTCAGAGCTCTTAGGTCGTGTAAAGCCAGATATTCGTGATGTGCTGATTGCCTTTTTTGGCGGGTTGGCATTAATTATAGCCAAAACAAAACGCGGAACAATTGCATCCGTTATTTTTGGAGTTGCCATAGCCACGGCCTTAATGCCACCATTGTGTACCGCAGGTTATGGATTGGCAAAAGGCAATTGGCAATACTTTGGAGGAGCTATGTATTTATTTACCATCAATACCATTTTTATAGCATTGGCAACTTTTTTAGTATTAAAAGTATTGCGTTTCCCCATGTTGAAATATGTTAATTCGGCTAAGCGCAAACGTATTGGTAGGTTGGCGTCCTTGTTGGCCATTGTTGTAATGGTTCCTGCTGTATGGACTTTTATAAATGTTCTTCAAGAAAGCAATTTTATGAGAGATGCAAAAGCATTTGTGAACAATGAATTATCAATTTTACCACATTTTGAATACATAAAAAAGAATGCCATTTATGATTATACAGATAACAAAACACATTCCATAGAACTAAACACGTTTGGTCTTGACGAAATTCCAGACACAACTATTGAACTTCTTAAAAAGCGCATGAGTGATTATAGCGCATTAGAAAATACGGAGTTGGTGTTCAACCAAAACAAATCCAGAAATTTGGATAATTTTAGGTACATGCAAGAGTTGAGATCTCGCGATTCATTGGATTTACTGTCTCAAACCCAAAAAATAATTTTTCTTGAAGGAAAAGTAAAGCAGCTTTCAAAACTAGAAGCCCATTACATTCCGTTTGAAGAATTGATTAAAGAGGTTAAGATTAATTATGAAAACTTGGACCAGTTTTCCTTTGCCAATGTAATCAATACTAATTTCTCTAAAACAGATACCATCCCTGAATTTACCATAAAATGGGTAGATTCCTTGTCCACTGAAAAATCACGACTTCAGGATAGTGAAAAATTAAAAAAATGGCTTAAGGTTAAATTGAATTTAGATACGTTGGTGGTTAAGAGGATTAATTGATATGTATTATAATCCATAAATAACCAATTGTTTATGGTAGACAAAATGATATTTTTAACCTATGAATTACATGTTAAAAAAAACTTAAAAGTTTTAATAAGCATTTTGTCGAAAAAAATCTTTTGTCACAAGATTTGTAAATATATTCGTATTGCTATTAGTAACTTTATTAACAATACAAGATTATGGGGATCAATACTTTTTCTAAAACAATCAAGGCGGCAATTATAGTAATTGCTTTAACCTTTTCAACAAACACACATGCTGCAACTTCATTAACTTTTGGAAATTGGTGGAGTAATTTATTCAATAGTTGGGGTTGGGGAGATAACACTAATCACAGGTGCTCAATTTGTGGAAGAACAAATTGTGACGGGCATCATGATAATCATGATGGAGATGATAACCACGGAGGGGATTCAATTCCACTAGATGGTGGACTGAGTATCCTTGTCATTGGTGCTGCTGCGTTTGGGATTAAAAAATTACGTGGCCATAAAAATGATGAAATTTGATTCATTAAAAAATGAAATTCCGTTACCAATAAGGCTTTTTCTAGGAAAAGCCTTATTGTTTTTTATTGTTTGGGAAATTATTTATGGTGTATTTCTATTAGATTCCAATGCTATAAATACTTTTTTAACTAATCATGTAGGTGTTTCCTCCACAATTGTTTTAAACTATTTAAGCCCAATGTCAGGGTTTACGGCTAAAGAAGAGATTTATCATGAAACTTTAGCGGGGGAAAAGTTAGAAAATAAAAGTTCAGCCATATATCATAATAATAGCAGAGTATTACATATTGCTGATGCTTGTAATGGTTTGGAATTAATGGTGCTGTATATTGGTTTTATTGTGTGCATGCCTTCAAAATTTTGGAGAAAGATAAAGTATATTATTCTCGGTTTGATATTGCTTGATATTGTTAACATTCTAAGATGTGTGGGATTGATTTATTTAAGAGAATACTTTCATGCTTATTTTCAATTTGCCCATCATTATTTATTTAAAATGATTGTTTATACCGCTACCTTTTTAATTTGGGTTTATTTTAGTCGCAAAATCAATTTAAAAAATGAATCTGTACAAATCAGATAAGATTCGCTTCATAATTGGGCTTATTTTAATTATTGTTATTTATTCTGCTTATTATATTTATTTTTTAGAAAATAAGAGTTTAAAATTACCAATGAAAATGGGACATGTTATTAAATTTTTAACTACAATAGCTGTTTATCTTATTGGAACTTTTCATCTTGGAAGATTAAGCGACAAATGGATGTCGTTGCTTTGGCATATCATCCATATTTCGGGGTTGTTTATCTTACTTTCCTTAGGTTTTTTTGACTGGTTTATTTCAGAAATAAGTTTAAATCTAAGGATATTTGCCGGTAGTATTCAAGAGATATTAATTTCCCCTATTTTATATATGGCAATGGGGCTTATTAATCATAGGTTTAATAAAACTGTAACAGAGAATCAAGCACCTTAAAAGATTTTAAAGGTTGATTACTGTTTCTCTTCAATATACATCTGACGCACTTTTTTCATCAGCTCTGAAGAATATACAAAATTGGTAACAGCTGTGTTGTCAGTTTTAAAGATGGTGTCTTTAGAGCCTTCCCATTCTTTTAAGCCATCTTTTAGGAAGACAATCTTTTCGCCAATTTCCATCACCGAGTTCATGTCGTGCGAATTGATAACGGTAGTGATATTGTATTCTACTGTGATTTCTTGAATTAAATTATCAATAATAATGGATGTTTTGGGGTCAAGCCCAGAGTTGGGTTCATCACAAAACAAGTATTTTGGATTGTTAACAATGGCTCTTGCAATAGCTACACGTTTTTGCATCCCACCAGAAGCTTCACTTGGCATTTTGTTATGGGCATCGACTAGATTAACGCGTTTCAGTACAAAATCAACACGGTCTTCCATTTCGCTCTTGCTTTGCTTGGTAAACATTTTCAATGGAAACATGACATTTTCGGCAATGGTCATGGAATCAAATAAGGCGCCTCCCTGAAAAACCATGCCGATCTCAGAACGCAAATTGCGCTTTTGGTCTTCAGTTAATTTTGAAAATATCTTCCCGTCATAAGATATACTGCCCTCTTCATAATTAAATAAACCTAGCAAACATTTTATGAAAACCGTTTTTCCGGAACCACTTTGACCAATAATCAAATTGGTTTTACCCTTCTCAAAAGACGTGCTGATACCTTTTAACACTTCAACTCCTGAAAATGATTTATGTAAGTTTTTAACTTCTATCATTAGCTTAATAACATATCGGTTAAAAAATAATTCAGTAGAATAATCACTACAGCAGTCCAAACAAAAGCTGTTGTACTGGCTTTGCCAACCTCCAGCGCACCACCTTTCATATAATACCCGTGATAAGACGGAATGGTTGCTAAAACAAAGGCAAATACAACGGTTTTAATGAAAGCATAAATGATATGAAATGGAATAAAGTCTGTTTGAATCCCAATAATATAATCTTCAAGTGAACTAAATCCGCCATACACACAAGCCGCCATACCGCCAAGAATACCTAAAAACATAGCTATGGAAATAACAAAAGGATACAGCATAAGCGACACAAACTTTGGGAATACTAAATAGTTCAAGGAATTAATCCCCATGACCTCCAATGCATCAATTTGTTCAGTAACACGCATGGTTCCAATACTGGAGGTGATAAAAGATCCAACTTTACCGGCCATGATTATGGAAATAAACGTAGGAGCAAATTCTAGGATAACGGATTGCCTGGTTGCAAAGCCCACCAAATACTTTGGAATTAAAGGGTTGCTTATGTTTAAGGCTGTTTGTATGGTAACAACACCGCCAACAAAAAAGGAAATAAAGGCTACAATACCTAATGAACCAATAATTAAATCGTCAATGTCCTTTAAAATGAGTTGTTTCATAACCGACCATTTGGTAGGTTTCCTGAACATCTCAACAATCATTAAAAAATAAGTGCCTATATAATGAAGGTATGTCATATTAAAATTTGTTAGTGCTAAAGTAAAAAAAAGTTGCAGGTATTTAACCTTAAATTTAAATTAAGACGTTTTAAAAGCATTATTTTTGAAAAATAAAATTTAAACGTTAAAATGAAGCAGATTGTCTCCCTAATTGCATGTGTTATTTTTAGTGGCTTTTGTCTAGCCCAATCGAGTATGCCAAGCAGCTCAACTAATGGTACTAATTATTCAAATGAACGCCCTAAACTGGTTGTCGGCATAGTTGTAGATCAAATGCGCTACGACTATTTAACGCGTTTTTACAACAAGTATGGGGAAGGTGGTTTTAAGCGTCTCATGAATGAAGGGTTTAATTGCAAGAACAATCATTTTAATTATATTCCAACATACACTGGGCCTGGTCATACGTCAATATATACCGGCACAACACCCAAATATCATGGGATAATAGCTAATGATTGGTTTGATAAGAAATTAAAAAAGAGTGTGTATTGTGCCGAGGATGATTCCGTCCAATCTGTTGGAACTTCCAGTAGTGCAGGCCAAATGTCTCCACAACGAATGAAAACCACAACCTTTGGTGACGAAAACAGACTATTTACCCAAATGCGAGGAAAAACAATCGGTATTTCAATTAAGGATAGAGCGTCCATTTTGCCCGCAGGCCACACAGCCAATGCCGCTTATTGGTTTCAGGGTAAAAATGAGGGCAACTGGATTTCAAGTACGTTTTATATGACGCAACTTCCAAAATGGGTTATTGATTTTAATAAAAAGCACATTGTGGATTCATATTTAAAGGAATGGAATACCTTATATGATATTTCAACATACACCGAAAGCGGTAGCGATTTAAACACTTTTGAAGGAGGGTTTAAAGGAAAGGAAACAGCAACGTTTCCTTACGATTTGCAAACACTTAAAAGTCAAAATGGTGGGTATGATATTTTGAAATCAACGCCTTATGGAAATAGCCTTACAACAGACTTTACTATTGAAGCGCTTCAAGGAGAAGATTTGGGAACCGATGATATTACAGATGTGTTGACTGTAAGTTATTCTTGCACGGATTATATTGGTCACAATTTTGGCGTTAATTCAAAAGAAATCGAAGATGTTTATTTGCGATTGGATTTAGAAATTGAACGACTACTTAAAGCGTTGGATGATAAGGTAGGCAAGGGTGAATACACGGTTTTTTTAACGGCAGACCACGCAGCAGTTAATGTGCCAGCCTATTTGGAAAGTGTAAAAATTCCTGCGGGATATTTTAATACCAGTGTTTTTATCAAGAGAATAAATGATTTTATGGAAGCTTCTTATGGCGCTTCAGATTTGATTGAGAGTGTGAGCAACAATCAAATATTTTTAAACAGAGAAAAGATACAAAAGCTGGATTTAGATCTGGATGATGTGCAAGAAGCTATTATCAATGAAATTATTGGATATGATTTTGTTGATAAGGCCTACACGGCAACAGCAATGATCAATACTTCCTTTTCTACGGGAATAGAAAGATTGATTCAAAACGGATTTAACCAAAAGCGTTCGGGTGATGTTATTTATGTTCTGGATCCAGCGGTTATTTCTTATGGTAAAACAGGATCTACCCATGGGTCTTCGTTTGAGTATGATACGCACGTACCATTATTGTTCTTTGGAAAAGGTATAAGGCATGGTCAAACCTTACAGAAAACCGAGATTACCGATATTGCTCCAACCATGTCTGCTTTGTTAAACATTAGTTATCCTAGTGGAAATATTGGGCAACCTTTAGAATTTATTTTTGAATAGTTTGAGTAAAAGAAACCTATATTCCATTGTGGCCATTCTCATTGTTTTAGGAGTTTATGGGTATGAGTATTTTTTAAAACAGGAAGAACAAAAACAGGTTGTTGATAAAGGAAAAGAAGTAAAGCAAAACACGAATGAGTACTTTTTACCAACCAGTACAACTGGGCAAATTGTGCATCACCAAGGGTACTCATTGTCATACAATGAACCTTATGAACAGGCCGAATGGGTGGCTTATGAATTGAAAAAAAACCAGTTATCCAACAATAATTTTGAGAGACCGTATTTTGAAATTGACAAGGCTGTAAAGACGGGTGCTGCCAGTTGGCGAAACTATAAAAATTCAGGATATGATCGCGGACATTTATGCCCAGCTGGAGATAGAGAATATGATATTGTTGCTTTCAATGAAACGTTTTTAACCAGCAATATCACACCTCAAGAGCATGACTTTAACGCTGGTATTTGGAATAGTCTAGAACAGAAGGTGCGCTATTGGGCAAGCAAATATAACGGTGTTTTTGTGGTGACAGGGGGTGTTTTAACAAAAGGCTTAAAAACCATAGGAGAAGAGCACGTTGCCGTACCAAATCAATTTTATAAAATCATTTTGGATAATGACCATGGCAACATCAAGATGATTGCTTTTTTAATGCTCCATGAAAATTCAAACAAACCATTGCAAAAGTTTGTAGTACCTGTTGATTCTATCGAGAAACTCACTGGTATTGATTTTTTTTCGCAATTGGATAATGCTGTTGAAACCAAGTTGGAAGCCTCAAGCAATTGCAAAAACTGGAGTTTTAAGTGATAGTAGTTGTGTTATCCTCAACATGTTTAAGGATATCATCCCTTTAGGTTTTTAAGCATTCCTCTCCAACGCAAATCCCTGATAAATTTGCCTTCTTCATCGGTTACTAAAAAAGCTATTTTATTTTTTTTGGCTCTAAAATATCCTGCCATATAATCTCTAAACAAAGACAAGCTATGTTTTTTGTAAGCAAGTTTTAAGGCAGAAATTAAAGTGATTATAAACCCATAACGCATTTTGTACATGGCCTCGCCTTGCATGTACTTTGAAGCTTTGTTGTAGCTAATTCCCGTTGGTTTTAAGTGCTTAACATGAAGGGTTTCATCGGTTAAAAGTTCCCAGCCATAATATTTTGCCAGCAGTTCATCAACCGTGTCCCAGCCCATGGATGGTTTGAGTTTTCCTATTTGAGTAAAACACGCTTTTCTGTAAGCTTTTAAAGCACCACGAATATGGTCTTTCCTAGTTAAATTTTCTAAAACCCAATTGTTGTTTTTTTGAATGTAGCAAAATCCTGAAGCCATTCCTAAACGCTCATTGGCACTAAAATGATAAGCAAGTTGATGTAAATAATTTTCAGGAAATATTAAATCGGCATCAAACTTACAGATGACATCATACTCATCATCCATACTTTCTAGACCTTTATAAAAGGCATTGATGATTTTAGAACCAGGTAAATGCTCATTGGAAGATTTAGAATTAACCAAACGAATCCATGAATATTTAGTAGTGTAAGCTTCAACAATATCCTGAGTGTTATCGGTAGAATTATCATTAACAACAACAACTTGTTTAGGTTGTAATGCTTGACGAACCAAAGAGTCTAATGTTAATGCAATGGACTCTTGCTCGTTATGGGCAGGAATGATAATGTAAAAATTCAAAGTTCAAAAGTTTCAAGTTCAAAGTTAAACTCTTTCAGCATAAACTATATAATATCTGGGAGTAAACCAACGAAATAAAGGTCTAATGCCAATTTTTTTTGTAGGATTGGTCCATTTTTGTCTATCCAAAATTTTCCAGCCAGCTTTTTCCAGCAGCCAATCAAATTGCCAATCTTCAAACTCATGGTAATGTCTATCGCGCATATCGGTTTTGCTTCTGTATGCTGATGAAAACCATAATCTAAGCGGAACACTGGCTACTAGTTTATTACCTGTTATAGCTTGTAATACAGTGAATGGGGATAGAAGATGCTCAAAAATCTCAAAAGCGGTAACCACGTCAGCATTGGAATTTTTAATAGCAGATGTGTCTATATCTAAATCTTCCCCTTTGGTATTTTCAACTTCATATCCTTTTGATACCATGATTTTTGAAAACGGATTTTCAACACCCAAATCTAAAATGGTTTCTTTGGTTGAAACGTGTTTTTGTAAAAACGAAAAAGTAAGTTTAAAACGCTTATTGGGAAATGTTTTTTCGTACATAGTAACTTCTGCAAAAGCAGGAATTGTTTAACGTTTCAAATGTAATTAATATTTGTAAACTATAGCATTGATATGCATACCGGCTCCAACACTTGCAAACATGATAACATCACCTTTTGCAATGCTTTGGTTTTCCAGCTTGTTGTGTGTTATTAAATCAAAGAGTGTAGGCACTGTAGCAACCGAGCTGTTTCCTAAATTTTGAATACTCATGGGCATAATGCCTTCTGGCGGATCCATTTTGAAGAGTTTGTAAAAGCGTTTCACGATTGCTTCATCCATTTTTTCATTGGCTTGATGGATGAGTATTTTTTTGATGTCTTTAATGTCTACTCCGCTTTTGTCAAGACAAGCTTTCATGGCATTGGGGACATTGTTTAGGGCAAATTCATAGATTTTACGCCCATCCATTTTAATGTATCTGGTATCGGGGCACAGATCTTTATTATTTGAATTACCAAAAAACAGGTAATACGCTTCATCATAGGTGAAACTAGCAGATTCGTGAGCCAAAATACCACCTTCTTCATCGGTTGCTTCAATAATGGTTGCACCAGCACCATCCGAATAAATCATGGCATCTCTGTCGTGTTTATCTACTACTCTGGACAAGGTTTCGTTACCAATAACCAAACACTTTTTTGCTATGCCTGCTTTTATGAAAGCTTGGGCTTGAATAACGCCTTCTATCCAACCAGGACAACCAAACAGGATATCATAAGCTACACATTTAGGGTTTTTGATGCGTAAACTGTGCTTGACCCTTGAGGCCAAACAAGGTAAAATGTCACTTTGAATGGTGTTTTGTTTGACATCGCCAAAGTTGTGTGCCACAATAATATAATCGAGTTCCTCGCGGTCAATATTGGCATTGGCAATGGCTTTTTCGGCTGCAAAAAAACCTAGATCAGAAGCCGTTAAATCATCTTTGGCATATCGGCGTTCAACAATGCCCGTAATAGCTTTGAATTTCTCAATGATAACGGCATTTTCATTTTTGATGGGTGTGCCATCTGTGTTTAAAAATGTATGTTGATTAAAATCCTCGTTCTTTTCTATTGTGTCAGGAATATAGCTTCCTGTACCGGTAATTTTAATATTCATAAAATAAAAATGATGCCTTTAATTTAGTTGTAACACTAAAGTAGTTACTTTAAATTAAAGGTCAATTTAATTGTCTGTTTTTTTACGATGTTCATCACCATAAATTAGGCTTCCATATAGGCTTCAATTGGAGCACAAGTACAGATTAAATTCCTGTCGCCATAAGCATCATCAACACGTCTTACAGAAGGCCAAAATTTATTGCCTTTTACATAGTCTAAAGGAAACGCTGCGGTCTCACGGGTATATGGAAATAGCCATTCATCGGCGGTTACCATATCCAACGTATGAGGCGCATTTTTTAATACGTTGTTGTTGTCATCTTTTGAAGCTTGGTCAATTTCCTTTTTAATGGAGATTAAAGCGTCACAAAACCGGTCAATTTCTTCTTTGCTTTCACTTTCAGTGGGTTCAATCATCAAGGTTCCCGCAACAGGAAATGAAACGGTAGGAGCATGAAAACCATAATCCATAAGACGTTTGGCAATATCCGTCACTTCAATGCCATTGGCTTTAAACGGTCTGCAATCCACAATCATTTCATGGGCAGCTCTGCCGCGTTCTCCAGAATACAAGGTGTCAAAGCTACCTTGTAAACGATGTTTGATGTAATTGGCATTTAAAATGGCTATTTTGGTAGATTCTGTCAAGCCTTCGGCTCCCAACATCTTGATATATCCATAAGAAATCAAACAAGCTAAGGCAGAACCATAGGGTGCGGCTGAAATAGCAGTTATGGCTTTGTCGCCACCGGTTTTTACCAATGGGTTGCCTGGTAAAAAGGGTACCAGTTGTTTTGCCACGCAAATAGGTCCAACACCTGGTCCACCACCACCATGCGGAATGGCAAAGGTTTTGTGTAAATTCAAGTGGCAAACATCGGCACCAATGTTGCCAGGATTGGTTAGTCCAACTTGTGCGTTCATATTGGCGCCATCCATATAAACTTGGCCACCATTATCATGAATGATTTTTGTGATTTCTTTTATGGCAGATTCATAAACGCCATGGGTTGAAGGATAGGTTACCATTAAGCAAGCTAAATTATCTTTATGTAATTCGGCTTTCTCACGTAAATCCACCACATCAATATTGCCTTCAGCTGTTGATTTGGTCACAACCACTTTCATCCCTGCCATAACCGCACTGGCTGGATTGGTACCATGGGCTGATGATGGAATCAAGCAAATGTTTCTATGGGCATCACCTCGCGATTCATGATAGGCTTTAATAACCATTAATCCAGCATATTCCCCTTGTGCTCCTGAGTTTGGTTGTAAAGAGGTTGCCGCAAAACCTGTGATTTCGGTTAATTGATCTTCTAATTCTTTTAATACAGTAAGGTAACCCTTTGCTTGTTTTAAAGGTGCAAATGGATGGATATTTCCCCATTTAAACCAACTCAACGGAAGCATTTCTGAAGCAGCATTTAATTTCATGGTGCATGAACCCAAAGAAATCATGGAATGGTTCAATGATAAATCTTTACGTTCTAGGGATTTTATATAGCGCATCAGTTCAGTTTCAGAATGGTATTTGTTGAACACATCCAATGTTAAAAAGTCAGACGTTCTTTGGGCATTTTCTGAAATATTGTTGAATTCCGAAATAGATGAAATGACAATGGTCTCTTTTTTAGCAGCTTCAGCAAAAACGGTAATGATGTAATTTAAATCTCTAACAGAAGTGGTTTCATTGATTGAAATAGTAACCGTTTCTTTATCGGGGTAAAAGAAATTCACCTTTTTTTCCTTGGCGATTTTCTTGATGTGTTTTGAATTGGTTTTAATTTGAAGCGTATCAAAATAAGACGTATTTACTTGGTCATAACCTAATTTTGCTAAAATATTTGCAAGCGTTGCAGCAGAATTGTGTACTTTATTTGCAATGAATTTCAGGCCTTTAGGGCCGTGATACACAGCATACATACCAGCCATAACGGCCAATAATACTTGAGCCGTACAAATGTTTGAGGTCGCTTTATCGCGTTTAATATGTTGTTCCCTAGTCTGAAGAGCCATACGTAAAGCTCTATTGCCATTGGCATCTTTAGTGACACCAATTATCCGTCCGGGCAAATCACGTTTGTAAGCTTCTTTGGTAGCAAAATAAGCGGCGTGGGGGCCGCCATAACCCATCGGTATACCAAAGCGTTGCGTGGTACCTACAACAACATCAGCACCAAATTTGCCAGGAGCTTCTAATTTTACCAAGCTTAAAATATCGGCTGCAACGGCTACTTTTATCTGGGCTTCATTAGCTTTTGAAATAAAGGTTTTAATGTCGGTTATTTGTCCGTCTTTTCCTGGATATTGTAATATAGCCCCAAAAAAATCAGACGAAAAGTCAAAGCTGTTTTCATTGCCAACAACCAATTCTATGCCTAGAGGATTTGACCTTGTTTGAAGTAAAGATAATGTTTGTGGTAAAATGGCATCAGAAACGAAAAATTTGTTGACTTCATTTTTTTTCTGCTCACGCTCCCGTACAGCAAACAATAAGCTCATGGCTTCAGCGGCCGCTGTGCTTTCATCCAGAAGGGATGCATTGGCAATTTCCATACCGGTTAAATCGGTTATCATGGTTTGGAAATTCAACAAAGCCTCAAGGCGACCTTGTGCAATCTCAGCTTGGTACGGTGTGTAAGCTGTGTACCAACCCGGGTTTTCAAGAATATTTCTTTGAATAACGGCTGGCATTATGGTTGGGTGGTATCCCAATCCTATATAGGTTTTATACGCTTTATTTTTTTTCGATAACTCATGAATATGAAGTAAATATTCATGTTCGGTCATGGGTTCATCCAAATTCAATGGCTTTTTTAAGCGAATGTCATCTGGGATGGTTTCATAGATTAATTGATCCAAAGAATCTACTCCGATGGCTTTTAACATGAGTTTTTGATTGTTTTCTCTTGGTCCTATGTGACGCAATGCAAAAGCGTTTGTGTTCATAAAAAATTATTGAAAATTAATGCGCAAAATTACATAATTAAAATGCCTTTTTTGAGAATAAAAATGAAAGTTTTTAACCAATGGACAGCTTTATTAACACTTTGGTTATTTTTGTATTATGACTATTTTAAAGCAGATATTGAATTTTTACATAAACAGCAGTATCCATGTGGCTTTAGCTGTTTTTTCCATGTCTTGGATTACGCTAAAGGACTTTAACCTTCCGTATGATGCCAATGTGCTGTATTTTATTTTTTATGCGTCTATTACAGGGTATAATTTTGTGAAATATTTTGGGATGGCCAAGTTTCATCACCGCAGTTTGACAGCATGGCTGAAATTGATTCAGATGTTTTCGCTGGTATGCTTTATCTTGATGTGTTACTACGGATTGAAACTTCAGGAAAAAACAATGCTCTACATAGCTGGTTTCGGACTTATAACGTTTTTATATGCCATTCCTTTTTTGCCCAACAGATTGTTTGTGGATGAACAAAATAACTTAAGGAGTATTACGGGATTAAAAGTGTATGTTATCGCTTTGGTATGGTCTGGAGTAACGGTTTTTTTGCCATTATTAAATGCCAATTATCCTATTGGTGAAGATGTTATCATAACCGGCTTACAGCGGTTTGTTTTTGTAATCATGTTAATGTTACCTTTTGAAATAAGGGATTTGCGATATGATAGCTTAAGGCTATCTACAATTCCTCAGCAAATTGGTATTAAGGGCACTAAAATAATGGGCGTATTGTTAGGTGTACTTTGTTTTGTTTTAGAATTTTTTAAAAATGAAATACAGCCGGGTGAAGTTATGGCCTTACTAGTAACAACACTAATTTTAATTTTGTTTTTGATGTTTTCTAAAAAAGAACAGGGAAAATATTATTGCTCGTTTTGGGTGGAAGGATTACCAATTTTATGGCTGTTTTTTTATCTTGCCATTAATTGATTTCTGATTTTTTCAAAACCTTCTCAAAATCTTTTTTCAAATTGATCTTGTCTTTTTTGTCCATACAAGTAACCTTTGAATTTTTAATTAAAGAGGTAAGTTTTGTATTGTTTTTCGTGTATTGTCTACATGCTCTGCAATATATCAAGTGAATATTGAGCTTAACTTTTTCCCAAAAAGACGATTCTTTGTATTGTGTTTTGTCGCAAACATGATTTGCTTCACTACAGGGAATCCCAAATTTAATTTTTTTGCTCATAATCAAAACCAATTGTCTTCAAGGCAAGCAGCCATAGCGGTTCTAGCTCTATGTATAATTACCCAAAGATTAGACGCAGTGATATTTAATTCATTACAAATTACCTCGGTTTCATAACCTTCAATAGTTTTCATTCTAAAAACTTCTGCTTGTTTTTCGGGTAATTTAGATAGGCAGTTGTATATGGCATCGCCAAGTTCTTCATTTTGAATGGTATCTTCAGCTGTTTTGTCAAATGGGTCAGCAACTTGTTCTTCCAACCAATCGCCTTCATTTTCAGCATCATTATTGTAGATCATTCTAACTTCGGCTTTCCCTTTTTTGGAGTTTATTTTTCGATAGTGATCAATGATTTTTCGTTTTAAAATAGAAATCAACCACGTGCGTTCACTGGCTTCTCCTTTAAATTTTTTCATCGATTTTAACCCCGCCAAAAACGTGTCTTGTACTAAATCCTGGGCCATTTCTTTGTCATTGACACGTGAAATGGTGTAATTAAATAAGTAATCGGCATAAAGGTCAATCCACTTATTAGGGTTTAGAAGATGTTTTGGCATACTGTTTTTATAACAAGTTTTTCAAAAATAACACAAAAAAAGCAGAAATTAAGCTTTTATTAATCCAGCACGTTTCAGTAGAGCTTCCGGTTTTGGTTCGTGCCCTCTAAAGCGTTTGTAAAGCACCATAGGGTCTTCGGTTCCACCTTGTGATAAGATATTATCTTTGAATTTTTTGGCGACTTCTTTGTTGAAAATACCTGCTTCCTTGAAATATTCAAAAGCATCGGCATCCAATACTTCGGCCCATTTATAACTGTAATATCCAGAAGAATAACCGCCTTGAAAAATATGCGAGAACGAGGTACTCATGCAATTTTCTACTACATCAGGATATAGTTTTGTGCTTTCAAATGCTTGAAGTTCGTGGTCTTTTACACTAGAAATAGTGGTTGGATCTTGACCGTGCCAACTCATGTCCAATAATCCAAAACTCAACTGTCTGAGTGTTTGCATGCCTTCGTGAAATGTGGCAGAAGCTTTGATTTTTTCAATTAAATCCATGGGAATAACCGCTCCAGTTTCGTAATGTGTAGCAAATAATTCCAGTGCTTCTTTTTCGTAACACCAGTTTTCAAGCACTTGACTTGGTAATTCAACAAAATCCCAGTAAACACTTGTGCCCGATAGGCTTGGGTAGGTGGTGTTGGCTAACATTCCGTGAAGCGCATGGCCAAATTCATGGAACAGCGTGGTCACTTCGTTAAAGGTCAACAATGAGGGTTTGCTTTTGGTTGGCTTGGTGAAGTTGCAAACTATAGAGATATGTGGCCTTTCATTGACACCTTTTTTGATGGATTGGGGCTTAAAGGAAGTCATCCAGGCCCCATTTCGTTTACCTGCCCTAGGGAAAAAATCGGCATAGAATATAGAAACCAGTTGGCCTTTTTCATCAGTTACTTTGTATGTAAGTACATCTGGATGGTATTTGTCAATGGTGTTTATTTCCTCAAACTCTAATCCATAGAGTTTTTGAGCTACCAAAAACACACCGTTGATTACGTTTTCAAGCTTAAAATAAGGTTTTAGCTTTTCGTCATCTAAATCAAACAATTTTTGTTTGAGTTTTTCAGCATAATAGGCGCTATCCCATTTCTCCAATTGGTCAATGCCATCCAGTTCTTTAGCAAAGGCTTGAAGATCATTAAATTCTTGTTGTGCTGCTGGTTTGGCTTTTTCCAATAATTCGTTTAAAAACGAGGCTACTTTTTCAGGTGTTTTGGCCATCCGTTCTTCCAAAACAAAATCAGCATGGGTTTTGTAGCCTAATAATTGAGCCCGTTCAAAACGAAGTTTGGCAATATTCAAAACAATATCTTGATTGTCAAGATCATCATTGTGAAAACCTTTTTTGCCCGATGCAATGGCCAGTTTTTTGCGAAGTTCCCTGTTGTCTGCATAAGTCATAAACGGAATATAGCTCGGATAATCCAATGTAAACAACCAACCTTCTTTATCTTTTGATTCGGCTAATTGCTTGGCGGCTTCAATAGTGCCTTCTGGCAAGCCTGCTAAATCGTCTTCATTAGTGATCAGCATTTCAAACTTATTGGTTTCGGCCAATACATTTTCACCAAATTTAAGCTTCAACTGACTTAATTTTTTATCGATTTCTCTAAGTTTTTGTTTTTTGTCTTCAGGTAAATTGGCACCGTTTCTGGAAAAACTTTTGTATTTTTTGTCAAGCAGCGTTTGCTGTTCGGTTGTTAAATCTAAAGAATCCTTAAGATTGTAAACCGCTTTAACACGTTTGAATAGGTCTTCGTTTAAAGCAATATCGTTACTGAACTCTGATAATAATGGTGATACCTCCTGAGCAATTTTTTGAATATCATCATTGGTCTCAGCTGAGTTTAAGTTGAAAAAAATATTGGAAACCCTATCTAATTGTTCGCCGGAAAAATCCAATGCTTCAATGGTGTTTTCAAAAGAAGGTGCCTCCGTATTATTGACTATTGCATCAATTTCATCTTTAGCGTCTTGTATGGCTTGTTTGAAAGCAGGAAGGAAATCTTGGGTTTTTATGTTGGAAAATGGCGCTGTGCCATAAGGTGTGCTGAAAGGTTTTGTTAATATATTTTGAATCATGGATTATAAATTTAAAAACTATTATGCGTGCATAATTTATTTTTTATATATTTGCAGATATTATTTTTGAAGAGTGACTAATTCAAATTAATCTCCATAAACCTCGAATTTTTTCGGGGTTTTTTTATTTTAAGTCGTTAGCCGATTTGATGACCATTTGTTTAAGGCCATCTTTATAAGTTAAGATTTTATCCAATACACTTGAATCACTTGAACCAATAATCTGAGCCGCCAAAATACCGGCGTTTTTGGCACCATTAAGCGCAACGGTGGCTACAGGAACACCACCTGGCATTTGAAGTATGGAAAGTATTGAGTCCCAACCATCAATGGAATTGCTGCTTTTTATGGGAACGCCTATAACAGGAAGTGGAGAAAGCGAAGCAATCATACCGGGTAAATGAGCTGCACCACCAGCACCAGCTATAATAACCGAAAAGCCTTTAGTATGAGCATGTTTGCCATAATCAAATAATTTTTCAGGGGTTCTGTGAGCAGAAACAATATCAACTTCAACAGCAATATCAAAACCTTTTAAAATATCAATGGCATCTTGCATAACAGGAAGGTCGCTCTTGCTTCCCATGATTATTCCAACTTTACTCATAACGTTTTTATTTTGCGATTACTTTTATCGTATTTTTTACTTCTTCGGCAATACGCCGCGCTTTGTTTAAATCCTCATTCACTATGGTTACATGTCCCATTTTTCGGAATGGTCTGGTTTGTTTTTTACCATAAATGTGAGGCGTTACACCGTCCATGTGCATGATAGCTTCAATATTTTGATATACAACATTACCAGTAAAACCTTCGGCACCTACTAAATTGACCATAATACCCCCAACTTTACTATCGGTTCTTCCCAACGGTAAATTTAAAATAGCTCTTAGATGTTGTTCAAACTGTGATGTGTAACTGGATTCAATAGTATGGTGTCCAGAATTATGTGGTCTTGGCGCTACTTCGTTTATTAAAATATCATCTTCTTTTGTTTGAAACATTTCAACTGCCAACAACCCAACATGGTTGTATGCTGCCGATACTTTCAAGGCAATATCTTTTGCTTTTTTGGCTACTTCATCAGGGATTCTGGCAGGACAAATCACATATTCCACTTGATTGGCCTCAGGATGGAATTCCATCTCAACAACAGGATATGCTTTGGTTTCACCGGAAACATTCCGTGCCACAATGACGGCTAATTCATTTTTAAATGGGACCAATGTTTCTGTAATACACTCAACATTTGGCAAGCCTTGTAAATCTTCCATGGATTTGACAATTTTAACACCTTGGCCATCATAACCAAATTGAGCGCTTTTCCATACAAATGGCAGATTCAATCCGCCGTGGTTAATGGCTTCCTTAATTTCAGAGGTATAAGCAAACCTTGAAAAAGGGGCAGTTGGCAAATTGTGGTCAATATAAAATAATTTTTGTGTAGCCTTGTTTTGAATGGCTCTGAGGGTTTTAGAAGATGGAAATACTTTTATACCTTCTTTTTCAAGATCTTCCAGAGCAGCTACATTAACGTTTTCAATTTCAATGGTCAGCACATCTACCTGTTTACCAAACTTATAAACTGCATCATAATCCATTAAATCCCCCAAATGGAATTCATTGCATGCGATGTTGCACGGTGCTTCTTTGCTAGCGTCCATCACACAGGTGTAAATATCAAATTTCCTAGTATCGTTCAGCAACATTTTGCCCAATTGTCCGCCTCCCAGGATGCCAAGTTTAAAATTTGAAGAAAAATAGTCCATGAAATTAGTCTTTAATGAAATCATTAACAGATATGCAAAAATACATTTTAATATGAAACATCCATGACTAAAATTTTGTCATACAGCGGAATGATTATATGGATGTTACATCTGGCCGATAAAAAACAAATAAATATAAACAGATGAAAAGCCCATTAATAAATTTGACTAAGCGTTATAAATGGTAAGCTAATAAAAGTTTGCTTGAAAAAAAACAGGAAATTATACAGTTAAGTCACCTAGAAACCATTAAAAAATGACTTTGATTGAACAAAATGCGTTTAAATCATAAATTAAAAATGGGTAATCGGCAATCAATTCCTTAACTTTGCATCTTTTAAAATTTAACACAGTGATAAAACTTCACGACAAATATTTTAAACCGTTTATTTCTGCCAAGGAAATAGATACTGCCTTGGAACGACTGGCCCATGAAATCCATAATGACATAGGTTATGAGATTCCTGTGTTTGTGGGTGTTCTGAATGGTTCCTTTATGGTGGTCAGTGATTTTGTGAAAAAATATCCAAGCCCCTGTGAAGTGACCTTTATTAAATTGGCTTCTTATGAAGGCGTTAAATCCACTGAGGATATTCAACGTTTAATAGGATTGACACAAGATTTAAAAGGACGAACAGTTGTTGTACTTGAAGATATCATTGATACTGGTAATACGCTTGCTGAGATACATAGGATTTTTAAAAACGAACAGGTAAAAGCACTAAAAATAGCCACCTTGTTTTATAAACCTGCAGCATATAAAAAAGATTTTAAGCTACATTATGTTGGTATAGAAATCCCAAATAAATTCATAGTTGGATTTGGACTTGACTATGACGGATTGGGACGAAATTTACCAGAAGTCTATCAGATAAAAGAAACACAACACATGACAAACTTAGTGCTATTTGGGCCTCCAGGAGCAGGAAAAGGAACGCAAGCCAATTTTTTAAAGGAAAAGTACAATCTCATTCATATTTCAACAGGAGATGTTTTTAGGTTCAACATAAAAAACGAGACTGCTTTGGGCATGTTGGCAAAATCCTATATGGACAAAGGGGAATTGGTTCCAGATCAAGTGACCATAGATATGTTAAATGCTGAGGTTGAAAAAAATGCTGATGCCAACGGATTTATTTTTGATGGTTTTCCGCGTACCAATGCACAAGCTGATGCCTTGGATAAATTGATGGATACCAAAGATTCTGCAATAAGCGCCATGATTGCTCTTGAAGTTGAAGATGATATCTTGGTAAAACGGTTGTTAGAGCGTGGTAAAACCAGTGGCAGACCTGATGATGCCAATGAATCTGTTATTAGAAATAGAATAAAGGAATATTATAAAAAAACAGCTGTTTTAAAAGACTATTATTCAGCTCAAAACAAATATTTTGGGGTTGATGGTGTTGGTAGTATAGATGAAATCACAGAACGTTTAAGCAACGTTATAGATAGCTTATAAACGTTTTCGAGTTTAAATTTATATTTAAACTTAAATATTTTAAACGCAATCATGACTGAAGGAAATTTTGTTGATTATGTAAAAATGTTTGTGTCCTCAGGTAATGGAGGCAAAGGCTCTGCGCATCTACATCGCGAAAAATTTATTACTAAAGGAGGCCCTGATGGTGGTGATGGCGGTCGTGGTGGCCATGTTATTATTCGAGGTAATTCAAACCTTTGGACATTACTTCACTTAAAATTCAAAAAACATATTAGAGCCGGTCATGGAGAACATGGAAGCAAAAGCAGAAGCTTTGGTGCCGATGGAGAAGATGTGTATGTTGATGTGCCGTTGGGAACCGTGGTTCGTGATACCGAGACCAATGATATTATTTTTGAAATCACTAAAGATGGTGAAGAAAAAATCATTGCAGAGGGAGGAAAAGGCGGACTGGGTAACTGGCATTTTAGATCGGCTACCAATCAAACGCCACGCTATGCGCAACCTGGTTTACCTTTAGAAGAAAGACACATCACACTTGAATTAAAAGTCTTGGCCGATGTGGGCTTGGTAGGATTTCCCAATGCCGGAAAATCCACGCTTTTATCGGTTGTTACGGCTGCCAAGCCAAAAATTGCTGATTATGAATTTACGACTTTAAAACCCAATCTGGGAATTGTAGAGTACCGCGATTTTCAAACATTTGTCATGGCAGACATTCCCGGAATTATTGAAGGCGCTGCTGAAGGAAAAGGACTTGGGCACTATTTTCTACGGCATATTGAACGTAATTCCATTTTACTGTTTTTAATTCCGGCCGATGCAGACGACATTAAAAGGCAATACGATATTCTGTTGGATGAGCTTCGTCGCTACAATCCTGAAATGCTTGATAAAGAACGCATCATTGCCATTTCAAAATGCGATTTATTGGATGATGAACTTAAAGCAGAGCTCAAGAAAGAACTGGATAAAGAGCTCCCAATACCATATCTGTTTATCTCCTCAGTGGCACAACAAGGCATCACAGAGTTGAAAGACACCTTGTGGAAAATGTTGAACAATTAGCTTTTTTGGGTGTTCCGTTTTATACAATAAAACGTCAGGCTTTACATTACAATCTTTTTTTGATTTCAAAAAAAGGATTTTCATTTCAATCCTTAACACAAATTCCATGCAACAATACTGTTAATGGAACATTTTTTGATTATTTTTATAATAAAAACAATCATGAAAGTATTATCCCCGGTTATTTTAATGCTACTTATATTGAGTTCTTGCGCTCCCATTCGCGTGACCTATGATTATGAAAAAGGAACGGATTTTTCAAAATACAAAACCTATAACTATTATGGTGATATGAAAACCGGTTTAAGTGAATTGGATACTAAACGGTTTTTAGAGTCTATGGACGCCAAACTGGAAACTTTGGGAATTAGATTTTCTGAAACGCCAGATTTCTACATTGACATAAAAAGCAGTGAGTACAGAGAAGCCCAGCGCAACACGGTTGGGGTTGGTTTAGGTGGTGGTGGCCGCAATGTTGGTGGTGGTCTTTCCATTGGCATTCCCTTGGGGCAATCCAATGTGAACCGTCAAATTATCATTGATTTTGTTGATGAAAAAGGGAAGGGATTGTTTTGGGAAGCGGTGAGTGAATCCAGTTACAATCCTAATGCAACGCCAGAAAACAGAACCGCACAATTACAGGCTATTGTAAATAAAACGCTGTCCCAATATCCGCCAAAACCCTAGTTTTAAATTTTATAAAGATTATAACATATTAAATTCCCTGATTGTTTTTTGATTTTGTAGTTTTACTTAAAAGCAATAAAAATCATGAATAATTTAAAACATAAAGTGGCTCTTGTTACAGGAGGCACAAAAGGGATAGGATATGGAATTGCACAAGCATTGCTTAGTGAAGGCATTCAAGTTGCCATTACCAGCAGGGATGAATCCTCTGCTCAAAAAGCAGCAGGAGCTCTTAATGCCAATGCGTCAAAAGGGGCAAAAGCTATTGGTATTAAAGCCGATGTAAGAGATTATAAAAGTCAGCAAAATGCTATTAAAATCATTTTGGAACACTTTAACCAGTTGGATATTGTGATTGCCAATGCTGGTTTAGGACATTTTGCAAGTATTGAGGATTTATCAGTTGAGCAATGGCAGGAAACCATAGACACCAATCTTACAGGTGTGTTTTATTCCATTAAGGCCACTGTGGATGCCTTAAAACAATCAAAAGGCTATTTTATTACCATTTCCAGTTTAGCGGGAACCAATTTTTTTGCAAATGGATCTGCTTATAATGCCAGTAAGTTTGGAGTAACAGGATTTACGCAAGCCGTCATGTTGGATTTGCGTAAACACAATGTCAAAGTAAGTACCATTTTGCCGGGTTCGGTCGCCACGTATTTTAATGATCATACTCCCAATGCAGATGATGCTTGGAAAATTCAGATTGAAGACATTGGTGAATTGGTTTTGGATTTGCTTAAAATGAACCCCAGAACCTTGCCAAGTAAAATTGAGGTGCGACCAACCATGCCACCAAGTAAATAGTTTTCCCTTTAGTTTTTGACCAACTTCTTGGTTGCAATCAATACGTTATTGGAGTAAAATTTAGCAATATAAATACCGTTGCTGAAGCTTTGCATGTCAATTTTAGAAGTATAAGAACTGGAAATAGTTTTAGTGGCAATTTTTTTACCATCCATGCTAACAATATCAACTCTCAAGTTAGTATTTAAAGAACTATCAAATTTTAAGTTCACAATATCTTGGGTTGGATTTGGATAAACAGTGATTTTTATATCATTGACCTGGCTGTTTATCTCATGAACTCCCAAAGCAGAATTGTCAATAGTCCAGCTAACAGTATACGCATGAATGGTTTCATGGTTATCTATTCTTAATAGTGGTGTGGTATCTGTTACCACAGCAGTCAAATTATTGATGCCGGCATTTAAATCGGTTTTTAAAACAGAAAGATGGTCTAAATTGTTTGCAAAATCAGCTCCATTAAGTGTCCACTTGCTTTGTAAAGTATTGGGTATGGTTTCTATTAAATTGAGTTGAAAATCAATAAGAAAACTAGGGTTTGTGATACTACTTGATATGGGTGTGTAAGAATCGATTGGAGAAACAAGTGAATGGATTTTTTCAATGACACCTTCTGTACAAACAGAACAAAAAGGATATCCTAAATAGCGCATTTTACAAGTTTGGTGAGGTCTGTACCAGGTTTTGGCATTTACTGAGCCTGAAAGCTGATAAATGTTAATGCCATTAACACCTATCCAATTTTTCCATTTTACCAAACTTGGATTGGTTTCTTGGGTCAAGTTAATGCCTTCGGCTAAATATTCATCGCCCTGAAAATATTCGTCTTTCAAATTGGCAAAAGAATGTCCTATTTCGTGTACGGCAATTTCACTGGCACTCATGCCGGTTGAAGCAAAAGCAAACTGACCTCCAGAACCACCATACTCACTTGAATTTACTAAAACAATAGCGATATCATAAAGCTGAAAATTATTTGCAAGCACGGTAGAAATGGTTGAAGTATTAAAGCTGTAAAGCAATCTGTGGTATCCGCCAGTATCATAACTGCTGTTAAAATACGTGTCAACATTTGTTATTGGAGAAGTGGGTTCAACAACATCGGTTGCTGTTCCAGGATGGTCAGCACCACTTTCATTAGAGGGTACTTTTATGATATAAACGTTAAAATAATTGGCATATTCACTGTAGGGTGTTTGTGAAAACATGGAATTCATAAAATTGGTTGCATCAGTAGTGAATTTGTTAAACTCACTGCTTTGATAGCCTTCACTTAAAATCACCAAATTAATGCGTTTATTATTGTCGCCAGAATATTTAATCGACTCAACAGTAAAAGCCTGTGAAAAAGCTAATTGAATGTTCAAAATAGATAATATCAGAAATAAAGATTGCTTCATGCTTATTCTATTTTGTTCACTATAAGTGGTTTGCTTTTTTTGTGCATATCTACAATTTCTTCTATTGAAATAGATTTTGTATCTGGGTGTAATTGCATCCTGATTGAAAATTCACAGCTATCCAATATTACGGTTTTTTTTTCAAAAGTATTCGCATCGCCAATATATTCAAAAGTTTTAACAAGTGGATTTTTAATAACCTGTCTAGCTAAAATCCTTGAATTTTTATCTAGTTGAAGACATAGCAGATCACCAGGTACGCCATTTTCAGAATTATTGAGTGGTTGTGTTTTTAGTTTGCCATCAGTTTTTATTTTGTTGATTAAGCTGATTTTTTTTTCATCAGAATTATCTTTTAAAATTTTATAATTCAAAAAGATAAGTTTGGGATTGCTTAACGTTGGAATAGGTTTTGGCAACACGTTTTGTTGTGAACTACATGAAACATTGGCGACTAACCATAGAGAAACCATTAACGCGAAAAAAATGCGGGATAACAAAACTAAGGTTTTCAATGTCTGTAGGTTTTTGGTAAAGTTAAGGAATTTTACTTCACATTAATTCTTGTGCCTTCACTATGACTGCTAAATTCAGGAGCGTACATGCTTTGAATGGTTGTAATGCCATTGCTCATGTTTCCTGCGTTGTTGACTCGTAAATCATATTCAAACACATAGACGCCTTTTGGTAAATAATCAAAAAAGAAATTCGTGCTGGCATCCTTCGTACTTTCATAATAGCCCAATCCGTCTTGCCATTTGTATTGTGACAAAACATTTATAGGCTCTAATCCCGCAGCTCGCATGTCTTTCATGTGAATAAATTCCATTGCTCTGTCACTACGCAATTCAATACGAACACAAACCAAATCGCCTACTTTTAAATTGGTTCCAGGAGTGATTTCTGAAAGTTCTTCACCCATATTGGTGTTGGTTTTAAGGAACAGTTTTTTCTTTAATTTTAAAGGTGTTTCAGCCGACGTAATCTTATCTAAATCCTCAAAATATTGCCAATACAAACCGCCCCAGGCAATACCATCGCCTTTTTTGGTTAGGGTAACATTTGCCATTTCAGGTTTTATGTATGAAGTGTTCCATGAGGTTTTAAAGTATCCTGTTCCAGCTTCTACTTTAACGTTTTCTAATTGAGAAGGGTCTATTTTTTTACTGCCAACCACAATATTAACGGCATCGGTTACTGATAACCAATCGCTACCTTGAAGCAATAAGGCATATACCGCTTCGGTAGTAGCTTTGGTGGTTTTCCATTGATTGGTTTGCTTGTTTTTAAGTAACCAGATTTTTAAATTATCAATGGTTTTGGTGTCATTTTCAATTTCTGAAAAGACTTCAATCAGCAAGGCTTGGGTTTCAATAGGCGCTTGGTACCAATACCAAGAGCGGGTGTTTTCTTTCCAGTACATGCCCATTTCATCAGACGTGATGCTATTTTCTTTTAGTGATTTTATAATTTTGTTTGAAGTGTTTTTATCACCAAATCGTTCAGAAATCAAGGCCATTAAACCTTTGGCATAAAGCGAACGACTCAACCAATAGTGTTGGATTTGTGTTTGGTAATATTTAGTGATGTCCTCAACCTCTTTAGATTTTTTAAACTCAGGAAAGAAGCTTCGCATGTACAAATAATGTAATTGCGTGTAGCTTAAATGGTCTTTGGTTAAATCAACTTTAGAATCGTGTTTTTTAAGGTCTTTATATTCCTTTACAAATTCAGAATCTAAATGATTGATGGCTTTTTCAATCATTTTTGAATTTTCAGAAGTGTCAACACCAAGCTTATTTAAGTGCCCAAAACCGGCAATGATGTGTTGTGTGATATATCGGTTTTCACGACCACCATTAAACCATGCCCAAGCGCCATTGCTCATTTGGTTAGTCTCCAGTTTACGTATTGCCGATTGCAATTCATTGTTCATTTTGTTTAAATCGAACAACAGCGCTATACGTTTTTTTTGTTCCGTTTCACTTTGTGCATCGCGTAACCAAGGTGTTTCTTGAATGAGAATGGATTTTAATTCCTCATTCTTTTCAAGGTTTGAAATAAGATCTCCAGAGCTTTTCCACTGATTAAAAACGTCCTGAATTCTAGGATTTGAATTGACAATATGGCTCGCCAAGGCATTCGCGTAATATCTGCTAAACGTTTGCTCGTTACATTCGTACGGGTATTCCATTAAATAGGGCAGAGCCTGTACGGCATACCACGCCGGATTGGACGTTATTTCGAGTGTTAACTTATGATTTTTAAGTGTAGATGAGGTATTTGTTTTTAGTTTGTCCAGAGTGAATGTTCTGGTTTCGTTGGATCGAACCCACATGGGCAAGGTTTCGGTCACTAACATGCGGTTGCTTAAAACAGGCAAAGCATTTTGCTCACCATCACTAAAGGTGTCAGATTTCGCTATGATTTTATATTGAACAGCATCCACATCATCAGGAATAGTTAATTGCCAAGAGACTTGCGTGTTGCCTTTTGTATCAACAGTAAAGGGTTTTGTGTTGTTTGTATTGTCAAGTTTTGCATCAATTTCTTTTCCTGAAATAGCATCCGTTAACAATAACACAGCTTGACCTGATAACTGTTTATCTGTTAGATTGGCAATTTTTGAACTGATAGTAATTTGGTCACCCTGACGTAAAAAGCGAGGCGCATTAGGGATGACCATCAATTCTTTTTGGGTAACGGTTGTTAGAGTTTTGGTAGCGCTTTCCAAGGTTTTGGTATGTGCCAACAACTGTAATTTCCATTGGGTCAAGGCTTCTGGTGTGGTAAAACTGAAACTGACGTTACCATCTGTATCGGTTTGTAATTGTGGAAAGAAAAAGGCTGTTTCTTGCAGGTTTTTTCGGATTTGAACGTTGTCGAAGGTTGGTTTTTCAACATTTTTAGTGTTTTCTAAAACTTCTTTATCTAATTCCATTTCTTCACCGACAGAGTCATATTGAATAGATGCTACAGAAGCGTTTAAAGATCTTTTTTCTTGTGATGCACCATACCCCATGACAACAACTTCATCTAAATGAGCACTATCTTCAATTAAAAAAGCGCTTATTTTATTTTTGCCATTCAAGTCGATTTCTAAAGAAATATAACCAATAAATGTGATAACTAATTTTTCATTTTTATTAGCTTTAATTGTAAAATTTCCATCAAAGTCTGTTGTAGCCCCTATTTTTGTTCCTTTAACAATGACATTTGCCCCAGGTAAAGGATCTCCGTTTTCGTCATATACTGTTCCAGAAATATATCCTTTTTTTATTGAAGTATCATATTTAGATTCAGTTCCTAATCTTAGGGATTTTAGATAATTATCATATTGCCATTTGTTAAAATTGAAACGAAAACCAAACCAATTTAATTCATCATAATTTTGTTTTGGATAGCTTAAATTTGGGTAAGGTTCATTATAAACCCTAAAATTTTTAGTGCCAAAACTTCTGTTGGCATTACTTTGATTGTAACTGTAATAAACGGGTTTGTTTATTGGGTTAAACTCCCAGTTGTGAGGTTTAAACTGGTCTAATGAGGCATCGTACATACTGGCCAACAATTCGGCCGATACCTTATCGCCTTGGGGTCCTTTAATTTTAAAACTCCAGGTTTCATCGGTGCCAGGTTGTAATTTATCTCTAAACGTTGTGGTCTCAATTTCCAGTTCTGTTTTTGGATACGGAACAACAATGGATTCAGAGCCCGATTCAAAACCATTAAAGGCGGCAAAACTGTAATTAATTACAAATCCGCCAACATCTTCGGCCGTCACAGGAATTGAGATGGTTTGCTTGTTGTTGTTTAATTGAATGATTTGTGTTTTTACAACCTTATGGTCTTTTTCAACCCTTAGGGTCACTTTCAAGTTGTTCGCAGCCGAAGCCAATGTTACAAGTGCTACATCACCAGCTTTGTATGTTGGTTTATCGGTCGTGATGCTGAATAGTTGATGGTCTGCTATGGTTTTATCATCATCACTATAAAGTGTGGTTTTGATTTCATCTTTGACCAATTGACCAAATTTATCCTTGCTTTCCAATGTGATGAGATACAGTCCTGATTGCCAATTTTTCAGCTTCCCTAAAATTAGTTCTTTTGAGGTTTTGGTGTCAAACGGTTTTTCAAAAACCAAATCGCCTTTTTCCCAATTGGTTGCATTGTCTTCATTGGTGTAAGCATCATGAGGGAACAGGTTTTTAAAGGCTTCTTCCGAAAATTCTTGATAATCTGGTGCAGCCCAAGGTCGTGTTCGTAGCACTTGATTGGGTGCTTTTAGTTTAAATATTTTAACAACACCGCTTGCAGGTACAAATTCACCATTGAGGTTTTTGGTGTCAATATTTATTTTGTGGTCTTTTTGGGATTTATCGAGTTTGTTGTCAATGCTCATAGTCGCTATCAGCGCATGATATCCAACCTTTACAATGGTTGTAGCACTGCGGGTTTCGCCATTTAAATCGGTGACATCAGCGGTGATTTCGTAATTGAAAATGGGTAAACTGCTTTTGTCAACACTTGTGTCTGGAATGGCTTTAAACGTGATTTCAAATTCACCTTTTTCATTGGTTGTGGTTTCGCCATGTATGATTTCTTGGGGTTCACTGCTAAAATATGGACGATACCAATAATACCAATCGGGATAGATTACCTTTCTGTGTACACGATATACCACTTTGGCATCGGTAATGTTACTACCAGCATACGCTAAAGCAGTTCCTGTAACGGTTACGGAATCATTTACCCTGTAGGTTTCGGTAACTGGAGTAAATTTGGTCTCAAATTTTGGCCGTTTGTATTCTTCAACCGAGAAATAATGGTCTACAAAAAAATCATTTTCATCACCATCAAATTCAATGTGATAATTGCCATTTAAGCCACTGTTTGGCAAAATAAACTCACCAGAAATAGACCCAAAAGCATTGGTTTTAAACTCCAGTTCCTTGATTTCTTGTTCATTCACATCATATAGGGTAGCGTAAACAGGCTCATTGGCCATGACTTCCGACTTGCCATTTTTGGTTTTCATGGCGATGGCTTTAAAATAAACAGTTTGGCCCGGCCGGTATATACTTCTGTCAGTAAACAAAAAGGCTTTGTATTGCGTTTCTTCTTGTTCCGTTTTATAATATCGATTCACATAATAGTTACCGAAGTTAGCGGTGTCATTGCCGTATGTAACTTGTACTGAAAGGTTTCGATATCGATCCTTGGTTTTCTCTATGGTAATTTCGCCTAAGCTATTGGTAGAAAAAGTGTCACTTTGTGGACTTTTGCTGTTGTTTTCGTTATAGCTTAATTCAACCTCTGCATTCGCAATAGGGTTTCCGTTGTTTCTGTCAATAACCTGAAGAATTTTTTGATTTGTAGTCTCTGTTTCAACCAATGCCAAATTGGTGACTTGAATGGTGCTAAACGCAAATGTGTCGTCATCCTTTTTAGGCGAAGCAAAAATTAGGTAGGTGCCATTATTTAGTTTTGGAACTAAAATTTCAGTTGTATGCGTTTGATAATCCTGTTCATTGCGTAATGGGCTGTTCCATTCTTTGTCAATATTCAAGGTTTTGACGAAATTCCATTGATCTTCTTTTTTGTAGGTAGTATTGAGTTTTTCCAGTTGTTTTCTGCTAAGCTTGTATAGTTTAAATTGAAGCGAATCTAAATTTTTGTAGCGCACAAGTAATCGTGAGTGTTGCTGAATGGGTAGAAAATCTTCCGTGGTAATTTGTAAAGACGTTTGTTCTATCTGCTGTTTTAAGACTGAGCATTTCTCAGCAGCTTTGCTGTTTGGGAATTTTGAGATAACCCGATTACAAAGCTCATAAGCATCTTTGGTTTTCCAACGATGGGCTTCATTGGTCTTTGGCTGGTATTGATTGCCTTGTTGGTAATAGATGGAGGCAATTTCAAAATCATATAATCCTGAAACGTCATGGGGTTTTAGTTTTTCAGATTCTTCTTTTAATGTTTCCAACAAAAGCGAGTCTTTATTGCTGAAAACAGCATGTTGATTAACAAACTTTAAACGTTCAATATCAACATCAGCCAAAGCAATGGGGTCTTTATCTTTTAGGTGAAACCGGATTAAATCCTGATAAATTTTTAAAGCTTGTAACTGTAAAGAGGTGGAATCTTTTGACTGTAATTCCAGTTTTGAAAACGTAAACGCATCACATAAAAATTCTGGATTATCAATCTCAAATTTGTATGCAGGCTTGGTAATGCTGGTTTCGTTGGTTTTGTAAAAATCTAAAGCATTATGGTTTAAAAAATCAAACAAGGTAGGTCTGTATAATTTGGAATCTTTTTGAAGTGTCAATATATCATCATAATTACTCAAAGGCTCTTGTTGAAGCTTAACCTCATTTTGTAGCGAGTTTTCATACTGTTTATTTATTTCTGAAAACAAGGTTTGCAAGTCCCAAGTCCTAAAGTCCGTTGCGTCGACTTTTTCGGTGGTTTTTGTGCGATTATAAAAGGTATATCGGTTTTGCTGAAAGTATTGCCAATATAGGTTGGCCAACATGTTTTCAAGAATGTTTTTTTTTGGGAAATCGCTTTTGGAAATCGCTGTTTTAAATCTGTTGATAATGGCTAACTGAGCATCTTCTTCTAAAATCAAGGTGAATTTGCTTTTGTAAATCAATGCCTTAATCTGTTGCGTGGTGTTATGGTCTTTGTCAGCCTGTTTTGAAATGTCGTCAACAATTTTCAAGGCAGATTTTGGTAGCCCATCCATTTCAAATTGTTCAACGGTTTTCCAAAGCTTATTATAGTCTTGGGTTTGTGCTTGGGCAATGAACGAAAATAGTAATATAATAAAAAGAGATATATTGTGCTTCATAGAAATTTAATTGTAGAAAGTTACTTTCAAAAGCTGTTCCAAAAATGTAATAATTGATAAATTGTTTTCGTTTGTTAGGGTAAGTTAATGATTTTTTAAAGTAATGCTGAATTTTTAATTTTGTATTTTCGTTACCAAATGATGCACAAATTCTTATTCCTGCTTATAGTTCCATTAATTGGTTTGGGTCAGTCCAAATTGGACGATGTTGACCAGCTTTTACACAACAAGGACTATGCAAATGCAGAAAGATTGTTAACCAATTATCTTAAAGAACACCCACAAGATTTAAAAGCCATTGAGTTATTGGGCGATGCTTACGGTTATCAAGAACAATGGGATGCCGCTATTTCAAAATATAAAATGTTGGTTCAAGCCAATCAAACCAATGCCAATTATTATTACAAATACGGTGGTGCCTTGGGTATGAAAGCATTGACGGTTAACAAAGTTAGAGCCTTATCCATTATTGGCGATGTAAAAAAGGCCTTTTTAACAGCCGCAGAATTAGATCCTAATCACATTGAAACCCGTTGGGCCTTGGTAGAACTGTACATGCAATTGCCTGGTATTTTGGGCGGAAGCACAGATAAAGCTTTACAATATGCCAATGAACTGGAACACTTATCAAAAGTAGATGGCTATTTATCTAAAGGCTATATTTATGAATACAATGACCAGCCAGATTTGGCCGAGACCTATTATAAAAAAGCCATAAAAGAAGGCGGTTCCTTAACCTGTTTTGATAAACTTACCAAGTTGTACGAAACCAAAAACCAACCAGAAAAAGCCATTCAAAACATTGAGGAAGCACAAAAAATACATCAGCGCAATGCGTTACATTATCAAATAGGCAAGGTAGCCGCAGAATACAATATTGAACTCCAAAAAGGAGAAGCCTGTTTGCAAACCTATCTCAAAAATTACTCATCTCGGGATGGTGTCCCCAAGGCATGGGCGCATTACCGATTGGCACAGATTTACCTGCATAAAAACAATAAGGACCAAGCGTTAAAACACATTGATTTGGCCCTGGCCGAACTTCCTGAGATAAAGCCATTTGTGCAGGAAAAAGAAAAAATTTTAAGCATGTAATAATTGGGGCGTTACCTTTCAGGTCGCGCTTTCACTACTCGCTTTTTTTGTTTTTTCAAACCCAAAAAAGAGCTCAAACAAATCGTTCAATCGCTAACGCAGAAATCACGATTCCGTATAAAAAATAGTAAAGCAATCCGTATCTTTACCGTTCAAAATAAGTTTATGAATGTACATTTTATAGCCATTGGCGGTAGTGCCATGCACAACTTGGCCATAGCTTTGCACAATAAAGGATATCACGTAACCGGAAGTGATGATGAGATTTTTGAACCCTCAAAATCCAGATTAGCAAACAAAGGATTATTGCCAGAAACATATGGTTGGTATCCAGAAAAAATAAACAACCAACTAGATGCGGTGGTATTGGGCATGCATGCCAAAGCCGATAATCCGGAGTTGTTAAAAGCCCAGGAACTAGGTTTGAAAATTTACAGCTATCCAGAATTTTTGTACGAACAATCCAAATACAAAACCCGTGTGGTTATTGGCGGTAGCCATGGCAAAACAACCATTACATCCATGATTTTACACGTCATGCATTATCATGATAGGGACGTAGATTATATGGTAGGCGCCCAATTGGAAGGTTTTGATGTCATGGTAAAACTGACAGAGGACAATGATTTTATTGTACTGGAAGGGGATGAATATCTAAGCTCGCCAATTGATAGACGACCAAAATTCCATTTGTACACACCCAATATTGCTTTGTTAAGTGGCATTGCCTGGGATCATATCAATGTATTTCCAACTTATGAAAATTATGTTGAGCAGTTCAGGATATTTGTAGATTCTATTGTAAAGGGAGGAAGCATTACCTACAATGCTGAAGACCCAGAAGTAAAACGGGTTGTGGAAGCTTCTGAAAATGCCATTAGAAAATTACCTTACCATACACCAGAATACACTGTTGAAAATGGACAAACTCTTTTAGAAACGCCAGAAGGGCCTTTGCCAATAGAAGTTTTTGGAGCGCATAATTTAAACAATCTGGCAGGCGCCAAGTGGATTTGCCAACACATGGGCATTGATGAAGATGATTTTTACGAAGCCATTGCCACCTTTAAAGGTGCCAGCAAACGCCTTGAAAAAATAGCTGAAAGTAAAACCAGCATAGCTTATAAGGATTTTGCCCATTCGCCCAGTAAAGTGGCCGCTACAACTAAGGCCGTAAAAGAACAATACCAAAATAGAACTTTAGTGGCGTGTTTAGAACTGCATACGTATAGCAGTTTAAATGCCGATTTTTTAAAGGAATATAAAGGTGCTTTGGATGCCGCCGATGTAGCCGTGGTGTTTTACTCACCACATGCGGTTGAAATTAAAAAATTGGAACAAGTAACCCATGAGCAAATTGCCCAAGCGTTTGAACGGGATGATTTGATTATTTACACCAATCCAGACGATTTTAAACAGTTTTTGTTCTCTCAAGATTTTAACAACAAAGCATTGTTACTTATGAGTTCTGGTAATTATGGCGGACTGGATTTTGAGGCTGTTAAAAAGTTAATTTAGTGACTTTGATTGGTGCTTAACATTTTAAACACGCACCAAGCAGAAAATATGCAAGGATTTTCTGCCGTACAACGAAGATAGCTAATTGCAATGAATTCCAAGTAAGGAATTCAACTGCTATGAATCATACATTTTTACCTACTTTTTTATTTCAGTTTTTTTTCGTAATATTGCAAAATCCATTGGATAATGGATAACTGATTGGAAAATCAGTCAAGTGTCTGGATAGATGCGAGGTATTATGGTTGAAAAGTCATTTGGTTAATGGAATGAGCAGGATTGCTTTTCTTCGTAGTACTTATTTTAATTGATTATTTCTCATTCCAGAATTAAAATAAGTTTAAATGAAAAATTTAATTTTAAAGTTAGATCACTCTAACAGTATTCAGACTTCTAATGAAGAAGTCAAAATTCAAAAATTTGTTTCAAGTATTTCTCCAAGTAATTTTATTAAATTATTAAAATTTGCTGATAACAAAGTAAATCCAAGAATAGCTACTGTAAATAAAATTACAAAAAGTATTCACGAAACACTCGAAACAAGTCCTGAACTTTTTTGGTTTAAATCTAAAGGAATATTAATTGCTACTGAAAATTGTGAAGTACTTGAAAGAAATAGATTAAGAATTTCATTAGATAATTTGGATTATGAAGGTATAATGGATGGTGGACATAATACATTTGCCATTGCAATATATATAATCGAGAAGTTATTTGATGTAAGGTTAAAAAAATGGGATGAGTGTAAGCAATTCTGGGAAGAAAACTATGATGAAATCGAAAAGAGATTCAATGAAAACGTTGAGGACTTTAAGTTTTCAATTCCTGTAGAAATTATTACTCCAACAGCAGAAGAGGGGGCCTTATTAGAGTTTTATGATTTTATATCTGAAATTTGTTCCGCGCGTAATAATAATGTCCAATTAAAAGAAACTGCAAAAGGAAATCAAGTTGGTTACTATGATTATTTAAAAGAAATATTAGATGAAGAATTTGATATTATTTGGAAAACTGGTGGTTCTGGTCAGATCAAGTCGGAAGATGTGATTAGTTTAGCATCTCTTTCATTTATATTTCTTAAAGAAAAAGGACTTTTACCTGATGATATAAAATCTTTAAATAAAATTAGTGTTTATTCACAGAAAAGTAAATGTGTAGATTTCTTTAACGAGGTGATGTCCCATAGTGAGATTTCTGAAGAAGTTAAAGGGAAATATATATTGAAAAATGAAGCTGTAAAAAGTGCACTTAATTTGACAAAAGGGATTTTACATTTTTTTGATAGAATGTATTTGGAATTTCCAACACTCTATCACAAAGCTGCTCCAGGTAAATTTGGTAGAATTTCTGCTGTTGATAACAAAAAGAAAAGCAAGGTGCCATATTATACTACTAATGAGTTGTCTGATTACAAATATTCTTATGGATTTTTCTATCCGCTTATTTCAGGTGTTACAAGTTTAATGGAATATGATGAAAGAAATAATGAAGTTTATTGGAAGGTAAATCCTAAAAATCTTGATTTGGGAACCTTGGATTTAACTCAATATGTCGAATTAATTAGAATGGTAAACTTTGATCCTCAAAAAATAGGGAAAGGCGCTGCATTCTATAATGAGTCAGAAAGTATTTTCGATAAAGTCAATAATTAACAATAATTTTTTTTTATTTTTTTAAAAGCTAATCTTTTTAAGATTGGCTTTTTTTAATTTGCAGGTAACCATCATAATATAAAATCGTTTTAATGTTTTTATACCAAACGTTACTAAAACAAGTTCAGTACTAGTAAACGAAGTTAGTTAAAATTTCCCTGCATCATTCAGAAACCACAAATGTTTTCATCATATTTTTGCTGGCCGGGTTTGGTACTTCAGATATTAAAACATATTTGCCTGGTGTTAGAGTTGCAGTAAAATAACCCGTATCACCTGCCAGCATATTGTTAACACCACCTAAAAAAGTAACGCCTTGTGGTGCAGGGTCAATCAGACCCTTTGGATTGGACCAATCCATCCAATTATTAAGATCGTCCAAATTGGCTGTATCATCCAGTTTGGCAAGGTTGACATCATGCCCAACAAAGTTTTCGTGAACAATTTGGTCTTTGTAAAACACTGAAAAAGTATGTGCTCCAGATTGAATGGAATCGTTAAAAACAATACCATCCGTACTTGAAATGGTAATGGCAATATCGGCTTTAGGTTCTTTGTTTCCAGAGTCGGTATCTGAAACAATAAGTTCTTTTACCATACCCATAGAACCGTGGAACACACCATTGCTCATTTTTACATAACATTCAACGGGGTAATAGCCGGGTTTTATTTTCATGGTGGTCACAGCAACATGGTTTGGAGAGATTAAGCCAGTACCTCCTACAAATTTAACGTCGTTAAACCATTTTGGTAGGTTTCCAAACTCAGCAAACCCTTCTTCGGGATTGCCTTCAGTGATCAGTTTCATGCCAGCATCAAAAGGAGGCAATACACGAGCTTTTATAGTATCTAAAGTTTTGCCGTCTGGGTAGTCGTCAATTAGCATGAAATGGGTTTGTGGTGACGCATTTTTATAACGAAATGTCACCCATCCTGATGGAATGGTATCAGGCATTTGAAATTCCATGTTTTCCGTAAGGACATCAATGACTTGTTCCTTTTTCGTTTCAGCATCTTCAGTAGTTTTTTTCTTTTTATCAGATTTACAGGATTGAAATACCGTTGAAATCATCAAAATAACAATAAAAAAAGCTACATGTTTAATGGGTTTGTAAGTAGTAAAATACGTTTTCATATTACTAATGGTTGGTTAATAATTTTTGCTAATACCATAAATATAAGGATATTAGCTCAAAACTGCAACCTAAAACTTACATTAGGGGTAATACCAAGCGATTGGTTTTCAACCTTAGATACCATATTATCGTCGTCTATGGTGTAATACGAATTGATGACATTTTTTTTGTTGGTGACATTCCAAACGGAAGCACCAACAGTAGCGTGCGTTTTTGCAGAGAAATCAAAATCATAGGTCGCTGAACAGTCGGCCCGTAAATAATCTTTTAAGTTGCTGCTGTTTGGAGCCTCATAATTAATTTCGCCGTCAGTAGATTCATTGCCAGCAATAGGTTGCGTAGTGGGTTTTCCGGTGTGCCAGTTTAATCCCAAAGCGATTTTAAATTGGTTGTATGTATAAGTGCCGGCTACAGTAAGTGCATGTCTGATATCGGTGTTATTGGGGAATGGCTCTCCGTTATTTAAATCTTGAAAGGTGTAATTGTTTTTGCTATAGGAATAACTTAACCAGGTGCTTATCAAATCATTGAATTGCTTGTTTACCAAAAAATCAACACCTTGTATTTGGTAGCTGCCAATGGCATTTACAAACTGGTATTGGTTTTGAAATCCTTGACTTCTGGTAGTTATGCCATCCACTTTTTTAATATAGGCTTCGGCACTGATTAAGAGTTGGTTTTTGTTATAATGGATGCCCGTAGAAATTTGCTTGCTTTTGATGATGGGAATATCATCATTGTTGGACAAAATCCATCGGCGTTTTTCTATCCCCAGAAAATCGTTCTGTAAGTCTATGATTTGAGAAGTGGTTTGGCTTTTAAATTCGCCCAAGACCTCAAATCTGAAATCGTTTAAAAAGCGTTGGCTGAAACTTAGTCTAGGTTCAACTAAAAACAGATTGAATTTTTGGTGGTAATTAATGCGTGTGCCAAATTTTAAATTGGTTTTGGCGTTGTTTGACAGTAAAGATGTTTCGGCATATACGGCATGACTGCGAATGACTTCTTTGATATAACTTCTAAAAACAGGATTATTGACGTCTTCAAGATTGCTCACGCCAACTTCAGAAAATTGATAGCCACCATTAAATTTTATATTGTGATTGGCTTTGAAATTCACATCAATTTTAGCAGAATTATCAGTGACTTTGTTTTCTTGAATCAATCGCTGATTGTTGATAACATCAAAGTTAGTGGCATCTAAATTATAATTGGTCACATATATTTGCGCTGTGGTTGACAGACGGGTATTCCAATCTTTGGTGTAGGTGATTCCCGTGGCTAAATTTTGTTGTGAGAGTTTGCTGTTCAGTGCTTCATTGTTATCATTCACAGTAGATTGCTCATCATAGTTTAGGTCGTTGTTGACGTTTAAAAAATGAACCCGAATTCTATCTGTTGGTGTGATATCGTATAAAAATTTGGCCGTGATATCATAAAAATAAAAATCTTCATTTTTAGAAATGGAATAGGAACCATTTTGGTTATTGGTTAAATCTGAATCCTGAAAAATGCGTTTGAAATATTGGTCATAGGTTGGCGTAACAACCAGATCGGTAATGGAACGTCTGGTGGACACTTGCAGTTCTGTCTTTTTTGAAAGCGGTATTTTTGCATACACATCCGCATTAATCAAATTAAATCCGGCTCCGGCTTTAAATTCATTGTCAACAGTGTTTGAGAGTTGCATATCAATCACGCTGGAAATGCCGTCGCCATATTTGGCCCGTGTTCCGTTTTTTGAAATATTGACTTGTTTTGTGGTGTACGGATTAAAGGCCGAAATCAACCCAAAAAAATGTCCGGATTGATACATTTTAATACCGTCCCACAAAAACAGGTTTTGGTCATGGGTGCCACCTCTCACATTGATATTGGACACGGTTTCATCAACACTGTAAATTCCGGGAAGCGCTTGGATGGTTTGCAACACATCAGGCTCTATAAGTCCTGGTAAAATTCCAAAGGTCTCTGGTTTTATGGTTGTGGTCCCGTCATTGAGTTGTGTGATACCTTTTGTCAGATAATTGGTCACAACAACTTCTTCAAGACGTTGTGGTATTATAAACTCATCCGTGTGCTCAAACTCTCTAATGACCACAAAATGGTCGTCTAACATTTGAAAATCCAAACCGGTTTCTGCTTTCAGATAATTTAAGGTCTCTTTTAAAGTCAGGTTATCTTTTGGTACAGTCACGCTTTTGTTTTTCACGGTAGCATCGGCATAAGAAAAACTGATGTTGTATGTTGCTTCAATGGCTTTTAAAACATCAGTAAGCGGTAGCTTGTCTTTTTGAACAGTTTGAGCGTTTAAGCACAACATATTCAAAAAAAACAATAAAATAATAAGAGAAAGAAACCCTTTTCTAGTCACGCTTGAGTGTTATAGTATGATTGGTTTTACTATAGGTCACATGTAAAGGTAAAGTAATTGCTTTTAAGGCCAAATTAAAATTATTATGGGCAAAACTACCAGTGAACAATTGATTGGTGTCAATATTTTGAACGTTAAAAGTGACATCATATTGTCTTTCAAACTCAGCTAAAACCTCTTTGTATGGCAGGCTTTCAAACTGACTTACGTTATTTAACCACGAAGGCGTTGTGCGATTTTCTTTTTCCTTAGCAATTAATTTCCCATCAATAATCAAAAAGCTGTCGCCAGCCTTTAATGTTGTAAGTTGGGAGTTATAGGTAACGCCAACGATGCCTTCGTAGCAAATAACTTCAAAATAATGATTTCTTTGTTTTACATTAAACTGGGTGCCAAATACGGTTACGGTGCCAGTTTTGGTTTTTACCTTAAATGTAGAGCCTTTCGCAACCTTAAAAAAGGCTTCGCCATCCAGTTCTACATCGCGCTCATGGCTCCACGATTTTTCGTTGTATGCCAAATAGCTTTTGGCATTGAGCGAAACCGTTGATGCATCAGGTAGTTCTATAGTTGTTTTTTGGGCCACGTCGGTTGTGATTGTGGTATCTAATGTTGTGGTGTAGTAGTATAAGCTAAAACAAATGGCAAGAATGGCAGCTACTTGCATAGCTGGTTTAAACCAATGTGTTGGTTTTTTCTTGGTTTTTTGAATAGTTTTTAAAGCGCGTTCCAGTTCTTCAGATGTATTATAGTCCTCTGCTTTAAAGGCTTGAACGCCATTGGACAACTTGACTAAATCATCGTAATCTTCAATCGCTTTAAACGCTTCAAGTTCTTGATCGTTTAGATCGTTATTTAACCATTTTGATATTAACAATTCTTTTTCCATGATATCTTATACAACTATATAACAGTTAATACTTATTTTTTCCTACCCTTCAGAAATAAAAATTTAAAATTTCAAGTTCCTGGTTTCAAGTTTCAGGTTTTTGAATATAATTTTAAATCGTCAATCGTTAAAGTTCTTTAATATCTTGACGCAATTTTTCCAAGGCACCATAAATCCGTTTTTCTACGGCTTTAGTTGAAATATTTAAAATTTCAGCAATTTCCTTAAAGCGTTTGCCTTCAACCCGGTTCATCATAAAAGCAACACGTTGCGCTTCGGTTAAATTTGAAAGCGCTGTTTGCAGTTTTTGCATATACTCATCTTCTTGCATTAAAAACTCAGGACTTTCATTGGTATATGTTTTGGGTTTGGTCTGTTGGTGTTTTAAAACCACTTTTTGATGGGCTACTTCATTTAGCATTAAATTGTTGGCCGCGGTAAACAAAAAACTCTTGGCTTTATCTGGTGTTATTTTTGAGCAGTTTTCCCATAGTTTAATAAAGGCCTCTTGTACTTTGTCTTTAGGGTTTAACAAGTCTCCAAACTTATAGTATAAAAAGTTATGTAAATCTTTGGAGTGTTTTTTAAATATGGAAGAAAAAATATGCTCTTCACAAATATGGTCATGTAATTGTTTCCCCATTATAACAGGTGATTGTTTGCACTAAAATATAAAAAAAGGAAACATAGGGTAGGAATTTTTGGTTTTAAGATGTTTTATAATAAAAATGCTATGTTTAACCCAAAATTACTAATTATGAAAACTAAACTTACGTTTCTATTACTACCTCTTTTTGCCCTTATCATGTTTACGTCTTGTCAAAAAGAAGTTGTTGAAGTTACAAATCCTAATGAGGCTGAAGCATTGGTTGCCAATTCTGAATTGACAACATTGATAAGTTCAACCTCTAAAATGGATGGTTCAAAAGACAACATCATTGACAGGGCCAGCTGTATGTCAGTTGAATTACCCGTAACCGTCATTGCCAATGGCCTTGAGATCACGATTGATTCTGAAGAAGATTATCAAGTTATTAAGGCCATTTTTGATGAATTTGAAGACGATCAAGACAGTCTACAGATTATCTTTCCTATTACAATTGTATTGGCAGACCATACTGAAATTGTTGTTGAGAACCGAGATGCTCTACAAAACCTTGCTGCCGAATGCCAAGGAGAAAATCAACCTGATGATGATATAGAATGTATTGATTTTCAATATCCAATATCGTTTTCTGTTTACAATACCGATTTCCAGGTTATTAACAATGTAACCATTGAAAACGACAGGCAGTTATTTAGATTTATTCACCGAGTTAAACAAGGCGAAGTGTTTGCTAGTCTGGATTTCCCTGTGACCATGGAATTGGCCGACGGTTCTACTGTCGTAGTGCATAATAATCTGGAATTACAGAACACCATTAATGATGCTAAAGATAGTTGTAATGAAGATGATAACAATAATTTCCATGACCATGATTTTACCTTAGACCGATTAAATTCTTTGTTGGTAACCTGTCCGTGGGTAGTCCATGATTTTGATAGAAACGCCGTGAATTTAACAGATCAGTACCGTGAATTTGTGATGTCATTCAAAGAAGATGGAGTGGTTAAAGTGCGTGCTAGAAGTGGCGATGTGCTAACAGGAAAATGGACAACCAGACTTACTGATAATGGCGCTTTAATAAAATTGGAATTTGACAGTTTGGTGGACTTTTCACTGGAATGGTATGTATATGATATTGAACATGGAAGAATAAAATTGTGGGCCGAAGGCGGCAATAAAATCATCTTGGCTAAAAACTGCGATATCGTTTTTGATCAAACCAAGACACGAATTGAGAACTATTTAAAAGAATGTTTCTGGCGAGTAGAACGTTTGAACATTCTGGGAACCGATAAGGAAAGTGACTACATTGGAACACCTTTGAAATTTGAAAATGATGGCGTTGTAAAATTACGAGTGAAAGGTCAACTAGTAACCGGTACATGGGAAGTTCTTGAAGCCAATATAGGTTTTGTATTGCAAATTCATATAGACGGCAGACCAGATTTACAATTAGAATGGCTGGTTACATTCTTAGAGGCAGACTTGATAAAACTTGTGAATATAAATAACGCTATGGTCTTAAAGCGATTCTGCCCAGATGGTGATAATGATATAAATTATATTAATGATGTCATGATTTCATCAAATTGGCAAGTGGCTTTGTATACTGAAGGTGATGTTGACAAAACCGACAACTATTTCATGTACTCCATAAATTTCCTTGAAAGTGGTGCTGTTGCTGTAACAGATCCCAATAATGGTTTAATTGATGGATCTTGGCTAGCCTACAGAAACGAAGGTTTGTTTTTAGGATTGAATTTTGGAATAGAACCACCGTTTCAAGTGATAAACCATAGATGGAAAATCACCTCAATCTCACAAACCAGAATTGAATTGAAAGATTTTAGTTCAACAGGCACTGTAGAGCGCGTGTTGGTCTTAGAAGTTAAATAAAGAAAAAGGGAAGCTTTTTTATATTCGGTTGGTTAGGTTAGTTATTTAAGTTTCCTTTATAAAGGCTGTCAAACAATATGTTTTGACAGCCTTTTATTATTCCTGTTTTTTTATAGATTGAGGCTTCAATAATACACATCAAATCCTTAAATTTGCCCATCTTAAAATTTGAAAAGGAATTATGTTTAATAATTTAAGCGAGAAGTTAGATAAGGCGTTACACGTTCTAAAGGGGCATGGAAGCATTACAGAGGTCAATGTTGCTGAAACTTTAAAGGAAGTGAGACGTGCTTTGTTGGATGCCGATGTTAATTTTAAAATAGCCAAGGAGTTTACAAATAAAGTCAAGGAAAAGGCTTTGGGTCAAAATGTGTTGACAACCTTACAACCAGGTCAGTTAATGGTTAAAATAGTTAAGGACGAATTGACTCAGCTTATGGGTGGAGATGCCGAGGGAATCAATCTGTCTGGCACGCCAAGTGTGATTTTAATGTCTGGTTTGCAAGGTTCTGGTAAAACAACATTTTCCGGTAAACTGGCCAATTATCTAAAAAACAAAAAAACAAAAAAACCGCTATTGGTAGCCTGTGATGTCTATCGTCCTGCTGCAATTGATCAGTTACATGTTGTAGGTGAGCAAATAAATGTTGAGGTTTTTAGTGATAAAGGAAATACAGATCCTGTAGCTATTGCAAAAGCGGGTATAGCCCATGCCAAAGCCAACGGGTTTAATGTGGTGATTATTGATACTGCAGGTCGTTTGGCAGTTGATGAAGTCATGATGACCGAAATATCAAATATCCATAAAGCCATTCAACCACAAGAAACCTTGTTTGTGGTCGATTCCATGACCGGTCAGGATGCCGTTAATACGGCTAAAGCTTTTAATGATGTATTGAATTTTGACGGGGTTATCCTTACCAAGTTGGATGGTGATACACGAGGTGGAGCCGCTATTTCAATTAAATCGGTGGTTGATAAGCCAATCAAGTTTATTGGTACGGGTGAAAAGATGGAAGCTATTGATGTGTTTCATCCCTCTCGTATGGCCGACCGTATTTTGGGAATGGGTGATGTGGTGTCCTTGGTGGAGCGTGCCCAAGAGCAGTTTGATGAGGTTGAGGCCAGAAAACTTCAAAAGAAAATAGCCAAGAACCAGTTTGGGTTTGATGATTTCTTAAAACAGATTCAGCAAATCAAGAAAATGGGGAACATGAAAGACTTGATGGGTATGATTCCTGGTGCCGGGAAAATGCTGAAAGATGTTGATATTGATGACGACGCCTTTAAAAGTATTGAAGCCATCATACACTCAATGACCCCAAAAGAGCGAACCAATCCATCCATTATTGATGCCAGTAGAAAAAAACGTATAGGAAAAGGCGCTGGAACGTCCGTGCAACAAGTCAATCAGTTGCTCAAACAATTTAACCAAATGAGCAAAATGATGAAAATGATGCAAGGTGGAGGCGGTAAAAAAATGATGCAAATGATGAAGAACATGAGATAATACCTCATGTTTTTTATTTTAAATAAAATTCAACTATGATTCTATTAGATGGTTTACAAGTAAGTAAGGATATCAAGAGTGAAATTGCTATTGAGGTTCAAAAAATGAAGGACAATGGCGAGAAAGTTCCTCATTTAGCAGCTGTTTTGGTAGGGACTGATGGTGCCAGTATGACCTATGTAAATTCAAAAGTAAAAGATTGTGAAATGGTTGGCTTTGGTTCCACATTAATTGATTTACCCGAAGATACATCTGAAGAAAAATTAATGGATATCATTCACGACCTTAATACCAATGATGATATTGACGGTTTTATTGTGCAATTGCCGTTGCCCAAACATATTGATGAACAAAAGATTTTAATGGCTATCAATCCAGACAAGGATGTGGATGGGTTTCATCCAACCAATGTTGGTAAAATGACTTTAGGGTTACCAACATTTATATCGGCAACCCCTTTTGGAATTATAGAGTTACTTGAGCGTTATCATGTTGAAACTTCTGGAAAGCATGTGGTTGTAATGGGAAGAAGCCATATTGTTGGTCGCCCCATGAGTATCTTAATGAGCCAGAAACGCAAAGCTGGGGATGCAACTGTGACAGTGGTGCACAGCCGCACAAAAAATCTAGCCGACATAACAAAAACCGCTGATATTATTGTAGCCGCTATTGGTATTTCAGAGTTTTTGACCGGAGATATGGTAAAAGATGGCGTTGTTATTATCGATGTTGGTATTACCCGTGTTCCAGATGAAACTAAAAAACGAGGATATAGATTGGCTGGAGATGTTGATTTTGAAAGTGTTAGTAAAAAAGCGAGTTATATTACGCCTGTTCCTGGTGGCGTGGGGCCTATGACCAGGGCTATGCTGCTAAAAAATACCTTATTGGCCAGAAAACAGCACTTGCTTTAATAAGTTTTTCAGGTTTTTATGATTTTATTCTGCTGAAGGAGGAACATCTTTTCTGTATTTTAGCATTGATACCCCAGAAATAAAAAAAACACCTCCTAAAATGGTTAATGCCCAAGGGCTTAGGACTACCATATTATTGCCAAAAATGCCTAGAACACCTAAAATTAAGGCCACCATCCCACCAACAGTTAAAATTATTGCTAATACTCGTATCATGATTTTTTGAATTATGAGGCTAAGATAAAGCTCTCCCAAGAATTTATGTTATAGGATTATATATGATAACACCACAATTCCCATTGAATGTTATAATCTTTTTTTAATACTATTTTGCGAATAATTGAGACAAATCTTTAAAGGCTTTAAACTCTAAAGCATTTCCTGCGGGATCATAAAAAAACATGGTGGCTTGCTCACCAACTTGACCGGCAAACCGAATATAAGGTTCAATGACAAATTGAATCTTTTTTTCTTTTAAATGCTCTGCAAAAGTTTGAAAATCATTCCAAGGTAATACAATCCCAAAATGCGGTACAGGAACATCTTTACCATCCACTGGATTTGTATGCAATGTGTCGTTTGATTTGGGCTTATAATGAATGACCAATTGATGACCAAAGAAATTAAAATCAACCCAATGATCACTGCTTCGCCCTTCTTCACAACCTAAAACATCACGATAAAACGTTCTGCATTCTTTTAGATTATGAACTGGGATGGCTAAATGAAAAGGAGAAATGGTTGCCATATTTTATAAGTTTCTGTTATTTCTTTGTTTTGTAATGGATTTGCTATATGTTTTAGTAGAATCTTCTATCAAAACATGCAGTTCCTTTAATTCCTCTTTGGTTAACTCACGGTACTCTCCAGCAGGCACATCAAGTTTTATGTTCATGATCCTTACCCGTTTTAAAGTCTGAACCTCATAATTCAAATATTCGCACATACGACGTATTTGCCTGTTTAAACCTTGTGTTAAGATGATTTTGAACTCGTACGTGCTTAACTTTTCGACCTTGCATTTTTTGGTCGTTCGGTTTAAATCGGCCAAGGGAATACCACCAGACATTCGCTCTATAAAGGTTTGGGAAATGGGTTTATCAACTGTTACTATATATTCTTTTTCGTGGTTGTTGCTGGCTCTCAAAATTTTGTTCACAATATCGCCATCATCCGTTAAAAGAATCAAGCCTTCACTGGGTTTGTCTAATCTTCCAATAGGGAAAATACGTTTTGGATAGTTTATAAAATCGATGATATTGTCTTTTTCAACAGATGTATCGGTGGTACAAACAATGCCAATGGGTTTATTAAAAGCTAGGTAAACAAAGGCTTCTTTGTTGTCAATAACAGGTCTCCCGTCAACGGCAACCACATCGTCTTGCGTTATTTTTGTGCCCATTTCTGGCACAACACCATTAATGGTTACGCGACCAGCTTCAATCAGCTTGTCAGCTTCCCTGCGCGAACAATAGCCTATTTCGCTTAAATATTTATTGATTCGTTTTAATTGCCCTTCCATAGTTTGCAAAGATAACAACTTTAATCTTCAATAAATTCTGAAATATATAAGGTTACCGTTTTATGGTTAAGGGAATGCCCTAGGCCTTGTGTGGTGATGAGTTTGCTGTTTTTAAAACTATTTTTAATGCGAATGGCGTCATCATATGGAATAATATCGTCATTTTCATCGTGAATGATAAGTCCTTCGGGTGTTATTGTTTTGCAAGATATTGCTGTAGAAAATGACTCTGGTGGTGCTCCAAATCGGTGTTCAATGAGTGTGTTTAGCTCATTGATGACCCGCTCATTATAACCAAGCATATCGGTATAGCGTTTTAAAATATCTTTAAAATCGGATGGCGCGCCCAAAAGAACCAGTTTTTCAATACTTTTTAATTGGTATTTATTCTGAAAAAAAACCGTAGCCATACCACCAACGGAATGTCCAATGATAATGTTGGGATTGAATTTTTTAGCCACAACATGAATGAATTCTGAATATAGCAGAGCGTTAAAAACATTGCCCCTAGAATTGCCATGAGCGGGAGCATCAAGAGCGATGATATTATAACCCTCTTTTTTTAAATGATTTACAAGCGGTTTCCATCTGCCTGAATTACTTTCCCAACCATGAACTAATATGACGGTTTCTTTATTGCCAGGCCATTGGTAGGTCATTATTTCTTTAGATTGGTAATGAAGTTTTTCTTTTGTGGATGTTTCTAAAAAGGTAGCTTGGGCTTCAGTGATCTTGCCTTTTCTTGGTTTTGAAAATAAAGCCAGTGCCATGTTGGCAGCATAGCTTTTTGACACATAACTTAACGCATTAACATAAGCACCAACAAGCTTGACTAAAACAGACGCCATTAATCTTCCCTGTTAACACTGTTTATTGAAAAGGCAGGTGTACAGATCGCCAAATATTCGCAAGGCTCGGTAAACGGATTAGAGTACTGGACTCTTGTATGTCGTTCTATTTTTATGGATTGACCAGCTTCCAGAACAACCATTTCACCTTCAATGATAAATTGCTTTTTGCCTTTGATGATAAATGTGAATTCATCAAATTCAGGTGTTTGAAACGGTTCGCTCCAGCCAGCAGGCGCAATCATGTGTGCAATGCTAATGTTGGGATTGCCATCGGTAGCCAGGCCAAAATGTTCTTTGATGACTTTGCCATCATTTGTGGGAACTACAAATGGATTATTTTGTATGGTGTATTTTTTCATCTGAATCTATTTTATTTTTTGAGGGGCTTTTTTTTGATCATACCGCCTTTTAAATCTTTTACGGTGCCCATGACAATAAAGGCATTTCTATCAATTTTGTCTATTTCGGTTTGCAGTTTTGACAACTCTAAACGTGTGACGACCGTGTAAATAATATCCTTGTCATAGCTTTCTTTTTGTTTTCCAAAACCACCTTTCCCAGCATAAATGGTACAGGCTCTGCGTAATTTTTCAATAAGCATGGTTCGTATCGCTTCGTGATGATTTGAAATAATGGTAACACCTACATACTCTTCAACGCCATCCACAACAAAATCAACCGTTTTTGCGGCTGCTAAATACGTAAGAATAGCATACAAAGCAGTTTCAATGGACAACATATAGGCGCCAAAAGAGAAAATGATGATATTGATTAGCAATAGTACATCACCAATGGTCAATGATAATTTTCTGCTTAAAAAAATGGCTAATATTTCAGTGCCATCTATCACGCTTCCTCCCCGCATGGACATGCCTATTCCAAGACCCAAAAAGAAACCGCCAAAAACAGCTATAAGTAGTTTGTCTTCAGTAATGATTGGATAATCAATAAAATGAACTACAGCTGCCAGAAAAGAAATAGCAATAATACTTTTGATTGCAAATTTTAAATTAATGGTCTTTGAAGCCAACAATAAAAAAGGCAGGTTTACAAGTACCAACAGCATACTTAAATTAAGCACTGTGATATTTTTTAACAACAATGAAATACCAGTGGCGCCACCATCAATAAAATGGTTTGGCAACAAAAAGCCTTTTAAACCAAAACCGGCTGAAAAAACACCAATAATGATAAAAATGTAGTCTTGTATGGCATGCGAAAATTCTACCTGAAGGTTTTTAACTACAGGTAAGATGTCTTTGTCATTGATAGTTTTTGAACCCTTTTTTGCCTTGATTTTTTTTCGGGCAACATCAACAAATATTTTTGAAAGGTATGGGTTCATTATAAATGTATCTAGTTACTTTTATTCCAATTTAAGAAAAAATACTTGATTTTAGCCTTGTCAGGAATATGGGTAGCTTCAATTTTTAAATCCCGGTCAAATCGCATGTTAGCAGGCAATTCCTTTTTGTCTATGGTAAATGATGCATTTAATTCGTTAACCGTTACAACAACAGTATTTATCAAGTTGTCAATCCTGGTTATCTTGTAATTGTTTGCAATGTCTTTAAATGTGCTTGCTACCGATATATTATTGTCTGTTTTAAAACGCGGGTCAAAAATACGCACACTTTGAATGTAAGACGTAGAATCGGATGCGTTACGCGGACTTAAGCTTAATAATTTTTTGCCGCCTTTTTCAAAAATTTCTATATCATTAATGGCTCCTGTAAATTCGTCGCCTTCATAATTAACCAAAGAATCTTGGCTGTAAATAGCCTTGAGGTCTTTTACTTGTGTTGAATCTGTTAAAAGTCCAACGTGTTGCGCACTAATTTGAAAAGGGTCTTGTTCCTTTTTACAACTTGTAAATAATGTAATGGCGATGATGAGGCTTGAGAATAATTTATTCATTTGTAAATAGGTGTTGGTTTTTAATGGGTTATTATGTTATTGTTTTAAAAAATCTAAAATAATGGGGAATTCTTTTTCTGGTTCTTCTACTTGTGGATTGTGGCCACTGTGTTCGAACATTACAAATTTGGCTTGCGGACAATATTCCTTGTATTTTACCATCATGCTTGGTACGGCAACTCTGTCAAAACGGCCGCCAATTATGAGGATTGGCATGTTTAGGTCTTTCAATTGTTTTCTAAAATCAAAATTACCGATGTCACTACCCACAATAAAATCACCATCTTTTCCAACCATTTGGTAATATAATTTAGAATTAAATGAATTGGGGTAAGGCGTTCCACCTCTTCCTGAAAATTTATCAGGATTGTAGGCATATAAAAATCCATAAGGAACACGGCCATAAATGCTTTGGTGAATGCTGTCGCTACTTATGCCGCCTTGCTCTCTGTAAGCCATTAATTCACTCCAGACTTCTGGATAATTGGTTTTGATTTCATGATTTGAATTATCATCATTTTTTTGCCACATCAAATAGCTATGAAAACCGTTTGCTATGATGAGATGGCTCACATTTTGACCATATTTTATGGCATAGCCCTGTGCAACCAAACTACCATACGAGTGGCCTAGCAAACTTACTTTGTCCAGGCGCATGGCCTTTCTTAATCCTTCAATATCCTCAATATCTCGTTCCAATGTGTATTCTTTCACATCTTTTGCGGTATCCGATTTTCCTCGGCCAAAGCCATCAAAATAAATGAGTTTTATGTTTCCCTTTACACTTAAGGAATCAAAACTTCGCAAACCTCTGTGAGTGCCGCCCGGACCTCCTGCTATCAAAATCAAAGGATCACCTTCACCCACAGTCACTACCCATAGGTTAGCGCCATTGACATTGTAATATTTGCCGTCTGTTAAGCTGTTTGGAAATTGTTGGGAGAATACAAAATGACATAAAAATAATACTGAAATGAGTAATATGTTTTTTTTCATGAATACTGGCTTTTAATTCGTTTTTTGGTGTTGGTTGTAATTATTTAAAAGTTACTTTTTCATAACCTTGGTTAAAATGCCAAAGACACTCCTTATAAAAGTAGCACTGGTTAGTACTTTAACAACAGGATTCATGGCAGAGCTCCGGCGTCTGGATGTTGTAGTTGTTCTATATTTAGATTCAGCTTTTTTTAGTGCTTCCTGTTCTTGCCGTGCTTTTTCCTTGGCTTCTTCGGCTTCAGCCTTTTCTATTTTTTCATTCAACATTTCATAAGCGCTTTCCCTGTCAATTTCCTCGTTATATTTTTTTACAAGTTTAGATTTTGACAAGAGTGCACTCAATTCGGAATCGGTTAACACATCCATCCGACTCATAGGGGCTCGCATCATGGTAGCGGCTAATGGTGTTGGTCGTCCTTTTTCGTCAAGAGCAGACACCAAGGCTTCTCCAATACCAAGAGAGGTGAGTACGTCTTCTGTGTTGTAATATTCTGAATTTGGATAGTTTTGAGCTGTTAGTTTAATGGCTTTTCGGTCGTTGGCCGTAAACGCTCTTAAGGCATGTTGGATTTTTAAACCCAACTGACTTAATACAGCCTCGGGAACATCGGTTGGGTTTTGGGTTACAAAATACAAGCCAACCCCTTTACTGCGTATTAATTTAACAATGCTTTCTATTTGATTGATTAAGGCCTTCGAGGCTTCATTGAAAATTAAATGTGCTTCATCAATAAACAAAACTAATTCTGGGCGGTCACTATCACCTTGTTCAGGAAAGGTTGAGTAGATTTCAGCCAACAGACTCAACATAAAGGTAGAAAACAGTTTGGGTCTGTCTTGAATATCGGTAAGGCGTATAATATTGATATAGCCTCTGCCATCTTCATCAATTCTCAACAGGTCTTGTGTGTCAAAAGAGGTTTCGCCAAAAAACAAATCGGCTCCTTGTTGTTCCAATTCTACAACTTTACGCAATATGGCACCTGTGGAGGCGGTTGAAATTCTGCCGTAATCATCCTCAAATTCGTCTTTGCCTTCTTGAGTGGCATATTGCAGTATTTTTTTAAAATCCTTTAAATCAAGAAGCGGCATTTTATTATCATCACAATACTTAAAAATAACGGCCACAATACCTGATTGTGCTTCAGATAAATCCAAAATCCGTGATAACAAAATGGGGCCGAATTCACTAACGGTTGCTCGCAACCTCACGCCATCCTGTTCCGATAGGGTTAAAACTTCAACAGGAAACCGTTTGGGTTCAAAAGGTAACCCGATTTTTTCCATCCGCTCATCAATTTTTGGGTGTCCGGGACTGGGTTCAGCCAAACCGCTTAAATCACCTTTAATGTCCATGAGCAATACGGGAATACCTTTGTCGCTTAGGTTTTCAGCTAAAACTTGTAAGGATTTTGTTTTTCCGGTTCCAGTTGCTCCGGCAATCAAACCATGTCTGTTTAGCGTTTTTAAGGGAATTTTTACATGGGCGCCAGTGATGGTTTCGCCATCCAGCATAGCGGCTCCAATGGGAATAAAATCCCCTTTGGTCATGTTGCCGTCATTTATATATTTAGAAAATGCTTCCTTGTTGCTCATTGCTTGTAATTTTGCATAAAAATAATTATTCCTATTTAATTTTGACAACAAGATAAATAAAACTATCAACATTTAGTTTGCAAAATGGTATCTTTGCCAACTATGGATAAAGCAATACAACAGTTAGTCGATTCGGGTGAAATGTTACCTTTAATGGAAGAGTTTTACACCATTCAAGGAGAAGGATTTCATAAAGGAACGGCTGCTTATTTTATAAGATTAGGTGGCTGTGATGTTGGGTGCCACTGGTGTGACGTTAAGGAAAGTTGGAATGCAGATCTGCATCCACCTACAGAAACCATTAAAATAGTGGAAAATGCAAAGAAATATAGTGACACCATTGTAGTTACTGGTGGAGAGCCGTTGATGTGGGACATGACATTTTTGACATCAAAATTAAAATCTGAAAATCTTAAAGTCCATATAGAAACATCGGGAGCCTATAAATTAACAGGAACTTGGGATTGGATATGCCTATCTCCCAAAAAATTAAAACTACCCACCCAGGAAGTTTATGACCAAGCCCATGAACTTAAAGTGATTGTGTACAATAAGGACGATTTTCGCTTTGCAGAAGAGCAAGCGTCTAAAGTAAACCAAAACTGTATATTATATTTACAACCAGAGTGGAGTAAGCGTGATAAGGTGATTCCGGAAATCGTGGATTATGTAATGAAACACCCTAAATGGAAAGTGTCTTTGCAAACCCATAAATATTTAAATATTCCATAAAAAAAAGGCTTGTTTTAACAAGCCTTTTTTAGTTTCTAAAATAGTTTACATACTAAATGGTATGGCAACCCTAACCGTTCCCCAACCCATATACATGGTGCCGTTTTTGTCAAAAGTTATAGAAAATGCTTCAAGTGATTCATCGCTTGTTGTTACGCGTGCTTTAACCCGAATGACATCATTGGCCTCATTATAGGAGTAGGCTCCCCAAACATTAATGTCCTTGCTCAAAATAATAGTCCATTCAGTATCACCTGGAATGGTAAACAATGAATATTCGCCAGCTTTGATTTCTTTACCGTCAAGTTTCATATCTTTATATACAATGACATCAGTGGCCTCGTTGGCACCGGTTCTCCATACTTTTCCGTTGGGAGTTAATTGGCTTAGTGATCGTCCTTTTAATTGGGGCCGGCTGTAAATAACTTTAATCAATTTATCAGATACTTTGCTACTGGTTGGATAAGAAGCCGCATCCATAGGGCTTACATCCAGGCCTTTAAATTCTTGGGCATTTGCATGATACGTTAAAGACAATAGCAACACAAAGGTTGCTTTGGTGAAATGAGTGAACTTTTTCATTGTGCTTTTTGGTTTTTATTTTTAGTTTGATAAAGTTATAGAAAACAGCACGCAAGTTTCTTAATGTTTTATTAAAAGATATTGAGGCGTATTAAGTTCTGAATTTTAATTGTAGTAATTATTTATATTTAACGAAAATTACTTTTTTAAATAAAAAGGTTGTAAAAAGTTTAAAAATGTAATCAATAAGTGTTTTTATGTTTTTAAATAGATATAGTATATTCATATTTGCATCATTAAATAAAATAAAAACATTTTAAAAAATAAAGATACGAGTTATGTGTGGAATTGTATGTGCATTTGATTTAAAGCAGAAGTCTGAGGACTTAAGACCTCAGTTGTTGGAAATGTCAAAAAAAGTGAGACACCGTGGGCCAGACTGGAGTGGTATTTATAGTGATGATAAAGCCATTTTAGCACATGAGCGTTTGGCCATTGTAGACCCAGCCTCAGGAAAACAACCCCTTTTTAGTGAGGATAAGAAATTGGTTTTGGCAGCAAATGGAGAGATTTATAACCACCGTGAATTGCGAAAACAATTTAAAGGAACCTATAACTTTCAAACAGAAAGTGATTGCGAAGTCATTTTAGCTTTGTACAAACAAAAAGGGACCAGTTTTGTTGATGAGATGAACGGTATTTTTGGCTTTGCTATTTATGATGTTGAAAAAGATGAGTATTTCATCGCTCGTGACCACATGGGGATTATTCCATTATATATTGGTTGGGATCAAAACGGAACCTTTTATGTGGCTTCAGAATTAAAAGCTTTAGAAGGTGTTTGTACTAAAATTGAATTGTTTCCTCCAGGCCACTACATGTCAAGTAGAGATGGAAAGTTTGTTAAATGGTATGTTAGGGATTGGACAGAGTATGACGCCGTTAAAGACAATGAAACCAGTATCAAAGCGATAAAAGAAGCTCTTGAAGCTGCAGTTCACAGACAATTGATGAGCGATGTGCCTTATGGCGTCTTATTATCTGGTGGATTGGATTCTTCCGTTACATCGGCCATAGCAAAAAAATATGCCCAAAAACGTATCGAATCTGATGATGTATCTGATGCCTGGTGGCCTCAACTGCACTCGTTCTCGGTTGGTTTGGAAGGTTCTCCTGATTTAGCCGCTGCCAAAAAAGTGGCTGACCATATAGGTACGGTTCACCATGAAATAAAATTCACCATCCAAGAAGGTTTGGATGCCATAAGGGATGTTATTTACAACCTTGAAACCTATGATATCACAACCATTCGCGCCAGTACCCCTATGTACTTAATGGCTCGAGTTATAAAATCCATGGGAATTAAAATGGTGCTTTCTGGAGAAGGTGCTGATGAATTGTTTGGTGGATATCTGTATTTCCATAAAGCACCAAATGCCCAAGAGTTTCATGAAGAAACTGTTAGAAAATTAAGTAAACTTCACATGTATGATTGTTTACGTGCCAACAAAAGTTTAGCAGCATGGGGTATTGAAGGGCGTGTGCCATTTTTGGACAAAGAATTTATGGATGTGGCCATGCGTATCAACCCTCAAGATAAAATGATCAATGGGGAGCGTATGGAAAAGTGGGTGGTCAGAAAAGCTTTTGAGGATATGTTGCCAGAAAGTGTAGCTTGGAGACAAAAAGAACAATTTAGTGATGGTGTTGGCTACAGTTGGATTGATACACTTAAGGAGATGGTAAATAATGAAATCTCTGATGAGCAAATGAAAAATGCGCATTTCAGATTCCCCATTCAAACACCACAAAACAAAGAGGAGTTTTATTACCGTTCTATTTTTGAGGAACATTTCCCAAGTGATGCTGCGGCATTGAGTGTACCGCAAGAGGCAAGTGTGGCTTGTAGTACAAAAATAGCTTTGGAGTGGGATGAAGCCTTTAAGAACATGAACGATCCAAGTGGTAGGGCCGTTGCCAAAGTACATACGGATGCGTATGTGAAATCATAACGCTTTGTAAATGAATAAATAGTAAAAAAGACCAATTTTTAATTGGTCTTTTTTAGTTAAATGATGTTTTCTTAGAGCTAAATATGGCACAAAAAGCATATATGTTTTTTCAAAATATCAGTTTTAAGCTATTTTCTTATTTTTGCAATTTTAAATCTTAAAACAAAATCCTAAAATCTATTTTAAGGTGCTTTTTAGCCTTTTTAAGACACTTTTGAGTAATTAACAAATGTTGATAATTTATAAGTATAATCGATAAAATACTTTTAAAAAAAGTGATATTTCCGTATATTTGTAAGTATCCTGAAATGGTGCAAACAGCATCATTTTTTTATGGGATAAATCCAAAATAAAAAGTTTAAAAATATGAGTGACGACATTAAAAAACAAGATTATTCAGCCGATAATATTCAGGCCTTGGAAGGTATGGAACATGTACGCATGCGTCCATCCATGTATATTGGAGATGTTGGGGTAAGAGGGCTTCACCATCTAGTGTATGAAGTAGTGGATAACTCCATTGATGAGGCATTGGCTGGACATTGTGATACTATAGGCGTAACAATAAATGAAGATAACTCCATTACTACAGAAGACAACGGGCGTGGTATCCCGGTAGATATACATAAAAAAGAAGGCATTTCAGCATTGGAAGTCGTTATGACGAAAATTGGTGCCGGTGGGAAGTTTGATAAAGACTCATACAAAGTATCCGGTGGATTGCACGGTGTTGGTGTAAGTTGCGTAAATGCCTTGTCACAACATTTAAAAGCCACTGTTTACAGAGACGGAAAAATTTGGGAACAGGAATATGAACGAGGAAAAGCGTTGTACCCTGTTAAAGCAGTAGGTGATACAGATAAAAGAGGAACTGTTGTAACTTTTGCACCAGACCCAACCATATTTACACAAACCCTGGAATACAGTTATGATACATTGGCCAGTAGAATGCGTGAATTATCATTTCTAAATAAGGGAATTACCATTAAATTAACGGATAGAAGAACTAAAAAGGATAATGGTGAATTTGAAGGTGAGACCTTCTACTCTGATGAAGGATTGCCAGAATTTATTAAGTTTTTAGATGGAAACAGAGAGCCTTTAATGAAATCGGTTATTTCCTTTGAGGGTGAAAAAAATGGTGTTCCTGTTGAGGTAGCCATGATTTACAATACGTCTTATGCTGAAAACTTGCATTCCTATGTAAATAATATCAATACTCATGAAGGTGGAACCCATCTTTCCGGTTTCAGACGTGGATTGACCATGACGCTTAAAAAGTATGCCGACAGTTCTGGTTTGACCGACAAGCTAAAGTTTGATATCGCTGGGGATGATTTTCGTGAAGGCTTAACAGCTATTATTTCGGTAAAAGTTCAAGAGCCCCAATTTGAAGGCCAGACTAAAACCAAGTTGGGTAATAGAGAAGTGTCAGCTTCTGTTAGCCAAGCGGTTTCTGAGATGTTAAGTGATTATCTTGAGGAACATCCCGATGATGCCAAAATTATCGTGCAAAAAGTTATTTTGGCGGCCCAAGCCAGACATGCTGCCCAGAAAGCACGTGAAATGGTGCAACGTAAAACGGTTATGAGCATTGGCGGATTGCCCGGTAAATTAAGTGATTGTGCTGAAGAAGATCCAACAAAATGTGAAGTGTTTCTGGTTGAGGGAGATTCGGCAGGTGGAACGGCAAAACAAGGTAGAGATCGTGCTTTCCAAGCGATTCTTCCGTTACGAGGTAAAATCCTTAACGTTGAAAAAGCCATGACCCATAAGGTATTTGAAAACGAAGAGATTAAAAATATTTTTACGGCTCTTGGTGTAACCATAGGTACTGAAGACGATAGTAAAGCCTTAAACCTTTCAAAATTACGGTATCACAAAGTTGTTATTATGTGTGATGCCGATATTGATGGTAGCCACATTGCTACACTTATTTTGACGTTCTTCTTTAGATATATGAAGGAATTGATAGAGAACGGACACATATATATTGCTACACCACCGTTATATTTAGTTAAAAAAGGTGCAAAAAAACAATATGCATGGACCGAAAAAGAGCGTGATGAGATTATTGAAAGCATGGGTGGTAGTGCCAGCATACAACGTTACAAAGGTCTTGGTGAGATGAATGCCGAACAACTTTGGGATACCACCATGAACCCTGAGTTTAGAATTCTAAGACAAGTTCAAATAGATAATGGTTCAGAGGCTGATAGAATTTTCTCAATGCTAATGGGTGATGATGTACCGCCTAGAAGGGAATTTATAGAGAAAAATGCGGTTTATGCCAATATTGATGCTTAATTAAAAACAAACAAATTTAATATCACTTAATCTTAGATTTGTTTTTGTAAAAATGAAAAGCCACTTAATTTTTAAGTGGCTTTTTTATTTACCACCGTTTGCTTTCAAATCTGCAAGACATTGGGAGTCAAGTTGAGGAATGCTGCTTGATCCAAGCATGTTGTTAAGTCCAGATCCAAATTCTGATGACCAATACATTAGGCATGTGTCAACATTGCAATGCTTTTCATGATCCGGATCTTCATGTGGGGTTTGCATGGGTGACCCAAAATTGGTCAAACCTAAAATATGGCAAAATTCATGTTCAATAACCGTGGTCTCCAATAAATCTCTTGGAGGCTCAAAATTGTTGTTGCTAAAATCATGAACGGTATTTTCAAAAATCACAAACGATGTATTTCTATAGGCTGTTCCAATTATAGAACTAGTATCTGTGTTTTGGTCAGATTCGCCATCCGCAAAGAATGCCCAAACAGCAATAGTTGTATTGGTATTGTACTCGGTTCTGTTGGCATCTTCAATGTCTCTAATATCTTGGATGGTATATTGCAATTTACCCGGTGAGACAATAGACCTTGTTTCTACGGTTACCCCATCAGGTTTATAGGTTCTTGCTTTAATAAAATTCACGAAATTATTGATGGCCGTTTGTGAAGGTTCAAATCCCTCAACATAAACAATTTCAATAACCATGGAAGTGAACGTGTCATCCGATAAAAGGTCATGAGCCGAAGTGCCGGTTGTTTTTTTATTGGCTATGGTAATGTCAGGGTTGTTGCTACTTAGGTCATTTTTACTACAAGATTGTATTAAAAAAAGGAATAGCAATATGGTAATTGAGGCTTTAAATTTCATTTTTGTTTATTTTTTAAACTGAAATAGAGTACAGATTAAGCAATGATACTTGCTCTTTATAAAGGTTTGATTTTCATTTAATATGCCGTTGCAAGCTAAGTATTCTTATTGTAAAAATATGGTTTTTGCCTAATAATGAATGTTTGATTATCGTCAAAACGTAAAATTTATCGATAAAATGTAATTTTTTATTTTTTTTTATTACATTTGTATACCCAAAATTATCAACTTATGAAAAAGATATCCTTATTTATGTTACTGTGCATAGCAGCAATTTCAGCCAAAGCACAAAACGATTTAGACGCTCTGCTGGCAGCAGGGAAAGAAGATGCCCAACATTTTGCGAATGACTATTTAGCACCAGGAACCAATGGGCTCATGTACAGCATGAATGCCAACTGGTTCAATACTGCAGATGCCAAGCCTTTGGGCGGATTTGAAATTTCCGTAATTGCCAATGCAGCCACAATAGGTAGTGAAAACAAATCGTTTTTAATGGATACTGACACCTATAATAATGTGACATTTGTACAAGGACCTAGTGCTCAAATGGTGTCTTCAGCTTTAGGTGAAAATAATCCTGATGTTGTTGTTGAAGTAACTTATGATGACCCTATTTTTGGTCAGCAAACAGAACAAATTACCTTGCCAAACGGTATTGGTAGTTCAAGTGTTGATTTATTGCCAACAGCTTTCATACAAGGTGCAGTTGGACTCATTAAAGGGACTGAGTTGAAAGCTAGGTTTGTTCCTAAAATCAAGACTGATGATGTGTCATTGAATATGTATGGCGTAGGATTGCAACATGAATTCACTAAATGGCTACCAGCTGATAAATTACTGCCAGTGGCTATTTCTGGTTTGGTTGCCTATACGCATTTAGATGGATCCTATGATTTAACAAATTCGTCAAATGTAGATGGTGAAAACCAGCGCTTGGAAACTTCTGTCAATACGTGGTTGTTCCAATTAGTTGCCTCAACAAAATTGCCAGTGATTAACTTTTATGGAGGTATTGGATATATCAAAGGAAAATCTGAATCAGATTTATTGGGAACTTACAGGGTCTCAAACGGTGTTGTAACTTCAGAAGATATTGTAGACCCATTTTCGGTTTCAAGTAAAGTATCTGGAGCAAGAGGAACTTTAGGAACCAAGTTAAAACTAGGTTTTTTCAGACTGAATGCAGAATATCATTTGTCCAAGTTTAATGCATTTTCAGTTGGTATCAATTTTGGATTTAGATAAAAATAGTTTAAAAAGTATTGATTTTTAAACACAAAATAATTGTTTAGTTTTAGTTAGTTTAAGTTTATTTGAATTAGTCACAAAAAGTGCAAGTTTTATCTTGCACTTTTTTCATTTAGAGCATTATTATTTGTAATTTTATGGCCTTTAAATTAACACATATTAAACAAAATACATTATGAAAGTAACAGTAGTTGGAGCAGGAGCAGTTGGTGCCAGTTGTGCTGAGTATATTGCCATTAAAAATTTTGCATCAGAAGTCGTTTTATTGGACATCAAAGAGGGGTATGCGGAAGGAAAAGCAATGGACCTCATGCAAACAGCTTCCTTAAACGGATTTGATACAAAAATAACAGGTGTAACCAATGATTACAGCAAAACAGCAAATAGTGATATTTGTGTGATTACCTCAGGGATACCTCGTAAGCCAGGCATGACCCGTGAAGAATTGATTGGTATCAATGCAGGGATAGTAAAAAACGTATCATCTAGTTTAATTGAGCACTCTCCAAATACAATCATGATAGTGGTTAGTAACCCTATGGATACCATGGCGTACTTAGTTCATAAAACCACAAACTTACCTAAACACAAAATAATTGGAATGGGTGGTGCTTTGGATTCGGCTCGTTTTAAGTACAGATTGGCAGAAGCCTTAGGCGGACCAATAAGTGATGTAGATGGTATGGTGCTTGGTGGACACAGTGATACCGGAATGATTCCTTTAACACGTTTGGCCACAAGAAATGGCGTACCAGTTTCTGAGTTTTTATCAGAAGAGCGATTAAATACGGTTAAAGAGGATACAAAAGTGGGAGGTGCTACGCTTACCAAATTATTAGGCACATCTGCTTGGTATGCGCCAGGAGCTGCGGTCTCAGGATTGGTTCAAGCCATTGCTTGCGACCAAAAGAAAATGTTCCCTTGTTCTGTTTTGCTTGAAGGGGAATATGGTTTAAACGATATTAGCTTTGGCGTTCCAGTAATTTTAGGTAAAAACGGTATCGAGAAAATCGTTGATATTGAACTTAATCAGGCTGAGAAAGACAACATGGTATCAAGTGCCGAAGCCGTTAGAAAAGTAAATGACTTATTGGAATTGTAATATTCAATATTTTAAATAGATATTTAGGTAAAGACTGTAGAAATACGGTCTTTATTTTTATATTTGGCGCATGAAAAAAACCTGGTACTTTGGTGCTTTATTAATTGCTTTTACCTTTTTAGGTATCTATCAGAATCAATTTTCTGAACCTAATCAGGAAATCGTGTTAAAGTTCACGGATGTTTCCGTAACATCTGATGAGGCGCAAAGTGCTATTGTAGCTATTAAAGAGCAGTTACAAACCATTGGTATCAGTACGGTAAGAGTACAAGAACTTAAGGAAGGTCAGCTTAAAATAAGCTATTACAGTTCAGTTGATGTTGAAAGCATCAAAAAACTACTTGTAGAAGATGGTAAAATAGAACTTGGTGTTTCCCAAAAAAACAACAATGGCCTCCCTTCAGAAAAATCACCAAAAAACTATAAGCTTGATGTATTTGAAATCCATAAAAACAACGATTTAGGTTCAGGTTTGGATGGAAAATATGTGTTTAACCTCAAGCAAAACAATGAGCGGTTTTACAATCCAAATGTTTATGTTTTCAACAATGATGTAGACCCAAATGATGTAAGCAACATTGTAAAAGTATCATTTAAAGCTTTTAAAAACAGTTCCGTCGCAATAGACAATACGTTAAGTAACATACCAGATGGTAGGGCAGGGCCAATTACCAACGGGATTGTATAGTACTCTTGAACGCTCTAATGTTTAAGAACTATTCCTTACAAATTCACTCCAATTACCATTCAAAAAAAGGATTGTTTTTTTTGAAAAAAATAAGTTTAAATAACCATAAAAATAAATTGTCAAGCACAAAGTCAACAAACGTTTTGACCCATCGAGTTTGGCATTAAATAACAGAAACATGCAAAATAAAGGATTAGTAAAATTGTTTGCTATTTTATTTGGATTAGTGAGTATTTACCAACTCTCTTTTACGTTTAAAGCAAACCAAATAGAAAGAAATGCTAAAGAAGCTGCCATTAGTAAAATTTCAGATACCGTAGCAGATTACAGAGTAAAAAGAAGTAATGAAGAAGCCGATTATTTAACTTCAATTGCCAATGATACCGTGTTTAACATTGGTATTGCAAAGTTCACGTATAATGAAGTGAAGGAAAAGGCCATGAACCTTGGTTTAGACCTTAAAGGTGGTATAAACGTGATTCTTCAAGTGTCTGTAAAAGACATTTTAAAAGGATTGGCCAATGAAAGTAAGAATCCAGTTTTCAATAAAGCGCTTGATGATGCGTCTGAACTTCAAAAGAACAGTCAAAATACTTATTTAGAAGATTTCTTTACAGCATTTGATAAAATTAAAGGAGATACCAAATTAGCTTCTCCTGATATTTTTTACACCAAAGCACTTGATGGAGAGATTGATGGAAGCATGACCGATGATGAGGTAAAACAAGTCATTAAAAGAAAAATTGATGAGTCCATTGTTTCTGCCTTTGAAGTATTGCGTAAGCGTATTGATGAGTTTGGGGTTACCTCACCAAACATTCAACGTTTAGGAACATCAGGACGTATATTGGTTGAATTGCCAGGTGTTAAAGATGTAGAGCGTGCTACCTCATTATTGCAAAGTACCGCTCAATTAGAATTTTGGGATGCGTATAAAGGTGAGCAATTCTTTTCGTTTTTATCACAAGCAAACCAAGTCTTAAAAAAGACGGTTAAAGAAAAAACAGAAGAAGAAACTAAAGGAAACGACCAAGAAAATGCAACCGATTCTAAAATTGATGAACTTCTGGGAGATACTTCAACAGACTCTACAGCGGTTGATGTCAACCCATTATTTGACTTAATTAGAGGACAAGGCTATCAAGGAGGTCCAGTAATTGCTAAGTTTGAAGCTAAGGACAAGCAAAAAGTACTTAATTATTTAAACTCACCTCAAGTTAGAGCCTTGCTTCCCGCAGAACAACGTTATGTAAAATTTGTGTTCGGTAAGCCAGACAAGGATACGGATTTAGTTGATTTATATGCTTTAAAAGGAAACAGAGACGATATTCCTGAGTTAAGTGGTGCCGTTGTAACAGATGCACGTAATCAATTTGGGCCTTCAGGTAAACCAGAAGTGTCAATGCAAATGAACTCAAAAGGTGCTAAGATTTGGGAGGAAATGACTGGTAGGGCCTTTAATCAAGGCACTCAAATTGCCATTGTATTGGATAATGTTGTTTATTCAGCACCAGGTGTAACATCTGGACCAATAGCTGGTGGAAATTCATCCATTTCTGGAAACTTTACATTAAATGAAGCGGTAGATTTAGCCAATGTATTACGTGCGGGTAAATTGCCAGCTAGAGCAGATATCATTCAAAGTGAAGTTGTTGGGCCATCACTAGGTCAAGAAGCCATTGATAATGGTAAAATATCCTTTATGATTGCCTTGGCATTGGTATTGGTATGGATGATTGTATATTACGGAAAAGCAGGTGGTTTTGCAGATATTGCCATGTTGTTTAACATCTTACTGATTTTCGGAATCTTATCGGGATTAGGGGCTGTGTTGACACTTCCTGGTATTGCGGGTATCGTGCTTACAATAGGTATGTCGGTTGATGCCAACGTTATTATCTATGAGCGAATCCGTGAAGAATTGGACAAAGGTAAAGGACTAAAAGAAGCCATTCAAGATGGTTTTAGCAATGCACTTTCTTCCATATTGGATGCCAACATAACCACTGGTTTAACAGCCTTGATATTGTTTATTTTTGGTACAGGGCCTATTAAAGGATTTGCAACTACCTTATTAATAGGTATTGGTACGTCATTGTTCACGGCAATTTTTGTGACTAGATTGCTTATTGACTGGTATGTTAACAAAGGTGGTAAAATGATATTTGCTACAGCGCTTACTAAAAATCTTTTCAAGAATCTTAGTATTGAATTCTTGAAAAAACGTAAGGTTGCTTATATCGTATCAGGAACATTCCTTGTTATTAGTTTAGGTTCCTTATTTACTGAAGGTCTTGATCAAGGTGTTGATTTTGTTGGTGGTAGAACCTATCAAGTACGTTTTCCTCAAGATGTAAATGCAGCTGAAATTACGGCGACCTTAAAAGATGCCTTTGGAAGTGCCGATGCTAAAACATTTGGTAGTGCCAACCAGTTAAAGATTACGACTAAGTACAAGGTAAATGAAACAGGTTCTGAAGTTGATGAACAAATACGAAAAGACTTGTACAATGCGTTACAACCTCATTTAGATGGTGTGTCTTATGTAGATTTCATTAGTGATGCTGATACAAAAACAGTAGGGCTGATGAAGTATTATAAAGTAAGCCCAACCATTGCCGATGACATTAAACAAGCCTCATTCTGGGCCGTTTTAGGGTCTTTGATAGTGGTGTTCTTATACATTTTATTACGATTCAAAAAATGGCAGTTTTCATTGGGTGCCGTATTGGCAGTATTCCATGACGTGTTTATTGTGTTAGGTGTTTTCTCATTAACGTATAAGTTTTTACCATTTAGCATGGAAATAGACCAAGCGTTTATTGCCGCTATATTAACGGTAATTGGGTATTCGTTAAACGATACGGTAATTGTTTTTGATAGGGTTCGTGAATACTTAGCTGAGCATACTAGCTGGGAATTTGAAAGGACAGTTGACCTATCGTTAAGTAGTACATTAGGTAGAACCTTAAATACATCATCAACAACTTTGGTTGTGTTGTTGGCAATCTTTATATTTGGAGGAGATTCCATAAGAGGATTTATGTTTGCATTGATAGTAGGTATTGTAGTAGGAACCTATTCATCATTATTTATTGCAACACCGCTAATGTATGATACCTTAACAAGAGAAGATAAAAGAAGAAAGAAAAACTAACTCAAACTTTTTCTTTAATGAAAAAGCCTATCAAATTTTGATAGGCTTTTTTTATTATGCTAATTTGTGATGTTTGAAAAGGAAATGCTATCACCAACAGCCAGTGACCAAGCATCTGCTTGTCCAGCGTTTACTTCCAAGACATATTTGGCTGGATAATTAGACGGTAAAGACGTTTCATCTAAAGGCTTGGCATGTTTTTGAAAACTCACTATTTTTTTATCTGCTGATATGTAAATGATATCTAATGGAATTTTTGTGTTTTTCATGTAGAAATAGCGCTCTTGTTCATTGTTGAAAATAAACAGCATGCCACGGTTACCCTTCATGGTATTTCTGTACATTAACCCAGTTTGGGTTTCATACTCGTTGTCAGCTATTTCAATATCAAGTTTGGCCTTAATGGAATCTGAAGTAGATTTGTAGAGGTTTAACTCACCTTCTTTTTTAAAGGTAATTTCAATGGGCTTAACGCTTTTATGTTCGTTTTTACAAGAGGTGATATTTAAGGAAAGACACCCTAAAACCAATAATTTAAATAAACGAACATTTTTAAATGACATGTTATTTGACAGGCGTTTTAGGTTTGTAAACAAACATGAAATAAAATCCAATAATGATAAAAGGAATACTGAGCCATTGCCCTGTATTTAAGCCAAACCAATTAATGTATTCATCACCTTGAGGCTCTTTAACAAATTCCACAAAGAAACGAATGGTCCAAAGAAGAACCAGAAACAATCCGAATAAAAATCCGGTTTGGTCTTTTTTGGAGGTTTTTGAATACACATACCACAAAATCAAAAAGACAAAAACATAACAAAACGATTCATATAATTGTGCTGGATGCCTATAAGGAACTGCCTCTAAAAGATTTTGGAATTTTGGATTGTCAGTTACGGCATCATAGGCTTTTTGCACATCTCTAATGCCCGTCAGCCTGACAATTTCACTTTTGTAATAATAATCTTGAATAAATCTTACACCAAAATCCGAATCGGTCACTTTACCAATAATCTCAGAATTGATGAAATTTCCAATACGGATAAAAATGGCACCCGAAGCTACGGCAATAACTACACGGTCTAAAATCCAAAGCAGTGATTTATACTTGTATTTTCTTCTGTACAGATACATGCCTATAATGATTCCAATGGCGGCACCATGGCTGGCCAACCCTTGAAAACCGGTAAACTCAAACTTTGGATGGAACTTAAAAGGAAGAAAAATACTGAAAAAATCCTGTGATATCAATTCAGATTGGTAAAACAACACATGGCCCAAACGCGCACCAATCATGGTGGCTAAAACAGTGTATATGAATAGGGGATCCAAATATTCTAAAGATACTTTCTCTTTGGTAAATATGCGCTTCATGATGTACCAACCAAGAATAAAAGCAATAATCCACATAACACTGTAGAAATGAAGCTTAAAATTTCCAATAATATCAATTCCTGTTACCGGATTCCAGTCAAATTTTAATGCGTACATAGGCTTTTATTTTCAATGTAAAGATAATGGATTGGTATAACTTTCAGAATATTTTTTGTTAATTAAGCGTTAATCATTTTACAAGTTCTAAAATATTAACTTCAAATATTAAATTGGATTTTGGTGGAATAGCACTATTTCCAGACTCGCCATAAGCTAAATGGTAAGGGATAAAAAGTGTGGCCTTGTCACCAACATGTAATTGTTGTAAACCTTCTTTAAAGCCGGCTATCATTTTTGCGTCTGGACTTAAACTAGCAACAATGGGTTTGTAGTTGTCTTCGGTTTTTCGTTTCTCATTAACAGCATGTAAAGCTTCTGCTGTTTCCAGGTTACTGGTTTCAATAAGCTTTCCATTTTCAAAATAGACAGCGTAGTCAACAAGCACTTTTGAAGTTTCAGACAGTTGTTCACCGGTTCCTTTTTTAGTGATATAATATTGCAAACCAGAAGGTAACAAAATAGCTTGCTCTTGTTGGACTTTGAATTTTTTTCTGGTGGATTCCAATAAGGCCTTTTCTTTGGCTTCTTTTATTTTTTCAAGCCGTTCAAGTTCTGCAAAGTGATTGATAAATATTTTATTGGCATCAAAGGCGTTGGCTTTAATGCCTTTTTGTATGATATTTAGCTGTTTTAAAACAACATCCTTGACAGGTCTTTGGTCACGTTTTGAAACCTTAACATTAGTAATGGAATCCAGTACATTTAAACCTAAAACCAACTTTCCAAAAACAGTATGTGTATTATCTAAATTGGGTTGAGCTGTTTCGGTTATATAAAATTGACTGCCGTTTGTATTGGGTCCAGAGTTAGCCATTCCTAAAATGCCAGGTTGATCGTGTTTTAAATCAGGATTAAACTCATCATCAAAACGATAGCCCGGATTGCCAGTTCCTGTTCCGGTTGGGTCACCACCTTGAATGATAAAACTATCAACTACGCGGTAAAAAATGGTGTTATTATAGAATTTTTTGCCTTTGTAAATACTGTCAACCAGAGTATTGGTGCCTTCTGCCAATGATACAAAATTGGCAACGGTGTATGGTGCTTTTTTATAGAATAATTGAGCTACCATAGTACCTTTTGAAGTCACAAACTCAGCATACATACCATCTTTTAGATTGGGGTATTTGTCTTTGCAGGAAATGAACAGCAATGCAAATCCTAAAACCAAAACCTTTATGATGTGTGTTGCAGCACGCATGGGTGTAACGAACTATTTGTCAGATATGGATTGAACGGTTACTTCACATATGAGCGGCATATTGGTACCTATTTTATGTTCATCACCATAGTAGCCATACGCTTTTTGTGAAGGGAACAAAAACGTGACGGTCTCTCCAGTTTTCATCAGTTTAAGACCTTCGCGCAAGCCAGTAAACAGTTGCTCTTTATCCATGGCATAGGTTTGCGTTTTGGTGTCTTCTTTGGAGTATACCAAACTGCCATTTAATGCTTTTACATTGTAATTAAAGGTCACAATGTCGCCAAATCCTGGTGTTTTTAAGGAATCACTTTCAACTTTATTGTTGTAATAATACCAAAAACCAGTTTGCGAAGCTATGTAATCTCTATTCTGGTCTTTTAGAAGTTTCTCAATGATTGCCTGTTCTTTGGCATTCAATTTTTTGTTTCGCTCAACAGAAGCGTCAATAAAGGAGCCTGTTTTTACTGAAACGGGCCTTCTGGCTTCTGGAGACTTGCAACTAGCCAATGTGAGTGTTGCAATAATGATTATAGCAAGTGTCTTATTCATTATTTAGGGCGTTTGAATAGTCTGGTAATATACTAATAAATTTTTTTATAGTCTCATTTAATGACAATTCACTCCTTCCGCCAGCCGCGTTGATGTGTCCGCCACCATTAAAATGAGCTCTGGACAAATCATTTACAGAAAAATTTCCTTTAGAGCGTAATGAGATTTTTATAATACCTTCTTGTTTGTCTTCTATAAAGATGGCTGCCAATACAATATTTTCCAATGAAAGCCCATAATTAACAACGCCTTCGGTATCACCTTTCTTAAAATTGTACTTATTGAGTTCTTTTTGTGACAGTGAAATGTATGCAGTTCTTAATTCTGGAATGACTTTTAAATTGCTAAGTGCACAACCCAAAAGTTGCAGTCTATCATAAGAATTGTTGTCATACACATGATTGTGAATGTCAGCCACATTGGCTCCTTTTTCAATGAGATAGGCAATAATTCTATGGGTAGTGCTTGTTGTTGAAGCAAACCGGAATGAACCTGTGTCGGTCATGATGCCAACATACAAACAGGTAGCAATATTTGTGTCTATTTTGTCATTATCGCCCAACATATCAATAAAATGGTATATCATTTGGCAAGTGGAACTCATACTGACATCTGAAAATACATAGGTAGCATAATCATCGGGCTCTTGGTGATGATCAATTAAAATCTTGACAGCGTCGCTTTGCTCTAAAACCGGTTCCATATTACCAGTTCGGTGCAGGGCATTAAAATCAAGTGTAAAAATGATGTCCGCTTTTTTGATTAAAGCATCACAATCATCCGCTTGGGAATCATATTTTAAAATAGTGCTTTCACCAGGAATCCACTTTAAAAAACCAGGGTAGTCATTAGGTGCAATAACAGTTACGTTGTGATTGTATTTTAAAAGATAATGGTATAAACCTAAGGTAGAGCCAATAGCATCTCCGTCAGGATTTTTATGTGGAACAATTACAATGCGTTTAGGGGTTGCCAATAATTGCTTGATATTTTTTATGTCCTGTTGTGTCATAGAAAGCGAATATACAATTTTTTTAAAATTGGATTGCCTTGTTTTTAATAAGAAATACGTTACTTTTGCACCGAAAATTAAAATTACAAAATGGCAACAAATAGAACATTTACAATGCTTAAGCCAGATGCTGTTGAGAAAGGACACATTGGTGCAATATTAGAAAAAATTTCAGCTTCAGGTTTTAAAATTGTAGCAATGAAATTAACACAAATGACCAAACATGATGCGCAAACGTTTTATGCTATCCATAGCGAACGTCCATTTTTTGGTGAGTTGGTAGAATACATGACTCGTGGTCCTATTGTGGCAGCTATTTTAGAAAAAGAGAATGCTGTTGATGATTTTAGAACGCTTATTGGTGCTACCAATCCGGCTGATGCAGCTGATGGAACCATCAGAAAATTATTTGCAAACTCCATTAGTGAAAATGCCATCCACGGGAGTGATAGTGATGAAAATGCAGCCATTGAAGGTGCTTTTCATTTTTCGGGAAGAGAAATATTTTAAATTAGGATTAATATATTTTTTAAAAGCCCTGCTACTTTATGTGGTGGGGCTTTTTGTTTTTAAAACCTTTAACCAACAAAAAAGCCTATCAAATTTTGATAGGCTTTAACTTGTAATTGTTAAAGTATATATTAGATTACTTTTACGTTTACTGCGTTCAATCCTTTTTTGCCTTCTTGTAAATCGAATTCTACTTCATCACCTTCACGAATCTCATCGATTAAACCAGAAATGTGTACAAAATGTTCTTTTTTGTTGCCATCTTCAATGATGAATCCAAACCCTTTAGAATCATTGAAGAATTTTACTGTACCTTTACTCATTGTATTAAATATTATAAAAATTAAGGCACAAATATACATTAATAATTAACACTTTGCATATAAATGGTCTTTTATTTTTTTTCGTAATTATCGTAAAATCAGTTTTTTAATTATCTCCTTGCCCAATTCCTCGTTTAGCATTCTTATTATTTTTTCTTTTCCATAGCTTAGTTCTTCCCTTAAAACACTGGAGCTTAACTGTACATGTAGCGTGCTTCTTTCCAATGTCACAGCTGTGGTATAATTATTAACGCCATTGCCCATAAGTTTGACCCATGCATCGGCTACATTGACTTTGTTCAAGCCGGTTTCCAGCTTATTGATCTCAACAAATTCCTTAAGCGCATCGGCTATGCTTATGTGTTCATTGTTTCGTTTGGCCATTAGTTTATATTTATGGGTTTATAAGGTTTGTATACATATATGTTTTTATTGGCGTTAATTATCTTTAATTGGTTTTCTGAGGCCAACAATATGGTTTCTTTCCAGTTTGAAAACTTTGTTTTGTAGTAGATGTTTAAACTATCTTGCTCAATTTTCATATTAAATTCTTCGGTGTCTTTTGAGTCTTCAAAGGTGCCATCTGGTAACGGTTTTAGTTTTTTCCTGAAACCTTTTAGGCTATCTGTAAGTTTAAAGTAATCTACTAAGGGATTGTATTTGTAATCATGTACGTCGCCTGAAGCTAAAATAACTTTTTCAATTTCCCAGTACCCATTTAAATGGGGTATAAATTTTTCCGGGTTTTCTTTACAACTATAAGTTATAAGGATAACTAAGAAAAGAAGTAAGCGTTTCATGGTCTTAAAGTTTAAAAATTTCATACGATTGATGGACGTGTTTAATGGCTTTTTCTGTGCGGTCTGCGTGGGTATCGCTAATAAATAGTTGTCCGAAATTTTCATTATCTACCAACTTAATAATTTGCGAAACCCGTTGCTCGTCTAATTTATCAAAAATATCATCCAATAACAAGATGGGATTGTCTCCGCTTTGTTTTTTTATAAAATCAAATTGAGCCAGTTTTAACGCAATTAAAAAAGACTTTTGCTGACCTTGGCTTCCAAATTTTTTGATGGGATAGTCCTCAATATTAAAATGCAAATCATCTTTATGAACGCCAACACTGGTGTATTGTAAGGATTTATCCTTGTTCAAGCAGTTCTTTAAAAGGGTGTTTAAATTATTTTCAAACAAATCACTTTGGTATACTAAATCCACAACTTCATTACCATTGCTAATAGCTTGGTAACGTGATTTAAAAATGGGAATAAACTCCTTTAGAAATGCTGCCCGTTTTTCAAATATTTTTGAACCGTAATCAGACAACTGGTTATTGTAAACATCCAACGTATCTGCGTTAAACGTATGGTTTAGTGCAAAATACTTTAACAAGGCGTTGCGTTGCGATACTATTTTGTTGTAGTTGATCAAATCGGACAGATAGACCTTATCGCTTTGGGAGATGACGCTGTCAATAAATTTGCGCCTGGTTTCACTGCCTTCAATAATTAAATCCCTATCGGCAGGTGATATAATAACCAATGGTAAAAAACCAATATGTTCACTGAATTTTTCATAGGCTTTGCCGTTTCTTTTGATGATTTTCTTCTGACCCCGTTTTAAGCTGACGATAATTTTTTCTGATGCATCATGTTTGATATAGTCGCCATTAATGACAAAAAAATCAGTATCGTGTTTGATATTTTGAGTGGCAACTGGATTAAAATAGCTTTTCCCAAAGGACAAATGGTAAATGGCATCCAACACGTTTGTTTTTCCAATGCCATTGTTCCCAACAATGCAATTGATTTTTTCATTAAAAACGAATGATTTGCTATCAAAATTTTTATAATTGAGTAATGAAAGTGATTTTAAAATCATATAAAAGATAACTTAGGGTCTTTTTATTGTATTTGAGTTGAAAGACCTTGCAAATTATTCAAAAATAACAAATAAATAACCTTTAATTTATGAAGAAAAATTATATTTTTGCGACGCATTAATATAAAAAATATGGCCACTTATAATAAAAGAGGATACAAACCAAAAAACAAAGAAGAAAAAGAGCACAATATTGAAACTGGGTCAACAACGGCCGAAGTTTTTAATACGCTTGACACGACTGCTACAAAAACCGAAGCCTTTGTAGAAAAAAACCAAAGGTATATTTTAATGGCTATTGGGGTGATTGCTGCTGTTGTTTTGGGATATTTGGGGTACAAAGAGTTTGTTGCTAAACCCAAACAAACCACTGCTATGAATGATATGTTCCAAGCCCAAAAATATTTTAATGAGGCTATCACGTCTACTAAAAAAGACTCGCTTTATAATCTAGCGTTAAATGGAGGAGAAGGTAAGTATGGAATGTTGGATATCATTTCAGAATACAAAGGTACACAAGCTGCTAATCTGGCAAATTATTATGCCGGAACAGCATATTTAAAATTGAAAGATTATAAAAATGCCATTCAATATTTAAGTAACTTTTCAAGTGATGATGAAGTATTGGCGCCTTTGGCAAAAGGAAATATAGGCGATGCCTTTGTGCAATTAAACCAATTGGATGACGCATTGGATTATTATGACCAAGCAGCAAACATGCGTGATAATGAGTACACAACACCTATGTACCTGTACAAAGCAGGAACCATTGCATTGGATTTAGGTAAAGCCGATAAAGCTTTGTCTTACTTTGAGACCATAAAAGAAAAATATCCAGATGCTTCAGAAACAGCAATGGTTGATGTATTAATAGGCAAAGCAAAGGTATTGGCAAATAAATATTAATATGGCTACGGCAAATCATAATTTATCAGTCTATGATAAAACAACAATCCCAAACGCGAATAAATTTCGGTTTGGGATTGTTGTTTCAGAATGGAACCCATCCATAACCGAAGGGTTATACCAAGGCGCTTACAATACCTTGATTGAACATGGAGCGCAACCTAACAACATTGTTCGTTGGAATGTTCCGGGCAGTTTTGAACTTATTTATGGTTGTAAAAAAATGCAAGAACAGCTGGTCAATGTAGTGATAGCCATAGGAAGCGTTATTCAAGGTGAAACCAAACATTTTGATTTTGTGTGCGAAGCTGTTGCTCAAGGTATCAAGGACCTTAATGTTGCTGAGGAAACCCCTGTAATATTTTGTGTGTTAACAGATAACACCATGCAGCAGGCCATAGACCGTTCTGGCGGAAAACATGGCAACAAAGGAACAGAAGCTGCCGTTGCTGCCATAAAAATGGCAGAACTTCGGAAAAATAGCTAGAAAAATAAGCTGCTTAATTAGTGCATCGTAGGTCAATCAGCGTTGGCTATTGTTAACAATTTTTGGCAATTCCTATTATTGTTTCTGTCTATTTTTAAGTATTTTTGGTAATTATACATTTGATGCATGTTGTTGAAGCCACGAAAGAATAAATCATTTAGTTATACGCCTAGATTTTCCAAAGACAATGATGCCAATACCAATCAAGATGAAACGTCCAAGATTGGTGATTTTAGTTCAAAATGGAGGGAAAGTAGAGGTTTAGGGGCAAAAAAACCAAAACGGGGACTGCCGTTATCGTTGTTGCTATTGGTTTTAGTAATTGTATTGATTTGTATGTATCTTTTAGATATCAAGTCTAAATAGAGATTATTATGGGGATTTTTAAAACACGAAAAAATAAAAGATTTAGTTATACGCCTCGTCATTTTGATGATAAAGGACAAGGCAATCCGTTTGAGATCAAGCATAAGTTTGACGACTATAGAAAGACCGTTGGTGGAAATACCGGATTAAAGACTAAAATCAACAATGCTTTAGATGATCTTAAAAACAACCCAGATAGAACCGCTAATAGACGCATCATTATTATAGTTTGTATTCTTATTTTGATATTTCTTTTCATCATTGATTTTGATTTGTCAATTTTCTTTTCAAAAAAATAAATGGCCGACATCATACAACTATTACCCGATCATGTAGCGAATCAAATTGCGGCTGGCGAGGTTGTTCAAAGGCCAGCATCGGTTGTTAAAGAACTACTTGAAAATGCCATTGATGCCGATGCCACCATAATTAAACTTATCATTAAAGATGCCGGTAAAACACTGGTTCAAGTAATTGATAACGGAAAAGGCATGAGCCCTACCGATGCACGATTGAGTTTTGAGCGCCATGCCACTTCAAAAATCAAAACCGCCGAGGATTTATTTGATTTACATACCAAAGGCTTTCGTGGGGAAGCTCTGGCAAGTATTGCGGCCATTGCCCATGTAGAACTCAAAACCAAACAAGCACAGGAAGACGTTGGGACTTGCATTATTATTGAAGGGAGCAATATCGTATCACAAGACGTGGTAGTTACCCCCAAAGGAACATCTATTTCAGTCAAAAACTTGTTTTTCAATATCCCTGCAAGGCGTAACTTTTTAAAGTCCAATGCCGTTGAGTTGCGTCATGTTATTGATGAATTTCATCGAGTGGCTTTGGCGCATCCCAATATCTCGTTTGTGATGTATAACAATGGCAGTGAAACATTTAATTTGCCTGTTAGCAATTACAGGCAACGCATTGTCAATATTTTTGGAAACAAAACCAATGAGAAATTGGTTCCAGTTACTGAAGAAACAGAGGTTCTGACTATTTCTGGGTTTGTGGGCAAACCAGAATTTGCTAAAAAAACAAGAGGCGAACAGTACTTTTTTGTGAATAATCGATTTATAAAAAGTGCCTATTTAAACCATGCGGTAACGTCTGCGTTTGACGGGCTTCTTAAGCAAGGTACACACGCCAGTTATTTTTTGAATTTAGAAGTTAATCCACAAACCATTGACATTAATATCCATCCTACCAAAACAGAGATAAAGTTTGATGATGAACATACGTTATACGCTTTATTGCGTTCGGCTGTGAAGCATAGTTTAGGGCAATTTAATATTGCGCCTGTTTTAGATTTTGAACGTGACCCAAATTTGGATACACCATATAATTACAGTCAAAAAGAGACCAATACGCCTGTCATAGAGGTCGATAGGTCATTTAATCCGTTTAAGGAATCGTACAGTTCAGGAAAGCAAACAACAGCTTTTAAAAAGCAAACCTTAAATAATTGGAACAGTTTGTATGTGGGATTGGAATCTAAAGGCACCAAAACGCAACAGGATTTCAGCGAAGTCCATTTTGAAAGTGAAGACAAAAGCACCTCGTTGTTTGATGATGAGCAAGAGCCTGTTCAAACTACGTATCAGCTTCATAACAAATACATTGTCAGTACCATTAAGTCTGGTATGTTGGTTATAGACCAGCACCGGGCGCATCAACGGATTTTGTACGAGGATTTTTTAGAAAACTTAACGGTAAAAGGGGCTTCAAGTCAACAGTTATTGTTTCCGCATCAACTCCATTTTTCACCACGGGAAATTGATATTATCAAGGAACTAAAAGAAGACCTGGAACATACAGGATTTATATTTTCAAACGTTACTAAAGAAGCGGTTGAAATTACCGGGGTACCAGTGAGTATACCAGAAAGTGAGGTAACAATCATACTGGAACAATTAATAAGCGATGTTGAGAATGAAGTGCCTGACAGTAATTTTAGCATCACGGATTTGTTGGCAAAGTCATTGGCAAAAAGCTTGGCCATTAAAACGGGGCAATCCCTTAAAAGTAGTGAGCAAGAACATTTAGTGAACAGTCTGTTTGCCTGTAAGGAACCTAATGTGTCGCCTACAAACCGAACCACATTTGTGACCATGAGCGTTGATGAATTGGACAAAAAATTTATTTGAATATGATGAGACTATCAGAAACCGTAAAGCATTTATTGATCATTAACGTGATTATGTTTATAGGCACCATGACCATTGGTAATGGCACCTTGTTTTATGATTTATTTGCTTTGCACTTTCCTAAAAATCCAGCGTTTGAGCCTTGGCAAATCATTACTCACATGTTTATGCATGGTGGGTTGATGCATATTTTGTTTAATATGTTTGCCCTTTGGATGTTTGGTGTGCCTGTTGAACAATACTTGGGTTGGAAAAAATTCTTGTTCATTTATCTGTCTGCTGGATTAGGAGCCGTAGCCTTACAGTTAGGCTATTATTACTTTCAGTTTTTACCATCTTATGAAAATTTAATCAGCTCTGGAATTACACCTAATGAAATAACACAGATGTTGACTAACAATGAAGTTATAAAAGGAGTTTCACAAGCCCAGTTTGCTGATCTTCAAACCATATTTCCGGTTTTTAATGCTAGTATGGTAGGTGCTTCAGGTTGTATCATGGGAATTTTGGTAGCCTTTGGCATGGTAAATCCTGAGGCCAGATTATTAATGATATTTTTACCCATTCCCATAAAGGCAAAATATTTTATTCCCGGAATTATTCTTTTGGATTTAATCTCTGGAATTACCGGACAATCATTTTTCAGTCCTAGCAACACAGCGTACATGGCGCATGTTGGTGGTGCCTTAACAGGATTTATCATTATGTGGTATTGGAAAAAAACACAGTTTAATAAAAACCGTTGGTATTAATGTCCTCTCTCAATCAAGATATAAAATATAAGTTAGCAAGACTGAATGTACTTGAAAAAATTATTGTAGTAAATGTTGTTATTTTTTTAATTGGACTACTACTTCAAATGCTACAAGGCGCATTTCACCAATCCAGTTTAAGTTGGTTGGAATTGCCAAGCGATTTTTCTGATTTTATAGTAAAGCCATGGACCATTATAACTTATGCCTTTGTGCATTATGCTTTTTTGCATATTCTGTTTAATATGCTATGGTTGTATGTTATTGGTCAGATGTTTTTGAATTTATTCAATCCAAAATTGGCACTAAACGTCTATTTTTTAGGAGCTATTTGCGGTGGATTTTTATTTATGGCGTGCTATAGTTTGTTTCCGCAAGTATTTATATATGGTAACCGATTGGTAGGCGCTTCAGCAGCCGTAAGGGCTTTATTGATTTTTTTATGTGCTTATTTGCCATCTCAAGAGATTCGGTTTTTCACCTTTAACTTAAAGCTTTGGTATCTTGGAGTTGCAATTGTCGTTCTGGATATGTTTGGTCTTTTTGGGAATAATGCTGGTGGTAATCTGGCTCATATTGGAGGAGCCGCATTGGGTTATGTTTATGCCATTCAATTAAAAAAAGGGAACGATATTGGTAAAAGTTTTGAGCGTTTTATGGATTGGGTGGTGAGCCTTTTCAAGTTTTCTAAAAAAACACCTTTAAAAACCGTTCATAAAAATAAATCAAAAGTAGGAGGTTATACTAAAAGTGATTTTAGTGAGTTTAATGACCAAAAGAAAATTGATGTTATTTTAGATAAAATCAGTAAAAGTGGCTATGATAGTTTAACGGCAGAAGAAAAGGAATATTTATTTAGATCTGGCAAGTAACGTGTATGAAAAAATTGCATCTTATTGATAAAATTGTATTTGTGTTTAATACAATTCTTGCTGCGGTTTTATTAGTGTCCTTTGTATTGCCTTATTTGCCACCCAAAACCTTCTCACAGCTTTCCGTTCTCAGTTTAAGCGTGCCATTTCTCATCGTTGTAAACGTGCTGTTCTTTTTATATTGGTTACTTAAAGTAAAAAGGCAGTTGGTTCTTTCGCTTCTTATATTGATTATTGGTTATGTTTTTTATGGGTCGCTATACAAGTTTTCGTCTTCAGAAGACAGTGATATCAATACAGATGATGCGTTTAAAGTGATGAATTATAATGTGCGATTATTTAACTTGTACAAATGGATTCCACAACAGGATGTTGATGTCAAAATTGTTGATTTTATAAAAGAACAAGCGCCCGATATTTTAAGTATTCAAGAATATCATCCAGACTCCCGAATCGATTTATCATTTTTTAAATATCGATATGACAAACTTTCCGGTAAGCACACCAAGCACGGACAAGTCATTCTATCTCAATTTCCCATTGTAAATTCTGGTTCTGTTGAATTTCCTAATACAGCTAATAATGCCATTTATGCCGATGTGGTTAAGGGTAACGATACTATTCGGGTTTACAACATTCATTTGGAATCTTTAAGGATTGATACAGATGTGGACAAACTTAAGGAAGAAGGTTCAGAACGCTTGTTTAAAGTAGCAGGGTCTACTTTTAAAATGCAACAATTTCAAACAGAATTGTTCTTACTTCACAAAAGGCAATGCCATTATAAAATGATTATCTGTGGTGATTTTAACAACACAGCATTCTCGTATGTGTACAGAAAAATTAAAGGAGACTTAAATGATACGTTTAAAGAGGCCGGTAACGGATTTGGCAGAACCTATGATTTCAGGTTTTTCCCAGTTAGAATTGATTTTATTTTTGCTGATGAGGCTTTTGCGGTAAACAAATTTAAAACCTTTGATGACCATTTCTCCGACCATTATCCTATCATGACCACGTTAAGCTTAAAGCAATAGATAGCGGTTTACATAAAGGAACAATCCACAATATCTGAAATAATGTGGATAACGAGGCCCAAAGCTATCAAGCGGGTTTTCTTTGGGAACAATAATAAAACATAAACACCAATGGCCCAATAGGAGTGAAGCGGATGAAAATTAATGCTGCATCTGTTAGGGTCAAACATGGGGTTAGCTAGCAGATGATCAATATCTATTAAAATACCTGCAAGCATAATTAAAAAGGCTTTAACCCAAATTTTTCTATATGCCAATAGGGCAACCAAAAGCGGAAGTAACAAGTGGCAACCATAATGAGCAATGGGTTGAAGCATCACGGTGTTTTTAAGGTTTGAGATTTTAAATAATTGAGCGTATTTGGGCCTTCATTAAACAACAGGTCTAAAATACTCAGGTTATTTATAAAACCGTATTTGTTTGAAAACACTTGGGTATAGGGTTCAAATTGGGGTTCTTCCATTTTGGCGTTTACCAGATATCTGAAATCCGTTTTGTCTTCAATTTGTTGTTGATAGGTCTTTGTTTTTGTTGTATTGAGATCTAACTGAAGGCAATCACAAACCACTTCAAAACATTTTAAATTATAGTCTAAAATAAAGTTGGCTTGCAATTTAAACAAGGGTTCTAGTTCGTCTTTGTAAAATTCAAAAAAAGGCGAGGTACTGTAAGCTGAAAGCAAGGATTTCCAATGCAAACTTTGCCAATTCGTATCATGTGATATTTTTACATCACGATATTTCTGACGGTTTTTTTGCGAATGAATCACAGGAATATTTAAAAGCAATTTTCCGTTGGCAGCATAGATATAAGCTCGGCTTCTGTACGTTTGCTTTAAAAAATTATCATCCATCTCAAACGTTACTTCCTCAGCATTTACCAAAGCTACAAAATGCGCAATGTTAGGAAAGTATGTAGGATGCAATATAATGTTCATTTGTTGATGCGTTTATTTGTTGTCATGTTATAAGTGACTGAACACCTTAACAAACCCACAAATAACAAATTAACTGTTAGCTTTCTTGCGTTTTCGCCATTTATTAAAGCCCATCCATCCAAATAAAACCACTAAAAATGGAATAAAATACGATACGGGTTGTCCGCTACCACCAACAGTAGTAAACAATCGGTTCCAACGGATTTTATCCAAACCTTTGGCATTGCTGTCCCAACTCATCCAGATAAAAACGGGTTTTCCAACAACATGGTCAAACGGTACAAATCCCCAAACTCTGGCATCTTGTGAATTGTGACGGTTGTCACCCATCATCCAATAGTAATCTTGTTTAAAGGTATAAGTAGACGCAACCTTGCCGTTGATAAAAATTTGATTGCCTTTAACGTCTAAGGTATTGCCTTCATAAGCGGTGATGACACGTTTGTAAAGCGGCAATACATTTAAGTTGATGTCAATGGTCTTACCTGCTTGCGGAATATAAAGTGGGCCAAAGAAATCATTGTTCCAATTATAATCGGGACTGTTTGGGAAAATACCTGGATCCCTTCTTCCTTTAATGTCTCTTCTAGGTGTAAGACTTGCTATATTGGGATGGTTTTTGGCTCTATTTGCAGCTTCTTCTGTTGCTTGAACAACATACGTTTTAGATTCAGGGTCATAACCTAATTCATCTGTGATATCATATCTTTTTAAAATTCTGGATACTTGCTCATTTGATGTTATTTGACCTTTAAATTCAATATCATATGAGAATTGAAGTCTAGCCCTATCAGGCAGTACATTTTGTTTTCCATTGATGTAAACAAATCCATTCCTGACTTCAAGGGAATCTCCCGGAAGACCCACACAGCGTTTTACATAGTTGGTTTTTTTGTCAATGGGTTTATAGTAAAATTTATCGGTATGTCGCATGTCCAGCATGGTATCAACAGGCCAGTTAAACACCACGATGTCGTTGTGCTTTATTTTTTGAAAACCAGGAATTCTCATGTAAGGCAGTTCATATTTTGCCAAATAGGATTTTGTTTTCAAGATAGGAATGGTGTCATGAACCATCGGTGCGGCAATGGTTGTCATAGGCACTCTGGCACCATAATGGAACTTACTCACAAACAGAAAATCACCAACCAACAACGTTTTTTCCAAGGAGGATGTCGGTATGGTAAATGGTTGAATAAAATAGGTGTGCACAATGGTTGCCGCCACTATGGCGAATAAAATGGAACTTACCCAATCGCCTAAACCTGTTCTGGGGTGTAAGCTTCTGTCCTTAACATGCTCAACATCTGCTGCATAATTTAAATAATAATTATAAAATCCTAAGGTTACAACAGCTAAAAGGGTATCAAGGTTTGAGTGTTTTCCAAAGCTTCTGGCGGTTTCAACCCAAACAACGGCAAACATGATGAGGTTTACAATTGGCAGGAATAATAAAATAGTCCACCACCAAGGTCTGTTAATTATTTTCATTAAAACAACTGCGTTGTAAACCGGTATGAAAGCTTCCCAAGCTTGTCTTCCTGCTTTAATGTATAGTTTCCAAGTGCCTAAACCATGAATTCCTTGAATAACCAGGAAGAATATAAACCATTGCATGAGTGTCATAATCTTATTTTTTTATTGTTTTGTTAGTGGTTTCCTTTTTTAAAATGTTACTGTATTTAAGAGTATTAACCAATATTTAACACATCATTCATGGTAAACACACCTGTTTTTTCAACTAGCCATTCTGCCGCAATAACAGCACCAAGTGCAAATCCTTGTCTGTTATAGGCATGATGCTCAATGGTAATCTTATCTACTTCACTTTCGTACGTTATGGTGTGAGTGCCAGGAACATCTTCAATACGTTTTGCTGTAATAGGAATGGTGTGCTCTCTGCTTTCGTCAAGTTTCCAATGCTCATAATTTGAATGTTCGGCAATGATACCATTTGCCAACGTAATGGCAGTTCCGCTAGGAGCATCCAGTTTTTGGGTATGATGGATTTCCTCCATGCTTACTTGATATTGTTTAAGATTGCTCATCATTCTTGCCAGTGTTTTATTGAGCTCGAAAAAAATGTTGACACCTAAACTGAAATTTGAGGCATAAATAAAAGCACCTTGTTTTTCTTTGCATAAAGCAAGAGCCTTATCGTAATCCTGTAACCAGCCGGTAGTGCCAGAAACAACCGGAACGCCATTGTTAAAGCAATTGCAAATATTGTTAAATGCCACAGACGGAATGCTGAAATCTATAGCGACATCGGCTTTTGTAATATCATAATCATGGTCGTCTTTATCAACGGTAAGCACAATATTGTGGCCGCGTTGTTGTGCTATTTTTTCAATGGTTTTACCCATTTTTCCGTAACCTAGTAATGCAATATTCATTTTTTAAAAATTAAAATTTAAAGTTAACCCCAAATCGCTTTTAGCATCCATCTCATTAAATTTAAAATGGGGTGCTAATGTTAAGTTTTTATCAATATTATATTGTAGCAAATGCGCATCAACGTTAGCATCAATGATATTCAGGGCATAAATGCCTATGGTCACCAAAAGAGAGATTTCCTTATTTTTTCGATAAAATTTTTGGGCACGCTGTAATCCGTTCAAATCTATTCTGCCAAAAAACTCGTCATCTTCAAAACCGGCCAATCGCCTTTTGTAAGCATCTCTGTACCTGTTGTATTCTTTGTTATTATTTGTGTAAAAGTAAATACCGGTTCCCAAAGCGCCATAAACGATGGGTATTTTCCAATATTTTTTGTTGTAGGCCTGACCCAAACCGGGTAACACGGCAGAATAAAAAGCGGCTTTAGCAGGAGATAAGGGGTCAATGGGTTCTTGAACCTGTATGGTGTCAGCGCTTTTTAAGGTTTGTGCTATCTTGTTTTTGTCATTTTGAGCCAACATTGCAGAACAGAACAAAAAAAGGACTGCATTTGCTATTATGACTTTACTTGGCACGTTTTACTAATTTTTTAAGTCGATTAAAATCTTCTTCTGAATGAAACGGAATGGTGATTTTTCCTTTACCGTTCTTAGAGACTTTAACGTCTATTTTGTGGCCAAAGTATTCCGAGAACTCTTTGACTCCTTTTTTTATATAGTCAGGAACTTCTGGAGCGGATTCTTTTTTGTTAGGAACAGCCACTTCTTGTGAGCTATTATAATTTCTTACCAATTCTTCGGTCTCTCTAACTGATAGTTTATCGGAAAGTATTTTTTCGTAAATATCAAGTTGAGTAGTTTGGTCTTCTATGGTTATAATGGCACGTCCATGACCCATGGAGATAAAACCGTCACGCATGCCCGTTTGAATAATAGGGTCTAATTTCAATAAGCGCAAATAATTGGCAATAGTAGACCGTTTTTTACCAACACGTTCACTCATTTGCTCTTGGGTTAGATTGATTTCATCAATTAAGCGTTGATATGACAAGGCAATTTCAATTGGGTCTAAATCTTGACGCTGAATATTCTCAACCAAGGCCATTTCCAATGATTCTTGGTCATTGGCTATTCGTATATAGGAAGGAATGGTTTCCAAACCGATCAGTTTTGATGCTCTAAAGCGGCGTTCTCCAGAAACTAATTGGTATTTATTGAACCCTGATTTTCTGACCGTAATAGGCTGGATAACCCCTAATTCTTTGATAGAAGAAGCAAGTTCCACCAAGGTTTCTTCATTGAAATTGGTTCTTGGTTGAAACGGATTTACTTCAATGGAATCAATATCCAATTCGACAATGTTACCAATAACCTTATCAGCATTCTTATCTTGCACCGATTGAATATCGTTGCTAGGGTCTTTTAAAAGTGCTGATAAACCTCTACCTAAAGCCTGTTTTTTGGTTGCTTTAGCCATACCTTACGCGTTTTTATTGATAATTTCTTTTGCCAAACTTAAGTAATTTGTGGCACCTTTACTACTGGCGTCGTATTTTATTATATTTTCACCATAACTTGGGGCTTCACTCAAACGCACATTTCGTTGAATAATGGTTTGAAATACCATATTGTTGAAATGCTTTTGAACCTCTTCAACCACTTGGTTTGATAGTCGTAATCTGGAATCATACATGGTGAGTAACAATCCTTCAATATCCAATGCAGGATTATGGATTTTCTGGACACTTTTTATGGTATTCAAAAGTTTACCCAAGCCTTCCAATGCAAAATATTCACATTGGATTGGTATGATAACCGCATCGGCTGCTGTTAGGGCATTAAGCGTGAGTAAGCCTAAAGATGGGGCGCAATCTATTAAAATATAGTCATAGTCATCTTTAATATCCGCTAAGGCATTTTTCAGCATGTATTCCCGGTTGTCTTTATCAACCAATTCTATTTCTATGGCCACAAGATCAATATGTGACGGAATAACATCCAGATTTGGCGTATCTGTAGGTATGATAGCTTCTCTGGCTGTATTGGAATGTTCCAATAGTTGGTAGGTTCCTAATTCAACGGTTTCAACATTAATTCCTAATCCAGATGTTGCATTTGCCTGAGGGTCGGCATCTATTAGTAACACTTTTTTTTCAAGAACACCTAGTGAAGCGGCCAAATTAATAGACGTTGTTGTTTTGCCCACACCGCCTTTTTGGTTAGCAATTGCAATGATTTTACCCATTAATGATTTGGTTTTATAGATGGTAAAAATACAATTATTTATGACTAATAAAAACCCTAATTGTTAACAGTTGTCGAAAACATGCGGGTTTTTAAGAATAATTTCAGTTGGTCGAAAAAGAGTTTTGATTCATATTTGTTTTTGGCTTTTAAATAAACTGTTTTATAGGTGTTTGTAACGAACACTTTATATGAAGGTTGACAACCATATAACTAATAGAACAATGGTCTTAATGATATGTTTAATGTATTAACAACTAATTGATAGTGTTGTTTTTTATGGAATAGATAACACCTTTATGGCCTTCAAAATCAAATGTTTTGCTTAAAATCATGCCTATTTTTTGCAGTACCTTTACTGAAGCGATATTCTCAACCATTGCTCTACCAACTATTTCATTTAATTTAAGTGCGTTAAAACCATAATCAATAAAAGCCTCTGAAGTTTCTGTGGCATAACCTTTATTCCAATACCTCTTAAAGAACCTAAAGCCAATATCGTACTCATCAAGATTGGGTGAGTATTTAAGACCGCACCAACCCAGAAATTCATGGGTTTCTTTATCAATTACAGCCATTCTGCCCACGCCGTATTTTTCATATTGATTGTATTTCTCCAGAAACTCTCTTGCGGCATCAATATTTTTAAAAGGGACATCACCAGTATATTTTAATACTTCAGGATCTTGATTCAACATATAAAAATGTTCTGCATCCTTGGGTGTCAGTGGTCTAATTTTAGTGCGCTTTGTTTCTATGATGTAGGTTTGTATATCCATATTGTTTAAAAAAATCAAGGCTTTTCAAGGCACTTCTTCTATAAAAAAACTATGACAAATATGAATAATTTAAAGAAATATCCCTAAAAATTGAGACGAATGATGGATTTAGTTATTGATTTAACCTTAAAGACCACTAAAATCAATTAATATGTAAAACCTGTTAAATCCTTGTTTAATTCTTTCATTTATCGCATAAAAAGCAGATGGATTCTTTACAATTATATTTTTGCCCCATCAATTTAAAACCACAAAATTATGAGAATGCCTTTTATTGAATTTATAACCAATGGTGACTTGAAATTTATTATTGTTTTTATCATTTTTAGTTCAGTTTCCATTTGCCATTTTATAAAAAAGCTAAAAGCTAAAAATAATTTAGAAGCTCAGAAACTGGTAAACTATCACAACTCAAGAATTGATACTGCAGCATTTTGGATACTCATTTGCAGTGTTCTGTCTTTATTGCTTGGTCTTTTGCACAGTTTTTATTTTATAGGAAAATCTGGAGGGATAGCCCCTAATCTTATGTTTCAAGGAATTTCATACACATTGATTACCCCAGTATTAGGGATTGGTTTATTTATGATTAGTAAAATACTTAAAGGACTGTTTAACCCCAAAATGAATAATGCCTAATAAGATGAAAAATGTATTCAAATTAATTGCTATACTATTAGCTGGCCATGCTTGTTTTTCTCAAAATAAAGTTTCAAAAGCAGATAGTTTAAGACAAAAAGGCTTTCTGGATGAAGCTATCAAAGCTTATAAAAATGAATATTATAAGTCGCCCAAAAATCATGAGAACACCTACAATCTTGCCTGCGCCTATGCTTTAACCTTTCAAAAGGACAGTGCCTTTTATTATTTAAATATTGCTCTGAAAGACGATAGTTCCTTATGGGCATTGACTGATACCGATTTATATGCATTGATTGATGATGCGAGTTGGTCAAAAATTGAAAGTAGCCAATTAAATAAATTTCAAAAAGCAAATGGCAAACTGAAACAGCTTGATTACACCAAAAAATTACTCAATATTATTTTAAAGGACCAAGCCTTGGATTACTATGTTGAACAGGCCAAAACATGTTATATGGAAAATGGTTATATCCCGCAATGGTATTATCCAATAGGAGCCTATAAAAAGCAAATTGGACAGGAAAATTATAGTAATCTAAAGAAATTACTAAAAGCATATGGATGGCCAAAATATTCTACAGTTGGTACTTTGGCCGCAGACGCGCCTTTGTTGGTCATTAATCATCATGAAGATGATTCAGTAAGAAAAAAATACTTGGCTCAAATAAAAAAATCTTGCTTGGAAGGTGAGGGAAGCTGTATGGAATATGCTAAAATTCAGGACAGGATATTAGTCAATGATGAAAAACCGCAACTATATGGTATGCAGTTTCGTTATAATGCCGAGCGTCATTTGGAACCATTTCCAATCAAAGACCCTGAATATGTTGATAAGCGCAGAAAAGAAATTGGACTGGAGCCTTTAAAAGATTATTTAAAACGAAAAATTGATTATGATTGGACGGTTGGTCAAAAGGAATAAAATATCAAAATGATAAAAAAGCAGTATGTTTTGATTTAAGAAAAAGCTTTAGATTTATGGCATGAAAACAAAAAAGGAACTAAAAGAAGCCTATAAACAAATGGAATTTCCAATAGGGGTTTTCCAGATAGAAAACAAAATAAACAATAAGGTTCTAATTGATTGTAGTATGGATATGCAATCCAAATGGAATAGACATAAAATGGAGCTTAGATTTGGAAATCACCGTAATAGAATACTTCAAAACGATTGGAATATCCATGGAGAAGAACATTTTGTTTTTAAAGTTTTGGCTGAACTTAAAAATGAGGAAAAGGATACCTTTAATTATAATAAAGAATTAAAAACGCTTCAGGCTATGGTCGTAGAAGAATTTGAAATTAAAAATTTATATTAATTTCAGCATTAATTATCATAAATTATGAAAATAACAACCATTATATTAGCTTTTTATTTTTTATCAAGCTGCACAAGTAAAGCACAAATTTATCCAGACAACGATTGGTCAAGACAAGAAGACCCGGCAGAAATGGGCTGGGGAGAAACAGAACGTTCTGTTTTTAATCGTTATATAATTGACAGTACCAACATTACAGGGCTTGTCATTGTCCATAAAGGCCAAATTGTATATGAATATGGGGATATTCAAGAAAACAGCTATATAGCATCCTGCAGAAAGAGTATTCTTGCTATTTTATTTGGGAAATATGTTGAAAGTGGTGTTATAAAACTTGACAAAACGCTAGGAGACTTAAACATCAATGATGTGTCTGAACTCCTTCCTGTAGAAAAAACGGCCAAAATAAGTGATGTAATTTCGGCACGGTCTGGAGTCTATTTGAGTGGCTCCAATGGTGGGGATTTTAGAAGATATGCTCCAAAAAGAGGCTCTGTAAAACCAGGAAGTCATTGGCTTTATAGTAATTGGGACTTTAACGTTGCAGGATATATCTTTGAAAAAGAAACCAACAGCAATATTTATGATGAAATAGAGTCTCAACTTGTTGTGCCATTGCACTTGCAGGATTGGGACAGATCCCTTCAAAGAAAAAGTGGTAATTATGATGTGTCAAAATTTCCCGCCTATCACATGTGGTTTTCAACACGTGATATGGCGCGTATAGGGTTGCTTATGTTACGACATGGGAAATGGAAAGACAAGCAAGTCATTCCCGAAGGATGGATAGATGATATAACAAAAGAACGAACCTCATATCTGGAAGCTCAAAAAAGCGTACCGCTTCTTAAAGAAGACGGGCTAGATTTAGGCTATGGTTACATGTGGTGGCTTGTACAAAATACTAATGACTATAGACTTAAAAACGCCTATTCAGCGCAAGGAGCCTTAGGCCAAAATATTACGGTTTACCCAGAAATAGATGTTGTATTGGCATATAAGACCAAAAGTGATTACAGAAGAAGAAATTCCATTCAAACTCAAATGAAAGTCATGGAAAAAGCCGTTAAAATTTACAATCCCATATAATATAATTTATAAGATTCATTTTTTCTCATGAAAATATTAAAAGGCTTAATGATATTGTTAGTGTTTGTGGTTATGTCTTGTGCCCAAAAAAAGAAAACTAGCCAAACACAACTATCCAATAGCGAAACCTTATCAGATAAATACCACCTTGCAGCTATTTTAGACACCATTTGGTCAACCGAACAAGAACCTATTAGAAAACGCGATGAAGCCTTCCATAAATTTGGTGACAACTCTGAGGAATATAAAAAATATCAGGCCATCTACAAAAGGAATCATATCATCAATGAAGAAAAAATAGCTGAAATTTTAAAGCAAGGTTGGCCCGATCTAGAAAAAATTGGTGAACAGGGCAATCTAACAATTTGTAATGTACTTCAGCACAGCAGTCCAGAAACACGTGTAAAGTATCTCCCATTAATGGGTCAAGCCGTAAAAGAAAAACAGTTAAGTCCGTGGTTATTGGCAAGAGCTGAAGACCGAATTGCCACTGACCGTGGAGAGCTTCAAATTTATGGTGGACAAATAAAATACTATCCTGAAACAAAAAGCTTTGATGTTTGGCCTATAGTTGATCCAGAAAATGTAGATGCAAGACGGGCCGAAATAGGACTGGAACCAATGGCCGAATTTTTGCGTGACAGAAGATATCCATTGGAATGGAACCTTGAGAATCAAATAAAACGAACTAAAGAATTTAAAAAAAAGAAAAACTGAAAATTAATAGCAAATTGTCAAAATTCACTAACCTAAATGATTTCTATAAAAGTTACAGTAATTGATACATGTGTTTTAAAGTATAAACGGAATCAATGCTTTGGTCCTGTTTTTGTACACCGTATATTGGTTGCCAAAAAGGTCAAGCAGTAATTTTTCTTCTTTTACAAGTTTAAACCAAAAAGAAACAAAAACAATCATAACGGCCAATATGCCGCGATAGTCACCAACTATCAAAGTGTTTCCAATAAACAAGAGTAATATACCTGTATAAATAGGATGACGGATAATTTTATAAATGCCATTTTGAACGAGCTCATGGTTTTCCTTTTTTTGAACAGATAAGCTCCAGTTTTTCCCCAACATGTAACGTGACCAACACGCTATGATAGCACCCAAAACAGAAATTGAAAGGCCAATGATTCCAACCAAGTTGTTGTGAGGAACAAAATTTTCCCTTAAAAATGTGTGTCCAAACCATTTTCCGGGGCCCAACAATAAAATTGCAATAATTAATGGTAGTATGTATAAAACAAACCTAATGAGAAATGGTTCTTTGCTTTTTGCTTTTTTGGCACGTACACCTGAAATAATCCAATAGGCCATAACAACCCACCAGGTTATTTTTAATCCAATTTTAATAGTTTCACTCATGGTTTTATTTAGTTGTTTTTAATGTCTTAGGTTAGTTTTTGTTGGCCTTTTGTTACTGTTTAAGTTTTCTTTCGAAGTTTGCGTAACAGTTTATTAGTCTTTTCTAGAATTAATGGCAAAACTTCTAATTCCAATCTATAACAGTCACTTTTATTGATAATCAAAGAATTGAATTCGGTAGCGTGATTAGCTAATGAAATGTTATTCCAAACTTCACTGGCAGCAACAGTACCGTTTTGAATTAAATTACTTTCAAAACAGAATGGATATTTTTGAGAATATAGAATTGCAACACGACTGTAATTGTCATATGTTTTTTCCATGGCAAATAAGGCTTTCTTTTGAAGATTATATAATTCGCTTAATTCTCTTATTAAATCATTATTGAACAAACTAAGATGACCAGTAGAGTTAAGAATTAGGTAGGTGTCATTTTCATAATTATAATTTACAGCAATTCTAAAATTGTATTCATATCTAGCAATTTTTAAAATTGTGTCAAAAGGTTTGCTTGATTTGGAAACCCTTAATTCAAATTCATGCGTTTTCTCTAAGTCTCTTTTAACATTATCTATCATTCTGCTAATATTCAAGGAATCACTGCTAAGATTTTCAATCAAACCTTGTTGGTAGATATTAACTAAATTGTGGTTTTTCTTTTTCTCATTCCAGTTATTAATTTGCAGTGCAATCAAAATCCCGATGACAACCAGTACAATCTCTCCTATAGCATATTTAAGGTAGTTGATTGTTTTGTTTTCATTAATGCTCTTTTGGCGGATTTTTCTTAAGAATTTTAGCATTGGTTATTGGTTGGTAATATTAAATGATAACATCTTTGTTCGGGATATTGTATTGTAAATTAAGGCAAAAGATTTGAAAAATGAAACAAAATAAGCCAAAGCGAGGATTTTCCAAAGAAAAAACAAGAAGCTAGCAAACCAACAGCTAACTTTGATTAAGCTTAAACAAGCAATTTTATATATTCATGTGTAAGTGTTTTTTCTATTTACCATCCAAAGGCAACAATTTTATTGTTTTCATTGAATTGTATATCAAAACAAGGTGTTAATTCAACAATTTTTCCATCTTTTGATTCCAGTATTATATCATAGCTCATATCTCCATATTCCAAAACATGGTTTAATTTGTAGCCTGAAAATTCATGTTGCATGTCCTTAACCCACATTTTGAATCTTCGTTCTCTTTCTTTGCTGGCCACATGTTCGTTGATAAAATCATCAATGTTCTCATCATCGGTCAAAATGAGTGCTACAAACTGATGTATGATTTCAAGTTGTTTGCTTGTAATATCGGTACTACCATGTTTTATACTGTTCATTTTGGGTACAATGGGAGTATAGTTTTCATTAAAAAGTAATTGCTCTATTTCCCATGCAACAATTTGAGTGTCGTATCTTAATTCATTGGTCATATAAATGATCACCGTATTTTCTACGGGCAGTTGTATGAAATCGGCATAAAAAACACCATTTGAGCCGTTGTGTGCAATCAATTTTGTATTCCTGTCACTATTCATTATAGTCCATCCGTAGGCATAGTGTGAATCTCCTGATTCATTTTCTTTCACATAAGGAAACGTGAGTTGTTCAAATGATTTTTTGGAAATTATTTTGTTTTCTTTGAGTGCAATGTACCATTTATACAAATCGGAAGGATTGGAAAGTATTCCTCCATTGCCTTTTAAATGCCATGAGATTTGATTTGAATCTGCCTGCCATTTCATAAGATGCGTTCCCCAATCTTCCCCACATTTATAACCGTGGGCAATTTGAGTTGTATCCCATTTGGGGGAAAGATAACCCGTATGTTTCATGCCTGCTTTTTGAAAAAGATGTTCCTGTAAATAGGTCTCATAATCTGTTTGCGAAACTTTTTCAATTATCATGGCCAAAATACTGTAACCCACGTTGGAATAACTAAATTGTTTTCCTGGTTCAAAATCCAATGGTGACTTATACACTTCGCTTAAAAACTTCTCTTTTGAAATGGGAACGAAATCCACTCCGTAACCAAGATTTCCCACTATTCCTGATGTGTGTGTCAGTAATTGATGAATCGTAATGTTTTGTTTGTCCTTAGGCACATTTTCAAAAAACTTATTAATAGAATCGTTTACCGATAATTTGCCGTCTTCCTGTAATGTTAGAATAGCAGTTGCTGTAAACTGCTTTGTCAATGAACCTATTGTGAAAATTGTTTCTTTAGTTACAGGAAGATTTTCGTTTTTGTTTCTTAATCCAATGCCATTAGAGTAGAGTATTTCTCCCTCTTTGGCAACCAATATACTTGCAGAAAGACCGTTTTTATTACACGTGTCAAGGTAAGATTGGAGTCTATTTTTTACGGTGTTATCTTGTTGTTTCAATTTGGAGGTGTCTTTGCAAGAAATTCCCAGAATACCAATTATTGCTATAAATAAAGTAAATTTTTTCATGGATTGTTTAATTATTTTTACGTTGGTTTAACGGTGCAAAACTCGTATTAAGCATCTGTTTTAAGAATATTAAGTCACCGAGTTGTCATATTTTATTAATGAGTTGTCATATTTTATTAATGATGTGTTCAAATTGTTGACAACGTGATTGTATAAGAATGGGGCGGTTTGTGAGCGAGGACTTTCGTAAATAGGTTTTTCCAGCAATTAATTTTATTCGGTGTTACCAAACGTGTTTTTGCAAAAAAATCATCAATTCTCTTGATTAATATACGTTAACCCTTCGTACAAAGCTATTAATGGTACAGAGCGGTGGTTTTCCTTTTCAAAATATTTTATTTCGACATTTAAGGGTTCTTCCGATTTCTTTGTTATTAATGCATAGAGATTGTCGTGTCTTTTTTTATTTCGCTCGTAATTCTCTTCTCCTTGATTGGCAGTAGCTATATAAAGTTTTTTATTAAATGATATTGATGAAATAGAATCAACTTTGTTTTTCATCATCTCCTCGCTCCACCAAATACTCGGGTCTATAGAAATGTAAGCATTGAATACACTATTTTTATCCATATAAGAATTTAATGTAAGTAGACCCCCTAAAGAATGTCCAACTAGAGTTCTGGACGGTTCTGTTCTGTAATTTTCATCAATATAAGGTATTAGTTCTTTCTCAATGAAATTCAAAAAATTCCTTCCACCTCCCATAGTATTCGGTCGTTTGGTCTTAATTTTTGTAACAGTAAAATCTCGTTCACGGTCAACATTCTCTATGGCTATAATAATACTTTCTGGCATTAAATTGTTTCGGTTCCTATTTGAACTCATAAAATGTACTATTCCAGATGCTGTTTTAAAATGAGTATATCCATCCAATAATATAATAATTGGATATTTTTTAGCCACTTCAGATGAATCATTGTATGAATCTGGAAGACTTATTAAACAAGTTCTTTCTTCATCTAAAATATTAGATTTAATAACAAACTTGCTGCCTATTACGATATCTGCTTTATTTTGTCCGAATGTGGTTTGTACTCCTGCAAGAAGAATATATAAAATCACATATGCCAAATTTCTCATAGTTTGCTTTATGTTTTTGGTAACGGTTTTGTGTAAGGAACTTTGCGTGTTTGTGCACGAGGATTTTCCCTAGGAAAATCAGAAACTAGCAAACAAGCAACCAACTTTGATTTAGCTAAAAATAGCAATTTTTTATATACTGTGTTGGCAACTGGGCTTTATTTTTATTTATCTAAATATTGTTTCGAATTGATTTAATATTATTTTTTTTCTAAATGAATCTGAAACCCAAAACCTACAAATATTGTATTAATATTAAAGTTGTCAATTCTTCTTGTAGTATCTACATAGTTTATTGAAAATTCTAAACCTACACTACTGTTAAAGAACAATACTGTGCCAGCTTTAAAACCATATCCATTCCAATTAATGTTATCGCTTGAGCCTGTCTTACCAATTCTATAGGAATAATTCGCTTCTGCAAATATGTTTATTCTTTCATCTGTTTCTAGAAAATAATACCTCACAAAAGGAGCGAATCCATAAGATGAAGCTTTAGTACTATCATTACCAGGGTTTGTATTTGTAAAAACTAAATTCACTTGTAATCCTCCGGATATTTTGTCCATAAAAAAATAACCCACATTTGGATTTATTCTAAAATCGTTAAATTTTTCATCGCCTGTTTCTGACTTATTTTTGACAGAAGAAAAATTTGCATCACCGCCAACAAGCCAATTGCCTTTGGTGATTTGCGCATTAGCAGTAGTATAGAGTAATGCGATAAAGAAAAATAATTTTAATATTTTCATAATTATGTTTAAATATAACAATTAAAGGACTATCAATTCCTAAACGTTTTTACTTTCTAAGTTGGATTTTACAGTTTGAGTGAGTCGCCTTGTTGCCAACGTGTTTGGCTATGATTCCGTTGCGTTGAAAATCCGTAGGATTTTCGGAGTAGGAATCATAGTTTTTAAAGTTAATGATTTTTCTGTTTTAGCCATAATTAGCAATGGATTATAGCCAGTGTTGTACACCGTTATTTTTTATATAATTTTTCAATCATTGAGTGATTTCCGTTCACAAAATGCTCCAAATAAATCAATGATTTCTCAATACAGAAACCCCAAACATCGTCGACAACCATTTTTTCTTTTTCTCCTAATAGGCCAAATAAGACCTTGACTTTTTTGAGTCTGTTATACCAAAGAGAAAATTCAAGATTTTGGTTCTTGTCATAATTGGCAGTCATACAGAAACTTTTACCGTTTTCAATACAAGTAAAATCAAGTGAAGGGTTGTAATAAATATTTTTGGGGTTTAATGAATCTGAAAATTTTAATTTTTCAATCCAAGGATAGTTTTTAGCTATTTCTATTACTTCATCCCCAGATATTGAACTATTATGATATTCAATATTTTCTTTTTCTGGATGGCAAATAGAATATTTATAAGTCATTTATTTTCGATTCTGTTTAATGGTGTACAACTGGTTATATGTTCACTAAAGTTCTCGTTTATCATTGGTTTTGACAAGATAATAGGGCTTTTGTTGTTCTTTTTGGTTTAATCTATCAAAATCTCTAAAATTTTGATGGCGGCATCACTAATTTTAGTGCCTGGCCCAAAAACAGCCACAGCACCGGCATCAAATAAAAACTGGTAATCTTGTTTTGGTATCACACCGCCTACAATAACCATGATGTCATCGCGCCCATATTTTTTAAGTTCTTCAATTACTTGTGGTACCAAAGTTTTGTGGCCTGCCGCCAATGAGGAGATGCCTAAAACATGCACATCATTTTCTACGGCTTGTTTGGCTGTTTCTTGTGGGGTTTGGAATAAAGGACCAATATCAACGTCAAAGCCTACATCGGCATAACCGGTAGCCACCACTTTGGCGCCACGGTCATGGCCATCCTGTCCCATTTTGGCAATCATAATACGTGGTCGTCTACCATCTTGTTCGGCAAATGTATCAGCCAGTTCCCGAGCTTTTTTAAAGGAGTCGTCGTCTTTTATTTCTTTACTGTACACACCACTAAAGGATTTAATTTGAGCTTTGTATCTTCCAAAAACAACTTCAAGGGCATCACTAATTTCGCCCAGTGTAGCCCACTCTCTGGCTGCTTCAATAGCTAAAGCTAATAAATTTTGTTTTCCTGAACGTGCTGCTTCGGTTAATTTTTCGAGAGCGGCTTTTGTTTTTATGGAATCCCGTGTGGCTTTTATGGTATTCAGCCGTTCAATTTGTGAATTTCTTACTGTTTGGTTATCAACTTCCAATGTTGAAATAGGATCTTCATGTTCCAGTCGATATTTGTTAACGCCAACAATAATATCTTGACCAGAATCTATACGCGCCTGTTTTTTTGCCGCAGCTTCCTCAATGCGCAGTTTGGGAATGCCCGCTTCAATGGCTTTGGTCATACCACCTAAGCGTTCTACTTCTTCAATGAGCGACCAGGCTTTTTGAGCAATATCATGGGTCAAGGATTCTACGTAATAGCTACCAGCCCAAGGATCGACCGTTTTGGTTATTTTGGTTTCTTCCTGCAAAAAAATTTGTGTGTTTCGGGCAATCCTTGCTGAAAAATCGGTTGGTAAGGCAATGGCTTCGTCCAAGGCATTGGTGTGTAAACTCTGTGTGCCTCCAAAAGCGGCTGCGGCAGCTTCAACACAGGTTCTTGCCACATTATTAAAGGGATCTTGCTCCGTTAAGCTCCAGCCACTGGTTTGGCAATGGGTTCTTAATGCCAGTGATTTTTTGTTTTTTGGGTTGAACTGCTTGACTATTTTAGCCCAAAGCATACGTGCTGCACGCATTTTGGCTATTTCCATAAAATGGTTCATGCCAATGGCCCAAAAGAACGACAGGCGTGGAGCAAAGCTGTCTATGTCCATGCCAGCATCCAATCCTTTTCGAATGTATTCCAAGCCATCTGCCAACGTATAAGCCAGTTCAATATCGCAGGTGGCGCCAGCTTCTTGCATATGATAGCCTGAGATACTGATGCTATTGAATTTGGGCATGTGCTTACTGGTATACTCAAAAATATCAGAAATGATTTTCATGGATGGCGTAGGCGGATAGATATAGGTATTTCGTACCATAAACTCCTTAAGAATATCATTTTGAATGGTTCCTGATAGGGCAATTTGGTTGACGCCTTGCTCTTCTGCCGCTACAATATAAAAAGCCATAATGGGGAGCACGGCGCCATTCATGGTCATGGAAACTGACATTTTATCCAAAGGAATTTGGTCAAACAAGATTTTCATATCCTCAACCGAATCAATGGCAACACCCGCTTTACCAACATCACCAACAACACGTTCATGGTCTGAGTCATAGCCTCGGTGCGTGGGTAAATCAAAGGCAACGGACAATCCTTTTTGGCCTGCCGCTAAATTTCTTCTGTAAAAAGCATTACTCTCTTCAGCAGTTGAAAAGCCAGCATACTGCCTGATGGTCCAGGGTTTGCGAACATACATGGTTGAATAAGGCCCACGAAGATATGGCTCTATCCCGGCAACAAAGTTAAGATGTTCCAAGTGTTTTAAATCTTCAGCAGAATAGATTGTTCTTAAAGCGATACCTTCAGCCGTTTTAAAAGCACTTTCGGTTTCTGGCATGTTGCTTTTGGTATCTTGATTTAGCGAGATATGTTGAAGATTTTTTCTTGACATCTATATATAAAATATCTTTTTATTGGTTTTGTTTAAATGTGATTAGGATTTTGTTTTTTCAACTTGGGTTACATCCACATTAAACAATCTGGCATAATATAAATCAAAAGCAATGTAGCTTGCCAATGCTTTGTCACTCAAGGCTAAACGGTAACTACTCATTACTGGAGCGCCATATAATTCTGGAGTCATACTGTTGGTTGTCAATAAGGCGTTTAGCGTGGTTTTTAAATCATTGTCCTTAATGTTTTTTGAGATGCAATCCATGAGTTTACTGTTGTAATTCAATTTGCTTACCGGATTGTTTGGATTCCACAAGTCATTGTCTTGTTTTAGGGCATCAAAAACCTTTAAGGTGTGTTCAGACACCATGTTTTGATATTTAGCTCTGTTATAAACGGCTTCCCTCATAAATTGTGAATACACTCTTAGCAAACTGCTTTTTTTGTCTTTGTCATAAAAATTTAAAATATCATCCTCAAAACTGTAAAGCGCTTCATTATATAGTTTTGAATTGATGTCATTACAAGGTAATGCTAGTGGTTTGTCTGCATACTTGTAATCAGTAAACGAATTTTCTTTTTTACAACTTACTAAAGTAACTACTAATAAAAATGCGGTAATGTAAAAGTTTGTCTTCATTTTTAATCTTCTTTTTTTAATCGTTCTTGTTCAAGTTTTTCTGATAATCGTTTTTCTATAATGGGTTCAATTAATGTTTTTCTTTGATTGGTCTTAACAAAAGGGTACAATTCCAGTTCGTGTTTCATCCGGTCATTAGGGTTGGGATGTTTATTGCTACCCAATAAAATTTCCTTGCCTGCATCAAACTGTTCTTGTTCTTTTGCTGCACTTTCTTTAATTTTCCGTTGGATGGTGCCTTCTTTCAATTGCTTTAGAAAGCCACCATTGGCCTCAATATCTTTAAATAATTCCAAGGCTTTTTCGGCCAGTTGTTTGGTAAGTGTTTCAATATAGTATGCGCCATCTGAAGGATTATCCACTTTATCAAAATAGCTTTCGTGTTTTAAAATCAATAGTTGATTTCTGGCAATACGTTCACCAAATTCGTTGTCTTTATGATAAATGGCATCATACGGAAGGTTGCAAATGGTATTGGCTCCACCTAAAATGGCACTCATGCATTCCGTAGTGGTTCGTAACATATTCGTATTATAATCATACAGTGTTTTGTTACGTTTGGTTGGTTTAGCAAAAATCTGACAGTCTGTATTGATGGTGTATTCTGAAGAAATGGTATTCCAAAGTAATCTTAAAGCCCTTAGTTTTGCTATTTCAAAAAAATAATTGGTGCCGACAGACACGTTGAAAATTACAGCGAGAGATTGCTTCGTTCCACTCGCAATGACAGAATCTAAATGATTTAAATATTCATTGGTATGTGCTAGGGCATAAGCTAACTGTTGCACTATTGTTGCGCCTGCATTTTGGTATAAAGACACATTAATGCTTAGCGCTTTGGTTTTGCTAATAATACTCTCAAACTGTTTGTGGTCTTCTTGAAGTGTGCTGAACCAGTTGCCGGTTCTGGCCAAGTGTCCAATAATATCCGTTTGGATGACAATGTTCTTATTGTTAAGGATATTAGAAAATGATTGGATATATTTTTCTGAAAGAAACTGAAATTCAAAGTAAAGTATTGTGGAAGAGAGATCAATGCCTTCTATTAAATTTTTAATGGAAACATCTTCGGAAGGGATTATAAAATTAATGCTTTCTGCCCCTCTTTCAATGATGTTTAGAGCTTTTTCATTGGACTTTTTTACATCTGCCACAAAAATGGATTGGCATATATGCCATTGGGATGCTTTTGTAGATGATATCTTAGGGAGTTCCTTAAATTCATCGGCATGATAAAAAGGCTTTACATCAATATCTTCATTGGTTTTCCAAACAAGGGTTTCGTTGTAGTCGGCCCCTTTAAGGTCAAATTGTATGAGTTGTTTCCACTGTTTGGACGTTACGGGATTGAATTCATCAAACAATATATTACTCATCATCTTTTGTTTTTAGGCTATCTTCATATTCAATAATAAAGATGTCTTCATTTTCACGTTTCATATAATATGTTTCACGTGCAAATTTTTCTAAGCCATCTTCGGTACTTAGTTTATTAATGGCTTTTTTGTCTTTTTCGATTTCTTTTTTATAATAATCTTTTTGGTCTTGTAAATCCTCAATATCAGAATTAAGCTCATGATGGATGAGCCAGGAATTGGCATCAAAAAACAACATCCAAACCGCAAACACAACTAAAATGAGTATGTACACATTTTTGAATGGTTTTAAAAATTTGGATTTGATTTTAAATCGTGCCATTTATAGTTTTTGGGTTATTATTTGTCTCAATATATCAATTGCTACCATGTTGTGCCTATTGTTTGGTATAATAATATCGGCATGTTCTTTCATGGGTTCAATAAACTGTTCATGCATGGGTTTTAGAGTGGTTTGATAACGCATTAACACTTCGTCCAAATCCCTGCCACGTTCTGAAATATCCCGTTTTAAACGCCTTATCAAACGCTCGTCAGTATCGGCATGTACAAAAATCTTAATATCAAACATCTCTCGCAATTCCGGATTTGTAAGGATTAAAATACCCTCAACAATCATTACTTTTCTGGGATGTGTTACAATGGTGTCACCAGTTCTATTATGTTTAACGAACGAATAGACTGGTTGGTGTATGGCTTGCCCTTGTTTTAATTCTTTAAGATGCTGTTCCAGTAAATCAAAATCAATGGAACGGGGATGGTCAAAATTAATTTTAATTCGCTCTTCAAAACTTAAATGCGAAGTGTCTTTGTAATACGAATCTTGAGAAATAACACCAACTTCTCCTTCTGGAAGCTCGTCAATGATTTTATTTACTACGGTTGTTTTACCGCATCCTGTTCCGCCAGCAATTCCTATTATGAGCATTGAAATTATCTTGTTTATCTATACAAAGTTAGTTAAATGCGACATGAAATAACTGTTAAAAAATCTATTTTTTGATTTTGGAAACCTCTTCAATGGTTACCATTTTATCATTTGTATTGCCCCAACTATTGGTGATGTAATTCATTACGTCAGCAACTTCGTCATCAGTCAAGCCTAATGGCGACATGATATTGTTATAGGTTTTACCATTGACGACCATTTCTCCTTGCTGGCCAAACTTAATTCCTCGAATACTGGCTTCTCTGTTGGTCATTAAATAATCTGATTTTGCCAGTGGTGGATAGATGTCTTCTTGCCCTAATCCGGTTGATAAATGACATTGCATACAAAAATCCGTGTAAATTTCACTACCACGCTTAATGCTTTCTTGAAGCGGACTGGTTTGTGAAACAGCAGTAAATATTGAAAAAAAAGTAAAGAGTAAACCCAAGAAAAATAGTCTCATATTAGTTATTTTTAGGAATTATTTTATAAATCCCTTTTCCTTCAACAGCAAAATAAATATATCCGTCAGGTCCTTGACGTACATTTCTGAATTTTCCTCCTTGTAGATCTCCAAATAATTTTTCACGTTTTACAACCTTGTTGTCTTCAATTACTAAACGTTCCAAGTATTTAAATTTTAAGGAACAGACCAATAGATTTCCTTTCCAGTCAGGATATTTATCGGATGTGACAAAAATCATTCCGCAGGGTGCTATTGAAGGAACCCAATAAAAGACAGGTTGTTCCATCCCTTCTTTTTTAGTAATATCGGTAAATTTAGTGCCATCATAATTAAGACCATATGATATGACTTGCCATCCATAGTTTTTACCTTTATGTATGATATTTATTTCGTCGCCTCCCATAGGGCCATGTTCATGTTCCCAAATTTCACCAGTTTCAGGGTTTTTTACCAATCCTTGTGGATTTCTATGACCATAGCTGAAGATGGCCTTTTTGGCATTTGTAACAGTAATAAAAGGATTGTCTTTGGGGATGCTTCCATCATCTTTAAGTCTGTAAATCTTACCGCCATCACGAGTAATGTCTTGCGCATTATAAGAACCTTCGCCACGTTCTCCAATAGAAAAATATAAGTAGCCATCATTATCAAATTCTATTCTTGAACCCCAATGCTGTCCTTTTTTTGTATTAGGAACAGCCTTGTATAACAGTTGTTTATCAACTAACATATTATCACTCAATTTAGCGCGCATGATGGCTGTGTTGCCGCCTTCACCTTCTCCTTCAGGGGAAGAATAAGAAAAATAAATCCATCCATTGTTAGGGTAATCTGGGTGTAATTCAATATCCATAAGCCCACCTTGGCCACGCACATAGACATCTGGAACGCCTTCGACAGAAGTTTTCATTCCATTCTTAAAGTGATATAATTCACCTGTCCGTTCGGTTATTAGCATACTTCCGTCAGGCAAAAAAGCCATACCCCAAGGGACATTTAAATCAGGGATTACGAGTTCGGCAGTATAGTTAAGATTTACAGGGTCTTCAGCTAAAATTTTAGTAGCGTATGGTTGTGCATAAGACACATATGAGTATAAAATTACGGATAATAAAACCAGATATTGTTTCATGATATTCAAGTGTTTCAATAAATTTATTTAAAATAAAAAATTAATATTAATTCCCAAATAAAAATTTATTGGGCTGCCTGGATAGTAATATCTTGGGGCAGCTCCATTAAATCCTCTAGCGTTAATTAATATTTGTGAGGCGTAGTGTTCATCAAAAACATTATCAAGGCCAAAATAAACATTAACCAAAAAAGTCTTTTTAATGGATGTTCTGTATCCTAATTTTAGGTTAGTCAGGTTGTAGGCATCGTTAAAAATGGAATTGCTATCGGTTATTGGCATCTTACCAACATGTTCAAAATTAATGGTGCCATAAATCCCGCTTTGTGAATTTATATCAATTCCCGTGTTAAGAATGTTTGAGGGAACTCCCGTTAATTTATTACCAGAATAATTGTTGTCTCCATCCACAAAATCCTTAAACCTGTAATGATTTAATGAATAGGTTAAATAATGGTTAAGCGAGAATGTTTTTGATGTTAGCCATTGATATTTTAGGCTAAGTTCCATACCGTCATGCCTAGTTTTTCCGGCATTAACGCCAATAAATTGGTCGTTACCGGTTCTTCTGGCTACCAATAAGTTTTTAATTGCCAGACGATAAAGAGATACCTGTATTTTTAGACGACTATTGTAGAGGGCCGTTCGGGTTCCTATTTCATAATTCCAACCTGTTTCTGGCTTTATATTAGTGTTAATCATGCCATCAGGTAACAATGTTTCAGAAGTAGTGGGTGGAGAAAACCCATGGCTAATATTTGAAAACAGACTGATGTTTTTTGATAGCTCATGGGAAACACCAAATTTTGGTGAGAGTATGCCCTTAAAACCATAAGAACCAGATTGGTCTGGATTATCTTGTGTTACAAACCTATCCTTTAACTTATATAGGGTTCTGTTGTAATTTAGTCCAACTGAAAGCGTTGTGCTTTTTGTTATATTGTAATTTGTTTCAAAAAAAGCATTGTAATAGGTTCTGTTTTCCTTAAAATTGGATAACCGATCACCTTCTACACTGCCAGTGCCTTGGGGATAATCTTGGTATAAATTCTCAAAGGTTCCATAAATATATCTGTCTTTGAAAAATTCAGTGCCTAAGGTCCAGTTTAGTTCTTTGCCAAAAAGCGTGTCTGTTCCCAGTAATCTGCTTCTCAAACCCAACGCAAACGTGTTTTCACTTAAAATATCGAATGGTCTAGGCTCATAAGATTTTTTGAACGAACTAAAGATACTGGTTATAACCTTAGCATGTTCATTGAACTGATGGTCCCATGTGCTTCCAAAGATACCTCGCTGAGAATCTTCGTACCCTTTAGATTGAGCCCAAGTGTAAGCTGCTGCAGTTGGATTGTTACGATAGGTATTTTCATCAACAGAACTAGGAATGTATGATTTTAAATCTACATAACTCACTAAAAACGATAAGCTGTTGGTTTCATTTAAATAATGATTTGTATTAATAGTAAAGGTTTGTCTATTGTATGCATTATTATCTCTATAGCCATCACTTTTGGTGTTGCTATAAACAGCCCTGAAACTATTATTTTCTGTTCCGTAATTAAAATTGACTATTTCCTTTGTGAGTCCAAAAGAGCCTAAAGATAGTTCGGTTTTGATATACTTTTGATTAAGGAATGCATTTTTGGGCATTAAATGAATAGTACCACCTAAGCCTGCACCGTAAATACTGGAAGCTGCGCCTTTAATGATTTCAAAACGTGAAATAGCACCAAGTTCAAAATCTTCAATGGTGGTTTCTCCATTACCGGTTGTTAAGGGTATATCTTCAAAATATGCCCTGATCTTTGATGTGCCATACAGGTTTCTGGATCCTATGCCACGAATGGAAATTTTATTGGTGTTTAATGAACCTGTTTGCATGTAGACGCCAGGAACCTTGTTCAAAACTTCTGTTAGATTCACATTGTTGATTCTTTGAATGTCATTCGAAGTGATTACATCAATACTGGAAGTTGCTTTTTTTAGCCTTTGTGGGATATGATTGGCGCTAACAATAATTTCGTTTAATTGGGATACATTAATGTTAAGTTGAATAACCAAATAACCAGTTTTTTTGATAGTAACCTTCTTGTCTTGAAACCCAGATTTTTTGAACTCATATGTGCCCATATCAGGTAAATCAAATTCACCAAAAGCATTTGATTTAGAAATTATATCATTATTGGTATTTAGTATTTCAACATCAGCAATTGGCGCTTTGTTTTCACTATCAATTATTTTGCCTTTTATCTGAGCATATGTAAAAAACACATTCAAAACTAAAAGCAGGGATATGGTGTGAGCTTTGGTGTATCTCATCTAAAAGAATATATATTTCGACTAAATTTAAATTATAGAAGTGGGTTTTTAAAATTTGATTTCAAACAAACCAAAATTAATGCATTTTACAAGGTAATATTATAAAAAAAACTATATTTGCACACTGTTAAAATGAACCATGATAGGTCTTTCCAAATCAGTCTTTTTAACGTTTCGGGGTGTAGCGTAGCCCGGTTATCGCGCCTGCTTTGGGAGCAGGAGGTCGCAGGTTCGAATCCTGCCACCCCGACAAAAGAGTATATCAATCCAAATCAAAAACCTGTTAATCGTATGATTTACAGGTTTTTGCATTTTTAACGGTTTCATAAGAGAACAAAAAACACTGTTAAAAAAGTCAACAAATCGGATAACAAAATGTTTTTTTAAAACGTGTTGACCGAATTGTTAAAATTGAGCGATCAGTTGTTGGAATAAATGTATCTTTAAGGTGATTTGACTTTCGTCTGGTAATAAAAAAAAGTATTAACAAAAAGACGAAAACATGAAAACGACAGCAACCTTCAGCATCCTGTTCTGGGCGGACCTTTCCAGGGCAAAAGACAACCAAGCCTCCATTTACGCACGGGTCACGGTAAACGGCAAACGAGCAACCATCAGTTTAAAGCGGAAAGTTTCCGTATCGGATTGGGACGCCCATAAGGGACGCTCCCGGGGAAACAACCAATTCACAAGAGCCCTAAACGGTTATTTAGAGGAAGTGAACAGTGGCCTTTTCAAATGCTACCAGGACCTGAAACTCGAGCACAGGCTCATCACCTCCCAAGCCGTTAAGGCAAGATATCTTGGAGAGGACGAGCAGAACCGTTCGGTCAACGATATCATCAAGTACCATAACGAGGACATGCAGGGCAAGTTAAAGTGGGGCACCCAGAAGAACTACTACACCACGCAAAAGTACCTATCGAAATTTCTATTGAAGAACCATGGGACCACGGACATCTATTTACGGGAACTGGATTATAATTTCATAATCAAGTTTGAGAAATACCTGAGGGGGCATGTCCCCGAGGACCACCAGAAACCCATGGGCAACAATACGGTGATGAAACATATAGAGCGCCTAAGGAAACTTGTGAACCTGTCCGTAAAACTGGGATGGCTGGACAGGGACCCCTTTGCCAACTTCAAGTCCCAATTCATAAAAACTGAACGAGGCTTCTTGAGCTTACAAGAACTAAGGGCAGTAGAGGAGAAGCGGTTCACCATAGGGCGGCTGCAATTGGTCAAGGACCTGTTCGTGTTCAGTTGCTATACCAGTCTGAGCTATATCGATGTGATCAACCTAAAAGAGGACAATATCAGCATAGGAATTGATGGGGAGTTATGGATCCACTACAGAC
>NZ_BMNR01000008.1:1437-4571 GCF_014646655.1 Yeosuana aromativorans | reverse complement strand
TTGGCAATCATGGAAAAGTACAGGAGCAAAATAAGGCCAAAAACGGAAGAAAGCCTGTTCCCAAGGATCTCGAACCAAAAACTGAACTCCTACCTAAAGGAAATAGCTGACCTGTGCCAAATCAAAAAGAACCTGACCTTCCATATTGCCAGGCATACCTTTGCAACGACTGTCACTCTGAGCAATGGCATACCCATAGAGACGGTCTCTAAATTATTGGGGCATTCCCGGATATCAACGACCCAGATCTATGCAAAGGTCATAGAGAGAAAAGTGAGCGACGACATGAAGAAATTGAGGGAACAGTTCCAGGACACAATGAATAGTTCTGATAGGATACCACAAAGTTTATAGGCTCTTTTCAAGCACAACTTAAAAGAAAAAAGGGAACCATTCAAAATGGTTCCCTTTTTAAAATTATATTTTATTCACTTAAAGAAATTACTGTTTTGGAAGTTTGACCCCAGAAAATATTTCTTTAAATACTTCACAGGGATCTGTGTCTATGGCCAAAGAAATCAAATATAATTCCTCTGCTCTCAATTTTGCTTTTGGATTTGAACTCAATTGGCTAATTCTAGATTTACTTATTCCAGTTCTTCTGGAAACCTCGGCTTTGTTTATTGATTTTTTTGCCAAATACAATCCTATTTCAGTCATTCTATTATGCGTGTTTTGTATACATAAATATAGAAATTATATACACTTGTTTGTTAAAATTGGATTTTTGTTATGTAAATGGGTATATATTTTATACATTAGTGTAGAAAATAAATACAAATGTTTTGATTTATTACACAGTCTAAATAAACTAAATGCCCATGAAAGCAAAAGCACCCGCAAAATTCCCATTACAAAAGGAACTTTTGGACCTTTTAAAGAACTTGGTCCCATTACATTCGGTATATGTCATCGGTATGGACACGAGCAAAAACAAACATATTCATTATTTGCACACGAAAAGCAAACAAGAGCATCTGGAAGCAATCTATACTTTGCTAATTGTGGGCAATAAGACAATCAATAAAAATCTTGATGATCTTATGGAGGAAGTTTACAATAAGATGAAACAACGCTGCAAGGTTAATATACTATTTTGCACCTTGGACAATATCATGGAAAGGATCGATATTGGGGATAATTTCCTGACACGCACCTTAAAGGAAGCACCTTGCATGTACAGGGAAGACAATACCCTGTCCAGATATGGACAATATGGTTTGATGTACCATATTTCTATATATAAAGAGATCAAGACCGTTTGGAGGCACCGTATGGAACGTGCGGTTTATTTGATTTCTATCATAGACATTATACACGAGAATGAAGAACCCTTATCAAAACTGTCAGTGCTCCAAAATGCGATGGAACAGATATGCCTGGGGCTTTTGTACGTGTTCTGGGAATTTAAGCCCCACCATTACACACTGTCCTATCTAATGGATTTGTGCACCACCTTCACATCCTTGCCAAATGAGATGTTTCCCCAAACCACCTTTGGACTGCAACGCCAGTATTACATGCTCTGCAATGCATCCGGTATCATGCGTTTCAAGGGCAGAAACGGGACAAATGGTTTCAGGTCAAGGGATGTGGGCAAGGTACTGAAACGCTGTGAACGGTTTTTAAGGGAAGCTGACCGGTTAGGGGAGAAACAACTGGGACACTTAAAAGAGGCCCATGTTACAGTATAACAAAAAAACTAGCCGATGAAAACAAAAGATAAAAAACAGAAAACGAACAAAGAAACCTTGGACACGATCGTCAAACTGTTACATCCAAGAGAGCGCAAACACTATAGGAGGGAAGACAGCCCCATTGTGCAGCAAGTGAGCTTTGAGGTAGAGGACAACGGTGAACTGCGGTACATCATATCCTGCCTGCTCAGGACATGCATCCTGGCACTGGACAGTGAGAACGACTTCGCTTCCGCAAGACTCTCAAATTGCTCCAAGGACCTGACCATAGCCACGGTGCTGGACCTGGTGGACAGCCTATTGCCCGATGCACAGTTGGCAAGCTATGATGCCATTGAAAAACTGGTGCTGAAAGAAAAAGGAGAATAAAAAGGGGATCCAATAATAAATGGACAACCGAACTGCCATTATTTTCAACAAAATGCGGGTTGTGAAACCCTTTACGGAACAAAAGCCCCAACATCTATCGAACTAATACTATGCAATGTTTTTGGGAAGTTTAAAAGGCCAGTATCATTTTTTATTAAAACAATCCTTGGTTTTGCTGGGACAAGAAGCTTTTTTAATAAAAAAACAATGAACCGATACCCTTTTAAGACCTATAAAACCCAAAAGCCGGCAATACCGATCAACAAAAATTGGCCACATGTTTTTTCCTGTAAATAATTGCCTGTTTATGGGGCTTACGGGGCTTTTTACCGTAAAAATGGGATAAGCAGAATTTGGCAAAGACTACAAGGGTCCAATATCCACCAGATCATATGAAATCCTATTGGTTTGCCGCAAATAAGTGCCATTTTAATGGGGTCTCAAGAGCTTTTGCCGCAAATCAAAAATAAATGCAACCAATCAAAATTGTTAAATAGCTGATTTTAAACGGAATATGAACCAGTAACATCGCGCAGCGTGTTACCCTCTTGCTTTACAAATGGATTTGCAAACCAAAATCAAAAAACGCAAATGTCACCCATCACCACCTATTCGGAACCATGTTTGGTGATCTTGAAGCCCCATGGTTCAAACCTGAGGTTGTCCATATATTCCTGCTTGTGGACTATCAACATTTTCTCCGTACCCTTTTCTAGTATCGGAAGGTAGCCATATTCATAGCAAAAAAAGTAGGTTCCACTGTTAAACGGGAAAATATGGGTGAATATCTCGAACCTAAAGCCCAATTTGGACAGGACCTCCCTGTCAACGGTGCTCTTGCCGCTTGGGCAGAAATGTGCCAACAGGCTTCTGTTCCTGCGCAGGTCACTGTTTATCCTCTGGATGGACAGTTCGTGGGAAGACCTGCTGGCATTGTGATGGGCACTTCTGCACTGGGCATCACAGAATTTTTTGTCCGAACGGCCCTTAAGCTCTTTATTGCAGGCCAAGCAAAATCTTTTTTCCATTCAATTGGTATCATTAAACGTATATATCCGTATATACCCG
>NZ_BMNR01000008.1:0-1326 GCF_014646655.1 Yeosuana aromativorans | reverse complement strand
ACGAATATAACATATTATTTCATTAACATTGTTTTGAAACGGAAAAAAACACCCATGGAACGATCGATTACACTAAAGCACCTGCTGATCGGAAACAAGAAGTGTATTGGGCTCCAATACCACGCTGACAAGGTCACCCAGGCTCTGGTCAGCACATTGCCTGAGCTGGAATGGAGCGATCGGTTCAACATGCACTATGTGCCCAACAGTGAACCGAACCTGAAAGCGATCTTTAAAATGCTTAAGGGCACGGTTTGGGTCAACGGCAACTATTTCTTCCGGGACAGGCCGCTGAAGGATACGGCGGGGACGATTGACGTTCAATGGTTCAGGACCCGTAAGCATAAGGAAGGCTATAGGACCATTCCCGAGGATTACCTCAAAAAACTGGAACTCAAGAAATACGCCAACAGCACCGTTAAAAATTATGTGGCATGTTTTGAGTCTTTCATCAACCATTATAAGGATGTGGATTTAATGTCCCTGGATGAAAATGACATCAGGGACTACCTACAAAGGCTCGTGCAGGAGAAACGATCCAACTCATACATCAACCAGGCCATCAATGCCATAAAGTTCTATTATGAGGTGGTACTGGGCATGCCCAATAGGTTCTATGCGATCGAGAGGCCAAGAAGAGAACATAAGCTGCCAAAGGTACTGTCCAAGGAGGAGGTGCTCGCCATGATAGACAGCACGAACAACATCAAGCACAAATGTATAGTCGGTCTTTTGTACAGTTCAGGTCTGAGGCGCAGCGAACTGTTGGACCTCAAGCCCGTTGACATTGACGGCAAAAGGATGTTGGTCAAGGTCAGGCAGGCCAAGAACAATAAGGACAGGTTGACGGTCTTGAGCAAAAGTGTTTTGGAAGACCTCAGAACATATTACAGGGCACATAGGCCAAAGGAATATTTGTTTGAAGGCCCGGTGCCAGGTGAAAGGTACAGTGCCTCAAGCGTATTGAAAATTGTGACCATGGCCGGTGAAAGGGCCGGGATCAAAGAAAGGGTGAGCCCCCATATGTTGCGGCACAGTTTTGCGACACATTTGTTGGAGGACGGAACGGATCTTCGCCATATCCAGATGTTGCTAGGGCACAGCTCTACCAAGACCACTGAAATTTACACACATGTGGCAACTAACACATTCATGAATGTAAAAGATTTACTATCTTAGTTGCTACAATAGAAATATAGTTACCTTGGTAACTATATACATACGTTGTAAACAATTTAAAAATGACTGAATTAGACAAAAAATTGGAAAAAGTCCAATATTATTTAAAGGACATATCAATTAGAAAACAGAAAAATAATTCTGAGC
>NZ_BMNR01000007.1:141856-143915 GCF_014646655.1 Yeosuana aromativorans | reverse complement strand
ATGACATCAATAACAGAGAACAGGTATACTGCCCGTTCCATGCGGTGCCTCCAAACGGTCTCGATCTCCTTGTACAATGACACATGGTACATCAAGCCATATTGCCCATATCTGGACAGGGCATTGTCTTCCCTGTACATGCAAGGTGCTTCCTTTAAGGTCCGTGTCAGGAAATTATCGCCAATATCTATCCTTTCCATAAGGTTGGATACCGTGCAATATATCACATGGACCTTACAGCGTTGACCCATCTTATCGTAGACTTCCTCCATAAGATCATCCAGGCCCTTATGGAGCGCTTTTTGGCCCACGATCAACAGGGTGTAGATCGCTTCCAAGTGCACCTGTTGGCTTTTGGTGTGCAAGTAATGGATATGTTTGTTTTTGCTAGTGTCCATATCGATGACATATACCGAATGTAATGGGACCAGGTTCTTTAAAAGGTCCAAAAGTTCCTTTTGTAATGGAAATTTTGCGGGTGCTTTTGCTTTCATGTGCATTTAGTTTATTTAGACTGTGTAATAAATCAAAACATTTGTATTCATTTTCTACACTAATGTATAAAATATATACCCATTTACATAACAAAAATCCAATTTTAACAAACAAGTGTATATAATTTCTATATTTATGTATACAAAACACGCATAATAGAATGACTGAAATAGGATTGTATTTGGCAAAAAAATCAATAAACAAAGCCGAGGTTTCCAGAAGAACTGGAATAAGTAAATCCAGAATTAGCCAATTGAGTTCTAATCCAAAAGCAAAATTGAGAGCAGAGGAATTATATTTGATTTCTTTGGCCATAGACACAGATCCCTGTGAAGTATTTAAAGAAATATTTGCTGGGGTCAAACTTCCAAAACAGTAATTTCTTTAAGTGAATAAAATATAATTTTAAAAGGGAACCATTCAAAATGGTTCCCTTTTTTCTTTTAAGTTGTGCTTGAAAAGAGCCTATAAACTTTGTGGTATCCTATCAGAACTATTCATTGTGTCCTGGAACTGTTCCCTCAATTTCTTCATGTCGTCGCTCACTTTTCTCTCTATGACCTTTGCATAGATCTGGGTCGTTGATATCCGGGAATGCCCCAATAATTTAGAGACCGTCTCTATGGGTATGCCATTGCTCAGAGTGACAGTCGTTGCAAAGGTATGCCTGGCAATATGGAAGGTCAGGTTCTTTTTGATTTGGCACAGGTCAGCGATTTCCTTTAGGTAGGAGTTCAGTTTTTGGTTCGAGATCCTTGGGAACAGGCTTTCTTCCGTTTTTGGCCTTATTTTGCTCCTGTACTTTTCCATGATTGCCAATGCCTGTGGCAATAACGGGATCCTTATCATCTTGGTCGTTTTCTCCCTTCTGTAGTGGATCCATAACTCTCCATCAATTCCTATGCTGATATTGTCCTCTTTTAGGTTGATCACATCGATATAGCTCAGACTGGTATAGCAACTGAACACGAACAGGTCCTTGACCAATTGCAGCCGCCCTATGGTGAACCGCTTCTCCTCTACTGCCCTTAGTTCCTGTAAGCTCAAGAACCCTCGTTCCGTTTTTATGAATTGGGACTTAAAGTTGGCAAAGGGGTCCCTGTCCAGCCATCCCAGTTTTACGGACAGGTTCACAAGTTTCCTTAAACGCTCTATATGTTTCATCACCGTATTGTTGCCCATGGGTTTCTGGTGGTCCTCGGGGACATGCCCCCTCAGGTATTTCTCAAACTTGATTATGAAATTATAATCCAGTTCCCGTAAATAGATGTCCGTGGTCCTATGGTTCTTCAATAGAAATTTCGATAGGTACTTTTGCGTGGTGTAATAGTTCTTCTGGGTGCCCCACTTCAACTTGCCCTGCATGTCCTCGTTATGGTACTTGATGATATCGTTGACCGAACGGTTCTGCTCGTCCTCTCCAAGATATCTTGCCTTAACGGCTTGGGAGGTGATGAGCCTGTGCTCGAGTTTCAGGTCCTGGTAGCATTTGAAAAGGCCACTGTTCACTTCCTCTAAATAACCGTTTAGGGCTCTTGTGAATTGGTTGTTTCCCCGGGAGCGA
>NZ_BMNR01000007.1:0-141671 GCF_014646655.1 Yeosuana aromativorans | reverse complement strand
AATGGAGGCTTGGTTGTCTTTTGCCCTGGAAAGGTCCGCCCAGAACAGGATGCTGAAGGTTGCTGTCGTTTTCATGTTTTCGTCTTTTTGTTAATACTTTTTTTATTACCAGACGAAAGTCAAATCACCTTAAAGATACATTTATTCCAACAACTGATCGCTCAATTTTAACAATTCGGTCAACACGTTTTAAAAAAACAATTTGTTATCCGATTTGTTGACTTTTTTAACAGTATTTTTTGTTCTCTTATGAAACCGTTAAAAATTCAAAAACCTGTAAATCATACGATTAACAGGTTTTTGATTTGGATTGATATACTCTTTTGTCGGGGTGGCAGGATTCGAACCTGCGACCTCCTGCTCCCAAAGCAGGCGCGATAACCGGGCTACGCTACACCCCGAAGATTATCATTTTTTTGCGGAGAGACAGGGATTCGAACCCTGGCAACACTTACGCGTTGACAGATTAGCAATCTGCTCCATTACCACTCTGGCACCTCTCCTATTAATAATGAACGTTAGCAATAAAATTGCGGATGCAAATGTAACGTATCATCTTTAAGAACACAACTATTTATTTAATTTTTTAAAAAATTTATTCGGGGTATTCTATACGCAAATGATAAATGTTTGCAAGCTTGTGTTTTAGTACTTTTTTAATGGATTGAATTTCCTTAAAAGTGATGTTGGCATTCAAAAATTGTTCTTCCTCTATTTGCTTGTTGATTATGTTCTCAACAAAAGCATCAATTTTAGTTGACGTAGGCTCTTTTAAACTCTTTGAAGCTGCCTCTACACTATCACACATCATCAAAATAGCGGTTTCCTTACTAAAGGGTTTTGGTCCAGGATAACAAAATTCTGATTTATCAATTTGATGGTCATTTTGGAACTCCTTTTCCTTAATATAAAAATAGTAAACCATACTGGTGCCGTGGTGTGTTCTAATAAAATCAATAACCCTATCTGGTAAATTATATTTTTTTGCGATTTCAATACCTGCAATAACATGATCAATAATGATTTTGGCACTTTCCCTTGAAGACAATTCGTCATGCGGATTGATTCCCGTTGATTGATTTTCAATGAAATACGTTGGGTTCTTCATTTTACCAATATCATGGTACAGAGCTCCCACACGGATTAGCATAGCATTGGCTCCTACCTCATTGGCACAGGATTCTGCCAAATTTGCAACGTTTAATGAATGGTGAAATGTGCCTGGTGCCTTGTTTGATAGTTCTTTAAGTAATTTGGTATTGGTATCAGATAATTCCAAAAGTGATACATCGGAGACAAGCCCAAAAAGTTTCTCATAAATGTAAATGAGTGGCTGCACAAATAAGGTGGCCAAACCACATAATATGAACCATATAAATGTTTCCCATTTTATGGTTTCAATACTGCCTTCATGTATCACAAAAAATGCAAAATAAGCAATGATATAGATTAAGGTTATCTGACCAACAGAAATGAACAGGTTGGCGCGTTTATAAAGTTCAGAAACCGTTAAAATAGTTACAATTCCAGCTATAATTTGAAGGAACATATATTCATAACTATTTGGTACAATTGAGCCCAATAACAGCACAGTAATTACGTGTGCAAATAACCCCAACCGGGCATCAAAAAATGCTTTAAAAACTAATGGTAATATACAAATGGGAACCACATAAATATACTGGGAATTGTAATTCACTACAAAGGTTGTGATAAACACCATTAATAATATGTTGAAGAAAATAAACGTGACTTTCGTGTTGTTTTCAAACACTTCCATTCTATATTTTCTTAGAAATAAAAGCAACATTAAAAGGGCCAACGATACCAATAAGGTGTAGGCAACTAAAATCCAGTTGTAATTTGAAGCGCTCCATATTTGCGATTCGTACTCAGATTTTAAAGATTCCAAGATTTGATATTTCTTACCTTCAACAATTTCACCTTTTGAAATAATCAAGGTTTCCTTTTCTATGCTACCACGGGTGTATGCTATTTTATTTAAATCCTCATTTAAAACCTTCTCTGTAAAGGATTTGTCATACGTTAAATTTGGCTTCACCAAATCAAAAAACAAGGACGTAAAATCATTTTTGTAAGCACTCAGATTTTTTTCATTAAGTACTTTATTGATTATTGATGTAACTTGATCTTGTTTTACCAAATTTTCATATTTTGTTGTGTGCTTTTCAACCCTATCTTCAAGAATAACAGATGTTTTGTCATTGGGAAAATTATAAGTTTCGGTTAAAACACCATAAAAATATAATTCCTTAATAATCGTTTCACCAGTATCATAAAGAAGTTTTAATTCCCTTTTTGGAATGGAATCAGCAAACGCACTCCTAAATTGGTTTTCATAGCTGTTCCTTACATCTTCCTCAACAGAAGGATCAACATTAAAATACAAAAACGAATGGTCAATAATTGTCTTCTTTTCTTGGGCAATTTCGTCTTCAGATTTTTTTATCGCAAAATTAAAAGGGGCATATAAATTTTCGGATTGCCAGGGTTTTCCCTTTTCAAAATTATACTTAAACTTTCCGGTTTTTGGAAACAGGTATACAATTAAAATTGTTGTAAAAACAAACAACAACCCCTTATAAATCATGGAATGATTTCTGTATAATTTATTTATAAAGTCTTTCATTGGATATGTTAAGGTTTTCAAATGTAGTAAAAACTGAGCTTTTTTGATTTTTTATAATACAGTAATCGTTCTAATTTCTGTTAAAAAATGATTATTTTCGCCTCAGCATAACTAAACGCTAAAAAAATGAGTAAAGAAGTCGTTATTGTATCTGCAGTAAGAACTCCTATAGGCAGCTTTCTGGGATCATTATCAACTATTCCCGCTCCAAAATTAGGAGCCATAGCCATTAAAGGAGCTTTAGAAAAAATCAATTTAAAACCAGAAATGGTTCAAGAGGTTTTCATGGGCCATGTTGTTCAGGCGGGTGCTGGTCAAGCCCCGGCAAGACAAGCTGCAATCTATGCAGACATACCAAACACGGTTCCTTGTACAACAGTCAATAAAGTATGTGCATCTGGTATGAAGGCGGTTATGCTTGCCGCTCAATCCATTGCACTTGGTGACAACGATATCATTGTTGCCGGCGGCATGGAAAACATGAGTTTAATTCCCCATTATTCATATAATAGAATCGGAACAAAGTTTGGTCCAGTAACGCTGACCGATGGCATGCAAAAGGATGGCTTGGTAGATGCCTATGACCAAAATGCCATGGGCGTGTGTGCCGATCTATGCGCCTCAGAATATAAGTTTACACGAGAAGACCAAGATGCTTTTGCTATTGAGTCTTACAGACGTTCTGAAGCCGCTTGGAATGCTGGAAAATTTAACGAAGAAGTGGTGCCTGTTGAAGTACCCCAGCGCCGTGGTGAACCTATAATAGTCTCAAAAGATGAAGAATATACCAATGTAAAGATTGAAAAAATACCGGAACTTCGTCCGGCATTCACAAAAGACGGTACTGTAACAGCCGCCAATGCATCAACCATAAATGATGGTGCTGCTGCATTGGTACTAATGAGTAGAGAAAAAGCTAATGAATTAGGGCTAACCGTACTGGCTACCATAACTGGCTACGCTGATGCAGCCCAAGAGCCTAAATGGTTTACAACGGCCCCTGCAAAAGCACTTCCTAAGGCATTAAACAAAGCAGGAATATCATTACAAGATGTGGATTATTTTGAATTTAATGAGGCGTTTTCTGTTGTTGGTTTGGCCAATATGAAAATACTTGGGCTAAATGATAAAAATGTAAACGTCAATGGCGGAGCCGTTTCATTAGGACACCCACTTGGTTGTTCTGGTGCGAGAATTTTGGTTACTTTAATACATGTTTTAAAACAAAATAATTCAAAAATTGGTGCTGCTGCTATTTGTAATGGCGGAGGTGGTGCATCAGCTGTTATTATTGAACGTCCATAATTATTTCTGAATGCAATACGGAATTTGTAATTTAAGCATTGTTCCCCTAAGATTAGAGCCTTCTGATACAAGCGAATTGGTTTCGCAGCTATTATACGGTGATTATTTTAAAATATTGGAACAACGAAAATCATGGAGCAAAATTCGTCTTGCATTTGATTCTTATGAAGGTTGGATAGATAATAAACAATATCTGGAGATATCAGAAGACAATTATAATGTTTTAGAAACATCCATACCTAAACTATCGATTGATTTAGTTGAGTTCATACAAGACGCAGATGAACAATTACATCCTATTTTACTAGGGTCTTCTTTAAATGGCTTAAGGCTTTTAAACCATTCCCATGATGGACAAATAGTAGAAGGTAAAAAAGTAAAAGACAATCTCATACAAACGGCTTTTTTGTACTTAAACACACCCTACCTCTGGGGCGGGAAAAGTCCGTTTGGCATTGATTGTTCCGGATTCACCCAAATGGTCTATAAACTTAACGGATACCGCTTGCTTCGCGATGCATCCCAACAAGCCACTCAAGGTGAAGCCTTAAGTTTTATTGAAGAAAGTGAACCTGGTGACTTGGCTTTTTTTGATAATAACGAAGGTGAGATAGTACATGTTGGCATTATCATGAAAGACAATTATATCATACATGCGCATGGCCGAGTAAGAATTGATAGGTTAGACCATTCGGGTATTTATAACGTGGATAAAAAAATGCATACCCACAAGCTCAGGGTGATAAAAAAAATAATATAAAAAAAGCCGCTAACAATAGCGGCTTTTTAATTTTTCGATTTTTCTTTTAGTTTTCGCTTTCTATAGCTTCAACTTTAGCTTTCATGGTCTTAAATTTGTCAGTTTCACCAATTACGCTGTAAATATTCATTAATGTTTTAGCGGCACTGATGTTTTTTGAATCGATTTCAAGTGCTTTTTCTAAATATGGAATAGCATCTTTATATAATTCCTGACGTTGTTCCCTAAGCTCATCATAGCGTAAATTGTCAGCTTTTGAAGTTCCCAAACTGTTCATTTCCTCAATCATTGGCTGTTCTTTGTTCAAAATTAAAGCGGCCAAGTTAATGTAAGCGTTAATGTAACTTGGGTCAAGTTGTATAGCTTTTTCATAATAAGCCCTTGCTTCTTCAGGGTGATCAGATTCAGATGCGATTACACCTAAATTGTATTGCAATTCTGGATTATTTGGGTCCTTTGTGGTTGCTAATTCCAATAACTTTTTAAACTCTTCAGTATTACCCATTTTATAATATACGTTCGCTTCAGAAAGTATTAAATTGATATCTTCAGGACTTTCTGCTCTGGCCTCTTTCATAGCTTCAAGCGCTTTTTCGTTCTCATCTTTACTAACATATATAAGTGCTATGTTTTTTACAATCTCAGCCTTTTTGGATTCTGTCATACGGTCTGTTGGCTTAATATGTGTTTTAGCCTTAACAGATAAATCACGCATGTTTTTGTTTTGAAAAAGCTCTTCCTCTTGGGTGTCCACATTTACAGCATAATATTGTTTTTCAACACCTGTATACCCTAAATCCTTAAGCTCTTTGTATAGCTCTAGTGCTCTGTCGTAATCTTGGTAATTCACTGCTGTTGCTGCAGCATAGTATAAGTAAGTGGTGTCTTTGACAGATGCTCTATAAGCTTTTTCAAAATCATTTGATGCGGTTACATAATCCTTTTTCTCATAGGCATCATTTCCTTTGGTCAATAAATGATTGACCATATTTTGTTTTAATTGGGCTATTTCCTCAGCGTAACCTTCAGTTACCTTGCCTAATGACTCCAATGCGGTATCTATATCCTTATTAGAACCTGCTCCATTAGCGTAATAAGCTTGCCCTTTAAGAAAATAGTACTCAGACTTGTATTTGTCATCCATTGTGGGAAGCATGGCTTCAACTTGATTTAAGGATGCTTTAGCTTCTGAATAATTATTGTCTTTAATTGCTCTTTCAACAGCTCGTAATTCTTTTTTTTGAGCAAACGTTACAATGCTCATCAAAAATGCTAAAGCTATTATAATCTGATTTTTCATTCTAATGATTTTTAATGTTAATTTATTATTTGTTATCTTCTGTATTATTATCAAGAGTTGTGCCATCTCCTAAGTCGTCAATGTTTTCAGTAGTTTGCGCATTGTCTTCCACATCATCATCATGCATGACTTTAGCAACAGCAGCAATAGAATCTCCGTTTCTAAGGTTTATCAATTTAACGCCTTGCGTAGCTCTGCCCATGACCCGTAAATCTTGAACAGCCAATCTAATTGCAATTCCTGATTTGTTAATGATCATTAAATCATCACTGTCCGTTACACTTTTTATAGCTACTAAATTACCGGTTTTTTCTGTAATTGAAATAGTTTTTACACCTTTTCCACCACGATTGGTGATTCTGTAAACTGGCTCCCCGTCTTCCGGATCATCAATATAACTTCTCTTACCATAACCATTTTCAGAAACCACTAAAACAGATTCTTCTTGTGGATTTTCTATGGTAACCATACCAATCACTTCATCCTTAGGACTGGCCAATGTAATGCCTCTCACACCAGAAGCGCTTCTGCCCATTGGCCTTGTTTTGGCTTCTTCAAAACGTATGGCTTTTCCAGATTTAAGTGCCAACATCACTTGGCTTTCACCGGTTGTAAGTTTAGCTTCCAATAGCATATCATCCTCCTTAATGGTAATGGCATTGATTCCATTGGTTCTAGGACGCGAATATTGTTCTAAAGACGTTTTCTTAACCTGTCCCTTTTTAGTTGCCATAATGACATAATGACTGTTTATGTAGTCTTCATCTTTTAAGTCTTGGGTGCATATAAAGGCTCTTACATTGTCATCTTGCTCAATATTAATAAGATTTTGAATAGCTCTACCTTTTGATGTTTTGCTGCCTTCTGGTATTTCATAAACCCGCATCCAGAAACATTTTCCTTTTTGGGTAAAGAATAACATATATTGGTGGTTAGTTCCAACAAACAGATATTCTAAAAAGTCTTCATTTCTAGTAGTTGATGCTTTTTGACCAACTCCACCCCTGTTTTGTGTTTTGTATTCTGAAAGTGACGTACGTTTGATATAACCTGCATGCGAAATGGTAATAACAACTTTCTCATCAGGTATCATGTCTTCAATACTTAAATCGCCACCGGCATATTCAATCACTGAACGTCTTTCGTCACCATATTTGTTTTTTACTTCAATCAATTCATTTTTAATGATTTCCATACGACGCTCTTTTTTGTCAAGAATGTCTTTTAAATCTTCTATGGTTTTCATTAATTCCTCATATTCACTTCTAAGCTTATCTTGCTCTAAACCCGTAAGTTGACGTAAGCGCATCTCTACGATGGCCTTGGCCTGAATTTCTGAAAGCTCAAATCGGGCCATCAACTTTTCACGAGCCTCATCGGCATTTGATGAAGCACGAATTAATGCAATAACTTCATCAATATTATCAGAAGCAATGATCAACCCTTCAAGAATATGCGCCCGTTCTTCTGCTTTTCGGAGCTCATAAGTTGTTCTTCTAACAACTACTTCATGTCTGTGCTCCACAAAATAATGAATCATATCCTTAAGATTCAATAATTGTGGACGCCCTTTAACCAATGCAATGTTATTAACACTAAATGAGGACTGTAGCTGTGTGTACTTATATAATTTATTTAATACAATGTTAGGAATGGCGTCACGCTTTAAAACATACACAATGCGCATCCCGTTTCTATCAGACTCATCACGAATGGTTGCAATTCCTTCAAGTTTTTTATCGTTTACCAAATCAGCCGTTTTTTTGATCATGTCAGCTTTATTGATTTGATAAGGTATTTCGGTGACAATAATGCATTCACGGCCATTGACTTCTTCAATATTAGCCTTACCGCGCATGACAATTCGTCCGCGCCCGGTTTGAAATGCCTCTTTCACACCATCGTAGCCATAAATGGTTCCTCCTGTTGGAAAATCCGGTGCTTTTACATGCTTAATTAATTCATCAATTTCGATATCGTTGTTATCTATGTAAGCCACAATACCATCAACCACTTCGCCCAAATTATGAGGTGGCATATTGGTAGCCATACCTACAGCAATACCAGACGCTCCATTGACCAAAAGCCCAGGAATACGGGTTGGCAAAACGGTAGGTTCATTTAAGGTATCATCAAAATTCAATTGGTGATCAACCGTTTCCTTGTCAATATCTGCCAACATGTCTTCAGATATTTTGCGCATACGTGCTTCAGTATATCGCATTGCCGCCGGACTGTCTCCGTCAACCGACCCAAAGTTTCCTTGGCCATCAACAAGCATATAGCGTAAGCTCCACTCTTGGGCCATACGCACCATAGCATCATAAACCGAGGTATCACCGTGTGGGTGGTACTTACCTAAAACCTCACCTACTATTCTAGCAGATTTTTTGTGTGCCGTATTAGATCGAACACCTAATTCATGCATCCCAAATAAAACGCGTCTGTGAACCGGCTTTAAACCGTCTCTTACGTCAGGTAATGCACGTGACACAATGACTGACATTGAGTAATCAATGTAAGCCGATTTCATTTCATCTTCTATGTTAATTGGAATAAGTTTTTCTCCTTCAGCCATATATATTTAATTAGTTGTTTTTTGAATATTTCAAATCGTGCTAAGATAACTATTTCATCAGTCATAGCAGGACTTTTAACCCATTTTTTTAGTGATTTTTTATTAACAATTTCAAGCCTTTATTTCGTTAATAAGTATGCTTTAAAAAATTTTGATTTTTTAAAGTTTTTTTCGTCAATTAGCGACTTACATACAATTTAAGGTATAGTTTTTGTCTTTACTAAATTGTTTTATTACTTTTAATGCAGAAAGGACCCCTATTATGGATGATAATTTTTCACCAAGAGTTAAAGATGTGATTGCTTACAGCAAGGAGGAAGCATTGCGTTTAGGCCATGATTTTATTGGCACTGAACACTTAATGCTTGGTCTTTTACGTGATGGAAATGGCAAAGCTATTAATATTTTAAATGCACTTGAAATTGATCTAAACCATTTAAGACGAAAAGTTGAAATATTAAGCCCCGCTAACCCAAATATTTCTGGAAATTCTAACCAGAAGAAGAATTTACACCTTACCAGACAAGCTGAGCGCGCTTTAAAAACAACATTTTTAGAAGCTAAATTATTTCAGAGTTCGTCAATCAATACAGCACATTTATTGCTTTGTATCTTGAGAAACGAAAACGACCCCACTACCAAGCTTTTAAATAAGCTTAAAGTTGATTATGACAACGTTAAAGAACAATTTAAATTTATGATTACCAACGACAATAATTTTATAGAGCCAAAATCTGAATCGTTTCAAGATGATGATACCAACCAAGAAGATGATACTTCAAAAGATAATCTATTCAATGCACCTACCAGTAAGACCAATAAGAAGTCAAAAACCCCTGTTTTAGACAATTTTGGCCGTGATTTGACGGCATTGGCTGAAGAAGGCAAACTAGATCCTGTTGTAGGACGTGAAAAAGAAATACAACGTGTCTCTCAAATTTTAAGCAGACGTAAAAAGAATAATCCGTTGCTTATTGGAGAACCGGGCGTTGGTAAATCTGCCATAGCTGAAGGTTTGGCGCTTAGAATCATCAAGAGAAAAGTATCCAGAATCTTGTTCAACAAACGTGTTGTAACGCTTGACTTAGCAAGTTTAGTAGCTGGAACCAAATACCGTGGACAATTTGAAGAACGTATGAAAGCCGTTATGAACGAGCTTGAAAAAAATGATGATGTTATTTTGTTCATTGATGAAATCCATACCATTGTTGGTGCTGGCGGTGCTACCGGAAGTCTGGATGCCTCCAATATGTTTAAACCAGCATTGGCCCGTGGTGAAATTCAATGCATTGGGGCTACCACCCTTGATGAATACAGACAGTACATTGAAAAAGATGGTGCTTTAGAGCGTCGTTTCCAAAAGGTGATAGTAGAACCTACTTCGGTTGAGGAAACCATTGAAATTCTTAATAATATCAAGTCTAAATACGAAGATCACCATAATGTTGATTATACACCAGAGGCTATTGAAGCTTGTGTAAAATTAACCAATCGATATATGACGGAACGCTTTTTACCAGACAAAGCCATTGACGCTTTGGATGAGGCTGGTTCGCGTGTACATATCACCAATATTGAAGTTCCAAAACAAATTTTAGAATTGGAAAAACAATTGGAAGATGTTAAGGAAACTAAAAACTTGGTGGTTAGAAAACAAAAATATGAAGAAGCTGCCAAATTGAGAGATGATGAAAAGCGCTTGGAAAAAGAGCTTCAAATTGCTCAAGAAAAATGGGAAGAAGACACCAAACAACATCGTGAAATAGTTACCGAGGATAATGTAGCTGATGTGGTTTCCATGATGACTGGCATTCCTGTCAATAGAATTGCTCAAACTGAAATCAATAAATTGGCCGAATTACCAAAACTCATCAAAGGAAAAGTCATTGGTCAAGATGATGCCGTTGCAAAGGTTGTAAAAGCCATTCAGCGTAACAGAGCTGGATTAAAAGATCCTAACAAGCCCATTGGTTCATTTATATTTTTAGGACAAACAGGTGTTGGTAAAACGCAGTTAGCCAAAGTATTGTCCAGAGAACTGTTTGATAGCGAAGATGCGCTTGTAAGAATTGACATGAGTGAATACATGGAGAAATTTGCCATTTCCAGATTGGTTGGCGCACCTCCAGGGTATGTAGGCTATGAAGAAGGTGGTCAATTAACCGAAAAAGTTAGACGTAAACCGTATGCGGTAATCTTACTCGATGAAATTGAAAAAGCACATCCTGATGTATTTAATATGTTGCTTCAAGTACTTGATGATGGCTATTTAACTGATAGTTTAGGACGCAAAATAGATTTTAGAAATACTATTATTATCATGACATCAAATATTGGTGCCAGAAAACTAAAGGATTTTGGTACTGGTATTGGGTTTGGAACCGCATCTCAAAAAGCACAAGAAGATGCCAATGCCAAAGGTGTAATTGAAAACGCGCTAAAAAAATCATTCGCTCCTGAGTTTTTGAACCGAATTGATGATGTGGTTGTATTCAATAATCTAGAAAAAGAAGATATCAATAAAATTATTGATATTGAGTTGGATAAACTATTACTTAGAATTAAAGATTTAGGATATACATTAAAACTTAGTTCTAAAGCAAAAGATTTCATTGCAGAAAAAGGTTTTGACAAACAATATGGAGCCAGACCTTTAAAACGTGCTATTCAAAAATATATTGAAGATGCATTAGCTGAAGAAATTATTACATCACACGTTCAAGATGGCGATAAGATAATTATTGATTTAGATGAAAAAGCACAAGAACTGAACATTAAGATTGAAAAAGCCGAAAAGCCTGCAGAATCTTAAAATTTTTAATCTGCCTTTAAATTAAATTCCTACATTATTTTTTATGTGGGAATTTTTTTTTGCTAAACTGTAACAAACTCAAATTAGGTTCATCTTTATAATAACAAAATGCTTAAGTGACGCTGACCAAACTAAATATTGAAGAGCTTATAGAGCTTTGTAAATCTGGCAACCAATCTGCGCAGTTGGAAGTGTATAACAGGTATTTCAAGGCCATGTTCAATACGGCTTTGAGAATTGTAAAAGACCGCTTTGAGGCTGAAGACATCATGCAAGACTCCTTTTTATTGGCGTTCACAAAATTGGACACTCTTAAAGATGTAAAGATATTTGGTTCCTGGTTAAAGCGAATTGTGATTAACAACAGTATTTACCATTATAAAAAAAATAGTAAGTACGACAACGTTCCTCTAGATAATGTCTTATATAAAGTTGAAGACAACAATGATGGCATTGATAGTGACCATGAATTTACCAACCTAAAAGCGAAGCAAATTTTACAAACTATGAAAACGCTTAAGGACAACTATCAAATCTGCTTAACGCTTCACCTTATTGAAGGATATGATTATGAGGAAATTTGTGAAATAATGAACCTATCTCCTGCTAACTGTAGAACGATGATATCGCGGGCTAAAGATAGTTTGAGGCAAAAACTGGAATTGGCAGTATAAAATAATGCATTATGAAAAAAGATAATATAGATAAGCTGTTTGAAGAATTACATTCAGAATTTGATTTTGAAAGTCCAAATCTTGGGCATCAAGAACGGTTCCTATCTAAACTTAAAAACCAGAATGGCGGTGCATCAAAAAGCACCTCCAGTCAATCAAATTTCTGGAAACTGTTTTTGAGCATTGCAGCTTCAATCATTATTTGCTTAGGCATATTCACTATTCTAAAACCAAGTAATGATGTAAAAGATTTAGCTAGTGTTTCACCAGAAATGTCACAAACCCAAAACTTTTTTACAACAGCTATTTCAGAAGAATTAGTAAAGTTAAATAAAGCCAAAACTCCAGAAACAGCATCATTAATCAATGATGCCATGAAACAAATGGATATTCTTGAGAAAGAATATGAATCCTTAAAAATTGACTTAACTGAAAGTGGTAATGACAAGCGTGTTATTTATGCCATGATTTCAAACTTTCAGACAAGAATAGATTTATTAAAAAATGTCATGGAAACTATAGAAAACGTCAATCAATTAAAACAACAGAACAATGAAAACCAAATTACTATTTAAGGCAGTTTACTTGCTGCTCATCGTACCCTCAATAGCTTTAGGCAATACTGCTCTAAAAGGAAAAATTGACAAGGAAAAAACAATCAAAAAAGAATTCACCGTTAACAAGGATGCGCTGTTAAAAATTAAAAACAGCTATGGAAATCTTGATATTGTAACTTATGATGGAAACAAAATCTCTATAGAGGTCACCATAAAAGTCAATGGGAATGATGAAGAAAAAGTGCAAAAAAAGCTAGATGACATTACGGTGAACTTTAATGCTACATCAAGTGTGGTTGAAGCAAAAACCATATTTAACAACGATAAAAAATCTTGGTGGGATTGGGGAAGCAAAAACAATACAAGTATGGAAATCAATTATCTAGTAAAGCTCCCCATTACCAACAGTGTGGATTTAAACAATGATTACGGCAGTATCAATTTGGATAAACTAGAAGGAAGAGCCAATATAAACTGTGATTACGGTAAAATAACAACCAAAGAGCTCATGGCCGAAAACAACACACTCTCATTTGATTACACTAACAATTGTTATTTTGAATATATCAATAGTGGAAAAATCAATGCAGACTATAGCGGATTTACCGTTTCAAAAACCAAAAATTTGGCAATCAATGCAGATTACACAAAATCCAGTATTGAAGTAGCTGAAGATGTTGCCTTTAATTGTGATTATGGCTCCATAAATATTGATAACGCAAACAATATTTCTGGAACTGGTGATTATTTAACCATGCGCTTTGGAGATATTTACAAAAACTTAAATATAACAGGAGATTACGGGTCGTTAAAAATTGACCAAATGACTGCAAACGCAGGGAACATAAACATTCAATCTGATTATCTGGGAATCACAATTGGTTACCATCCTGATTATCATTTTAATTTTGATATCAATATAGAATATGGTTCCATTAGAAATACAGACGGGTTTGAATTCACTAAACAAGTTAAGGATTCTAATAAAAATTACTATAAAGGTTATTACGGAACCGCCGATGCTTCTCATCTAATTCAAATCAATTCTGATTATGGCAATGTGACTTTTAAGAAGAATTAATCATCAATCAAACAAGGTTCCCGTATAACAACTGAGAACTAAATCAATCAAACTAAAAAACGGCGCTATTTAGCGTCGTTTTTATGTTATGAGATTTTGAGATGTTGCCTTGGCACTCTAAATAACAGCGCTATTCCTATTAAAAAGAAAACAAACAAAAACAAAATAGCATTACGCATGCTTCCTGTAATTTGGTCAATTGCTCCATAAATAGCCATGCCTATAACAATGCCAATTTTTTCAGCCACGTCATAAAAGCTAAAATAGGATGTGGTATCTTCCGTTTCCGGGAGAAATTTTGAATATGTTGAACGAGATAACGATTGAATACCTCCCATAACCAAGCCAACACACGAAGCGGCTATATAAAAATCATTGGGCGTGTGCATAAAAAAGGCATAAATACAGATGGCCATCCAAATAAAATTAATGCCGATAAGGGTTTTAATATTACCAAATTTAGCAGATAACCTGGATGTTAATTCAGCTCCGATAACCGCTACCAATTGAATGACCAAAATACTCACAATCAATCCCGTTGTTTTATGGTCATCATCTGGCCAAGATATTTCTTCCTCTCCAAAATAAACGGCAACCAACATAATAGTTTGAACAGCCATACTATAAACAAAAAAAGCAGCTAAAAACCGTTTAAGCCGCAGATTTTCTTTCAGTTGCTTCCATACAGATCGCAATTCCTTGAAACCATTAAATACAACATCTTTGGTAACAGTATGCCCAGTTGAAGCGCCTTTAGGTAAAAAATAAAATGAGTATTGGCTAAATAAAATCCACCAAACACCAACCGTAACAAAAGAATAGCGCATCATAAGCATTTTAGCTTCTCCAGTTTCTTGAGTCATTACCATGGCCAAGTTTATAATGAGCAAAATAACACTGCCTATATATCCTAATGAAAAACCTTTTGCACTTACTTTATCTTGCTGCTCAGGATAAGCGATATCTGGCAAATAGGAATTATAGAACACCAAACTGCCCCAAAACCCAATCAATCCCATAAAATAAAACAAGATACTCAAGTAGATTCTATCCAAGCTAAACCAATACAAACCAATACATCCCGCTCCTCCCAAATAACAAAAGAACTTCATGAAGTTTTTCTTGTTTCCAACGTAATCGGCAATTCCAGAAAGCAATGGCGACATAAATGCAACAATCATAAATGTGATGGCTGTCACAAAGGTGATGAGAGCTGTATTTTTAAATTCAAAACCAAAAGCCGAAACGGTTTTAATTTCAGAAATAAATAATGCTGAATAAAAAATGGGGAAAATAGACGATGTAATTGTTAACGCATAAACTGAATTGGCCCAATCATAAAACGCCCATGCATTGAGCAATTTCTTACTTCCTTTTTTTAAAACCTCCATAATAAAAAAGCTGCTATTTAGTAGCAGCTTCTAAAGTAAACAAATATTTTAAATGTAAAGTTAATTTTGTTTAAACGATGTCACTCCAAATTTCCTAGCTTCTTCTTTTGCTTTAGGCACCAAAGCCTTAAGGTTAGCTATACGTGACTCGTTTGAAGGGTGAGTACTTAACAATTCAGGAGGCGCTTGTCCGCCTTGTGCACTCATCCGTTTCCAAAGCTCTACAGCCTCTTCAGGATTGTAACCGGCAATCGCCATTAATGTTAACCCTATGGTATCGGCCTCAGTTTCATGGCTTCTGCTAAATGGCAACATCACACCAACTTGAGAACCTATACCATAAGCCTGATTGAAAAGCCCTAAGTTTTTATTGTCTTGCAAAGCAACATTTAAACCAACAGCACCTATTTGCTGAAGCATACTGGCACTCATTCGTTGTTGACCATGATTGGCCAATGCGTGTGACACTTCATGCCCTAAAACGGCAGCCAGACCAGCTTCTCCCTTTGTAATTGGTAAAATACCAGTATACACCACAATTTTTCCGCCAGGCATACACCACGCATTGACGGCTTTATCATCAACTAAATTGTATTCCCATTTATAATCGTTTAAATAGCCTACATGCCCATTGGCATTGAGCCAGCGTTCTGCAGCAACGGCAATTTTCTGTCCAACACGCTTCACCATTTCTGCATCTGCAGTTCCTTTAATTACCTTGTTTTCTGAAAGAAATTGGTCATATTGTTGAAATGCCGTTGGAAATAATTGTGAATTTGGTACTAATGCCATGGTTTGCTTTCCTGTGAACGGATTGGTTGCACATGACAAAAAAACCAATGTTGTGATTACTGTTATAATTACATTTTTCGATTTCATCATTTTTCAAATTTATTTTTTATAAAATTACAAAAATCGAACCGTAATTTTTTTACACAATTTCATTTTTATTTTTTATAATTTAATCTTTTTAAATGTTATGTTTTGAGATTGCTTTCGACTTATTTAGAAAAATCCTATAAAATGAAAAAGTTAGTAATTTTAATCGTGTTAATTTCTTGTTTTAGCTGCAATAGCAACGCTCAAAAAAAAGACCAAAAACAATCCAAGGAATTCGCTGTTACAAAAACAGAAGCTGAATGGAAGGCAGAATTGTCACCCATGGCCTTTTATGTTCTAAGGGAAAATGGAACAGAGCCTCGGTTTTCAAGCCCTTTGAACAAAAATTATGCTGAAGGCATTTATGTTTGCGCTGGTTGTGATACGCCTTTGTTTAAAAGCGAACACAAATATGATTCTGGCTCCGGATGGCCCAGTTTTGATCAAGAAATAAAAGGAAACGTGACCTTTTCAAAAGGTTCTGAAATGTATGGAAGAGAAGAACATTGTGCTGTTTGTGGTGGACACCTTGGGCATGTTTTTAACGACGGACCTAAAAACACAACGGGGTTGCGACATTGCATTGATGGTGCTGCCTTAAAATTTATACCAAAGAAATGAGTGATTTTAAAATAGAAAAAACTGTAGACGAGTGGAAAGAGCAACTGTCTGATGAACAATATTGGGTTCTAAGACAAAAAGGCACGGAACGCCCCCACACTGGAAAATACAATCTTCATTTTGAAAATGGCACCTATGTCTGTGCCGGTTGCCACCAACCCTTATTTGAAAGTGACAGCAAGTTTGATGCACATTGCGGTTGGCCTAGTTTTGATAAATCGATAAAGGGAACGGTTAAGTACGTTTTAGACAAATCACATGGGATGGTTAGAACCGAAATTGTTTGTTCAAACTGTGGCGGCCACTTAGGGCATGTATTTAATGACGGCCCAACTGAAACTGGAACACGTTATTGTGTTAATTCACTGAGCATAGACTTTAATAAAGATGAATAACAATTATTTAGTTAGTGCCATCAAACAATTTGAATACTACAAAAGTTTGGGCGATAAAACTTTTGAACAATTACAGTTTGATGAGTTGCAAAAAGAATTTGTGCAAGACTCCAATTCCATTGCTATCATAGTTAAGCATTTGGTTGGAAATATGTTAAGCAGATGGACCGGTTTTCTAACTGAAGACGGTGAAAAAACTTGGCGGCAACGGGACATGGAGTTTGTCGACACATTCCACTCAAAAGATGACATTATTACAAACTGGAACAAAGGTTGGAACTGTCTGTTTGAAGCAATAGGATCATTAAATGATAATGATCTAGAGCGTATTATCTATATCAGAAATCAAGGCCATACGGTTACTGAAGCCATTAACAGGCAACTGTGCCATTATGCCTATCATGTTGGCCAGATTGTTTTTATTGGAAAACTTTTAAAAGGCGAACAATGGCAATCCCTTTCTATTCCAAAAGGAAATTCTTCAAAATATAACAAGGACAAATTTAGCAAAGACAAAGAGAGAAAACATTTTACTGATGATGTATAAAAACAAAAGAGCCTCCACAAATTAAACAGAGGCTCTTTTTTATTAAGCAATCTACATTTTTATTTAGCCGCCATTGCTTGCGTAGTATAATAACCTGCTTCTCTGGTTATCATACCATCATCATTAAAATCATGAACAAGCATAATTGGCAATTTTACTTTTTTACCATCAGATTTTCTGGTCATCCTAGCCACCCACCATGATTGAACAACCTTGGCTCCTCCTAATTCATATTCCAAATAATCTGGATAACCACGTACATCTATACTTTCAATAGTCCAGTCTTTTAACATATTTGAAAAGCTTTCTTTTTCTTGAGCAACTGTATGGAAATCGCCATCCGCCATATCTAAATTAGTAAACCTGGCATCATCAGTAAAGAAACTGAAGGCTTTATCAACATCACTATGTTCTAAAGCAGCCATCATTCTAAGTACTTTATTAATATTATCATGATGATTGTATATGGTACCGTTGGTTCTTGGTACAAAACTTTGTCTTAGATTAGCCCAAATGGCACTATCATCATAAGTAATCATGGTTTTAATTTTGTTGTTTTTATCTACAACAAATAGCCTATGAATAGGCATATCGATTTTCACACCTGTTTTTTCATGAACGCCTCTTAGGTTGTCCCATGTTTGTACCCAAGTACCACTTTTATCATATTCCAAAGCATCAGGATACGCTCCATTAGTTCTGGAAATGCTTAAGTAAGCTACATTTTTACTCCAAAAATCGGAAGCCTTCAAAAAGTCTGATTTAGATTGTCCTTTTGCATCTGGGTTGGAGTTTTCTCCATTAAATGCTCTAAAATCATCGGCTAGATAACCTGCAAGTGCAATGGTATCGCCTTTAACAAATGCTTGTTGCATGGCTTCAACAACTCCAATAGCTGGATGTTCGCTGTAAATGGTTCCGTTTTTTTTCTTTTGGGAATACATGACGACTGAGAAAATCATCATGGCAATAATGACATGTTTTTTCATTTTAATTAAAATTGGTTGGTTAATTCTATAAACTTAATTAAAATATTTGATATACAGTAGGTTAAGCCCTACTTTTTTAAAAATATATCAATTCATGAATATTTAGGCTCTTTTTAATTTCTTTTTAAAAGGTCTAATTATGAGTCTGGCTTCTCTATCAAATCTGATATAATTATAAACCCAATTGATGAAAACCACTACCCTGTTTCTAAAACCAATTAAAAAAAACAGATGCACAAACATCCAAACATACCAGGCAAACACGCCTTGAAACTTATAATGCTTTAAATCTACCACAGCTTTATTCCGTCCTATGGTCGCCATGGCTCCTTTATCATTATAAACAAATGATTTCATGGGTTTGTTTTCTAACAGCCTCAATATATTGTCTCCCAATTGATGCCCTTGTTGGATTGCGGGTTGTGCCATCATAGGCAAACCTTTTGGAAATTCATCATTTTCCATACACGCTACATCACCAATTGCAAAAATATGCTTGAACCCCTTTACTTGATTGAACTCATTAACTAATATCCGATTTCCTTTTGTTACAAATTCATTGCCATCAAGTCCTTTTATTGTAGCGCCTTTAACTCCGGCTGCCCAAATGAACGTTGCTGTTTCAAATGTTAAATCGGAATTCGTGGTCACGGTCTTGCCGTCATAATTGGTAACGCGGACATTCTTCCAGACATTAACACCTAATTTTTCAAGGAAATCCTCAGCTTTTTCAGAAGCTTTTTCACTCATCTCCTTGAGAATGCGGTCACCAGACTGGATCAAATTAATTTGAACGGAACGCGTATCCAAATCCGGATAATCCTTAGGTAAAATACCTTTTTTTATTTCTGCTAAAGCACCTGCTAATTCTACACCTGTGGGTCCAGCCCCAACAATAACAAAATTCATCAAAGCATTGCGCTCATTCAAATCCGAAGTCAACAAAGCTTCTTCAAAATTTTCAAGTATCAAACTTCTCAAATTGAGTGATTGTGGTATGGTTTTCATGGCCATACTGTACTGTTCTATCTCCGTATTACCAAAATAATTGGTCTTGGATCCGGAGGCTAACACCAAATAATCAAACTTTAAAACGCCAATATCCGTGATAACTTCGCTTGTTTCAGTATCAATTGTTTCAACATGCGCCAACCTAAAATGGAAATTCGTAAAGTTTTTTAGTATTTTCCTGATGGGATACGCTATGGAATCGGGTTCCAATCCACCTGTAGACACTTGATACAACAAAGGCTGAAACGTATGGTAATTGTGTTTGTCCAGTAGTACAACCTGAACTTCTTGCTTAGACAATTTTTTTGCCAGTGAAATGCCGGCAAATCCACCTCCAATGATAACAACACGTGGATAACTAGTTCGAGGTATATTCATAAATGATTGATTACATGGCAAAGGTAACAAAAGTATAAATTTATAGGGCTCTAAATTCTTTATTCAAATTTGGTTTCGTAAATTCGTAGCTTGAAATTTTGATTAACTAATACTCATGAGTAAATACGATATTATTGTTCTTGGAAGTGGTCCCGGCGGCTATGTTACGGCTATTAGAGCCTCGCAATTAGGTTTTAAAACAGCTATTGTTGAAAAAGAAAGTCTAGGTGGAGTCTGTTTAAATTGGGGTTGTATCCCAACAAAAGCGTTATTAAAATCTGCCCAAGTGTTTGAATATTTAAAGCATGCTGAAGATTATGGCCTTTCAGTTAAAGATTATGATAAAGATTTTGATGCCGTTGTAAAACGCAGTCGTGGTGTTGCTGACGGCATGAGCAAAGGTGTTCAGTTTTTAATGAAAAAGAACAAAATTGACGTTATTGAAGGGTTTGGTAAACTGAAATCTGGAAAGAAGATTGACGTTAACGGAACAGAATACAGTGCAGACCATATTATTATAGCAACTGGTGCACGGTCTCGTGAATTGCCAAGTTTGCCTCAAGACGGTATAAAAGTTATAGGCTATAGAGAAGCCATGACCTTGCCAACACAACCAAAGAAAATGATTGTGGTTGGTTCAGGAGCTATTGGTGTTGAGTTTGCTTATTTTTATAATTCCATGGGAACTGATGTGACCATTGTTGAGTTTTTACCAAACGTTGTTCCTGTTGAAGACGAAGAAGTTTCCAAACAATTGGAACGTTCCTTTAAAAAGAATGGCATTAAAATCATGACGTCTTCTGAAGTCACAAAAGTAGATACGTCTGGGGATGGTGTTAAAGCTACCGTAAAAACTAGTAAAGGTGAAGAAGTGCTTGAAGCTGATATTATTTTAAGCGCAGTTGGCATTAAAACCAATATTGAAAACATTGGGTTGGAAGATGTTGGCATTGCAGTAGACAGAGATAAAATATTGGTCAATGACTATTACCAAACCAATATTCCAGGATATTATGCCATAGGTGATGTTACACCAGGCCAAGCTTTGGCCCATGTTGCTTCCGCTGAAGGTATCTTGTGTGTTGAAAAAATAGCCGGACAGCATGTTGAAGCTTTAGATTACGGCAATATTCCTGGTTGTACATACTGTTCACCAGAAATAGCCAGTGTTGGTTTAACCGAAAAGCAAGCTAAAGAAAAAGGCTATGAAATCAAGGTTGGAAAATTCCCGTTCTCTGCTTCTGGAAAAGCCAGTGCAGGCGGTAATAAAGAAGGCTTTGTAAAAGTTATTTTTGATGCCAAATATGGGGAATGGCTAGGCTGCCACATGATTGGTGCCGGTGTAACCGATATGATTGCCGAAGCGGTTTTAGGCAGAAAACTGGAAACCACTGGTCATGAAGTTTTAAAAGCCGTACACCCACATCCAACAATGAGTGAGGCCGTTATGGAAGCTGTTGCTGATGCCTATGGTGAAGTGATTCACTTATAGATAAGAGATAAAAAAAATATAGATATTAGATTAAAAAGCTCTGAAAATTTCAGAGCTTTTTTTGTTTTTTAAAATTTAAGTTTGGACCCTAAAGTAAAGGATGCCTTACTATCAAATGTGTAATCTGTCTTTATAGGGCTTTCGTTTGTAAATCTATAATTAAACCTAGCATCTAACAATAAACTTTTTGAAACCTCGTATTGAATGCCCATGGTACTGTAAATAGATACTTTTTTTTCATTATAGAAACCATAATTGATGATATCAACTTTTGGGCCTATTAAAAAACTGAATTTTTTTGTTAAAGCATACTTTAAAACTAGTGGAATTTCAACAATCTTATAATCACTGGTACTTCTAGAGAACATTTCTTGCTGAAAAACCAAGTTATTGGAAAGTCATATTTCTGTAAAATAAGCTTTATAGATATTAGATTTACTATTAGCCTTCGTTCGGTTTTGAAATTCTGAACTATCGTTCTGACTTTTTTCTTGAGCAAAAACCAGATTAAAAGTCATTAAAATAAAAGCTATGGTAATTCTAAAACCCATCTGTTAGTATTATGTGGTTACTACAAATCTAATCTGATAAATTTTTAATTTATCATAAACAAATCATAAATAATAAATGTAGCTGCAATAATAGTTTTTAGGTAAAAAACTATTTTTTACAAAAAACTTTGGATAGCCAATTCATAGCTCTGTAAACCAAAGCCAAGAATCACGCCTTTCGCATTGGGAGAAATATATGATTGATGACGAAATTCCTCTCTGCCAAACGTATTGGAAATGTGAACTTCAACCACGGGTGTTTCTATTCCTTTAATGGCATCACCTAATCCAATAGATGTATGGGTGTAGGCCGCGGCATTTAAAATAATACCATCATAACTAAAACCCACTTCATGCAATTTATCTATAAGTTCGCCTTCTATATTGGATTGAAAATAATCAATATGAACATTTGAGTATTTAGATTTAATGGTATCCAAAAATTCTGTAAAGGTTAAACTTCCGTAAATAGCCGGCTCTCTTTTACCAAGCAAATTTAAATTAGGCCCGTTAATGATGATGAGTTTCTTCATGGGATAAAGATATTAAAAATAGACATAAAAAAACCGAAGTGTAATAACTTCGGTTTTTATTAATCTTTTGAATTTATGTCTTATAATTTAAAAATTCCTCCAATATTAAATGAACTTCTTGAGTTTCTAATATCATATGGTAGGTTATTACTATTGTCAATATTGATGATTCCACCATATCCTTGATAATCTATACAAAGTTGAAAATTATCATTAATATCGAATTTATACCCAATCCCTAAAGCTATACCTATATCTGTCCCTGAAACATAATCTTTAACATCAATAGTTTGACCTCCAGAAAGGTCACTTTTTGCGCTTAATATGATTGCTACGGCTGGACCAAAATTCAAATACCAATTTCTGGTTTTACCAAAATGCCAGTTTGCATTCAAAGGAATGGTTAAATAATTCAGTTTATCAATATTGTCATAGCTGTCTTTAGCACCCATTGAGTCATATAATAACCCTGAGCGCAAACTCCAACGGTCACTTAAATAATATTCACCAACAATTCCGCCGGCAAAAGATGTTCTTGCATCATAACTTGCGTCAGAGGATGAGTAGGTTGAGAAATTAACTCCCACTTGAGGCGCTAAAGTAAAATCACCATTATCAGATTGAGCATTTACAACAACAAACACAAAAACTGCAAAAGCAGTTAAAAATAATTTTTTCATAATAAATTTAGTTTAATTGATTTTTAAATTCACAGACAAACCAATTTTGTAGTGATATACAAAAATAGGAAAAATCTTATATATAATTAAGTATATTCTTACTTTTATTAAGAAAATTTTGACCACAAAAAAACCGAAGTGTAATGACTTCGGTTTTTAAAAATCTTACTATTTCTGTTTTAGAAATGTAATGCAAACCCGATACGAGCTTCAAAAATTCCTTTATCGTAAAAATCTTGATTTAACGATACGCTATATCGTAATCCAGGTTCAATACTAACGTTATCACCCAAAAAGATAGCATAACCCCCTTGTAATCCTAACCACAACGGGTTTTCGTTGTTATCTTTAATGCTAGCCCCGTTCAAATCAACTTGAAACGGTATCTTGCTAATTACATAATACTTGGCACCTACCTTATACGAAAAGACAGTCACGTAATCTAAATCTGAATAGCCTAAACCAGCTTTAACAGCTAAGTCATCCATTACAAAATATCCGCCTTCAGCACCTATTGACCAAGCAGTTTGCCCATCAATGGAATACAATCCAAAACCTGTATTAGCGGTATGCTGAACAAAGCCAATCTCGCCGCCAGCAGAAAAACCCGTATTGGCTTCGATTAACCATTTTCCTTTAGATGTTTGTCCTCCATTTGATGCTTCTTGAGCATTTACTTGTGATAATCCTAATACTGCAAAAGCAGCTAATAAAAATGTTTTTTTCATGATAAATTTGGTTTAATTGTTAGTCAAATTTAATACGGAAATTCTTATAAAAAAATTTTTTTTTATAAGAATTCTGAGTAAAACCCACAAAAAAAGGGAGCTTGATCAAGCTCCTCTTTTGTAACCTTATTTATTATTTTATAATTACAATCCAAATTCAACTCCTATGTTTAAAGAGCTAACATTAACACTATTTACACTTATTCCTTTATAAGCTAAAACAATGTCTATTGACTCACTAACCCCGTATTGCAATTTTGGTGAGTAATAAAATCCACTATCAAGACCAGAAGGATTAATACCAATGGCATAACCTAAATCAGCTCCAATAGTAAAATCTTCAGACACATTAAAGCGTCCAGCAGCGGCAATGGGCAAATAGCCTAAAGCATCAGCTCCATCCTTTCCTAAAAACGTAGTATATCCAGCTAATATACCAGCATCAAACTCTTCTGATACTTGCCATAGATAATTAGCTTCTACTCCAATGTTTAAACTACTGTAATCTTTAATATCACCCATAGGCAACCCTAAATTAACACCCACATTAAAATTTTGAGCATTAACATTAGAAAACGCAAATACTGCAAAAGCAGTACATAATAATAGTTTTTTCATAATTTTTAAGTGTTTAGATTAGTTTATAGACAATAAATTAACACTATTTTTTTGACATTCGCAAATATATTTATTTTCACAAAGAATATGACAAAACATTAATTGAAAATCAGTTAAAAAAATAAAGTTTTATGCTATTTTTACCTATATGAAATGGCAACATGCACTTAAAGATTATCAACTATACCTAAAAATTGAACGGGGTTTATCAAAAAATTCCATTGATAATTATACGCTTGATGTCCATAAGTTAATGGGTTATTTGGAAACCAAAAATCTTTCGTACACACCCATTTCTATAACACCAGATATCATTCAGCAGTTTATTTATGATATAGCCAAAACCGTTAATGAGCGTACACAATCCAGAATTATCTCTGGCTTGCGCAGTTTTTTTAATTATTTGGTTTTTGAAGATTACAGAAATTCCAATCCGTTGGAACTGATTGAGTCTCCAAAAATAGGCAGAAAACTACCGGACACATTAAGTGAATTTGAAATTGATAATTTGATAAAAGCCATAGACCTGAGTACTCATGAAGGTGAACGAAACCGGGCCATGCTTGAAACCTTATATGGTTGTGGACTGCGCGTAAGTGAGCTGATTAATTTAAAAATATCCGATTTGTTTTTTGATGAAGGCTTTATTAAAGTCACTGGAAAAGGTGACAAACAACGATTTGTACCCATTGTAAAAAGCACCCAGAAATATATCAATATCTATAAAGACCAAATCAGACCGCATGTTCCCATACAACCCAGCCATGAGGATACCTTGTTTTTAAACAGACGTGGCAAACAACTTACCAGAGCCATGATTTTTACCATTATCAAACAATTGGCTGAAAGAATCGGTCTTAAAAAAAGTATTTCGCCCCATACGTTCAGACACTCTTTTGCTACCCATTTATTGCAAAACAATGCCGATTTACGCTCTATACAAATGATGTTGGGCCATGAAAGTATTACCACAACTGAAATATATGTGCATTTAGATAAAGGTCATTTATCAAAAGTTGTAGAGAAATACCATCCCAGAAAATAAAAAAACCAGCATTAGCTGGCTTTTTAATATTATAAAATTATAGTTTTATTTAGCTATATTCACGGCTCTGGTTTCCCTGATTACGGTTACTTTCACCTGTCCTGGATAGGTCATATCCGTTTGGACTTTTTGGGATATACTGAACGATAAATCGGCTGCTTTTTGGTCATCAACTTTTTCGCTTTCAACTATCACACGCAATTCCCTACCCGCTTGTATGGCATAGGCTTTTTTCACCCCTTGGAATCCAAAAGCGATATCTTCTAAATCTTTTAAACGTTGAATATAACTATCCAACACTTGACGTCTTGCTCCTGGTCGTGCGCCTGAAATGGCATCACATACTTGTATAATGGGAGACAATAAGGATTTCATTTCTATTTCATCATGATGCGCTCCAATGGCATTGCAAACTTCGGGCAGTTCCCCAAATTTTTCGGCCCATTGCATTCCTAAAATAGCATGTGGTGTTTCCATATCGGCTTCTGCATCTGGCACTTTTCCTATATCATGAAGCAATCCGGCGCGTTTGGCCAATTTAGGATTCAATCCAAGTTCAGCTGCCATAACGCCACAAAGTTTGGCCACTTCACGTGAATGCTGTAATAAGTTCTGTCCGTAAGATGATCGGTATTTCATTCTACCAACCATCTTAATCAATTCTGGATGTAAATTATGGATACCTAAATCAATAACGGTACGCTTACCTACCTCAATGATTTCTTGTTCAATTTGCTTTTTGGTCTTTTTAACAACCTCTTCTATTCTGGCCGGGTGAATTCTTCCGTCAGTAACCAATTTATGCAATGATAAACGTGCTACTTCACGACGAACAGAATCAAAACAAGACAGTATAATGGCTTCAGGAGTATCATCAACTATAATCTCTACACCAGTTGCAGCCTCGATAGCACGAATGTTACGACCTTCACGACCAATGATACGCCCTTTTACATCATCTGATTCAATATTAAATACCGAAACGCAGTTATCAACTGCTTCCTCTGTTCCTATACGTTGAATGGTATTGATGATGATTTTTTTGGCTTCTTGCTGCGCTGTTAACTTGGCTTCTTCAACCGTAGATTGCACATACGCCATTGCATCATTTTTAGCCTCTCCTTTTAAGGATTCTATAAGCTGCGCCTTGGCATCTTCAGCAGATAAACTTGAGATAACCTCCAATTGCTCAACCTGGCTTTTATGGAGCCTGTCTATCTCTACTTGTTTTTTGTCAAGAATGTCCAATCTATGATTGAAATCCTTAATCTTGGCTTCAACTTCATCATTGAGCTTTTTGTTTTTAGCCAGTTCTGATGATATTTGCGATTCTTTATCGCGTATACGTTTTTCAGCTTCAGCTATTTTTTTGTCGCGAGCAAGAATAACCTTTTCATGCTCTGCCTTCAGCTCAATAAATTTCTCCTTGGCTTGAAGTATTTTATCTTTTTTTATTGATTCGCCCTCATTATTGGCCTCTTTAATGATAGAGGCTGCACTCTTTTTGGCGCCCTTAATAAGCTTTGACGCATTGTTTTTCTCTAATGTTTTTGCTACAATAAATCCTATTAGTAATCCTAATAGAACACCTCCTGCAATAAATATAATTGAGTTGTCCATGATAATTAGTTAGTTTATGTATATAAAAAAGCCTACACCAGTTTAAAATTTTGTATAAACTCCTTAAATACAAGTTTAGGGCTAACAAGCTGATCAAGGATCTGCTCAGGGCAGCTTGCTTTTACAACTTAAACTCACCCTTTTTAAAGAATTAACGTTGAGTTTATCAAAAAAAATAACCAATGTAGGCAGTAACTTTTAGTTTATTTTAAAGAACGCTAAGAGACTAAGTAAGACTGTAACAAACTATTAAGTGTGTTTAATTTTTCCTCAACATGTTCATTAACAACCTCTTTATCAATTGTTTTCTGTTCAACTTGAGAGGCAAACTGTAGGGCACACATGGCCAAAACATCTTGTTTATCTCTCACAGAATAGCTTTGCTCAAATTGTTTAATCATTGCTTCAATGTTTTTAGCCGCTTTGCGTAATCCTTCTTCTTGACTTGCCTCAATGGTTAAAGGATACACCCTATTAGCTATAGACAGCTTTATTTTAAGCTTTTCTGACATTGAATTTTTGTAGCGTTAATCTGAGAGTTGAGCAATACAATGGTCAATATCCCTGATTAATGCATTTATTTTAAGCTTAGTTTCTCTTTTATTGTTGTCACTACCTAGCATTGTATTTGCAATTTTAAGAGCTTCATATTTTTCTTCCCAAGCTGCAATATGCAATTCTTGTTCTTGAAGTTTTTGTTTTGAAGCGGCTAATTCATCGGTTAACTTTAAATTAGTCTGCCTTAAAATCTCTAGCTTATGTAATATCTTACTAATTTTGTTCTCTAGAGAATCTACAATATCTTCAATATTACTCATTTACAAATTACAATACGTATCTCACAAAGTTAACATAGATTGGTATAAATTACAATTGTTTTCCTAAAAAAAATTAAAATGGTTGCTTACCGCTCATTATCAAGGCAATGGCTTGATTTTTGTTTAATTCTTTGTGTATTCACAACAAATTAATATTTTTAACAACAATACCAAATGGCGATAATGCGTTTAAAACTGTGAATTTGGTACAAGCTATTTATATATGAGATTTACCCTTATCCCTCTACTCTTTTTATGCACCTTTTTAAAAGCCCAAAACAATTATCCTCAGGACTATTTTAAAAGCCCGTTGGAAATTCCTTTAGTTCTTGCCGGTAATTTTGGCGAACTACGATCCAATCATTTTCATTCAGGTCTGGACATAAAAACCCAGCAAAGACAAGGATTAAACGTACATGCCGCAGCTAGCGGTTTTGTGAGTAGGATAAAAATATCCCATTACGGTTACGGAAAGGCGCTTTACATAACGCATCCAAATGGTTACACAACGGTTTACGGCCACTTGCAACATTTTAATCCGGAGATTGAAGCTTATGTAAAAAAACGTCAGTATGAAAAGGAGTCCTATGAAATTGAATTATTTCCGCAAGCTGGTGAATTAAGCGTTGAACAAGGTGATATTGTGGCTTACAGTGGCAATACTGGCGGTTCTGGTGGTCCTCACCTTCATTTTGAAATACGTGATAAGGACGAACATCCCTTAAATCCCATGCTGTTTGGAATTGATATTGCAGATTCAGTCAAGCCCACCATCAGTAATTTATATGCCTATCCCATCGGGGACAGTTCATATGTGAACAAGTCAAATGCCAAACAACCATTACGGCTGATTCCTCTAAAAAGTGGTGATTATGTGGCAGAAAATATTGAAGCTTATGGTAAAATAGGCTTTGCTGTGGGTACTACAGACAGGCAAAATTTGGCCGCCAACAAAAATGGTGTCTATAATATTCAAACGTTTTTTAACGGTAATAAAAATTTTGAACTGGATTTTAGAACATTTGCTTTTGATGAGTCCAATTACATAAACCGCTTGATTGATTATGAAATCTATAAAGAAAAACGCCAACGTGTTCAAAAACTGTTTGTGGACAACAATCCATTGAGCATGTTTGATTCGGTTATTAATAATGGCTACATTAAAATCAATGACAGCACCAATTCTGTTTACAAAATCAGGGTTTCAGATTTTAAACATAATGATACGTGGGTAACCTTGAACATAAAAGGAGAAAAAAGTGATACGTTTGAAGTGGTGAAACCTAAAGTAACGCCTTATTATATTTATAAAAATCAAAAAACCACTTTAAAGGAAGGAAATGTAACTGTGGATATATATCCAGACACATTTTATGATGATTTTTATATTGATTTTCATGTAGATAATGACACCTTAAAACTTGATAAGGATGTTATACCCTTAAAGAAAAGCATCACTATTAGTTATGATGTTAGCAACTATGCTGATGCCGATAAAAACAAATTATACATTGCAGAATTATTAGGCTATAAAAACTATCCATCCTATTCACCAACCAAAAGAAAAGGAGATATCCTGTACACGTATACCAAAACGCTTGGTACTTATGCACTTACTACAGATAACATAAAGCCTACAATCAGCCCAATCAACTTTAAAGACGGACAATGGTTGAGCAACTATAGGTTTTTAAAACTTAAAATTGATGATGAGTTATCTGGTATTTCAAATTACAGGGCAACCGTAAACGGCAAATGGATTTTAATGGAGTATGATTACAAAACCAAAACACTGACCCATGATTTTAATGATGGTGTAGTGACCGATGTGAAAAATAATTTAAAGGTCATCGTGACTGATAATGTTGGAAATAGTTCTACTTTTGAAGCACTGTTTTATAGAAAATAAAATTTATTGCATTTGAACACAAAATCTTCAATTGTTACACTGCTGTTGTTTCTAATGGCTTTTACAGGTTTTTCACAGACCGCTACCATCAAAGGAATTATTCTTGATGCAAACAATGAACCAATTGCAAATGTTAACATCAAAGCCGGTAGCACAGGAACCCAAACCAATGACAATGGGTTTTATCTCTTAAAAATTCCATCAAATCAAGAAGTCACAGTAGAATTTACCCACATTAGTTATAAAAAAGTTGAAAGTATTTTTAACCTGAAAAATGGGGAAACACTAGAGTTCAATCCGGTCATGAGCCCGTCTGTAGAACAAATTGCAACTGTAGTTGTCACTGGCAAAAGACAGCATGATGTTGAAGGCATCACCACGCTTAACCCAGAAACTATCCGTAAAATACCAGGTGCCAATGCAGGTGTTGAAAACTTATTGATGACCTTACCAGGCGTAAACAATAATAATGAGCTCAGCACACAATATGCTGTTAGAGGTGGTAATTTTGATGAAAATTTGGTGTATGTCAACGGCATTGAAGTCTATCGCCCGTTTTTGGTGCGTTCGGGTCAGCAAGAAGGCTTGAGTTTTGTAAATACCGATCTAGTTCAGAATGTTGACTTTTCAGCTGGTGGATTTCAAGCTAAATATGGAGATAAACTATCTTCGGTTTTGGATATCACTTACAAAACGCCCTATCAATTTGAAGCCAATGCAGATTTAAGTCTGTTAGGTGGCAGTATTTCCGTTGAAAACGTTAGTAAAGATTCTAAATTTTCAGGCATTGTTGGTTTGCGCTATCGTGACAACAGTTTGTTGGTAAACGCCAAAGAAACCAAGACCAATTATGACCCAACATTTGCTGATGTTCAAACCTATCTAACCTATAAATTTACCGATAAGTTTCATTTGAGTTTTTTAGGAAATGCATCCCTAAACAAATACAATTACCAACCACAGACCAGACAAACAAATTTTGGTACTTTAACTGATCCAATGGCATTGATTGTCTATTATGAAGGACAAGAAAAAGACCAATACCAAACCCTGTTTGGTGCATTTAATGGTACTTATTTTGTCAACGAAAACCTAACCATGCATTTGATTGCGTCAACCTATCACACCACTGAAGAAGAACACTTTGATATTTTTGCACAATACAATTTGGGTGAAGTGAATACTAATATTGGTGACCAAAATTTAGGGGAAGTCGATTTCAGTAAGGGTATTGGTAGTCAATTAAACCACGGCAGAAATGATTTGGATGCGTTGTTCACTACTATTGAACACAAAGGAACCTATAACATCAATAAAAATCAAATTGAATGGTCTCTTAAATACACACATGAAGATGTTCGCGACCGATTGGTGGAATGGGAAATGATAGATTCAGCAGGATTTTCCATCAGACCGCCAAAAACAATTCCAGTAAACGAACAACCTTATGCACCCTACAGTGGCCCTATTGAACCTTTTCAAAATGTTAGAGCAACCAACAAGGCCCAGATAAACAGAATACAAGCCTACGCACAATGGAGCAAACGCTCTACTTTAGGAACCAGTGATGTTTGGTACAATGCTGGTGTACGGGTTCATAATTGGTCTGTTCAAGGCAATGGCATAGCTACTTCAAACCAAACGGTTTTTAGTCCGCGAGCACAATTTGCCATCAAACCATTTTGGGAAAAAGACATGCTCTTTAGAATTGCTGCCGGGATGTATTACCAACCACCATTTTATAAGGAGCTTCGTGATTCATCAGGAACCGTTCAGCCCAATGTAAAAGCGCAGAAATCCTTTCATGTCATTTTAGGAAATGACTATAGTTTTAAAATGTGGGACAGACCTTTTAAACTGACCACTGAAGCTTATTACAAACATCTATCGGATGTCAACCCATATACTTTAGAAAATGTCCGCATTCGTTACAGTGCCACCAATAATGCAAAAGCCTATGCATACGGATTGGACATGCGTCTTAATGGAGAATTTGTCCCTGGAACGGAATCCTGGTTTAGTTTTGGATATTTAAAAACAGAAGAAAATATTGATAATAAAGGTTACATATCAAGACCTACCGACCAACGCTTGAAGTTTGCAGCCCTGTTCCAAGATTATGTGCCCAATATTCCCAGTATGAAAATGTACCTGAATCTGGTTTACAATACAGGTGTTCCTGGTGGTTCGCCAAGTTATGCAGATCCCTACGAGTACCAAAACCGATTACCGGCCTATAAACGTGCAGATCTTGGCTTGCAGTTTGTCATTGTTGATGAGAACAAACAATTCAAAAGTGGTTGGAAAAAGCCATTTAAGGAATTGTCCTTTGGGTTTGAAATCTTCAACATGTTTGATGTACAAAACTCCATTACCAATACCTGGGTAAGAGATGTTTACAGTAAACGTCAATACGCTATTCCCAATTACCTCACGCCTCGTGTTTTTAATGTTAGAACAACTATGAAGTTTTAAATTAATTTTTGGGTCAACATCATTTTTAAGCTTAAATTTGTATCCCTCAAATTTATTTTGAACCATCATTTTTCCGTTTTATAACATGAAACATCTTTACCCCTTTTTGGCATTTTTAATATTCTGCCAAATCATAAACGGACAAACCTTAAACGATTTGTCTTTTGGAACCAATGACACTTTTGAAATCATGACATGGAATCTTGAAACGTTTCCAAAAAACAATCAGCAAACCGTTGATTATGTGTCACAAATAATAGATGCTCTTGATGTTGACATGGTGGTTATCCAAGAAATAACTGATATACCTGCCTTTAACCAACTCACTAATTCACTTTCAAATTATAATGGCTATATAGAATCTACCTACTATGATGGTCTAGCTATTTTATACAAACCTAGTGTGGTTGAAATCAATGCTATCTACAGAATATATGACACCTCACAATATTGGAACACCTTTCCAAGAGCGCCTATGGTTATTGATATTACTTATAACAACCAACATGTTTACATTATTAACAACCATTTAAAATGTTGTGGTGATGGCGTGTTAGTATTAAACAATTCTAGTGATGAAGAATACAGACGCTATGAAGCTATTAATTTATTGAAAAGCTATATTGATACCAATCTTCAAAATGAAAACGTTATTGTTTTGGGCGATATGAATGATGAATTAACAGATTCACCAAGCAACAATGTGTTCCAAAATATTTTAGACGATTCAGCCGATTATTTGTTCACAGATTATGATATTGCTTCAGGAAATAGCACTGATTGGTCGTATCCGTCTTGGCCTTCACATTTAGACCATATTTTGATTACAAATGAGTTATTTGACGAGTTTGCATTGCCTAGTGCAAACATTCAAACCATAAAAGTGGATGATTATTTATCGGGTGGTTTTACCGAATATGACACAAATGTAAGTGACCACAGACCTGTTGCATTAAAACTGACAATAGATTCAAACTTAGGCACTGAAGATCTTAGCTTCAATAAAACAACTTCTTTAACAAATTATCCCAATCCTTTTAGATACGAAACGACGTTTAGTTTCTCGCTTTCAAATAGAAACTACAAACTTGAAGTCGTTAATATTTTAGGGCAAACCGTGTTTTTAAAAAACTTAGATCAGGGACAATCATCGTTTAAATGGCATCCAAAAGGCATATCGCAAGGCATTTACTTTGCAAGGCTATCGCAAGGCAATCAGGTTATAGCAACAAGAAAACTTGTTTTATCGCATTAATGGTCAGTAAATTCCTTTAAGATTTCAATCACGTAATCAAGTTCTTCCTTGGTATTGTAACTACTGAATGAGAACCGTATGGAAGGTTTTTGTAAATCGGCATCGCTTAACAGTTCTGCCAAGACATGAGAACTTTGGGTACTTCCACTTTGGCAAGCACTGCCTTTAGAGCATGCTATACCTTTTAAGTCAAGTTGAAATAACAACATAGCTGATTTTTCAACCGAAACGGGCAAACAGACATTTACCAAGGTATACGTGCTAGTTTCCATATCACCAGAACAGCCATTAAATGTCACTCCTGAAATGGCTGCTTTCAGTTTGTCAATAAAATACCGCTTTAAATCTTCAATATAAGCACGCTCTGTTTCTAGATTTGAATAGGCCAATTTTAAGGCTTCTTCAATACCTACAATATTATGAACACTCTCAGTGCCCGCACGCAAGCCACGCTCCTGCTCGCCTCCAAAAATCAAAGGTTTCAAACCTGAGTTTTTTCTAACAAAGGCAAACCCAACGCCTTTTGGTCCATGAAACTTATGGGCACTAGCAGCTAAAAAGTCTATAGGTATCTTTTGTAGGTCCAGTTCATAATGTCCAACAGATTGCACCGTATCACTATGGAACAAGGCTTTATTGGCTTTACATAAATCGGCAACGCGTTGGATATCCAAAAGATTTCCAATCTCATTGTTAACATGCATCAAGCTAACCAGTGTTTTTTTGGGGTTTTGTAGTAATTCCCCAAGATGAGAAAAATCCACTTGTCCCGTGGCATCTATGTTTACATAACTAATGGAAATATGATATTCCTTTTGAAGTTGTTCAACGGTATGCAAAACGGCATGGTGCTCAATCCGTGAGGTAATGATATGCTCCACCTGCAAATCCCTAACAGCACTTCTTAAAACCAAATTATCGGCTTCAGTACCACCAGAAGTGAATACAATTTCTCCTGCTGAGGCATTTAAATAACTGGCAATTGTCTTTCTGGACTTTTCAATAAGTGATTTAGAAGACCTTCCAAAACTATGGGTAGATGACGCATTGCCATAATGTTGCTTCATGACCTTGGTCATGGCATCAATAACCTCATCCCTAATTTGGGTGGTTGCGGCATTATCTAAATAAACTTGTGTCATCTTAAATACTTTGGAATGCAAAAATACTTGAAATAAAATTATTATCAATATGCTGCGTTATAAATAACAATTCCATTATTTTTGTCAAAATCCAAATCCAATGCGCAACAGATTTTTTATTGCATGTATCCTAAGCTTATTCGCAGTATCATCTTGTAACGATGGTAATATTATAGATGTTACATTTGATTTTGACACCACTTTTAAAGCTTGTGATGGCGTGAGTAATCTTGTGTTTTACAAAACAAAAAAAGATCCTTCAGAATCCTTATCGGTGCTTATAAAATCCTTAAAACTTGAAGATATATTGAGCTTTAAAGGCAAGGATACCATCATAACCAAAACCGGCAGCACGTTTAATTATAGAACTTACAGCAATACTACATTGCCATCTGGTTTGTTTTGCAGTGACATACCGCCTTCAGACCTACAAATAACCAATGATTCAGAAAGTTCAGCTGAAGCTGTTATTACAGCCACGTTAACCGAAGATGACAAAGATGGTGTTCCTTATGATTTGGAATATGTATTAGACAGTAATGGCGAGTTACTAGACACCGATGGCGATGGCATTCCTAACTATAAAGATGCTGATGACGATGGTGATAACGTCCTAACAAAAGATGAAAATCCTGACCCCAATAAAGATGGCAATCTTGATGACGCCCAAGATACCGATGGTGATGGCACTCCTGATTATTTAGATACTGATGATGACGGTGATGGCATCTTAACCCGAGATGAGGAAAATGACTCGCAAGACCAAAACCCAGGAAATGATGTTACAAACATTGACGTCGGTGCTGATTATTTAAATCCGGATGTTGCCACACAAGTTCCTGCTACGGCTTATAGGTCTCAAACCATTTATAAAACTTATTTGGTCACCATGATAGTCAATAACATTTCATTGGAAAACATTTATCAAGAGACCATGGATTTTGGAACATTGGAAGACAGTTCATTATCAGAATCCTATACTATAATACCTCCTTTTAATTAACTAGGAACGTTTTGGTAAATATATACCTCGGTGGCGCCTAAGCCATATTTTTGAAAATTGGCATCGTAAAACTTGACATTGTTATATCTGCCAAATAAATAATCTAGCTCCAACTTTAGGGTACCCTCACCCACACCATGGATAAACACCACTTTTTGAATGCGTTTTTTAATGGCAAATTCCAGTTGGCGTCTGGCCGTATCCAGTTGTAGGGTCAACATATCATGATTGGTCATCCCTTTTGTTGAACTCACCAATTGATGGATATGTAAATCCACTTCCATAGTGGGTTGGTAACGTTCTTTTGCTTTTGTTTTTACAGTTTGTTTTCTGGATGGTTTTTCTTTTTCTGAAATAACCTCGTCAAGATTGGAATGTGTAAATAATTCCTTTTTAAAATCTTGGGACGGCTTGCTTTTAACAATTTCAGAGGTTTTAAACTCCAATGGAAATCCATCTTTGGTTAGAATGGTAACCACGTTGCCTTTAACTTCTGTAATGGTTCCTGACAAATCCTCATCAATAACCAATACAGAATCACCTACTTTAAAATCCATTAGTCTTCCTCTTTAACAAAGTCGTTGTTATCATCAGCTTCATGTTTGCTGGGGATGGTCTTTGAGATTCGGTAAACACCAATCATCAAAAGGGCAATTCCTCCTATTAAAACATACTCGTTTTGACCTGGTCCAGATTCAGCAAAAATGGACACAACAGCTCCCACCACAATCAAGATATAGTTTATATATTTCATTATTGTTTACCTTTTTTATTTTGAAAAAACTAAATTACGTAAATAAATATAGTTTGAAGAGCTTATAATTTCAATTTATTGATTAGGATGTTTTTTGAAATAGCTCCTTTTACTATATTAGCTACATCAACACAGACCCATGTCCGGATTAAACGATTATATGTTGCCTTGTTTAAACAAAACACTTTTTGGTGTGGAATGCCCTGGTTGTGGTATGCAACGGTCATTAGCACTTGTTGTTCATGGTCAGTTTACTGCTGCATATCATATGTATCCAGCCATATATACGCTTTTTATTCTGGCACTATTCCTGGTTTTTAACCTCTTTGTAAAATTCAAACACGATTATAAAATCAAAATGGGACTGATTATTCTCAATGTCATCATTGTAGTAGTCAGCTATGTCGTTAAAATAACACACTTAAATTAATCATTATGGAAAAACAAAAACTACCCAATTCAACGCTTATTCTAGTCTTCGGAATACTATCTATTTTAACCTGCTGCTGCTATGGAGTCATTGGTTTGATTTTAGGTGTTGTAGCTATCGTTTTAGCAAACAAAGCCACAAAAATATATGCAGGAAACCCTGAAGAGTACACAGGTTTTTCTAATGTTAAAACTGGGAGAATACTTGCTATAATTGGTGTTATTCTTAGCGTTTGTTATCTTATTGCTGTTATTTACTTTTATGCTACAGTAGGTGCAGAAGGTATGGAAGAAATGCAACGCCAATGGTTGGAACAAATGCAACATGCTTAATGAATTTTATCTTATCAAATAAAAAAAGCGGCTTAATGGCCGCTTTTTTATTGTCTGTTTCTTAAATATTATTCAAACTGTTTGAGTGTTTTTATAATGATACTCACACACTCCAATAACTGGTTTTTAGTCATAACCAGAGGCGGTGCAAATCTTATAATATTACCATGGGTTGGCTTGGCCAACAAGCCATTATCACGCAATGCTAAACAGATATTCCAAGCCGTATCGCTATCCTCATCATCATTGATTACAATGGCATTCAGCAAACCCTTACCTCTAACAAGCTTAACAATACTGCTGGTATCAATATATTTTTGCAATTCACTTCTAAATAAGTTTCCTAGTTGAAAGGCATTGTCCGCCAAATTTTCATCACGAATCACTTCAAGGGCTGCTATGGCCACTGCAGCAGCTACAGGATTTCCTCCAAATGTACTGCCATGGTTTCCTGGTTTAATCACATTCATGATATCATCATTTGCCAAAACAGCAGAGACTGGATATACACCGCCGCTTATGGCTTTTCCTAAAATAAGAATATCCGGTTTCACATCGGGTGAGCCAGAACAGTTTTTGCTCTCACAGGAACAATTACCACAAGTGGCCAATAACCTTCCCGTTCTTGCAATACCGGTTTGTACTTCATCGGCAATAAACAAAACGTTGTATTGCTCACAAAGTGCTTTTGCCTTGGTTAAATAGTCTTCGCTGGGCACATAAACACCCGCTTCTCCTTGAATGGGTTCCACTAAAAATCCAGCAACATTCGGATTGTTCTTTAAAGCATTTTCCAAGGCAACTAAATTATCGTATTCTATTTTAATGAACCCTTTGGTAAAGGGCCCAAAATGGCGACGTGCAACAGGATCATTTGAGAAAGATATAATAGTGGTTGTTCGTCCATGGAAATTATTCTCACAAACAATGATTTCTGCTTCATTTTCAGCTATGCCTTTAACTTCATAGGCCCACTTTCTGCATAGTTTTAATGCCGTTTCAACTGCTTCGGCACCAGTGTTCATGGGCAATAATTTATCAAAACCAAAAAACTGGCAGGCAAATTTTTCAAATTTTCCCAGCATATCGTTATGAAATGCCCTGGATGTTAAGGTTAAGGTTTGTGCCTGTTTAATCATGGCATTGACAATTTTTGGGTGACAATGCCCTTGGTTTACGGCCGAGTAAGCCGATAAAAAGTCATAATACCGTTTGCCATCTACGTCCCAAACGTAAACGCCTTCTCCCTTAGTCAAAACCACAGGAAGCGGATGGTAATTATGAGCTCCGTACTTGTTTTCTAATTCAATTGCTTGTTGAGATGTTAATTGTTCTAAAACAGCCATTTTAATAAACATTTAAAATTGATAAAATAACCATTCCTTCTGTACCTTTATTCTTTCGAAGAATTCGAAAAAGCAGCGTGGGAGAGAAATCATCCCCAGATAGGTGCGCAAGTTACTAAATATTAGTTGCTTTGTAAAATATTATTCCCAGCTTTTATTTCAGCAAAATGCCTTCGGAAAAAAATCATAATTTGATAATCGTATATCGTAATTCCTTTCATTACTTTTGCAGCATGTCTAGAAAAAAGAAAAAACAGGTTTTTACAAATATTGAGGTTATTGATGCCGGCGCTAAAGGGAAAACCATTGCCAAAGCACCTGATGGAAAGGTTATTTTTTTACCAAATGCGGTTCCGGGTGATGTGGTGGATGTACAGACATTTAAAGCCCGTAAGGCCTATTATGAAGGCAAAGCCACTGTTTTCCATAAACTTTCAGATAAGCGCACACAACCCATTTGTGAACATTTTGGGGTTTGTGGTGGCTGTAAGTGGCAAGACATGGCGTATGAACATCAATTGTACTACAAACAAAAAGAGGTGGTTAATAATTTAACCCGATTGGGACATATTGAATTACCTGAGGTGACTCCCATTTTAGGATCAAAAAAACAGTACTTCTACAGAAATAAAATGGAGTTTTCATTTAGTGACTCCCGTTGGTTGACACAAGATGAAATTCAGTCTGATAAAAACTTAGATGACAAAAATGCCTTAGGATTTCATATTCCGGGCATGTGGGACAAAATTCTGGACCTCAACACCTGTCATTTACAAGAAGACCCATCCAATGCTATACGCAATGCTGTTAAGCAATTTGCTGTTGAACATGATTTGGCATTTTTCAATACCCGCAATCAAACAGGTCTGTTACGTACCATGATGATCCGTACCTCAAGTACTGGGGATATTATGGTGATGATTCAGTTTTTTAAAGATGATAAATCAAAACGTGAGTTGTTGTTGGATTTTATTGCAGACAGCTTTCCTGAAATAACGTCTTTACAATATGTTATCAATGAAAAGGCCAACGATACCATTTATGACCAAGACGTGATTTGCTATAAAGGCGCTGATCATATTTTTGAGGAGATGGAAGGTTTGAAATTTAAAATCAATGCCAAGTCCTTTTACCAAACCAATTCTGATCAGGCTTATGAATTGTATAAAATAGCCAGAAATTTTGCCGGACTGACCGGAACCGAATTGGTTTACGATTTATATACCGGCACAGGCACCATAGCCCAGTTTGTAGCCAAACAGGCAAAAAAAGTGATTGGTGTTGAGGCCGTTCCTGATGCTATTGCAGCCGCCAAGGAAAATGCACAATTAAATGGCATTACAAACGTTGACTTTTTTGTGGGTGATATGAAACAAGTATTCAATATGGCCTTTATTGCGGCGCATGGCCAACCAGATGTTATTATAACCGATCCGCCAAGGGATGGCATGCATAAGGATGTGGTACAACAAATCCTGAATATTGCGCCCAAAAAAGTGGTATACGTCAGTTGCAACAGTGCCACACAAGCACGTGATTTAGCGTTGATGGATACCATGTATAAAGTTACCAAGGTACAAGCGGTTGATATGTTCCCACAGACATTTCATGTAGAAAATGTTGTACTTTTGGAAAAACGGTCAGAATTAACAACTTAATTTTGAAGAATAAAAAACACATGAATTACTACAAAGGACTAGCCATTTTTTTTGGCGTTCTCACTATTTTATCCATGGGTTGTGAACCCGACGATATTTGCCCAGAAAGCACCCCAACTACTCCCAGTTTGATTATCAGGTTTTATGATATTTCCATCCCGGAAAACAAAAAAAAGGTTTTTAAATTTCGAGCTCAAGGAGTTGGTAACGATAACCCATTAACCGACTACAATGTGGTCTCTACCGATTCAATAGTATTACCTTTAAAAACCATTGGCAATAGTACACAATACAAACTTCACAAAGATTACACGTATAGTGATAACGGTACTCCTGATGACCCAAATGATGATGTTATAGGTGGTAATGAAGATATCATTACGTTAAATTACAGTACAGAGCAAGTGTATGTATCACGTGCCTGCGGTTACAAAACCATTTTTAAAAACGTGACTTTGACCATTGAATCTGATGGTGACAACTGGATACAATCAAAAGAATCATTAACCGACAACCAATCTGTAGAAGATGAGACAGCAGCACATTTCAAGTTATTTCATTAGCCTTATAATGCTGTTGGTGTTTGGTATGTCGGTACATGCCCAAAACGACAGTATTATCAGCGCAGTAAATGATTCCACAACAATAAAACTCAAGTACGGCCTTCGGATTGGTGGTGATGTTGGAAAACTCATTCGATCTTTTACGGATAATAATTATTCCGGATTTGAGGTCAATGGCGATTACAGGATAAAAAACAATTTGTACATAGCCGGCGAATTGGGAATTGAAGACAAACACACAACTACCAATTATTTGGATGTTACCAGCAAAGGGAGTTATATAAAAGCAGGTGTTGACTATAATATGTACAGAAACTGGCTAGACATGGACAACATGATTTTTGCGGGTTTTCGTATTGGAGCCAGTACTTTTAGCCAAACCTTGAACAGTTACAGTGTATACAGTACAGACCAATATTGGCAGCCCCAATTTTCAACAACTGATAGCCAAAACTTTAGTGGCCTTACAGCCATTTGGGCTGAGCTTATCCTAGGAATTAAAGTAGAACTGTTCAACAACCTGTACTTAGGTTTGAATGCCCAATTGAAAGGTTTGGTCAATGAAACCAAACCGACCAACTTTCAAAATATCTATATTCCTGGGTTCCATAAAACCTATGACAGCAGTAAGGTTGGCGTAGGATATGGCTACACCATATCCTATTTAATTCCGTTGTATAAAAAGAATAAAAAGTAACAATACTCGTTTGGTTATTTTATTTTGAATACCAATTAGTTCGGTAAACTAAGCCGTATTTTCTGGTATTGTTCATGTATTTTTGTAATTTAGACCTATATTAATTTCAATCCATTTCATTAAAAGCAAAAAAAACAAATTATGTTATATTCTAAAATTTTAATAGCCGTTGACAATAGTGAATTTTCTGAAAAAGCTGCAATAAATGGGTTTAAATTAGCCGAACAATTGGATGCCACGGTTGCACTCCTGTATGTGGTTGACACTTCTAAGGCGGTTGCCAATATAGACACCGGTGTGTATCCAGAACAAGCTTTGTTTTTACTTAAAAAGGAAGCCGAACAAACGCTCAATAAACTAGCCGCTTTGCATACTGGAAAAGAAGTCGTTAAGTTTATGCCACAAGGTATTCCCACAAAAGACATCATTAAAACCGCTGAAAAATGGGAAGCCGACTTGATTGTTTTAGGTACCCATGGTAGAACAGGACTCATGCATCTTTTAGTGGGGAGCGTTTCAGAATCCATCATCCGTCACTCTAAAATACCTGTTATGGTGTATCCTTCAAAATAGACTTATTTACAGCTCTTACCCATCACATAAAGTAATGCCCTAATTTGTAGCATGCTATTGTGTAAATTCGTAAATTAGTGTGAATAAAGCCTAGCACTATAAAACCATGTCTTACTCAAAAATACTCATAGCGGTTGACAGTAGTGAATACTCCATGCAAGCGGCAAAAAAAGGGTTTGAAATGGCTCATCAGCTTCACGCCGAGGTTGCCTTATTATATGTAGTGGACACCTCTAAAGCCTTGGGTAACATAGATGCTGGTATTTCTGCGGAGCAATCATTGCTCGTTTTAAAAAAAGAAGCCGAACAAACACTTGATGAACTGGCCGCCATGTATGACGGTGACGCAGTCATGAAATTCATGCCCGAAGGCTTGCCTACAAAGGATATCCTTAAAACGGCCACCGTTTGGGAAGCCGATTTAATCATCATGGGAACCCATGGCAGAACCGGTTTACTACATCTTTTAGTGGGCAGCGTGGCGGAACACGTCATTAGGCATTCCAAAATACCAGTGATGGTCGTTCCATCTAAATAGGGATAATAATAAAAAGCATTTACGGTTTATTGCCACACAAATTCTGCTATTACAGGTAAGTGTTCAGACATTTTTGAAGAAGATTCTTGTTGAACGCCCATTTGTTCAAGTTCGCTAGGTGAAAAGTCTTCAGTATTTAGAATATAACCTGATTTTAATTTCATGGAATTCGGACTATAGAACACAAAATCCATAGCTCTTGAAGGAAATGGTGTTCCCCTGCCATCCCATGTCCACATAGTAAGTCCATCTTGATGATAAAGTTCTGCAGCTATCAATCCAGCATGAGGCGGTTCATAAGGCCCGGAAATATTCACTAACGGAATGCCTGTACTTACCAAATTAAAGTCGCCAGCTACTATAATACCGTCTACATGGGTTCGGTTAAGCACTTGTTTAATAAGTCTTCGGATTTCGCGTGTTTCAATCCGACGTTTATCTTCCTCCCAGCTATCAGGATCATTCCCACAACATTCCAAATCTATTGAAACCACCAATAATTTATCATTGCCATCAGTAATAATAACGCCATTAACAGGAATGCCATCCTCTAAACTTTTAACATATTTAAGCTTATCTGCTTCAATCATTCGTTTACATAATTGGTCTTTCTCAAATTCAGGATATGGAACTATCCTAGAGAATTCTGGTAAACTTTCTTGTGGAAAACGACTAACAATCACATCACGTTGACGACCACCACTTTGTCCAAAATTGATATACCAGTCATCACTATGGTTTAAAGCTGTTCCCTTTATAGCGCTCAGTATTTGATCCGTATTGGTAAATGGAGCCACTTCATCAAACAATAATATATTGGCTTGTGATTTTTTTACAAAGGCCCTAAAAGTCTCGGGGTCTCTAACAAAAGCATCTGCAGATACATTCCAAGAAAACACACGCACACTCGCTTTCTTTGATGAAGTTTGAGGAGCCGTTTCAGACGTTGTATTAACCGCTATACTAACACAGTTAGTCATTAATAACATCAATACTAAACATCCAAAACTTATGGCCATGGTACGTCTAATGACCTTTAAGCCCCTAAAATATAGTTCTTTACTCATAATTTTATAAAGCTAATATCTATGGACTAATATATTGATTCTTAAGATAATCAGTGATATTAAAACAGAATAATTCCTTTTTGGGAAAAAGTACTCATAAGTATGTATTTGTTTTATAATCAATAAATTATATATTAGTAAACTATAAACCAACCGAAAACCAACCAAAATGAATTCACAAAAAACAGAACGGCTGCACGCTCTAGATTCTTTAAGGGCTATTATGATGATGCTAGGCATTGTATTACATTCTGCCAATACCTATGTTGTAGCAGATTATGGTGCATCATGGCCATTAAAAGACCCTTTGAGTACCAGTTTATATTTAGATTGGATATCGAGCTCTATTCATTCATTTAGAATGCCCATTTTCTTTGTAGTAGCTGGATTTTTTGCATCGTTGTTATTTCATGAGCGATCTTCCATTAAAATGATAAAAAACAGAACAAACCGCATTCTGTTACCATTTCTAGTATTTGTGGTTTTATTATGGCCTTTAGTTATAATAGCATTTACTTATTCCAGCATTGTTTTTGCAAACGGAAACCATCCTTTTACTATAGCTATAGAACTGTTTTCAAGTTTAAAGGCTTTTATTCCGGGACATACCATGCATTTATGGTTTTTGTACTATTTGGTTTTATTTTCAATAACCTCATTTATTGTTGGATTGGCTTTTAAAAAGCTGCCTTGGTTTACTAACAAATCAAGTTTGGTATTTACATTTATTATTCAAAGACCCCTACTTAAATTATTCCTGTTTTCTCTGGTAACTTTTTTGATATTATTAATCATGAATCGCTCTTGGGTTGCTACATCATTGAGTTTTACCCCCGATTTTAATACGTTTATTTTTTATGCGTTCTTTTATTTCTTTGGATGGATTTTGTTCAAATCTAAATCTTACTTAAACAGTTTTATGACCTATGATTGGATTTTTACTGTTTTAGGAATCATACTTTTTACAAGCTATTTTTTAATGGATACCTCTAATATGTCTCTTGAGCTTATCATGGCTATAAAAGCTGTAAATGTGTGGCTGTTTATTTTTGGATTTACAGGGCTTTTTATTCGGTATGGCAGTAATCATTCAGCAGTTATGCGCTATGTGTCAGATTCGTCTTATTGGGTCTATTTACTACATTTACCCTTAACTGCCTTTTTACCAAGTTTGCTGTTTGGGTTAGCCATACCTGCCTTTTTAAAGTTTGTACTTGTAGCGATGGGTACCGCGTTTGTTTGTTTTGCAACCTACCATTATTTTGTGAGAGCTAGTTTTATTGGCAAGTTTTTAAATGGAAGGAAATATTCAAGAAACCTTAAGGATATTAAACCAGAAGTCCGTTTAAATGAAACGCTTAAACCCGTCAATGCTTAAATTGATAAGCTTCTTTTTTAACGACAAGCTACTAAAAAATATGTCTGTATGATTTATTATTGGTTACATATTATTTACGTGTATGTATGTTCAAATTTCTTTTGGAAACCAGTCAATTTGGAATCTGATTTTACCAGAAGCCGTATAGTTAGTATCTTAGACTGTGATGCCTTAAACTATATGGCCAACTCAAGATATTTTTACTATATGGATTTAATCCGCTTAGAAGTCATGTTTCGTTCAAAACTATATAAAAACTCGGTAAAAAAAGGCATGTTTCCTGTCATAGGTTCACAAAAAATCATCTATAAAAAACCATTAAAACGGTGGTCTAAATTCAGTGTGACACTCAAGCTTGAAGGCTGGGATGATAATTGGGTTTACCACCGTCAGGTATTTACACAAAACAATCATGTTTGTGCCATTGGCTTTACCAAAGTTGGTTTTTGGAAAAAACATAAAATCCAGGATATACGATCCATTATTTCCAATAGTGGCCTATTAAAACCTGAAATGGCTGTGTCCTCAGAAGTACTGGAATTCTTTATGAACGATTATAATATTTTAAAACGCACTGATAGTGAGTTAGCTTTAGCTAATGCCAAAGAAACCTTAAATAATTAAAAATCATGCACTTAACCATTACCCACCTTGCATGGTATCGGCGCCATCCAGTAGCCCGACCAATTCTTGTGGGTTATGGATTAACACAGGCAAATGTTGCGGACAAATATAAAAGGCACTGTCTTTATAGTGAAATTTGGTAACTGGTGTGTCTGCTGATGATTTTTTGCACACCATACATACTTTAGAATGGCTCATAATAAGTGGTTTTAAACTTACACAAAGCTATTGATATTGTTTTTTATAAAAACTAATATTGGTCATACTTTAAACTGTTTATTTGATTTTTTGACATAAAAAGTTAATATCTGTTTGAAAATACTTATCAGTGCGTATAGTGTTGTTGGTAAGAAAAATCTAACTTAGCTTTCCGGCTGATTTAAATATTAAAACCATTTGATATCAATTCTTTAACAAAAATTAAAATAAAAAAATGGATAAAGTAATTAGTTTATTAAGAGATTTTTTCAATACATTAAGTCAAAATGACATATTGAATTTTGTATTCTTAATATTAGCAATATTAAGTATTTTAATTTCAATTATTTTGTATGTTAAAAGTAAAAAAGAGAAGGAGCCTGTTTATCTATTGAGATCTTTTAATCTTTTTAAAGGTAACAAGAAATCACTTAAAGACCTGTCAATTGATTATAAAGGGGAAAAAGTTGAGAAATTGACTATAACAAATGTTTCTTTTTGGAATAAGGGAAAAATGACAATTAATAAAAATGATATCGTTGAAAAAGACAGATTAAGAATTAATTTTCCAAAAGAAATTAAAATATTGGGGGCTGATATTGTATTTGAAAAAAATTCAATTAATGGTTTTACTACTTATGTTGAGAATGAAACTAACTCTGTATTTTTTGATTTTGACTACATAGACAAAAATCAAGGAATGAAGTTTCGTATTTACCATGATGGATTACCCAGCGATGAAATATCAATAGAAGGTTCAATAAAAGGTGTTAATAAAATTAAGAATGGAGAACATACCTCAGAATTTTATGCTGATAAATTATTTGATAATACCATTGGTCTACCAAGAAAAATTATGAATAATACAGTATGGAAATTATATGTTATTCTATTCATTCCTATTGTAATAGTTATATTTTTTATAGGTTCTATATCTTCTGGATTAAGAAATATCTTCAATCGAATACCATCTGAATTTGTACCTAAATTTGACTCAATAAATGAAAATTGAAAAAACTTTTGCTAACAATGTATATACAAAATTGGAGAGATAGTAATAAACACAAAGGTTTTAGCCCGCTTCAAAATTGTAACGGTTTGATTAGTTTAAAGTCCGCAATCGTCTACTTTGCATATACTCACCTATAAACGAAACTCCAAAATTCAATTCCTATACTTCCCCTTTTACTGCCTTCTTACATCACACGTCATTACGAGGAATGAGGAACGAATGACGTCGTAATCTCACTGTTTGTAAAGTTCATAGATACTGATTAAACGATAAATAGATTGCTTCGCTACGCTCGCAATGACGTCTACTTCATATACTTCCCTTTTTTGCTGCCTTCGTACATCACGTATTTTACCAAACGGGCTTCCAATTTGGCATTGTATAAGTGTATTTTTCTGGAAGGGCGTAATCCCACATGTTTTAAGGCATCCAGGTTACTGGTAATAAACCAGGCATCGGTGTCCGGATAGTTTTGCTTCAGTGTATCGCCAATGCTTTTATAAAAACTTTCCATATCCAAATTCAAGCGCTCGCCATACGGTGGGTTAAACACCATGTGCAATTTCCCCTCACCGCCTTTTTGGGTCTTGAAAAAGTCTTCGTGCTTAATCTCTATAAAATCATCAAGCTGGGCATTCTTCACGTTTTCCTTGGCTTTGGCAACCGCACTAGGTGCTTTGTCATACCCAATAATTTTATAATGGAAATCGCGGGTTTTACCCAGTAAGGATTCCTCAATTTTTTCAAACAGGTCCACATCCCAATCCTGCCAACGCTCAAAGGCAAATTCCTTGCGCATCAGGTTTGGCGGAATGTTACAGGCTATCATAGCCGCCTCAATAGGAATGGTGCCGCTACCGCACATGGGATCCATAAAATCACTTTGGCCATCCCAACCGGATAGCATGATGAGCCCAGCAGCCAACACTTCATTTATGGGCGCAATATTGGTGGCTGTTTTATAACCGCGCTTGTGCAGGGAATCGCCTGAGGAATCCAAAGACACGGTGCATTGCTTTCTATCTATATGAATGTTCACTTTTAAATCAGGGAACTTTAAATCCACATTGGGGCGTTCGCCGGTTTGCTCCCTAAAACGGTCCACAATGGCATCTTTTGTCTTTTGTGCAATGTAGAGGGAGTTAGTAAATAAATCGGAATGAATAGTGGCATCAATGGCCAAGGTTCCTGTAGGTTTCAGGTAATCTTCCCAAGGCATCTCATGGATTTTGTTATACAAGTCCTGTTCGCCATTGACCCTAAAGCTAGCAATGGGTTTCAGGATTTTTATAGCGGTGCGCAATCCCAGGTTGGCTTTGTACATAAAGCCTTTATCGCCAACAAAACTAACGCTGCGAACGCCTGTTTTAACGTCTTGTGCCCCAAGTTGGGTAAGTTCTTTTGCTAATAAATCTTCAAAGCCAAAGAGGGTTTTGGCCAACATGTTAAAATTATTCTCCATTATTTATCCTAAATAGATTACAAAAATAACTTAATTTTGCGGCAATCTAAATGTTTATTTGCTTTTAGGTTAAGGGTTGCAGCGGCATCCTTTAAAAAAACAAAAACGTCATTGCGAAGCAAATTTTATTTGCTGTGGCAATCTACTAATCAATTATAGGGATTACCACGTCGTTTCACTCCTCGTAATGACGAGTGCGTTTTTTTAAAGATATAGCGGAAAACCTGACCGCGCCTTGGTGCGGGAACCCCATAATATGTAATATGACAACAGAGCATACAAAATGGTTTTCATCGTGGTTTGATACACCATTTTACCACATACTTTACAAGGACCGGGATGATACCGAAGCGCATGCCTTTATGGATACGCTTACGGAATACCTGAACATTCCTGAAGGTGGTACTATTTTGGACCTGGCCTGTGGTAAAGGACGGCATTCGGTGTACTTGAATACCTTGGGATATGATGTGACCGGTGCGGATTTGTCTGGTAACAGTATTGCATTTGCCAAACAGTTTGAAAATGAGAGCTTGCATTTTAAGGTGCATGATATGTGCAAACCGTTTAACCAAAAATTTGATGCGGTTTTTAACCTGTTTACCAGCTTTGGGTATTTTGATGAGGATATTGACAACCTAAAGACCATTAAATCTATTAAAAAAGAACTCAATGCAACAGGGTTTGCGGTGATTGATTTTATGAACTCCAACTTTGTGATTGATAACCTAGTACCCGAAGAGATGAAAGTGGTTGATGGCATTACCTTTTTTTTAAGGCGTTATGTGCGTGACGGTTATATTGTAAAGGATATTGAGTTTGACCATGATGGTAACAGCTTCGCATTTCAAGAACGCGTGAGAGCATTTTCATTGCAGGATTTTGAGTTGTTGTTTGAAAAAGCTGGTGTATATTTACTGGATGTATTTGGTGATTATAAATTGAATAAATTTAAACCTGAAACGTCTGAGCGTTTGGTCATGATTTTTAAATAATCTGCTATGTTAAATTTAATACTTCCGGTTGTTAGTGTGCTTTTAGGATTTTTGATTGTGGTGGTATTAAAACCTTCGCAGCGCAAAAATCTCAAGTTGCTGTTGGCCTTTAGTGGGGCTTTTTTACTGTCCATTACCGTTTTTGACTTTTTGCCTGAAGTGTACCAAAACAATGATAAATCCATTGGGTTGTTTATCATGGTGGGAATTTTGCTCCAGATTATTTTGGAGTTTTTCTCAAAAGGTGCCGAACACGGGCATGTGCATTTAAATAAGGAAAGCAACCTATTTCCTTGGTTGTTGTTTGTCAGTTTAAGTATCCATTCCATTTTGGAAGGGATTCCCATTGAGGCGCACCATAATTTGATTTATGGTATTATTGTGCACAAACTACCGGTTGCCATTATTTTATCGACATTCTTTTTAGCTTCAAAATTAAGTAAAATCAAGATTGCTTTTTTCTTGGTATTATTTGCCATTATGACCCCGATTGGCGTGTTGCTTTCTGAAAATTTTGATATGGTTCAGGTTTATTATTATCAAATATCGGCAGTGGTCATTGGTATCTTTTTGCATATTTCAACCACGATTTTGTTTGAAAGCAATGAGAACCACAAATTTAATTTAACCAAACTGATAACCATTATGGCGGCTGTTGCCATTGCTTACTTTATGTAATGTTCAGTAAAGAAGAATCACGACAATTACGACACGCGTTTTGGACCAGTTTTGGAAAGTCGTTTCCAAGAAAATGGATTTTATACGATACCAAAATAAAAGGATTTAGCTTTAAATTCCATTTTGATACCAAGTCGGCTTTGGTGGCTTTAGATTTAGAAGACGATTTAGAGAACCGCATAACCTATTGGGAAAAACTGCAATCGTTGCAATCCATTTTAAAAGCAGATTATTTACCAGATGCCATTTTTGAGGAGACTTATATTTTGGACAATGAAAAAGAAATTTCCAGAATTTATGTGCCTTTAGAACAAAAAGTATCCATTCACAACAAGAACTCGTGGCGTGAGGTAATGGAATTTTTTAATCAAAAAATGGGATTGTTTGAATCGTTTTTTGAGGATTACAAGGATATTTTGGTGGATTGATTATAGTCGTTTCTCCATTTTATAATCATCCATGATAAAGCCATTTCCAATATCGGTTACCGCAGATTTGATGTTTTCAAACCCTAAGGCTTCATAAGCCGCGATGGAATTGGCATTATTTTTATTGACATAAAGCTTGATGGCCTTACAATCCATTTTAATGGCTTTTTCCTCTACAAATGCCATGGCTGCCTTCCCTATTTTTTTGCCCCGATATTGTTTTGAAATATAAAACTTACTAACAAACAATTTTTTCTTTTGCTTTTGAATAGCTATGTAGCCCACAAAATGATTGTTGTAATAAATCATGAAATACTCAAACCCGTTGGCATATTGGGTATACATAATATCTGATGATTGAAAATTTTCAATCATATACTCCACCTGTTCAATACCAATAATGGGCGTGTAATATTCTCGCCATATTGTATCGGCCAATTTAGCTATTTGGCCAAACTGTTCCTTGGTATCAGCTGGTATAAATTCAATCATAAATTTTTAAATCCAGTTTGGGTTATTAAATAATATACAAGAATATCATAAAAAAATGACAAATAGCTCCTGCTAGCACAAATAAATGCCAAATAACATGATTATACGGTATGCGGTGAACCACATAAAAAACAATTCCCAAAGTGTACGCCATGCCACCCGCAAACAGCCACAAAATTCCATTACCAATAGCATTGGAAAGATTTGAAAAATCAAAAATAATCAACCAGCCCATAACCAAATACAACAAGGTGGAAAATACCTCAAACCGGCCCGTAAAAAATAATTTGAGCACAACACCAAAAGCAGCTATGCCCCAAACCACCCAAAACAGAGTCCACCCCAAACTATGGTTTAAAGTTATAAGCAAGACCGGTGTGTAAGTACCGGCTATTAACAGGTAAATACTAATGTGGTCAACAATCCTAAAATAATGTTTTTTGTTTTCGTCTTTAACAGCATGATACAAGGTAGATGCCGAAAACAATATAATAATGGATAGCCCATAGACAATGACACTAAAACGGCTCCAGGGTGTTTTGTGGGAATCAAATATAATGAGCAGTAGTAAAGCAATAATCCCCAAGACAGCACCTAACGCATGTGTTATGGCATTTAGTTTTTCCTCAAAAGGTGATTGTAGTTTCATGAAGAACTATTAGGGCTTTTTTTTATGTAACCATTTTTCGGTCAATTCATAAAAATCAAATTTTATGGCAGGTTCCTGACGTTCCAGCGCACCACTCAAAAAGTTACGTTGCAAGATATCCTCAATCAAATAATCTTCCTTAACATGTTCTGGATCAAAACCTTGCTTTAAAGACAGATCAAACATACTGGCAGTTGTATTGTACCAAAACGCTGTCCAGCCACTTTTAAGTTCTTTTACCAAATCAAAAGTGGTTTCACCTGTTTGTCTATGAATCAATTTGATTAATATCTGACCTTCAGTACGCGTAAATTTTTTAAGTTTTTCAGAAAACTCACCTTCAATATATTTTTGAATAAGCTTGGTATATTGTCGCTTTTCTCTTTTGGTTTTAAGTTTGTCCAAACGGGCATTTAAGGAATCCAAACGGTCTGCAGCCATTTTGGCATACGGATAAACTTTAATGGTTTTACGCCGTAAAATCAAATACCGCATTCTATCCTCAGGACTGTCAAACTTTAATTTATTGAGTACATAAACCTCATCAAGGTCTATGGTTTCCCTTGGAATAGAATCGCCTTCAACAATATAATAATCATACTCGGTTGAATCTTTCTCAACGGTATTATTCTCTTGCGAAAACATTACCAACGGAAACAACAAAATTATGTAGGGCAAATAATTCATTGTAAAAATTGTGGCGTCATTAATAATCAAAATTAATAATTTACAGGCTTTAACGCCTTAAATTTTTGATAATTATTTACAATACCAAGAAAGATTATTTTACAATTCACGCCGGTTATCATCAGATTTGGTATCGATCAATTTATTGTAAGGGTCAACGCCTACTTCCGATGGTTTTTCATCAACAATAATGGTCACTTTATTATTGATGGCCATAATTTTATATTTCTTTAAATACAATTCTTTGTCCTTCATTTTTCCATCAACCTCTTCTTTGGCAAACACACCAATATCAATATAATCGTTTAAAGGAACTGACAATTCAGGTTTTTTCATGCTCTCTGTTTGGTAACTCAACGTGTCCCCAACTTTCAATCCATAATATTTCCTGCCTTTTTCATTGTTGCGATACTTGCTTACATTAAACTCAATATCCACTTGATATGTGCCGTTATCCAACTCTTTAGACGTTACGTCAACGATTCTATTGGAATACAGAGTAATGGTTTCAAACATGTCATGAATAACATATTGTAGGCTATCAGGCGTTGCTTGACTAATAAAATTCACCATGTCTACCGATGTGGTATAGGGCGGGTCTTGAAACTTAACTTTTTGAACGTAGCGTTTTAAGGCATTGTTTAATGTATCCTCGCCAATGTAATCGCTTAGGGCATAAAACACCAATGATCCTTTTTGGTAACGAATATATCCTTGGCCATCATTGTACATCAATGGCTTTTCCCGTTTCTTTTCAAACGTTCTTTGGGTCAAATAATCGTCAAGTGCTTTCTTTAAAAACTTCCGCATTTTGGTCTTTCCCTGTTGATGTTCCAAAACTTTTAGGGATACATATTCAGATAAGCTTTCAGACAACATGGTCGCCCCCAAAACATCAGCACCAATCACTTGATGTGCCCACCATTGATGTGCTACTTCATGCACGGTAATGGCAAACGGATAATCAACGCCTCCTTCGTCGGAATCATCCACATCGGCTATAAAACCAACACCTTCAGAATACGGAATGGTATTGGGGAACGATTGCGCAAAACTACCACCCGTTCTGGGGAATTCAATAATACGCAATTGTTTATGTTGATACGGACTGAAATTTTTTGAATTATAATCCAATGACGCTTTCATACCAGCTATCATTCTATCCAAATTAAATTCATGGCCTTTATGATAATATATTTCCAGATTTACATCATGCCATTTGTCTTTTTTGACTTGATAACGTGCGGAGTTGAAGGCGTAAAAATTCAAGATTTTACTATCCATTTTATAGTGAAAATAACGCCTGTTGTCTTTAGTCCATTCTTTTTGCAAATATCCTGGCGCAATGGCTATCTGGTCTGGTGACGTGCTAACGGTAGCTTCAAAATCAATCCAATCGGCATCTTTTGAAATATAGGTGTTACCTAAGGCTGTGGAATCGGTTGGCATGGGTTTTAAATCGTTTTCCGGAAGGCCGTATTTTTTCCTAACCTCATCATCTTGCAATTCACTTTCACTGTTGTAACCTAGAGATGGAAACATTTGAAAATTATTGATAAACGTGCCATTTTCCAAAACCGGCGAATTTTTACGATACCATGTATTGGGTTTGTTGTGAACCTTAAAATGCAATTGCAATGAATCGCCAGGTTGTAAGGCTTCTTGTAATTTGTAAATATCAAAATGATACACACTGTCTTTTGAAACCAATGTATTGGGTTTACTAAACTCAAACGTACTTGGATAATCGTTATAGTTTAACAACAAGCTATCAATGGGCACATCAGACTTGTTAACCATAACATACGTTCCGCTGGCATCAAAATTGAGCTTTTTGGGAAATATATTTACATTACAATTGACTGCAACAATTCTGGGCTGAATGGCATGTTCATATTTTTTATAGGTTTTCTCCCAATTAACAGCCCGTAATTCTTGGTCTTTTGATGACACATATTCATTTAAAACATTATTTTGATAGTAGATGGCTGAACCCAAGGTAATAAACGCAACCAAACACACGATACTGGCAACTAATACAAAGCCTTTAAATCGTGATTTTGCAATAAGCATGCGCTCTTTAAAGGAATTTGGCAAGCCTCTAACCCAAAACAAAGCCGTAACGCATAAAAACAGAAGACCATTACATAGCCAGTAAAGCTTGTGCACAAAATATGGCAAAAATGTGGAGCCGTAACCATTCATATCTGAATACTGAAACCCGGGAGCTTGGTTATATTTAAAGATAGATTGCTCTATTCCTGCAAATGATAAAAACGGAATACCTATGGAAATAACCAACAACACAAACAGTCCCAAATACGGATTTCCAATAAGGGTTTGAATCATCAATGACAGCAAGGCCCAAATAACGAATCCAATAAAATTAAGCACGTACAATTCATACAAATAATGGCCTATTTCAAAGTGATAATACCCATGATATATTTGAATGGCCATACCACCAATCATAATAACCAGCAATAATAACGCCTGCATTTTTAACAGGGCAATTAATTTGGAAAGCAACAAAGTCCAATTTGGAATAGGCGTTACATCAACCAAATGGTTCATGTTGTCCAGTTTGCCACGGTGTACCAACATACCCGCATATAAAAACGTAAGGATATTGATAAACAATGCAAAGCTGTTGCCTGGAATCAAGAGCATTTGCCAGGTTACGGGATAGGTCTTGGTACCGAAAAGTTCTCCTAAAGCCGTAGATGAAATCAATATAAATATCAATCCTACCAATACAATGCTAATAAACGGCCAGCTCTTGATGATATACTTGAAATCAATGTTTGATAATTTCCATGTGGTTTTTAAATTCTGAACAAAAGAAAAATCAAAATCAACTTTGGATAAATGTATTCTGGTAATACCGCCAAAATTGCTCTTGGTAGAACGTTCTGCTTTTTGTCTTTTAAAAGAAAATGATACTGCCTGCTGGCTAAACGTAAAAAACCGATACACCAATCCAAAAACCAAAGACGCCACGCCCAGCCAAATCAGCCGGTTATAGATGACAACACCTTTTAAGGGAAGCACCAGTTCATTCTGTTCAGCAACCGTCCAATACCGGGTGTAATAGTTAGCGGCTTCACTACCAAAAGGGTCTAACAATGCTGAAATAAATCGGTTCTCAGGGTCAGATAATAAATTGGACAGAATGCCTTGAATGAGCATTAACAACACAACCACGATAAACCCAGCTGCTATGTTTCGTGAAAAAGCCACCACTGCAAATACAATGGCTCCAAACAATAAGATGTTAGGAATAATATATACAAAATAAGCTTGTAAATACGCTTGCAACACAAATGGCCCAACTAAATCCTGATTGGTTCCCGGCAATCTAAAACCCACATACATACCTAAACCTATAACCAATACAATCAGGGTCACTACGGTAATACCCGATATAAATTTGGCAAACAAATAATTAGCTTTTGAAAAGGGATAGGAATACAAAATGGTGTGCATTTCACTCTTAAAGTCCCGATATATGGAAACTCCAATGATGGATGGAAACAAAAAGAAAATAAAGGTGGCCATTCCATTAAACAACCCATTAATTCCGATAGGAGAATTGACCACTTTAGAAGAACCGGTTGTGACTGTTAAAAAATCAAAAATACCCGCTGAACTAGCCGACAAAAACAATGATAGCAATAAAAAAATTGCCATGTAGATATAAAAGGCTGGTTTTTTAAACCAATATTTTAACTCGTGAATGTATATAGTTGAAAACATGAATGTGATTTTAAGTTAGAAACACTTGCAATGATTAAGCTAGAACGGGTTCTTCTTTTAAAGCAATAAAATACACGTCATCTAATTGCGGGGTAGCTTCCTTAAAATCGTCTGCAGGTTGTTCCATAGCATGAACACGAATATTCAACGTATTGTCTTGATTGTAATTTGAAGACAGCACCTTATAGCTTGCTTCCATGTTTTCCAGTTCATCACGTTCAATGATTTTGGTCCAGATTTGCCCCTTTATTTCATCGGTAGCTTTGGAAGGTGTGGTATGCTTTAAAATTTGTCCGCCGTTCAAAATGGCCATTTCATTACACAACTCTTTAACGTCGTCCACAATATGGGTTGAAAAAATAACGGTACAGTTTGTTCCAACTTCACGCAAGACATTTAAAAAACGGTTTCTCTCAGCGGGATCCAAACCCGCTGTTGGTTCATCAACAATAATCAACTTTGGATTGTTCAACAGCAATTGGGCAATCCCAAAACGTTGTTTCATTCCACCGGAATAACCAGCAACCTCTTTTTTTCTGACATCATACAAATTGGTGATTTCCAACACTTCCTTGACCAACTTTTGTCTGTCGCTCTTAGATTTAACACCTTTAAGTGTCGCAAAATAATCCAATAAGGCTTCAGCAGACATTTTAGGATACACGCCAAACGATTGCGGTAAATATCCCAACACTTTTCGCAGGGCCATTTTATCTTCCAATACGTCAATATCTCCAAAGGTTATGGTTCCGGAATCAGGGCTTTGCAAAGTAGCAATGGTTCGCATTAAGGTTGATTTACCAGCACCGTTAGGGCCTAACAAGCCAAACATACCTGTCCCTATTTCCAGATTTAAATTATCAATGGCCTTAACGCCGTTTTTGTAAGTTTTGGTTAATCCTTTAATGATAAGCTTCATAACTTCGATTTTTATTATTATTTTGATTGGTTAATTAGTGTGAAAATAGGCAATTTTGTTACAAAAAATTTTTCTATGGCTAAAAACTAAATAAATCCTATTATTTTTACAAAAATTAAGATTTAATTTTATGTCTTGCACTTGATTTTTCCAGAACTTAGCAAATAAAGGAATTCACTTAAAATTTACGTTAACACATATATCAAATGGCAAAAAAATCAATATTAAATAAAAAATCAATGGCTTTTTTAGAAGCCTATTTAAACAATGCAGCGCCAACAGGTTATGAATGGACCGGACAAAAATTGTGGATGGAATATTTAAAACCTTATGTGGATGAGTTTATAACTGACACCTACGGAACCGCGGTTGGGGTCATAAATCCTAAAGCTAAATATAAAGTGGTTATTGAAGGGCATGCTGATGAAATTTCTTGGTATGTCAATTATATTTCAGATAATGGATTGATTTACGTCATCAGAAATGGCGGCAGTGACCATCAAATTGCACCCAGTAAAGTTGTGAATATCCATACTAAAAATGGTATTGTTAAAGGTGTATTTGGCTGGCCAGCCATTCACACTAGGGATAAAAGCAAAGAAGAAGCCCCAAAACCAGATAATATAACTATAGATGTTGGGGCAAAAGACAAAGCGGAAGTTGAAAAAATGGGTGTTCATGTGGGCTGCGTCATTACGTATCCTGATGCGTTCCATATTTTAAATGGTGACAAATTTGTATGCCGTGCCTTGGACAATCGTATGGGAGGCTTTATGATTGCCGAAGTAGCCCGCTTACTTCATGAAAACAAAAAAACCTTACCATTTGGGTTGTATATCACCAATTCCGTACAAGAAGAAATTGGACTACGTGGTGCCGAAATGATTACCAATACCATTAAGCCAAATGTAGCTATTGTGACGGATGTTACTCATGACACCACAACGCCTATGATTGAACGAAAAAAAGAGGGTCATTTAGAAATTGGTTTAGGTCCGGTAGTAGCTTACGCGCCTGCCGTACAACAAAAATTGCGTGACTTAATAACCGATACAGCCGAAGCCAACAAGATACCTTTCCAACGCTCAGCATTGTCCAGAGCTACTGGTACTGACACTGATGCGTTTGCTTACAGCAATGGTGGTGTAGCCTCTGCCCTTATTTCATTACCATTGCGCTATATGCACACTACCGTGGAAATGGTTCATAAAGATGATGTTGAAAATGTCATTAAATTGATTTATGAAACGCTTTTAAACATTAAAGAAGGCGAAACATTTAGTTACTTTAAATAAAAGTATCAAATCCCTGACACACATCAGGGATTTGTTTTTTCTGCTTATACTATGGAAGATGAATATATAGATATTGTCACCAAAGATGGACAGCCTACAGGTAAAAAGACCTTGAAATCTGAAATTCACACAAAAGGTTATTACCATAATACGGCACATGTTTGGTTGTATACTAAAGATGAACAGATTTTATTGGCACAGCGTTCTGCTTCAAAGTCCATTTGTCCGTTGCTTTGGGATGTCTCCGTGGCAGGACATATAGATGCTGGTGAATCCTTTGTTCATGCCGCCTTGCGGGAAATGCAAGAAGAAATTGGCTTAAAACTCAATGCTAATGATTTACAGAAAATAGGTGTTTTTGAATGCTTTCAATCCTATCCAAATGGTATTCAAGATAACGAGTTCCATCATACGTTTATAGCGGAATTAAAGGTTTCCCTTGAAGAGTTAACACCGCAACAAGAAGAAGTAGAATCTTTAAAACTGGTTTCCTTTAAAACATTTAAAGATTTATTGGGCTCTATTGGACAGAACAATCACTTTGTGGCAAGTAATAAAGCATATTATGAGTTTGTACTTAAAAGCATTATGAAAGCTGTTGAATAATACTTGTTGCTATGAATTTAATCCTCTTTGCCATTGTGCCTGTTGTTACAATCATCCTCTACATTTATATCAAAGACAAATATGAGAAAGAGCCCAAACGGTTGTTGTTTTTCAATTGTTTACTCGGTGCTATCGTCAGTATTATTATCACGACTCTCATATACTTTGTTTTTAACATCATCTTACCGCTTCCTGATAAATTCAGCATCATTCAGCAGTTTATAAAAGCCTTTTTTGTGGTTGGTGTTACTGAGGAATTCAGTAAATACATTATCGTTCGATATTATGCCCAACCCAACCCTGCATTTAATGAGCCTTTTGATGGCATTGTATATGCCGTCATGGTGTCTATGGGATTTGCAGCCACAGAAAACATATCGTATGTTCTTGATGGTGGTTACCAAACCGCTTTAATAAGAGCCTTTACAGCAGTTCCAGCCCATGCAACCTTTGCCATTTTAATGGGTTATTATATGGGTAAAGCTAAATTTTCAAAAAACAGAATAGGACTGAATTTAACAGGCTTGCTGTTGGCAATCATATTTCACGGTTCCTATGATTTTTTCTTGTTCATTGATTTTGTTCCAGGTATTTGGATTGGGGCTTTTATATCGCTATTGGTTGGTATATTTCTATCTCGCAGAGCCATTAAAAAACATCAAGACGGAAGCCAGTTTAAAGCTTTTTAATAAAACCCTTTTGGTTTTCTAACCTAATGCAACCATTGCTTTTGATTGTAATTAACTATGTCAGTTGTATTATAATCTTTATATTTAGGTCAATAAAACTTTCATTTTTATGAATTTTAAAATTACCGTCAATTCTGAAGCGGAATTTGATATATCTTCAGAAGACTTGTCAAAATTAAATTGCATCAAGACTTCAGAAACAGGTTATCATATCCTTCATGAGAACAAGTCCTTTCAAGCGGAAATCATCAGTTCAAATTTTAACAAAAAAACGTACCAAGTAAACATTAATATCAACGCTTACAATGTAACCATTCATAATGAATTGGATATATTGATAGAAAAAATGGGCTTTGCGTTAAGTTCTGCCAAACATATTGATTCCATCAAAGCACCAATGCCCGGATTGATTTTGGACATTAGTGTTTCTATCGGACAGACTGTCAATGAAGATGATACGTTACTGATTCTGGAAGCTATGAAAATGGAAAACGCATTAACGTCGCCAAGACAAGGTATTATTAAATCCATTTCCGTAAAAAAAGGGGACGCCGTTGATAAAGGCGCTCTGTTAATTGAATTTGAGTAACACAACCAGAGCAGATGAAAAAAATATTAGTTGCCAATCGTGGTGAAATAGCCATACGAGTTATGAAAACAGCCCAGAAAATGGGTATTAAAACCGTTGCAATCTATTCAACAATTGACAGACATGCACCACACGTGAAATTTGCAAATGAAGCTGTTTGCATTGGAGAGGCACCTTCCAATCAATCGTATTTAAGAGGTGACAAAATTATTGAAGTTGCCAAACAACTGCAAGTTGATGCCATCCATCCAGGTTATGGTTTTTTAAGTGAAAATGTGGCGTTTGCTGAATTGTGTGAAGAAAACAATATCATATTTATAGGCCCACGGTCTAAAGCCATAAAAATCATGGGAAGCAAACTGGCCGCCAAAGAAGCTGTTAAACAATACAATATCCCAATGGTTCCTGGTATTGATGAAGCCGTTACGGATATTCAAAAAGCAAAATCTGTTGCCAAAGAAATCGGGTTTCCCATATTAATAAAAGCTTCAGCAGGTGGTGGTGGAAAGGGCATGCGTATTGTTGAAAAAGAAAGCGAATTGGAATCACAAATGCAGCGAGCCATCAGTGAAGCAAAATCGGCTTTTGGGGATGGCTCCGTATTCATTGAAAAATATGTAACCTCACCAAGACATATTGAAATCCAAATTATGGCGGACAGCCATGGCAATATCTTGCATTTTTTTGAACGTGAATGTAGTATCCAACGGCGCCATCAAAAGGTTGTGGAAGAAGCGCCGTCTTCCGTTTTAACACCAGAATTACGAGCAAAAATGGGAGAAGCTGCTATCATGGTGGCCAAATCTTGTGATTATTTGGGGGCTGGCACCGTTGAGTTTCTTTTGGATGCAGACCATAACTTCTATTTCCTGGAAATGAATACTAGATTACAGGTAGAACATCCTGTTTCAGAATTAATTGCTGATGTTGATTTAGTGGAACTTCAAATACGAGTGGCAAGAGGCGAAGTATTAACCATCAAACAAGACGATTTAAACATTCACGGACATGCCCTGGAATTACGGGTATATGCAGAAGACCCTCTAAACGATTTTTTACCAAGCGTTGGGCATCTGGATGTGTATAAACTACCATCGGGTAAAGGCATTAGAGTAGATAATGGTTTTGAGGAAGGTATGGATATTCCCATTTATTATGATCCCATGCTGGCTAAACTGATCACTTACGGAAAAACCCGTGAAGAAGCCATTCAACTCATGATTGAAGCTATTGACAACTATAAAATTGAAGGTGTAAAAACAACCTTACCATTTGGAAAATACGTTTTTGAACACGACGCTTTTCGTTCAGGTAACTTTGATACGCATTTTGTAAAGAAGCATTATGCTCCTGAAGTTTTAAAACAGCAATCTGAAATGGAAGCAAAAATCGCTGCTTTGATAGCCCTTAAACGCTACATGGATGATAAAAAATTAGTGCGTTTACCAAACTCATAATCAAACCCTATTAAAAATTATAGATGGACTCCAAAGACGATAAAATCAAGGAATTAAACAAACGCATAGCTTCAGCCCATTTGGGAGGCGGACAAAAGCGCATTGATAAACAACATGCTAAGAAAAAGCTAACAGCAAGAGAACGCGTTGACTATTTGCTGGATGAAGGCTCTTTTGAAGAAATTGGCATATTGGTTACCCACAGAACAACCGATTTTGGCATGCAAGACGAGATTTATTTTGGGGATGGTGTCATTACTGGTTACGGCACAGTCAATGGAAGATTGGTGTATGTTTATGCTCAGGATTTTACTGTTTTTGGTGGCGCCCTATCCGAAACCCATGCCGAAAAAATCTGTAAAATCATGGATTTGGCTGTAAAGGTTGGTGCTCCCGTTATTGGATTAAATGACTCTGGTGGTGCCAGGATTCAAGAAGGTGTGCGTTCTCTCGGTGGCTACGCCGATATCTTTTACAGAAATGTTCAGGCATCTGGCGTGATTCCTCAAATTTCCGCTATTATGGGACCTTGTGCTGGTGGTGCTGTGTATTCACCTGCCATGACCGATTTTACCCTAATGGTGGAAAACACAAGTTATATGTTTGTAACTGGCCCAAATGTTGTTAAAACAGTAACCAATGAAACTGTGACTTCCGAAGAATTGGGAGGCGCCTTTACCCATGCTTCAAAATCTGGTGTAGCGCATAAAACATCCGCTAATGACATTTTATGTTTAGAAGATATTAAAACCCTGTTGGGATATCTGCCTCAAAACAATACTGAAACTACAAAGAAACTTGATTTTAAACTTGGTGATGAAGTCAGAGATATATTATCAGATATTGTTCCAGATAATGCCAACAAGCCTTATGATATGCACGAGGTCATCAAAGGGATTATTGACACCGATTCCTTTTATGAAATCCATAAGGATTATGCAGAAAATATTATTGTGGGGTTTGCCAGAATTACAGGAAGAAGTATTGGTGTTATTGCCAATCAACCCATGTTTTTGGCCGGTGTTTTAGACGTGAACAGTTCTAAAAAAGCAGCGCGCTTTACCCGTTTTTGCGATTGTTTTAATATTCCGTTATTGGTTTTGGTTGATGTCCCCGGATTTTTACCCGGAACCGATCAAGAATGGAACGGTATTATTGTACATGGTGCCAAATTATTGTATGCCTTAAGTGAGGCCACAGTGCCTAGGGTAACCGTTATTACCCGAAAAGCCTACGGTGGTGCGTATGATGTGATGAACTCCAAGCATATTGGTGCCGATTTGAATTTTGCGTGGCCTACGGCTGAAATTGCTGTTATGGGAGCTAAAGGTGCCAGCGAGATTATTTTTAAAAATGACATAGCCGCTGCTGAAAACCCAGAGGAAAAATTGGCTGAAAAAGAAGCGGAATATGCCGATAAATTCACCAATCCCTATAGAGCAGCCAGACGCGGTTTTATTGACGAAGTGATTTTACCCAAAGACACGAGGCGCAAACTCATCAAAGCGTTTGCTATGCTTGAAGACAAAAACGTTGACAAACCAAAACGAAAACACGGCAATATACCGCTTTAATTGAGTTTTACTATTTGAGCATTGTACATAAACGAGTCTTGCCAACGCTCAAAACGGGCATCAAACGCATCAGAAAAAACCAGATACTGGCATTTCCCAATACTTTCGGGTGTTCTGGTAACTTCCGCAAAGTTATTGTTCCTGAACAAAAATTCGGCATCTTCAACAATACACATTTGCAGCTTGTTTAGATTGATACCGTTTAAATAGAATATCTTGTTCAAACGTTTAGGCGTGGCAATAACAATATCAGTCCCTAAATAGAGTTCTTCGCGTTGCAGTTCAATATTGTGTTCATCATACGCACAGTAAATCCGTAAATCGGTCCCACGTGCAAAGTTATTAAACAACGCCGCTAAATCTAAAGCCGTTTGTTTATCCTTTACAAAAATCAAGGCGCGTGGTGCATCTTCAAAAGCCGCCTTTAATTTATTGATAACACTTATCACAATACTTGTGGTTTTTCCGGAGCCTTCGGGAGCTATCACAAATAAACTGCCACCTCCTTTAATTTTGGAAAGAATGGCTTTTTGAAGTTGGTTGGGTTCTTTGATACCGTGCTGCTCTAAGTTATCTTTAAGCGGCTCTATAATCTTTTTAAATAACATATCGTGTTTATCTGAAAACAAAGATAACCTTTTAAAAACCCCTTCCTGTAAATTTATTAAAACAAAAAGGCGTCCATTTCTGAACGCCTTTTTGTTATTAGTCACTCTAAATTAAAATACCAAATCTGACACTAAATCAAACTCGTCATAAATGGCTTTATCTTTCAGTCCGTCAAAGAAACTGGTAGAACCGTAACGTACATCGTATTTTGTTCTGTCAATTTTTAAAGACGCTGTTGCTTTACTTCCATATATAGACATGTTAAATGTAATTGGATTTGTCTTTCCTTTGATGGTCAAATCACCGGTTACTTCATACGAATTTTTTCCTGTAGCTTTCACATTGGTAAACACCAAACTTGCTGTTGGATAAGTTTCAACACCAAAGAAATCATCAGATTTTAAATGTCCTTCCAGTTTTCCTTTGTATTCGCCTTCTAAATCGGTGCTTACAAGAGATGTCATATCAATTACAAACTCCCCTCCCACTAACTTATCTTCACTAAATGTCAATGAACCTGATTGGATTTCAATGGTTCCTTCATGTGATCCGGTTACTTTATAGCCTTTCCAAATAACTTTACTGTCTTCTGTTTTGATGTCTTTTTTTTCTTTTTCAACTGCTGTAAACGAAAACGCGGAAAATGCTATTAGCGCTAATGTTGTGTTCTTTAAGTTTTTCATAATATTATTTTTTTGCTTATTTAATATGCTTAGTAATGTTTTTAATTATTACAATACAAAGTTCTTGAACATATCGCTCAATTAAAATAAAGTAGTTTATTAAATGATGTTAATCTAGATTAACATCTGCTACTCTAAGGCAAGTTGACTCTTTATTTTACTAAGGAATTCTTTGGTGATGCCAAGGTATGAGGCTATCATATATTGAGGAATGCGTTGGTCAATTTTGGGGTATTGATTTCGAAAATAAATATATTGTTCTTTTGCTGAAAGACTAAAACTTCTAACAATTCGCTTTTGTGAAGCTATAAGTCCACGTTCTGTGACTTGTCTAAAAAAACGTTCTAATTTTGGGATTTCACTATACAATTCTTCAATAACATCATAAGAAAACATAGCTAACTCTGTACTCTCTAAACATTGAATGTTGAAATCGGCTGGTGTCTGGTTTATAAAACTCCCAATATCTGAAGACCACCAATCCTCAATGGAAAACATCACAATGTGTTCTTGTCCTTGAGGATCCATATAAAATGTTTTTGTGCACCCAGATAATACAAAACATGAATATTTGCATATATCTCCCTGTTGAACGATATATTGCCCTTTTAGATACTTTCTGCAAATCACCTTAGACACCAAAAAATCTTTTTCTTCTTCTGTCAAAGTGACATAATCATTCATGTATTTTAAAAGTGGTTCTATATTCATATTATGCAAATGTGACTACTTTATCGCAACAAATCTAGTGATAATTATGTTTTATTAAATTTAGCAAAAAACGTTTTAACTAACCCACTTTATAAATAACGTTCCTTAATAATATCCATATGACATCTTTCATGCCCAATGGCAATAAAAGCGGCAGCACGAGCCGTCATGGTATTGCCACTAGCAGTTCCCTTGAATTTTAAATCCTCTTCATCTAAACTATTCAGCAACACGATGAAGCATTTTCTAACGGATTGATACTCTGCTATCAATATGTCCATGGATTTACTATTGGCTTTTGACGGTTCAATATATCCATTTTGCTCAAATCCTGCTAAAGCGGTTTGGTCATGTCTTGCTATCCTAAAACAACGATACATAAACACCCGTTCTGTATCGATAATGTGCTGAAACACTTCTTTAATGGTCCATTTATCGTCTGCATATTTGTAATGCTGCTTTTCTGAAGGGATGCTTTTAAAAAAGTTTATAATGGTTTTTGAACCTTCTTCAAAACAATCCATTAATGATGTGTTCTTTGGGATTTTACTAACATATCCGCTATAAAACGAGGCAAATTCTGTGGGTTTTAAATCTTCTATAGTCATAGTTTAAATTTTAGCTTGATAGGTATATAAATCGTAATATCGCCCTTGCTTGGCAATCAATTCGTCGTGGTTACCGCGTTCCACGATACGGCCAGCCTCAATCACCAAAATCTGGTCCGCTTTTCTGATGGTGCTCAGTCTGTGTGCTATCACGATGGTTGTCCTGTCTTTAATCAACTCGGTTAAACTCTTTTGGATAAGAACCTCGCTTTCTGTGTCCAAACTTGAGGTTGCTTCATCTAAAATAATGATTTTAGGATTAGCCAAGATGGCTCTGGCTATAGCCAAACGTTGACGCTGTCCACCTGATAATTTAACACCGCGCTCGCCTATTAACGTGTCCAATCCGTCATCAAAACGATCGGTGAACTCATTTACGTATGCAGCTTTTACTGCATTTTGCAAATCTTCTTCTGAAGCATTGGGACGTGGAAACATGATGTTTTCCCTAATGGTACCTTCAAACAAAAACTCATCTTGTAAAACCACTCCCAAATATTTTCTATAACTGCTCAATTTTACTTTTGCTAAATCTTGATTGTCAATGGTCACCATTCCTGATTTTGGATTTAAAAACGTGGCTGACAATCCTGCAATGGTTGATTTACCGGAACCCGAGCTGCCCACTAAGGCAGTAACGGAACCTGAGGGCGCCTTAAAACTAATGTTGTGTAAAACATCCTTCCCAGCTTCGTAAGCAAATGATACATCATGAAATTCAATGGTTCCGGTTATATTTTGTAACTGAATGGTTCGTGCTTCGTTATCTTCTTCCGCCGTCATGTTCATGAGCTCTTCGGTTCGGTCCAAGCCCGCTAATGCTTCGGTTAATTGGCTTCCTATATTGCTCATTTGAACTATGGGCGCTATCATAAAACCAAGCAACAAAGTAAATGACAAGAAATCACCAACGGTTAGATCGCCTGTCATGATTTTATAACCACCAATCCCCATAATACCTGTAGAGGCTATTCCCAACAAAAATGTGGATGAACTGGTCATGAATGCTGTTGCCGTTAAGCTTTTCTTGACATTTTGAAACAATCTATCAACGCCTTTTTCAAAGGTTTTGTTCTCTTGTTCTTCGGCATTAAATGCCTTAATGACACGAACTCCTGCCAAGGTTTCTGTAAGGCGTCCTGTTACTTCGGCATTTATTTTTCCTCGAAGTCTAAATATTGGGCGAATATACCCAAAGGCTTTAAGCGCTATAAATCCAAAAATGGCGACTGGAACCAACACAAACAAAGTCATTGATGGACTAATGCGAATCAATAACACCAATGAAATTACAGCGGTAATGGTACCGCCTACCATTTGTACCAAACCGGTTCCAATAAGATTTCTTACGCCTTCTACGTCTGTCATGATTCTGGAAACTAATGCTCCGGATTTGGTGTTGTCAAAAAAACTAATAGGTAACGACAGTACTTTTTTTTGTACTTGAGCTCTCAGTTCACTAATTAAGTATTGCGCTTGAACACTTAGAATTCTTGTCAACAAAAAAGAAGTTGTTGCTTGAATTAAAATAGCGATACCAACGATGAGCAATAAATTATATAATTGATCATAATCTTTATTGGGAATAACGTCGTCTAACAAGGCTTTACTTTTCCAAGGGAGCACTAAACTGGACAATCGGCTTAAAACAATTAAAATCAAACCAATAAAAACCAAATTCCGTCTTGGCCAAATAATGGTTTTAAAGGCCTGGGCCATGGTTGTTTTAGGTTTTGCTTTATTTTTTTTGTCTGCTAAATGTTGCATGTAATGACTTTAATTTTTAAAAATTTTAAGTGTAAAAATAGCCATTCTTTCTATGAGTATTAGCAGAGACTATTGAATTACTTGAAAATTATCCTAGATGTCATAAAAAAACCACTCGAAATCAGAGTGGTTTTTTCTAGGACCAAATTAAATTGTTAGGTTCGCTTTGCCTTTTTAGCAAGTTTAGCTGCTTTCTTTTCCTTTGGACTTAAAACAGCTTCCTTCTTTACGTTTTTCTTAGCGTCGTGCGATTTTGCCATGATATATTGAGTTAGTTATTAATCTTATGCTTTAAGGACAATTCTAAATCTAGCTTTTCCTTTTTCAAGATGTTCCATAGCTTTATTAACGTCTTCCATTTTAAACTCTTCTACTGTTGGATAAATGTTATGTCTTACACAAAACTCCAACATTTTTCTAGTTAAGGCAATACTTCCTAATGGACTTCCACCAACAGATTTCTCACCCATTATCATACTGAATGCAGGAATTGCCATGGGCTCCAAAACAGCACCCACGGTGTGCAATTTACCTTGTGGCGCTAAAGTAGTCAAAAAGGAATTCCAGTCTAAGCTTACATTGGTTGTATTTAAAATAAAGTTTAACGTACCAGCTATACCCTCTAGCGCTTCTGGATTGGTTGAATCTACTACTTGATGGGCTCCCATTTTTAAAATGTCATCTTTTTTCTTAGGATTTGAACTAAAGGCCGTGACCTCACAACCCCATGCCTTTAAAAATTTGATAGCCATGTGCCCAAGACCACCTACACCTATCACACCAACCTTATCTGTTGGTTGCACACCAGATAAAACAATTGGGTTAAAAACGGTAATTCCACCACAAAACAACGGACCTGCTTTGGATATGTCAAGTCCTTTTGGCAATGGCGTTACCCAAGACCAGTGTCCTCTAACGGCATCAGCGAAACCGCCGTGGCGACCAACAATGGTCCCTTCGGCACTGCTACACAAATGTTGTTTTCCATCCATACATTGGTTACAGTGCATACACGAAGCCGAGTACCAACCCATACCAACTTTGTCTCCAATCTTCAATCCTTTTACCTCCCTACCTAAAGCTATGACCTCACCCACGATTTCATGTCCTGGCACCAATGGATATTGTGTCATGCCCCATTCGTTGTTCATCATACTTAGATCGGAATGGCACACACCACAATAATGCACTTTAATATCTACTTCTTCATTACCAATATCTGGCAATTCATATTGAAATTTTTCTAATTTCCCCCCAGCTTCTTTAGCTGCATAAGCATTTATTTTTCTCATCTTGATTGGTTTTATTTCAGTCATTTAAGGTATGAAAAAACACCAAATTTTAAGTAGACAAGGCGTTAAAATTATTTTAAATTTTAATAGACTAATTTCTTACTTTTATCCACTTAAATTTTATTCAAAATCACATGAAAATTATAGGCATTGGCAAAAACTATGTAAATGATAAAAATGAAATCAGTGCATTAAAAACGGGTGCACAGGTCATTTTTACAAAACCAGAGAGCACATTGGTCACAGACAATAAAGATGTTTCATACCCTAAGATTACCACACAATTGGCTTATGAAGTGGAATTACTTATTAAAATTGGTAAACAAGGAAAGGACATTGCATTAAAAGATGCTGAATCTTACATTTCAGGAATTGCTGTTGGTATTGATTATACTGCTAAGGATGTTCTGGCTGCTAGCCGAGAAACCAAAGGGCCTTGGGCCTTGGCAAAGGGTTTTGATGGTGCGTCGCCAATATCAAGTTTCAAGCCAATTTCAAACTTTGCGGATTTAAACAATATCAATTTTGATTTGGTCATAAACGGTGAACAAAAGCAAGTTGGAAACACTGGATTTATGATTTATAATTTTAGTGAAATTATTACGTATGTGTCAAGCTTTATGACCTTAGAACCTGGCGACCTTATTTTTACCGGAACACCAGCATCTGGAACCGGTTTGAATAGTAAAGGAGACCACCTTCAAGTGTCACTTGAAGGCGAACTCCTTTTGGATTTTAAAATAATTTAAAGCGCATTATCGATTATTTCCTGAACAACTTCAGGGTTCAACAAGGTTGATGTATCGCCCAAGTTGTTAATGTCTTTACAAGCTATTTTTCGTAAAATACGTCGCATGATTTTACCACTACGTGTTTTTGGTAAGCCGCTTGTAAACTGGATTTTATCCAATTTTGCAATCGGTCCTACATGCTCGGTAATGATTTGATTGATCTCATTACGCAAATTGTTATGATCCCTGCCTTCACCGGTTTCTTTTAAAATCACGTAACCGTACAATGCATTTCCTTTAATATCATGTGGGAAGCCTACAATGGCGGACTCTGCAACAGCAGGATGTTCGTTAATGGCGTCTTCAATAGGTGCTGTTCCTAAATTATGGCCAGATACAATAATTACATCATCTACCCTACCTGTTATCCTGTAATAGCCTACCTCATCACGTAAAGCACCATCTCCCGTAAAATACTTATTATCAAAAGCTGAAAAATACGTATCCTTATACCGCTGATGATCGCCCCAAATAGTCCTTGCTATGGAAGGCCACGGAAACTTAATACACAACCTACCATCTACCTGATTGCCTTTTATTTCCTCTCCGTTTTCGTCCATTAAAGCTGGTTGAATGCCAATAAACGGTAAGGTAGCATAAGTTGGTTTGGTTGGTGTTACAAATGGTATGGGCGTTATCATGATACCGCCTGTTTCGGTTTGCCACCACGTATCAACAATAGGACTTTTTTTCTTTCCAATAATATCATTGTACCAGTGCCAAGCCTCTTCATTAATAGGTTCTCCGACGGACCCTAAAACGCGTAGGGATGACAAATCTTGAGCTTCAGCAAATGAAATATTTTGTTTCGCCAAGGCTCGTATGGCTGTTGGTGCCGTATAAAATTGATTGATTTTATGCTTGTCAACAATTTGCCAAAATCGACCAAAATCAGGATAATGGGGAACTCCTTCAAACATAACGGTAGTGGCGCCGTTAGCCAACGGCCCATATACAATATAGCTGTGCCCTGTTATCCAACCTATATCTGCCGTACACCAATACACATCATCATCTTTGTATTGAAACACATTTTTAAAGGTATAAGCCGTATATACCATGTAACCAGCTGTGGTATGAACCATCCCTTTTGGTTTTCCTGTAGAACCAGAGGTGTACAATATAAACAAGGGGTCTTCTGCATCCATAATTTCTGGCACACAATCACCTGAAGCATTATCCAACAAGGGTTGCAACCAAATGTCCCTACCTGCTTTCATGGTCACTTCTGAATGGACTCTTTTAACAACCAAAACTGTTTGAACACATGGGCATTGCTCTAAAGCTTCATCAACAATACCTTTTAAATCTATGGATTTTGAGCCTCTGTAAGAACCATCGGAAGCTATAACAAATTTACATTCACTATCGTTTATTCTGGTAGCCAAGGCCTTTGATGAGAATCCGGCAAAAACCACAGAGTGAATGGCACCAATTCTGGCACATGCCAACAAAGAAACTGCCAATTCTGGAATCATGGGTAAATAAATACACACACGGTCACCTTTCTTAACACCTTGCTCTTTTAAAACATTAGCCATTTTACAAACCCGGTCATACAGATCATTATAAGTAATGTATTGTGCTACCTCATCTGGATTGTTGGGCTCAAAAATAATAGCGGTTTTATCGCCTTTGGTTCTTAAGTGCCTGTCAATACAGTTTTCAGTTATATTAAGTTTGGCACCTTCAAACCATTTTATTTCTGGCTTTCTGAAATCCCAACTCAATACATTGTTCCATTTTTTGCGCCAAATAAAATGTTCTTCGGCTACTTCTGCCCAAAAATTTTCTGGCTCCCTTACCGATTTTCTGTAAACTTGGTAGTACTCCTCAAGGTGTTTGATGTGATAATTACTCATGGTTTGTTTTAGCTTGTTTATAATTATATATGTAATTGCCACTAAATTAAAGTTCTTCTTATAAAAAACCATAATTTTTTAATAAAATGTCAATCTTGCTTTAAAAGAATTTTATTTTATATTTACTACTACCTAAACTAACTGATATTGCACTCAAACCGTTTACACTTTATTGATGCTGTTAGGGCTTTTGCCATTTTAATGATGCTTCAGGGGCATTTTATTGACACTCTGTTAGACCCTGTATATCGAATTGAAGGCAATCCTGCTTATGATGTTTGGTCGTACTTTAGAGGGATTACAGCCCCAACATTTTTTACCATTTCTGGCTTGGTTTTTACCTATTTATTGTTGAAAGCCAATGCCAAAGGTGATGACCGTCCAAGAATAAAAAAGGGATTGTTTAGAGGATTATTGCTCATTATCATTGGGTATAGCCTTCGTGTTAATTTGGTCAGTTGGTTTGAAGGGGTTTTTAGCCCGTATTTTTTGGTGGTTGATGTATTGCAGTGCATTGGCTTGTCACTAATCATACTTATTTGTTTGCACATCATTTGCAAAAACCATAGTTATATTTTTTCCATTGTGCTTTTTAGCATTGGCTGTCTATGTTTTGTTACCGAACCATTGTACAGAAATTTGGTGATTGATAATTTACCGTTGGTCATTGCCAATTATATGACCAAAGTAAACGGATCGGTTTTTACCATTTTACCCTGGTTTGGCTATTCGGCTTTTGGCGCCTTTTTATCCACTGTGTTTTTTAGGCATGCGCATCGTACCCGATTTAAAATATTCTCAATACTGACCTTTTTTGTGGTTGGTTTGCTGCTTATGTATTGCTCCACCTGGTTTTTGCTGAAACTACATGCATGGACCCATATAGAATTGTTAAAGCTAAGTGCCGACTACAACTATCTCTTTACCCGCCTGGGTAATGTGATTATTTTGTTTGGTGTATTCTATGCCTTTGAACGGTTTTTAAAACAATCCATCATAGCGCGTATAGGTGAAAAGACCTTGTCTATTTATGTGATTCATTTTATCATCTTGTTTGGAAGTTTTACAGGTATTGGCTTAAAACGGTTTTATAACCAGTCCTTAAACCCAACCGAAGCTATTATAGGCGCTTTAATGTTTATTGTTGTGGTATGTATCATATCGTTTTATTACGCTCGCACCAACCATTTTGTATATAATCTGGCACGAAAAATAGTGGATTTATTAAAAAAACAACCCGCACGCTAAGATATATATGATTATAAATACGCAGTATTGTATATAGCTTTAATACTATAATTAGGTTAACTTCGCTTATCTTTTGATATAAAACATTAAAACGAATTTGATATCATTTCGTTAGCTGCAAGAATCTCAAAATAACTAATCAAAACTTAAATCAAATGGTACTACCAAAATTAAAATTAATCCTTTTCGCAATTACGCTGCTAAATATCTTATTTGGTTATTCTCAAGAAACATATGAAGATATTTTAAGAAGAGCTTATGTCCCAATTGACAAAGAACTTTATGACACAATTGTAGCAATGGATAAGAAACTATTTGATGCATACAATTCTTGCGATATGGCTACCCAAAGTGCTCTTTATTCAGAGGATTTGGAGTTCTATCATGATCAAGGAGGCTTAACTACTTCAAAAAAACAAGTTTTGACTGCACTGGAAAATAATATTTGCGATAAAGTTACGAGAACACTTATTAAAGGTAGTATAGAGGTGTACCCTATAAAAGATTACGGAGCTGTCGAAATAGGGTATCATACTTTCAATGATAAAAAAACACCAGAAAATAAATCAACGGCAAGTAGATTTATTCTGGTTTGGAAAAAAACGGATGAAATTTGGACCGTTACAAGAGTTATCAGTCTTCATTAAAACGGAAAATTCCAGCAGCTAACATTGAATAAAATAATTGCCCAATTTTGAACTTAACTAAAGGTTGTTGCTAAATCCATCATCCTAACAAATGTCATAGTACAGGATCTCACTATTATGTACATTTAGTGACCAAAACATATATGATGGCTAATAACAACAGTGACAAAAGTACTTGGGCTATTGGTGGTGGCACCTTGTTGGGTGTGGGTGTAGGTTTGGCTGTTCTCAAAACATCTGTATTGTGGTTTGTGGGTTCCATTATTGGCGGTATAGGCTTGGGGCTCATGGTTACCGCAATATTGGCAAGTAGAAAACAATAAACTTTTAGACCACAGTTTATAACAGCTCTTTGGAGTTTCTTTCTCAAAAAAGAGTTCCATTAGGGATTTATTGGTTTTAGTATGCTTCGATTTTTTAAAACCATACGGTTGAATTTGTTGACCAATAACAACATAAGAAAATATCTTTTTTATGCTATTGGTGAAATTATACTTGTGGTTATTGGTATTTTAATTGCCCTTAAAATCAACAATTGGAACAGTGACCAAATTGAAAAACAACAAGAAATAAAGACCTACAGCGATGTTAAAGAACAAATCCAACAAAATTTGGAAGAGATTTCCAAATTAGAGTCACTGAATGATTATTACAAATCATTATATAATCGTGGCAACATCATCATATCCAATAAAAAATGGGAAAGCATTGATACTTTGGCCTTTATTGCCATGAACCTTTCACAATATTCCGATTTTCATGGCAATGACAACCTCTATGAAAGTTTGGTCAACAGTGGCGATATAAAACGTATTAAAAACCCCGACATTCAAAAAAAACTACAAAATTTAGAGAGTACTTATCGATACATCAACAAACTGGAAGATATCCAATGGGAAATCATTATTAAGGAACTGTCGCCAGAATTGAGAGGCGTTATCAACTATTCCAACTTCCATATTGAAAAACCTAAAAAGTTGTTCTCGGTTGAGCTACAAAATATCATTATAGAAAGCATTTATGTAACTGCAGGAAAAGATTCCATTTACAATCGCGCTTTAAAAGAAATCGATATTATTGATAAATTGATTAATATGGAATTGGAAGACTACAATAAATAATTTTTATTTATTTAAATATTCTAAAATATTCCTTTCTATTCGTTCATGGATATTAGATACATCCGCCTTGATAAAGGTTTCTCCGGTTATGTTTTCGTAAAGTTCTATATAACGCTCTGAAACCGCTTCAATATAGTCATCACTCATAAAAGGCACAGTTTGACCTTCCAATCCTTGAAAATTATTACTAATCAGCCATTGGCGTACAAACTCTTTACTTAATTGTTTTTGGGCTTCGCCTTTATCTTGTCGTTCTTGATAGCCTTCAGCGTAAAAATAACGCGAAGAATCTGGCGTGTGTATTTCATCAATCAATACAATTTGTCCGTCTTTGGTTTTACCAAATTCATATTTAGTATCCACCAAAATCAATCCTCTTGAAGCAGCTATTTCAGTCCCTCTTTGAAATAATTTTCTAGTATAATCTTCTAAAACCAGATAATCGGCTTCTGAAACAATACCGCGTTTTAAAATATTTTCACGGGAAATATCCTCATCATGATTGCCCATTTTGGCTTTGGTTGCTGGCGTAATAATGGGTTCTGGGAACTTGTCATTTTCCTTCAAATCTTCTGGCAAAGCAATTCCACAAAGCATGCGCTTTCCGGCTTTATATTCTCTGGCGGCGTGACCGGACATATACCCACGAATGACCATCTCCACTTTAAACGGTTCGCATAAATGCCCTACGGCAACATTTGGATCAGGTGTAGCGGTTAGCCAATTAGGCACCAAATCCTCCGTGGCGGCCATCATTTTGGTCGCTATCTGGTTGAGTATTTGTCCTTTGTAGGGAATCCCTTTGGGCATGACAACATCAAATGCCGAAAGCCTATCGGTTGCTATCATAACCAGCTCTTCGTTATTAATGTTATAGACTTCTCTAACTTTTCCTTTATACACGCTTTTCTGTCCAGGAAAATTAAAATTGGTGTCAATGATTGTATTACTCATTACTCTCTGTTTTCAATACTTTTATAGGCTTCAATAACTTTTTTGACCAGTTTATGGCGAATCACATCTTTATCATCCAAAAATATCATCCCAACGCCTTCCACGTTTTTTAAAATCAACAAGGCTTCTTTCAATCCAGAAATAGTCCGCCTTGGCAAATCTATTTGGCCTGGATCGCCTGTTAATAAAAACTTGGCGTTTTTTCCCATTCTGGTCAAGAACATCTTCATTTGGTTGTGTGTGGTGTTCTGCCCTTCATCCAAAATTACAAAGGCATTATCCAAGGTTCTACCACGCATAAACGCCAAAGGCGCTATTTGGATGGTGCCGTTTTCAATATACATGGCCAATTTTTCAGCAGGAATCATATCGCGCAAGGCATCATAAAGAGGTTGCATATACGGATCCAGTTTTTCTTTTAAATCACCTGGCAAAAACCCAAGATTTTCACCGGCTTCAACAGCAGGCCTTGTTAAAATGATACGTTTAACTTCTTTATTCTTTAATGCCTGAACCGCTAAAGCCACACCCGTATAGGTTTTTCCTGTTCCAGCAGGACCAATGGCAAAAACCATATCGTTTTTACGCATACTTTCAACCAACTTACGCTGATTGGCTGTCTGTGCCTTGACCAATTTTCCGCCAACACCATGTACAATCACTTCGCCACTTTGTTGCGAGGTAGAGTAATCATCACTGCTTTGACTGGTCAGTACGCGCTCAATGGTATTTTCATCAAGCTTATTGTATTTTGCAAAATGCTTTAAGAGCATCGTAATTCTTCGGTCAAACTCCTCTAGCAGCTCTTCGTCTCCAAAAGCCTTTACTTTATTGCCGCGAGCTACAATTTTAAGTTTTGGAAAATATTTTTTTAGAAGTTCAATATTTGTGTTGTGCTCTCCAAAAAATTCCTTTGGAGTAATTTCTTCAAGTTCAATGATAATTTCGTTCAAAAGGCGTCCGTTTTTATTTTGAAAAATCGTCTAAAATAAACCTAAATAAAGTTTATCTAGATGAAATGATTTATTAGTTTTATTCAGTTAATTTTTACTTATTTTTAATAAGGTCTTCATGAACCTACATGTTAATTTTTTACCTGCAACTTAAAATTTAAAACGAAAAAAAATATGTAGGTTTGTAAAACTCAAAAATACATAAATTTGATTGAGCTAACATCAAAAACATATCAACAATTTTAACCATGGCAATTATCACACTAACGACTGATTTTGGTGAAAAAGATCACTTTGCTGGTGCGATTAAAGGGGCTATTTACACTGAAATGCCCGAGATACGAATTGTTGATATCTCACATTCCATTTCGCCATTCAATATTTCTGAGGCTGCCTATGTTATTCAAAATGCTTATCGTAGTTTTCCCAAAGGTACTATCCATCTTATTGGGATTGATTCTGAATTAAATCCAGAAAACAAGCATATAGCCATTAAACTGGATGACCACTATTTTATTTGTGCCAACAACGGGATTGTGAGTATGATTTGCTCAGAGATTGTCCCAGAAAAAATTGTAGAAATCAATATTCATGATAAAATCCAGAGCAGTTTTCCCGTTCTCGATGTATTTGTAAAAGTGGCCTGCCATATTGCGCGGGGCGGCACACTGGAGGTCATTGGCAAAACCATTACCGAGGTTAAGCCCATCAAGAACATCATCCCCTACGTGAATGATGAAAAATCACAAATTATTGGTAGTGTTATTTATATTGATAATTATGGAAATGTGGTCACCAACATAAAAAAATCATTTTTTGAAACCATTCAAAAAGGACGCCCTTTTGAAATTTCAGCAAGAAACTATAAGTTTAAGACCATTTACAAAAGGTATAGCGATTTTGTGAATTTTGAAATCCCAGAGGAAAAACGCCATGATGAAGGTCGCGGTTTGGTGGTTTTTAATTCGGGTAATTTTTTAGAGATAGCGGTTTACAAAAGCAATTCTGCCACCATAGGTAGTGCTTCAACACTAATGGGATTAAACTTAATGGATACGGTAAGCGTTAATTTTTTAAAAGAATAAGTTAAAATGTTGGTAAGAATTGTAAAAATGTCTTTTTCTGAAAACAGTATAAACAATTTTCTTAATACTTTTGAAAGCAATAAAAATAAGATAAAGAATTTTAAAGGTTGCCAGCTATTGGAGCTTTACAGGGATAAAAAGGACCCAACTATTTTTTTCACCTATAGTTATTGGGACTCTGAAAGCGATTTGGAACAGTACCGGCAATCTGAATTATTTAAAACCGTTTGGTCTCAAACCAAACCATTATTTAATGCAAAACCAGAAGCTTGGAGTGTTGACAAAATTGAATCGCTTAAGTAACAAATTTTAATGATTTACCTTAAAAAGAATACATGTTTGCTATTTTAAGAAAAGAAATAAACACCTTTTTTTCATCGCCCATTGGGTATATGGTCATTGCCATTTTTTTATTGCTCAATGGTTTGTTTTTGTGGGTATTTAAAGGTGATTTCAATATATTGGATTATGGTTTTGCAGACTTATCCTCATTCTTTTTAATTGCCCCTTGGATTTTGATGTTTTTAATTCCAGCCGTAACCATGCGCAGTTTTTCTGATGAGAAAAAACAAGGCACTTTAGAATTATTGGTCACCAAGCCTATTTCAAAATTGCACATTGTTCTAGGTAAGTATTTCGGTGCGCTCATTTTAATCATCATTGCCTTGTTGCCCACCCTTCTTTACGTGTATACCGTTTACCAATTGGGAAATCCAACAGGCAATCTTGACGTTGGCAGTACACTGGGTTCTTATTTTGGATTGTTATTTTTAATTGCATCATACACGGCCATTGGAGTTTTTGCATCAACCATATCAGAAAACCAAATTGTAGCGTTTTTAATAGCCATCTCCATTTGTTTTTTGTTTTACATAGGATTTGATGGTTTGGCTGATGTCACATCCAGTACGTTTATTGAAGAATTAGGTATGAGCTACCATTTTAAAAGTATGAGCCGTGGTGTTTTGGATAGCCGGGATATTATCTATTTTTTGAGTATAGCTGTGTTTTTCATCGTTATTACCAAACTAAATTTCAACAAATAACCAAATGATCATAACACCTCTTTTTGTTGTTTTTTTTACTATCGTCTATATTTTGGTTTGGATATTTGCTAGAACCATTGACAAACGCAAATGGGTCACGTTTTTAATAAGTTTGGTGTTGACCCCCATCATTTATTTTTATGTATTCTATCCATTTATAAATATTTTTTGTAGTTATCACCACCAAAAATATTTTGATGCCGAAGCATGGAAAGAAAAACCAGCTTTACGCTATGAAATGAGCGATGAAATGATTCGTGATAGCTTATTTATTGGTAAACATAAAAATGAAATCCAAAGTACGTTAGGAACCAGTGAATGGTATGGTTGGGACGATTCCATAAAAGCCAATTCGCCCGACAAGTGGAATTATAACTTAGGCTTTAAACCAGGTGCGTTTAACATGATGCAAGAATGCATGGAATTTGTCTTTAAACAAGATACCGTTAACAATGTGACTCAATATCAGCTAAAAAAGACTTTTGAAGAAAAACAGTAAACATATCATTATTCTGATTATTGCCTTAATTGCGATAAACTATTTGAGCAGTCTCGTTTTTAAGCGTTTTGACTTGACTTATGATAAACGCTACACATTAAGCCAAGCATCTCTGAACATAATTAAAGATATTGATTCTCCTATTGTGGTTGATATTTATTTAACTGGTAATGATTTTCCGTCTGAATTTAGACGTCTTCAACGCGAAACCAGGCAATTACTTGAAGAGTTTTCAGCCCATAATAGCCACATTATTTTTCATTTTATCAATCCGTTAGAAGAAGATTCTAAGGGTAACAAAAACATCGAGGAATTAAGTAAGCGTGGTTTAACACCCATGCAATTGAGCGTTCAGGAAAACGGAAAAACCTCACAAGAAGTCATTTTCCCTTGGGCTTTGGCCAGCTATAATGGAAAGACAGTACCTGTTTCATTAATCAAAAATAAAATTGGAGCATCCCAGGAAGAGTTGGTGACCAATTCGGTGCAACATTTAGAATATGCCTTTGCAGATGCTTTTAGTAAATTAACAAAACCGAAGCGCCGAAAAATAGCCATCCTTAGAGGTAATGGCGAACTGGACGATATCCATATTTATGATTTTGTAAAAAAACTAGGCGAATATTACAAAATCGCACCGTTTACATTGGATAGTGTTGCTAAAAACCCAGACCGAACACTAGAGGAATTAAAGGCTTTTGACCTTATCATTACGGCCAAACCAACGCAAGCATTTACCGAAAAAGAAAAACAAGTATTGGATCAATACACCATGAACGGTGGCAAAAGTCTATGGCTTATTGACAATGTTATAGCCGAAAAAGACAGTTTATATAATGACTCCGGGAAATCCTATGCCATTCCTCGTGATTTAAACCTGACCGATTTCTTTTTTAAATACGGAGTACGTGTTAACCCATTATTGGTTAGTACCCTATACTCAGCTCCTATAACATTAGCCTTAGGAGAAGGCAGTAATTCACAATTCCAAAATTTACGGTGGCCTTATTCGCCATTGGCCTCAACCAATAGCACGCACCCAATTGTCAATAATTTAAATTTGGTAAAATTTGATTTTGCCACGCAAATTGACACGCTAAAAAACAAGGTGAAAAAGACTATCTTATTGGAAAGTGCGCCATTGTCCAAACTAGAAGGAACACCAAGGGAAATTAGCTTAGACATTGTAACTCAAGAACAAAACCCATCACTTTTCAATAAAGGAAACCAAACGCTGGCCGTACTGTTGGAAGGTACATTTACCTCGGTTTATAAAAACCGGATCAAGCCCTTTGATTTGTCTGCTGAAAAAGACGAAAGTGTTCCTACAAAGATGATTGTTATTTCAGATGGTGACATCATAAAAAACGATGTTGTTAGAAATGCACCACAGGAATTAGGCTTTGACAGATGGACAGGAAAAACCTATGGTAACAAAGAATTTTTGTTGAATGCCGTTAATTATCTGCTCGATGATGATGGACTTATAAACATTCGCTCAAAACAAATAGCAGTAGCCTTTTTGGATCAACAAAAAATAGCCCAAGAAAAAACCAAGTGGCAACTCGTAAATATATTGCTACCACTAGTGTTACTCCTTGTTTTTGGTTTTGTTTTCAATTATATCCGAAGGAAAAAATTCTCCCACTAAATGTTAATAAGTTTGTTTCCTAAATTTGTTCGTATCCAATATATTTGTAAGTAGTATTTTTTCAGCTAAACTAATTGGTAAATGTATGATCCATTCATGATTCCAAGTTTTATATAAAGTGGAATTTTAATGATTTGAAAGTACCGTTTGTCAACTAAAAACATAATCAATCAAATGAAATTTATAGTATCAAGTACATATTTATTAAAACAATTACAAGTATTGGGTGGTGTTATCAATAACTCCAATACCCTGCCTATCTTAGATAACTTTTTATTTGAACTAGATCATTCAAAACTTACTGTTTCTGCCAGTGATCTTGAAACAACCATGGTTTCTGTGCTTAATGTGGAAAGTGACAGCCAAGGAAGTGTTGCGCTTCCTGCAAGATTATTATTGGATACTTTAAAAACATTCCCAGAGCAGCCATTGACCTTTAAGGTTGAAGACAACAATACGGTTGAAATCAGTTCAAATCATGGTAAATATGCCTTGGCCTATGCCAATGGCGAAGAGTTTCCAAAAGCTGTAGCGCTTGAAGACCCAAGCAAAACCATTGTTACTGGTGATGTGTTGGCTACCGCCATCAGTAAAACCATTTTTGCTGCTGGAAATGATGATTTACGCCCTGTTATGAGCGGCGTATTTTTTCAGTTTTCTGGAGAAGGATTAACCTTTGTGGCCACTGATGCCCATAAACTTGTAAAATATACCAGAGAAGACTTAAAAGCATCACAAAGTGCTGAATTTATCATGCCGAAAAAACCTTTAAATCTTTTAAAAGGGATTTTAGCTGGAAGCGAAGAAGATGTTGTGATTGAATATAATGATTCCAATGCGAAGTTTACTTTTGAAAATTCGCAGTTAATCTGCCGTTTGATTGATGGTAAATATCCCAATTATGAAGCGGTTATTCCCAAAGAAAATCCAAATAAACTAACGATTGACAGAACACAGTTCTTAAATTCCGTTCGTCGTGTTAGTATTTTCTCTAATAAAACCACACATCAAATCAGATTAAAAATTGCAGGCGCAGAGCTTAATATTTCTGCAGAAGATATTGATTACAGCAACAAAGCAGAAGAACGTTTGACTTGTGACTACCAAGGTGATGATATGCAAATTGGCTTCAACTCACGGTTTTTAACAGAAATGCTGAACAATTTAAATGCCGATGAGATTAAATTGGAAATGAGTTTACCCAACCGTGCTGGTATTTTAACACCTATTGATGGCCTTGACGAAGGTGAATTTATCACCATGTTGGTCATGCCCGTTATGCTTAACAGTTAAACAAACTAAACTTTCTTATATAATGCAAAACGTCCACCAAATATGTAGTGGGCGTTTTGTTTATCTCTAACTAACTAATAAAATAAAGAGATTAGAATTTATGGAATATATGCTATTTAATAAATTGTATTGACATAGGATAATCCGGGGTTTCCCCATTACTGGCTCTAATAGCATTAATTACTGGGAAAACAATAGAAATAATGCCCAAAACAATAAATCCTAAAATTCCTAAGCCCAATAATAATATAAGCGGGATGCAAATAATTGCATAAATAATTAAGCTCAATTGGAAGTTTACAATCCTTTTTCCTTGCTCGTCCATATTATAAACCTTTTCTTTTTGGGTAGCCCAAAGAATCAAAGGGATTAATAAACCGCCAAAACCTGTTAACAAAGTCGCTAACTGGCTTAAATGGGTAATGACCAAAAGTTGATTATCTTGTCTCATGATGGTTATTTGTTGTGTTCTTATACTTAATAGACGAAAAAACAGCCAATATGTTACAAACATCCAAATTAGGATTAAAAACTAAGCCTAAAATCAAGATAATATAATTTTTTATAAACGCTTCAAAATGTTTTTTTTTAATACAGCATAAGTATCTAAAAATGATTATATTAGTACTATAAATACTTTTTTTAGCTCAAGCATACCAAAAAAATCATTACTCAATTTATTTGCTCCCCTTATTTGCCTTGGAATTATCCAATAAATAACAATGGCAATAAACCAACCAACTAAAACCAAAATCCTTTTGAAGGGCCTTTGTGCAATTTCCATAATCGCTCTTGTGGTTATATTATTGTTCTTTAACATAACTCCCAAAAACACGGTAACAAAACTTGAAAACGTATCAGATATTTTTTTTAGGGACTATGATATTTCAACTTTAAAAAATTCCAAAGAAAACAACCTTATTAAATATGGTTATGACTTATTCATTAACACCCCTAATTACATTGGACCTTACAATGAAGATCCAAATAAAATGTATTCGGGCAACAGATTATCCTGTAAAAATTGCCATCTCAATTCAGGAACCAAACCGTATTCTGCGCCATTAATTGGCGTGATACAACGATTTCCCCAATTTAGAGGAAGAGAAAACAAAATTGGCACTATTGAGGAACGCATCAATGGATGCATGGAACGGAGTATGAATGGGCGTGTGCTCCCAATTGATAGTAAAGAAATGACAGCTTTTGTATCCTATCTAAAATGGTTGAGCCGTTTTGCTCCTCAGGACGGCAATGTAGGTGGAATGGGATTTGTTAAAATCAACATTCCAAACAGAGCCGTTGATTTAAGAAAAGGGAAACAAGTGTTTATAAAAAACTGTATTGTTTGCCATACAGCCAAGGGCAATGGTTTGATGTCGCCAGATGGTCATACCTATATATATCCACCATTATGGGGGAATGATTCATATAATAACGGTGCAGGTATGGCACGTGTTATAACGGCTGCCCAGTTTATAAAAGTCAATATGCCATTTGGCGCCACTTACAATAGCCCGATTCTAACAGATGAAGACGCTTATGATGTAGCTGGTTATATCAATCAGCAAGAACGGCCAAAGAAATCCAACCCCGAAAAAGACTTTCCCGACCTAAAGAAAAAACCCGTCTCTACACCTTACCCACCTTACGCTGACGATTTTTCAGTTGAGCAACACCAAATTGGACCATTCCAACCTATCATCAAATTTTATAAGCAACAGTATAATATCACCAAAACCAAATAAATCTATAAACATTATGAAAACAACCAATTTTAACTCAAGAAGAGGCTTTTTAGGAGCATTAGCACTAGGAGCCACGGCAAGTACACTTTCTGTACTTACAAACCCCATTTATGCAAACGAAACTACTTTTGACATAAAAATCATGGGTGATGCCGACAAATGGTTTGACAACATTAAAGGAACACACCGAATAGTTTATGATGGCTCTACTCCAAACCATGGATTTCCGGTTATTTGGAACTGGGCTTTTTACTTAACCAATAATGGAACAGGAACTCCAGATGAAGATATGACGGCGGTAACTGTTTTAAGACATGAAGCACTACCCATAGCTTTTGAAGATCGTTTATGGGAAAAATACCCATTAGGTGAGGTGTTTGAAATGAATGATGGCTCTGGAAAACCCTATATGCGAAATCCTTTTTACGAACCACAAGAAGGCGACTTTCCATTACCTGGAATTGATGGCATAAAACGTATGCAGGAACGTGGTGCTATGTTTTGCGCTTGTGATTTAGCCACTAAAGTATATAGCAATGCGGTGGCAACCAAAATGAACTTGGACCCCAAAGAAGTATATGAAGATTGGGTTGCCGGTATTCTTCCCAATGTACAACTGGTTCCTTCTGGTGTATGGGCTTTGGGAAGAGCACAAGAACATGGCTGTGGATATATTTTTGCAGGATAACACTTTTAAATTAAAAAAATCATGAAATATTATTTTAAATTACTGATAGCTTTGCTCATTACAACAATAGCATTTGCTCAAGAAAAACCCGTGAAAATCGTGTTTGATGTTACGAGTAGCAATACCGATGTTCACAAGTCGGCCGTGAGGCATGTAAAAGCCATGTCCGAAGCCTATCCAGATTCAAAATTTGAGGTTGTAATGTATAGTGGCGCTATGGATATGGTCCTTAAGGATAAATCTGTTGCCGCCAAAGAAATTGAAGAGCTTACAAAAAAAGACAACATAGACTTTGTAATATGTGAAGGAACCATGAAACGTCATAATGTAGATGCCTCACAAATCATTACAGGCGTTAAAAGTGTTCCTGATGGCATCATTGAAATAATTGAAAAACAACAAGAAGGTTGGGGCTATATTAAAGAAGGCCAATAAAAGCTATTTTGAAATTCAAAAAAAAAGAGAATCTGTGCTAAGTCTTTATACCCAGATTCTCTTTTAATTTGATAGCTAGGCTACAACATTTTCCATCACCAAAAAAGGAATATCAATATTAAAAGCCAATGTTTCTTCTGGATGTCTGGTAAACAACCGTTCTAAAAAAGAATGTTTTTTACGCATTAAAGCTATCAACTTGATGTCATTGGCATGAATATAACCAACCAGTGTTTTATATAAATCCTTACTGTAAGAATCTATGTTTTCATAGGTTGTGACATCGCTGAAATGCGCTTTCAAAAACATTTTATTGGCTTTCTTTTGATTACTGGTACCTTCCAAATCATCAAAATGGAGCACATTCAACTTAGAACCATACAAAATCAATAAATCCTTAAGCGGCTTTAATTCTTCTATGGTATGAAGCGTTAGGTTATTTGTGGTAAATGCTATTCTATCTAAATTGGTAAACACACAACCGTCGGGGATTGCCAACACCGGGGCAATGCAACGTTGCATAACATGAACGGTATTACTTCCAAAAACAACTTTTTCCAATCCCGATGCGCCTTTGGTACCCATGACTATTAAATCTATCTGTTTGTTAATAACCATTTGATTAATGGAATCAATAAAATTATCATAATCAACAACCGATTGGAACGTATGCTTTTCGTTGTGAAATTTCTTCTGAATCTTGGTTATCAAGTTTGTCAATGACTTTTTAGAAACGTCAACAATGGTTTGATAAATAGTTGCTGATGATGCCATGACCATCATATCATCTGAAATAAAAGAAGAAGCCTTTTGCACATTTAACAGATAAAAGTTACATGGAACATCTTTAAACAAATCCATGGCATAGTTAATGGCATTTTCAGAATTCTTAGAGAAATCTGTGGGTAGTAGTATCGATTTCATCTAAATTAGTATTTAAATTGTTATATCTAAATATACTATTTGAAACCAACTAAAACTATGACAAAAGTCAGTTAGACATTTAGTTATATTTTTAAAAACATAAAATTAGTTTTTAACTGCAAAGGATTGTATTTTCGGCACAATAAATGAAGATATCAACGTTATAAAAACTTAATCTATTTATATATGACGCGTACATTGTCAATTGTATTGTTAGTTCTTTCCATGTCGCTCCATGCTCAAAATAATGCTGTTGCTGCTGGCGAAAAACTCACTTACACAGCTTCCTATAACATGTCTGGAATCTTAACTGAACTAGCTCAGGTAACCATGGAAACCAGTACCGTAAAAACATCAAAGGCTACCCTTTTAAGACTCAAATGCACGGCTTCAACATACAGTAAGTGGGACAACTTCTTTAAAATTGTTGATTTATATGAAAGTTACGTCAATCCCAACAACTTAATTCCTTACCTATACAAACGCGACATTAATGAAGGTGGATATTACAAGTTTATGAAATATACCTATGACCATAAAACAAATACCATCAAGTCACTACAGCGCAAAAAGAATAATAAAGAGGAAAACAAGAGTTTTACTATACATAGTGGTACAAAAGACATTGTATCAACCTTATACAACATTAGGCTTTTTGACTACAAATCGATGAGCATAGGCTCTAAAAAAAGTTTTACCATTGTGTTTGACAGAGAAGAAGTAAACGCTCAAATAACTTATCTTGGAAAAGAAACCATAGGTACCAACATAGGAAAAAAAGAATGTTATAAATTAGCAATCAGCTCAAGTGATGATGTGCTTCAAGGTAAAAACAATAACTTGTTGTGGCTTACCGCCGATGAAAACAAAATCATTGTTTATGGCAAGTTTAAAATTCCCGTTGGTACCGGTGAGTTAAAACTTAAATCTGCTGAAGGATTAAAAAATTAAAATCATATTTTAAAAAATGAAACGCCTTTTTACAATTCTTGGAATGATTGCTGCCATATTAGCCGTTATCTTGTCTGTTTTACCGCTGTCAAATCTGGCTATATTTCCAGCTGTGGCTGCACTTTTGTTTGTACTGATAGCCTTTTATCTTTCAAAAAAAAGTGGGCAAATAAAAAAAATAATACAATTCACCTTTCTTTTGGCAATCATCTCATTGGCAATAACAACCTACAAGGCCTTGTTCAACACCTCTAAAGTTACTAATAACCAAGAGCTTAAAGAAAAAGAAGCCTCTTCAAAAAAAGAAGCCATAAAAGAATTGGAAGATCTTGATTTAGACGATATTAGTATTGAGTGATAATTTGAAGTATACATTTTTTGTATATATTTGAGTTTTAAAAAATTCCCTCAATGAAAATTGCTCTAATTGCTTCTGCATTGACCTTAGTCGGTTCATGCGCAACCACAAAATACACTACTCAAATCCAAAATTTAAAAGATAGTATTCAATTGGTTGATAGTGCTTTGGTGGTAAAATATAGCAATACCATTACACCTAATGAATTACGTAAGCACCTCAGCAAATTCTCATCTGATGCGTTTCAGGGGCGTGCTACTGGAGAATTGGGACAAAAACTAGCGGCACAATTCCTTAAATCCTATTATAAAAAAGAACAAATTACATCGCCTTACGGTGATTCAACATATTACCAAACCATTCCAAAATCATTTTTGCCAAATAACACCAAAGCATCAGAAAACGTGGTTGCATACATTAAAGGTTCAGAAAAACCTGAAGAGGTCGTTATTATTTCAGCCCATTATGACCATTTAGGCATCACTGAAGATGGCAAAATAAATAATGGCGCTGATGATAATGGCTCTGGAACATCTGCCATTATGGAAATTGCCCAAGCCTTTAAGATAGCTAAAGATGAAGGACACGGACCGAAAAGAAGCATTCTGTTTTTGCATGTAACTGCTGAGGAAATTGGAAAATATGGTTCTGATTACTACACGCTGCATCCCGTTTTTCCGTTAAGCAATACCATTTCAGATTTAAACATTGATATGATTGGAAGAATTGATGATGACCACATCAATAATACCAATTACATGTATTTGATTGGTTCAGAAAAATTAAGCAAGGAACTTCATTATATTTCCGAAAAAGTCAATACCGCTTACGTCAACATTGATTTAGATTACAAATATGATATTGATGGTGACTCAAATCATTACTATTACCGGTCTGACCATTATAATTTTGCGAGAATGGGAGTTCCTGTAATATTTTATTTTAATGGTGAACATAAGGATTACCACAAACCAACCGATACAGTAGATAAAATAGATTTTAATTTACTGACCAAACGCGCAAGATTGATTTTTGCAACCGCCTGGCAACTTGCAAACCAAAAAGATCGCATAAAAATTGATAATTATGAAAATTCCTAAAAAAGGACTTTAAAATAGAAAAATGAGAAAACTTATCGTATTATTGACCATCAGTGTTTCTGTGTTCTATTCCTGTAATTCACAGAGCAACACAATCCTTTCTGATAACGTTTTAGATTATGCTCAAACCATAACTTCTTCAGAATTAAAAGAAGCACTCTACACCTATGCATCAGATGATTTTGAAGGAAGAAAAACAGGAGAGCCCGGACAGAAAAAAGCGGTAGAGTTTCTTAAAGAGCATTACATAAGCATGGGAATCCCATCTCCTATTTCTGAAGGTGATTATTTTCAAGACATTCCAGAATCATTCTTTTCAAATGGCATCAAGGCTTCTGAAAACGTGGTTGCTTATATTAAGGGTTCTGAAAAGCCAAACGAAGTGATTATTATTTCTGCCCATTTAGACCATATTGGTATTTCCAGTGATGGTCAAATCAATAATGGTGCTGACGATGATGGTTCCGGAACGGTTGCCATTTTAGAAATTGCCAAAGCCTTTAAAGCAGCTGTTGACGACGGTCACAGACCAAAACGCTCGGTTCTGTTCCTTCATGTAACCGGTGAAGAATTAGGTCTTTATGGGTCTCGTTATTACACAGAAGTTGACCCCATTTTTCCTTTAGAAAATACGGTTGCCGATTTAAATATTGATATGATAGGGCGTGTAGATGCAAAGCACGAAAATGATAGAAATTATATTTATTTAATCGGTTCGGATAAGTTGAGTACAGAACTGCATACTATTTCTGAAACTGTAAACAAGACTTATTTTAATTTGGAATTAGATTATACGTATAATGATGAGAACGACCCCAATCGTTTTTATTACAGGTCTGACCATTATAATTTCGCAAAAAACAATATCCCTGTGATTTTTTATTTTAATGGTACCCATGCCGATTATCATAAGCCAACAGATACGCCTGATAAAATTCAATACGATTTGCTTGAAACAAGGGCTCGATTGGTTTTCTGTACAGCTTGGGAGCTAGCCAACAGAGATAAACGCATTGTTGTTGACAAATAAGCACCTTATAAAAGCAAAAAGCCTGCAACATGCAGGCTTAAATTTCTTAAAAAAATTAAAGACGCTTACTTAATAACTGAAACGTTAACTGCGTTTAATCCTTTTTTACCTTCTTTTAATTCAAACTCAACTTTGTCACCTTCCTTAATTTTGTCAATTAAGCCAGATACGTGCACGAAATATTCATTTGAAGAACCACTTTCAATGATAAATCCAAATCCCTTAGACTCATTGAAGAACTTTACTGTACCGTTTTTCACTAGACTTTAAGTAGTATTAATAATAACAAAGATAAAACTATTAACTTTTAATTAACAAATTTATTTTTTGGTAGAACAAGATAGAACCTATCAAAAATTTGTATCTTTAAGAAGAATCGTTTTAATTTTAAGGCCATGTCAGATTCCAACTATATAAAAATATTTACGGGAAGTTTTATTGTTGTGCAACTTATTACAGATAAACTTAATGCTGTTGGCATTAACGCAGTGGTAAAAGATGAAACCGAGTCTGGACGTTTGGCAGGTTTTGGGTCTGCCATTCCAGGAGAACAAGAACTTTACGTGAACAAAGATGAGCTTGATACAGCTGTGGAAATTGTTCAAAGTGTCACTTCAGAGTTACAGCCTTAAGCTGTTACACTATACATTTTGTTTCGCAATTCCTTGATTTTTGCATCTTGCATATATTCATCAAATGTTGTGTACCTATCAATTATTCCGTTGGGAGTTAGTTCTACCACACGATTGGCTACGGTTTGCGCAAACTCATGGTCATGAGTGGTAAACAAAATAGTGCCCTTGAAATTTTTAAGTGAATTATTAAATGCGGTAATACTTTCCAGATCCAAGTGGTTTGTTGGTTCATCAAGCATCAATACGTTGGCACGCATCATCATCATTCTGCTTAACATGCAACGCACTTTTTCGCCTCCTGATAATACATTTGATTTTTTGAGTGCCTCTTCTCCACTAAAAATCATTTTACCCAAAAATCCCCTAATGTACACTTCTTCACGTTCCTCTTCAGTTTTGGCCCACTGGCGTAACCAATCTACCAAGGTTAAATTGTTTTCAAAAAACTCACTGTTGTCAAGTGGTAAATAAGATTGGGTTGTGGTAATTCCCCATGAAAATGTGCCAGCATCGGCTTTTTCTTTTCCATTCAATATTTGATAAAATGCCGTTGTTGCCCTAGAGTCTTTTGAATAGACAACTACTTTATCGCCTTTGGCCAGATTTAAATCAATGTTTTTAAACAATTGCTCACCATCTACAGAAGCCTCTAACCCATGAACGTTCAGAATTTGGTCGCCCGCTTCTCGTTCGCGCTCAAAAATAATAGCTGGATAACGGCGACTGGTAGGTCTAATATCTGCGATGTTGAGTTTCTCAATCATCTTTTTTCTACTGGTTGCTTGCTTACTTTTGGCTACGTTGGCAGAAAAACGTCTGATAAATTCCTCCAATTCCTTTTTCTTTTCCTCAGCTTTTTTGTTTTGTTGTGAGCGTTGGCGAGCTGCTAATTGCGATGATTCATACCAAAACGTATAGTTTCCTGAGTAATGGTTTATTTTTCCAAAATCAATATCCGAAATATGGGTACAAACGGCATCTAAAAAGTGACGGTCATGCGAAACCACAATCACGCAGTTTTCATAGTTTGCCAAAAAGTTTTCCAACCATGAAATGGTTTCATAATCCAAGTCATTGGTAGGCTCATCCATAATCAACACATCAGGATTTCCAAACAAAGCCTGAGCCAACAACACCCTCACTTTTTGCTTACCATCAAGGTCTTTCATAAGCGAATAATGTAAGTCCTCTTTTATGCCTAAGTTTGACAGTAAAGCGGCTGCATCACTATCGGCATTCCAACCATTCATTTCTTCAAATTGAACTTGAAGCTCACCTATTCTATCAGCATTTTCATCAGAATAATCAGCATACAAGGCATCCATCTCTGTTTTGATTTTAAACAAGGGCTTGTTCCCCATTAAAACTGTCTCTAAAACAGTATGCTCGTCATATAAATTATGGTTTTGTTCCAGTACGGACATACGCTTTCCAGCTTCTAAATGCACTTGTCCAGATGTTGGGTCTTGCTTTCCCGAAATGATTTTTAAGAAGGTAGATTTACCAGAACCATTGGCCCCAATTATACCATAACAATTTCCTTGCGTAAACGTTGTGTTTACTTCATCAAAAAGAATGCGCTTACCAAATTGAACTGAAAGGTTTGAAACTGATAACATAGCCGTGTTTTTTAATTTTGGGCAAAAGTAGAAAAATCAAACCGTAAGACGAAACATCCCCAAGCTATTTTTAAATCTTATTTAAGCCTAAATTTTAACATTTAACAGCGTATTAACAAGACATCTTAAATACAAGGCATAAATTTGTATAATTAGTGGCTCAAGCAGTTGAGCGCTGATAAGAGGGAGTTTTTATGAAACTATATTTTTATTTAATTATTATTCTTTTATCGTTATTCTCTTGCAATAAGGATAATGGTCAAGATGATTATGCGTTTTTGGGTGGTGAAATAATCAACCCAAACAGTAATTTTGTGGTTTTATCAAAAGCCGAGACGGTTATTGATACCATTCCATTGGACAATAACAACAGATTTGTCTATAAAATAATGAACCTTGATCCTGGCATGTACACTTTTAGCCATGGCAGTGAAATACAAACCGTACTTTTAGAACCACATGACAGTATCATGTTTAGGCTTAACACACTTGATTTTGATGAATCTTTGGTATATACCGGTGAAGGAGCCAAAAAAAATAATTACTTGATCAATGAGTTTTTACAGAATGAGATTGACGAAAAGCAAGTGTTTAAATTGTGTCAGCTAGACCCAACTGCATTTGAAAAACAAATTGAAGCCATTAGAAACAGCAAATCTGAACGGTTAAAACATTTTAAAAATAAATACCATACTTCAGCATTGTTTGATAAAATAGCCCAGTCCAATATTGATTACAGTTATTACACCAGTAAGGAAATATACCCGTTTGTAAATTACAGTTTTAATAAACGTCATGTTCTAAACTCGTTACCTAAAGATTTTTACAGTTACAGAACCAATATTGAATATAATAATGTGTCCTTTAACGAGTATTTGAATTACAGTTCCTTTTTGCGTTCAAATTTTAATAATCTGGCACTTGAAAAACATTTTGAACATTCAAAAGACAAGCAGTTCAATAATGTTTCCTTATGCTATAATCTTGACAAACTAAATATTGTTGATAGTTTAGTTTCTAATCCTTCAATAAAAAATAATCTACTCTATTATTTTACTATTTCATTTTTAACCAAGAACAGTAATATAGAAAATGACGGTACTATTTTACAGTCGTTTTTAAGCAAAAGTACTGATACCAAAGACAAAGAAATCCTGACTAATCTTGTTCAATCATTAAACAATTTAAGACCTGGAGCCCAATTTCCAAATATAAAATTAGTTAACGCTGAAAATACTGAATCTGGTATCAATTCATTGATTTCAAAACCTACAGCCATCTATTTTTGGTCCCATAATTTTTATGATCACTTTAAGGAAAGCCATCGAAAGGTTTATGAATTGAAAAACAAATACCCGGAAATTGATTTTATTGCCATAAATATTGATGACAACAATTTTAAAACTTGGATCAATACGTTAAATAGAAATCATTTTCCTTTGCAAAACGAATATAAGTTTAAAAATCCTGAGGAATCCATGCATACTTTAGCCATTTACCCAATGACCAAAGTTATGATCATTGACAAGGACAATACCATTGTAAACAGCAATACCAATATGTTTGCCAATAATTTTGAAGAACAGTTATTGGGCTTAATCAATAGATAAGTAATGAACTTAAAATTTAAAAGCCTCAATTTAAGAAAATTGAGGCTTTTTTCTATATAAAAACTAGTTTAGTTTCCTTTTTTATAATCTTCCAAAAATTTAGCCAGTCCAATATCTGTTAAAGGATGTTTTAATAAGCCTTCAATGGAACTTAACGGTCCTGTCATAACATCAGCACCTAGTTTAGCGCAATCAATAACATGCATGGTATGACGAACCGATGCTGCCAATATTTGGGTATCAAACCCATAATTGTCATAAATAAGCCGCATTTCAGAAATTAAATTCAAACCATCTGTTGAGATATCATCTAAACGACCAATAAAAGGTGACACATACGTTGCTCCGGCTTTGGCTGCCAATAATGCCTGACCTGGAGAAAATACCAACGTGACATTGGTCTTGACACCTTTTTCAGAAAAATACTTACAGGCTTTAACACCGTCTTTAATCATGGGAAGCTTAACCACTATTTGTTCGTGTAGTTCTGACAAGGCTTCACCCTCGCGAATCATGCCATCAAAATCTGTTGCTATTACCTCTGCACTAACATCACCATCTACTATATTGCAAATGTCAACATAGTGTTTCATAATATTGTCATGCCCTGTTATGCCTTCTTTTGCCATTAATGACGGATTGGTTGTTACCCCATCAAGGACTCCAAGGTCTTGTGCTTCTCTAATTTGATCCAGATTGGCCGTGTCTATAAAAAATTTCATTGTTTATGGTTGTTAAAATTATTTTTAAAAATTTCGGAGTAAAATTACAACATTAAGATGCTTTTTCTAAAAGAATAGACTCTAATTATTCTAGTATTTAAATAGCTACAATTTATAATGATTAATCAGTAGCTTTTCATACAGTTTATCAGGCAAAATTCTTTTCAAAACAATAGAAAACCTTTGCATAAAATTCCCTACTTTATAATGTATTTTGGGGTTTTTAGAATTTATAATATTAAAAATAGCCTCTGCCATAAGATTTGGAGGACTCCCCTTATCTACATGTGCATCCATAAGCTTCAATGTGTTTCCATAAGGCTTTTGATATGGTGAATCATTTAAAATAGGTGCATGATAACGACCTGCTGCAATATTGGTGGCAAAATCTCCAGGTGCTACATTGGTCATCTTAATATTAAAGTCTTTAAGCTCCATTCTAAAAGCTTCGGTTATAAGCTCTAAGGCTCCTTTACTTGCACTGTAAATCCCACGGTAAGGCAAACCCATATAACCAGCTATGGATGTAATATTTATGATCAATCCAGACCTTTGCTTTCGCATTTGTGGTAAAACCGATTTTATAACATTAATGGGGCCAAAAAAATTAGTCTCAAAATTGGCTTTAATCTCTGCTTCGGGTATTTCTTCAATTGGTCCCGTAATTCCCGCTCCAGCATTGTTTATTAAAACATCCAATCTGTTTTCTTTTTCAATAATTGTTTTAACAGTTTGCTGAATAGTATTTAAATCCCTTACATCTAAAGCCAAAATAGGAAACAGGCTATCCTTGTATTTTTCAGGATTTCGACTGGTTCCATAAACTTTAAAGCCTTTTGTGGTTAATAGCTCACCAATGGATTTTCCTATTCCAGAAGAACCTCCTGTTATTAAAACAACCTCAGACATAGATATTTCTCTTAAAATTGTAAAGTTACTATTGTAAATGATTTTTAGGAAAGAAAAAAGCACAAAAAAAGGCAAGCTACCTACATCACACCGCTACGACCATTTACCTTTGCTTCGTTCCCGACCTGGAGGATTCAACAGGAGCTGGTTGTGTAGGACTTGCCGGTGCAAAGATACAACCTTTTAAAATTTTCACAATGATTTTCTAAACTGATTTTAAATAAATATCTTGCTCAAAATTTATAATCAAAATGAATATTTTCAAATACCTAACAATCATATTTTTAACCACCTCATTGGTTTCTTGTGGACCTAAATCCGGGAATAAAAAAAGTGATTTTACAATAAAAACAAATGCTAAAAACGATATCCTCAGCATTGACGACACCTTGAAACTTTCCATAGAGAACAAAAAAAACCATGTCATAGATTCTGTTGCCTTCTCCTTTGATGGAAAAAAAATAAACAAGATAACACCTTTAAAGGACTTTAAATTAGGCAAACAATCTATTGAAGCTACTGTTTACTCTAATAATGAGCAACAATCGATAACTAGAACCATTACCATTTTAAATAATGAGACGCCTAAGATTTTCACCTACAAAATTCTTCATGAATACCCACATGACATTACATCATATACGCAAGGATTGGAGTTTTTTAATGATACGCTCTACGAAAGCACTGGGCAATACAAAGAATCAAAACTTAGAAAGGTTGATTATAAAACAGGAACCGTATTGAAAAATTACAATTTAGCTGATGAGTATTTTGGTGAAGGGCTCACTATTTTAAACAACAAGATTTACCAATTAACCTGGCGTAAGGGCATTGGCTTTGTGTATGATGTGAATACTTTTGAAAAATTGGATAGCTTTAAATACGGCAACAGTAAAGAAGGTTGGGGTTTGTGTAATGACTCACATATAATTTACAAAAGCGATGGTACCGAAAATATCTGGACATTAAACCCACAAACATTAGTGGAGGGCGACCACATACAAGTGTATACCAACAAAGGGAAAATAATTGAAATTAATGAAATGGAATGGGTAAATGGTCGCATTTATGCCAATCGCTACCAAAAAGATGGTGTGGCCATTATTAATCCAAAAAATGGTGCTGTGATAGCCGTAATAGATTTTTCGCCGCTGAAAAAACTGGTTACACAACACCAAGGCTTAGATGTTTTAAATGGTATTGCCTATAACCCAAAAACCAAAACACTTTTTGTGACCGGTAAACGTTGGGATAAGTTATTTGAAGTTGAGATTGTTGAAAATTAATTATTGATTCCTTTTGATTGGTATCTGAAGAACATTTTTGAAAAAGGGATAATCAAAAGACCAATAACAACAAAAATAAAAAAGGCGTTCTGCAATCCAAAGGCGTGGGCCAAATAACCAATAACCGGTGGCCCAATAAACATTCCCAAGATTCCATAGGTTGTAATTATTGAAATGGCCATGCCAGGCGAATATTTTTTTGATGTCCCCGCCAACGCAAATGTCATTGGAAAAATAGCTGCCGTACCAAATCCAACCAAACAAAACCCTAAAAGTGCCGACCAAAAGTAAGGAAATACAATAGCAACCAACATGCCAGTTGATACGACAACGGAACTAAATACGTAGGTTTTTTTGATACCAATTTGATGAATCAATTTATCAGAAAAAAATCTAGAAATGGCCATACATGTCATAAAAGACAAATATCCATAGGTAAAAACCCGTTCTTTTATGACCTCTTTAAAGTACACGCCGCTCCAATCAAACATACCGCCTTCACAAATAGCCGCTAAAAAAATAAGCATTCCCAGATACAAAATGAACGGGTCTGGCTTTCCAAAAATCAGTTTGTTTCCTGTATTCGATTTATCATTCTTTAAGGTAAACCGATAGACTATTAAAGCAACCAATAAAATGGTTATTGAAATGACAAACAAATGAACTTGCATGGAAACACCCATTTTTACCATAAGCGTTGAAAAAGCTACACCTACTAACCCACCCGTACTCCAAAGCCCATGAAACGAGCCCACAATACGTTTCTCAAACTTTTTTTGCAAGGTTATGGATTGCGTATTGATTGCAATATTGAGTATTCTCATACTAAATGAAAACAAACAAATAGCTGTTACCAATGCAAAAGGCGTATGTGCTGTTCCAATGCCAATTAATGCCAAAGAAAACGCCATAAAGGAAACAATTAGCGGTTTTCTACTATCAAACCTTGAGACCAACCACCCCGAAATGGGCAACCCTATTAAAGAACTTATGGGCATGGCCAAAAGAACCGTGCCCAATTGCGCGTCATTAAAATGAAACATGGTTTTTATAGTTGGGATGCGTGAGGCCCACGTAGCAAAACTGATACCTGTTAGAAAAAAATATACACTTAAAGCTATTCGCTGCTTGACCCTTAATTCCATTATTGGTAGGAAATAAAATATTTAGAAAAACAGCAAAATTAAGAAAAAACTAATGCATGATTTTAGTTCCTACACTTTTTCCGTCAATAATATCAATAATGGTATTGTCCCTTTTTCCGTTGGCTATAAAGGTAGGAATATTTTGTGCGGCGGCCTCTTTTGCATAATCTAATTTTGAGCCCATGCCACCTCTTCCTTCTGCTTCACCTTTATTGCTTTCTTTAATATATTTTTCAACATTTTCATCAGAACTCACCTCTTCAATAAGAGAACTGTTTTCAGAATCAGGATGTCCATCGTATAAGCCATCAATATCAGTTAAGATAATTAGCTTATCGGCATTGATAAGTTGTGCCACTAAACTGGCCAATTCATCATTATCCGAAAACATGGACATGGTTACCGATACGGCATCATCCTCATTTAAAATTGGGATTACACCTTCAGACAACAATCCTTCATAACAATTAATCATGTTTTCCCGGTGAACGCCTGGGCTAAAATCTCTTTTTGTAGGGAGCACTTGGGCACATTTCATACCATAATCCATAAAGATATTATAATACAAGCGCATCATTCTAGGTTGACCTATGGCAGAATACACTTGTCTACGTTGGGTTTTATCCTTTATTTTTGAGCGTCCTAAGACTTCTTTTCCAGCAATAACAGAACCAGAAGACACTAGAATGGTTATGATATCTCTCTCATAAAGTTCTGCAATCTGCCGTACCAATCGTCTTAAAACTGGTCTTACTATTCGTTTGTCTTTGTTGGTCATTACATTGGTACCAACTTTAATTACTATTTTTTGTTTGTATTTTCCCATCTTATTTTCCTAATTCAACAGCTCTGTTAAATGCCGCAAATGCAGCTTCTTTTATTAATTCGTTCACATTATTGTCTTCCATGGAGTCAAGTGCTGCACGTGTGGTACCGCCTTTTGAAGCTACCATATCCATCCATTTGTTAGGAGAATAATCAGATTGGTTGAAAAGTTCAACCGCACCGGTAAAGGTTTCGCTAACCAATACTTTGGAAATATTTTTTGAAAACCCCATTTGTAGTGCAGCTTCCATCATACTTTGCATGAAGTAGAACACGTAAGCCGGCCCGCTTCCAGAAATACCTGTTGAAGCATCAATGAAATTTTCATTACTGACCAATATTGATTTTCCAGTAGTATCCAATAAGTTTTCAACCAAAATAAGTTCTACTTTAGACACAGCATCTGAAGCTATATATGAGGTAAGCCCTTTACCTATTTGAGCTGGTAAATTTGGCATCGCTCTTACAACTTTGTCAAGCCCTGTTAAGTCTTTCATATAATCAATAGTGATACCAGCCATTATTGATATTAAAATTTGTTCCTTATTCAATAAAGGAGCCAATGCTTTAAACAGCTCCTCTGAATGATATGGTTTAACAGCTATAAATACGATGTCAGCCTGCGGAACGCAATCTTTTAAATCTTCGTAGACATCAAAATGGGAAATTTTATTCAGTTCTTGAATTTTTTCTTCGGAAGTGTCTAAAATCATGATGTTTCTTTTTTTAAGAAGTTTTGATTTAGACATACCTTGCGCATAGGTAAGCCCCATGTTACCTGCGCCTATTACTAGTACTTTCATTAAATTGTTTTAAAAATTAGGCAAAAGTTATCCTAAAATGGATAACATTTTTTTATAAAATATTCTTTGTATGTAATGTATTGACTAACGAGCCAAAGAGCAATCTTTACAATCTTTTACAATACCATAGTAAGTTTCTCGGTATTTGTGAAGGGTTTTAACTGGCAACCCAAAAAGATGTTTTTTAATGTAAGTAACATTGGTTGTTAACTCACCCATTTTTACACTGTAACGCTTTTCTAATTTTGTTTGTCTTTTTACTCTAATGATTTTCATGAAAATTTTGTTTTGCGATAAGGTAAAAAACAAGAGCCAACCTGAAAGAAATTTATGTTAAAATAATGTTAATTTTTGTGAAAATTGACTTAACTACAACGTTATATAAGAAAATAACACATTTATTATCAATAGTTTACAAAATATTCAGATTTTGAACCCAAAAATTAGCTCCTTGAGCCAAACACAAACATTTAACCTCAAAAACAACATTAATGCACCGGGCTTTGCGTACAGGGACAGTTACTGATGCCCTGAAGGAAATCGATACCAATTGTGACCACATGCGTGCCCGAGTTGAAGCTGGACAAATCGTTCATTGTGATCTGATAGGCATAACCAAAATAAAAAATGGATTTTTTAAAGCCCAACATAGGGCCAATATTCAATGGCTTAAAAAACTGGTCGTTAAGATAACGGTATGATATGCCCGCCCAGACATAGTCTTCATTTCTATTGTACTTTCTCAATTTGAAATTCACATCTGTACTGGAACGTCTGTCACTGCTGAACATTTGATAGTAGATGGAAGGCTCAAATTCTAGCCCGCTCTTCTTGGGGCCATTTAAAACAACCCCCGTGTAAATCTGATAGTTCAAGAGCAGATTGGGTTCTGCCACCCTAATATCCTCATCTATCTTTTTCTCCAAAATATTGTTGGCATTAAAACTGAAAAAGAACCCTTTGTTCCGGTACAGGACACCAACATCAAAATTATTGTTGGAAGTCCTCCTGTCATCTGTTATGGTTGTAGGATAGGGCGCTCCGGTGCTTTCATTGTAGCTTTGGAAATTGTTGACATCTATCCTAAAATTGTTGATGTTATAAGATATCCCAAATGACAGGTACTGTTTGGAGTAATAATCCAAAATGAGATGGTGGGCAAATGAAAATTTGGCACCTGTTTGGATGGTATTTCCATTCCTGTCATTGTAAAACGACAATCCTATCCCAGAACGGTCAGAAATCCTAAAATCGCCATAGATAGACTGGTTGTCAGGAGCATCTTTAATACCAACCCACTGTGTCAAACCATTGGCACGTATCTTTAAATTGTCCCCTATTCCAGCATAGGTTGGGGATACCACAAAATTGTTGTCTGCCAAATATTGGGTGAAGACCGGCAAATTCAGCTCTTGGCCATAACTTGTTACCATGACCAAGAGCATTAGATATATGATTATTTTTCGCTTTTGCATAATATTATTTATCAGAGGATTCAACCACTAATTTAGTTATCTGTACAACGTAAAATGTCCCACAAATTGACGATTATCTTTTGAGTCATTGAGTTTTACCACGTACCAATAATCTCCCGTTGGCAGCTCAATGCCATTGTATTTTCCATCCCATTTGTCCCCAACACGCAAGGTTGCCACTTTACGGCCATATCTATCAAAGATGTCCGTGGTCAGGTTTTTATACTGTGAAGTACAACCTGGTCCCCATCCATCTTGATCTCCATCATCATTAGGTGTAAAATAATTGCTGATACACACATCAATATATTCAAAATAAGCCGTTGCTGTAGCTACACAACCAAAACTATCCGTTACCGTAACTGTATAATCACCAGACTCATAAATAAGGAATGTGTTTGTGCTGCCATAAGATTCTCCATTGAGCGTAAACTCATAGTCTCCAGACCCGCCGGTTGCGGTAGCTACAATTTCATTTAACCCTCCATTGCTTAACGTTAACGCCAATGGATCATATTGCGTGATATCAAAACTATCTGTCCTTTGAACACAACCATTGGTGTGCCTTACATCTACAAAATGGTTTGACCCTGCTGGTACGTTTGTAAATACGTTACTGGCTTGATAAGGACCACCGTCAAGTGAATAGTCCAGATCTGAAAGGTTAGTGATGCTATCATCTACAGTTACTGTCACGCTATTGCTTGAGGCATTGTTAACACAACCATAATCAACGGTTACCTGAGGATTGATCAAAACAGATTCTGGGAACGTAATGTTCCACTCAGATTCACATCCTTGGCTATCACGCACATAAACGGTATGGTCTCCGCCTCCCAGTCCTGTAAAATCAAACTGTGTCTGTGTTAAGCCTCCTGTTGTGTATACGCCATTGATATCGTCCAAACTCACACTGTACGGCAAGGTACCACCAGAAATATCAACACTAAACTCGCCATCCATATCTCCACTACAAACTTCCGGTATTATTGAATTGGGCACAATAGTAAGCGTCACTGGTGCTGGTTGGTTAATTGTGATGTCATACAACTGGTAACATCCCAATTCATCTTGAACAATTATTTGATAATTTCCTGGTGACAGGTTATCAAAGACTGGGTCATCAAAGAATTGATTCAATTGTGGTGAAATGGCATATTTTATAATACCTGTTCCTCCAGATGCATTGATTTCAACCATTCCATCATTACTGCCATTACAAGCAACATCGGTTATGGTCAATTGGGCTGTTAATGGCAGACTAGGCTCTGTAATAGTTACAGGTATAGACGTTTCTTCACAATCTCCACTGGTTACATTAACTTGATATGTTCCTATTGGAAGTTCCGTAAACACACCCGGGCTGTTTTGGACAGCACTTGGAATATCAGTTCCCGAGCCATCTTGCAAGGTATACACATAACTACCAAGCCCGCCCTGGGCCGTTGCCACAATAACACCAGTTGCATCACCAGCACAATTGATGGTTGCATTGGTTGTATCTAAATTTACAACCAATGGTGGTAGCGGATCAATGGTTATCTCATTGGACACACTTGCTGAACAACCATTGGCATCCCTAACATAGTATGAATACGTTCCAGGTGTTACAGAAAACGTTACACTAGAGCTGAATGATCCTATAATGGTACCAAAAGATGCATCATCACTATATTCATAAACGCCTGTTCCTCCAGTTGCACTTAATGTTAAACTTGAGTCCGTTAAACAGGTTTGGGACGTTACTTTTACTAAAGAGGACTGTATTTGTGGCGGTTCTGATATAACAACATCGGTTGTAATAAATTCACAATTATAACCATCGGTGACGGTTACGTTGTAAGTTCCCGCAACCAAACTACCAAAAACAGGTGATGTCTGTGGCCCGGATGAGCTTACCGTTGGTGCTACCATATTAAGCGTATAGGTATAATTGCTTCCTTGGCCTCCCGTTACACCGCTAACTGTTATTGTTGCATTTTTATCTCCAAAGCATGACAACACAGATGGTGTAGCCGTTATTGTTGCATTTATTGGCGGTGGAATTGTTAGTGTTACACTATCAGAAACTATACATCCTGAAGAATCCCTAACATTTACCGTATAATTTCCAGCAGGTAAATCCCTAAACGTTCTGTTTGACGAATATGCAACTGTAACAGGCCCTGTAAGTTCATATTCAAAATTTCCCCAACCACCACTTGCAACAGCCGTAATGGTTCCTTTATTATTGTCACAAGTTACATTTGACGTTTCTGATGCAGAAACTGTTAAAGGACTGCTTGGTGAATCAATAGTCACAAAATTAGATGCTGATGAACAAAATGGACTTGCCGTTTCTGTGATTACCACTGTATAGTTTCCTGCTGATAATCCTGATAATATTTGTGGATTTGCTAACGTGGTATCTCCAGAACCTGTTGAAACGGAATTTCCTAAACCATCAAATATCTCATAATCATAAGATCCTGAATAGCCACTTACAGTTATTTCCAAAGAACCATTTAAGTCTCCAAAACATGTAACCGCATTTAGTTGAGCAGCAGATACCAAAGGCAAGACTGCAGCGGGCACAACAACAGAAACATCTTTTGTACATGATGTTGTAACATCTGTTAGTGTTATGGTATAAGTTCCTGACGGAACTCCTGAAAACACATTGCCACTCAAAGCAATGGACGCTGGACTTGGATTTATTGAGTAAGAATATGTGCCTGTTCCTCCTAAACCGGTAACGGTTATTTCACCATCATTATCGTTACAAGTGGGCAATACCGTTACTGCTGGTGTCAAATCTAAAGGTGGAGCTATATCTACGGTTACGGAGTTACCACAACCGTTAGCATCCCTGACTTCAATAGTATGGCTTCCTGACGACATATTTGATAACGTAAAAGGAGCTGTTTTTGTTTGAAATGCACCGCCATCCACACTATAACTGTACGGTGCTATACCGGCTGTTGTCAATGTAACATCTATTGAAAAATTACCTTCAGATGTTGTGCACTGAGCATTTAAAGTAGCTGATATGACTGGCTCTGGATCAGATGGAAGCACCAAAACTGGAGTTGATTTTATACATCCATAGGCGTCTTTTACATGCACAAAATAACTACCTGCATCCATATTGAAAACATGAACTGAAGCCCAAGCTGGATCGGTTGCCAACGGTGCAGCCGCAGATGTGGTTATTTGATACAAATATGGCGCTGTACCATCTGTTGCAACAGCACTTATAACTCCTGAATTTGGATTACAATTGGCGTTTTTATCAACCGTTGCCGTAATACTTAAATCACGTGCTGATTCTGTGATATTAAATGGAACAGTCACAACACTACAACCAGCGTTTGAACCTGACGTTTCTTTTATCAAAACAAAATAGGTCCCATAAGGTATTAACCCTAAATTGTTTACTGTCAATAAACCATTTGCAGGAACGGTTCCTGACCCATTAATACCGGTAGGCATCAATGACAACGAATCATAAACCTCATAATCAATATTGGTTGGTGTTGCATAAATACTGTTAACAGTGAATGATACATTTCCGTCAGCACTTCCAACGCAAGTAATATTATTTGATGTTAACGCACTGGCAGTTAACGTTGAATTTGTAGGAATTGGAACGGTAGCTGTTTCATAATAACTACAACCTGTATCATCATCATACACTATAAAGGTATACGTTACTCCAGGAATCAACCCTGTAAACGTTACCGTTTTACTATTAGGAGCATCCTCTGGAAGCCACGTTCCTACTGGGTAAACAGTACCAGGGCCTTGATAGATACTAAAGAAGAAAGGCCCGTTACTTGCCAAAGCTGTACCTATACTAACAACAGCTTCACCGCCTAACGTACAATCTGACGTTGCTGTTATTGAAATATCCAAATCATCTGGAGGAGAAGCAACCAAGACATCCTGGATTAAAACAGAACAGCCATTGGCATCCACAACATTGATTTGATACAAACCAAAATCAACAACATCAAACGTCACTGAAGTTGATCCGGTTGCATTTAATTCTGAATTTGAATACCCATTGGTACCTGTAACCAAATAATCATAAGGCGCCGTTCCACCTGTAACACTATCAATGATTACAGATCCTTTAGAAATTCCACCTGCGCCACAAGTAATATCCTCAGCATGATAGATTACGTTTATTGGATCTGGTTGGCTAATGGTTATGGTTGCAGTATCAGTACATGATTTTGCATCAGTTAAAGTTACCGTGTAGTCACCTGATGGCAACCCTGTAGTCTGAGTTCCATAATTAATACCTGTTGTGTCATTATTAATGTTAATAACAAAAGGTGGCGTACCTACACTATTATTAATGTTCACTTGAATGGCACCGTTTGTATCGGCATTACATATATTTGGAGTTGCTGTAACCGAGGTTATTTCAGGCAATGATATAGCATTAACAGTTTGTATTCCAGATTCTGTTGTACAGCCATTTGCATCGGTTATCTGAAACTGATACGTTCCGGCAGCTGCTGCTGAATACGTAAATGGTGATCCTGTTGAACCAAGTGAGCTATAAGCACCTCCATTTATAGATACGGCATAAGTGAACGGTGATGTGGCACCACTTACCGTTCCTGTAATGGTTGCATCTGGAGAGACCGTACAATCTAGGTCTTTTGTTAAAACTGTATTGACTATAATAGGTGGCAATGTGTTAATAGTGTAAGACTCACTGTAAGTACAATCATTAGCGTCTTTTACCTGAAATGTATAAGTACCAGGCATTAATCCTGAAAACACATTGGATGTTTGATATGCCGTTGATGATGCCGCAGGTGCAACTATCTGATATTCCAAGGTTCCTGTACCTCCTGTTGTTCCAGTTATTGTTATGGATGAAGTACTTGCAGAACAAGTTATGGGATTACTAAAAGTTAAATCGGTCGGTGGATTTAAAGGATCAATGGTTATTGGTGCCGTAGCAAAAGTACAACCACTGGCATCTCTAATTGTAACCGTATAAGTTCCATTGGTTAATCCAGTGAAAGAAGTTCCCACTTGGAAATTCAATCCATCAAGACTGTATTCATAAGGGGGATTTCCTCCAGATACACCAGACACATCAATAGTCCCGTTTGTTGAGCAAGTATATGGTGCTGTTAATGTCGCTGTTCCTGTTATTGGTGGTGGTGACGTTATGGTTACTGTTTGTGGTGTTGACAAACAAACATCTGTACCTAATGTGTATTGAACCACTACATCATAATCTCCAGCTGCTAGACCTGTAAAAGTAGGAGAATTAAAAAATGTAACGCCATTATCAATACTATACATTAAAGTATTCCCATAGGCATTGTTAACATTAATGTTTATGCTTCCATCATTGCCAGAACTAGCACATAAAATATCTGTTTTTGTAACATTAAAATCTGGAGCAGGTGTTGCATTGACTGTTATTGATGTATCAGCCGAGCAGTTATTGGAATCAACAACAGTGATATTATAAACTCCTGGTGCTGTCACGACAATTTCTGGATTACCTTGAAAAACAGTTGTACTGTTCACAAAATAGTAATATGGTGGTGTTCCTCCAGCTGGGTAAACAGTAATTTCTCCATCAGTACAAGTCAACGGTTTGGTAAGTGCTGCAGTAGCTGTTAACAATGGAGGAGCTATTATATCAATATCCCCAGTATAAGTACAACCATCATCTGTAGAAACATTGACAGTATAGGTTCCAGGGTTTAAATTAGCAAATGTGTAGTCACTATCTGTAATGGGTCCCACGCTATTAATTAAAGTAGGTCCCTGATATATTGAATAGAAATATTGAGGCCTTGCGTCATTTGCTGCAAGTTTTATACTTCCTTTATCATTATTACAAAACGGCTGTGTTATAACGGTTGAAACCGTAAAATTTCTTTCCCTAATTTGCACATCGGGAACTGAGAATATACATGGATTAGGCGATACTCCTATTTGTCTGACATAAACCGAATAAATGCCAGGTGTGTTAATAGAAAACACATTACTAGCTTGATAGTTCACATTGTCAATACTGTATTCATAACCACTTGGAACATTTCCAACGGTTATTTCTCCAGGCGTGGTACAAATAATATCTTTTGACGTGGCCGTGGGCTCTAATAAGTTAGTATAAACATTAAAATAAAACTGATTAAAACAACCTCCGGAATAATTTAAGGTCAATCTATACTGTCCAGCAGTATCCGCCATAAAATCAGGTCCTGTTTGTACTTGATTCCAAGTACAGCCAGGATCTTCATTAGCGCAGTCCTGATCAACCACGGCTGAACAACTTGACTCATCCAATTTTTCCCAAATAATGGATGTTGTGTCGGTTATTCCTGTTTGAATATATCTTGAATCGTTAGCACCACATAAAAATATGTTCGGTAATTGCTTTCCATCATTTGGACAAGTAACCACCTGATCAGCAAATGGAATGACAGGATTGGTTACACCTGCTCCATAAGTAATAACATTAAATGTTTGATCTATGGATTGACATGGCGCTGTAGCGGTATCATGCACATAATAGGTTCCTGGGGTTGTAACCGTAATGGATTGCGTGGTTCCTATGACAGGAGATCCTGAAGGACTGGTTGACCATGAATATGAATCATATCCGTCACCAGCTGTTAAAACCGTACTAGCTCCACAAAGTATAACGTCTTCTTTAAAATCACAAGTGATATCAGCTAAAAAGTTGGTAGCTCCGGGGGTTAGCAAACATCCCGTATTTGTTGCAAAACTTGGGTCATCTGAAATGGTAAACGTTGGGTTTATAGTCCCCTTATAAGTGGCATAGGCTTGATTGCTTATAATGTTTGAACAGGCGTCGTTTAATAAACTACAAGTTGCCACAACAGTAACTTTAAAGCGAATTTCCAAAACAGGATCATTTTCTTCAACAACAGATCTATCAACTCTAAAAACAATTTCTCTTGTTGTTGGATCATAACTATCAACCGTTACTCCCGAAGGCAATGAAACAATATCTGCTGGATAATTAAATACAATATTTGTGGGCAAAACATCTCTGATAGTTAAATCTGTAGCATCATCATTTCCAGTGTTTTGAAAACCAATAACATAATTTAACTCATCACCAAGGTTAACTAATTGACCCCCAATATCATTTCCTGCCGTATCCTCTACAATTTTGGTCAGCACTATGTTTGGCGCAATAATATCTATGGCAAAAGCACTAAAATAATAATAGTAAATATCAAGAGTACTTCCTAAACTTATAGTTGCAGAAGTGGCGCCATTGGGAATCAAGGTATTGCCCGCATTAGGAATATTCACAATACCTGCATCAAAACCTAACGTATTTGAGCCACCCGGGTTTCTGGTTGTAAAAAGTTCAGGTGTATTGGTTATCGGATCAATATAAGAAACTGTACTATTGAAAAAATTATTTCCAGGACGTATAACTGTTCCAGCATTATTGGTAGCACTTATGGTTGTTCCGTTAAGCCTTAAATAATCCCCTGTATATCTGCGGTCACCTTCAATGGTACTAAAAGCAAATTTAGCACGAACAGGACCAACTGGTATGGTCTTGAACCCAGTAACAGGAAAAGTCTCATTATCGTAAGGGGAATAATTGTTTATTTTGGTAAAACCATCAAAAGATGTTATGTACTTACTGGGCAATAATGGATCCTCATATACAATAAAAAGCGACCATCCTGCAGAGAGCCCTTCCGAATTGGGTTTAGGTCCTACCAATGATGAAATATTGGCAACCGTATAGGTACCTTCTGGGTTTGCCAAAGCTGTTACCAAGCTCGTTACATCATGATAATAAACATAAGTATTTGATTCATCATTGTTAGGAGCGTTTTGAAAATAAATTTGAGTTCCTGTGATATCAGTATAGGTTCCGCCAGGAACTTTAAATTTAACATCAGAAATTGGGTCTGCCCCATTAACAACAGCACTCCAATATAAACCAGCATAAACAATTTGATAACAGTTTACATCATTTGGCACATCTAAATCTGCACTACTTGAGTTAAAAGTACTTGGATCACCATCTATGTCAACATATACCGCTGCATCAATCCTGTCATTTGTATCATTTCCATTATAAGGGTCAGAAACATGAATTCCGACATTACTATTCCCAATCAAAAGAATATCTCCTTTAATGGCCTGATCATATCTAGGTGAAAAAGGAACAACATTTTGAGCATTACTTTTAAAGCACACCAATAACAATAAAGCAACAAATGCAAGTTTTAATAAAGTAGGTTTTTTCATGATGGTCTATATTTAATAGTTCATTTTCAAACGGGGCAACAGCTTAAAAATAAACATTGTAACTATTCTATTTTTAATTTTCTATTTTCACCATAGACATTTTACTATTGTAAGGTTTACTTCCTTTCAATTGCATTGCTTTTCTAGCTTCCTCTATCGTATCAAATTTTTCATAATAGATGTAATATTTACTGGTATTGACATCAAAGAAAAAGTTAATATTTTTTTGTCCGGCAGATACGGCTTTTCTTAAAAAGTCATCGCGTTTTGCAACATCACTATGTACAGCAATGACCAAATAATATCCGCTTTCCTCATTTTTCACATCTTTTACAATCTGTATATTATTCCCTAGATCTTCTCCAAAATCAAAATCATCAACTGTTAATGGAGCTGAACTTGGTGGTGTGTTTTGTTTTATGTCATTTAAAGCAGCCATATCTTTTTTGTACCTAACCTCTTGATTATCATAAGCAGCACGTTTAATCCTTCGTTTTCTTTCTATTTCAGTAAGGTTTTTAATCTCTTCCAATTCTGAAACTAAATTTGCTTTTGAACGTTTGGCCTCTGATTGTGACTTTTTGAGTATTAAAATTTCATTCAGGTAAATCATAGCTATTGAATCTTGTTCTTTAGCACCATTTTTTACTCTCTCATTATAGAGATTTTCCAGTTTAACTATTTTAATATCTTGGGAGTTAATAACATCATCAATTTGGACTTTTAAAGATTCCAAAGCCGCATTTTGTGCTGATACACTAACAAAAGGCTTGGGTTCTGTATAAATACCTTGCTCACTCAAATCATTTTCTTTTTTTAAATCCTTAAGGTCTTGTTCTCTATTAGCAACTGTCTCTTCAAGTTTTGTCAATAATGCTTCTTGTTTTGCTTTATCCGCTTGGGCTTGTTTTGCTAAATCATTCAAGGATTTAGTTGCAGCATCCATTGGTTTTAAGTTTTCTTTGGCCTTGGCCGCTGCTTCTGCTTTAGCATTGGTTTCAGCTGCAAGTCTGGCTTGTTCAGCTTCTTTGGCTTTAGCTTCTTGTTCAGCCTTAGCTTTGGCTTCTGCCTCTAATCTAGCCTGTTCAGCTTCCCGTGCTTTTGTTTCTGCCAATAGTTTTGCTTGTGCTTCTTGTTCTGCTTTAGCCTTAGCCTCAGCTTCTGCCTTGGCTTTGGCTTCAGCCTCTAATCTAGCTTGCTCAGCTTCCCTTGCTTTTGTTGCTGCCAATAATTTTGCTTGTGCTTCCTGCTCGGCTTTTGCCATGGCTGCAGCTTCTGCCTTGGCTTTGGCCTCGGCTCTAAGTCGGGCTTGCTCAGCTTCCTTGGCTTTGGTTGCCGCTAATTGTTTTGCTTTAACCTTAGCTTCTGCCTCTGCCTTGGCTTTAGCTTCTGCCTCTAACCTAGTTTGCTCAGCTTCTTTGGCTTGGGTTTCAGCTAATTGTTTTGCCTGTGCATTTTGTTCTGATTTATTCTTTGCAGCTTCTCTTGCTATGGCTATAGCTTCTTTTCTTGCTTTGTCTTTTTCAAGAACACTTTCCCTTATTTTTTCAACAGGTTTTACTTTTTTAACTGGTGATATCAATGCGCCCATTTCATCTTCATCACTGTAATCGTATCGATATCTGTTTTTAAATTTAAAAGCCATGGTTATTTCATGCGATGTACCGAAATTTGATAAATTACCCATCGCTTTTTCATAATTATACTCCATTGAAATTTGGGTAGTAATATTGAATCCTATACCGGCAGACATACCGTAGAGGGTATTATATCCAGTCTGTACCCACAATCCTTTGGGAATGGTCAACATAACGGCCCCCGAAATCACTGTTTGGTCATTTTTGAATTCTGATCGTACTAAACCGGAAAATTTACTTTCATCAAAAAAACCACGACTATATAAGTACCCCGTGTACATAACATGTGCTTGCACACTTTGTTCTGGATTATTTTCAACAAGCTTGGATGACATAATATTATATAGTGCCAAATTATTGATGCCAACACCAAAATCAAAAAAACCTGTACCGTAATTTATACCTGGATTTATGGTCAATAAAAAATTGGAAGGAATGTTGTCCAATGATGGGTCTGGATAATTTGTAACGACTTTCCCCTGGTTTAACCCACTTTTATAAACACCCAAATTCAAACCAAAAGTTAGATTACTATCCCTATCAATAACCGTATTATAAGCAAAATTCAATACGCCTCCAAAAGTAGTCAGTACACCATAGTTTTGTTGGAACAATCCAATTCCCATACCCGTATTCTCACTTAATCTTCCAGCATAACTAAATAGATATGTTTGAGGGGCATCATCAAATTCAACCCACTGCCTTTTATTGTAAAAACTCAAATATTTATTTTGCTCTCTTACAAAACTAAACGTTGGATTGACAACATATTTATTGAAGGTTAACGAATTTCTAACGGGTAAACTAAATGCAACAACACCATCTTCTTGAGCAAAGAGTTGCTGCACAAAGCAAAAACATACAACTATATGTAATAGGTGTTTTATCATGTTATTTTACCACGGTTATGGATCCTTTTATTGTTTTATTATTTTGGGTTGTTATTACATAGTAATACACGGGGTTGATTTCTTTAAAATCCAATTCAACTTCTGGCCAATTGTTTTGGTAATCATTTGTTTTGAGCACAACATCGCCTTGAGAATTCATAATAATCACTTCTGAATTTGAACCACTAACATAGGCTTGCGGAATCACCCAAGTATCATTAACGCCGTCTCCGTTTGGGCTAATTAAATTAGGGATGTTTGCCACATCTGGAAATGGTTCATTTACTGAAAAAGCAAACTCTTGGGATGATAGGCATCCTGATGTTTGGCTAACAACTACTTTGTAGTTACCAATTTGTGTCACTTCATAACTATTTGAAGTAGCACCAGAAATTATGGCATCATTTAAATACCATTTAAATTCTGGGTTCGTTGCATCTGTTGTTACTGTGACAATCAGTGTTTCTCCTGCATATAAACTGTTGTTTTCCGGAACATCTATACTACTTGTAAAATCTGTATTTTGAAGATCTATTGATGCATTTGTACTACAATTACCCAAGTCAACTGTAACAGTATAATTTCCAGATTCATTGGTTACGTAGGTTTGGTTTGTTGCTCCTGAAATTTCCTTTCCATCCTTATACCATTGATAGCTATTCCCATTAATGGTACTTAAAGTTGTTGCACCAAGACTGGAACAATATGGGTTACCAAGACTTGAGTTAACAGAAGCTGAGGTTCCTGAAGACGCTTCGCTAACCGTTACGCGATTTGAGTAGGAATTGGATGTACATGATCCATAATTAGTTTCAACAAAATAAGTTCCAGGTTGATTTACAGATAAGGTTTCCCCTGAAGCCACAAAAACGGATGTTGTTTGACTGGTTTCTTTGTACCAATTAAAAGTAAGAGATGAATACTGCAAAGGTGAGTCATTTGAGGCATCACCAGGGTTGTCTATAGTCAACAAATAACTTCCACCAGAACAATAAACACCAGTAGATACTAAATTGTTGATGGTAAAAGGTGTGTCCTGAATTTTATAATAAGCAGCAAAAGAAACCGAACCGGTGCTTGTTGCAACAGGGTCTGTACTTTTTATTCTGATTTTAAAGGATTCTCCAGCAATTGTAGTTGGCATTGAAAACCCCAATGTGGCAGGTGAAGTTGTAACCGCCCCTTGTGCAGACGTGTAAATTGTAGTAGCATTTGTAAAACTTCCGTTTTCATCAGATAGCTCAATAATGAATTGGTTTGTTGAACCTAATGCCGTATCTGGAGAAAACGTAAATGTGGTATAATAGGTATTAAATGAAGGACTTGCACACGCTTGACTAAAACCAAGAGTTGGTGTACTAATAACTATTTGGGCATGGATAGTTTCAGCTATTATTAAAAAAATAAAAAAGCAGATTTTTTTTAAAGTAAAGTTTCGCATTCAATATTTTTCTTCATTAATTAAACCGTCTATAAACAAATTTGTTCCAACCTAAAAATTAGGTTAGAACTAAAATGTTTGGGATACTATTGACTCCTCAAAAAAAGATTAAGGAATTATCATCCAACAATAAAGCTGTATTAAATTCCTCTAATCCATATTGATATCATTTGTGGCAATAATTTTATTAATTCGCAATCTAAAGTCTGGTCGTCTTTCATTCTTAACCTCTATAAAGGTTTCAGAATCTTGACTTTTTGAATACACATTAAAAAAAGCACTATTGCCATACCAATTTTCTAGATCTTCATTGTTATAATTGTTTTCAACAAAAATATTTCCATTACAATTATTGAAATACATATCTGTAAATTTGATCTTCTCAAGATTTTCTTGACTAATTGCTATGTCATCTTCCAAAATCACAGCAGGATTAAACCCTGAAATAACGCTTTTGTTCATATCTAACGAAGAATTCTCACCCACAAACAAGGCTTCTTTTACTAAACCCATTTTGATATCTGAACTTAAATCATCACTTCTGTTTACCAAGGTTAAGTTTTTCGCTATAACGGAGGTTCCTTTTTTTGAAAAATCAACTTCCTGTTTGTTATTGTAAGACAAAATTTGCATACATCTGGCACCGCTACTACTTGATATATACGGTGACCTAACGGCTAGTGAATTATTAAGCTCACATTGGGTTCCAAAATTAAATGCAAAATCATTGCTACTTGCTCTGTAAGAAACAACTTTATCTAAATTCACTTCACCTCCCCAAATTTCAAAGGAATTACCTGCAGAATAACTTACCATTATGTTTTCAAGAGTTGTCTCTTTGCCCACACTGGCCAATAATAAGCCATTGAAATAATTTCCTCTTTCGATTCGTTTTCCGGCATATTCTATTCTAACGTATTTTAAAATCCCTGAATTACTATTGGGGTTAGAACCACCATAATTGGTGTAAGCATAAGACGATGGCGGTAGCTCTGGATAAAAAGAAGCTACAGAACCATTTCCAAATTTATTGGTAGGAGCATCTCCCAGTATTATTATGCCTCCCCAATCACCTTCACGTTTTACACTTCTGTTTGATGTAAAAACAATAGGATCGGTTTCCAAACCATTTGCTATTATTGAGGCTCCTTTAGTAATGGTCAATGAAGCTTTTGAGGCATAGTCTCCAATTATGACTGTTCCGGGCTCTATGGTTAAGGTTGCATTATTGGTAACAAACACGCTGCCCATTAACAAGTAAATATTCCTCTTTACAAGTTTTGTGTCTTCAGTGATATTGCCAGCCAAGATTTGTGTTGGCTCACCGTAATCCTCTAAGCTAGGTTTAAACTCTGTCCAGTTATACAACCAATTGTTAGCGCCTATAATCCCCTTTTCTTGCTGAGCAAAGACATTTCCAATTAAGAGAAGAAATATCAATACTGTTTGAGTAGCATTTTTCATAGTAAATTATTTATATTAAAATCTAAATAAGAATTTTCGTCATTTTACAGCTCAAATCTAAAAAAAAATCTATTAAAATACCAATTTATTCGATGAAATACATTAAACAATAAGAATTATCAAAATATTTAATCGACGAAATGCAATATTTTCAAGTTAAAATACATATTTTTTCTAATATAGAAATTCTGGATAAAAATTTTTAAAAATAATTTTGTTATACTGTTAAAAGCAACAAAGGAAAACGGTACCGTTTTCCTTTGTTGCTTTATATTATGTATTTAAAATATCTCTTTGATTGGACATACAACACATTAAAATTTAAAAAGCTAAATGTTTTAGTGAAATTCACTGTACTGGTGCAGTGACTTCATGGTTTCTTCGTAAAACAAAATGGCTGCTATGAGTTTATTAGTATCAGAATATGGTAAGATTATTTTTTGAAATTCCACAGTACTTTTTAAATAGTCGTCGGTGGCTTCAAACTGGTTTTCCAAAACCTTTCTATTATCTTTATCATTAGGTATTCCTAAAGTTGACATGGTAACCCCGGGCTTTGTGGCAAAAGCAATGTATGGCAATACCCTGGTGAGAGCTTCAATACGTTCTATGTAAAGTGTCAACAACTCTCCTTTTTGCATACGCTCCAGCTCATCTATATTATGATATTTTTTTATGGCAACTCCTTCACTGATTATGCTTTGGGGTTCATTCTTTTTTTGGGCAAAACCAATACCAGTAACAAAAAATATACTGAAACTTAATAAAATAATCTTTATTTTCATATCTAAGACTTAAGGGATTAAAAAACAAATTTATGCAATTAATCGTAAAAAACAATCATTTTGTCGAAATTTTTAATGATAAATTTAAAAAACTAAACTATTTTGTAAGTCTTATATTACGAATAAATGTTTATATGCTTAAAAATCATTATCATAAAAAGTCTTGCCCCACACTTAATGTTTTGAACTAATTAGTATTCAAATCCAAATTGGTTGGCCCCATTAACTGCTCATTAAACGTTAGTAACCATTTTTTAATCTTATCTGCAGAATGCTCATCTGTTTTTGAAGAATAATAGGTCCCATCTTTCATTTGGATCCATAATGTTAACAATACGCCTGTTTCTGTACTATTTGGAGTGAACCTAGAATGTATTGTTACTAATTTGTTATCCAAAAGTGGAAATCTTACATGTTCACTTTCAAACTCAACATCTCCTTCCGCATTTGAAATCAAATAGGTGACACCTTTGTGTTTTTCAATAAATTTTTGCCAATTATACATCACAAAATTTTCGTTTTCACCAATAATGTTAGTGGTAAAGCTTGTGGCAAATCTTTTATAAGGCACATTTTGTTCAATAACTTGAAACCCATTTTGTGCATTGGTTACGTTGAGTGTGAATAATAGGAAATTAAGAATTAATGCCTTTTTCATAATCTATGTTTTATGCTGATTTTGTTTTTTTGATTTAAGTAAATCAAAACTCAAGATTTCATTATTATAGTCCACAAAAATTTCATCACAATCTACGTTATTTGGCAAATGAAAACTTATTTTGAAATAGGCAGAAGCATAACAATATGAATGACTTGAGCCATTATCATTTCCTTTTTTATCAGTTTTGATCTCTTTTCGTTTCTCTGTTGTTAAAACCAAATCATTTTTACTCTTATAAAAATTAAAATCCTCTTTAATATAGCCCGGTATTTTCATTTCATAATGATAACCGAAACCTGTTTCTGTCATTTTAATTTGAGATAGGCTTTTTGTATTTGGAATTATATCTAGATATGGAACATTGGTTTTATATTCGCCATGAGTTGGCATATTATAAGCAGAAACAAGATTAAAATGTGTTTTTGGATATGTACTTGGTGACATAATTATATATTACTTTTTTAATTTACCCCCTCCCATGTTGCCTGTAAAAGCTGCTACAATGCCAACAATAACAACTGTTGCAACCGTTTCTATATAGGTTGAAAACACAATAGCAATTATGGAAAAATTGTTATTAAAGGTTTCATCAGTTTCTACTAGCTGCAACTCATTTTTGCTATCGGCCAAAAAAACCAATATGATTGGAAGATATAGCAAGCAATAATAAAATCCTGTTCTGGCACAAAGCAGAAAGGCGTCTATAAATTTCAGGTTTTTGTGCTTCGTCCTTTTATAATCCCAGATGAGAACAAAAAACCCTATCATGATAAAAAAGATGTTGATAGAACGAAGCCCCATAGATTCATAAGTACCACCCATTTTAAGTACAACTCCCAATAAAACAGACGCCAATAATATCATTACGGCATAAAACCATGCAAAGCGGTTTTTGGACCAATTATGGCGTTTGGTTATACTTAACTCTTGTTTTTTTACGGTTTTCATATTTAATTTTTAACTCATATTACTTTTAACTGGCTCATCAAAAATCAACTTAATTTTAAATGATATCCTACTTGGCACAAGTTCAAAAGGCGGGTGAAAAGTAAAGTAGTCACCTGTACTCATATCAAAATTGCCTTCCATAATGATTTTGTTGTTTATATCCTTACGTATTAAATCAATTTCAATGGGAGCATTTCTTCTTCGGAATTCTAAATAACCTTTAACCACCAATTTATTATCTGATGTCTTGGTTATTTTATTGCTTTTAAAACTCATATCTGGGTTATACCAACCATTTGCTATCCATTCAAGATATCCAGAGTTAATTCCAGTGAATGAATTTAAGGGCACCTCAAAAGAAACTTTCTCTATCGCACTCGTTTCGTCATTAAATTCAATTTTCCCTTCTACTTGATTACTATCACCTTCTATGGGATAGGTGGGACCAAAATCTACCTTGTAAGATATTTGGGTGGAAGAATCGTTTACTTGCGCATAAGCCCCAATTACTGTATAACACGTAAAAAAGACTATTGTGATAAATCGAAAAAAATTAGACCGTTTCATCTTTAACTATTTAAATTATTAAATTCTAATTCTTGAATAAAAACCAAAAAAAACATTCTACAAATCAAGATCTCGATAGTTTTCATCAGGATAGAAAACTTTAAAATGTTCATTAGTTTTTTTGGAGTACTCTTTTGCTTTTGTTTCCCAAGCAGCTAATTCTTTTTTAAGCTCCTCACCTTCTTTTAATAAATCCTCACTCTCTTTTTTTGCATATTTGTTCATATTGCCTTCTTCTTGTTTTAGATTTGAAATCATGGCACTAAAATTCCTTTTTGTTTTGGCTGAGGATATATTTTCAGGTTTTACCAGCATATAAACGCCCTCTGTTGGTGACAGATACTCATGGGCAATGTTCAACTCTGCATTTACAACAGCGTCTTTGAAACCTTCTAATGAAATATCCTCGTTGTTGTCAAGTCTGCCAGAAATATTTTCTAGTTGTTCAATACTGTTTTCAAGACTCAATTTATTCAAGCTCAATAAATCCTTGCTCTCAGCATGTAATGCTTCAACACCTTTATGTATATCTTTTGAAGCTTCAATTTTATTATTTGCTTCATAAGCTTTTATCGCTTTATCAAAATAATCATCAGATTTGTATGGCACTTCATCTATCGCTTCATCTTTTACTATGCTGTCCAAGACTTTGCTTGCATTATCATTGTCATTATTTTTTTTACATCCAACAAATAAAACTGATATAAAAAAAATTGTTAAAATTTTATTTGGTTTCATTTTAATATCGTTTTTAAGATTCTTTATTCAATTTCATATGATTTTTAAGAACTCGCATTTGGTTGATCAATATACCTCCAGTAGCGTTTAAATAAATTCTCATCAATTAATGTTTTCATTTTAATACGTTTTAAATTGTTAATGCTTTTTTAAATATTTTTTTAATTATCAATTAAATTACATCAGTTTTAAAAGGAGTTCTGCTACTTAAATAGCACTTTAATATTTTTTTTAGAAAACTTTATGAAGCTTTATGATTAACTTCATTACCATTTATGTCAACAACTATTTTGTAAGGTCCATTACCAGAATTCATTTGGAACTCAAACAATGATTCATCTGGCTTTTCTATCAATAACACTTTTTGAAGATTCTTAAAATTGTCATATGACCGGAAATTGTTCTTTATTAAATTTGGCAAATTATAATAGGAAACATAATGTTTGGTTTGTAACCAGTTCCCATTCGTATCAAAAAAGGTTTTATATTCATTTTTATTTAGAATAAAAGATACTTCCCAAGTAAATCTGTCTATTTGTTGCCAGGTTGGGAATGACGATTTAGGATACTTTTTTCTGAAGGCTTTTTTAATCTTTATGCCAGGGTTTTTATGTAGCCAGTTCACTGCAACAAAGAGTGTTTTTGCCAATATTGATTTCAAATAATTTTGAATTTTTCCCATAACAATTAAATTTACTGGGAGATTACAGGCTTTATTTTTAAATCAAATATAGCTAGAAGAGAATCATTTAACTACTACTTAAGTAGCAGTTATTAGATTAAAACAAAATAAGATAGTAAAATGAAAAATGAATATTTTAAGAGTTAATTGTCATGAGCAAAGGCAATTAAGGTTTCTACATTTTCTATGTCAATTTCCTTACGCTTTACAGAAATAGCTCCTGCTTTTTTTAGTTCTTGAATATGTCTGTTTACTACTGCCCTGGTAGTTCCAATTAAATTAGCTATTTCACTATTTGGCAAATTATTGATGGTTTCCAATTTATGGGATTGCTGGTTGAAATATTTTAAGAGTAAACTTGACAATCTACTTAAGGTATTATGCAAACAAATATCGTTTGACGCATCTTCAAGAATCCTAACCCTACTTCCTAAATACTTTAAGGTTGAAAAATTCAATTTAGGGTTTTCGGCCAACATTCGTCTCATTTCAGTAATTGATATTGTTAAGATTTCTAAGTCATCTAAAGTTTCCCAATACAACACATGGGTTTCTGTGTCCATCAAATTCAAAATATCAAAAACATCGTGTTTAGTGAGAATGAACATGGTATGCTCTCTACCAGTATTTGGATTTATTTGATAGCCTTTTATTCGCCCCGAAATAATAAAATGTAAGGAAGAATTAAACTCTGTACTATTTTTAAAAACCCCTTTTTCCCATTTTATTCTCGTCATATATTTTAAAACAGACTGAATATCTCTTTTTTCAAGATTTTTAAAAATTACGGAATCTTTAAGAGTTTCTAAACAACGTAGATAATGCTTATTATCTGGAGACATTTTGTTGGGCTTTTGGTTTCATATAAAAGAATTTTAAAAAACCTATGTACTAAACCAAAGTTACTAATTAAAAATCCATATTATGTTAAACAAAATCTAAACTTCTAGTCCGTAAAAAAGATGTTGGGAACGTTCTAATTGTTATTAAAACTATATGAATTATCTTAAGAAATCAGGTTAAGATTAAATATGCCTTTAGTCTAAAAAAATCATTAATAGTTTGAATTCTCTTAAAAATTACAACCTTTTGCTTATACCTAAATTAATTGACCACGTGCTATATTCCTTTTTAAAATCGTAATTAATTGCCGGGAAAAGACCCCAACCATGATCTAATTCAAATTCATATTCTGTACTTGCCCTAAGAATGAACAAATCTTTGTTTTTTTCAAATTCTATTCCAGGACCCAATAAAAAATCCCATCCTTTGGCAAATTCGTAACCTACCAAAAATCCTGTAATTACAGGTCTTTCTCTCTCTAAATCTTCTTTATTGTAATCCACTGTATAATTTGCGAACTCAAGATCTATTACGGCTCCAATTCCCCATCTATCCGTGAATTGATAAAAATAATCCAAACCAATTGTTGGAGCGTAAACGGACTCTCTTGAATGACCATCTATAAATGCTTTAGGAATATGCGTATACCCAAAAACCAATGCCAATTTATGCCTATTCACTTCTTGAACTTCTTCTTTATTTACCTCTTGGGCATAAGTAACAAAGGCTAAACTTAAAGTCAACCCTAAAAATATAATATTCTTAATCATGATTTTAAAAAGATTAGTGTGAATAAGCCCTTTTTCTGCTTATGTGAAAATAAGATATTTCAAAGATTTTTAATTAAAAAAAGATAATGATTATTAAATACTTCAATACCAAATAAAGATATGAAAACTTATGGATAAAGTTAAAGAATAGAAAGGTGCATAAAGCGGAATCGAAGTTTGACTACATTAAAAAAAACAGATAATAAATCCACATAAACCATGAACAAATCAATTTGTCCTTTTGCAGTATTCTCATTCTATATTTAAAAGAAGATGTTTACTCCAACTTTGTTTAAGTATTTACTATCCATTTTTTAAATTATTTAATATGTAGTTTTTTTTTATTTCTAATGCTGTGCTTGTTTTATGGATAGTAACTATAATTTTTATAGGTGATTTAAAATGAGCCAAATTTAAAAAGCCTTAAGTTTAAACTCAAGGCCTTTTGGAGACTAATCCAAATTATTCATAAAATAAAGTTTTATAGATAATTACTCAAAATTAAAGAGCCTATACTCTAATTATCAGGAAGATGATTTGAATCCCCTTATTTATGATTTAAATAAACATTAATTCTTATTTAATCACAGTTTAAAAAGACATTCATATCAAAAACAATGGCTTACAATTCAAAATACCTACTGAGTACAACAAGAATATCTATTTTGCTATGAACTCTTGACTGGTTTTTATAATGAGTTACACACATTAATTCCACACAAGTTAGTAATGCTATTTTTTTATGAATGCTCGAATTTTAAGACTCATTTTTGTACTGCATGTTTCTTTGGTTTACTCACAGAAAGAATCTGCCAATTGGTATTTTGGACAATTCGCCGGTCTTGATTTTAATTCAGGGAATCCGTCACCGCTTTTAAATGGCAAGCTTAATACAAGCGAAGGCTGTGCCTCCATATCAGATGTCAACGGGAATCTGTTGTTTTATACAGACGGCATTACAGTTTGGGACAGACGTCATGAAGTAATGCCAAATGGACAAGGGTTATTAGGTCACGGTTCAAGTACTGAATCCGCTTTAATAATTCCAAAACCAGGCAGTAATTCAAGATATTACATTTTTACCGTTGACAAACCAAGCTATTATTTAACAGAAGGGGAATCCATAGACGGCGTTAATTATTCAGAAATTGATCTGTCCTTAAACAATAATTTTGGAGATGTAATAACCAGTGTTAAAAACAGACATTTAATTACCTATGACAGTGGCAATACTCTACAAAAAGAGTACAAATCATCTGAAAAGATCACAGCTGTTAGCCATAAGGACGGAAGTTCATATTGGGTTACAACTCAATTTTGGGATAAGTTCTACTCATTTAAGATTGATGTTAACGGTGTAGATGAAACTCCAGTAACATCAAAAGTTCCATTGACTGTTGCTCCACTTTTTAATGATAGCGGCGTAAATATTAGTGCAATAGGGTATTTAAAAGTTTCTCCCAACGGAAAAAAAATAGCCATAGCCCATAGTTCTACTATTTTAGGGAAAGGCGGCCCTAAACAACCAAAAAAGCAGTCAGGTAAAGTTCTATTGTATGATTTTGACAATGCCTCTGGAAAAGTATCAAATCAAGTAACTATTCTTTCAGATGCTTATCCTTACGGATTGGAATTTTCTCCAAACTCTAAGTTATTGTACGTGACTGATAATTTTTATAACGAAAATAATGTTTTCATTAATAGCCATTTATTTCAGTATAATTTAGAAGCGAATGATATTGCTACCTCTAAAGTTGAGATTTCAACATCTACCAATGTTGCAGGAGCATTGCAATTAGCTATGAATGGAAAAATTTATAGAGCAGGATTTAGGATATCCAAGGCAGGCTCAAGCATTTCTGTAATTAAAGACCCCAACAACTTGGGAACATCGTGCAATTATTATGAAAATACGGTGAGTTTGGGCGGTAAAGCATCTTTGCTTGGATTGCCACCATTTGTACAATCCATTTTTATATACACATTTGATTATAGACACACATGTTTAGGCGACCAAACCTCTTTTTACATAACATCTGAAGAGCCCTTTGATAGTGTTGTTTGGAATTTTGGAGATGGGTATACTTCGACAGACGAAAACCCTTATCATGTTTATACATCCCCAGGCACCTATTCTGTTAGTTTGACCATGTCACTAAACGGCATAGAAAGTGATCCATTAATAAAACAGGTTATTATTTCAGAACCTCCAAATATAATTAGTGGTATTTATGAATTGGTTCAGTGCGATTCATATGATAGCAACCCAAATGATGGAATTACGACCTATAATCTGCAACTGGCCAATGCCCCAATCAGTTTAAATACCTCTGAAGCCATACAAGTGTATTATTACCGCTCAATATCCGATGCCGTAAAGGACACCTTGAATACCAACCCTCTTAACAATATTTATAGAAACCAATCCCAGAATGAAGTATTATATGCTAAGGTATATAAAACAAATACCGAATGCTTCAACATGGCAACCATTAGACTGAAAACCACCAATCCAATTGATATCGGTTCACATGAGCTATCTGCCTGTGATTTTGATAATGTGAATATGGCCAATTTTGATTTAGAGGCAGAAGGAAACAAAATTGCAACTCAATTGAATTTACCATCAAATGTCTCTATAACTTTTTATGACAATAAAAACGATGCAGCCATTGGGGTTAATGCGGTTCCTAGTATCTATTCTTCTGGCCCTCAAACCTTATTCATAAGAGCAGAAAGCGATAACGCTTGTTATGGCGATGGCATTTTGAATTTGAATGTTAAGCCTTTTCCTCAATTAAGTGATCAAGTTATCAGCGTTTGCCAAGATGACTTTCCGGTCACAATCAATTCTGGCATAAGCAATGCTCAAGTAAATTTCTACAGATATTCTTGGAACACTGGAGAAACAACCAATGAAATATTGGTAAACCAACCAGGTGTTTATAGTGTTACGGTTTATGATGAGACATCAATTTGTGAAGATGTTATCACTATAGACGTAAAACAGAATGAAATACCAGATATTCAAGATATTGCAATCAATGGGCAAAGCATTCAGGTTTTAATAAATTCAGAAGAAACTTTTCTTTTTGCATTGGATGACGTAAACGGTCCTTATCAGGAAAGCAATGTGTTTTTAAATATCAATGAAGGCCTACACCAAGTCTATATCAAAGATGTCAATAGCTGTGAAACGGTTTTTAGGGACTTTTATATATTCGGTTTTCCAAAATATTTTACTCCCAATAATGATGGCAATAATGATACTTGGAACGTATATGGGTTGAATCCAAATCAATTTGTATCAAACCCCTTACGCATTCATATTTATGACCGATATGGCAAGCTTATAAAATCTTTTAATCCATTGATGTCTAATGGTTGGAACGGAACTTTTAATGGTGTTCTTTTAACACCAGACGACTATTGGTATTTTATGAAACTTCCAAATGGAAAGGTTTACAGAGGGCATTTTACCTTGAAAATATAAGAGGTCAATTCCATACGGTTGTTTTTAGCCATTGAGCTGCTTCTCTTAAATAAGAAACATAGTCGCAAGGATGATAATGATCTAATCCAGGTGCTATTACAAAATTAATATCAGATCCAGCAGCAATTGATTCATCAACATAACCCTGGGTCGTCTCCACAGGAAACAATGTGTCATTCTCTCCATGAATGACATATAAAGGGATGGTTATAGGCTCAACACTTCCATTGCTTTTGGCCGTATTGTATGAGGTTGCCATGGGTATGGCTGCCGAGAACATATTTGGATAGTACTGGGCATAAAACCAACTACCATTGCCCCCGTCACTATAACCAGTTATTGCTATTTTGCTAGTATCAATTGGTAAATACGAAGTTGCTAAATCATAAAGAGCCAGTATCTGTATTTGATTGTTTGGTTCGTACCAAAGTTGAGCGTTACTATTCGGACTAATAATAAAAGCTTCAATAATACCATCCAGTCCAGGACTTATTAAGCAGTCTGTTGATTTATGTGCCTCTGGAATATTATTTTGGGCCCCTCCGTGCAAATTAAAGATCAAGGGCTTTTTGTTGGTTTCACTTGCTCCTTCAGGCACAATAATCCTAAAGTTCCAAAAAAAGCCTTTTGTAGTTGACTCAAGGGACACATCATTAACGCCTGGTTGAAAATCAAAACTTTCAAAATCCTGCCGAACATCATCGGCTGTTCTAGCTGTTTCGGTACCAGGTGAATCTACACTACTTTTATTGCAACTTATAATCAAAAAAAATAAAGAAGTCAATAAATATTTAAATAACTGTTTCATTGTTTTAATTTTAACTGTTCAAACAAGTAATAATTGAAAGTAAAATGATAGGTCTTTCATTATATAAAAAACCTATCATTTTAAAACTCACACTAAAAAATAAGATTCTTAATTTACATCCCAGAATATTTTGGTCTGTTGAGAATCTCCACCAATAGCTGTAGATGCGGCCTCCCAATTGGTTTCATTTAAGTTCTGTTCATCAATTGGATAGGTGTACCTATATGGCAAAGGGTTCATCTGGTCGACTGGAAGTTGAAAAGCAGGCCAATCGAATTTTCTCCAAACTGTAAATCCCTCAAATCCTCTGTTGAACATAGCCAACCAGAATTGAAGCCCTATTTTTTGTCTCCAAGTACCGGGAGCTGTTGTATAAGCAACATCCGGGTTGGCCATATAAGTAGTAAGTCCTGTTGCTCCCCAGTAGTCAAATGAAGCTGCAATTCCATTGTTGTAAAATTGCTCCGCAGTTCCGCCTACATTATACCCTCTTTCAGCCGCTTCAGCAAGCATAAAAGATACCTCAGCATAATCCATTAGTGAAGCTGGGTTTGTTGGATCCATTAGGGCAGCACCCAAATGAGAGACAGTAGGGTAACTTGCTAAAGTACCAAAGTTTCCACCTGTATAAACACCTGCTCCTAAGTTATCATCAAAATAAACCTGTCTTCTAGGGTCATCGAGATTATTCATGATGTCAATAATTGTATTAGAAGGAATATGGTCTAAACGACCAGATTGCACTAAATCAATCCACATAGGATTGGTATTTGGTGTAGATCCTTCATATTGAATAGTTGCGTTATCATCATTTGAAGTAAATACCCCTGCACTAACAGCAGACTCTACCGTTGATTGTGACAAAGAAGGATTCACATCCGTAAGACGAATACCTATTCTTAACTTTAAAGAATTGGCAAATTTAACCCAAGCAGCAGAATTACCACCATATATTTGGTCTGATGAACTATAGCCAGAACCACTTAAATCTGGAATTGCGGCATTAATACGAGAAATAAGGTCATTATAAATAGTTGCTGCATCATCATATTTAGGCAAAGTCACATCACTAAGAGCTTCACTGTAAGGAATATTCCCCCAAGTGTCTACCATTTGCTGAAAAGTATAGACCATCAACACTTCTGCTTGGGCAACTCTTGCCTTTTTCTCGCTTTCTGTGAGCATTTCGTCTGCTAATGCAACTTCTTTAGATGTTTTTAAATCCAACAACACATCCCTGTACATTTCAGACCAATGATAATCTGGAATCCCTCTGGTTGTAAGGTCAAAATTTGGTTCATCTGTGTAAGTTGTTGTTGTATTGGTTTGAGCAAAAAATCTAAACACATTAATATTAACATTTATTGATGTCATTTGATCTATTAAACTCTTGGTAGCTCCATTGAACAGGAAACCTGCAGCCACTTTAGTTGGGCTCTTAGGATTTCTGTTGTAATTTTCATATTGATCATCAGTTTTACAGGAGACCAATACTAAAATCATAGAAAGAATTGTTGTTATTATTGTTTTTTTCATTTTCATCTTTTTTAGAATTGTAATTTAAGACTAGCCCCTACTTCTTTAACAGAAGGATAAGAACCTGATTGGTATCCTTGAATATTACCAGCACTCAAACCAGCTTCTGGATCTGCATAAGGAATGTTTTTGTGTATGATCCATAAATTTCTTCCTATTAGTGACAAAGTAGCATTGGTAAAAGGTGTTTTATCTAAAATTTTCTTATCAAAACTGTATGCTAAAGAAACCTCTCTAAGTTTTACATAACCTGCATCCCAAACATGGGCAGCACTTGGAAGGGCATAACCAAACTCTCCGGGATACGTCATGCTTCTCCTAACATTGTTTGGTGTACCATCAGCTTGCACGCCTTCCCAAAGATAACCTCCACTATTAGCCGCATAATTTCCAGGAGTTCCTACAATAGGGTCTCTGAGTGGATTACCCAAATCATTATCAGCAGCTGTAAAATCATACAGACCAGTTCCAAAACCATAATAGGTATCCAATGAAAACACATCGCCTCCTTTTTGTATGTCAATCAAGAAACTTAAGTTGAAATTTTTATAGGTAAAACTATTGTAAACTCCAGCTTTCCAATCAGGATTAACATCTCCAATGTTTTCGTTACTTGTAGAAGTCCGCATAGGTCTACCGCTTGAACTAATTACCCTATTGGCATCATACCTTTCAGATTTATCTGTAACACCATTACCATTTGAATCATAATACACCCAATCGCGCCCCCTTATGATTCCGTATGGTTGACCCACTGCCGCATTTATAGATATTCCACCTTGTAAACTACTTGCTAATTCCAAGGTTTCAATACCTGGTGCCAAAGACACAACTTTATTTTTGTTTTTATCCCAGTTTAAAGTCAAATCCCATTGGAAATTATTTAGTTTTAAAGGAGTAGCATGAAATTGAACTTCCCAACCTTTGTTTTCTATTGTACCCGCATTTAAAAGCACCGATGCATACCCAGTAGAACGCGTTACGGGAACTCTTGTAATTTGGTTTTTATTTTGTGTGCTGTAATAAGTTATGTCAAAGCCAACACGTTTATCAACAAAAGACATCTCTAGGCCAATCTCCCAATTTTCTTGCTCCTCTGGAAGCAAATTAAGGTTTGCCCTACTTGACGGATTTGAAGCATTCCCTTCACCACCAAAAGGTGATGAGATGGCAAAAGTGTTGAACACTTGATATGGGGTTGTACCATTGCCCACTGTACCATAATTACCTCGTACCTTACCAAAACTCAACCAATCTGCATTTATCAATTGTGAGAAGATTATACTTCCGGTAGCTGACCAATAATTATAAGTATTCTTGGCTTTAGGCAAACTAGAGTTCCTATCTCTTCTGTATGTTCCCTCAACAAAATAAGTATTAAGATACCCCAGACTAACACGACCAAACAAACCATCAACCATTTGGATAGCTGCATATTCGGTAGGAGCATTAATGGGGCTTACACTATTGTTGAGAGAGTAAAGTCCAGCTAAATTCAGACCTCCATTAGTAAGCGCATAAATATTGTTCCATTCTTTTCTGCTTAAGTTAAAACCAAGGTTTCCGTCAAGATTTAAATCCTCCGTCAAATCTTTATTAAAACTTAAAATCGCATCATAATTATATTCAGAAACACTATTATTAAATCTGGTATATCTTGGTACATTTGAGCTTCCTACATTGGTTCTTTCCTCTTGTAATTCAGAATATGTATCATAGGTAAACCTACCAAGCGCACTTAACCAATCATTTATATTATAATCCAATACAACATTTCCAAAAAATCTTGAGCGCATATCAGTTTCATAATTTTCATAGAAAGTCCAATACGGGTTATCAGAATAAATAGGCGACAAATTATCATAGGAACTAGCATTCCAAGTAATGTTTTCCCTAGTAGCAAAATAGGCTTCTTTTTGTTCTTCGAAATCTATATTTGTTTGGTGCCACTGCCTAGCTTGCTGCATAACATTGTTGGAATCATATCCAGTTCCATACCTTCCTTTACCATTTGTTTTAACAAAGTTAAATGATGTAGAAACTTTTAGTTTATCCGATAAATCAAGGCTTCCATTAAAGTTAATGCTATTTCGTTTTATTAAACTGTTAGGCAAATTACCTTGGTTCATTAAATTAGTTATTCCTAATCTAAAAGAGGTATTATCTCCTCCTCCATCTAATGATACAGAATTTACAGTATTGGTAGACGTTTCCCATATATAATTAAAATCATGTGCCCCTGCTACCCAAGGAGTTGCCTGTTGATAACCATCCAATTGAGGGAATATAGAATTCCATTGATAAACCAATAGATTTGGATCAAATTCTGCACCCCAAGAAGCGTCTTCTGTAAACGGTACAGAAATGTCGTTTATACCATCTCCGTTAATATCAAACTGATCATTAAAATAGCCATCACCAGCAGCTCCGTATCCAGGACCATAACCAGCACCATATTTATGTTGAAATTTGGGCAGGGTTTCTTTATCTACAGTACCAACAGTAACACTTGAATTAACTGTAATGCCAATCCCCTTTCTTTTAGTTCCCTTTTTTGTTGTAATCATAATAACCCCATTTGCAGCACGAGAACCGTACAGTGCAGAGGCCGCAGCGCCTTTCAACACATTGATTGACTCAATATCATCTGGGTTAATGTCTGATGCCGCATTACCGTAATCATAGCCACCACGCCCAACTGTTTGTGAACGATTATCAGCAGTAACAGCTGTTGTGATTTGGTTATTAACACCATTGTCAATAGGAACGCCATCAATTACAAATAGCGCTTGATTATTACCGGCAACAGAAGAATTTCCCCTAATAACCACTTGTGTGGAACCCCCTAAAGTTCCAGAAGGTTTAATTTGCAAACCAGCAATTTTACCTGACAGGGAGTTAACAAAGTTTTGGCTTTGTACCTTTGATACGGCATCACCTTTAACTTCTTGGGTGGCATAACCCAAACTTTTCTTCTCTCTTTTGATGCCTAGCGCAGTAACCACAACCTCATCTAACACAGAAGCATCTTCTTGCATGGTCACATCAATTGTATTAGATGTTCCAACTGTTACCCGTTCTGTCTTTAATCCTAAAAAAGAGAAAACCAAAACATCTCCAGTTTTAGCATGAATGGAATATTTTCCATCAAAATCAGTTTGGGTTCCCACACTAGTTCCCCCAACAATAATGTTAACACCAGGTATGGGCACTCCAGAATTATCTGAAACAACACCTGAAATTGAATTTTCTTGAGCATTTACATGAATTGTAAACATACAGACAAGAAAAAGAATCTTGTAAACTTTGTCCATTGAAATTAATTTTAAGTTAGTTGTGTAAATCTAGAGGGACAGGAGCAAATTTATGATGCGCATGAAGTGTATCATTTTAAATATGATGTGAAAACCTTTTTGCTAGCGGCGAGTGCCTTATATTTTGATATTATTTATAAAACAATGATTATCAAGTTATTTCAAAATGTTAATTTTACAGAAATCAAACAAAAATTGATTCTTTTTTATGAAGATAAACACCATTGTTGTAGACGATGAACCTCTTGCTAGACAGAGAGTTATTAAACTTTTGGAGCATTTTGAAGACATAAACTTAATTGAAGAATGTTCTACAGGAAAAAAGGCTATACAATTTATTAATGAATTTGCTCCCGCTCTGGTTTTTCTGGATATTAAATTGAAAGATATGACTGGGTTTAAGGTCTTGGAAAAGATATCTCCAAATGTAAAGCCTGTAGTTGTTTTTATAACAGCTTATGATGAGTTTGCAATAAAGGCGTTTGATTACTTTGCTTTGGACTATTTACAAAAACCTTTTAGAGAAGACCGTTTTATGAAATCGGTTAACAAAGCCATAGAAGTTATTAAAGACAAGCACTATCCCTTGTTTGATAACAAAATCAAAAATATTCTTGATTATATGAATTCACAGGGAGAAAAGAAAGATTTTATAAAAAAAATTCCTGTTAAAATAGGTAATAAAGTCTTGTTTATAGATATCCAAGATATCATATACATAACAGCTTCTGGATATTATGCTGAGATTTTCACTGAGAACAAAAAATACCTGTTGAGGGATTCATTAAATAATTTAATCACACAATTGAATTCCAACAATTTTCTCAGAATCCATCGATCAACCATTATAAACCTAAATTATATAAGCGAACTAATAAATTCAAACTATGGAGAAATTGACGTAAAGATGAACGACAATAAACTGTTCAGAATAAGCAAAAGCTATAAAAAAGATTTCACTAATGCTATGGGGCTTTAACATGAGAAACATATTTCCAAAAAAATTATTCAATCTCTTATTGTTCTTCTGGGTTTTTTATAACCTAATTAACTTATCAAAAAACAGTATTTTAAAATACAATGGACTTGGATTCAAGGACAAAAGCTGGCTGAGTTTTCTATTTGATGGTTTTATAATAGAAAACCTTTACAGCATAGCTCTTTTTATGTTCATTATGTATACCGCTAAAAAATTCCTAGATATTTATGATAGCTGGTTTACAAGATTTGCCTTTCATTTTTTATTATCCATAGTCACACTAGTCATAATTTTCTTTACTTATGATTTTTATACTTACTATTTTAAAAACCTTACAGGAACCAGAACATTAAGATATTATGTATTAAATATTGTAGATTATTCTAATGTGCATTTTTTAATCTATTTTACCAATGTGTTTATCGTTAACACATATTACTATTTAGACAAAATAAAAAACACTGAGGTACAAAAAGCTAAACTAAAACAGCAATTATCAGATGTTAAAGTAAATATCTTAAAGTATCAATTACATCCCCATTTCTTTTTCAATACACTCAATAGTATATCCCATCTAATAGAAGTCGATAAAAAACTAGCACAAAACACTTTAGCGGATTTTAGTGATTTGTTAAGGGACATTGTATATTTAAAGGACACCAATTTTTTAAATCTTGGAAAAGAGATTGATATTTTAAAACGTTATTTGGATATAATGAGTATTCGTTTTTCAGATCATTTGGAAGTCAACTTAAATGTCCAAAAAGGCCTTGAAGATGTTTTAATTCCTAGCTTAATAATTCAACCTATAATAGAAAACTCTTTTAATCATGGTTATTCTGATAAAAACACAAGTTTAAAAATTGAGATAACAATTAAACAGAATAAAGACAATTTAGAAATTACGATCAAAAATGATGGGGCACCTTTAGATAAAACCAATGTCATTTATGGAACAGGTTTAAAAAATACCATTGAGCGTTTAGAGACTTTGTATGATGATTATAAGTTCTCAATTAAAAATATTCCAAATAAAAAAGGAGTGGTTACTAAGCTAATATTCCCCGTTAAATATGAATAAAAAAAATAAACTATTTGTGCCAAATACATTTCTATTAAAAATTTCTCTGCCACCAATTTTCACAGGAACATTTGATTATTTTAAAGACATGTCTTTTTAATTAAAAACTATAGCTTTATCTTTCTAATTAACCCCTTCTTGTGTTCTAAAATATAGAGTATTCTCCTAGAAACATCAATAGCACAACTGTTAGGCATATTAAACCCAGAAGTTAATAGCGGCCCGTCAATAATAGTATCTGCTCCTGTTCCTGCAAAATGTTCTATTGTTCCATTTGAAATGTTAAATCTGAATATTTTCCTTAGGTTAGGACTTGGCAAGTAAACATAATTATTAAAATAAGTTATCTGGTTGATTTTAGCATTTGGTATTGTTGCTACCTTTTCTAATTGATTATTTCTGTCTACTTTAAATAAATTTCCACCTAAAAAGTTTGTAACGTATAAGTTTTTGTTGTCATCAAGCACAATACCTATAGCATCCAGTAAACCATTTTCAGAAGTAATTTCCATAAAACTTCCATCTGGTTTAAATTTTAATATTTTACCTCCTGTTCCACTAAAATTAGCCCCGTATAAAGTGATCAATATTTCATCACTATCATTAACTATAAGTCCAGCTGGGCCATCGAGGTTGATGGCAAATTCATTGATTTCTTTAGTAGGTGTGATTTTAGATATTGAATTTCCAGTATAATTTGCAACGTACAAATTACCTTTAGAATCAAACCCCAGGCCAACTGGGCCCGGCAAACTGTCAATATAAGTTGAAACCAATCCTTCTTTTGTAATTTTCAAAATCTTGGTTTTATTGTAACCACCAGAAACCAATATGTCGCCTTTTGGTGTTACAATCATACCATCACCAAAATTAGGTTCTATTTTGGCCAATGTACTTACGCTTTGAGAAAAAACCCAACTACTTGAAACTAAAAAAATAATAACAACTATACTTCTCATTTGATTTATTGTTTTAGGATAATCTGCATTTTATACTAATAATTACTCCGATTTTATAATTTTAAAAACCTGCGTATTTTTATCATTAGTCCAAATTTTAAACAGATAAATCCCCTTTTTTAAATTACCCAAATCAATAATTTGATTTGAAAAATTAAAAGAATCTATCTTCTGACCTAATAAATTGTAAATACAAATTGAAGAGATATTTATCCTTGATATGTTTATATGCAGATATTTATTAGTGGGGTTAGGAAATAAAATAACATTATCTGGATTGGTATTAGAAGTCCCAAGAGTACTATTGCCATACATTTGAATATAGATTTCCGTTTCGCCATCATTTGGTGAAAAACTATCATCTCCTTGCCAAGTAATTAGATATCCATTTTGATGATTAGTAGCTATTGCAGGATAATCACCGTCATAATTAGCGTCATTATCCGGTCCCATATCACTTAATAAAAATGCTCCACCCTTTAAGCTTCCTGAACTGGAAAGTATTTGACCATATATTTCTTCTTCATTTAAAGTATTGGTGTCACCTCTATAAGTTACAAAGTATTCATTGTTCATTTGGTTCCAAACAATCTCAGGTGCCCAAGCATCATAGGATGAATCTATATTTGTTAAGCTACTTATTCTAAAATCATTAGACCCGGTTTCAGAACCATTTGACAAAAGTATTTGACCATATATTTCATATACATTAGGGGTAAAATCAGAGCCTGACCACACTATTAAGTATTCATTATCTGTACTATTATATGCTAAACTCAAATTTTGTCCAACAGTAAATGATGTGTCACCATCTGTTCCCATATCACTTATTTTAAAATTCCCACCAATAAAAGAATTAGTATCTAAATCGAATAATTGACCATATACTTCTGTTTCGTTATCAGTAGATGTTTCTCCTTGCCAGACTATTAAAAAGTCATTGTCTATTTCATTCCATACAAGATTTGGGTATCTGGCATCAAAACTTGCATCATCAATTGGCAGTTGGTTACTTATCTTAAAGTCATTGCTGCCAATTTCAACACCCAGGTTTGAAATTTTCTGACCATAAATTTCAATTTTATTATTGATTACATCATCTCCTTCCCAAACCACTAAATACTCATTATTGGTTTTACTACAGTCAACTTTTGGAAGAAAGGCTCCCGTGCTTGTATCCCCTTCCGTACCCATATCACTTATTCTAAAGTTGGATCCGATCAAATTTCCTGTACTGGCATCAACTCGCTGTCCGAAAATTTCATTTTCACCATCGACTGATGTTTCTCCTTTCCAAACCACAAAAAATTCATTATCAATTGAGTTGTAGGTAACATCAGGATCTTCAGCCCTAAATGCAGTATCTCCATCCGTTCCTAAAAAACTAATTCTAAAATCGTTTGCCCCTACTTCATTACCGTCTCCATCAATAAATTGACCATATATTTCGAACTCATTATCCACAACACTTCCTCTGTCGTCATCTGCTGCCCATACAACTAAATACTTATCTTCAGTAATGCTGTAGGCAACCCTTGGTTTAAATGACACAAAAGATATTGAACCATCTGTACCCATATCACTAATTCTAAAATCGTTATTACCAAATTCTTGGGCATTTGTGAACATATAGGTTAAGAGTGCTAATAATGATGTAGTAATGTTTTTCATAGTCAATGTTTTAGGATTTATTCTTTGTTATTGGTTATTTGTACCTGAATTTGCTTCATGTAGTTGTCGTACCCTCCATAATCTGCATGACTTATTATTTTCCCATTTTCAATTTGAAGTATTGTTAAAAATGGGATCGAAATTAATATTCTCTCTAAACTCGATTCCTTAAACCATGAATTGGGCAATTGACATTCAAATGTTGAATTGATTATTACGAACGATCCCGATTCAAACACTTTTTCAATCCTAAAATCAACATAGGGAGGCTTTTCATTTTCAAAACCATTTTTAAAGACACCCTTAAAAAAGTTATAGACCTCTTCTATTCCATTAAAATCAAATTTTTGATTAAACGCTTCACTTCCAGTCGGATCTTCAAAATGAATGTTTTCAGCATAAAAAGTTTTCATTGTATCAAAGTCCCAATCGCCATAAGCTTCCATATATTTCAAAGCTATAATTTTAGAAGATTGACTTTCTGGGTCTGATTGAGAATAAAATAAAAATGGTGTCAGTATTAATAAAACAAAGTAGGCAGACTTTGTTTGGAACTGGTAAATTAATGACATGATAATTGCTTTTATTAGAAAAGTATGTACTAATATCTGTCAAGTATTTTTTTTGATCACTATTTTGATTTGAACCCGTTATATTAAGATGTGAAACGCTTATATTCTGATACTTTTTGACTTGCTACTGTTCTCACCCATTCATAATACATTAAAGTAATACCAATAGATTTTATCTTCATTTAAATCAAAATCAAAGGCTTTCAAATCATTTTTTAAATCATTTCAGGTGGTACCCATTATTTTTAAAGATTCAATCTTTCAAGTCATCGCCATATCTCATATTGAAAATAAAAAGGTAAAAAATCACACTTTGTTCAATAATTAAACAACTCAAAATGAAACAATTATCTATTATATTTGTAGCTTTAATGATAGTCTCATGCAACTTTCCAACTTCTAAAAAAGGTAACCTCTTAAATCAAGAGCTGTTGACTGTCTCAGATAGTATTTCTCAACTTATGAGCAAATATCATTACAATCCTAAGGAACTCAAAAAGGGTGACTATCTTGTATTAGAAAAAAAAGTAAAAAATCTTGCAAAAAGGGTAAAAACAAAAGAAGAATTCATAACCGGGTTCAATGAACTTTGGGAAAATGGACCCTTTTCACATGTATCACTGAGTTTTTCTGAAAGAAAGTCGAGTGAAATGGCTGAATTTGTTGATACACTGAGAGTAGGCAATCAGAGCGTTTCGCTACAATGGGCTGATAAAACAGCAATACTTACAGTGAATACCATGATGGGTGTGGATACAAAAGAACGAATATTTAAGGCTTACCGTGAAATAGCAAGTAATGAAGCAAAATCCCTAATTATTGATCTTCGCAATAATAAAGGAGGAACTTTTGCAGGTGTACCTCTTGTTAGCCATGTGCTAACCGACTCCGTTGATGTGGGGATATTTGTTTCACGAAAATGGTGGAAAAACAACACAAGGGAACCAAAGCTTGAAGATGTAAAAAATTTAAAGTCGTGGCAAGGATGGTCATTGAAGACTTTCTGGAATGATATACAAGAGAAACCGCTAACTCGTGTGCAATTTACCCCAATGTATCCTCACTTTAATGGTCACGTATATGTCTTGACAAGTGACAAATCTGCAAGTGCCGCCGAGTTTGCAATAGACGCCCTTGCCCATGAAGAAATGGTGACTATAATTGGACAAACTACTGCTGGAGAAATGTTATCACAAAAAATGTATGACTTACCATATGGATTTCAATTATCCTTACCAATAGCTGAATATTACTCAATACGAATTGGAAAAATTGAAGGTAAAGGTGTAAAACCAGATATTAGCATTGATCAAAGTGTAGCTATGGATTTAGCCATATTATTGATAAATGATGTGAAATTGGAGGATGCTTTAAAAAAAGTACAACTAAAAATTGACAGAGCTGATGAGCAACCGTTGGGAAAAGATGAAATATACTTGTTAGGAAATATGAATGATTGGGGTAAAAAGTGGAGTATCACTCCTTGCTTTGAGTATAAAGGCAAAGGTGTCTATGAAGCTAAAGTCACATTGAAAAAAGGAATTTATGAGTTTAAGATTGCTCCAATGAATTGGAATTTTGACTTTGGTGCAAACCCAAATCAAGAAAAAGTAGTTCTTGAAGAAAAGATTTCTCTCTCAAAAGCAAAGGGAAGCAAGAATCTGACTCTCGAAATTGAAAATGACTTAAAGCTAAAATTTAGCTTAGATGTAAGCAATGAAAAGTCCGCAACATTATATATTGTTAAAAATTAATATACCCAGTAAATTTGAAAAAGAATTCTGAAAATAATTAAAAGAAAATCATAAAAAATAATATCAAATTGTATCAAATATTAATTCTAAAAAAACGTAATGAATTCAAAATTCAGAAAAAGTTTTATGGTTAAAGAAGAATATAAATATCATCATATTGGATTACCAACAATTATTTCTCAGAAAAACGAGGAATATAACGAAGAATGGAAGTTTTATGGATCAGGTTATTTTGAAAGTAAATTCGGGATTGAATGGTTAAGAATTGAAAAAAATTCCCCATTACCCCCATTAATTAAAACTGTTCCTCATATTGCATTTGTTGTTAAAGATATTGATAAATCTATTTTAGGACAAAAAGTAATTTATGGACCGAATAATCCAGCAGAAGGAGTAACAGTTTGTTTTATTGAAGTAGATGGAGCGCCAATAGAATTTTTACAATTTGATAGACCAGAAAATAAAATATGGCCTAATGACAATAAATTAATAAATCCAGTCAACAGAATCAAGAATAAGAAAGAATCTGTTAATTTTAAATATCATCACTTTGGAATCTGCACAACTTCTAGAAATAGAGATACAGTTTATTTGAAAGATAATAAATTGTGTTGTTCCGAACATCAAGTAAATCCCTATGGAATACAATGGATAAAATATTATGCAGATTGTAAATTACCAACTATTGTCCAAAAAATCTCCCATATTGCTTTTCAAGTTGACAATCTTAAAGAGGCTATTAAATGTAGGAACGTAATCGTTGAGCCTTATAGTCCGTCAAAAAGCGTTTGGGTTGCCTTCATAGAGGAGAATGGTGCCCCAATAGAATTTTTGCAAATAAGCTAATATATAGTATGATTAGGATTTGTAAAGTACTTCGCTCCTATTCTTATATCTTTCAAGTGGATTAGTACAAAATTGTACAATTATTTCAAACTATTTGCCGATGCAGAAAGTAATTTGTTAATATTAATAAGGCTTTAACATAAAAAGGCACAAATATGAGACAAGTAATATCAAAATAAATCAAAATAAAATCACATAATTATTTTTTAAAGAACGATACATCAAATATCTTCTAAGTATTAAGACATTTTAATCTTTAGATTAATAGTTGAGTTAAAATTACGCATACTTAATTAAGATATTGTAAGCTTCCCGTAATTAGAAATTCTTATAAAAGTCTAACTGTAAATTAAATCGTGAATAAAAAAACATTAAGTCTCTAATTGTTTTAAATGTGCTCGAAAACATTTTTTAATGTGTTCGAGCACATTTTTTGTCATTTTTCTTTTTTGTTGAATAAATAATATGTAGTTTTGTTTGAATCTGTTGTGATCACCTAAAAATAATAATTGTATAACTACTTGTAATACAGGTTTTTAAATAAAATGAAAGAAAAGAAAAGAAAAAAACCAACATTAGTGATTTTGGCTGCTGGAATGGGTAGTCGTTATGGTGGTTTAAAACAAATGGACACTTTTACAGAAGAGGGTGACACAATTATAGATTTTTCATTATACGATGCTTTTCGAGCAGGATTTGGTAAAGTTGTATTTATTATCAGAAAAAGTTTCGAAAAGGAATTCAAAGAGATTTTTAATAAAAAATTAGTAGGGAAATTGGAAGTAGATTATGTATACCAAGAACTTGACAATGTCCCTGAAAAATATATTAACCCTGACAGAACCAAACCTTGGGGGACAGGGCATGCATTATTAATGGCCAAAGATGCTGTGAAGGAAAATTTCGCAATTATAAATGCTGACGATTTTTATGGGGCAGAGGCTTTCAAGACAATGGCAAAATACTTAATGAGTATAAAAAAGGAATCTTACAATTTTAGTATGATGGCTTATCTATTAAAGAACACAGTTTCAGATTATGGCTATGTATCTAGAGGTGAATGTAAAGTTAATAATCAAGGGTTTTTAACAAATGTTACGGAACGGACGCATATAGAAAAAATTGATGGGAAATTGATGAGAAAAGACGATAACGGACAACTTGTTGACATTGATGAAGACACAATAGTATCGATGAATTTTTTTGGCTTCACACCCAAATGTTTTGAGTTTGGAAGTCAATTATTTGAAGAATTTCTGGAAACTAATAAAGAAAATATAAAGGCTGAATTTTATATTCCAAACATCGTAAATGAAATATTAAAATCAAGTTTGGCAAGTTTTAAAGTTTTAAAATCTGATGCCAAATGGTTTGGAGTTACCTATAAAGAGGATAAAGAAATTGTAAGAATCGCCATAGAAAAATTAAAAAATAAAAATGTTTATCCATCAAAGCTTTGGTGAAACGGTTAATTTAATTCAAAATAAACAATGAAAAAAAAGATAGTTGTTATAGGATTGATATTCATCACTTCAATTAACACGTTTTCTCAAAAAGCAGATTCCCTAGCAATAAAAATGATTAAGGGCGAGTACTGGTGGGGAGGACTAAGTACTGAAGGTCATAATACTCCATATGATGCTACATCAAATGTTACACATGATTTGTGGGGCAATAATGAAGGGAACCAAGCGCAACCAATTCTTCTTTCAAGTAAAGGCAGATATGTGTGGAGTGATAATCCAATTAAATATTACTTTAATAATGGTCTTATAAAAATTACCACTCGAAATAGTAAAATTATTTTCGGGAAAGCTGGAAATAATTTACAAGATGCATATAAATATGCTGTAACTAACTTCTTCCCTCCCAACGGAAAAATTCCTGAAGCACAATTATTTACCCATCCACAGTACAATACATGGATTGAGTTAATATACAACCAAAACCAAGAAGATATTTTAAAATACGCCCAAGGAATCATTGATAATGGTTATCCTCCCGGAGTACTGATGATCGATGATAATTGGCAGGAAAATTATGGTATTTGGGATTTTTCTCCGCGTAGATTTAAGAACCCAAAAGCTATGGTTAAAAAATTACACGACATGGGTTTTATGGTCATGCTTTGGGTATGCCCTTTCATTAGTCCAGATTCAGAAGTTTTTCGTTATTTGGCCAAAGAAGGCATGCTTCTACTAGACCCTCAAAAAACACAAGACGTATTATGGGCAAATACCCAGAATAAAGCAGCTATTATACGTTGGTGGAATGGAGCTAGCGCTTGCTTGGATTTAAGTAATCCAAAGGCTAAAAAATGGTTTAAAGACAGACTTGACCATTTAGTAAATGAATATGGCATAGATGGATTCAAATTTGATGCTGGAGATGCTGACTTTTATGTTAATGATGTTGTTTCCTATAAATCAGCTATACCAAATGACCATACAGCTTTCTTTGCTGAAATAGGTCTTGATTATCCTTTAAATGAATACAGAGCCTCATGGAAAATGGCCGGTTTACCTTTGACTCAAAGACTAAGAGACAAAGGACATAATTGGGCTGATTTACAAAAACTTATTCCCGACCAAATGTCTCAAAGTTTGATGGGATATGCCTATACTTGCCCCGATATGATAGGTGGAGGTGAATATGGATCATTCATGGAAATTTCTTCGATTGATGAGGAACTTGTTGTAAGATCCGCACAAGTACACGCTCTAATGCCGATGATGCAATTCTCTGTTGCGCCTTGGAGGGTTTTATCAAAAGAAAATGCGAAATTATGTCTCCAGGCAGCTCAACTACATGATAAAATGGGGAGCCTTATTCTCGAATTAGCCAAACAAGCTTCAATAACAGGGGAACCCATTGTTAAACCAATGGCTTTAGCCTTCCCTGATAGTGGTTACGAAACCATCAAAGATCAATTTATGCTTGGTGAAAATATATTGGTTGCTCCGGTTGTTGAAAAAGGAGTTTACAAGAGACAAGTAATTTTGCCTAAAGGCAAATGGAAAGGAGACGATGGCAAGATAATTAAAGGAAATCAAACTATTGAAATAGATGCTCCAATTAGTAGAATTCCTTTTTTCACTAAGATCAATTGATACTAAAGGCAATTAATAAAAAAAATTTAAAAACTAATAAAATACATCAAACTACAGAAAGAATATGAAAAAAAATATTAAATCAAAAGGAAATATAGTTCCAATAATGATAATAGCGGGCTTGTTTTTCATATTCGGTTTTGTGACCTGGATCAATGGAGCGCTCATCCCGTTTATGAAAACGATTAATGAACTGACCGATGCGCAATCCTACTTGGTGGCCACGGCGTCCTATATATCATTTGTCACCATGGCATTACCGGCATCCTACATCTTAAATAGAATTGGATATAGAAAAGGGATGTCTCTTGGGCTTTTTGTCATGGCCATCGGAGCCTTGATTTTTATTCCAGCGGCAGAAGCAAGGACCTATTGGGTGTTCTTGACCGGTATTTTTGTTCAAGGCATTGGGATGACCCTATTGCAAACTGCGGCTAACCCTTATATTACCATTTTAGGTCCTATTGAAAGTGGAGCAAAACGAATTGCCATCATGGGAATTGCCAATAAAACAGCAGGGGCTTTAGGGTCATTGATTTTTGGAGCATTATTATTGTCAGGTATTGATGAAGTAAAGGAAAAACTGGGGCATGTTACTGTAGATGAAAAAGCTATGCTTTTGGATAAAATGGCTGACAGCGTTTTTCTTCCCTATTTAACAATGGCCATTGTTTTGTTTGTTTTGGGTATCTTGATAAGAAAGGCTCCATTGCCTCATGTAGAAGCTGCCGAAATTGAAAAGGATTCCACTGGAAAAACTAACAAAACAAATATTTTTCAGTTCCCTCATTTATGGTTGGGAGTGTTGACCTTATTTGTATATGTAGGAGCGGAGGTTATAGCGGGAGACACTATTATATCATATGGGATCTCTCTTGGGTTTTCAGCGGCTGATGCCAAGTTTTTCACCACTTTTACTCTTTTGGCCATGGTATGTACCTATGCTTTAGGTGTAATATTGATCCCAAAGTATTTAAAACAAGGAGTAGCATTAAAAATCAGCGCAACTTTAGGAATCATTTTTAGTATTTGCATCTTGTCAACAACAGGATTTATCTCTGTTTTATTTGTAGCTGCACTAGGCATAGCAAACGCATTGGTTTGGCCAGCAGTTTGGCCCTTGACATTGGAAGGTTTGGGCAAGTTTACAAAAACGGCCTCAGCTTTATTGATAATGGCCATTTCAGGAGGAGCCATCATCCCGCCTTTATACGGGCGCATGGTAGATGCAAATAAACTTGAATTGATAGCTCAAGGAGTAGATAAGGCAGAAGCCATGGCAACAGCTGCAACACACAGTTATTGGATATTGATCCCATGCTATACCATCATTCTGTTTTTTGCGATATGGGGACATACTTATAAGAGTTGGACAAAAAATAAATTTTCTAAAGTACTGAAGAAATAATCAAAAAAAATAAAAAATGTTGAAAAGTAACATAGACAAGGCCACGGGATTTGAAAAGCGATTTGAGAACATAGGGACCGTGGTTTTTGAGAATTCAGTTTTGGCCTCAAAGGCAGTGGC
>NZ_BMNR01000006.1 GCF_014646655.1 Yeosuana aromativorans | reverse complement strand
TGAACTAGATTTTCAACATCTTGAGGTACAAACCAGCTGTGTTGCCATGCATTGCCTTCGGTGTAATCGGTATGTTCTCTGTGATTGGAATGTTTCGGGTCAAACGGTTCGTTCCAAGATACACCATCATCCGATTTGCCGCGCATGAACCCTGTTTCTGGATCAAACACATATTGATATGCTTTAGAACGATTCAAAAAATACTTGTAATCATCCTCTTTCCCTAAAGCTTTGGCCATTTGTGCCACACACCAATCATCGAACGCATATTCCAACGTAATGGTAACGGATTCGTCCAATAAATTATAAGGAACATATCCGTACTTTTTATAAAGGTTTAAACCACGTTCATCTTGCATCATGGTTGCTTTCATGGCTTCATAGGCTTTTTCAGCATCAAACCCTTTAATTCCCTTTTGATAAGCATCTACAATAACAGGAATGGAATGATATCCTGTCATACAATTGGTTTCATTGGCATAAAGCGTCCAAACAGGTAAAATGTTTTTGGTGCCGTAATAGGCCAACATGGAGTTAATAATATCTGATGTTTTATCAGGAGCTATCAAAGTCAGTAAAGGATTTTCTGCCCTAAACGTGTCCCAAAGCGATAAAGTAGAATACGCTGTATAATTTGTAGCTGTTACAATACTATCGTTCCCTTTTCTAAACTGTCCGTTTTTATCACTAAAGGTTACTGGTGCTAATTGTGCATGATATAAGGCGGTATAAAAAATGGTTTTAAGAGAATCAACAGGAGTTTCAACCGCTATTTTTGATAGTGCTGTATTCCAAGTGATTTCAGCGTCTTCTCTTACTTGTTCAAAATTGAAATCTCCGGCATCTAAATTCTCTTTGGCATTGGCAACACTAACTGATGACACGGCCACTTTTGCAAGTAATTCGTTACTGCCTTCTGCATTAAAAAATAATTGTGCTTTGGCTTTTTCTCCTTCCACAGATTGCCCATCAATACTATTTTGATTCTCCACTAACGTATATTTTGAAATAGGTTTGGAAAATGTAGCAACAAAAAATACTTTCTGGTTTTTTGCCCAACCTGTACTAAAACGGTAACCGCTTATGGTGTGGTCATCTTCAATAGTTATAGTCGTTTTTATGGCTTTATCCCAATTGATAGCAAATCCTAAATCTATAACCACTGATTGCTCGCTTTTTTCAGTAAAGGTATATTTGTGATAGGCCGTTCTTAAAGAAGTTGTCAATTCTACATTCACTTTTGGATCCTCAAGAAACACCTGATAATATCCAGGGCTTGATTTTTCATTAGTATGGCTATATGATGATTTATATGGAAGTGAATCTCGTGAGGTTGTATTAAAAGTTAAGTCAACTGCTTTGCTTGTTGGCATAAATAGTATATCGGCCAAATCGCCAATACCAGTTCCACTTAAATGTAAATGGCTAAATCCGGCAATTATGGAATCTGAATAATGATATCCAGAGCACCAGTCCCAACTTGAAATACCATTATCTGGACTCACCTGCACCATTCCAAAAGGAACCGTGGCTCCAGGGTAGGTATGCCCATGTCCACCGGTTCCTATAAAGGGGTTGACTAATTTTACAATGGATGCTTTATGTTGCTTATTTTCAGTCGTACTTTCTTTGCAACCAGAAAATAAAACAACTAATAAAATAAAAAGGGTAACGTTTTTCATATAAAGACATCATAATTTAACTTTAAATTTTCACTAATTTTATTGTTTATAAAAGTAATTTAGACGGATAACACATTAAAAGCCCTAAACACCATAAAAACCAAAATTAAAATGTTTGTTCAGCTATGAGCTATGATGATAACAAAATCTACCGAATATCATGGAAATATCATGTCATTTTTTGGGTTGTATATTTTATGTTTAACACCTTTAGGTGGGGCAGTTATTTTAATGATTATTTATATTCTTTCAAGTCTAATTTGCTTGGGTTTCCCATACACATGGTATCCAGTTACTTAAATATACTTGTCTTTATGCCTTTTTTGGTATACAGAAAAAAATATGTTTTATATGTTATTTCTATTTTATCAACCATATTCATTATGGTCGTGGTAAAGTTTAATTTAACCTATCTGTTATTTGGCCCTGACAAGATTTGGCCAGAAGGACCTGAGCACATCAGTAGATTGTCACTCAATTATGCCATAGATATGATGATTGGCGAACTTTATGTTGTTGGTTTTGTTGCCGCCATTAAAATTACCTTGGATTTTTTAAAAGAGCATAAACGGGTTGCTGACCTTGAAAAAACTCAACTGGAAACAGAATTACAATTTTTGAAAAATCAAATCTCTCCCCATTTTTTCTTTAATACACTTAACAATATCTACTCATTGTCTGTTGTCAAGTCCAATAAGACGCCTAAAATAATTTTAAAACTGTCTGAGTTGATGCGCTACATGCTTTATGATACCAAAGCAAAACGGCAAAGTTTACAAAATGAAATAATGTGTATTCAAAACTACTTGGACTTAGAGCGTGTTAGGTATGATGATTCACTTGAAGTAAACATGTACATTTCGGGCGATATACAAGATAAAGAGATTGCCCCTATTTTATTGTTGACATTTGTTGAAAATGCCTTTAAACACGGTGCCAACAAAAATATAGGAAAGGTGAAAATAGACATTAACTTTAAAATTAAAGAAAAATTCCTTTATTTTACCATTACAAATCCAATGCCTTTAATTACCAGCCATAAAAATAATTTAAAGCAAGCTAGCGGGATTGGATTGGAAAATGTAAAAAAAAGACTTGCTTTAGGATACGATAAAAATGATTATAAATTAGTCATTCATAACAAGAACAATAAATTTATTGTAAAGCTGAAAATCAAAGTAGGTTAAATAACTGTAATTGCGAGAAAACCAATGCTCACACATAATCCCTTTAAATACTAATAGCAAAAAAGACATGAACAAAACTTGTTTGATTATTGATGATGAGCCTTTAGCCATTAATGTTATCAAGAATTATTTAGATCAAATTGAAAATTTTGAACTTATAAGCTCTTTTAGCAACGCCATTGATGGTCTAAACTTCTTAAAAAACAATACCGTTGATGTTATTTTTTTAGACATCAATATGCCTGTGCTTGACGGCATTAATTTTATAAAAAGTTTAGAAGAACCGCCTCTATTGATAATCACCAGTGCCTATGACGAATTTGCCATAGAAACGTATGAATTGGATGTTTTGGATTACCTAGTAAAACCCATTGAGTTTCCTAGATTTATGAAAGCGCTCAACAAGGTTGAAAAAAGATTTAATATTATTAATAAAGTCCCTTTAGAAAAGACGAAAGAACGCCTCTTTATCTTTGTTAAGATTGACAAGAAAAAAATGAAAAAAATCTTTTTGGATGAAATTTTGGTAATTGAAAGTTTAAAAGATTATCTAAAAATAAACACGCTTACAGGCCGATATATTGTACACAGCACCTTAACAGATTTTACAGATTTGTTGCCTTCCAGAGATTTTATACGCATACACCGATCATATACCGTTGCCATTGATAAAATTGATGCCATTGAAGGAAATAGCGTTGAAATAGAAGGTCTTAGGTATGTCATTGGCAGATCTTACATAGATGACGTAAAGCAAAAGATTTTAAATTCCTCCATTTAAAACCGGCTAAAAAAAATTGATGGCTATCACTTTTTTATAAGAGATAACCATCAATAACTTAAAAAACTAAACTAAACAATTATAAATACTATTAATCTAAATCATTATTTTATTTTAAAAGTAGTGCCGTTTAAAAGCTTCAATGGCTGCATAATCGGCTAATCCTAAATCATTATATTTTTTTGCGGTCTCCCTATTTCTGTCCTCTGCACGAACCCAAAACTCTCTGGAATCGTCTCCTTGAAACATAACACCATCTTTTTGGGATTGGTGGTAAAAAATAGCATGACGCTTTTTAAGAACTTGATCAGGGCTCATGGGTACGGCCATTTCAATTTGATAAGGCTCCCATTCGTGCCAAGCACCACGGTACAACCAGACCCAACAATCTTTTATAAACGGTTTATGTTTCAATCTTTTTAAAGCTTCCAGCAAACTGTCAAGACAAACTTTGTGGGTACCGTGCGGATCGGCCAAATCACCAGCTGCATAAATTTGATGTGGCCTTACAGTTTCAATCATATTACACATAATTTCAATATCAGCTTCTGAAAGATTGCTTTTCTTAACGGTTCCTGTTTCGTAAAATGGAAGGTCCAAAAAGTGAACATTGCTATCTGGTAATCCCAAATATCTTGTCGCTGCAAAAGACTCGCTTCTTCTGATAACACCTTTCAATTTCCTGACCTCTGGAGAATCTATATCATTTTCAGATTTGTTTTTCAAAAAATCTATAATGCGTTCTGATTCTGTCGATTTAGAATTTAACGCCATGGAAACTTCTGCAAATTTTAAGGCTTCTTCATTGGAAACTGCAATATTTCCTGAAGTTTGATAGGCTACATGCACCTCATGACCTTGCTCTATAAGCCTATCAAAAGTACCTCCCATTGAAATCACATCATCATCTGGGTGCGGACTAAAAATAATAACTCGTTTTTTGGCAGGCGTTGAGCGTTCTGGTCTATAGGTGTCATCTGCACCTGGTTTTCCACCGGGCCAGCCCGTTATGGTGTGCTGTAATTTATTGAACATTTTAATGTTCAAATGGTACGCAGTACCCTCTTCTGTTAATAGGCCCGCCATACCATTGTCATTGTAGTCCTTATCTGTTAATTTAAGAAATGGTTTTCCTGTCAATTCACTCAACCAAACAACCGCTTTCAGTTTTAAATCATCAGTCCACACACATGATTTAACCAACCAAGGCGTTTTTACTCTTGTTAATTGCGAAGATGCATCGCTGTCTAAAACAAAGGTTGTATTGTTGTGTTCCTGTAAATAGGTTGCTGGTACTTGTGAGGTAATTTCACCTTCTATGGTTTTTTTTAGAATGTCAGCTTTATTAATACCCCATGCAAGCAACACGATTCGTTTAGCACTTCTCACAGTTCCTATTCCCATAGTAATGGCTTTTCTGGGAACATTGTCAATACCTAAAAAAGCTGGAGCGGCATCTACACGTGTTAGGTGGTCTAAAGTAATACTTCGTGTGCCCGAGTTAATATGAGATCCTGGTTCATTAAACCCAATGTGGCCTGTTCTACCAATACCTAAAAGTTGAAAGTCCAATCCGCCATAGGATTTTATTTTCATTTCATAATCTATGCAATATTGGCGAAGTTCTTCTGGACTTACTTTTCCATCAGGAATGTTGATGTTTTCCGGGAGAATATCTACATGATTAAAAAGATGATCATGCATAAAGTAAAAATAACTTTGAATATTATCTTTATCCATTGGATAATACTCATCTAAATTAAAAGTCACTACATTTTTAAAGCTCAACCCCTCTTCTCTATGCATTCTAACAAGCTCTTCATACACTTTTATAGGGGATGATCCTGTTGCCAAGCCTAACACACAAGGTTCATTCAATTCTTCTTTTCGCTGAATTAAATTGGCTATTTCTTGCGCTACCAATATGGAAGCCTCAAGAGAAGAGTTAAAAATAACGTTATGGATTTTTTCAAAGCGTGTATCTTCAAATTTACCTGCTTCTTTATAACTTATCCCTTCTTTTTCTTTATAGCTAATATCTTCTGTAATCATTTGGTAGTTGCTATTTTTGTTCATAAAATAAAACTACCAATAAGCTATTATTTATCAATCAAAAATTCGACTAATAACAAATGTGCATCGGCAAAGGAGTGATGAATCGTTTATTTTATCAGTCACTTATCAAAGGAATAATATAAACAACTGTTCTGAAAAATATGGTTGTGATTTATTAATTTTTTAAAAGCAAATTACACCTTTTTAATCACATTGGTCACAATGCCCCAAATAACAAAATTGTTCTCTTCGGTGATTTTAATAGGCTTATAATTGGGGTTTTCTGGCTGTAACCAAACATCGCTTCCAACTACTTTTAGACGTTTTACGGTGAACTCGCCATCTAAAAAACAGACCGCTATTTTATTATTTGCAGGTTCTAAACTTCTGTCTATAACCAATAGATCATTGTCATCTAATCCAGCCCCAATCATGGATTGTCCGCTAACACGCGCATAAAATGTAGCCAGTTTGTTTTTTACAAGGATGTTGTCCAATGACAGACGTTCTTGCTTAAAATCTTCGGCTGGTGATGGGAAGCCAGCAGATATTCCTGTGTCAAAATAAGGTATTCCAGAATGTTCAGAAAATTCTGGAGTAAAAAACGATAGGTTTTGGGCGTGTGTTGTTAGCATTTTATAGTTATAATATCGTTAATATCTGTGGTATATCTTGGTGATAAGCGTTCTTGACGCATTTTCCAGGTGCGTTTTAAATCTTGGTTCCCCAATTTTATTTTATAATCCCTATACTTTTTGTTCAAACCATCTATAGCCTGCATTAATGGCTGGTGCTTTGGGTTTTCATGCTCAAACAAATCCAGTTGATGATTGTTTGTTGGTACAATACCGGTTACAATAACGCCTGCCCGTTTGTATTTTATACCAGATTTAAAAACGGAAGTTACCGCTTTTACAGCACAATCGCTTATAATTAGTGATGAATTAGTAGGATATGGTAAACTCACCATGGTACTTGCTTTATGTTGCTCTAAATCCTTTTTGTGTCTATCACTGCTCAACATCACAATAATCATGTGGCAACTGGATTGTTGCTTTCTAAGTTTCTCTGCACAACTAGTGGCAAAGGTTGAAATGCGTTCTTTAATGTTTTCAATATCTGAAAAGGTGTATTCAAAACTTCTGGTGGTTGCAATAGCTCGCTTATTCTTAATTTCATCTAGTTTTAGCGTAGGAATGCCTTCAAGATCTTTTTTTAACTTCCACTCGGTAATAGAAAAATTTTTCAAAACCCATGCATCAGAAAGTTGAACAAAATCATAAGCTGTATTGCAGTTTTTATGTTTTAAGCGTTTGCTTAACCGGTACCCAATACCCCAAACATCTTCAATTTTTATCCACTTTAAAGCCTTTATTCGTTTTTCTTCAGAATCAATTACGTAAACATCTTTGGTTTGTTCTGGAAATTTTCTGGCAATCTTATTGGCCACTTTACTCAAAGCTTTTGTAGGAGCAATGCCTATACTGGTTGGAATGCCTGTCCATTTTAAAATACGCTGGCGCATTTGATTGCCATAATCATCAAAATTATAATTATCAAAACCCTTGAACTGCAAAAATGCTTCGTCAATGCTATATACCTCAACATCTGGTGTAAACTGTTCCAGTATTTTCATGACCCGATTGCTCATATCACCATACAATGGATAGTTTGATGAAAACACTTTTATATTGTGTTCTTTACAGAAATTGTCCCATTTAAAAATAGGTGCTCCCATGGGTAAACCAATGTGTTTGGCCTCATCACTGCGTGAGATCACACAGCCGTCATTATTGCTTAAAATGGCAATAGGCTGATGCCGCAAACCAGGATTAAAAACCCGTTCGCAAGACGCGTAAAAGTTATTACAATCTACTAAGGCATACATAAGAGTAAAGATAAGGAAACCTTAAAACTATTTAAATTTTTAACAGTATCAATCTAAAAAAGTTTAGTCCCCTTTATAATGGAATATCCTGTGCGTTTATAGGTTACTTTAATGCCGTTTGCACAAAAATGGTATACCGCTTTTACTTTTTGCTCTGTAAAAGACATTAGTATTACTTCTGATACATCACAGTTATTATCTTTAGCGACTTTTTGTTTTACGTCGTCTATTGTGGCACGTCCCTTTTTTAATTGCGCCTGGATTTTTTGGTTCAATTCGGGTTCTACAAATCCTTCTGGCAGGTCACAACTTTTATTGGCAAGAGGTTTTTCCGTATCAATATACTCCCATGTATAATCAGCTTTTAATAAAACGCGCCTGCCATTATCTGTTTTTAGAATCATATTGTTTTGGCCAAAGCCCATACTTGAAACAATAAACAAAAAAAGAAGGAAAGTAGTTCTCATAGCAGACAGTTTATAGTCTTTCAAAAATACATTTTTTAATGGAAACTGTTGATGTTAATCTTCAACATACTCTAAAATATCTGCTGGTTGGCAATCCAATGCTTTGCAGATGGCCTCTAAAGTGGAGAACCGAATGGCTTTTGCCTTACCAGATTTTAAAATAGAAAGGTTCGCCTCTGTAATATCAATTATTTCAGCTAATTCTTTACTCTTCATGTTTCTCTTGGCCAACATCATATCAAGGTTTACAGTTATTGACATGGTTTAAATGGTTAAATTGTTTTCTTCTGTTGCATCTTTGGCCACTTTAAATACTTCACTTAAAAACAAAAAGAACAAGCCTGTTATTACAAATAAGAACAATGAGAAATCCAGACCAAACGATAGACGATTTTCCAACAACAATTTTAAAATGATATTAACCACAAAAAACCCAATACCACAAATAAGAAAGAGGGTTCCCATTTTTTTGAAATTTGTAATTACACTTTCAGAAAAATAATGCCCATCCACTAGCTCTTTAACAGTGTTTCTCATTACCTGAATGGCTCTGAAATAAAAATAAAGTACAAGACCCAATAATGTAATGACGGTAATACTTTTACCAATACTCAATTCACCAATGTCTATTTGGTTACCAAAAAGACTCATTGTATAGGGTTGATTTGTAAATAACAGCAATGGAATCGTTATAAAACCTGCTACCAAAGCAACAATCATAAGGTAATAATAGATGTTGATGAGGGTTTTTAAAACAGTTATTGTTTTCATAAAATTATTGTTTAACGATAACAAATATATAAAATTTATCGATAAACAATAATATTTTTTAATTATTTTTTAGTTTGTAGCCAAGCATCACGCATTTTCTGCTTCTTTTTATCCAGTGCTAGATTATTGGTTTCAAACAAACTTAGATTATAGACATTACTGGCTTGTAAAACAACCGTTGTTTCTTGAGTTTTTCCAAAACGTTCAAAAACTATTGGTACTTGGTCATTGGGTTGGTATGTATTCCAAATAGAATTAACATCCACTGAATCATTTATTACGGTATCCCCTATTTTTATGATTTTATCTCCATTGTCTAAACCTGCTTTATAAGCCGATGAGCCCATAATGGTGTTTTGTGAAATTATTCCATGTACAATAGTAGCCCCAAAAGACACATTGTTTTGGTCTTGCGTTAAAGACACGCCTACATTGTTCAATAATCGCTTCATATCGGGCATCTCATTTTTGTAGATATAATGATTGAAAAAATAATCGCCAAAATCTTTACCTGCATAGGCATTCAGTGTGTTATGCAAATCCGTAACGGTGTAGGGCTGTTCGTGTTTTCCAAAACGGGTCCACATCATTTTCATAAAATCATCAAGATTTAATCCGTTTTCACGTAAGGATAAATCTAACGCAAGACCAAGCATGCTACCATACGAATAATACGAAACAAACGTGTTGACTCTGTTGACCGGATCTACCGAGCGGGCGGCATCCACAAACGGCGCTTGGTAACTCATCTCAATGGGATTGAAAAACTGTCGCCCAGGTGAATTCCAGACATAATTGAAGGTTCCTATCAACCCTTTTATATAAGCTTCTTGGCTTATGAGTCCTGCCCGACACAACGACAAATCATCAAAGTAGCTAGTAAAGCCTTCGGCAAACCACAGTTCGCCACTCATATTAACTTGGTCAAACTTAAAAGGCTCCAACGATTGTGGACGAATGCGTTCAACATTCCAACAATGGAAAAATTCATGGGCTACTGTTCCTATATTGCCATCCATACCTCCATTGGCCAAACTGGTTGTTGATGTTATGATGGTAGAGTTACGGTGCTCCATCCCATCACCTGATGCATTAAGAACATAGCACGCCAAAAACGTATAGGTGCCATAATCATACGAAGGTAATTCGCCATAAACTTTTTGTTCCTGTAAGACGATTTTCTTTACTTTTTCAAAATAGGCATCCAACTCAGCCTCAGTTCCATTGTGGTGCAATACAAAATTTATGGTTTGCCCATCCACATCAAAAGAACGTACACTATAATTACTGATTTCGGTAGGGCTATCCATAAAATATTGAAGGTCTTTTGCATAATAGGTGTTTCCATCAACATGTTTTAATTGGGTAGCGACTTTCCATTTCAAATCGTCTCGTACATTAAATGTTACTTCAATGCCTTGGTTTTGCAAATTGGGCATGTACATAAATGTGGCAGGCATGTTAAGGTGCGCGTGGGTTTCATCAATTTGGGAATAGGTGCCGTCTCCCATATTTCCAAACAAAATATAACTTACTTTAATAGTGCCATCATGATGATTCACCTTCCAAGAGTACGGGTCGGGTCTTGAAACATCCAGCGCATTACCATTACCGTCAGTAACTTTTAAATCATAGACATTTTTCATGAATTCATGCAAGGCATAACGACCAGGCGAACTTCTGCTCATCCTAAACTCAACATCATTCGGTTTTAAATTTTTAAATGTTGCCGTTACAAACGCTTCGTGATGCACAGCATTTTTAAATGAAATGAAATAAGACGAAGATACTTGAGCCGTGAGTGTATAATTAACAAAAATGCAGAGAAACCAAAAAAGAAATCTGTTCATGGGTAAAAATTTAAGCGACTAAGATAGTATTTTTGTATTATGAACCATTTGCCGAAAAAGTTAAAATCCAAACTTAAAGACCGAGAAGCGGCTAATGCCTTACGGCAACTTGGCAAACAAAACAGTTTGGTAGATTTTTCTTCAAATGACTATTTGGGATTTGCAAAATCAGAAAGCATCTTCGATGCAGCACATGACTTTTTAATGAGCCATAACATAAAACAGAACGGTGCTACGGGGTCTCGTTTGCTTTCTGGAAACCATCCATTGTATCCTATTTTGGAAACCATTCTGTCAGATTTTCATAACAGCGAGTCAGCCTTGATTTTTAATTCGGGCTATGATGCCAATATTGGCTTCTTTTCAAGCGTACCGCAACGTGGTGACATTATTTTATACGATGAATATATCCATGCGTCCATTCGTGATGGTATTGCAATGAGCCATGCCAAGGCTTACAAGTTTAAGCATAATGATTTAGAATCCCTCAGTGAGATGCTGAAACGAGTTCAGCATGACATCAATGTTTATGTGGTTACTGAATCTGTATTCTCTATGGATGGTGATTCGCCAGATTTAAAAGCCATGTCCCAACTTTGCAAAACCCATCAAGCATATTTTATTGTAGACGAAGCACACGCCGTTGGTGTGTTTGGTAATCATGGCGTTGGGCTTATTCAAGAATTAGGATTGGAAAACCAAGTGTTTGCGCGTTTGGTAACTTTTGGAAAAGCCTTGGGCTGTCATGGTGCTGCCATTCTTACAAATAAGGATCTTAAAGCATACTTGGTTAACTTTTCACGTAGTTTTATTTACACCACGGCATTGCCTCCACATTCATTGGCAACCATACATGCTGCTTATCATAAATTAATTGAAACTGAAAACAGAATACAGTTACATCAAAACATATCGTTTTTTAAAAGTGAGGTTATAAAAAACAAGCTCCAAGATTATTTTATTGATAGTCATTCGGCCATTCATTGCTGCGTGGTTTCGGGGAACGATACGGTAAAAGCCATTTCCCAAAAACTTAAAGAACAAGGATTTGATGTCAAACCTATTTTATCACCAACGGTTCCTAAAGGAGAAGAGCGACTGCGTTTTTGTTTACACACTTTTAATTCAAAAGAAGAAATTACCAAAGTCTTGCAGTTGTTGGCTACTTTTGTATCAAAACATAAACTAGATGAATGACAATTATACCGTCTTGGCTGTTTTTGAATATTCCACGGAGGCGCAAATCATAAAATCCAAATTGGAATCGGAAAACATAAGAACTATGTTGGCTGATGAAAAAACAATTGATTCAGACCCATTGATTAGCCTAGCCATTGGTGGTGTTAAGCTTTTGGTCCATAACCAGGATTTAGACAAAGCCATTGAAGTATACGATGAGGTAAGACCCTATCACAAAGACAAAAATGGCAACGATATTTACTGCCCCAATTGTCATTCCACGCGTATTTTAACAGCCCCACCAAATCGAAAAAATATTTTTTATATGCTTTTCCCCTTTTTTGAAAAGTCAAAACATATATGTAATCATTGTAAAACCATTTTTAAATGAATACCTATTTCGTCACGGGAATCTCCACAGAAGTTGGCAAAACTGTAGCATCAGCCATATTGGTTGAAGCCTTACAGGCCGATTATTGGAAACCCATTCAAGCAGGAGATTTAGACCATTCTGATACACATAAAGTTGAAAAACTGGTGTCCAATTCAAAAACAAAATTCCACCCCAACAGTTATGCGTTAAAAACACCTATGAGTCCGCATGCTGCTGCCAAAATTGATGGAATTGAAATAGACTTGAAACAAATACAGAAACCTAAAACAAAAAACAATTTGGTCATTGAAGGCGCTGGTGGATTATTGGTACCGTTGAATGAGCGGCAAACCATTTTGGATATCATAAAGCCAACCTACAAGGTCATTGTGGTTTCCAGACACTATTTGGGAAGTATTAACCATACCTTGTTAACCGTTAATTTATTAAAAGAAAAAGGATTTAATGTGTCCATTATTTTTAGTGGAAACGAACATAAATCCACTGAGGATATCATCAAAAAGATGACCAATGTTTCGGTTATCGGTCGTATTGATGAAGAACCGTATTTTGACAAAAATGTGGTTAAAGAATACGCCGAACTATTTAAAGACAAATTATGAGCATTCAAGAACGCGATAAAAAACACCTTTGGCACCCATTAACGCAGCACAAGTTGCATCCAGAAGCTATTGCTATTACCAAGGCAAAAGATTGCATGCTGTATGACGAAAACGGTAATGAATACATTGATGCCATTGCTTCTTGGTACACCTGTATGTATGGCCATTGCAATGAATTTATCACCAACAGAGTGCATCAACAAATGCAACAGTTGGATCAAGTGGTGTTTAGCGGATTTACCCATGAACCAGCTGTAAAACTATCGGAAGAACTCATCAAAATCTTACCCAAAAACCAAAACAAACTGTTTTTTAGTGATAATGGGTCAACTTGTGTAGAAATAGGCATTAAAATGGCATTGCAATATCATTTTAACAAAGGTGATAAACGCAACACACTTATTGCTTTTGAGGATGGTTTTCACGGAGACACCTTTGGGGCCATGAGTGTGTCTAGCCTATCTGTTTATAACGGTCCGTTTGAGGATTTCTTTTTGGATGTCAAACGCATTCCAACACCAAACGGTCATAACCATCATGCTGTTTTAGAAATGTTGGCTGATATTGTTAAAACCAACAAAGTAGCTGGATTTGTTTATGAACCATTGGTTCAAGGAGCAGCCGCCATGAAAATGCATGACGCCACCGGACTGGATTTGATATTACAGTTTTGCAAAGAACACGATATTATAACCGTAGCCGATGAGGTCATGACTGGTTTTGGTAAAACAGGAAAGCATTTTGCCTCTTTACATATGAATACCAAACCGGACATTATGTGCTTAAGTAAAGCGCTAACGGCTGGTTTGTTACCAATGGCCATCACATCCTGCTCACAACACATTTATGATGGGTTTTATAGTGATGACATTAGTAAAGGCCTGTTTCACGGTCATACTTATTCTGCCAATCCACTAGCTTGCTCGGCCGCTCTGGCGGGTCTGGAATTGTTACAATCCTCAAAAATACAAGACAACATAAAATGCATCATTGCGTCACACCAAGAATTTGGGAATCACATAAAAACTCATCCAAAAGTAAAATCAACACGACAAACAGGTGTTGTTTTTGCATTGGATTTAAATGTTGAAATGTCCCGCTATGGTAATTTGCGTGATAAATTGTTTTCTTTTTTTATGAAACATGGTGTGTTTTTAAGACCTTTAGGAAACACTATTTATATCCAGGCACCTTACATTATCGCCAAAGAGCAATTAGAGAAAGTCTATCAAGTAATTGAAGATGCTTTGGAAATAGTATAACTTTGCCATCAAAATAAAAATTTTGAAAACCCCAATTTCAATAACAGCTATTGCATCTATATCACCTCTTGGGAAATCAGCAGAGGAAATCTGGAAACACTATCAAAACAACCAGCACTATATTACTGAAAAAGTATTTGGAAATTCAAGCGCTTTAGTGGCAGAACTTCCTACAGAAGCAAGGCTGGAGATTGAAACCTTACGGAATTCAGACAATAAATACAAATCACTTGACAATACGGTTCTGTATGCCATGTATGCATCCAGACAAGCCATAAAACAAGCTGGTTGGAACGGTTCTGATAACTTTGGTATTAACATTGGTTCTTCACGTGGGGCAACACAGCTTTTTGAAGCTTACTACGATGATTTTCTGAAAAACAATTCAACACAAACCTTAAGTTCGCCTACTACTACTTTGGGAAACATTTCCTCTTGGGTGGCACACGATTTACAAACTGAAGGGCCAGAAATCAGTCATTCCATCACCTGTTCAACAGCGTTGCACGCCTTGTTAAATGGTATTGCATGGATTAATTCAGGCATGTGCCAAAAATTTTTGGTTGGTGGTAGTGAGGCACCATTAACGCCTTTTACCATTGCACAAATGCAAGCCTTAAAAATATATGCACGAGAGAACAATACGTTTCCATGCAGGGCTTTAGACCTTGATAAAAAGCAAAACACGATGGTTTTGGGCGAAGGCGCTTCCATGCTCTGTTTGGAAGCTGGCAAAAAAGATAATGCTTTGGCTTTTGTAAGTGGAATAGGCTATGCCACCGAAATTTTAGAGCATAATATTTCCATTTCAAGCGATGCAAAATGTTTTCAAAAATCCATGCGTATGGCTTTGGGAGACACCAATACTGACGATGTGGATGTGATTGTGATGCATGCCCCTGGAACCATAAAAGGCGATCTTTCAGAATGTAATGCCATTGACACTGTTTTTAAAAACAATAGACCAGCCCTAACCTCTAACAAATGGAAAATTGGACATACGTTTGGAGCTTCTGGCTCCTTAAGTATAGAACTGGCTGTATTCATGTTACAACATCAAGAGTTTGTAGGTATTCCATATATAAAGAATCAAAAAGCACCAAATACAATTAAACGTATTATGGTAAATGCAGTTGGGTTTGGTGGTAATGCAGTAAGCATATTATTGAACAAAATTTAAAATTATTAGCTATTTAATAGTATTTTTGACCTAGAAAATCGATTTGATATATGAGCACGACAAGACACAATTGGACTAAAGAAGAGATTTTAGACATATATAACAAACCTTTAATGGAACTGCTATATGAGGCAGCAACCGTTCATCGGTTACACCATGACCCAAACACCGTACAGGTAAGTACTTTGGTGTCCATTAAAACGGGGGGCTGTTCAGAAGATTGTGGTTATTGTCCGCAAGCAGCCCGTTATAATACGGGTGTTGAAGGCAATGATTTAATGAGTGTCCAGCAAGTTAAGGCACAAGCCTTACGTGCCAAATCAAACGGGAGTTCGCGTGTGTGCATGGGTGCCGCCTGGCGTAATGTAAAGGATGGTGAAGAGTTTGACCAAGTATTGGAGATGGTGCGTACCATTAACAAACTGGACATGGAAGTGTGCTGTACCTTGGGCATGATCACCGAAAACCAAGCAAAGCGTTTGGCAGAAGCCGGCCTTTATGCCTATAATCATAATTTAGATTCTTCAGAAGAATATTATAAACAAGTGATTTCAACCCGTGGGTTTGAAGACCGTTTACAAACTATTGATAACGTTAGAAAAACCAATGTTACGGTTTGTAGCGGTGGTATTATTGGCATGGGTGAAAAAGTAGAAGACAGAGCTGGTATGCTGGTGTCTTTGTCAACATTGAACCCACAGCCAGAATCGGTGCCCATTAATGCCTTGGTTGCTGTTGAGGGAACACCTCTAGAAAATGAAGAGCCCGTTTCTATCTGGGAGATGATACGTATGGTAGCCACCACGCGTATTGTTATGCCAGAAACCCAAGTTAGATTAAGCGCAGGACGCACACAAATGACCCGAGAAGGGCAAGCCATGTGTTTCTTTGCAGGCGCTAATTCCATTTTTGCGGGTGATAAATTGTTGACCACTCCAAATCCTGATGTGAATGAAGATATGAAGATGTTTGAGGAACTGGGTTTAACACCACAAAAGCCCTTTGCAAAAAAGGTTCAGCCACAAACGGTAGAGGCTTCAGAATCACAATACCAACCTTTGGGCGAAAATCCAAAATGGACGCGCCCTGATCATAAAATAGAACGTAACGAAGCTGCCAAACTAAAGGCTAAGGCTGTCAAGTAATTTTTATTGTTGCTTTGCGTTAGCGATAGCAGCGGCATGCTTTTGTGTTAGTTTTATGTAAACTAACACAAAAGATATAGCGTATAGCGCGACCTGTATCCTGAACTTGTTTCAGGAACAGGAAACGCCCACATACTATTTCAAATTTGGTAACGTTTTGTTAACTTTGATAGTACAAACTTTAGCTGATGGCATTGAACCTACAAGACATCCCTCGTGTTAAAACGATAACTAAGCCCGACTTTATCAATCAGTATTTTAAGCCACAGAAACCGGTGGTTATTGAGCAGTGCATTACCCATTGGCCCGCATACAGCAAATGGAATTTAGATTACATGAAGGCGGTTGCAGGAGATGTCACCGTTCCATTATATGATGATAGGCCTGTTGATTATAAGGATGGCTTTAATGAGCCTCATTTTAAAATGAAGATGGCCGATTACATTGATCTGCTGAAAAAGGAGCCTACCAGATACCGTATTTTTTTATGGAATATTTTAAAGGAAGTTCCCCAGTTGCAAGATGATTTTACGTTTCCTGATTTTGGGTTGCGCCTGATGAAGGATCTTCCCATGTTGTTTTTTGGTGGACGGGATTCGTACACCTTTATGCACTATGATATTGATTTGGCCAATATTTTTCATTTTCATTTTGAAGGCACCAAACAGATTATTTTGTTTGACCAACAACAGAATGACTACCTGTACAAAGTGCCGCACTCCTTGATAACACGTGAGGACATTGATTTTGCCAATCCAGATTTTGAAAAATGGCCTTTGCTTAAAAAAGCCAAAGGTTATAAAACGGAACTGAATCATGGTGAGGTTTTATACATGCCTGAAGGTTATTGGCATTATATGCGCTACATTACTCCTGGGTTTTCCATGAGTTTGCGGGCGATAGCCAGAAACCCAAAAAACTTTAGCAAAGCGGTTTATAACTTGCTGATTATGCGGTATTATGACAATGCCATGCGACGTATACAAGGACAAAAATGGATTGACTGGAAAAATGAACAGGCCATTGTTAGGGCAAAAAAGCTACAGCAAGCACTAAAAAATTAAATAAAAATATGCTATTTAATAAATTACCATATACATCCCAAATCATGAAAAAATTATTTTTAGCAATCGTATTGCTGAGTGTCTTATCTGCAAATGCCCAAGTGTTTCAAGGGAGAAATGACAACAAATTTCAAATAGGTGCCAATATACAAAACAATGCCAACGGTATCAATGTAAGCTATGATTTTGGCCTTGGCGAAAACATATCCATTGGCATTTCGTCTTCGTACGCCATTGGTGTTGACGATGCTCTAAATGCCAGTTTTGGTGACCGTATTGATATTAAAGGACGCTTCAATGCCAACTTAGGAAATGTGATTAATATTGATGATCATTTTGATATCTATCCCGGTTTAAGCATCAGCCTTAAAAACTTTGGCGGTCATTTGGGAGCGCGTTATTTTTTTACTGATGGTTTTGGAATTTATACAGAACTCAATATCCCTATAGCTAAGTACAATACCGATGTTTTAACCCCTGCTGAAAAACTGCACAATCAGTTTACCGTAAACGTTGGTACGTGTTTTAATTTGTAATAAACGTCATTGCGAACGTAGTGAAGCAATCTCTTAGTTGCTAAGTATTGAATATCTGGAACTGCTAATAAAGAGATTACTTTGTCATTCGTGCCTCATTCCTCGTAATGACGAGCAAATTTATATCGAGAAGTTACTCCATTTCAATCTGTTCTCGATACAAAATTCTTTTCAAGAATTTCACTCGAACTAACAGTTATTTAATCAATTCATTGGCTTTGTCATACACCAAATGCGATTCCCAGCCACGATATAAAAAATAATCAACAAACTTTTTTTTCTTCTTAAGAAGGTTGTTTTCTTTGATGGAATGGGCTTTTTTTTCGGCTAAATCATTGAAAACCCCGATATACTCCTCGTCTGATATTTCTGTAAGTGCCTGATTTATATTAACTTTGCTTATGTCTTTTTGCTTCAGTTCAAAAGCTAAACGGCGTTTACCCCAATTCTTGATTTTAAACTTACCGCTTACAAATGTTTTGGCAAAACGTTCTTCATTAAGAAAGTTAAGCTGTATCAAATGTACCACAATCACATCGATAGCTTCGGGTATCATGTGCATATTGGTAAGTTTCTGCACAACTTCTTTATGGCAGCGTTCTTGGTACGCGCAATAATGCTCCAGTTTTTTGGTGGCTTCCTGTAGTGTATATGTTTTTTTGGTTTGCATGCCATAAATGTACTAAAAGCACACAAGCCATTAAAACAAATACAATTGTTAAACGCCTCTCATTAAAAAAATAAGGATTATGACTAAAAAAATTACGCTTATAAAATCGCTCTCTGTTGTTGTCACACTTTTTTGTGCTGCAAATTTTGGGTTTGGGCAATGTGGAATAGAAACAGCCACTTGGGATGGCACAAACTGGAACTGGACTGGTGGAATAGCCCAAAATACAGTACCAACCATTGGAAACACCATTAGCGTAATTATTAATGGTGATTACGACACAAGCGTGGGCGGTTTCCAAACAAGTTTTGGTGCTTGTAGTTTAACCGTTACCAATAATGCCACTTTGGATGTAAAAAACAATACTTATGTTGAAGTACAAAACGATATTACAGTGGATGCCGGCAGTACATTTTTTGTACAACCTTATGGGGCTGTGGTACAAATTAATGATGTAGCAACCGTAACAGATAACGGCATAATAAGGGTTATAAAAACTACTGCTCCTTTAGGTGCATGGTATGAATATACGTATTGGAGTTCACCTGTTTCTGGCGAAACCATTGGAAATGGTTTATTTGAATCAGAAGTAAGCAGGCGTTATCTGTTTAATGCCCAAAACTTTTTAGACGCTACTGCCGAAAGTAATAATGATAACACTCCAGTTGCTGGACAAGATGATATTGATGATAATGGTGATGACTGGCAATGGGTAGATGGTACAACAACAATGGAGCCTGGTGTTGGGTATGCAGCTACTCATGACCCTAACGTATTTATTTTTCCTGGCGTAGGATATGACTATGACTTTCAAGGCCCTTTTAACAATGGTATAATTACTGTGACCATTTACAGAAATGATTCTGAGCTCAATGATATTAATTGGAATTTAATCGGTAATCCTTACCCATCAGCCATTAGTGCTAATTCATTTTTGGCGGCAAATACAGAAGTGGATCAAAATGTTGTGAGCACAAAATCTTCAACTGGAGCTATCTTCTTTTGGTCACAAAACACTGCGCCTTCAAGTACGGCGAACGGAAATCAAGCCTATAACTTTTCAGATGGTGATTATGCTGTTATCAATGGTGCTAGTGAAATCGCTGGTGGTGATGGCCTCACTCCTAATAGATATATCCCTTCTGGTCAAGCCTTTTTTGTGGCTATGTCTAATTCTGGAGGAACTAATATTGGAGGTGATATCTGGACCTCTGATGTTGTTTTTAATAATTCTATGCGTGTAAAAGGTGCAACCGATAATAGCCAGTTCTTTAAAAGTTCAAATACAAAAGGCACTAGTTCAGCCAATAAATTATGGGTTAATTTAATCTCCGATAATGGCGTGTTTAATCAAACATGTATCGCATACCTAAATAATGCAACTAACATGGATGATGGTATGTATTATGATGCGCCAAAAAATGTATCGGCTGGAACTTCAGCTATTTTATATACAACCATTGAAGACTCCAACAAAAAATTTGCCATTCAAGGCAAAGCGGCCAGCAGTATCAATACAGACGAGGTTATTAACCTTGGCTTTAAAACCAGTATTGATGTGCCCACACTTTACACCTTGTCCGTTGCCAAAAAAGAAGGTGGTTTTTTAACAAACAACCCTATTTATTTAAAAGACAACCTTACCAATACCTTACATGATTTAACAAGCTGTGATTATACATTTACCTCAGAGGTTGGTGAATTTAACAAGCGTTTTGAAATTGTGTTTAGCAACAAGGCTTTAGCAACCGATGATTTTAATTTGGATGACAGCGCTTTAAAAATTTCACAGATTGGTGATTCTCAGGTGCGCTTTAAAGCGTCCAGCAATTTGACCATCAAAACGGTTTCTATATTTGATTTATTGGGCAGACAATTATATGCATTAAGCGGCAGCCATAATGAGGAAACCTATAATCTACCTAAGTTGAAAAACGCCGTATTTATTGCCAAAGTCAAGCTTTCAAACGGTTCATCAATTACCAAAAAAGGCATTTTAAAATAGCTTGGGTTAAGTTTTAGTTGAAAACTTCATTGAGTACCTGTAGGGACTTTGGTTTTTTAAAGGTACCCAAATGCAGTTCATAATACTGTAGCATAATGTTTAAAAACGATTGCCGCTGTTTGGATGTTAGTTTTACTTGATACAGGTCTTCAAAAGTTGTATTCAACAATTGTTTTAGTATGTTGAGTTCATCACCAGAAATGGTGTATTTACTGTTTTGTGATGCCTCAAATGTGCCGTCCTGCAAATTAAAAAAGGTATGCTGTATAGGTGTGCTCTCTGGATAAAACCCTAGATATTTTGTTAGTTTCAGCAAAAACAACAAATGAAAATTTGAGCATTCTTGATGAGCGTCCAGCCAAAGCAAAGTGGTTTCTAGGTAACTGTACAGCGTTTGGTTTTGTTCTTCTTCCTTTAAGGTATTTGAAAGTACTTCGGCCAAAAACATCACAATTGAACTTTTTAAAATATGGGTATGCAAACTGTTGTAAACATGTTGCGGTTTGGCTTCTTTTACGGTATGCAACGAGCGGTTTGGATTATACACAATAACCAATTGCAATTGTGACAATAACTGAAAGTAAGCCGTTTTGGTAAGTCCTTTTTTACTTTTTAAAACACCTCTTAGCAAAAAACTCAATACGCCATGTTGTTGGGTATAACATGTTACAATGAGGTCGTTGTCACGATAGCGCAATTTTGAAAGCACAATGGCCTGTGTGGTAATGACCATTATCTAATTATCATTAATTTCAATACCCGTGTTTCAAAGGTGTCCAAATCGGACAACATGACCAAATAAACACCTGAAGCGACTACATTATTGGCGAGGTTTTTACCGTTCCAATAGGCTGTGCCACCATCAATTTCAAGGTTGTAACCATTGTAGCGCAAGTTGGTTCTTGATTGTGCCTCGGCCACTAAATTGCCTTCAATATCGGTTATTTTAATATTGACGTTTTCTGAGATGTCCTTGATTTTTACCTTTTCATCAACGATATTGAAATTTGGCCGCACCGGATTGGGGTAGGCATAAGCGTTTTGTAAATTGTCCTGTGGGCTAGATCCGCCTGAATGGAAAGATACCAAACCATTATCGGTTGCTATGTACACCTCACCAGTTGTATCATCAATGGAGATATCGTTTATGTTATTTGAAGGTAACGGAGAATTGTCCCTAGTAAAATGGTAAATGGTTTTTTGGCCATCATAGGACAAATAAAATATACCAGAGCCAATGGTTCCCACCCATTTATTATTGGATCCATCAACTTCTATATCAGAAATAAATTGTTCAAACAATAATTCTTTTGGAATACCATCTTCAAGGATAACAATGTCATCTGCTTGCACATTATCATCCGTAAAAAACCCAGAGGTGTTGTATAAAACCCTCAGACCACTTAGAGTTCCTATCCATAATTGATTGCGCTTGTCCATTGCCAATGCGGTTACATATTGATTAGGCATGTTTTGATTTTCATCTTTTAGACTTTTCAATAATGGTTTACCTCCATTTTCATTAAACCCAATGAGTCCATATTTATAACTGCCAACCCATTTGGTATTATCAGCTCCAATTACAATATCTCCAAATCCAAGGTTACCACCAAAATCACTAGGTATTAAATCTGTGAAACTATATGAAACCCATTGATTATTACTGGGATTATATGATTTTAACGGGCTGTTTATTAGGCTGGAAACCGACCATAAAAAGCCTTTACTATCAAAAGCAGTAGGACCAACTCTTACGTCTACATAACTTGGATCTGTAGGAATCACTAAAGACTCCAATCCGCTGTTTGTTTCATTATATAAAATAGTTGGAACATCATCATTAACTTCTAGTAATCCACTAAAAAAAGAACTAATAAATACTTGGCTATCATTGGCAGGGTTTACAGCAATAGCATTTAAAGACTTAGCATTAAAAACTTCACTGTATGGAATATTGATCCATTCATCATTTTGAAAATGACTAAAGCCATAACTATCCAGTGGATACGGGTTAAAAAACAAATTATAATCACCAAATGTTACCCACAAATTGCTGGATGTAGCCTTAATTGAAAATGGTTTGTTACGTAAAGGCCCCTCAGGGTGAACTTCTTCAAAAGCAATAGGAGAGATTAACGCTGTTTTTAAAACCCCGAAATCTTTTGTGCCTATATAAAGTTGACCTGAAACAATTGTTGCTGCAGAATAGGTTGTTGGGTATTCAGTACTTACCGATGCTTGAGATATGGCATTAAAATTAGTATCATACACAAATACATTGCTTTTTGTTGTGACAACCAAATTAGCTTCAACAGCTTTAACATCTAATGGAGGATTGTTATATAATATTTTTTCTGTTAAAACATCATTAGTTACTTGATATAGCCTTCTATTGGTTCTAACCACATACAGTTGGTCTTGAACAGTCTCAACTGCCACAAAATCACCTGATGTAACCGTTTGCCAACTTTTGTAATCAATTAAATTAGGATCAGAAACAAGTGCCTTTCTAAGTCCATTACCATCTTGACAAGCAGCATAAATATAATCTCCAAAAATTGTTGTTTGTAAAACCTTAGTCTGAATGCCCAAATCACCTATAAAATAGGTGTCCTTGAATTCCAATCTATCTAAGTCAAACACAGATATTCCATAATTGGTTGCAATATAAACCAAGTTCCCATAAGCATTAAAATGGTTGATTCGTTTACTTGTTGGAGGAATGGTTTGCTTATCAATAATATCAACAACCGTAAGTACATTATCACCATTATCAAAGGCTATTTCAATCAGCCCATTTTCATAACCTATCATCAACAATTGATAGGCTTCACTGTAATAAATAGTCGAAATTTGTTCGCCTGACAAGCCGTTGATAGTAGTAATTTCCTTTATTTCGTTAGTTTGTGTGTCATAACTAAACACAGCATTTTCTGCAGCAGCATAAATTTTATTATTACCCTGTACAACATCTTTGATATTATAGAATGAGAAATATCCAGTCCATAACGCTGAAAAATCTTGGGCAAAAAAACAAAATGGAACAAGGTAAATTGCAAATACAGCTAATCTTTTAAACATAGATGATGTTTTAAACTTTCAAATATATTTATATCTAACGAGTTTTACTTTAAAATGATATAAATTAAATAAAAAAAGCCTCCTGAAATCAGGAAGCCTTTTAAAAAAAATTAAACTTATTGATTAAACAATACCCTGTGCCAACATGGCATCGGCTACTTTAACAAATCCAGCTATATTTGCGCCTTTAACATAATTCACATAACCGTCATCTTCTTTTCCATATTTAATACAAGAATCGTGGATGTTGGCCATTATCTCTTTAAGTTTTAAATCAACTTCATCTCTTGTCCAATTGAATCGCAAAGAGTTTTGAGTCATTTCCAAACCAGATGTGGCAACACCTCCAGCATTGGATGCTTTTCCTGGTGCATATAGTATTTTTGCTTTTTGGAATGTGTGTACTGCATCAATCGTGGACGGCATATTAGCACCTTCACTCACACAGATACATCCATTGTTTAAAAGCATTTTCGCATCAGCTTCATGAAGTTCATTTTGGGTTGCGCATGGCAATGCAATATCACACTTGACTTCCCATGGTGTTTTTCCTTTAACAAATTTTGCGTTGGGATATTCTTCTAAATATTCGCTTATACGGCCTCTTTTTACATTTTTAAGCTCCATTACATAAGCTAATTTTTTTTCGTCTATTCCTTCTGAGTCATAAATATATCCTGAAGAATCTGAAAGTGTTAACACCTTAGCTCCTAATTGAATACTTTTCTCGGCAGCATATTGCGCTACGTTACCTGACCCTGATACCACTACATTTTTGCCTTTAAGGCTTTCCCCTTTGGTTTTTAACATGCTTTCAGCAAAATAAACCGTTCCATATCCTGTGGCTTCTGGTCTAATTAACGATCCACCCCAAGACAATCCTTTACCGGTTAACACGCCAGTAAATTCGTTTCGTAGTTTTTTGTACATTCCAAAAAGGAAACCTATTTCTCTGGCTCCTACACCTATATCACCAGCTGGCACATCAGTATTGGCACCAATATGTCTGAACAGTTCACTCATAAACGAATGGCAGAAACGCATGATTTCACCATCACTTTTCCCTTTAGGATCAAAATCACTTCCTCCTTTTCCACCACCCATAGGCAGCGTAGTCAAACTGTTTTTAAATACTTGTTCAAAAGCTAAAAACTTTAAAATACTCATGTTAACAGTTGGATGAAAACGCAATCCGCCTTTGTAGGGACCGATGGCCGAATTCATTTGAATTCTATACCCTCTGTTAACCTGAATTTCACCAGAATCATCTACCCAACATACTCTAAATGTAATAACACGTTCTGGTTCAACCATTCTCAGTAAAATGTTCTTCCCATAATATATATCGTGTTGTACAATGTAAGGAATTACTGTTTCAGCAACTTCCTCAACAGCTTGTAAAAATTCTGGTTCATTACCATTTCGTTCTTTTACAAGATCTAAAAATGCTTCAATATTACTTTTCATGTATTCAAATTTGTGTTAAAAATTAAAAACTATACAATTTAATGCTACAAATATACGATATCTTTAAAAAATAAGCTGTTTTTTTTTGAATTTCGCAATTAATAATTTTGATTTTTCTTCGCAAATTTATATTTGTTTGTTTGTTGACTCTGTTTTTATATATTTGTCTTAATAATGCCTCAAAAAACAACCCTTATTATGCTTAACTTGAAACATTTAGCTACTGCTTTTTTCTTGTTTGTATTGACACAGGCAGCATATTCTCAATTAGGGTTCTCACATGAAATTGGCATTATTGCTGGTCCCTTGGAATTTCGGTCAGATTTTGGAAGCCGTAATGAAACAAAGACCAACTTTGGCAATTCTGGTTTTGGCATTGGTATTGTCCACTACATAAATTTTGCATACAGAGCAGATTGTAGTTGTTATACAACAGATACTTATTTTAATGATCATTTTAAATTACGGAATGAAATATCTTGGAACAAAACAAATCTGGAACATCTAGGAACTTGGGTGGCACCAAACAGAACTACTGTTGAAGCCGACCAACTTAGAGCCCACAAAGGCGTTGCAGAAAATTTTGATATTGGTACTCAATTGGAGTTTTTTCCATTAAGCATTCGTTCATTTCAATCATTTGGATATAGGATTGCCCCTTTTGTTAGTTTGGGAATTCATTATACATCATTCAACCCAAAAGTTAGCACAACTTATAACAATCCAGATCCTAATGCCTACGGCGATATTTATGACCAATCTAATTTTTACTCTCATTGGTTTGATAATTATACACCTGGCGTTGATCCTTACCCAATTAGTGAACAAAGTGGCAGCACTTGGTCTACCGTAACCAGTGTTGGGATTCGTTATAAACTCAACAAGCTGTCAGATTTAATGCTTGATTTAAGATGGCAATACTATTTTAGCGACTGGGTTGATGGCTTGAACCACAATTGGAGAGGTTACAACAAAAGCAATGATTGGTTGGTATGGCTAAATGTTGGTTATATTTACTACTTAAATTAAACCCTTTTCCAAATCATTAAACAAGAAACCTTATAACTTGTGTTTCTATAAAACATTCCCTTGATTTTTACCCCACTTTATATTCAATTTCAATTTATAATTTATTCATATCATTGGGTGCATTCAAATGCAATATTTACCTTTAATGCCTGTTAATGTTGTATTATGTATTTAAAACGTTGTATCTATATTTTGTGTTGTTGTCTTTCTTTCATAGCCTGTAAAGAAGAACCGCTTATTACTTTTAAAGAAGTCAATTTTTCTGATGGCGATTCACCTATGGTTGAGGTAAATATTCCAATGGCCGAAGGAAACAAAACCATTGCTAATGCCATCAATTCCTCTATTGAAAAGAGTGTGATAGCTGATTTACAGATTGGTGAGGTTGATACCGTTTCATTCCATTCCATAAAAGAAAGCATTAATGGGTTTAATAAAGAATTTGAAGCTTTTCAACATGATTTTCCTGATAGTGCCTATCCTTGGGAAGCCCAAATAGATGGCGATATTATGTACCAGTCTGAAAATATCATAAGTATCGCATTGACATCCTATATGAATACAGGTGGTGCTCACGGAAATTTAACGATTACTTTTTTTAACTTTAATGCACAAACAGGCAAAATCATTTCAAATTCCGATTTGTTCAATGATAAGGATGCTTTTTACAAGCTTGCCAAAGCATATTTTCAAAAGCAAGTTGATTACAAAAAGATACTCTTTGACCCTGAAAAATTTGTGCTTCCCTCCAATATAGGTTATTCTGAAAAAGGTATTACTTTATTGTACAACACTTATGAAATTGCCCCTTATTCAACAGGCGTTATAGAATTTACCATTCCATATGATGAAGTAAATTCCCTATTGGTTTTTGATGGCGTGCAGTAAGGCCAAGACATATCCTAAATGTATCCCTTCATGAAACAAAACAAACTGTAGGGATTCATCAATGGTGTTTAGGGTGTTTCCTGTTGTAGAAATGGTGTAAGGCGTAAAGTTTTTAAACGCCTTGTTGTTATAATCTTCCTCCGTTCTTTTGATTGTGGAAAATAGCAAAGTTGCTATTTCATTCACTTCTTCCTGATCAACATCTCCTTGGGGTTTTGTTCCTTTTTTGTAGGCTTCAACCAACTTATCACTTACCATTACGGGTAATCCTGATAACCTATAAGCCAACAATTGTTCGGTCACAACAATATGGCCAATATTCCAAATGATATTATTATTAAATCCTTTGGGCACTTTGTTTAAATCTTCCAACGAATTTGCTTCAATAAACTGCTTAAAAAATGCCCTCGTGTTTTTTAACACTTCAAAAGTAAATGCCATGATATAATTTTTTTTGTAAATATAGTTTAAATGGTATTAATGCTTTATTTTGTTTTTAAATTTCAAAATCATGAAAAAAGTATATTATTTAAAAACGTGTAGTACTTGCCAAAGAATTTTAAAAGATTTAAACCTGCCGCCAGAATTTAATTTACAGGACATCAAAACTGATGAAATAACCGTTAAACAATTGGATGAAATGAAGCAATTGGCCGGTAGTTACGAGGCCTTGTTCAGTAAACGCTCAAAGCTGTACAAGGAAATGGATTTGAAAAACCAAGCCCTAGAAGAACGTGATTACAAACACTATATTCTAGATCATTATACCTTTTTAAGCCGCCCAGTTATTATTGCTGATGACCACATTTTTATTGGAAATTCCAAACGTGTTGTGGAGCAAGCAAAACAATTTATTCATCAAAATTGATGGCTTCCTCAAAGAAAGACTTCCAATATTTTAGCGCTTTCAGAATTTAATTCAACCGTATCAATAGCCGCAGGAAGCAACATGGTTTGCCCAACCTGTAACGAAAACGCTTGGTTATTGCAATTTAAAACAACAGTACCTTCAACACACATATAAATAACAAAGGAATCTAGGTTGCTGTAATCTTTTTGAATAATACCTTCTAGTTGGATGATATTTGTTTTAAAATATGGGGAATGGACCAATTCACTAGATTCGTTTTTTTTGAGCTCATAAGCTGTTTTGTAGCTATCATACTGTTTATAATCTATGGCATCAACGGCCAAATCGGTATGAAGTTCGCGTTCCTTTCCTGTTTTGGCATCAACACGATTATAGTCATAAATTCTATAAGTAATATCAGATGTTTGTTGAATTTCTGCCAACATAACACCGGCACCAATGGCATGCACCCTACCCGTTGGAATGTAAAATGTATCCCCTTTTGAAATTTTTTCAGCATTTAATATGTCCAAAACATTTCCTTCTTCCAGTTTATGTAAATAGGTTTCCTTATCAATGTCTTGATTAAAACCAACTATCAATTCGGCATCATGATCAGCTTGCATAATGTACCACATTTCATTCTTTCCAAAGGAATTATGGCGCTCTTTAGCCAGTTCATTGCTAGGGTGCACTTGAATGGAAAGCGGTGTTTTGGCATCAATATATTTTATAAGTATTGGGAAGTCATTACCAAACATGTTGTAGACTTTCTCCCCCACCAAAGCACCTTTGTATTCTGTAATAAGTTCTTTTAAGTTTTTTCCTTTTAATTCGCCTGAAGCAACCACAGAAACATCACCCTCTACATCTGAAAGTTCCCAGCTTTCGCCAATATTGGATTTATCAGATTCCTTTTTGAAAATGGTGGTTAGTTTGTCGCCTCCCCAAATGCGTTCTTTTAAAATGGGATGAAATGTTATTGGATGGTCTAACTTCATAAAATCTATGGTTTCATACAAAGGTATTAATTTTATAAAAGTCAAGGTTGAAACCTTAACCAAAAAGGGTGGTTTTTAAAGCCTCCCCTTTATAAAGGACTATTTATTGCGGTTCTAGAATGAACTTTAAGCTTGTCTTGATGTATTTTGCAATTTTGTTTCTAACGATGCTGGGAATTTCCACATTATAATCCTCTGGTTTTATAACAAAGTTTGCAGTTGCTGTTATGGATTTATTCAATGCCAAAAGATACATGGTTGTTTTGACTTGATTTTTTTGTGACTCCACCAGGATTCGAACCTGGATCTAAAGTTTAGGAAACTTTTGTTCTATCCCTTGAACTATGGAGCCCGAAGTTAAAAAAAAAGACCTACATAATTTATGTGGGTCTTTTTCATTTTTTGCTCCCCCTCTTGGGCTCGAACCAAGGACCCTTTGATTAACAGTCAAATGCTCTAACCAACTGAGCTAAGGAGGAGTGTTATCTTTTCGCTTTTGCGAGCGCAAATATATATATATTTTTATTTACTGCCAATATAATATTTAAAAAACTTTTAATTGAAAATTGCTTTAAAAATATCATTACCATTGGCAAAAAGCACCAAAGCAATTAATATGATAAACCCTGCTAGTTGAGCGTATTCCATAAACTTGTCTCCTGGCTTTTTACCTGAAATCATTTCATACAGTAAAAACATGACATGGCCACCATCAAGAGCTGGTATAGGCAATAGATTTAAAACCCCTAACATAATGGATAAAAATGCCGTTATGCTCCAAAACACTTGCCAATTCCAGAAATCTGGAAAAATATCATAAATGGCCTTAAACCCGCCAACGCCTTTATAGGCACCTGTACTGGGCGTAAAGATGGCTTTAAACTGTGTAATGTATGATGATATTTTGTCTCCGGCTTTTTTTATTCCAACAGGAAACGATTCAAAAAAACCGTATTTTTTAGTTTCAAATTCATAATAACCCAATGCTTCCAAAGTTTCTGGTGTTGTTCCAGCGGCATATACCAATCCTAATTTACTATCGTCACTGATTTTTAATGGTAAAGTGGTTTCTTTTCCGTCTCTTAAAACATGAGCGGTTACTTCTTGTCCTTTATAGGTTTCCAGTGCAGATTTAACTTGATCGGCATATTTTGTTTTTGTGTCATTTAAACCAACAATAATATCGCCTTTTATTAAACCGCTACCTTTGTTTTGTGATGAATCAGGAACTTCAACAACCACAAATGGTGTTCTTAGGTCTATGAAATTCTTTTCTTTGGAATCAATTAACTGTGATAGAAAATCTTGTGGCAACATAACAGTTGATTGTTCTCCATTCCTTTCAATAGTGATTTGTTTACCAAAAAGTACTTTTTCAGAAATTTCAGAAAAGGTTTTTATAGAATCTCCATCAACAGCTAAAATTTTATCACCGGTTATTAATCCTGCTTTATTGGCAACAGTGCTTTCTATCAAGAGACCGTCTTTAATATTTTTATTGGGTAAAAACCGATCTCCATAATAATAGCTCATACCGATGTAAATCAAAATAGCCAGTAAGAAATTAACGGTTACACCACCAAGCATAATAATTAGTCGCTGCCAAGCTGGTTTAGAACGGAATTCCCAAGGCTGTGCCGGTTGTGCCATTTGCTCTGTATCCATGCTTTCGTCAATCATCCCAGAAATCTTCACATAACCTCCTAGTGGCAACCAACCAATACCGTAAACAGTTTCCCCTATTTTCTTTTTGAACAATGAAAACTTAACATCAAAAAACAAGTAAAACTTTTCTACGCGCGTCTTAAACGCTTTAGCAGGCAAAAAATGCCCAAATTCATGCAGTATAATAAGCAAGGAAAGGCTCAGTAAAAATTGGGATATTTTAATAACAAACTCCATATATCGTTTTTCAGATTTTTATAATCGCACAAAAGTAAGCTTTTAAACCAACTTTAAAAAGACAAATCTGCTATGGTGCTGCATTTAACAATAATTTAAGGCCGCCCAAAATTCTATGTGTATAAATTTCATTGTACTTTTGCCTTAGTTTAAATTTTAACTGCTCAAAATGTTATCATTTTTTAAAGATTACAAAAAATTCGCAATCGCGTTTTTAATCATTTCCATCATCATTGTTTCTATCATTTACAATAAATTAAACGTCTATCAACCACTTCCTGTTTACCAGCCATCTATGGTCAGTGCCGATTTGGTGGACAGCACCCTGCAATACCAAAAAAAGTATCATAAAATCGCCGATTTTAAACTTACAAATCAAAACGGCAAGACTGTTACTCAAGACGACTATAAAGATAAAATATACGTGGCAGATTTCTTTTTTACCACTTGTCAGTCTATTTGCCCCATCATGACCAATCACATGTCGGTGATTCAAGACAAAATCATGAATGACAATGATGTGATGCTGCTCTCTTTTTCGGTAACTCCCGAAATAGACAGCGTGGCACAGCTAAAACGTTATGCCATTGAAAAAGGCGTAAACGATAAGAAATGGAACTTGGTAACAGGTGACAAAAAACAAATTTATGAGTTAGCGAGAAAAAGTTACTTGGCTGTAAAAAGCACTGGTGATGGTGGTCCTTTTGATATGATCCATACCGAAAACTTCATGCTTATTGACAAAAAAAAACAAATCAGGGGGTTTTATGATGGCACCAATCCAGATGACATTGACCGGCTGTTGGACGACATAAAAATCCTAAAACAGGAATACAAACAATAGTTTTTTACCAACTATTTTTTTAGCCTAAATTTTTACATTACTTTTGCTTCTTTAAAATCAATCTAAATAAGAATGGAAGATACATTAGCAAATTTAAAACGAGGCGAACGCTGCGTGATTACAGATGTTTCTTCCATACATATTCCCTTAAAACTTCTTGAAATGGGATGTTTACCGGGTAACTATGTTGAGCTTGTTCAAGTTGCTCCATTTAAAGACCCAATGTACTTAAACATAAACGGTACACATTTGGCTATTAGAAAGGAGACCGCTATTCATGTTTTAATTAAAAAAATTACGCATGAGTAAACAAATCAATGTTGCTTTAATAGGAAACCCAAACACAGGAAAAACCTCTGTTTTTAATGCCTTAACGGGGTTAAACCAAAAAGTTGGAAATTACCCAGGTATAACCGTTGAAAAAAAAGAAGGTATCTGCAAGTTGCCCAGAGGCGTTAAAGCACATATTATTGATTTACCCGGAACCTATAGCCTGAATGCATCATCACTGGATGAAAATGTTGTTATAGAGCTGCTTTTAAATAAAAATGACAAAGATTTCCCCGATGTAGCTGTTGTGGTTAGCGATGTTGAGAATTTAAAACGAAATCTATTGCTTTACACCCAAATTAAAGATTTGGAAATACCAACCATTTTGGTCATTAACATGGCTGATAGAATGGCATACAAAGGAATCTCGCTTGATTTAGATTATCTTGAAGAGCATTTAAAAACGAAAATTGCCCTGGTTAGCACCAGAAAAAAACAAGGTATAGATAGGCTCAAAAATTTAATTTTCAATTATAAAGACCTTTCCATAGACCATTGTGTAGACCTTACCGAAATAGACCCCACCTATTTTGACAACTTAAAAAAAGCCTTTCCAAATCAACTGCTTTATAAACTTTGGTTGGTTATTACACAAGATGTAAACTTTGGAAAAACAGACAGAAATGAAATTGATGCCGTAGCCAATTTTAAGACCAAATCAAAAATTGATTTGAAACGCCTACAACAAAAGGAAACGATTAAGCGCTATCAATTTATAAACAATGTCTTGAAAAAAGGCCAAACCATTGATATTGCCAGTGCCAAGGATTTAAGAATGAAATTTGACAGGATCCTTACCCATAAAATTTGGGGCTACGCCATTTTCTTCATCATTTTATTGACCATTTTTCAAGCCATTTACGATTGGTCAAGCGTCCCCATGGATTTCATTGACAGCGCTTTTGCAGCCATGAGCGAATGGACCAAAACCCAATTACCACAAGGTGCATTTACAAACTTACTATCAGAAGGTATTATACCGGGTCTTGGTGGCATTGTTATTTTCATACCTCAAATTGCCTTTTTGTTTTTGTTCATTTCTGTTCTAGAAGAAAGTGGCTATATGAGCCGTGTGGTGTTTTTAATGGACAGAATTATGCGCCGATTTGGATTGAGCGGAAAAAGCATTGTTCCCCTTATTTCAGGAACAGCTTGCGCCATTCCCGCCATTATGGCCACCAGAAATATTGAAAGCTGGAAAGAGCGTTTAATTACTATTTTAGTAACACCTTTCATAACCTGTTCGGCAAGACTTCCTGTTTATCTAATAATCATCTCACTGGTCATCCCAGAAGGCCGTTTTATTGGTCTTGGCTATCAAGCCTTAACCTTAATGCTTTTATATCTTATTGGGTTTGGAACGGCGGTTATATCCGCATATATTTTAAACAAAGTATTAAAGATAAAAAGCAAAACGTTTTTTGTGGTTGAAATGCCAAATTACAAATTACCATTACCAAAAAACGTAGCCATTACCGTGTTGGAAAAAACAAAATCATTTGTGTTTGGTGCGGGAAAAATCATTTTAGCTATTTCTATCGTGTTATGGTTTTTAGCTTCCTACGGTCCTGGAGAAAATTTTAATGATGCTGAAAAAATAACCAAAAAAGAATATGCCAATCAACATTTAAGTGCTGAAGAACTACATCAAAAAATAGAGTCCCATAAACTCGAACATTCTTATATTGGGTTAACGGGTCGCGCGATTGAACCTCTTATTCGTCCGTTGGGATATGATTGGAAAATTGGAATAGCCATTGTAAGTTCCTTTGCGGCCAGAGAGGTTTTTGTTGGAACATTGGCTACAATTTATAGTGTGGGTAGTGACCAAGAAGAAACCATTAAAAACCGAATGGCTGGTGAAATCAATCCCATATTAGGCGGGCCTTTGTTTAATTTTGCCTCTGGGATATCACTTTTATTGTTTTACGCATTTGCCATGCAGTGTATGAGTACATTAGCTATTGTTAAAAAGGAAACAAATAGTTGGAAATGGCCCATTCTTCAGTTAACCATTATGAGTAGTTTTGCCTATATGGTGGCTTTGATTGCCTTCCAAATATTAAAATAACTCGATTAAGGAATCACTTTAAATTACGACAAAGTTAACATGAACACTTTAATACAAAATATTCTCGTTTTTGCAGCCATTGGTTTTGCCATTGGTTTTTTGATTAAAAAATTCTTTTTTAAAAAATCAAAATCCGAGAAAGCTTGTGGCGGCGGTGATGACTGTGGTTGTCATTGATTTACTCCCTAACAATCATTATTGGTATATTCACTTTATGCCTAACGGTATCTACTGTTGTTCCTAACAAGATGTCCTTCATCCAATTATGGCCGTGAGCGCCCATAATCAAAACATCAAAACCTCCTTCATTAACAATCTTTGAAATTTGTTTTTTAGGATTTCCAAAACCTAATTTTATAGATACATTATATCCTTTATCTTCAATTTTTTGTTTGTAATCCTTTAAGTATCCAGCGTCACTGGACGTCTCGTAATCATCAATCTGGTTACCATACACTAAAGCTCCAGCGGTTTCAACCACATGGATTAAGGTATATTGGGCTTCTTTTCCACCCAAATGCAAAGCGGTTGCTATACTTTTTCGGTCAACATTTGAAAAATCAATGGCAATGGCTATTTGTTTGTATGGTTTTGATTCCAATTGATCATTGTAAACAACTTCATCAATATGTGGTACCAATTTAGGAGATCTTAGTTTTGACCTAATAAAAGGTCTAAAAATAATATATACTAGCAATATAGAGGCGCCAATGGCAATAGGAATAACAAAAACCCAAATATATATGGGATGTTCTGAAGTTTCCAACCATCCAACAATTTCATCATAAACCAACTTGGCGTTTAACCCAACAATAATTAGAGCTATCAACCAAGACCCAATTTGCATTGGAATTTTAATAGCAAAATTGTGCATTTTTTTCTTATCGCTTACAAAATGAATGAGCGGAATAATGGCAAACCCCAATTGCAAACTCAACACCACCTGACTCAAAACCAATAACTTACCCGTAGCACCTTCACCTAGAATAACAACGGTTAAGATTGCTGGAATGATAGCGATTAAACGAGTAATAATACGCCTTACCCATGGCTGGATACGCAAATTCAAATACCCTTCCATCACAATCTGTCCAGCCAACGTTCCTGTTATGGTACTACTCTGCCCAGCAGCAATTAAAGCCAGGGCAAATAAAATAGGAGCCCATTTTGAACCCAAGAGCGGTTCCAATAATTTATGGGCATCCTGTATTTCGGCAATTTCATACATGCCATTATTAAAAAAGGTAGATGCTGCCAAAATTAAAATGGCTGCATTCACTAAAAAAGCCAAGTTTAAGGCAATGGCAGAATCCACAAAATTGTACTTCAATGCTTGCTTGATACCTTTTTGGGTTCGGTCAAACTTACGGGTCTGTACCAGTGAAGAGTGCAAATATAAATTATGGGGCATGACGGTGGCTCCAATAATTCCAATGGCAATATATAAGGCGGCACTATTGGGCAATGATGGAATCAATCCGGAAGCGATTTCTACAATATCGGGTTTGGCCAATATCATTTCCAAAAAAAATGAAATGCCAATAATGGCAATTAATGTAATAATAAAAGCCTCCATTTTTCGGATGCCTTTATTTATCAAAAACAGTAACAAAAAGGTATCCAAAACAGTTATGCTCACACCCCAAATCAACGGAATATCAAACAGCAGTTGCAATCCAATGGCCATTCCTAATACCTCAGCCAAATCACAAGCGGCGATAGCTATTTCAGCTAAAACATACAAAATAAAATTAATATAGGGTGGATAGGACTCCCGTGATGCCTGCGCCAAATCGCGTCCTCTCACAATACCCAATCTAGAACTTAAACTCTGTAACAACAAAGCCATGATATTTGACATTAATAAAACCCAAATAAGCGTATACCCAAATTGGCTTCCTCCCGCAATATCGGTGGCCCAATTTCCTGGGTCCATATAACCAACACTAATCATGTAAGCAGGTCCAAAAAACGCTAGGATTTTTTTCCAAACAGAGGTGTTTTTGTTCACTTGGATAGACTCATGAACTTCTTCTAACGATTTTCCTTCTTTTTTCATGAGATTAAGCTTTTTTAACGTAAAGATTGTTTGCTGCAATAGCAGAAATATTAATTTTTTTATCGCTTAATTTAATAACAACAGATTGGTCAAATGGCTCTTTGTCGATTACCTCAATAGGACTCCCTAAGGCCATGTTTATTTTGTCTAAATATTGTAAAAACGCTTTAGAAGAATTTTTTACACCAACACAAATACACGATGTAACCGGTTCAATCTGTGACAATAGTATCTTTTCAATTTTAGTGATGTTACCATCCTTATCAGGAATAGGGTCTCCATGAGGATCTTCTTTTGGAAACTCTAAAAATGCATCTAGCTCATTGATGAGCTTTTCAGATTTTACATGTTCCAACTGCTCTGCTACATCATGCACCTCATCCCAATTAAAATTGAGTTTATCTACCAAGAATAGTTCCCAAAGTCTGTGCTTTCTAACAACTGTTGCTGCCGCTAAACGGCCTTGTTTTGTAAGACTTACACCTTGATATCTTACATAATTGGCTAAGTTTTTTTCGGCTAATTTTTTAACCATATCGGTAACCGAAGATGCTTTGGTCTCCATTTGTTCTGCAATGGCATTGGTGCTTACCGCATTGTTGCCTTGCTTGCCCAGGTGGTAAATAGCTTTAAGATAGTTTTCTTCAGATAATGTAACCATGTTGTAAAATTATGCACAAATATATTTAAATTTACTTGTAAGTAAAAATATTTTTAGACAAGTCTAAAAATATATAAACTAATTCATTTTATGTAATTTTAACCATCCGAAGCATTAATTATGCTAATAACATGGCGCAACACAACGAACTTGGTAAAAAAGGCGAACAACTAGCAGTAGATTTTCTATTGAAACAGGGTTACAACATCATTGAACGAAACTATCGATTTGATAAAGCCGAAGTGGATATTATTGCGCAACAAAACGATGTACTTGCCATTGTTGAAGTTAAAACACGCTCAACAAACGATTTTGGAAATCCACAGGATTTTGTAAAACCCAAACAAATACAACGTTTGGTAAAAGCAGTGGATGAATATGTAACCGTAAACGGTTTAGATGTTGAAGTTAGATTTGATATTATTGCTATTGTAAAAGAAGGCAGCCATTTTAAAATAGACCACTTAGAGAATGCTTTTTATCATTTTTAATTTCTGCGCAGGCAAAAATCTCTTAAAAAAGCTGTTTATTCTTTTTCTTTAAAAAAACTTTTTAAGGCCTCCACATCATCGGGTTTATCAATAATGCGCTTGGCTTTATCAAGAATAAAGTACGTTGGCGTAGCGGTGACACCATAATCATCTCCTATTTTATTGTCCCATTTTCCTAGCCCAAGCACATGAATAAAATCTGGAAATTCCTTGATTGTTTTGGACCATGTTTTATCATCATCCTCCAACCCAACGGCTACAACTTTTAAAAAGCCTTTATCCAGAGTCTTAACAAAAGATTCCAAGATTGGGATTTCATGTAGACAATGTGAACAGGTGCTACTCCAAAATACAACCACATAGTATTCGTATCCGCTTAGATCACTTAGCTTATTTCCGTTTTCAGTTCCATCAAGACTAAAATCTGGCGCCTTGCTTTGCAACGAGGTGTTTTTATAGTGAACCAAGCCATCAACTAACTCTTGGTCTTTTAGTGTTTTAGCAATATCAATTAAATAGGTGTCCGAAATATAATTGGCCACGGTATCAAATTGGGCATCTACCATTTTTTGCCACAACTGCAACAGTAAACTTCTTTTAATGGTTAAGAGCGCATCTTTCATGGCATCACAAAACGTATCAATATTGCTTTTGTAGGCTTCTAATTTATGGTTCCCAGCAGTAACCATTCCAAATATATAATTGAACATGCGCTCAGACAAGAAACTGGAACTTTGAAGTGTGGTATTATTAAAATCAACCGAATCAAAAAAATGGGCTTTTAAATGTTCAATGTAAGTTTTAATATCTTCAAACAAATCTGGAATATACGGTTTGTTGGCTTTTATGAATTGCAACGCAATGGTTCCTTGAGCAGCAGCTTCAAAACTGGCTTGTGTATCACGTTGTGTCTTGAATATACTCATTAGCGCTGCGGTGTCTTTGCTCTGTTCTCTATAAAACTTAGCTATACTTTGACTGATCATTGACATGCTTTTGGTGTAGCCTGTCATCAGTTTATTTTCATGCGAAGCTTGATATGTTATGCCTTTTTCAGAATCAAAAGTTAAATCTATATCTTCTTTGGCATTGTAAATAACATCAAAGTTATACTCCTCTTTTGGCATGGCATACACAATTTTATACATGCCAGCAGTTGCAGTAGAATCTAATTTAAGTTCAAAACTGCCATCTTTATTAATTTCTGAATTTGTTATGTATTCTGAAGATGTTGGCTGTATTCTATACAGTAAAGCATATTTATAATCATCTGCATTGGTAAATTTCCCTTTAATAACATGTTGGGAAAAAAGAAGGCTTGGCAATAAAATAGAAGAAAAAAAGAATTGTTTTAACATACCATAAATTTATTTGTTTTTGGACAATAATCAAGCCACAATAGGTTGTAATTTTGTTAAAGCTTGCTTAACGGATTTGACCGATTCAAAAGTAAGCAGCAACCGCAAGCCATTTCGGGTTTGGGTTTCTTTCATTTTACAATTGTTTGGATGTGTTTGCACAAACTGTAAGACTTTGGTGAAGGCCTTACTTTGATAAAAGCTACTTTGCTGGTCGTTGATAAAATAACCCACTAGTTTACCATGTTTCATAACTATTTTCTCAAAACCAATCTTACTGGCAATCCATTTTATTCTAACACTGTTCAATAAATCCAAAACCTGTACTGGCAACTCCCCAAAACGATCAACAAGCTGTGATTCAAATGCCTTAAGTTCATCTTCATTTTTTATGGTGTTGAGTTGCGTGTAAAGATTCAAGCGTTCTGAAATGTTATTGACATAATCATCTGGGAACAACAATTCAAAATCTGAATCTATGGTAATGTCCTTGACGTATTCTTTTTCAACTGAATCATCTTGATACAAATCCTTAAACTCATTTTCCTTCAGCTCTTCAATGGCTTCATTCAATATTTTTTGATAGGTATCAAACCCGATTTCGTTGATAAAGCCACTCTGTTCTCCACCCAACAAATCGCCTGCTCCTCTAATTTCCAAATCTTTCATAGCGATGTTAAAGCCACTGCCAAGCTCTGTGAATTGTTCTAAAGCGGTAATACGTTTTCGGGCATCATCGGTCATGGCTGAATATTCGGGTGTAATAAAATAACAGAAGGCCTTTTTGTTGCTCCTACCCACACGACCTCGCATTTGGTGCAAATCACTCAATCCAAAGTTATTGGCATTGTTAATAAAAATGGTATTGGCATTGGGCACATCCAATCCGCTTTCCACAATCGTAGTACTGACCAATACATCAAATTCACCATTCATAAACCGAAGCATTAATTGTTCCAGTTTTTTACCATCTAATTGACCATGACCTATCCCTATTTTGGCATCAGGCACCAACCGTTGAATCATGCCCGCTACTTCTTTGATGTTTTCTATTCGGTTATGGATAAAGAAAATCTGGCCACCACGTTCTATTTCATAACTAACGGCATCCCGAATGGTTTCCTCATTAAACCGAATAACATGGCTTTCAATGGGATATCTGTTGGGCGGCGGCGTAGTGATAACCGACAAATCCCTGGCGGCCATTAAACTAAACTGAAGCGTTCTTGGTATGGGTGTGGCCGTCAACGTAAGCACATCAACATTTTCCTTTAATGTCTTTAGTTTTTCTTTGACTGCAACACCAAATTTCTGTTCCTCATCAACAATAAGCAACCCTAAATCTTTAAACTTAACATTTTTATTAACCAATTGATGGGTTCCAATAATGATGTCAACGCTACCTTTTTCAAGGTTTTCTAGTGTTTCCCGTTTTTCTTTGGCGGTTCTAAAACGGTTTAAATAATCAACGGTAACCGGGAAATCCTTTAATCGCTCTGAAAATGTTCTGGAATGCTGATATGCCAAAATGGTAGTTGGCACCAAAACAGCCACTTGCTTGCCGTTATCAACTGCTTTAAAGGCCGCACGAATGGCAACCTCGGTTTTACCGAACCCTACATCACCACAAACCAATCTATCCATAGGGCGCTCACTTTCCATATCTGCTTTAATATCAGCTGTTGCGGTACTTTGGTCAGGTGTGTCTTCATATAAAAAAGAAGATTCCAGCTCCAGTTGCATATAGCTGTCTGGATTGTATTGAAAGCCTTTTTCAGTTTTTCGTTTGGCGTAGAGTTTTATTAAATTGAACGCAATTTCCTTAACCCTAGATTTGGTTTTTTGCTTAAGCGTTTTCCAAGCAGTGCTGCCCAGTTTATAGATTTTTGGCGGCTTACCATCCTTGCCATTATACTTAGTGATTTTGTGCAAGGAGTGGATACTCAAATATAAGATGTCGCGCTCACCATAAACCAATTTTATGGCTTCTTGCTTTTTGCCTTCAACATCAATTTTCTGTAAACCACCAAATCGTCCAATACCATGGTCTATATGGGTTACATAATCGCCTATTTCCAGATTTGTGAGTTCTTTTAAGGTAATGGCCTGCTTTTTGGCGTACCCGTTTTTGACATGAAATTTATGGTAGCGTTCAAAAATTTGATGGTCAGTATAGCAAACCACTTTATTATCATGATCAACAAATCCTTGATGTAGTGACAGCACAATGGTTTTATAAGGTTTTACCTCTAAATGCGAATCATCAAAAATGTCTTGGAAACGCTTGGCCTGTTGCTCACTTACACAGGCTATATAATTGCTAAACCCATTATCATAATTGGCATTCAGGTTTTCAATCAGTAAATTGAATTGTTTATTGAAAGATGGTTGTGGCGACGTGTTGAAGGAAATACTCTGTGATGTATCAACTGCGCTTGACAAAACCGAAGAATTTCCAAACTCAACCAAATTGAAATCCAAAAGTTGTTTTTTTAATAACACAGCATTGCAAAATAGCTCATTCGGTTCGGCGTGCTTGATATCCTTAGATAATGTTTTAAAAGCCTCTTCCGCCTTGGCATAAAAGTCATCAATTCTTGAAAAAAATAAGTCCGCATTTTTAAAGCATACTACCGTATTTTGTTTGATGTACTTTAAAAAACTTTCGCGTTGCTCATCCAAAAATTTATTTTCAACATTGGGGATGATGCTGATTTTCTTTATCTGTTCTAATGATAGTTGGGTCTCTACATCAAAGGTCCTGATGCTATCCACTTCATCTCCAAAAAATTCTATTCTATAGGGTTCGTCGTGCGAAAATGAAAACACATCAACAATCCCACCGCGTAATGAAAACTCGCCGGGTTCTGTTACAAAGTCCACCCGTTTAAATTGGTATTCAAAAAGAATTTCGTTTACAAAATCAATGGAAACCTTATCAGACACCGCTATTTTCAGGGTATTTCGTTCCAGCTCTTTTCTGGTCACTACTTTTTCAAAAAGCGCATCAGGATACGTGACAATGATGGCTGGCTTTTTTCGTGAGTTGATCCTGTTTAAAACCTCAGCTCGTAAAAGCACATTAGCGTTATCGGTTTCTTCTATCTGGTAAGGTCTTCGGTAGCTGCCTGGATAAAAAAACACGTCTTTGTCACCGCATAATTGCTCCAAATCATTGAGGTAAAACGCCGCTTCTTCTTTATCGTTAAAAATCAGCAAAAAAGGTTTTTCGGCTTGCTCAAAAACACTTGATATTACAAAGGAAAGCGATGACCCAACCAAGCCTTTTAAGTGGGTTCTGCTTTGGGTTTTGGCAATAGCAGTTTGAAGATTTTGCGTTTGCAAAACCTTAGCATATGTTTGTAACAGACCCGTTTTACTCAACTAATGACGTTTATTGTGATTAGTATGTATTGCTTTTTGGTGCATTGATGGCGCAAATATAGGTTAAGAATTGCTAAAAATGAATTTAGATTTATTATTTTTATTTAGGTATTTGTTTTAACACAATGCCCTGTTTGTTTGGATTTTATTGAAAAGCACATCTCGAGGTTTAGTAATCTTTAATGATGTATTTGCGTTTAACATTAAATATTAAAGAGCGTCAATTTTATCGTTTTTTCATATTATTTTTTATACCAAAAAACGAAAAAAATATGTAGGTTTGCAGCACTAAAAAAAAACATATGTCAATTTCAGATTTATTTGATAGTGGTTTTAAAAAACGTAATGAAGACCATTTTGCTGCCATTGTAAGAGTTGCCATGGATGATGGTATTATTTCTACTGAAGAAAAAGCGTTTTTAGATAGATTGGCCCATAACTTGGATATTAGTGAATCTGATTATGCACAGATTTTAAAAGATTATAAATCGCACCCTATAAATCCTCCCCATTCTTATGACCAACGTTTAGAGCGTTTGTACGATTTGGCCAGAATGGTTTATGTTGACCATATTAAAGGGGACCATGAAGAAATTTTGCTTAGAAAAATTGGTGTAGGTTTAGGGTTTCACCCAGAAAACGTAAAATATATTGTTGACAAAGCGCTAACCTTGGTAAGTAATGGTGTTGATTTAGACACGTTTACTTACGAAATAAAACACATGAATCAATAAACTGTGTTAATAATATTGGTGTTTAAAATAAGAAGGGCGAACCAAAACGGTTCGCCCTTCTTATTTATGCAGTTTTAACTGAATCCGTTTTCGCGGAATGTCTACATCCAACACTTTTACAATAATCTGTTGATGTAAACTGACGTGTTCATTAACATCACTTACAAAAGCGTCTGCTAAATTGGATACATGAATCAGACCGCTTTCTTTGATTCCTATGTCTACAAAACATCCAAAATTGGTAATGTTGTTGACAATTCCTGGCAGCAATTGCCCTTCTCGCAAGTCCTGAATGGTTTTTATATTCTGATTAAAGGTAAACACTTTGGCTTGCTCTCTAATATCCAAACAAGGTTTTTCAAGTTCCTTAATGATGTCTTTTAGTGTAGGAAGGCCAACATATTGTGTAACATATTTATTTAAATCAATGGCATTTAGGCATTCTGTCTTTCCTATTAAATCTTGAACATTTTTGCCTAAATCCTTGGCCATTTTTTCAACAATGCCATAACTTTCAGGGTGCACGGCTGAATTATCCAACGGATTTTTAGCATCTTTAATTCTTAAGAAAGCTGCGCCCTGCTCAAAAGCTTTGTCACCTAAACGTGGTACTTTTTTAATGTCTTCTCTAGAGGAAAACGCCCCGTGTTTATTTCTATACTCAAAAATATTCTCGGCTAGTTTTGGACCAATTCCGGACACATAGCTTAATAACGGTTTACTGGCTGTGTTGATGTTTACGCCAACGGCATTCACACAGTTTTCAACTACCATATCCAGTGATTTTTGAAGTTTGGTTTGATCTACATCATGTTGGTATTGCCCAACACCTATGGACTTGGCGTCTATTTTAACCAGTTCGGCCAACGGGTCTTGCAACCGTCTGCCAATAGAGACGGATCCTCTTACGGTTACGTCATAGTTAGGAAACTCTTCTCTGGCAATTTTAGAAGCTGAATAAATACTGGCTCCGGCTTCGCTCACCACAAACACCTGAATATCATTTTTAAAACGGATTTTCCTAATTAGAGATTCGGTTTCCCTTGAGGCCGTCCCATTTCCAATGGCAATAGCTTCAATTTTATAGGCATCAGCCAATGAACTGATTTTTTTCATGGCACCAACGCTATCGTTTTTTGGCGGATGCGGATAAATAGTTTCGTTGTATTTTAATTGCCCTTGTGCATCCAGACAAACCACTTTACAACCGGTTCTAAACCCGGGGTCAATGGCCAGAACTCGCTTTTCACCAATAGGCGAGCCTAACAACAATTGTTTTAGGTTTTTTGCGAATACAGCAATGGCAGAATCATCTGCTTGTTCTTTGGCGTTTTGAAGCGCTTCATTTGATAACGACGGAAATATTAAGCGTTTATACGCATCGTGAATGGCCAACTGAATTTGTTCAGCACAAGCATTGTTTGAACGAATGATTCTATCCTCAATTTTCATTAAAGCTTTTTCATCATCAATTTCGATTTTAGCTTTGATGAATCCTTCGTTTTCAGCTCTTAAAATAGCTAATAATCTATGGGAAGGAATCCGGCTTAAGGATTCAGACCAGTCAAAATAATCCTTGAACTTTTGAGCAGCTTCATCGTCTGCTTTTGTTTTGATCACTTTTGTGGAGATCATGGCAAAACGTTCAAGTTGAAATCTTATATTGTTTCTAACATCAGTGCGCTCATTAATCCATTCTGCAATAATATGTCTTGCTCCTTCCAACGCCTCTTCTACAGATTTTATATCTTCTTTTAAATAGTTATAGGCTACCGATTCAATATCACTGGCATTTTGTGCCATAATGATTTTAGCCAGAGGTTCCAATCCGTTTTTTCTAGCGGTTTCCGCCTTGGTTTTTCGACTTTTTTTAAATGGTAAATATAAATCCTCAAGCGTTGTAATATCTTGAGCTGATTCAATTTTTTGTTTTAATTCAGGTGTTAAAACAGCTTGTTCTTCCAATGCTTTTAAGATTGTTATCTTGCGTTTTTCCAACGCTTCAAACTGCTCTTTAAACTTTACAATATCCCCTATTTGAACCTCATCGAGATTGCCTGTGCGCTCTTTTCTGTAACGTGAAATAAAGGGAACGGTACAAGATTCGTTTAATAATTCAATCGTGTTCTTTATGGAAGCTTCTGGAAGTTGGGTATGGTGATGAATGTAATGTAATAATTGGCTCATGAAGTAAGTTTAAATAAAAATCTCGTCTTCAAAGTAACATTGAAAACGAGATTTAAACAAATACAATTTGTGTTTTTAATTTCCTGCTTGCTGTTTAGCTTCCCGAATCATTTTTTCGTTTGGCAAAATAGCAATGTTAACCCGTCTATTTTTCGCACGTCCCTCAGCAGTCGAATTGTCATACATAGGTTGCGTTTCGCCAAACCAATTTGTAGTAAGCCTGCCACTTGAAATGCCTTTTTGGGATAAATAATTGGTCACAGCGTATGCCCTGTTTTTAGACAATGTCATGTTATATTCTTCTGACCCTTGGCTATCTGTATGCCCAACGACCAAAATATTGGTATCTGGGTATTCTTTAAAAACACCAATTAGTTTATTTAACGTTGCTTGGGAAGCAGTATTGATATTGTATTTATTGGTGTCAAAATAAACACCACTGGTTTCATCAAAAGTTACCACAATGCCATCATCAACACGTTCAACTTGAGCACCTGGAATTTCTTCTTCAATTTTTTGGGCTTGTTTATCCATTTTGTTCCCGATAAGAACACCGGCAGTTCCGCCTACAACGCCACCAATAACAGCTCCTAATTCGCCATTACCTCCTTTACCTACATTATTGCCAATGATAGCTCCCAAAATAGCACCACCAGTGGCACCAATAACGCCTCCTTTTTGCTTGTTGTTTGCATTTTGGATTGCCTTACAATTTGTTAAACTTACCGTTATTGCAAGTGCTAAAAGGGTTATTCCTATTTTATTTATAAGTGTTTTCATGTGTTTTATTGTTTAGTAAAATTCATATTGATAATAAAAGAATTTCCAGCTACACTAACTGATTGTTGCCATTGCATGGAAGTCTCTGATAATGCGGTGAGTTTTAATCTAAACCCATAATTGGTGTCCGATTTATACTTTTCATTAGTTGGTTTAAGCAGGAAATCGTAAAGTCCAGTTTGTGGGTCAATTTCTTGAATGGTAAACACAAAATAACGTGGTCCTGTTTCACAGCCCACATTATTGATCGTGTAGGTTCCTGTATTATTGTTAGGAACAAAATGCCACGTACTATTTTCAAAACACTCTTTTGATGCATCTTGTAGCAACGTAACATTGTATGTACCGCCTTGATTGTAATTGATTGAAGTTAAAGTCCAGTCACCTTTAATGACTCTTTTGGATTCTCTTACCGTTTTAGATGTTCCGCAAGATAATAGCATTGAAAAAACGAAAAGAGATAAGATAATTTTTTTCATGTTAATATTTTTTATGTTAACAAAACTAAGCGAATAACATGTATTCTACTTACAAGATTCAAATCTTATGTTATAGAATACCAATATTTATTTTTTTGATTATCGCTGTATAATGATATACGGAAAATATGATATTTAAGATTTTTGATGATTTAAATTATACAATTATCTCATTAATTTATATCGCTTCAATTTAAAATTCTGAAGCGACAAAAACGGCCATTGGTGCCATTCTGGCCTTACTAAGTGTCATAGATTTGCCGTTAATGGAATAGTTATCTACTTTTTTTAAAATTTCCATAAACTCATTCTCAACTATCATATCTGGGCATGCCATTAAAGTTGCTGCTATTTTAGAAAGCTTAATTTGATTGCCAGTATTTAATTCGTATAATCCATTAAAATTATTACAACTTGTATTTCCATAGACTTTGTTCTCTTCAGATGAGAAAAGGATATATGCATTTTTATCGCTTACATCTTTCCCCATAAGTTTTACAAGTTTCCATTTTGTGTCTTTAATAGAACTGTTTACAATTTCAGCTTCTGATTTTGTGATTTCTTTTCCGTCAACTGAAGAAGTTTGGCTTTTCAAACATTTGCAACTAGTAAAAAATACAAGTACTACAAACAAGCTAAGTATAAATAGTTTCATAATATCTTTTGAATTATTTAATAGAGACAACCACAAAAAACAGACCGTTTTTTAAACGTTAACTAATCTTCAAACCGTTGGCTACAGACGTATCATCAGGATTAACAAATACCAATTTGCCTTCTTCATTTTCGGTCATTAAAATCATGCCCTGGCTTTCTACCCCGCGAAGAGCCCTTGGTGCTAAATTAACCAACACCGTTACTTTTTTCCCAACCACCTCTTCAGCCGTAAAACTCTCCGCAATACCTGATACAATGGTGCGTACATCTATACCTGTATCAACTTTCAAGACCAATAGTTTTTTGGCTTTGGGCATTTTTTCGGCCTCCAGTATCGTTCCAACTCGAATATCCAATTTGGAAAAATCATCAAATGTTATGGTGTCTTTTTGTGGATCAACCGTTTTATTGGCGGCTTCGTTTGCTTTTTTACTGGCAACCAATTTGTCTATTTGCTCTTGAATGGCCTCATCTTCAATTTTTGAAAACAGTAACTCCGCTTGGCCAATTTGATGGCCTGAAGGCATTAAAACGCTTTTTGTTGCAATGTCATTCCAAGATTTCTCGATACGATTCTCCGTTGTCGAATCACTCGAACTGACTTTTAATATATGTTTCAGTTTTCCTGAGGTAAACGGTAAAAACGGTTCACTTAACGTCGCTAAAGCCGATGCAATTTGCAGGGCAATATACATTATGGTTTGAACGCGGGCTTCATCAACCTTAATAACTTTCCAAGGTTCTTCATCGGCTAAATACTTATTGCCCAATCGAGCTAAATTCATCAATTCCTGTTGGGCTTCCCTAAACCGATAGCGTTCTATGGAACTTGAAATCACATTTGGATAGGTTTTAACTGCCGCTAACGTTTCTTCATCTATTTTGGAAAAATCATGGGGTGTTGGAACAATGCTGTTGTAATATTTATTGGTCAACACCACCACACGGTTAATAAAATTTCCAAAAATAGCTACCAACTCATTATTGTTTCGTGCTTGAAAATCCTTCCAGGTAAAATCGTTGTCCTTGGCTTCTGGCGCATTGGCCGTTAAGGCATAACGCAAGACATCTTGCTGATTAGGGAAATCAATCAAATACTCTGGTAACCAAACCGCCCAGTTTTTGGACGTGGATAGTTTATTGCCTTCTAAATTTAAAAACTCATTGGCCGGCACATTATCCGGTAAAATATAAGAACCTTCTGCTTGTAACATGGCTGGAAAAATAATACAGTGGAACACAATATTATCCTTTCCAATAAAGTGAATCAACTTGGTGTCTTTATCTTTCCAATAGGGTTCCCAGTCTTTACCAACGCGCTTGGCCCATTCTTTGGTGGACGATATATAGCCAATTGGTGCATCAAACCATACATACAACACTTTGCCTTCTGCTCCTTCAACGGGAACCGGAATTCCCCAATCTAAATCGCGGGTCACTGCTCGTGGACGCAATCCATCATCTATCCATGATTTTACTTGTCCGTACACATTGGGTTTCCAATCACTTTTATGGCCTTCTAAAATCCAACTTCTTAAAAACGCTTCATGTTTATCCAATGGCAAAAACCAATGCTTGGTTTGTTTTAAGGTAGGCACATTCCCGGTGATAGCCGACTTTGGGTTTATTAAATCCGTGGCGTTTAAACTGGTTCCGCAATTTTCACATTGATCGCCATAGGCTTCCTCATTGCCACATTTTGGGCACGTTCCTGTCACAAATCTATCAGCTAAAAACTGATTGGCTTTTTCATCGTACAGCTGCTCATTGGTCTCTTCAATAAATTCGCCTTTATCATGTAAGGTTTTGAAAAATTCTGAAGCTGTTTCGTGATGTATTTTAGCCGAAGTCCGTGAATAATTATCAAACGAAATACCAAATTCTTCAAATGATTGCTTGATAATGGCATGGTATTTATCAACAATATCCTGTGGAGACACACCTTCGTTTTTTGCTTTAATGGTAATGGGAACGCCGTGTTCGTCACTTCCGCAAATAAAAGCGACGTCATTCCCTTTCAACCTTAAATAACGGGCATAAATATCAGCAGGCACATATACGCCTGCTAAATGGCCAATATGAATAGGTCCGTTTGTATAGGGCAGCGCCGCTGTAATGGTATATCTATTTGACATTGTTAACTGTTTTGAAGGCACAAAAGTACGCAATTTGAGAGGGATTTAGAAAAAAAATGTACATTTACATTATGCCAAGAAAAACACTGATTTTAAGCTTATGTTGTGTTGTTTTTTTCTTTGGAACAACCAAACTTTCAGCACAAGATAACGCGTCACATAAAACAAATACATTGATTCAACCACCCTATTTAAAAGCAGGAGATACCATTGCCATAGTTGCCCCTTCAGGAATTTTAAAAAACAGAACCCATGAAATTCAACTAGCAAAAGACCTATTAAAAAGTTGGGGGCTGCATGCCGTTGTTGGCAAGCACGTATTTAGCCAAAACAATCATTTTGCTGGAACAGACGACGAGCGCTGTGAGGATTTTCAAAATGCCATGGACAATCCAACCATTAGTGCTATTTGGTGCGCACGCGGTGGCTACGGTGCCGTGCGGATTTTGGATAAACTCGATTTTTCAAAATTTAAACAACACCCTAAATGGCTGATTGGCTACAGCGATATTACGGCCTTGCACAATCTGTTTCACAACAAAGGCTTTGAGACCATACACGGAATGATGTGTACCAGTTTGCAAGATGATCCTGAAACCATAAAAGAGACCATTTCAACCTTTAAAGATGCTCTTTTTGGAACACCTTTACGTTATGTTTTAAAAGGCTCTACTTATAATAAACCTGGATCTGTTTCTGGCGAATTGGTGGGTGGCAATTTAAGTATTCTGTACAGTATGCTAGGCTCAAAAACCAGTATAGACACCTCTGGTAAGATTTTGTTCATTGAGGAAATTGGTGAGTATAAATACCATATTGACCGCATGATGCAGAGCCTAAAACGAGCAGGTTATTTTGACCATTGCAAAGGTGTTTTGGTTGGCGATATGACCAAGTTACGCAAAAACACGACCCATTGGGGCAGTTCTGTTGAGCAATTGATTTTAGATGCACTTTCTGAATACAATTTCCCCATAGCGTTTAATATGCCTGCAGGACATGATAAAGATAATCGGGCCATGATTTTAGGGAGAACAGTTGAAATGACTGTTAGTAAAGAACAGTCAGAAATTGTATTTAAAAACTAAAACCCACGTTCTTTCTGCAAGCGTTCATAAGCGGCCTGTACTTGTCTAAATTTCTCTTCAGCTCCTTGTTGGTGTTCCTTCCCTAAGTGAATTACTTTATCAGGATGATATTTCTTGGCCATGATTCTGTAAGCCTTTTTAATCTCATCATTGGTAGCGGTTTTATCCAGTTCCAAAATTTTATAGGCATTATCGCTACTATCAAAAAACATGGCTTTAATACTTTCAAAATCACCCAATCCAATTCCTAAATATCCTGAAATGGTATGGATTTGACTTACCTCATCTTCTGTCACCAAACCATCGGCTTTGGCAATTCCGAATAAAAAGTGAATGAGTTGCAACCGTGACGGATGGTCCATCATTTGCCGAATTTGTAAACATACCTGACGGGTTGAAATATTTTTTTGCTTATTGATTTCCTTAAACAACCTAAAGGCATTGTTTGCTCGTTCTTTACCGTACATACCAACAAATTGTTGGCGTACAAAATCCAGTTCGCGTTGGTCCTGTTTGCCATCAGCTTTGATCACGATGGAAGCCAAAATAAGTAAGCTCACCTCAAAGTCGCCTGGCCTGGTTTGTACTTGCTGTCTTGCTTGTTGTGTACTATATGTGACTGCATTTCCATTTGACATGGCATCCACCACACTTCCTAGTGCCAACCCAATAATGGCGCCTATTGGCCCTCCAAAAGACCATCCTAATCCAGCTCCAATCCATTTTGAAAAACTCATGTAAGTATAAATTTTGTTTATCGTCAAATATAATATTTGTTAGTAGAATGCCCATTGATTTTGTTACACAATTGGTATCTTTGTAACCTTAAATAGTTATTTATATAAAATTTAAAAATATGTACCCAGCAGAATTAGTAAAACCAATGCGTGAAGATTTGACCAAAGTTGGTTTTGAAGAATTACATACCGCCGAAGCTGTAGATGCGGCATTAGCAAAAGAGGGCACTACCCTTATAGTGGTTAATTCGGTTTGTGGTTGTGCTGCAGCCAATGCGCGCCCAGGAGCTAGAATGAGTTTGCAAAATGCTAAACGCCCAGATAACATTGTAACGGTATTTGCAGGTGTTGACAGAGAAGCTGTTGATCAAGCAAGAAAGCACATGGTTCCATTTCCTCCAAGTTCGCCAAGTATGGCTTTGTTTAAAGATGGCGAATTGGTTCACATGCTAGAGCGTCACCATATTGAAGGAAGGCCAGCAGAAATGATTGCTGAAAACTTAATGGACGCCTACAATGAGCATTGTTAAAAAATAACATAATTTCACAATAAAAAAGCCATGAAAAATCATGGCTTTTTTATTTTAGTTACGCAACCTATAAAGCTTTCAAGCATCTACTAGATAAAGTTTAGACAATGAAAAAAACACTTATTTTACTATTTACTTTATGTTTATCCTTAGTAGCCTTTCAATGTGAGGACAACATAGACTCAACTTTTGAAGAAGATCAACAAGAATTAACAGGTCTTAAGCAAAGTATAGAAGATTTAGCATCTACTTCTGTTTGTAACGAAAACACCGAATGCAAGTTCATAGCTTTTGGCAGCAAACCTTGTGGTGGGCCTTGGAGTTATTTAATATATTCTACATCAATAGATGAAGCCAATCTAAAAACGTTAGTGGCCAATTATAATAAAAAAGAGGCCGCTTACAACCAGAAATGGGGTATTGTTTCAGATTGTGCAATGGTAAATCCACCAGTGAGTACAACCTGTGAAAATAACACCTGTGTAGCCATTTATTAAAACTAAGTTTTACTTATTTTTGGGGCATGGAAAAAATAATTTCATACCCGTTAACGGTTATTTACAACATTCTTTTTTTAACCACATTACTCATATTCCACCCCATACAATGGGTTTGTTTTAATGTGTTTGGTTACCAAGCACATAAAAAAAGTGTGGATGCCTTACAGTTTTGCCTCATGTGCTGTGCCACTATTTTAGGAACCCGTTTTACATTTAAAAACCCTTATAAAATTGACACTGACCAACCTTTAATTATTGTTGCGAATCATCAAAGTTTACATGATATCTATCCTATTACATGGTTCATGCGTAAGCACCATCCAAAATTTATCAGTAAAATAGAATTAGGAAAAGGTATCCCAAGTGTCTCTTATAATTTACGTCATGGTGGAGCCGCATTAATTGATAGAAAAAACCCAAGACAATCATTGCCGGCACTCATGAAGTTTGGAGAGTATATAGAAGAAACAAAACGTGCTGCCGTTATTTTTCCAGAAGGAACCCGAAGTAAAAATGGTGTTCCAAAGCCATTTCAAACCAAAGGACTGGAAATATTATTTAAAAAAATCCCATCGGCAACTATAGTTCCTATCTCCATAAATAACTCTTGGAAAATGTTTCGTTATGGAAAATTTCCCATGGGTTTAGGCGCTCATTTAACATTTACCGTGCACAAGCCCATAAAATTGGCTACCTTTGCAGATAAGGAAAACCTTATTAGTAATATAGAAACTACTATAAAAAACAATATACACCCTTAAAATATATTTATGTCGTTGAAAAATGTTCGTTTGGAAGTCATGCAGTTTTTGGAAAAAGACGTTGAATCGCTTATAGAAAAATACCTCATCCCTATTGATAAAATATGGCAACCATCAGATTTTTTACCAAATTCTGAAGGTAATAAGTTCTTTGAGGAAGTTGAAGAAATAAGAGCCTTGTCAAAAGAATTACCCTATGACTTTTGGGTGGTTTTAGTTGGCGATATGATTACCGAAGAAGCCTTGCCAACCTATGAATCATGGCTTATGGATGTTGAGGGTGTTGATCAAGTGAGTGGCCAAAACGGTTGGGCCAAATGGGTTCGCCATTGGACCGCTGAAGAAAACAGACATGGCGATGTGCTTAATAAATATTTGTATTTATCTGGCCGCGTAAATATGAAAGAAATAGAAAAAACCACGCAGCACCTGATTGCTGATGGTTTTGATATTGGCACCGATAGAGACCCATATAAAAACTTTGTATATACCAGTTTTCAGGAACTTGCTACTTATATTTCACATAACAGGGTTGCCAAACTTGCCACAAAAAGCGGTAATAAGCAACTGGGGAAAATGTGCAAAATTATTTCGGGCGATGAAATGCGTCACCACCATGCGTATTCAGAGTTTGTTGAACGTATTTTCAAGGTTGATCCCAGTCAGATGATGATGGCGTTTCATTATATGATGAAACAAAAAATCACCATGCCGGCCCATTTTTTAAGGGAATCTGAAGACAAAATTGGTACTGCTTTTGAAGAATTCTCCAATACCGCACAACGGATTGGCGTTTATACCTCAAGGGATTATGTTGACATTCTTCAAAAACTTATTGCACGTTGGCAAATTGATAAAATTACCGGTCTCTCTGATGAAGCCGAAAAAGCACGTGATTACCTCATGAAACTTCCTGAACGTATGTTACGATTGGCCGACAGAATGAAAATCCCCGAAAACTCATTTCAATTTAAGTGGGTTGAGCCTGCAACGTTAAAATAGATTTCAATCATTATAAATAATCTATCAATTCCTTTTGTTTCAAGAGGAATTTTTATTTTTATGGCATGACCCAACAAGAACAGATTACCAAAACCATTGCTTTTGTTAAAGAGCAATTATCAGATGCCGAAGGTGGCCATGACTGGTTTCATATAGAACGCGTTTACAACAATGCAAAGCTAATTTCAAAAAGTGAACCCGTTGATGCCTTTGTGGTCGCTCTGGGAGCTTTATTACATGATATTGCCGATAGCAAATTTCATAATGGTGATGAAACGGTTGGCCCAAAAATAGCCCGAACGTTCTTGTTGGAATTGAATGTAGATTCAACCGTTATTGAACATGTAATTAATATCATTGAAAACATTTCTTTTAAAGGTGGTCATGAAGCTCAAAAATTTCACTCTCCCGAATTAGATGTGGTCCAAGATGCCGATAGATTGGACGCTATTGGTGCTATAGGTATTGCGCGCTGTTTTAATTATGGTGGTTTTAAAAACAGGCCGCTTTACAATCCAGATATTAAACCCAATCTGAACATGAGCAAGGAAGAATATAAGGCTTCAACGGCACCGACCATCAACCATTTCTATGAAAAATTGCTCTTGCTAAAAGACAGAATGAACACCAAAACAGGATATAAGATTGCCTTAGAAAGACACCGCTATATGGAAGCCTTTCTAGAGCAATTTTATAAAGAATGGAGTGGACAATCTTAAATGGCAACAGGTTGTTGCTCTATGAATTTTTTAATCTCTTTTCGGTAGTTGGATGCGCTTTTACCAGTCACTTCGTTAAACTGCTTATTAAAATGTGAAAAGTTATTAAATCCACATTCATAACAAATATCAGCAATACTCAATTGGCTTTCATTCAACAACTTGGTAGCATGAACCACTCTGTATTCGTTGACCAGTTCCGTAAAGGTTTTTCCGGTTGCTTTTTTAAAGAATCTACAAAAGGCCGGTACGGTCATGCTCACCTTATCAGCTATTTCTTCTAAACTTATATGGCGTTGAAAATTGGTGTTGACGAATTTAAAGATAATATCAATTTTTGAACTGTCTTGGGGCTTGGTCTCAAAAGCAAATCCATCAACATTCAATAAACTATAATCTTCACTTTGGGCCAAGTCATTGAGAACTTCCAACAATCTTAAAATGCGTTCAAAGCCTTCCAGTTCTGGTAAAGTCTCTATTTTAGGACCCACAATTTTTTTGGCTTCTGGGCGGAATAAAATTCCCTTTTTGGCGCGTTCAAATAAGGACGCTATGCCACTCATCTCAGGCGCATTAAAAAATCCATCTCCTAAAAAATCTGGTTTAAATTGCACTACCGTTTCTGTGCCATTGGCGGTAAGTCTATCGGTAAATCCATTGTGTGGCAAATTGGACCCTAATAATATAAGCTGGCTGTTGTTAAAGTATGATAAATGGTTTCCTATGTGTCTTTTCCCCTTCCCTTTATTGACATACACCAGTTCTAATTCTGGATGAAAATGCCAAAAGGCAAAATTGTTTTCCCGCTTTTCGGTATGTTGCTTCACTATTAAAGACGAACCAAAGCCGGGGCTGACTTTTTCAAATGTAGGTTTCTTGTTAGGCATCTTATTTTTATTACAAATTTACAACATAATTTTTTTAAATAGTATATTCTTTTAACATAAATATATGTTAAATTAACTTAACGATTTATTAACTTAAATTTTACAGTTAATATAACACATATATTGACCAAAATGGTTGTTTTTTAACGATTAGCTTCAATATACATTTGTACTGTTGAACGTTAAAAAAACCAAATCATGAAAACAGTAATTAAAAAAAGTATTTTAGCAGCCGTTCTGTTAAGTACATTATTAAGCAACGCCAAAGAAGGTTCTTCTTTTATTCCTAAAAAAGAAAAAGATATTGCCAGAACGATGGTTATAATAAATGATGTTAGAAAAGGTCAGGAATTAACAATTAAAGATGATAGCGGACTTGTCCTTTATAAAGAATTAATAAAAGTAACCGGCAATTATAACAAAGCATTTGATTTGACCGAACTACCTGACGGGGATTATTTCTTTGAAGTGGATAAGGATTTAGAAATTAAGTCCATTCCGTTTAGTGTGGCCTCCAATAAAGTGGTCTTTAACAAAGCAATGGAGACAATCATTTACAAACCGTATGTATGGTTAAAAGAAAATTATATCTACGTAAATAAACTGGCTTTACAGGAAGAACCTCTAAAGGTGAAGATTTATTATAGTGATGAGCTGATTTATTCTGAAACCATCAAAAACACTAAAAATATCGGTAAAGCCTATAAACTGTTAAAAGATGTTCCCGGACATTATAAAGTAGAATTAAATTCTGATGGTAGAACGTATTATGAATACTTTAACCTTTAAATCTTTAATGTTTAAATCATTTTTAGAAAGTGAGCTTAACAGCTCACTTTTTTATTTAAGCTCTTTTCATGTTAAACCCAATTAATCAATACTAAGGCTATTATTGTAAAAAAGCATCTTTAAAAAACTATACTCTTTTAACTAATATATGTCCTAAATTAACTTAACATTAAATTAACATTGAATATGGTGTTAAAATAACATATATATTAGCCAAAATTGATGTTTTTAAGAGCCACAATCTGCCATACATTTGTACCATAATATTAAAGAAACCAAATCATGAAAAATAAAAAAACTTACATAATAGCTTTAGCAATGCTAACCACAATAGTTAGTAATGCAAGTGGAAATTTAACATCAGACCCAGTTAACAACATTAATAAAACCACAATAACATTAAACAATGTTAAACAAGGCAATCAATTATTGATAAAAGACAGCCACGGTGTTATTATCTATAAAGAAACAATCAAAACCAATGGAACCTATTCAAAAGGATTTGATTTAACAGCACTCCCAGATGGTCATTACTTTTTTGAACTGGAGAAAGATATTGAAATCAAATCCATTCCGTTTAAGGTAGATGCTAAAAACGTGATTCTAAACAATGAAGAATCTACAATATTTAAGCCTTTTGTTACTTTAAAAAACGATTGCATCTATTTAACCAAACTGGCTTTAAACAATGAGCCTTTGAATGTAAAGATCTATAATGAAAGTGAAGAATTATTGTATTCTGAAGAAATCAAGAATACAAAAACCATTGAGAAAGCCTATAAGCTTTCTTCAAAAGGAAATTATAAAATTGTACTCTCCTCTAATGGAAGAGCATATTACGAATACATCAAATTATAAAATTGGATGTCTTACACTTAGTTTAGTTTAGTTTGTTTAAAAAGGTGAGCTCTATATTCTATCTCACCTTTTTTAAATTTTTTTAATCTAATAAAATATAAAACCTTGTAATTATGGACACAATATTAGCCCTATTTCAAAATAACACACTTACCAAAAAACATTTAAAATCTGGATTTTTAAATAGCATTAACACCTATAAATTCAAAAGAACCATGCTGCATATTTTATGGGCAGCATTAAACTTTCCTGTATTGTATTTTTGCACCAACGTTATGATAAACATGAATTTAACTTTTGTTTGGATAGGTACCGTAATCCTATATATGCCTTGTTATTGGCTTTTGTCAAGCATTCTTTTTGATTACATTATAGGTGATGACATTGATAATAATTCAATTATTTAACAGTTCTGTTAACTCACAAAATATATGGTATTTTTTAACATAATATTTTGTTAATATTCAATGAAGGTTAAAATAGCATATAAAGTAATCAATATTGATGTTTTAAATTATAGGCATTAGCAGTAATTTAGCCCCGAGTTTTAGAGTTTATAAAAGTACAGCATCGCAATATAAATGGTGTATTATTTAGTTTAGTTTGTTAGAAAAGTGAGTACGTTGTACTCACTTTTTTTATGAAAAAAGTTTTAATTGATTGGTTTTGGTTTGTTCGTGCAAATCCAAATTGAAGGCTGGCATCTCTTTTCCCTTGAAATACTTCTGTTTGGCTATCTTTACCAACCCGTTTATTTGCTCTGCAATTTTACCTTCTCCGCGCATTCTGGTTCCGTAGCGGCTGTCATTTAAGCTGCCGCCATGACAATTTTCTATTTGATGCAATACTTTTTCTGCCCGATCTGGCATCGCTTTTTTAATCCATTCTGAAAAAATCTCACCAATCGCGCCATTCAGCCTCACAATGGTATGCGCCATGGAGAGCGCTCCATGTTCTGATACTGTTTTGGCCAACGGCAAAATCTCATGACTGTTAATGGATGGGATAATGGGTGCCAACATCACGTTTACCGGAATGCCGTGTTCGCTCAATGTCCTGACGGTTTCCAAGCGTCTCTTAATGGTAGCGGTTCTTGGTTCTAAAACCCGGCGGGTTTCTTCTGATAGTGAGGTTATGGATACATTGACTTTAATTAAGTTGTCTTTTGCCAAAGCCTTTAAAATATCCAAATCTCTCAAAATCAAACTGTTTTTGGTAATGATGGCTACCGGATGTTTATACTTAAGAAATACGTCCAAACATTGTCTGGTTAATTGAAATTGCTTTTCGGCAGGTTGGTAACAATCCGTATTGCCAGACATGACAATAGGATACGCTTTCCAACTTTTCTTTTTTAAAAAGTTCTCTAAAAGTTGTGGGGCTTCTTCTTTTACTAAAATACGGCGTTCAAAATCAAGTCCTGCGCTATACCCCCAATATTCATGACTGTTTCGGGCATAGCAATACACACAGCCGTGTTCACAACCCTGATAGATGTTCATGGAATAGAGCATGCCCACATCTGGGCTCTCAACTTTATTGACTATGGTTTTTGGGAAAACCTTTAAATACTGCGTTTTATTGGATGTTGGTTCATCACCTTCTTTTCTACAGTATTCTAAAAAGTCATCACGCAGTTCATGGGTATGTTCAAAGAATTTATTGGGCACATTATGTTGCGCACCACGTCCTTTTATGATGGGTTTTGGATTCATTTTATAGCAAAATTAAGATTGAAACGCCTATTGAAGCTCCTTAAAATTACACAGAATTTTTGTTGAAAGATGTTAAAATATAAAAGGGTTATTAACACCAAAAGAGGGCTTCTTGCTATTGTAAGAAAAAAAGAATACCTTCGTTTAGCGGCCTACACAAGCAGTTAAAGCATTCCAAATCAAAACATTGGCAATAATTTAAAAAGTAATTTATGAATAAATTAATTTTACTATTGACCTTGTTGATATCCATTAGTATATCTGCACAAGAAAACAAAACCCAAAATCTGTTTGTGAGGGTTTTTGACATGGCTGGAAAGAAAATTGGGAAAGGGCATATTTACTCAATTAATGATTCTCTTATTATTTTAAGTAAAAGCAAAAAATTAAAAGAGCTGCATCTAAAAGATATAGGTAAAATAAAAACCAAACACTCGGGTGGTAACAACATACTTATTGGTGCTACTACTGGTGTTTTAGTCGGAGCGATTCTAGGTTCTGTAAATCCACCTACCGATTCCTCAGGTGGAACATTTACATGGGCTGGTGGTTCTTCAGGAGATGAATTAGCCAGTGGCGTTACAGTTGGGGTTCTTTCTGGAACCATTATAGGAAGTGTTTCTGCCCTGTTCAAAAACTCTAAAACTTTTATTATTGAAGGCAATAAAGAGAAATGGCATGTTTTTGCAGAATCTGTTAATTCTCTTTATAAACGCAAAAAACAATAACCTCTATTGCCAAAATATGTAACAGCAACAAACTGTTAAACAAACCTACCTATTTTATTTCCCGGGAAAATCAGCTTTTCGTTTTTCTAAAAATGCCGTAGTGCCTTCAACAAAATCTTTAGTTCCAAAACAGGTTCCAAATTCATGTATTTCAACCTCAAAGCCGTTAATGCCATCTTCAAAATTTGCATTAATCGCCCTAATGGCCGCACTAATGGCCACTGAGGAATTGCGTGATATTTTACTAGCTATTTTTTCACAAAGTGATGACAACTCATCTTGACTGGTTACATGGTTCACCAATCCGTAAGCCAGTGCCTGATTAGCATCAATCATCCCGGCTGTCATGATCATTTCCATGGCGCGGCCTTTACCAACCAAACTTGGCAATCGTTGGGTGCCACCATAACCAGGAATGACCCCAAGTGAGACTTCGGGCAGTCCCATTTTGGCGTTATCACTGGCCACTCTAAAATGGCAGGCCATAGCCAGTTCCAATCCGCCGCCAAGGGCAAAACCGTTTATAGCGGCAATAACAGGTGTTGACAGGTTTTCAATAAAATCAAACAAAAGCTCTTGTCCCTTAGCCGCTAGTTTTTTGCCTTCTTTAACCGAAAAATTGGCAAATTCACTAATATCGGCTCCCGCAACAAAGGCTTTCTCGCCACTTCCTGTAATAATGATGACTTTTATTGAAGGGTCTGCATCGGCCTTTTCAAACGCATCATGCAATTCTTGAATGGTTTCTCTATTTAAAGCGTTTAATTTGTTTGGTCTATTTATCGTGATAACTGCTAAGTCATTATCTTGTTCAAGAATGATATTATCGTATCGTTTCATAAAAACTAGGTTTCAATTTAAAATTAATTTTCTTTAGGTATGGTAACCGTAAATGTGGTGCCATTATTGGGCTGAGAGGTAAACGATATGGTTCCGTTATGCATCTCAACAATGTTTTTTACCATGGCCAAACCAAGACCCATACCGCTGGTTTTTGTGGTGAATTTTGGTTCAAAAACCTTGTGCTTATTTTCTTCAAGAACGCCCGCTCCATTATCTGATACACTAATGACAACGTTGTTGTTTTGCGATTGCACCTTGACAATGATTTTGGGATCTTTAGTATCAGGAATGGCCTGAATACTGTTCTTCACCAAATTGGTGACCACCCTAATCAATTGGGTTCTATCAAATTTAGCTATAATTTCATCGGCATCCGAACTGAAAACAATATAATTCTCATTAAAAATATCCAATGCCAGTTTTACGGTTTTAACCACATTTAAGGTTTCGCTTTGTTGTGCGGGCATTTTGGCAAAACTAGAAAAGGCCGAAGCTATGGAACTCATGGTATCAATCTGTTGGATCAAGGTTTTACTGTATTCATCTACTTTTTTATGGATGTCTTTATCCTCTGGATCAAATTTTCTTTGAAAATTTTGTACCGTCAATCGCATGGGCGTCAACGGGTTTTTAATTTCATGCGCCACTTGTTTGGCCATTTCGCGCCAGGCTTGTTCACGTTCTGATCTTGCCAATTTCACGGCACTTTCTTCAAGCTCATCAATCATACTATTATAAGAGTTGACCAAAATGGAAATTTCTTCGCTGGCATCTTCAATCTCAATTTTTTGGTTGCGTTTTTCCAAGCGTGTGGCAATAATTTTATCACTTATGGCCTTCAGGGATTTGGTAATGTATTTAGACAAAACAAAAGCAATAATCACTGCCATTAGCAATATAAACGAATAGGCATATGACAAACGAATCAAAAATTTGTTTAATTCATTTGTGAGAAAGTGATCATTTTCCAAAAACGGCAGGTTTAGAATGGCAATGGGCTTAAACTTTTGGTCTAATATATAAGAATAAGATGATTGGAATGTTTCCCCACTTTCCTTGCTTTTTTCAATATATTGGTGATTTGCTCTACTGGACAAGGCATTTAAAACCTTTGCACTCAAACATATTTGCAACGTATCCAAGGTTAATGTTGCACGCGATGTCTTTAAAAGAGACCCTTCCAGATCATAAATGTTTAACTGAAGGGAATGAACATCGGCTATTTTATAAATTTCATCTTTAAAAATCAAAGGGATTTTCTCAGTAGTAACCGGGTATGATGTCTCCCTCAGCACAAAATTAATGTGTCTTTGAATAGCAATTTCCTTACGCTCCAACCGCTGCTTATGGTAATCTTCCGTTTCGCCTTTGTATTGATAAATAGCTACGCCTGCTATGAGAATGGAGGCCAAAAACACCAATACGATCATTCCCAAAAAAATACGGGTCCGTAACGACAACTTTTTTAATTTCATCTGTTCAAATTATTTGTTTTTAAAAAGATCAGATGGAACCCACAAATGAACATTTCCGGCTGGTATCAGAGTAATTGTTTTGGTTCGTTTCATGCTTTTAAACGCTTTTAAAATGACCTGTTAAAGACGAAAAATAGCAATATCCCTTTAAATGATAATGAAACTATTTTACGTGTTTTAAAGATAGCAATAATCAAACCAATCCGTATCAAGCATCCGGATTTTTAGTTCTAATCCGTTTATAAAGTTTAAAGCCCAGCATAATAAGAACGCCTAATAAAACAAGTCCAATAATGCCATAAACCCAGTTGATGGCGTTTTTTAAAATTACCAAAAACACCACGGCAAACAAAATAAAGGTGGCGCCTTCGTTCCAAATGCGCATAAAATTGGACGTTATTTTAACCTCATCCTTTTGCAGCATCTTATAATATTGATGGGTTTTTAAATGATAAATAATAAGGAGCACAACAAACAACAGTTTAACGTGCATCCAAGGTTGTTGCAACCAAAACGGCTGTAATATGAGCAACCAAATGGCAAACAATGAAGCTAAAATGGCCGATGGCCAGGTGATAATGTACCATAAGCGTTTGGCCATTAACTTGAGTTGTTTTCCTAAAATTTCCTTGTCAGGAGACGGCTTATAAAACGATTCAATCTGATAGACAAACAAGCGCGGGATATAAAACAACCCGGCAAACCAAGTAATTACAAAAATAAGATGAAATGATTTTATATAATTGTAGTACTCCATTGCTATTTATAAACTATTTAAATTAATTGTTCAATTAATCCCTTTCTCACTTCCCTGTTTAAAAAATAAGCCGTTACTAAGGTTGAAAGTAAATCAGAAATTGGGAATGACATCCAAACGCCTAATTCTCCATAAAACTTAGGTAAAATCAATATCAAAGGAATAAAAAACAGACCTTGCCTTAAAAGGGTTAGTAAAAGTGCTGGAATGGCTTTGCCAATAGCTTGAAAATAGGCAGCACCTATTAGCTGAATGGCAATTATGGGCGTTGCCGCAAACACCCAGCGCATATCATTTGGTGTTTGGTTTAAAACGGACACATCACTAGTAAACATTCTGGTGATGGCTTCTGGAAAAATCATTAAAACAATAAATACCAAGGTGGCCAAACCCATAGCATATTTTATGGATGTGTTAATGGTTTCCCTGACCCTAGCATAATTTTGGGCACCATAATTAAATCCCGCAATGGGTAAAAATCCTTGGGTTAAACCCAATACCGGAAACATGGCAAACATGAGCATTCTACCAACAATGGCGTAGGAGGTCACAGAGGTCTCACCGCCTAAATCAAACAGAATATTGTTCATAAACAAATAGGTAATACTCACCACCGCCTGTCTGGATAAGGTTACAAATCCCAAAGAAGCAATTTCAGATACAATGGAACGGTTTAGGCCAAAATGGAAAACATCAATTTTTAATTCTGAATTTTTTGATAGAAAAAACCACAAAATAAAGGCAAAGCAAATAATATAAGAAATAGACGTAGCCCAAGCTGCGCCTTCCATTCCAAAATCCAACAGATTAATAAAAATATAATCCATAAGTAGATTGCTGACCGATGGAATCATCATGGCATACATGGCAAACTTAGGCTTGCCTTCTGCTCTAATCACGGTGTTTCCCATCATACATAATGCTAAAAACGGGACCCCATACAGCACAATCTTATAGTATATTTTTGCGGGCTCAAAAATGGCTCCTTTACCACCAAAGGACAAAATAATGCTATCAGTAAACAGCAAACCTAGAACGACCAAAGATACAGTCAATAATAGCGTTAATGTTATTTGATTTCCAAAAGTTGTAAGTGCTTTTTCGTTGTTTTTGGCGCCAAGTGCCCTTGAGATAATTGAGGATCCTCCAATGCCAATTGACATCCCTAAAGCCGCAATAAAAAAAGAAACTGGTAGTACCACATTAATGGCGGCAATGGCTGTTGAGCCAATCCAATTGCCAACAAAGATAGTATCCACTAAAATATTAAGTGACATGACCAATATCCCTATAGAGGCTGGAACGGCTTGTTTAATGAGTAATTTATTGATTGGTTGGGACCCCAAATCTTGGGAAGATACTTTTGCCATTTAAATTATTTTTTACACCCAGTTAGTTATCCATTCTGATATCAAGCTTGCCCACGCATCATCATCATTCAAACAAGGAACCGTGGTAAATTCATTACCTCCCATTTCATGAAAAATTTCTTGACCTTCCATAGCTATTTCCTCTAAAGTCTCCAAACAATCACTTACAAATGCAGGGGTCACAATAGCCATGTTTTTAATGCCTTGTTTACCCAATCGTTCAATCGTTCTGTCTGTATAGGGTTGCAACCACGGGTCAAATCCTAAGCGCGATTGAAACGAGGTTGAAAACTTACCATCTGTAAGTTCTAGTTTTTCAGCTACCAAACGCGTGACTTCATAACACTGATGCCTGTAACAAAATTCATGTGCTTTTGAAGGCGTTACACAGCAACTACCATCTATTTTACAATGCGATTTGGTAATGTCGCTTTTTCTAATGTGGCGCTCTGGAACGCCATGATACGAAAACAATAAGTGATCAAATGTTTTTCCTTCTAAATGCTTTTTTATGGAATTTGAAAGCACTTCTATATAATCAGGATTATTATAAAAAGCTGGTAATGATTCCATTTTCAAATTCGGGAATTTCTCTTTTTGAATATCTTCAGCTAATACAACTATTGTTTCGGTTGTTGCCATGGCAAATTGCGGATACAATGGAATTAACAAGACTTCCTCTACGCCTTTGTCAACCAATTCTTGAAGTCCTTTTTCTATGGACATGCTTCCGTAACGCATGGCTAAACCAACGGGAACATCAACTTGTTTTTGAACTTTTGCTTGAAGTCTTTCAGAAATTACAATCAGCGGAGACCCTTCATCCCACCATATTTTTTTGTAAGCAGCGGCTGAAGCTTTAGGGCGCGTGTTCAGTATAATGCCTTTTACCAATAATGTTCTGGCCCAAAGCGGAACGTCTATAACACGTTCATCCATTAAAAATTCACCTAAATATTTCTTGACATCTTTAGGTTCTGGACTGTCTGGAGAACCAAGATTTACTAACAGGATTCCTTTTTTCATTGCACAAAAATACAATACAAAATTATAAAAGCGGTTTAATTTACTTTAATTACAATAAAACAACTATTTATGGCAATTTTTAAATGTTGGTTTGTTCTGTGTTCTTTTGAGCTTGTATACTTAAATGGGGTTCATTGCCTTCATAATCTTGAAAAATACCACAGGAAATAGTGGGTCTCACTAATGATTTTACATTTGTTCGCTCAGAGAATGCTTCAATTTCTGCAGATAAATATTTCATTTGTTACATGATTTAATTTAACGACATTAAATATTTTTTTGGAGTCGTTCCATATTTCTTTTTAAAAGCCGCAATAAAATGGCTTGATGTACTATATCCCACTTTAAGTCCCACTTCATTAACGTTATTGTCTCCCGATTCTAACAGTTTTCTGGCAACCTCCATTTTATAATCGAATAAAAAACTAAAAACAGAATCGCCATAAATTTGCTTAAACCCATCTTTTAGCTTTTTTAAGCTCAATCCTATTTCATCTGCCAACTCTTGTAAACTGGGCGGTTCGGCCATTTTTGAAATGATTATGTCTTTGGCTTTTCGTATTTTAATGACATTGGTTTCATCAACCAAAAACGGACATTGCTCAACATTGGCGTCTTCATTTCTGTTAAAATACAAACTCAAAATTTCATAGGCTTTGCCCTTAAAGTATAAATGCTTTATGGATTGGTTTAGGTTGTAATTTATTAACTGGTTTAAAACAATGGCCATAGAAGGCGAGATTTCACCATCCTTATAATATTTTTTTTCTTTGTTCTCGGCATTCAAAAACGAAATATAATCGGCTTCTAAGGAAAACAACGCATGAAACTTTTTAATGGAAATTAAAACAGAAACAATCCAGGAGTTTGGGTTAACATCTATGTTGATGGGCAAGCTTCGTTGGGGATTATACAAGAGTAGCGAATTTTCTTCTAAAATATTTAAAATGTAAGTGCCTTCATTAAAAATAAATTTACACAACCCCTTCAAACAAAAATGAAACTGTATATAATCACTTTGTACATCGCGTTGCAAATTTTGAACCTTATTGTCATCATTTTTATAGGTCAGTACAAAAAAACCATCATCAACAATTGTTTCCTCAAAATACCTTTTAGCGACATTTTTTTTGTCGTCTTCAGGATGTGGATCATTAATTCTATTTAGATTCATTCTAAACTAATATTTTAAAAACCTTAAATTTTAAGCCAAAAATATGATAAATATCATATAATATTAAAAATTTTGTTTAAAAACCCAGAATCGATACTAAAAGTTCTTTTGGCGTTGTTTTTTTTCGATTTAGCTCTATACATTTGTTAAAGAAATTTTGAAATCTACTCATGCAGCAATATAATATATCAAAAAGTAACTCCTTTTATGTTATTGGTTTAAGCTACAAAAAAGCGGATGCAGTTATAAGGGGACGGTTTAGTTTAGATGAAAATTCCAAAATAGCGCTACTCAATCAGGCCAAAGAGGCAGGCATTGAGAGCTTGGTCGTTACATCTACTTGTAACAGAACTGAAATTTATGGATTTTCACAACATCCCTTTCAGCTTATAAAATTACTGTGTGACAATACAAAAGGTACTGTTGAAGAGTTTCAAAAAGTGGCCTATGTTTATAAAAACCAAGAAGCCATTACCCATATGTTTAGGGTTGGTTCTGGTCTGGACAGTCAGATACTTGGTGATTTTGAAATTATTAGCCAAATAAAAAAGAGTGCCATTGTATCAAAAAAAATGGATTTATTAAATCCGTTTATAGAGCGCCTTGTTAACGCTGTTATTCAAGCCAGTAAACGTATAAAGACCGAAACCGAAATCTCCTCAGGAGCCACTTCGGTGTCATTTGCTTCTGTACAATATATTTTAAATTCTGTTGAAGATGTTTCTAATAAAAACATCTTACTTTTTGGTACTGGTAAGATTGGAAGAAATACTTGCGAAAACTTGGTGAAACACACCAAAAATGAACGCATAACACTCATTAACAGAACTAAAAACACCGCTGAAAATATTGCCGGAAAATTTAATTTAGTTGTAAAGGATTATACCAATTTACAAGAAGAAATCAGCAATTCGGATATATTAATTGTAGCAACAGGAGCCCAAAGGCCTACTGTGGACAAGCATCTTATACAATCTGGTAGATCATTACTGATTTTAGATTTATCCATACCAAAAAACGTGCATGAAAATGTGCAGGATTTACCCAATGTGATGTTGGTGCATTTAGATGATTTATCTAAAATCACCGATGAGACCCACGAAAAAAGAAAAGAGCACATTCCGTATGCAGAAGCCATAATTGAAGACGTTAAAAAAGAGTTCAATGATTGGCTAGAGACCAGAAAATTTGCTCCAACCATAAAAGCCTTAAAAAACAAATTGCTTGACTTTAAAAATGCCGAACTGGAAACACTGCGCAAAAAGAACGCTGATTTTAATGAAGAACAAGCCGAGCTCATTACCAATAACCTTATTCAAAAAATAACTAATCACTTTGCACATCACCTCAAGGACGACAATATTTCTACAGATGAAAGCCTTGAGCTCATAAAAAAAGTGTTCCAATTAGAAACCTTAATAAATGTCTAAAATCATACGAATTGGTACCCGCGATAGTGAATTAGCGCTATGGCAAGCTAAGACCGTACAACAACAACTTGAAAATTTAGGCTACAAAACAGAATTAATCCCGGTAAAATCTACAGGGGACTTAGTGCTTGACAAGCCTTTATATGAATTGGGAATCACCGGCATTTTTACCCGAACGCTGGATATTGCCATGTTAAACTATGATATTGACATTGCTGTTCATTCCCTTAAAGATGTTCCCACTATTTTGCCAAAAGGAATCATACAGGCTGCCGTTATAAAACGCGGAAACATTAATGATACATTGGTTTTTAAAAACAACGAAGAGTTTTTATCCCAAAAGGAGGCCATTATTGCCACAGGCAGTTTGCGTCGGAGAGCACAATGGCTCAATAGATATCCAACGCACACCATTGTTGATTTGCGAGGCAACATGCATTCAAGAATGCAAAAATTAAAAGATAACGACCACTGGAATGCAGCCATTTTTGCTGCAGCTGGATTAGGCCGCATTGGCATCCGCCCAGAAGAAGCCATTAATTTAGATTGGATGGTTCCAGCACCGGCACAAGGTGCTGTTATGATTACTGCTTTGCAGGAAAATGATTATGCCGTAAATGCCTGTGCAGAACTAAACCATGAAGAAACCGAAATTTGCACCAGCATTGAGCGTGAATTTTTAAACCGATTAGAGGGTGGTTGTACGGCTCCTATAGGAGCCATTGCCAAAATAAAAAATGACGAAGTAACCTTTAAAGGTGTGCTATTGAGCAAAGATGGGTCTAAAAAAATCGAAGTCAACCGCATTGAAAAATTAGGTTCACATCACAATATAGCCCAATATTGTGCACAATACATCATTGACAGAGGAGGTAAGCGCCTGATGGATGAGCTGAAACGATCTGACAAAGAAACTATGGTCTATTCAACCAAAGCGTTAACCGAAGACCAAAGACATTTGCTAGGTACCAAAATAACGGTCGACAGTTCAGATTTTATAAAAATAAGCATAAATAGACTGCCTAAGACGATTTTAAAACCAGCTATTAAAAACGTCATCATCACCAGTAAAAATGCGGTGGAGTCATTAACTACAAATTTTTCGCCAGAAGAATTGCAGTTTAAAAATATTTATTGTGTTGGCCGAAGAACCAAAAAATTAATAGAGCAAAAAATTGGGCCTGTTACACATTCAGAAAATAACGCAAAAAAATTGGCCAACTACTTAGTTGAGTATATGGAAGGTGTTGAAGTTACCTATTTCTGCAGTGATTTGCGCTTGGATGATTTGCCAAACATTTTAGAAAAAAACAACATCACGGTTCATGAAGTTGAAGCTTACAAAACTGTTTATTCTTCTGTGAAAGTAGACGACCAAACACAGGGCGTTATGTTTTATAGTCCTTCAACGGTTCAAAGCTATATTCAACAAAACAAAGCTAATAAAATAGCCTTTTGTATTGGAGAAACCACTGCTGAAGAAGCCAGAAAACATTTTGAAGATGTTAGGATTTCTAAGGTTCCAACTGTTGAAAGCGTGATAGAACTGGTCAATGAACATTATGTATAGTTTTGTTGTCATGCTGAACAAGTTTCAGCATCTCAGCCATATGAATTTAATATAGAATCCTGCCTTAGTAGGAATAAAAGATATGATAAAAAACGATTTATTTTTAAGAGCTTTAAAAGGAGAAACTGTTGAACGTCCACCTGTTTGGATGATGCGTCAAGCTGGCCGTTATTTACCAGAATTTATAGCGCTACGCGAAAAGTATGATTTCTTTACGCGTTGTCAAACACCTGAATTAGCCAGTGAAATTACAGTACAGCCTATTAGACGGTTTGGAATGGACGCCGCTATTTTATTCAGTGATATTTTGGTCATTCCACAAGCCATGAATATTGAGGTGCAAATGAAACCTAACTTTGGTCCATACCTTCCAAATCCGGTTCGTGACCAAAAAGGGGTTGATGCTGTTGTTGTTCCTAATGTACATGAAGAACTAGGTTATGTCATGCAGGCCATTAAAGCCACTAAAGAATTGTTGAACGATGAAGTGCCTTTAATTGGTTTTGCCGGTTCACCATGGACTATTTTGTGCTACGTTGTTCAAGGTCAGGGAAGCAAAACCTATGATAAAGCCAAAGAATTTTGTTTTACAAATCCAGTAGCAGCACACCAATTATTGCAAAAAATAACCGACACAACCATAGCTTACTTAAAAGCCAAAGTAGAAGCCGGGGTTAATGCTGTACAAATATTCGATTCTTGGGGTGGCATGCTTTCTCCTGTTGATTACCAAGAGTTTTCTTGGCAATATATCAACCAAATCATTGAAGCGTTAAAAGATGACGCTCCTGTTATTGCCTTCGGAAAAGGGTGTTGGTTTGCTTTGGGAGAAATGGCAAAATCCAATGCCTCTGCACTTGGTATTGACTGGACCTGCTCACCTAAAAATGCCCGCTATTTAACAGGCGGAAACATGACACTTCAAGGAAATTTTGACCCTGCAAGATTGTTATCGCCACCTTCAGAAATCAAAAAGATGGTGCATCAAATGATCAATGAGTTTGGAAAAGACAAATACATTGTTAATCTTGGGCACGGCATTTTGCCAAACATTCCGTTGGAAAACGCAAAAGCCTTTATTGATGCCGTGAAAGAATACAAGTAATCTGTGGCTCAATAATGCAATAGGTTTGTTATAATATTTTTCTTATTTTCAGTTTTTCAAATTTCAGATTTGAAACAAAATTGCTTTCAATAGCTCACAATCAAAATGAGATTACATACTAATGAACTATAGCTCAGACACATTTTATGTTGAACCCTTAAATTTTGATGATGCCCTTAATCTTAATAAATTATTGGTGTCAAACACTGAACATTTTAAGCGCTATCTTCCAAAAACCCTTTCTGAAAACAGAACCTTGGAAAGTACCAAATCATATATTTTTAAGCGTGATGGATATATGAAATCCAAATTGGAATATACGTTTACAATTAAGGATAAACACTCGAAAAACATAGCTGGTTTGATTATTTTAAAAGCCATTGATTGGGATAAAAAAAAAGCGGAGCTCGCCTATTGCATAGGCAAACCATTTGAAGGTAAAGGCTGGATGAGCGAGGCCATTCAGGCAACGTCAAGATTTGCTTTTCAGGAACTAAAACTGGAGAAGCTTCAAATCATTTCACATAAAAGCAATATGGCAAGCATAAAAGTAGCTGTAAAAAACAATTTTGTTTGGCAAAAAACATTAAAAGAAGAATTTACACCAATCGGGGAAGCTCCTTTGGACATGGAATTATACGAGCTGTTTGCCCAATAAAACAATAAACAATTATGGTACCCGACAATATTCTTTCACCATTTCAAAAATTCGTTAAAATTGAAAGTTCCAGTGGTATTCTATTATTGATTGCCACTATTTTAGCACTTGTTTGGGCCAATTCTCCGCTTTCAGAAAGTTATCATTCCCTTTGGGAATATAAAATTGGATTTACTAGTGAAAGCTTTGAACTGAACAAGCCTTTAATTCTATGGATCAATGATGGGCTAATGGCCATTTTCTTTTTCCTGATAGGGCTTGAAATTAAACGGGAATTCCTAATTGGCGAACTCAATTCCGTAAAAAAAATAGCGTTCCCGCTTCTGGGCGCTTTAGGCGGAATGATTGTTCCCGTATTGTTTTTTATTCTCATTAATCAAAACCCCGATACACTTAAAGGTTGGGGCATTCCCATGGCTACAGACATAGCCTTTTCGTTGGCCATTTTAAAAGTTCTAGGGAATAAAGTGCCATTAAGCCTAAAAATATTTTTAACGGCCTTTGCCATTGTTGACGATTTGGGAGCTGTTTTGGTCATTGCTTTATTTTATAGCGGAACCATAAAAATGGGGTTGTTGGGCATTGCGTTACTTCTTTTGGCTTTTTTATACTTTTTGTCCTATAAAGGATATTATTCCAAATTTTTGATGATTGTTCTTGGGCTTGTTATTTGGACCTTGTTTTTAAAATCAGGAATCCATCCAACGCTTGCGGGTGTTTTATTAGCTTTTTCGGTACCAATCAGGCAAGAAATAAAAACACCAGAGTTCATAGATAATTTAATAACTATTGCAAATAATATTAAAGCGGCAAAAAGAACCGATGCACCAATTCTTTCAAAAGAGCAAATTCAAGAAATTGATGATTTAGAAGACTGGACCAATAAATTCCAATCGCCACTTCAGCATTTAGAACACAATCTGCACGATTGGGTCGCTTATTTAATCATTCCAGTGTTTGCTTTGGCCAATGCGGGGGTCGTTCTCAATAGTGGCGCAGAATTAGAAACCGCTTTGGTGCTTAACATTATTATCTGTTTGGTTTTAGGTAAAAGTATAGGTATTACATCTATCATCTTATTTGCCAAAAAAATAAAACTTATTGAAGTACCGTCTGATATTACCAATAAGCAAATTATTGGGGTATCATTTTTGGCTGGTATTGGTTTTACCATGGCCATTTTTATTGCTAGTTTGGCATTTGCCAATAGCCCAACTTATATTGATTCCGCCAAAATAGGCATCCTTGTTGGTTCTTTAATCTCAGCCATTATTGGCTTCGCCCTATTGCGATTAAAAAAATAATGAAATATGTATGAAAGATACATTTTATAAATACATACACGATTTACAAAATAGCATAACCTCAACTTTAGAAACCATTGATGGGAAGGCTCGTTTTAAAGAAGACCTTTGGGAACGGCCAGAAGGCGGTGGCGGAAGAACCCGAGTTATAGAAAACGGTGCCGTTTTTGAAAAAGGCGGCGTGAACATTTCAGGCGTGCACGGGAAACTCCCTAAATCCATGCAAACCTATTTTAAAGTGGGCGATGTTGATTTTTTTGCCTGCGGATTAAGTTTGGTCTTGCACCCTAAAAATCCCATGGTACCAACAGTTCATGCCAATTGGCGCTATTTTGAAATGTATGATAAGGAGGGTAATATTATTGACCAATGGTTTGGCGGTGGACAAGATTTAACGCCTTACTACTTGTTTGAAGAAGACGCTACTCATTTTCATCAAACCTGTAAAACAGCCTGCGACAAGCATAACCCTGGATTTTATTCTGATTTTAAGAAAAAATGCGATGATTATTTTTGGAATGCCCACAGAAATGAGGCCCGTGGCATTGGCGGTTTGTTTTTTGACTACTGCAAAGCAACTGATAGCATGACCATGCAGGATTGGTACAATTTTGTAACCGAAGTTGGCAACAGCTTTCTAGAAGCCTATGTGCCTATAGTAGAGCGAAGAAAAGATTTGCCTTATACAGAAGCCCAACGAACATGGCAGGAAATTCGTCGTGGTCGTTATGTCGAATTTAATTTAGTGCACGATAAAGGAACCTTGTTCGGACTTAAAACCAATGGCCGTATTGAAAGTATTTTAATGAGCTTACCACCGCATGTGCAATGGGTTTATGACCATCATCCAGAAAAAGGAAGTAAAGAAGAACAATTAATCGACATACTAAAACAACCTAAAAATTGGGTTTAAATATGATTTAAGTAAGGTTTTATAAACTTTTAACTTTGTACTTTTACCTTTTAACTTAACAATATGTATCCATTAAGAAGAAATAGACGTTTAAGAACCAATGAAGCCATTCGGTCTTTGGTTAAGGAAACCATCATTACACCAAATGATTTTTTAGTGCCCTTGTTTGTTGTTGAAGGTAAAGGCGTAAAGGAAGAAATTGCTTCTATGCCTAATTACTTCCGATATAGTTTGGATTTACTTGAAAATGAAGTTAAAGAGCTCTGGAAATTGGGGTTAAAATCAGTATTGCTGTTTGTAAAAGTTCCTGATAATTTAAAAGATAATCAAGGCAAGGAGGCTTTAAATTCAAACGGATTGATGCAACGCGCTATTAAAACCGTTAAAAATGTCTGTCCAGACATGTTGGTCATGACCGATGTTGCCTTAGATCCTTATTCATGCTACGGTCATGATGGCATTGTACAAAACGGGATGGTTTTAAATGATGAAACTTCTGAATTTCTTGCGAATATGAGTGTGTCTCACGCCCAAGCAGGCGCCGATTTTGTGGCACCAAGTGATATGATGGACGGCCGTATTTTGTCTATTCGTGAAGCATTGGAACAAGAAGGCTTTATCAACACCGGTATTATGAGTTATTCGGCTAAATATGCCTCTGCTTTTTATGGGCCATTCCGTGATGCGTTGGATTCTGCACCAGTTGATATGGTTGATATTCCAAAAGACAAAAAAACCTACCAAATGGATTATGCCAATCGCATTGAGGCCATTAAGGAAACTGAAATGGATATTGAAGAAGGTGCCGACATTGTCATGGTAAAACCCGGTTTATGTTACTTAGATATTGTTAGAGAAATTCGGGATGCTGTAGATGTTCCTGTTGCTGTCTACCAAGTTTCTGGCGAATATGCCATGATAAAAGCTGCTGCTGAAAAAGGTTGGCTAAACCATGATGCCGTGATGATGGAGCAAGTAACCGCCATCAAGCGAGCTGGAGCAGATATCATTGCATCGTATTTTGCCAAAGATGTTGTGAAACTTATTTCATAGCTTTAGAAAATATTTTATAGCATGTTTAAGAATCTCTTGTTTTTTATTGTTTGTTGCTTTTTGTGCTCCCAACTAGCCCAGGCTCAATTACAATATGACACCCCAGAATCTGTTGGTTTAAATTCTGAATACATTCAAAAAAAAGTAGATTCTATTATGCAATCAGGCATAAAGCAACATGCGTTTCCTGGTGCTCAACTTTTAGTGGCTAAACAAGGAAAAATCATTTTTCATCAAGCCTATGGTTACCATACTTATGATAGCATTCAAAAAGTCGCTTTAGATGATATATACGATTTAGCTTCTGTTACCAAAGTAGTTGGCCCTCTACCGGCCTTAATGAAACTGTATGAACAAGGAAAATTAAACCTTGACGTTCCGTTTTCAACGTATTGGAAATCGTGGAAACATAAAAAAGACAAGAAAGACATTACCCTTCGCGAATTATTGGCGCATCAATCTGGATTACAACCTTACATCGTGTTTTTAAGCGATGTCTTAAAGAATGGTAAGCCTAAACATCGATTTATCCATAGCCATCCCAGCAAAAGATTTTCGCTTGAAGCTTATAAAGACATTTACGTTAAGAATCGGTTTCAAAGAAAAATGTTCCGAATAATAAAACGTTCAAAAGTCAGTGATAAAAAGGTCTATAATTATTCCGGATTAGCATCCTTAATCTATCCTAAACTCATTGAAAATATAACCGGTGAAGATTATAGAACCTATCTTCAAAATAATTTTTACAAACCCTTGGGCTGTGAAACATTGGGGTACCTCCCTTCATTAAAGTCATTTAAAAACGCCATCGTTCCCACCGAATATGATTCTATTTTTAGAAAACATCTCACCAAAGGTTGGGTTCATGATGAAAATGCCGCCCTATTGGGTGGTGTTTCGGGTAATGCCGGTCTATTTGGCACTGCTTTAGATTTGGCCAAATACATGCAAATGTTGCTTCAAAAAGGAGTTTATGATGGGCACCAGTTTTTTAAACCAGCTACGGTAGAGGAATTTACCCGAATTCAATATCCTGAAAATGATAACCGCAGAGGGCTAGGTTTTGACAAACCTTTAATAGGCAATGACACCTTAAGCCTCAAAGAAGCCTATCCTGCTCCAGAAGTGAGCCCATCAAGTTTTGGGCACTCCGGTTTTACTGGAACCTTTATTTGGGCCGACCCAGAAAACGACATGGTTTTTATTTTCTTGTCAAACCGTGTGTATCCAACAAGAACCCATACAAACATTTACAACCTCAACATAAGACCTTCGCTGCAACAAGTATTTTACCAAGCAACAATAAAAAATTAAGTCCTATTTCTATTCTTTCTTTGAAAACGTGTTATAAAATTAATTTTGTAATTTCACGTTAAAATCATTTGTTAATGAGCGCTTTAATTTTTTGGGCATCCATATCCATTTTCTTTTCTTTTTTATGTTCAATTCTTGAAGCTGTGCTTTTAAGTGTTACACCTACGTTTATAAACGTTAAAAAACAAAAAGGCAAAGCGTATGCACTAACTTTAGAAAACCTAAAAAAAGATGTTGACAAACCTCTAATTGCCATCCTTACACTCAACACCATTGCACACACGTTGGGTGCCATGATGGTTGGTATTGAAGCAGAAAAACTGCCTTACAAAATAGAACTTTGGGGCATTAACACGGTTGGTATTGTTTCGGCCATTATGACCTTTTTAATTTTAGTGGCTTCAGAAATTATTCCAAAAACCATTGGTGCCACCTATTGGAAACAATTGGCAAACTTCACTTCAAAAGCGTTAACAGTATTGATTTTCCCATTAAAATGGTCAGGACTGTTATGGTTACTTCAATTGGCTACAAAGCTTATTGGCGGGAAAGGGCATCATGGTAGTGTGTTAAGTAGAGAAGATTTTCATGCCATGACCGATATGGCTCATGAAGAGGGTGTGTTTCAAGAAAACGAAAGTAAAATAATCAAAAACTTGCTCACTTTTAAAGAAGTAAAGGCAAAAGACATCATGACACCTAGAACGGTTATGAAAATTGAGAACGAGACTACTACTGTTGAATCGTTTTTTAATAAAAATTTAAATCTTCGCTTTTCAAGGATTCCTATTTATGATACTGATCCAGACAATATTTCAGGCCTGGTTTTAAAGGACGAAATCTTTAAAGAAATGGCCCTTGATAACAGCTCAAAAAAACTATCCGAATTAAAACGAACTATTATTGTTGTTGATAGAGAATTACCCATTCCACGATTGTTTGAACAATTAATTGAAAGCAGAAACCACATGGCCATAGTGGTTGATGAGTATGGTAGTGTAAGCGGATTGGTAACCATGGAAGATGTTATAGAAACCTTGCTTGGTCTTGAAATCATGGATGAAAGCGATAATGTATCAGACCTGCAACATTTAGCCAGAAAAAATTGGGAAGCACGTGCTAAAAAACTTGGTATTTTTGAAGATGAAACCTCTAAAGACTAATGGAAACCTGTATCATAAACACGCCTTTAGGTTACACCAAAATAGTTGGTGACCTTGATGGTATTACTGAAGTCACCGTTTTAAATTCCGAAGAAAAAATTACGGACATTATTCCTGATGAACTTGAAGATTGTGTGGTGCAACTCAACGAATATTTTGAAGGTACAAGAGAACAATTTGATTTAAAACTAAACCCACAAGGTACTGATTTTCAAAAAAAGGTATGGGACAAACTTCTTGAAATTCCTTACGGAAAAACAATTTCATATTTAGAATTATCCAAACAATTGGGAGATGTAAAAGCCATAAGGGCGGTGGCAAATGCCAATGGTAAAAACCCTCTTTGGATAATAGTGCCTTGCCATAGGGTGATTGGCACCGATGGTAGTTTAACCGGCTATGCTGGTGGTATACACAGAAAACAATGGTTACTTGACCATGAAAATCCCTTTAAGCAACAATCTTTGTTTTAGCTAAAATATATATCTTTCATCATAACCCATTAATATTCTAAAAAAATGGAAATATGGGGTTATTAATTTTCTTATATTTAATAATTCAAAATCTAAACTAGCTCAATGAAATACTTGAAATTTGTTTTATCACTAGTCCTTGTACTAGGTGTTTTTTATGCTCTTAACACAAAACTCGGTTCTGTACCTCCTATTGGTAAGTTTTTAAGCCCATCCCAAGGCATTTGGCAAAATGAAAAAACGGAATCCATTTCCGGGAATATTGTCGTTGACGGATTAACTGACGAAGTTTCCATTAAATATGATGCCAACTTAATTCCGCATATTTTTGCTCAAAATGACATCGATTTATATCGGGCTCAAGGTTATATAACGGCAAAACACCGTTTATGGCAAATGGAATTTCAAACCTTTGCTTCTGCAGGACGCTTATCTGAAATTGTAGGGCCAAAGGCCTTAAACTATGACAGAGCTCAACGTAGAAAAGGCTTGGGTTACGGTGCAGAAAAAGCTCTTGAAAAAATTAAAAAAGACCCTGAAATTCTAAGCTACTTAGAAGCCTATCGCGATGGTGTAAATAGCTATATCGCTTCTTTGAAACCTAAAGACTATCCCATAGAATACAAATTACTGAACTATGCCCCAGAACCCTGGACCTTGGAAAAAACAACCTTGTTGTTTATGTACATGACAGATGATTTGTGTGGTTATAGCAACGACTTTGCTTACTCCCATCTCATGCAGGAGTTTGGTAAAGACCGCTTCAATCTCATGTTCCCTGACTTTTTTGATGTTTTGGATCCTGTGATTCCTAAAGATACCGATTGGAGTTTTATAGACACGCCTATGACTGAAAGACCAGCATCTGAGATACCTCTAGATTCTTTAACGGAAACCATGGACAATCCGGACCCTGCAAACGGTAGTAATAACTGGGCTGTTTCTGGTAGCAAATCGTATTCTGGTAACCCCATATTGGCCAACGACCCACATTTAGGGCTTAACCTACCCTCCATTTGGTTCGTCATGCAATTGGCAACTCCAGAACATAATGCTTTTGGTGCTACGTTACCTGGTGCTATGGGTGTCGTTTCCGGTTTTAATACGCATATTGCTTGGGGTGAAACCAATGCGACCCGAGATGTGAAAGATTGGTATAAAACCACCTTTAAAGATGCCTCTAGAAAAGAATATAAATACAATAACGGTTGGCGCAAAACCTCTGTTCGGGTAGAGGAAATCAAAATTAGAGATCAAAAACCGTTTATAGATTCTGTTCTCTACACTCATGAAGGACCAGTAAGTTACGATATCAATTTTAAAGGAACCCAGAAAACCGTGGGCTATGCCATGAAATGGACTGGCCATATGGGTGGTAATGAACAACGTACCATTTTAGAACTCAACGCCGCAAAAGATTATGATGATTATTTAAATGCCATCAAGAAGTGGGTGGCTCCAGCCCAAAATTTTGTGTTCGCTTCTACCGAAGGTGATATCGCCCTCTGGATTCAAGGTTTGTTCCCCAACAAATGGCACGGGCAAGGAAAATTTTTAATGGATGGCAGCAATCCAGATAATGACTGGCAGAGTTTTATTCCACAAAAATTCAATGCCTTTACTAAAAATCCCGAACGCGGTTTTGTTAGTTCAGCCAATCAACATCCAGTCGATCAAAACTATCCGTTTTATGTGTTTAACGATCATTACGAAACCTACCGAAATCGTGTGATTAATGATTTTTTCAGATCTAAAGACACCTTCAACATACAAGATTTTAAAAATTTACAAAACAATAACTACAATCTAAAAGCTTCGGAATTATTGCCTTACGTGTTTGAGCACATGGACGCCTCAACATTAACCAAAGAGGAAACCGATATGTATAATCGCATCAAACAATGGGACTTTAACACAAGCATTGATTCGCACGCCGCAACCATTTGGGAAATTTGGTGGAAAGACCTTTTCAATCTCACTTGGGATGACGTTGACTGGGAAGACGCTCTTAAGAAAAAACCTGACGATAATGCCAAAAATTACTTTTTGCGTACGCTTCATTACCAAACCATTTATTTGCTTAAAAATGATCCGGACAATGCCATCATGGATTTGGCAAATACCCCAGAGAAAGAAACTTCCAGCGATTTGTTTTTAATCTCGTTTAAGGAAGCTGTAAAACAACTTCAAGAATGGGAAGCAGAGCATGGTGATTATGCTTGGAGCAAATATAAAAGCACTTATGTTGGTCATTTATTGCAAGCCTTACCAGCTTTTTCTCGTTTTGATATTCCCATAGGTGGTGACCGAAATACCGTGAATGCAGCTGCCAAAAACCATGGCCCATCGTGGCGTATGATTGTAGAAATGAGTTCGCCTCCCAAAGCTCTTGGTATTTATCCTGGTGGACAATCGGGAAACCCTGGAAGCAAATATTATGATAACTTTATTGATAGATGGGCTGCTGGCAACTATTTAAATTTATTGTTTATGCAAAATCCAGATGCAACCGATGGTGTTGTAGCAACTCAAACTTTAATGCCAAACTAATGAAATGCCATTTAACAAAAATCCACGGGTCAGCCAAAATGTTTAGTAAATGCATTACATCTGATCCCTTAAAAATAAATTTCAACAGATGAAAAGAAAAATCACTCATTTTATATTAATCATTGTATTAGCGGTTTTACTGTCTCAATTTTTACCTTGGTGGTCAGTAATGGTTTCTGCGTTTTTAACCTCGCTGATTGTATCACTTAAAAAAGGCGCCGTGTTTTTTGTTCCTTTTTTAGCTATTGCCTTGCTTTGGATAGGACAGGCGTTTTATTTGAGTAGTTCCAATGATTTTATACTTGCCAAAAAAATAGCGGTTTTATTACCTTTACAGGGGAATCCTTATCTTTTAATGGCAGTTTCTGCTATCATTGGAGGCTTAGCTGCCGGAATAGCTGGCGTTTTTGGGAAACAGTGTCAGACCCTATTTGCAGGAAAATGAGACTATAAGTAATTATCATGATTTCAAAACTTAATTTAGAAAACATCCTCTTTCTGGATATAGAAACCGTTCCAGAAACACCTTCTTTTTCAGATTTGGATGAAACCAAACAAGCGTTGTGGGAACACAAATCACAATACCAACGAAAAGATGATGAAACGGCTGAGGAATTTTATGAACGTGCTGGTATTTGGGCCGAATTTGGTAAAATAATCTGTATCTCTGTCGGCTATTTTGTCTTTCGGGGCGATTTAAGGCAGTTTAGGGTGACGTCTTTTCACGGTGATGAGACCAAGATTTTAAAGGATTTTAAAAACCTATTGATTTCCCATTTTAGTAAAAACAAGCATCTGCTTTGCGCGCACAATGGTAAAGAATTTGACTTTCCGTACATTGCCCGAAGAATGATCATCAACCGTATTGAAATTCCATATAAATTAAACTTGTTTGGAAAAAAACCATGGGAAGTGCCACATTTGGACACTTTAGAACTCTGGAAATTCGGTGACTATAAAACCTATACCTCTTTAAAATTATTGACCAATGTGTTGGGCATTCCCTCTCCAAAAGACGATATTGATGGCAGCGACGTGTATCGGGTTTATTACGAAGACCAAGAAATAGATAGAATTATCAAATACTGTGAAAAAGACACAATAGCCGTTGCTCAAATCTTTTTACGATTGCGTGGCGATGAGATTCTTCACGATTCAGAAATCACTCATATATAAATGCTGGAAAAACCACTTTTAACAATTGATGAGCTTTCTATTTCCTTTGCGGAAAATGAAGTCATCCACAGTATTTCCTATCACCTGAACCAAAATGAAATTTTAGGTATTGTGGGAGAATCCGGTTCGGGTAAATCAGTATCTTCTTTAGCTATTTTGGGATTGCTCCCCAAAAAGCTTTCAAAAATTACTTCAGGACAAATTATATATGATGGCATTGATTTAACCCAAATTACAACACAAGAATTCCAAAATATTCGAGGCAATAAAATAGCCATTATTTTCCAGGAACCCATGAGTTCGTTAAATCCATCCATGACCTGTGGAAAACAAGTCCAGGAAATATTATTGGAACATACCAATTGCTCAAAAAAACAAGCTGAAGAAGAAACACTTTTGCTTTTTGAAAGCGTAAAACTTCCTAACCCCAAACGCGTTTACAAAGCGTATCCGCATGAAATATCCGGTGGGCAAAAACAACGGGTCATGATTGCCATGGCCATTGCTTGCAAGCCTGATATTTTAATAGCTGATGAACCTACAACCGCCTTGGATGTGACCGTTCAAAAGGACATTATTGCGCTACTGAAAGAATTACAGGCAAAAACCAAGATGAGCATTATTTTCATCACGCATGATTTGGCTTTAATATCTGAAATAGCCCATCGCGTTTTGGTGATGTACAAAGGAAAAATCGTGGAACAAGGGCCTGTTTCAGACATTTTTAAATCACCTCAGCAACCCTATACAAAGGCATTATTACATTCCAGGCCGTCATTGAATACACGGTTAAAAACACTGCCAACTATCCAGGATTATTTGAATCATACTACTAAAACAGAAATTATAACTTCAAAAGAGCGCAAGAAAAATCATCAAATATTATATAGTAAAGAACCCTTATTGGAAGTGATAAATGTTGAAAAAGAATATGTTTCAAAATCTGGTTGGTTTACAAAACCCGATTCCTTTAAAGCGGTTGATGGTGTTAGTTTTAAATTATATGAAGGCGAAACCTTGGGATTGGTTGGCGAATCAGGCTGTGGAAAATCAACTCTTGGAAATGCCATTCTTCAACTGGATAAAGCAACAGCCGGAAAAATTTTGTACAAAAACAAAGACATCACAAAACTATCCCATTCTGAGGTTAAGAAACTTCGAAAAGACATCCAAATTATTTTTCAGGATCCGTATTCTTCATTAAACCCCAGAATTCCTATAGGTAAAGCCATTATGGAACCCATGAAAGTACATAACCTTTTCAATTCCGATAGTGAACGAAAAGATAAAACCATCGATATTTTAAATAAAGTAGGCCTTTCTGAAGAATTTTTCAATCGGTATCCACATGAGTTTTCTGGCGGACAGCGTCAACGTATTGGTATTGCAAGAACTATTGCTCTACAGCCAAAATTAATTGTGTGTGATGAATCGGTTTCAGCACTGGATATCTCTGTTCAAGCGCAGGTATTGAATTTGCTTAACGAACTGAAGGAAACCTTTGGCTTTACGTATATCTTTATATCTCACGACTTGGCGGTTGTAAAATACATGTCCGACCAATTATTGGTGATGAACAAAGGACGTATTGAGGAATTGGATGATGCCGATGAAATCTATAACCATCCAAAAAAAGACTATACCAAAAAGTTAATAAATGCCATCCCTAAAGGGTTATAGCATAAATATTTTTTTGGTTAAATACAAAACACTTTTCAAAAAACGTAAATTCTCACGAAGCGTTTCCTTGAATTTACTTTCACTATTGATAGGTTGTTCAGGTAGATTTGTTGCAAAATTCATAAGTTGTCAGTTTATGGTAGATTTGGGAATCTATTTATTTTGTTTTGGTTTATTTGGGGATTATAAAAGTAACATTATTTTTTAATTCATCGATTAAAAAACATTAATAATCGATGAAATACATATATTTTTAACTTTTTAAGGTATTTAACTACATTATTTAGTTTTTGAGTATTTTGTTTTTATGTTTTTTAATTATAAAATGCCCCAACCCATTGTTTGTAGATTGCGTATATTTAAACTTTAAATGTTATAAAAATGTCTAGCAATAAATTATGGGAAGGTTCAACAAAGTTTAAAGAGAATAGTCATTTATATGACTATCAAAAATGGTTGACCGATAATTTGAATCTATCCTTTAATTCCTATGAAGAACTATGGCAATGGTCTGTAGATCATATTACTGATTTTTGGGAAAGCCTTTGGAACTATTTTAATATTATTTCACATAAGCCTTATGATACGGTTTTAACCATGACCACTATGCCAGATTTTACTTGGTTTAATGGTGCTCAAGTCAATTATGCTGAACATGTTTTTAGGCATGATAACCCTAACCAAACAGCCATTATCTTCAGTAACGAGCAAGGTGAACACAAAGAACTATCTTGGAACGAACTAAAAAATAAAGTAGCATCAATGGCTGCTTACTTAAAATCAATTGGAGTTACAAAAGGCGATTGTGTTGTTGCCTTTTTACCCAATGTGCCAGAGGCTACTATTTCATTTTTGGCCGTAAATTCCATTGGTGCCATCTGGTCAAGCACGTCACCAGACTTTGGAACCGAAAGTGTCATCGATAGGTTTGCACAAATTAAACCCAAGGTTTTTATAACGGTTGATGGTTATTTTTATAACGGTAAACCTCACGATAAAACAGCCATCGCAATTGATATAGCAAAAGCCTTGCCTACTCTGGAAAAAGTAATTGTATTGCCATATTTGAACAAAGATGACATATCAAAATTTCCTAAAGATTTTATAAATATTGATACCGTATTTAATACCGTTGCCGAAAACTTGGTTTTTGAACCTATTGATTTTAACCATCCTATTTGGGTGTTATACTCCTCTGGAACCACCGGTTTACCAAAAGCCATAGTACACTCCCACGGTGGTATTTTATTGGAACATTTAAAATACATGGCTTTCCACAATGATGTCCACAAAGGTGAACATTATTTTTGGTATACCACCACCGGTTGGATGATGTGGAATTTTTTACAATCGGCATTGCTAATGAGTGCAACCATTGTATTGTATGATGGCAGTCCTACCTATCCAAATATCAATAAGCTTTGGGAGTTTTCAGATGAAGTCAACATTACACATTTTGGAACCAGCGCACCGTTTCTAGTGGCCAGCATGAAAAACCAAATTAAGCCAAAAAATGACTGTAACTTAGGCTCCATTCGCTCTATAAGTTCAACCGGCGCCCCATTGCCTTTTGAAGCGTTTGAGTATGTCTACAAAAACATAAAACAAGATGTATGGTTATGCTCCATGGCTGGTGGCACCGATGTTTGTACCGCATTTGTTGGTGGCACACCATTTTATGCGGTTCATACCGGAGAAATCCAGTGTAGAGCCTTAGGTGTTTCCCTTTATGCCTATGATGATAACGGTCATGCTATTGAAGATGATTTAGGCGAAATGGTTATTGATAAACCCATGCCGTCCATGCCTATTTATTTTTGGAATGACCCCAATAAAAAACGCTATAAGGCAAGTTATTTTGAACATTTCCCTGGTAAATGGAGACATGGGGATTTTATAAAAATAAACTCCAAGACAAAGGGTATCATTATTTATGGCCGATCTGACGCCACTTTAAATCGTCATGGAATCCGCATAGGCACCAGTGAAATTTATAGATGTATCAATAAAATACAAGCTATTGAAGATTCGCTTATTGTTAATTTAGAACTTGAAGGCGGTCGGCATTATATGCCTTTGTTTGTAAAAATGAGGCCTTCATTCAAACTTACAGCAGATGTAAAAACACAAATAAAGGAACAGCTCAAAAAGGAATATTCACCCAGACATGTTCCTGATGACATTATTGAAGTTGCAGACATTCCATATACCATAAGCGGCAAGAAAATGGAAGCACCCATTAAAAAGATTTTACTAAAAATGCCTTTTGAAAAATCCATTAACGTTGATTCCATGAAAAACCCAGAATCAGTAAATTTCTTTGTGGAATTAGCAAAGACTATTTAAAAATCCAAATCATCGGGGAGTTCCTGTTTTGAACCGCTTTTTGAATTGTTATCACTAGAAGTGCCTGAACAATCCACCCTAATGGAAAGATCTACAGGAACATCAAAATCTTCTTGTGAAATATTCAAATCGGGGTCGGCATAACAGCTCTTCATGTAAAGCGCCCAAATAGGCAGGGCCATAGCAGCTCCTTGCCCATACGTAATACTTGCAAAGTGCACCGAACGGTCTTCGGCACCTACCCAAACACCTGTAACCAAATTAGGCACCATACCCATAAACCAGCCATCACTTTGGTTTTGTGTAGTTCCTGTTTTACCGGCGATAGGATTGGTAAACTGATACGGATATCCAGTGACTATTTCCTTATAATCGGGTCGGTAAGCCTCAGCACCCGTGGTTCGTAATCTGACCCCTGAACCAGATTCTGTAACCCCTTCCATCAATTTTACGGTTACGTAAGCGGTTTCTTCACTCAACACATCCCTCGTTTCAGGTTTTACCTGATATAATACCGTGTTGTTTTTATCGGTAATGCTTGTTACCATAACGGGTTTTGTATACACCCCTTTATTTGCAAAGGCCGAATAGGCTCCTACCATTTCATAAACACTTAAATCAGCTGTTCCCAAGGCAATGGAAGGAACAGGAGGAATATCAGATTCAACACCCAGTTTTTTTACTAAATCAACCACAGGTCTTGGCCCAACTTTATCCATAACCCTAGCCGTCACGGTATTTACCGAATTTGCCAAGGCGTCCTTTAAGGTCATGGAGCCACCATAATCACCATCAGCATTTTTGGGAGACCACGGCTCTGGATTTCCATATTTACCTGCTTCAATAGTAATTTGAGATCGCGGTAAAATATCGCAAGGCGACAGGTGCAATTGGTCAATAGCTGTTGCATACACAAACGGCTTAAACGTTGAACCAACTTGTCGTTTTCCTGCTTTTACATGGTCATACTGAAAATGTTTGTAATTCATGCCACCAACCCACGCTTTCACTTGGCCTGTTTGCGGATCCATGGACATAAGTCCAGGATGCAAGAACGATTTGTAATACCTCATGGAATCCATCGGTTTCATAATGGTATCTATCTCGCCTTTCCATGAGAAAACAGTCATTTGGGTTGGTTTGGAAAATGATTCCTTTATCTCTTTTTCTGATTTTCCCAAATCATACTTCATGTGCCTCCAGCGTTCAGATTGTCTCATGGAACGGTTCATCAAAGCTTCAATTTCACTTTGATCAAGCTCTAAAAAAGGAGCTGTTGGGTTTCTATTTGGAGTGTTTTGATGAAAAAATTCTGCCTGTAACCTTGGCATGTGTTTTTGAACGGCCTCCTCTGCATATTTTTGCATTCTGGAGTCAATGGTAGTATATACTTTTAAACCATCACTGTTTAAATTATACAATGTACCATCTGGCTTTGGATTGTTCTTAATCCAATCTTTCATGAAAGCTCTTAAGTATTCCCTAAAATAGGTGGCTGTTCCCTCGCGATGGGATTCTGGAGAGTAATTGAGACCCAATTCTGTTTTTTGTAGAGAATCCTTAACTTTCTCAGTAATATAACCATATTTTTCCATTTGGGACAACACCACATTCCGTCTGTTCTTCACACCAACTGGATTTCTGTCTGGTCTGGGGTTGTAAAGTGATGAATTTTTAAACATCCCAACCAACATGGCAGATTCTTTTAAATCTAAATCCTTTGGCTCTTTGCCGAAATAAATTCTTGAAGCACTTCTAATTCCGTCTGCGTTATTATTAAAGTCGTAAATATTGAAATATTGCGCTAAGATTTCTTCTTTGGTATATTGCCGCTCCAAACGGATTGCAATAATCCACTCTTTGACTTTTTGCAAGATTCGTTCTAAAACATTTGTTGAACCTTCTCCGTGAAACAATTGTTTTGCCAATTGCTGGGAAATCGTACTGGCACCACCGCCCCTACCAAGTTTTACAATGGCCCTGAGCGTTCCTCTAATATCAATTCCTGAATGTTGATAGTACCTGGCGTCTTCAGTTGCTACCAAGGCATCTACCAAATGTTTGGGCAGTTCATCATAACCAACGGGCGTTCTATTGTCATTAAAATAAAATTTTCCTAAAGTAACCCCATCAGAAGAAATGATTTCAGTAGCTAAATTTGTTTTGGGATTTTCTAGTTGTGTATGGTCTGGCAATTCTCCAAAAGCACCCCATGATGCCAATGAAAACAATAATACTATAAAAAGAATTCCGGCTGAAAAAATAATCCAAAACCAGCGTACATATTTATCAAACTCGTGGTTCTCGTTTTTAACTTGTTTTGCCTTTGCCATACTATTTATTAATTACTGGTTGGGGTCTCAATTCTAAAACCAACATCTGTGATGCCTTCAAGATCAACAACGCCATTGACCTTTCCATTTTCTCTCATGGCGTGTTGTATGTTTACGGTATATTCTCCAGCTTCTTTAAACACCACGTCTTCTTTGTACCACAATTTATTTTCCTTAACGTCCATAAGACCGGTACCCAAAAATTTTCCGGATGGATCTGCCATTCTATATTCCAACGTGTCCTTTATAGTCTTTCCATGCGGGAAAACCATTTCAACAATCAAAAAGATATTGCTGTATTTATAAGCGCTGGTATTTCTTAAATCCACAAACAAATTATAAGGTTTTATTGAATCTGGGGGATTTATTTTAAACGAAATAACAGAATCCTTATTCCACTCGTTGGGAACTGATTTATACTCATCATAAACCCGTTTTGAGTCGCAAGAAACGATGATGAAAGAAAGTCCTAAAATAAATAATAACACACTATTTCGCATTATTTTTGGCATTTTTAGGTTTCCTTCTGTTTTTATTGTTTCTTCTATTTTTACGTTTATTATTTGGTTTTGGACTATCAAATCGTGTTAAACTATCTTGACCAACAACGTTTTCAAACTGGTTTTTAGTATCTTCAACCAATTCTGATGCGTATTCTTCTAGGCTTGCAACCTTTTTGTTCTTTTTATTTAGCTTGATAATTTCATTGGCTTGATCGGTTGTTATTTTGTGCCAATTGGCCCATTCACCTTCATAGGCATACCACAAAAAGCCTTTGAAAATATCTGTTTTTTGGCAAACGGCCATTCCTTTTTCTGTTTGAAGTTTAATATCTGTTGATGGAAAACTTTTTAAGGCATCCAAATACGTATCCAACTCATAGTTTAAGCAACATTTAAGTTTTCCGCATTGTCCGGCAAGTTTTTGGGGATTTAAGGATAGTTGCTGATATCTCGCCGCTGAAGTGCTTACAGACCTAAAATCTGTTAACCAAGTAGAACAGCACAATTCCCGACCACAAGAACCAATACCGCCAAGCCTGGAAGCTTCTTGACGAAAGCCAACTTGTTTCATCTCAATACGTGTTCTAAACTCTCTTGCAAATACTTTAATGAGTTCCCTAAAATCAACCCGTTCTTCAGCCGTGTAATAAAACGTGGCTTTACTGGCATCCCCTTGAAATTCAATATCAGATATTTTCATTTCTAACTTCAAGTCAATGGCGAATTGACGCGCTTTAACCTTCATGGGTTCTTCTCGATCTCTTGCCTCTGACCAAATATCGATGTCTTTTTGGCTTGCCTTTCTGTAAATTTTATAAATCTCCTCACCTTCTTGAGGAATGTTTTTGCGCTTCATTTGAACCCGCACCAACTCGCCGGTAAGCGTGACCATACCAACATCATGGCCTGATTGTGATTGCGTAGCAACAATATCGCCAATACTCAAGGTTAAATTTTCGGTGTTTTTATAATAGTGTTTCCTGCCGTTTTTAAAACGGACCTCAACCCAATCAAACGGTTTTTCTCCGTTAGGAAGTGACATATTGGCTAACCAATCAAAAACCGTAAGCTTATTACAGCTATCTGTACCACAGGTACCATTGTTTTTGCATCCTTTAGGCTGGCCGCCTTTTTCAGTTGAACAACTGTTACAACTCATATATTTTATATGTTGAATTCGTCAATAAAAAATTATTACGAATGAAGGTTTGTAATTATTTTAAAAGGTAAAGATAAGATTATTATGTGTACTTTAAAATAGAAGTGTTATTATCATGGCTCCTAAGTCATTTTTACACTAATAATCTTAACAGGGCACGCTTTTGAGGCATTGTCGCAAGCTTCAAAAATGGCGTTTTCGTTTGACTTTAACGTAAAAAAGCCTTTTTTGTTTTGGGAATGAAGCAATACCGATTTTCCGTCTTTCTTTGACATTTGAAACTGTTTGGGCGCTAACTCCACACAGTAATTGCATCCAATACATTTTTGGCGTTGCAGGGTTATAACCACCATTAGGCCTCTACTTTGTTTTCAACTATTTTATACAATTTATCCGAAGGCCTGATTCTAAATCCTAACGGAATAGTCACCAAATCGCCTTTAGATCCTTTAGATGATTTTGTATCATTTACCATCATCTCGCTAACCGTAACCTCTTTAGCACCTGTGGTTGGTCCAGTAATTAAAATGGTATCGCCAATGGAAATATCATAGGCCTCAATTTTAAATTCACCTATTTGTGGCTTTGGAAAAAAGTGCGTTCCCTTTCCAATATAAACTTTCTTTTGTGTAGCATGCGATCCAGATCCAGCACTCCATTCTCCTAATTTTTGCCCTAGGTAATAGCCGTTCCAGAACCCGCGATTATAGACTTTTTCAAGGTCTTGCATCCAGGTAATGACCTTGTCTTTTTCATAAGTTCCGTTTTCCAAACTATCAATGGCTGCCCTGTAACAAGAAATCACTTTAGCTACATATTCTGGAGCCCTTCCGCGTCCTTCAATTTTTAAAACCTTGATGCCTGAATCGGAGACTTGATCTAAAATATCAATGGTACACAAATCTTTTGGAGACATAATGTATTCATTGTCAATTTCCATTTCAAAGCCGGTTTCCTGTTCAATGACCGTGTATTTTTTTCGGCAATTTTGTTTGCAAGCCCCTCTATTTGCAGACGAATTATAGGAGTGCAAACTCATATAGCACTTGCCGGAAACGGCCATACAAAGTGCTCCATGACCAAATATTTCAATCTCTACAAGTTTTCCTGACGGCCCTTTGATTTGTTCCTTTTCAATTTGTTCGGTGATTTTTTTTACCTGTCTTAAGCTCAATTCCCTACTTAATACCATGGTATCGGCAAACAAGGCATAAAACTTAACCGTTTCAATATTCGTAATATTAATTTGAGTTGAAATATGAACTTCCATACCAACTTCTCTGGCGGCCATAATAACGGCCTGATCCATAGCAATAACAGCCGTAATATTGACCTCTTTAGCTTTATTGATTAAGGTCTTGACAATAGATAAATCGTGGTCATAAATAATCGTATTCAGCGTTAAATACGTTCTAACGCCCTTTTTTTGACACCGTTTGGCTATTTCCGGTAAATCATCTAATGTGAAATTAATAGATGCTCTTGCGCGCATGTTGAGTTGTTCCACACCAAAATACACGGAGTCTGCTCCATTATCCAAGGCCGCTTGCAAGGATTCAAAATTTCCGGCAGGAGCCATTAATTCAATTTTCTGCATCATAAACTTACTATTGTTTATTGACTTTTAATGTCTCAAAAATATTTCTTAAATCCTTTTTATATGGCAAATGATCGGCACGTCCCTTTTTGAAAATATCATTGCTATTACCTTGCCCTTTTCGCAATGCTTTTTGCTCTTCATACGGCAATGCATGTATTTCTTTACAGTTTGTTGAACAGCAGTTATTCATTTCCTCCTTACACTTATCGCACTGAATAAACAATAAATGACAGGCATCATTAGCGCAATTGGTGTGCACATCAAACGGTGCTCCACACTGGTGGCATTGTGCTATAACATCATCGCTAATGCGTTCTGCCCGTCGGTCATCAAACACAAAATTCTGTCCTAAAAATTTGTTTTCTAAGTTCTTCTCTTTGACTTGTCTGGTGTATTCAACAATACCGCCTTCCAGTTGGTACACATTTTTAAACCCTTTGTGCTTAAAATAGGCACTGGCCTTTTCGCAACGAATACCACCTGTACAATACATCACCAAGTTTTTGTCCTCTTTATGGTCTTTTAAATCTTCTTCAATAATATCCAACGAATCCCGAAACGTATCCACATCGGGTGTGATGGCATTTTTAAAATGTCCAATCTCACTTTCATAATGGTTACGCATATCAACCAATATCGTTTTTTCGTCTTCAATAAGATTATTGAATTGTTCTGCAGCTAGATGAATGCCTTTATTAGTGACATCAAACGTCTCATCATTCAAACCATCGGCAACAATTTTATCGCGTACCTTAATTTTTAGCTTTAAGAATGATTTATTGTCTTGCTCAATGGCAATATTCAAACGAACACCTTTTAAAAAGTCAATACTGTCAAGGTGTTCCTTAAATTCATTAAAGCGGTCTGCCGGTAATGATAGTTGGGCGTTAATGCCTTCATGAGCCACATAAATTCTGCCCAGAACATCCAAGGCATTCCAAGTAATGAACAAGTGATCCCGAAAAACTTGTGGATTGCCAATTTTGGCATATTGATAAAAAGAAAGTGTCAATCGATTTTTTCCTGCTTGATCGATTAATTCTGCCCTTTCTTTTGCACTTAATTTATTGTACAGTTGCATGCTATACCAATGTTTTAAGGTTAAAGAAATATTTAAACGGCAAAGGTACAGTTTTTTGAAAAACCAAGGCAAAATCTCATAAAAAAAGCACTTTACAAAATGTAAAGCGCTTTTTCAAACAGTTTGAGTTAGTCAGCTTAAAATGTTATTCTGTTAAATTTCATAGCAAAATTTTTCCCAGTTTATTTAGTAGATGCAAAAAGAACAAAAAGGTTGCGTGATAAAATTGTATTGTGACAAAAGAAGTATTATTTTAGCATGAATAATTTCAGAAATAAACATTTAGATGAGCAACGAAAAAGAAGCCAAATTAAAAGCACTTAAACTTACTTTAGATAAATTAGATAAGGCCTACGGCAAAGGAACCGTAATGAGAATGAGCGATTCTGCTGTTGTTGATGTTGAGGCCATTCCATCAGGCTCTTTAGGATTGGATATAGCATTGGGCGTAGGCGGTTATCCTCGAGGACGGGTTATAGAAATTTACGGGCCGGAATCATCAGGAAAAACAACATTGACCCTTCATGCCATTGCAGAAGCACAAAAAGCAGGCGGTATAGCAGCATTTATTGATGCCGAACACGCTTTTGATAGGTTTTATGCCCAAAAATTAGGCGTTGATATTGATAACTTGATTATTTCACAACCAGATAACGGTGAACAGGCTCTTGAAATAGCGGACAACTTAATTCGCTCTGGCGCCATTGATATTGTGGTTATAGATTCTGTTGCTGCTTTAACGCCTAAAAGCGAAATAGAAGGTGAAATGGGCGACTCCAAAATGGGTTTACATGCGCGATTGATGTCACAAGCGTTGAGAAAATTAACAGGTTCAATAAGTAAAACCAATTGTACCGTAATTTTCATTAATCAACTCCGTGAAAAAATAGGTGTCATGTTTGGAAACCCAGAAACAACAACGGGTGGTAACGCTTTAAAGTTTTATGCCTCTGTTCGATTGGATATCAGACGATCTACTCAAATTAAGGAAACCGATGGTAATGTAACAGGCAACAAGACCAAGGTAAAAGTTGTTAAAAACAAAGTGGCTCCTCCTTTTAAAACGGCTGAATTTGATATCATGTATGGTGAAGGAATCTCTAAGGTTGGTGAGGTTTTAGATATAGCCGTAGAACATGAAATTATCAAGAAAAGTGGTTCGTGGTTCAGTTATGATGACACCAAGCTTGGTCAAGGCAGGGATGCCGTTAAAGCACTCATAAAAGACAACCCAGAACTTCAAGATGAACTTGAAGCCAAAATAAAGGCTGCTTTAAAAGCCGCCAAAGAATAAAATTAAAATCCCGGTAACTCGGGATTTTTTGTTTTAGTACGCAACCTTTTAAACCTCTTCGCATCTAAAAGGAAAAAGCTTAAAACAAAAAATTGTAATGAAACGATTAATTATTCTTAGTTTAACACTAATTTTATTGGTGTCTTGTAGTATTAGTGATAATGGTTCAAGTTATGATGGTTATTCCTTAGATGTATTACCCATTGAAAGTGTTGACATGCCCGATACGTTTACTTTAGGAGAAACATATCCTATAACCGTGCATTATTTTACACCATCAACCTGTTATTCTTTCAAAGAGTTTTACTATCTAAAAAATAATAATGAGCGTACTGTTGCGGTCATAAATTATGTTGCTGACAACCCAAATTGTACTGACCTTCAAGATGAATTGACAGAAGCAACCTTTAACTTTGTAGTAACAAGTAATGGCAGCTATGTATTTAAATTTTGGCAAGGAACTGATGAAAATGGTGATGACCAGTACTTAACCATTGAAGTGCCTGTGACAAACTAAACTAAGTGTTAATTAATATGTGTTTAATTTGGGTTTAGAAGAACTCATAGAAAATTGTAAAATTAATGATACGCAAGCTCAAAGCGAACTATACAAGCTCTTTTCGAGTAAACTATTTTCGATTAGCTTAAAGTATTCAAGAAATTATGCCGAAGCAGAAGACAATCTGCAGGATGCGTTCTTAACCATATTTAAAAAAATTGAACAATACAAATACAAAGGCTCTTTTGAAGGCTGGTTAAAACGAATTACCGTTAATACGGTTTTACAACGATACCGAAATGAAAAGGTTTTTGACATTGTAAATGAAGATATAACAGAAGATGTTGCAATAGAAATTGATGAAGATGATATTTCAATTAATTATCTGTTGCAAATTATTCAAGAATTACCAGACCGATACAGATTGGTTTTTAACCTATATGTTTTGGATGGATATTCACATAAAGACATCGCAGAGATGCTAGATATTACTATAGGAACCTCAAAGTCCAATCTAGCACGTGCTAGACAGATATTGAAAACAACCATTGAGGATTATAAAACAACACGACGTTTACAATCGTTACAATGAAAGAGAAAAAAAACATAGATAGACTGTTCCAGGAACGCTTCAAGGATTTTGAAGCAACTCCTAGTGATGCTGTTTGGAAAAACATTGAGTCGCAATTAAACCAAAAGAAAAACAAACGCAGAGTCATCCCTATTTGGTGGCGTTATGCTGGCGTTGCTGCACTATTATTGTTGTTTTTAACCATTGGTGACCTGTATTTTAACAGTAACAACACTAGCACCGTTCCAACAAATCAAGTTGTGGACACAAAAAAAGAGGTTGTTGAGCCATCAAAATCCAATAGTACAAATGATTTTGACAAACCCAATCAAGCAACAGATGCCAATAATGATGATAGTAGTAGTTTAGAGTCTAACAAAAGCAACCAAACACCACAAAATACGGTCATTGAATCTCCTGCATCTGTAATTGCAAATAATCCGTCAGAAACAAAGGCAACCCTTTCAAATTCCAAAAAAGGAAAAACCCTAGAGGTCATTCAAAATCCTTTGGGAATTAATGATGCAATAGCTACCACTCTTTCTGAAGAAAAAGAAAAAAACAAATCTACTGTTGTTCAATCTAACAATGATCTTGATAAAACCCAAGAAAAAAGCACAGTTTTAAATAATAACAAAACTACAATTGCCAAGGTAAATAATGAGGCTATAGATTCGGTAACAACTATTACAGATTCAAAACATAAAACACTTACTATAGAAGACGCCATCGCTGAAACAAAAACCATTGAAAAGGAAAAGATTCAAGATAAATGGAGTATAGCTCCTAATGCGGCGCCTGTATATTTCAATAGTCTTGGAAAGGGATCTTCTATTGATTCTCAATTTAACAGCAACTCTAAAAGTGGAGAAGTGAACATGAGCTATGGCGTTACAGCTAGCTATGCCGTTACTAAAAACTTAAAAGTACGCTCTGGTATTAACAAAGTTAATCTAGGCTATAACACCAATGATGTGGTTGTTTTTGAAACCGTAGGCATTAGCAGTTCTAGCTTGTTGAAAAATGTGAACGCAAGCGACGCTTCTGAAAACATTTCAATAGTAAGTGGAGAAAGCTTACGCACCAACAGCAACAATGAATCCTTTATTAAAACATCCAACACCTCAATCAATCAATCATTGGGATATATTGAAATTCCTTTAGAAATTGAATATGCCGTCATCAATAAAAAACTTGGAGTTAATGTTATTGGTGGATTTAGTTCCTTCTTTTTAAACAGCAACAAGTTGTATTCTGAATTTGGGAGTCAACGAACACTTATTGGAGAAGCCACAAACCTAAATAAGGTTAGTTATAGCGCCAATTTTGGTTTAGGCTTGAACTATAAAATGACAAAAAAGTTTGAATTGAACCTTGAACCTATGTTCAAATATCAAATCAACACATTTAACAATACATCCGGTAATTTCAAACCCTATTTTATAGGTGTTTATACAGGAATTGGATTTAAATTTTAGGTTTTTGGTTAGGCCTGATCATTCTTTTCAGTAAGCTCGGAAAGAATATCAAAAAAACTGCTCTCCCCAAAGAGCAGTTTTTATTTTTTAAAGCGTTCCAATTGGGTCAGGATAATTTCTCTTGACCGACTGTTCAAGACTTTTGTGTCGTGAATGGTTAACCCATTTGTATATAGAAATCTATGGATTTTTACACGCATTCGGCCCGGGCCACCACTAAAAAAGGTATAGGAAAACCGTCTTTTGGTATCAGCAAATGTTAATGGTACTATTGGAATTTGGTGGTTTATGGCCAATCTAAAAGCCCCATCTTTAAAATCATCCAACAAAATGTGTTCTTCTGGCACACCGCCTTCGGGAAAAATACAAATACTCAAACCGCTCTTCAACCGTTTTTGTGCTCTCAAAAAAACAGCCTGCCTGCTTTTGGCAGAACTTCTATCCACCAAAATACAAGTGCGTTTGTAAAAAAATCCAAAAAGAGGGAGTTTTGCCAACTCTTTTTTTCCAACAAACACAAACGGATTTTTCACACAGGACAGCATAAGCATAATGTCAACCATTGATGTATGATTGGCTATAAACATATAGCTTTTATCCTTTTCAGGAAGTTGTTGGGCCTCAATTTTAACTGTAAAACCCATTCCAAATAAGATGAATCTAGCCCAAAGACGCGCTATTTTAAAAAAGAACGGATACCATGATTCCTTTGATATGGAAATTAATAGCACCGGAAACATAATAATAATGGGTAACCCTACAAGTATATAAAACCAAATACGATATAAAACCCAAAATATATATTTAAAAACTCTCATCTATCCCAAAAATACATAATTGTATTGAGCAATTCTATTAAAAAAATTACCTTTGCCTGAATAAGAAAATTTAAGTTTAACTTTAATGAGATTCCCACTTTCGTGGGAAGTAAACATGGCAAGAATACTTACAGGTATACAAAGTACAGGAACTCCGCATTTGGGCAATATTTTAGGGGCTATTATGCCAGCCATTGCTATGGCCAATGACCCTAATAATGATTCATTTTTGTTCATTGCAAATTTACATACACTCACCCAAATCAAGGATGCTGAAGAATTAAGACACAACACCTACTCTACCGCGGCTACTTGGCTCGCTTTTGGTTTGGATATAGAAAAAACCGTGTTTTACAGACAAAGCGATGTGCCACAAGTAACCGAATTGTCTTGGTATTTAAGCTGCTTTTTTCCCTATCAACGCTTAACATTGGCACATAGTTTTAAAGACAAGGCCGACAGACTTGAAGATGTAAATGCCGGTTTGTTTACCTATCCTATGCTCATGGCTGCTGATATTTTATTATATGACGCCAATATAATTCCTGTTGGAAAAGACCAATTACAACACATAGAAATGACACGTGATGTAGCGGCACGTTTTCATGCTAAAATGGGTGAAACCTTTGTCATGCCCGAAGGTAAAATTCAAGAAAACACCATGTTGATACCTGGTACAGATGGTGAAAAAATGAGCAAAAGCCGGGGCAATATCATCAACATATTTTTGGATGATAAAAAACTTCGCAAGCAAATCATGTCTATTCAAACCGATAGTACACCCCTTGAGGAACCAAAAGACTGGAAGACTTGTAACTGTTTTGCCATTTATAATCTGTTGGCCGATAAGGCTCAAATTGAAACCATGAAAGCCAACTATGAGCAAGGCGGTTATGGTTATGGACATGCCAAACAAGCTTTGTTTGAATTGATTGTTGGCAAGTTTGCCACAGAACGTGAACGTTATAATTACTACATGAACAACCTGCCTGAAATTGACAAGGCTTTGGCCATTGGTGCCGAAAAAGCAAAACAAGTTGCCGATGCCGTGCTAAAACGTGTACGTAATAAAACTGGATATTAACATGAGAAAACTTGTCTTGTTTACCGTGTTGATGGTTATATCTCAATTGTTTACCATACTTGCTCAATTCCTTTCAGAAAAGGGAAAACCGTGGATTATAGTAATTTCCTCTTTAATAATATTAGCTTTGATTATTAACTTTTTTGTTGAGTATAAAAAGCTAAATAAGCTCAAATAGTTTTCCAGGCAACGGTCTAATCACCCCTTTTAGTTCCATATTAAGTAATAGACTGGCTACTTTAAAAATAGGCATATTGCAATTTAGTGCTATAACGTCCAATTGTTGTTTATCATACTCCTTAAGAAACTTATAAATAGCTTTTTCATCTTCATCAAGTTCTATAAATAATTGTTTTTGAACATTAGGCTTTTTGGTTTCTTCCAACGTCCAATTTAAAATATAAGGAACATCCAACGGATTGGAAAGCAAATGAGCTCTTTGAAATTTAATCAGGTTATTGCACCCAATGCTTTGTGTATCCGTTGTTCTGCCAGGCACGGCAAACACATCCCTGTTATAGGAATTAGCAATATCGGCCGTTACCAAACTGCCACCACGCTCGGCAGATTCAATGACTATAGTGGCTTCGCTCAATCCTGCAATGATTCTATTTCGTTTTAAGAAATTGTTTTTGTCAAATACATCGCTACTCCAAAAATCTGTTAAGAATCCACCATTTTTTTCAATATCAGCCACATATTTTTTATGCACTTTCGGGTAGATTTGGTTTAAGCCGTGAGCCAAGCAACCAATTGTTTGAAGATTGTACTTTAAGGCCGCTTTTTGAGCCGTAATATCGGTTCCGTATGCAAACCCAGAGACAATTACCGGATTATAAACCGCTAGCTCCTCTACTAACCGCTCACAAAACGCAACGCCTTGATTTGTTATTTTTCTGGTGCCTACTATGCTTATAATATGTTGGCGTTTCAAGTCAATATTGCCAGATTGAAACAATAATACAGGCCCATCAATACAGTGTTTTAATTTTTCAGGATAGTCTTCATCTTCAAAATAGAGGCACGTAACCTGATTATTTTTAATATAATTTAATTCTTCTTCAGCTGCTTTATGATGGTATGGTTCAAAAAGATCATTGATGGTTATGCTTCCAATACCATCAATTTTTAAAAGATTGTGCTTTTTCTCTTTAAACACGGCTTCGGCCGAACCACAATGCGCTATCAATTTCTTGGTGGTGATGTCGCCAATATTTGAGACATTTTGCAAGGCTAAAGTATAAATTAGGTCTTTTTCTGTCATGCCATCCATTTGATTTTGAGATTACAAGTAAGTAATTTTTGGGCTGTTAATAAATAGTTTTGCCAAAATGTTATCCAAAAGCATAATTTTTTAACTTTGTTTTTATGCAACTAGAAACCTACATCAGCGATTTATTATACCGATATGAATGTGTTACGGTTCCTGAATTTGGAGCCTTTTTAACCCAACGTGTACCTGCTAGCATCAATGATGCTACCAACGCGTTTTATCCGCCAAAAAAGTCCATATCGTTCAATGAGCAAATTCAAAAAAATGATGGGTTATTGGCGCATTATATTGCTGATGTTGAGAAAATCCCTTTTGAGGTTGCTTCAGAAAAAATTCAAAAACGGGTTAAAATTTTAAAAGGTCTTTTAACGCAAGGTGAAACCCTAACCTTTACCAATATTGGTGATATAACCTTTAACAGTGAAGGTAAAATACAGTTTGAGCCTTCTTACAGTCTTAATTATTTAACGGATGCTTTTGGCCTATCAGAATTTGTGTCGCCAGCCATAACCAGAGAGTTATATAAAGAAACCGCTGAAACGCTTGAAAAGGAAATTCCTATTGCATTCACGCCCGAAAAACGCAAATCCTTTGGGTATTTCAAATATGCCGCTGTAGCTGTTCTGGCCTTAACATTAGGAGGTTTTGTGGCATCTAATTATTATGTCAACCAAATTGAAACTCACAATCAACTAGCACAAGAAGAAGCCTTCAAGCAACTTGACAATAAAATTCAAGAAGCCACTTTTGTTATTGACAATCCACTTCCTGCCGTGACTTTTAATGTAACCAAGCAAACCGGTAATTACCATATTGTGGCCGGTGCTTTTAGAGTTGAGGAAAACTGCAATAAAATAATCGAACAACTAAAAGCCGAAGGCTATAAAGCACGAAAAATTGGTGTTAATAAATATGGTTTACATGAAGTTGTTTACGCCAGTTATGAAACAGGCGAAGAAGCTCTTGTGGCGCTTCATAAAATCAGAAAAACAAGCAACAAAGACGCTTGGTTGTTGGTTAAAAAGTTAGACTAATCTGCATCAGCTTTTATAAAAAACATTCTTAATTATATTTAAAAGCATACGGCTTAACCCCAAAAATCGTTTTACCTTTGCACATCATAAAAACGACCTGATGGAAGCAAAAACACCCGAGCAATCAAAAACCATTATGACCGATATGGTTCTCCCTGGGGAAACCAATCCGTTAAACAATTTATTTGGTGGCGAGCTGTTAGCTCGCATGGATCGAGCGGCCAGTATTTCGGCACGTAGACATTCCAGACGTATTGTGGTTACTGCTTCTGTAAACCATGTAGCATTCAATCGAGCGGTTCCTTTGGGAAGTGTGGTATCTGTTGAGGCTAAGGTGTCACGTGCTTTTAAAACCTCTATGGAAGTTTTTATTGATGTTTGGATAGAAGATCGAGAGTCTGGAGCAAAAACCAAGGCCAATGAAGCTATTTATACCTTTGTGGCTGTTGACGAAACCGGAAAACCTGTTGAAGTTCCTGAAATAACACCTGAAACCCAGCTTGAAAAAGAGCGTTATGATGCTGCTTTGCGAAGGAAACAATTGAGCCTTGTATTAGCAGGTAAAATGAGGCCTAACGAAGCTACCGAATTAAAGGCATTATTTAAATAATCACATTTTATAAATCCATTCTGCAGGATTTAATGTTTTTAGGTTTTCATAAATGATAAAGTTCAAAATGGTTTCACCGTTAGAAGGGTTGGTGAAAACCTCTCCTATATCTTGATTAGTGGTTACTTTATCGCCTTCCTTAACATACACTTTCGATAGGTTTTTGTAGTCTGTTATGTAATTACCATGACGAATCATAACTATTGGATTTGAATTTCTTATGATGATAATCCTGCTAACCTCTCCATTAAATACTGCACGCACTTTGGCGCCTCGTTCAGTTGCAATGCGCACACCGTTACTTTTTATAGTCAATGATTTATCTATAGGTGATGGTTGGGTTCCATAACGCAAGGTAACATATCCCTTTTCTACGGGCCAAGGTAACTTGCCTTTATTTGAAACAAAATTGGAAGCCAATACTTTCTCGGCAGGAGTCAAAGCAAAACTGGAAGACGTGGTTGCTTTTCCTGCTTTTTTATTGGAACTGGCAATGGCTTCTCTAATAATCCGATCAAGTTCTCTATCAATTCTATCGGCTTCTTGTTGCTTTTTCCTTATTTGTGCCGCATAAACATTCAGGTTCTTTTTAATGGAAGCCATTAAAATTTCATGCTGGTGGCGCTCTTTCTCCAGGGTTTCTTGAACGTCCCTGTTTTCGGCAATAAGTTTCTGTTTTTCTTTTTTCTGACTTATTAAACGAGCATTCGTTTTCTGGAGCTCCTCACTTTTGGCCTTTATTTCCTTTCCTTGTTGTTTTTGGTGATCAGAGTACTGCTTCATGTATTGCAACCGCTTGTAAGCTTGTTTAAAGTTATCTGATGACAGTAAAAACATAATCCTACTTTGCTGGTTTTTACTTTTGTATGATTTAACAATCATAGCGGCATAGTCTTCTTTAAGCACCGTTAGTTCTACTCGTAGTTTGGTTATTTTCTTTTGGTTGGCATTGATTTCCCTAGTGATGAGATTGGCCTGTTGATTGGTGACCGATATTAAGTTATTGAGAACACTGATTTTGTAATTGTAGTTTTCAATTAACGATAACTGCGATTTTTCCTTAGATTTGTTTTCTAGTTGGAGCTCATTGATTTTCTGGATTTCTTGCCTTAGTTCTTGTCGGCGTTTTTCCAGTTCTTGTTGTTTATTACTTTGCGAAAACCCAGCAGAGCTGTAACATAGTACGGTAAAAAAAACGAATATAAATATGCTGTTTTTACTGTTCATTAAAGTTTAATTTCTTTAAATCCTGAAGGAATTTTAAACGGGAAGCGTAAATCTTCATTCAAAGATACTGCTTTAAATTCCAACTCTAAAATCATTTGTTCAGCAGCTTCAACAGCAATTATTTTTATCTGTTGTGGTAAAATTTGCTTGTCAACCTCTTGGTATTTTAAATAATCAACTTCCAGAAGTCTTTGTTGTTGCGGCTGCGAAATCTGTTGTGAGCTTATTTTAAAATGTGACGGATTTATCAAGTAAAACAACTCAAAAAGGGCCTCTTGCTCTTTAGGTTGAAGAATATATGAGGTGTCATTTGTTGACATGTTGTAAGCATTTGCTTTTAAACCAAAAAGTGCTTCTCCCAGCAATAGATTTTGAACCTTTTGAAAATCTAAATCAATTCCCAACAAATCACTTAAATATTTATAGTCTCCATCAAAATAAGTGTTGTCAAGTTTATTGTAAAAACGTACTTTATCCGGAGTGATTAATGCTTTAACCACTGAAATGGGCGTGGACATTAACAGTATTTGCTTGTCTTTTTCCATTCTAAAATTAATGGTATAAGCGTCAACTTTATCGCCTTGATTTATATCAAGCTTAACTCTTGCCGATAGGGTCTTGAAATTAGGGGTTTGTTTTGCGTTCTCTCTAATAAGCTGTTTGGTAGATAAATTTAAATTGGCTTCACCAGAATGTATGGTTTTAGCCGACTTACAGCTTAAAACAAATACAAGGCAAAGACTAGTAATGATAAATATGAGGCGTTTTATATAATGCATAGATGCGTTGTTAGTGGGCAGTTTTTAATTGTTTTGCTTTGGCACTAAATGATTGGGCTTTAGCCGTGTTATTTAGCATGGTGTAAGATATGCTCAATTGGTTATACACGTCAGACTCCATTTTTGGGTCATCAATGATATAGTCCAGGCCAGCTTCAAGAATATCAATGGCTTCATTGGGCTTTTGAAGCTCATTTAATGCAACACCATTCAATAAATACAATATGGGTTGTGCAGGATATTTTTGGAGAGCTTCATTGCTTTTATCCAAGACCAATTTATAATGCTTTAAATCTAGGTTTAACAATAATGTGGTTCTTAAAATGCTAAAATTTTCAGGTTCTAAGGCTAATGCTTGTTCAAAATATTTTAATGCTTTCTCCTTATCACCCTGGGTTAGATAATGTTGCGCTATTTCAGTAATCGATTTAGCAACATTGGGGTCTTGAACCAAGGTTGTGGCTTCAACTAAATCTGGCTCATATTCTGGATGGTCTCCAACAAATTTTACGAAATCTGAAAGTACCTTTAGTTTGGCCTCTGGTTTTATTTGAGGGCTTTTAATAACAATTTTCATGGACTCTATAGCCTTCTCAGTGTCATTATCGTCCAGATAAAATTTATATAAAGCCAAATGCACCAACTGTGAATTTGGATTGATTTTCAACAACTCTTTGGCCGTCTCATACGCTTTTTCCTTTTCGTTGTTCTCGCTATATCTATAAATAAGTGCCAAGTAGTTTGATTCATTATCCGGATTATTATCTATGCGTTGTTCCAGATTTTTAATTTGTTCCTTTTTTTTGCCTGTTGCTGCATAAATTTGATTGCGCAAATAATCTCTTTGGGGTGAAATGCCTTTTTGAGCATCCAGTTCATCCAAAAGCTTTAAGGCATCATTGTACTTTTTGGTAGTTATGTATAGCTCCACTAAATCTTGCCTATAACTTGGATGATGCCCTGCCAGATCCTTTAATGTCTTTAAGGCTTTATCAAGGTCATTTTCTACTCTATATAAATTATAAAGGGCATTCATGTACCATTCATTATCTGGATCCTTGTTTACAGCCGTTTTCAAGGCATCTTCGGCAGCACCAAAATTCTTTAATTGAATATAGTCTTTGCCAAGTTCATAATATAAAACGGCTTGCGAATCATCCAATTCTATACACTTTAGAAGCGCTGTAACAGAACGGTCATAATTTTCAATACCTTTTTGTTTCAAAGCTTCAAAAAAGGATTCTTGAAAGGCGTCTTCAGTGTCTCCTAAATCGTCATTTGGTTTTTTGTTAAAATCCACTTGGGCATATTGATTTTGTGGAAACAGTAATATTCCAAGAAAAAAAAGCAATACGTAGATTTTATGTTTCATTTATTATATGATGTCTTTGTTCGACATATCTATATAAACAATAGTTATTCCAAACTCAATTCTTTAAAGATTCCTGCCTTCGCAGGAATTTTATTCCAAAACGGAATAGTCACCTATGCTAACCGTTTTAAAATGGCCATCATAAGACACATAATTACCAATCATAGCGTCTGTTAAAACCGCATTTTTAATGGTTGTATAGGTTTGTATCAAGCTGTTTGTAACGGTTGAATTTTCAATTATACAATGGTCTCCAATAGAAACGTTAGGACCTATTGTAGCATTGTTTAAAATAACATTTTCGCCAATAAAACAGGGTTCAATTATTTTAGAGTTTGACGATTTTACAGTTGTTGCTATCATTTGTTCGTCACCATCAGCCTTTAAAAACCCTAGCATTCTAGTATTGGTTTCAACCGTAACGGCTTTATTGCCACAATCCATCCATTCATCAACCTGCCCTGTTTTAAAGATTTTCCTACTTGCCATCATCCTTTTTATACCGTCATTGATTTGGTATTCGCCACCATTAACAATGTTATTGTCCAAAACATGTTGCAACTCCTGTTTTAAAACGCTCACATCCTTAAAGTAGTATATTCCTATAACCGCTAAATCACTTACAAATTCTTTTGGCTTTTCAACCAACTCAATTATTTCGTTATCAGCGTTTAATTTAACAACCCCAAAGGCTTCTGGTTTATCGACTTGCTTGACCCAAATAACGGCGTCTGCATCAGGATCTAAACTAAAATTAGCTCTAATAAGCGTGTCTGCATAGGCAATAACCGCTGGGCCAGATAATGATTCTTTGGCACACATAATGGCATGACCGGTTCCTAGTGGTTGGTCTTGACGGTAAATAGATGCCTTGGCCCCCAAACTTTTTGCTAAATCCTTTAGGCTACTTACCACATCATCACCAAACCATGCAGGATCTCCTAACACAAAAGCGATTTCATCAATTGGTTCATGTAATACTTTTACAATATCTTTTACTAATCTGTGAACGATTGGTTGTCCTGCTACTGGAATTAATGGTTTTGGAACGGTTAAACTATGGGGTCTTAAACGAGAACCTCGTCCCGCCATTGGTACTATTATTTTCATGCTTTTAAGTTGATTCGTTTATTTGTTTTTGCCACGAATTCACGAATGTTTGTTTATTCTAAAATCAAAAATTGTTAATCGTAACTTGTTAATCACTTGGTTCCCGTACTTCCAAATCCACCTGCTCCTCGTGATGTTTCCGAAAGAGTTTCAGATTCAATCCATTCTGCCCGTTCGTGCTTTGCTATAACCAATTGCGCAATACGTTCGCCATTTTCAATTACAAAATCCTCGTTTGAAAGGTTCACTAAAATCACACCTATTTCTCCTCTATAATCAGCATCAACGGTGCCTGGAGCATTTAAAACCGTAATGCCTTTCTTGGCGGCTAATCCACTTCTTGGTCTTACTTGCGCTTCATAACCTATTGGCAATTCAATGAACAAGCCTGTACCAACAATACTTCGTTCAAGTGGTTTTAATGTTCTTGATTCTGATAAATTAGCACGTAAATCCATTCCTGCTGATGCAATGGTTTCGTAATTAGGTAAATCATGACTCGATTTATTAATGATTTTAATTTGCATTCCCTTCTTCCGTCTTCCCAAAGGAAAGAACATTTTTATTAGTTAATATTATTTTTGTTTTAATACTTGCTTTAATTGTTCTTTTTCTGAGATAAAAATGATTGTCAAAAATACAATTAACATTGATATTCCAATGATATAGTGATCTCTAAATTTATAAAATGACAGTACTGAAAACCCAATGGATAGAATTAAATACATGCCTATTTTTTTTAGGTTATATGGAATTGGATAATATTTTCTTCCAAAATAATAGGACAACAACATCATGATTCCATAAGCAACCAACGTGGCAACCGCTGAAGCTCTATAGCTGTATTCTTTAATAAACATAATATTTATAACCAGGGTAATAACAGCCCCAACAATTGAAATATAGGCTCCAAACTTCGTCTTATCGGTAATTTTATACCAAACCGAAAGGTTATGGTAAATACCTAAACAGAAGTTTGCAATTAAGATAATGGGCACAACCCACATAGCTTCCCAATAGGCTTCACTTCTTACTATATAGGGTTTTAAAACATCTGCAAAGACCACCACTGTTAACAATATAACCGAACCAAAAGCTACAAAAAACTCCAAAATCCTGGCATAGTTTTTTTGAGGGTTTTCACTTTTGGCATGACTAAAAAAGAAAGGTTCTATACCCAACCTATAAGCGGTTGCAAACAAGGTCATGAACAAAGCTATCTTATAACAAGCCGAGTACATGCCAATATCTGTATCGGCTATATTTGGTGGTAATAATTCCTTTAGAAGAATTCTATCAAACGTTTCATTAATAGAAAAGGCAACACCTGCTATTAAAACCGGAAAGGCGTAACGCATCATTGATTTCCAAAGTACAGAATTAAATTCATATTTCGTTTTAATATAAAACGGAACCATAAACAACAGGGTTATGGCACTTGCTATTAAATTGGCAATAAAAATATAGCTGATTTCAAAATTAGGCCTGTAAATACTTCCAAAAATGGTTGACTCCTCGGCCAGATGCTTTAAAGCCAACAAAAAGAAAAGGTTCAATCCTAAATTAATCGCAACGTTTAAAATCTTAATCACAGCATAACGCATGGGCTTTTGTGTGGCTCTTAACCAGGCAAACGGAATAATAGCAAGTGCATCCAACAGCAAAATCCAAATAACCAAATTGATATACTTGACATGAATATCAATCAATTGTGCTATTTGATTTTGAAATAACAAAGCCAAGACAAAAAACCCAATAGACGAGACAATTAAAGAAATTGTGGATGTGCCAACAACTTGCTTTTTATGTTCCTCTTTATTAAAGAATCTAAAAAATGCGGTTTCCATTCCATAGGCTAAAACCACATTAAACAATACGAAATACGAGAAAATAACAGATACTTGCCCGTATTCAGCAACAGATGATAATACACCCTGTGTTGTGTAAAGTGGCACCAAAATAAAACTCAGCATTCTTGGAAGCACTGTTGCTAAGCCATAGATAAATGTTTGCTTAAATAATGTTTTGAGTGCGCCCAATGGTAGGTTTTTAGATGGCTAAAAATACGTTTTTAGATATTGCAAACCAAAAATACATGATGTCTTGTTATATGTTGTAGTTTCATAAAATGTTTTTACTTTTTTATGATGTTGTCAATTTTAAAATACTTTACAACGCCGCCATCTTTGTAGCTTATCACACATGCATTATCTTTTAAAATAAAAGGGGTTGGTTTTTGAAGTTTTGGCACTTGATTACCATATTCAGCATACGGGTCACTGCTCATAATAATATCGCTCTTTTTAGGAACTTCCAAATTAAAATGACCAACTATCAGATTATCGTTAGATATGACTAGATTGGTTTGTTTTCCATGAAAAAAAACTTGTAGCAATTGTGTCTGATTTGGATTGGAAATAATGGGGATGTATATGTCTAGGTTTGAGGCTTGATTATCATCTATAGTATTTGTATAGTAGACTTGTCCTATTTCCAAAGGCATACTTCTATCAACGTTATTTTGAGCACTTTTACAATTCAAAAAGAATATCATGACTGTTAACATCACAACTTTGAACAGAGGTTGTTTTAAAATTTTCATAGCTTCAGGATTGTGTTTTATGACATCTTTTCAAAATTGATGCCACAAAAAAGCCCCACAAATGTGAGGCTTAATGTTATAATGGATTCCTGTCTAAGCAGGAATAACAAAATCTAATTATTCAAAGCTTCAGCACCACCAACAATCTCCAAAATTTCATTGGTAATGGCCGCTTGACGCGCCTTATTGTATGTTAATTTAAGCTGGTCCCTCAATTCGGTTGCATTATCTGTAGCCTTGTGCATAGCCGTCATACGAGCACCGTGCTCACTGGCAAATGAATCCCTAACACTTTTGTACAATTGTGTTTTTAATGACTTAGGAATCAGTTGTTCAACGATTTCCACTTTTGAAGGTTCAAAAATATAATCTGCATTGACATTGATTTTTCCTGTAACTGGAACTATTGGTAAAAACTGCTCCGTTGTAACAACTTGTGTGGCAGCATTTTTAAAACTATTGTAAACAATATCAATTTTATCAAATTCTCCAGTTACAAATTTGTTCATTAATGCTTCGGCAATATCTGCAACATTTTCAAAGGTTAAATCGTCAAAAACATGGCTTTCATTTCCAACAACCATTTTTTTCTTGGAAAAGGCATCATTGGCTTTTTTCCCGATAGCAAAAACGGATACGCTTTTACCCGCATAGTCCTTGGAAATCAATTGTTGCGTTTGCTTAATGATGTTTGAATTAAACGCACCGCACAATCCCCTATTGGACGTAATAGCAACGATTAACACCTTATTTACATCGCGCTGTGTTGCATATTTACTGCCAGAATCTGCATCTAAGGTTGCACTTAGACTTTGCAAAAGTTCTGTAAGCTTATCTGCATAAGGGCGCATGGCCGTAATAGCATCTTGTGCTTTCTTTAACTTGGCAGCAGATACCATTTTCATGGCACTGGTTATCTGCATGGTTGAAGATACCGATGTTATTCTATTGCGTATTTCTTTTAAGTTTGCCATATTTTAGTCGTTAGTATTGAGTATTCAGTAGCGGGTTTATTAACTCACTACTCAATACTAAAATCTAATTATGCTCTATATTTACCTGATAAATCCTTGGCTACCGCTGTTAATGTATCAGTAACTTCATCTGTTAATTTACCTGCTTTTAATGTGCTTAACACATCAGCATGTTTTGCTCTTAAGAATTCTAAGTAATCTCTTTCAAATTCTTTTACCTTTTCAACAGGCACATCTCTCAATAAGTTTTTAGAACCTGCATAAATGATTGCAATTTGGTCCTCAACTTTAAATGGATCGTTTTGTGCTTGCTTCAAAATCTCCACGTTGCGTTTTCCTTTTTCGATAACGTTTAAAGTAACTGCATCCAAATCTGAACCAAACTTAGCAAACGCTTCTAACTCACGATACTGTGCTTGGTCTAATTTTAATGTTCCAGCTACTTTTTTCATGGATTTAATCTGAGCATTACCACCTACACGAGATACTGAAATACCCACGTTAATTGCCGGACGAACACCAGAGTTAAACAAATCACCATCCAAGAAAATCTGCCCATCAGTAATGGAAATTACGTTTGTTGGGATATATGCCGATACATCACCTGCTTGGGTTTCAATGATTGGTAAAGCAGTTAAAGAACCGCCTCCTTTTACCATCGGCTTTAGGGCATCTGGTAAATCGTTCATGTTTTTAGCAATCGCATCGTCATTAATCACTTTTGCTGAACGCTCCAATAATCTAGAGTGTAAGTAGAAAACGTCTCCAGGATACGCCTCACGTCCTGGTGGACGACGTAGTAACAAAGACACCTCACGGTATGCTACGGCTTGTTTTGATAAATCATCATAAATAATCAATGCCGGACGGCCTGTATCCCTGAAATACTCACCAATAGCAGCACCCGCAAACGGCGCGTATACTTGCATTGGTGCAGGGTCTGATGCATTTGCAGCAACAATGGTTGTATAAGCAAGCGCTCCTCTTTCTTCTAATGTTTTAGCAATTAACGCCACAGTTGAAGCTTTTTGCCCAACAGCAACGTATATACAATACACAGGATTTCCTGCGTCGTAAAATTCTTTTTGGTTTAAGATGGTATCAATGCAAACAGCGGTTTTACCTGTTTGACGGTCACCAATTACCAACTCACGTTGTCCACGTCCCACAGGAATCATGGCATCAATTGATTTAATACCTGTTTGTAACGGTTCTGTTACTGGTTCACGGAAAATAACACCTGGCGCTTTACGCTCTAATGGCATTTGATAGGTTTTTCCAGAGATTGGTCCTTTACCATCAATAGGGGTCCCTAAGGTATCAACCACACGCCCTACAATACCTTCTCCTACGTTTATGGAAGCAATACGACCTGTACGTTTTACTACAGATCCTTCTTTTACGCCTACTGAAGCTCCTAACAATACAATCCCTACGTTATCTTCTTCAAGGTTAAGTACAATACCTTCTAAACCGCCTTCAAACTCAACTAGTTCACCATATTGAACATTTGAAAGTCCGTAAGCACGTACAATACCATCACCAACGGTTAACACTGTCCCTACTTCGTCTAATGAGGCTGTTGCCTCAAATCCTGCAAGTTGTTGTTTTAAGATTGCTGACACTTCAGCTGGTTTTACTTCTGCCATCTTATTTTTAGTTTAATGTAAATTCTCTTTTTAAATTGTTTAGGTTATTGGAAATGCTTGCATTGTATTGCTTATCTCCAACTCTTAAGATGAAGCCCCCTAAAATGCTTTCATCTACTATATTTTCAAGAGTTACCTCTTTATTTGTAAGCGCTTTTACCTTAGCAAGTACTTTGGTTTCCAATTCTTTTGTCATAGGAACCGCCGTGGTTACCTTAGCTATTTCTTTGCCGTTAAAATCATCAAACAAAATACTGTACTGCTTTGCTATATCGTTTAAAATAGTCATTCTCTTATTAGAAATCAATACATCAAACAGTCCAGAACTAATTGCATTAAGTTTTGGAAAAACAGCTAAAAGGGCATCCTTTTTTGTTTCAGATTTTATAACAGCATTGTTAAGCATGTTGCTTAGCTCTGTGCTATCGGCAAATGTGTTAGCTATTAACATCATATCATTATTAACAACATCAGCCTTTTTTTGATCTGTTGCCAAACTTAAAAGTGCCTTTGCGTAACGTATTGCTGCTCTTGATCCTGCCATGTCTGGTTTTAATTTAGTTTAGCATCATCTAACATAGACTCAACCAATTTTTCTTGTTTGTCTTTGTTGGATAGTTCTGCACGAACTACTTTTTCTGCTATTTCAATAGATAGATTTGCCACTTGAGCTTTCAAATCGGCAATCGCCGCTTTCTTTTCGGTTTCAATAGTTGCTTGTGCTTGAGCAATAAGTTTTCCAGCTGTTTCTTTAGCTTCGTCCTTGGCGTCTTCAATCATTTTGATTTTCATGTCACGCGCTTCTTTCAACATCGCTTCACGCTCTGCTCTAGCCTCTTTTAACAACTTTTGATTATCCGCTTGAAGGTTTTCCATTTCCAATCGTGCTTTTTCTGCAGATTCCAATGCGTTTTTAATACCTTCCTCTCTATCGTTAACTGAGTCTAAAATAGGTTTCCATGCAAACTTTTTAAGCAATAAAATAAGTGCTATAAAAAGTATTGCTTGCCAAATGAACAACCCTAAAGAAAATCCTCCAAATAATTCTTCCATAATAACTTATATTTCTAAAAACAACTTCTGTTTAATTTTATAAAAAAGTAGCTATAACCAACCGTTACAGCTACTTTTTAATGTGATTTACTTTGCAAATAAAGCTGCAAAGGCAATACCTTCAATCAACGCTGCTGCAATAAGCATAGCGGTTTGAATTTTTCCAGTAGCTTCTGGTTGACGTGCAATAGCTTCCATAGCTGAACCACCGATTCTTCCGATTCCGATTCCGGCTCCTATTACGATTAAACCTGCTCCTACAATTTCAGGAATATTTCCCATAATATATATATAATTAAAAATTAAACATTCAATTTATTAATGTGCTTCATCATGGTGTTCTTCAACCGCCATACCGAAGTATAACGCTGAAAGCACCGTAAAAATATAGGCTTGCAATACTGCTACCAACAACTCCAAAATAGCCAATACAAACGCCAATACAAATGATAATGAACTCCCTATCCAATTATTAAAAATAAACATCATACCAATAATGCTCATTAAAACGATATGTCCTGCCGTGATATTGGCATACAAACGAATCATTAATGCAAATGGCTTGATAAACGTCCCTAATAGTTCAATAGGTGCTAATATGATTTTCATTGGCCATGGCACTCCTGGCATCCAGAAGATGTGCGCCCAATAATTTTTATTTCCTGAAAATGTTGTAATGATATAGGTAATCAATGCCAAGCACAAGGTTACGGCAATGTTATTAGTGACGTTCATACCTATTGGTGTTAAACCAAATAAATTGACTATCCAAACAAAGAAAAATACTGTTAACAAATAACTCATGTATTTCTTATAATGTTTTTCACCAATGTTTGGTATGGCAATTTCATCTCTAACATACAACACAATAGGCTCTAATATGCGGCCGATCCCCATCGGTAAATTATTGTTCTTCTTGTAAGATTGTGCCATTTGTTTAAACATGAAAAACAAAATGACAAATACCATAAAAATCAAGGTAACATTCTTAGTTATCGAGAAATCCAATGGTTTTGCATTGGTTGCGTGGCCATGTTCGTCTAAATGGATCGTTCCATTAGGGCCATCAACTTTATAAATTTTTGAATGAAAAACTTTATAATAACTGCCATCAACTGCTGCCACCTCTTCACCATGGTGGAATTTAGACGACATAAATACTTTTAAACCATTATCCCACAGAATTACAGGCAACGGAAAACCAACATGTTTCGTCTCACCTTCTTCAGTGTCGTATGAATACAGCCCAAAATCATATGAATCTTTTAAATGATGCAGAATATATTCTTTCATTTCTGTCTCTTTATCAGATTTTGAACCTTCAAGCAGGTTTTCTTCTGAATGGCCTTCTTGCCCATACGACATGAAGGTTAATAAAAACAGTAATAATGTAATTGGTTTTAAAGCTATTTTTCTTTGCATATCACTTAAATAATAGTGGCCTAAAAATCGGTGCAAAAGTATGTTTTTATCTTATAAAAAAAAACAAAAATTTTTACTTTATTTAACATATCAACTTTTATTGCATTTTTAGGCTTATCGCTTTGCCAAAAATTCTTGTAAAAGAACAAAAAATAAGCATAGTAAATTTAATTTCAAATACTTAGTAAAAAAGAAAAAGGAATACTATCAATCTATTTTGTTTAGCCATTTCACGAGGCTGATGGTTTCAACAATCAACCCCAAAGCATACGGAACGAAAAAAGCTGCAAACTCTAATTTAGTGATATGGTCATCTGCTTTATATCCTGGATAAAAAACGATAAAAAAAACAGCGAATTTTAAAATACTTCCGGTTATAAACAAAAAGCCCAATTGGTTCTTTTGTTTATTCCGCAATGAATAGAGCAACCCAAAAATGAGTACGACCAATCCCAAATTAATCAGGTAGGCCGCAATTATTTTATTTCCAAATAATGGTAATTGAAACGCCTTTAATACAATGATATGCAAACAAAAAGCAACGGCTAAAATAGCTGTTGCCTTTTTTGTGAAACTTATAAATGGATTACTCATTAATATTTTATTCGATTGACTTGCTTAATGACAGCGTACAGAGAAATGGCCACCCCAAAAAGTGTCATGATAATAAGAAAAAGTTTATCGTTATTATTAAACTTGGTATCCAGCCATTTACCAAGAAGCACAAACAGATAGATGGTTACACCCATTTGTATGGCAATTCCTGAAAGTACCGCCACGTTTTTAAGCTGTCTTCCCGGTTTCTTGTTCTCGTTGTTGTCCTTGTTGTCCACTTTTGTTCATTTCTTTAACGGTACCTTTCATCACGCAGGTTACATTAAAAGTAGCTCCTGGTTCTACGGCCAATTTGCCAACCACAACTTCACCTTCAATATGCGCTGTTGACTTTAAGGTCAGCGTACCTGACAATGCTAACTTGCCTGAAAATTTACCTTCAACATGAGCATCTGTTCCGTGTAAAGATCCTTTAACAAGACCCGATTTGCCAACCACAACCTTCCCGGTGGTTTTTATATTACCTTCAACAGTGCCATCTATTCTAAAATCGCCTTCACTATTGAGATCACCAATAATTTTGGTGCCTTGGGCGATATTTTGGCTTGATGTAATGTCTTCCATTTTTTTACCTTTTTTGTTATCCGTAAACATTTTGCTATTAATTTAGTTACTATCCATACTTAGATATGCCTCTAAATTCTTATGGATTTGTATGATTTGATAATTGGGTGATGATATTGTAAAATACGGGTTTTTTATTTTCTTTTGGTCCTCTTTGGTCAATAATTGGTTAAATGTTTTTGCTACCTGGGCATTTTTTAAACCATGAACAACTACAAACGTTGTGTTTGGGCCGTACACATCAACTGATGTTGAAAGGTTATAATACTTAATGTTTTTTAAAACCTCATCCAATGTTTCTTGAAACTTGGATATGGTGGCAGCATCAGCATTATCAAATTGAAAGATTACCTTATAATTGTTGGCAAGACTGTCTGACACAAATTCTTGATTCTGTAATTTAGGTAAAACATTGGTTTCTATATCTTGTGCCTGTTTTCCTTCTGGAGTATTTGCATAAGTAACCGCTATATAATTAATGGCTTTACTGTATGCTTCAAGTCCATATAATCGTCCTGAAACCGTGGCTTTTAACAGTTCAAATTTAGGCACAATGGGTTCGCCGTCAAATGCGTTGATATAGGTATCACATTCAGAAATAACCTCTGCGTATTTCTGGTTTTCTTGTTTATTATAAACGTTTTCATAAATGTTTTCCGGACTGTTTTTATCCTCTAAAACTGCTGATTCTGGATTATTCAATATAGCGGCATAGCGTGAATCTGGAAAATTAGATATGATGTCATTTTTTGCAATTAAGGCTTCATCAGCTTGACCTAATTCTGTATAGATTTTATATAAATTGTATTTTGATGGTAGAATCAATCGGTCTTCTGGATTGCTTTTTAGCAGCGTTTCAAACTTGCTTTTTGCCAACTCATATTCCTTGAATTTTTCTTTGTAAATCAATCCTAACTGATAATAAGCAAAATTGCGGTCTTTGGTAATACTGTCAATTTCTTTTTTGTCTGTTGGAATTTTTGATATGTAATATTGTGGATTATATAGTTCGTCTTCAGTTGCATTTGCAAAGACTTCGTTACTGTTTAGCAAATCGTTATTGGCATTTGAATTACCTTTATTTGACCACCTCCAATTGTCTTCTAATGGTCTGTCTCCCCAAATTTTTACAAATTCATTTTTCCCGTATGCTACCGTTGTTGGGTTATAAAAGTAAAAGGTGTTGGCTCGGTTTGGCATACCTCCTCTGGGCGCCATAGCATTAGAAGCTCCTGTAGCGCTATTATTGACTGTGATCAATCCGTTGTTGTTTAACGCTTTTTCTTGTTTTTCTTTTTCTTCCTCAGCCTTGGCTTTTAATGTCTCAATTAGCGATTCAAAATAGGCTACTTTGTCTTGCTCTGGCATGTTTACCAATCTAAGAATGCTGTCATTAACTTGGGCAACGCCTTCGTAATAAATTACATCTTCAAGGTTGTCGCGTTTTCGTTTAATAATGCGATACGGTTTTGAGTTAAGCGCCAAGTTGTTCATGGTGCTGTCATAGTAAGCTCCTGCTTCTTTGTATTCTGAATTATCAAAACTTATATCACCAAGTATTTGATAATCTCTAGCTTTTAGTTCTTTGTCTTGTGACCTTTCTCGTAATGATTTATTAAAATACTTGATTGCTAATTTTTCTGAATTATTCTTTAAATGATAGGCCCCAATTTGATAGTAGATTTTATCAAGAAACGGTCTGTTTTCCCTGTCTTCTTCAAGGTCTGTCAATAATTCCAAACAAGCTAATTTATCGCCGTGCTCATAATCAAAGTTTTTGATTTTTTCCAATTGGGCACTTATCATATAAATTCGTGGGGTTTTTCTGTTGAGCTCAATAACCTTATCAAAAGCAATATTGGCGCTATCCTTGTATCCTAGAGTATTGTAAAGCTGCCCTTGTATAAATCGATAACGTCCCCGTTCATCATTGCTTTTTGTGGCATTGGCAGCTATTTCCAATTGGGTAATGGCACTGTCAACCGATTTTGTGTTTAAATAAGCTTGCGCCAACATTGACGTGGCATCGGCCAAGTCTTGGTCTTTTAATTCCTCTTGATCTAAAAGCCGTTTTAGGTTTTTTATGGCCAATTCATCATTGTCCAAACGAATATTGGTCTTTTCTCTCCAAATTTTAGCTTGGTTTATTTTATCACTAGCCGGATATTTATAAAGGATATAATTAAAGGCTTCCAATGCTGGGACAAAACGTTGGTCAAAATATCTGGCTTTACCCAACAACAAATACGCTTCATCAATTTGAGGGTTTTTTTCTTTCCCATCAATATTCATACTATGCTTTTGAATGGCCTTGACAGCCTTTTCTTCTGCTCTGTTGAAATTTTCGTTTTTGGATTGTCCAGGAAGTATAACCTCATCCGATATTTGCATGCGTTCAATTGGAAGAATGTCCCAATAATTATCCTGATAACTGTCATTAAGACTGTTCCTGCCTTGCTCTAAAGCCAAGTAACCATTGTACAGCGTATTGTATTCCGCAGTAATGGCATGAAAATTACGATTGATAAACTTATCCTTTTTTCTTGAACAACTTGTTACAACAATTGAAGAAAAAACGACAATTAATATGAATTTAAAAGATGTTTTCAATACCCCTTATTTTGTGTAATAAATAACTATAAAGTCCTGCATATATTATGCAAGTAGGTAAAAATAAGCATCTTTTTTGATTAACCTATAAAATGAAATGACTTTTGGGTGAAGTGTTATCCAGCAAAATGAGCTTCCAGTTCTTTTAGTGTCTCTTTGCTTGTTGCTAGGTCTTTGATAATTTCGCCTTTTTCCAGAACCACAATACGTTCACAAACATCGGTTACGTGCATTAAATCATGACTTGAAATAAGAACGGTTACGCCTTTTGTCTCAGCCAAATCCTTAATGATTTGCTTTAAACGAATTTGGGTTGTTGGGTCTAAGTTGGCAAAAGGCTCATCTAAAATAATAACCTCAGGATTTCCTATTAAAGCCGCTACAATACCAGCCTTTTTTTGGTTTCCTTTACTCAAATCACGTAAATACTTCTTTTGGTTTAAAATTTCACCGTGAAAAAAATCTTCAAACTGTGACAACAGCGCATCTACATCGGCTTTGTTTTGATTGCGCAATTCACCTACAAAATAGAAGTATTCTTCAGGCGTTAAATAACCTATCAAAAAACTTTCATCAATAAAAGATGACGTGAACGGTTTCCAGTCTTCGCTTTCATTAACCAACACATCGTTATTAATTATTTGGCCTGTTGTGGGTTGGATTAAATCCAATAATAAACTGAAATAGGTTGTTTTACCAGCTCCATTATTACCAACCAAACCAAAACTTTGGCCTTTTGGTATTTCAAGAGATTCTATATTCAAAACCAGATTGTCGTTATATTTTTTTGAAAGGTTAGATGTTGTAATCATAATTTGAATGAATTTTTTTTACCGTTGATTAGTTTTTTTCAGCAAATGCTGCCACTGTTTTATACTTGCCTTTTTGGTAGAGATTTTCAATTTTGCTCAAAAAGAAGTTTTTAAACACAATACCCAATACACCACTTAAAGCCAATACCATGATGCCTACTTCAAAATTCACTAATTTGTAGGGGATGTAAAACAACAGCATGGGCAATCCCAATTTTGGTAAGGCTATAAGCATTTGTGTTGGATTAAAGCCATTGGTATTACTGAACGCCTTTGCTTTTACGTTCAGCTCTATGGGCACTCGGTTTAAAGCGCCGCCAAACAAGGTGATGAATGAATTCAACCCAATATTAAATAAAGCGCCTGCGGCTATCATTCCAAATATTTTCCAGCCAAAATACAGGTATGGAGTGCTCAATACAAAAGAAATAGTCACCGCCACAACCATGAGATACCATTTGGATTCTAAATATTTCCGGTACGGAATGTTTTGGCTCATCAGTAGTTTGTAATATTCACTGTCCCAAGACGGCACCAATTGCCCAAAGGTCATTAAAAACCCACCCGTAACAAACATAGAGGCAAACGCCAAAAAGGCGGGCATTTTTTGATAGGCTTCTTGTGTGTAAAATATCAATCCGTAGAATAAAAACAGAAATGACATCATTAATACCTGTTTTGGTCTTGCATTGCGCCAAATCAACCGCAAATCATTTTTAAGGAATACCGCAATACTTCCAAAACGGTCCAGCCAAGATAAATCGGAGGTACTGACCGTTTCTACTTTTTTGGAAATAGCTCCGTCTAAATAAAATCCTTTTTTAATATCATTAAAATTGATTCGATATAAGGCAACCAATAATAACATAGGGATTAACACTAAGTACGGTTGATTGAACAAGGTATTAAAGGCAACCCCAATGGGTTCAGAAATTTTAAAAATTTGATAGACTTCCAAACCAATAAAAATGGCCAAGACACTAACAATGCTATAGAAATAGGCGTTATTTTTATTAATCAAAAAATTAATGAAATTGTTACAAAACGTCAATGTCATTACAGACACAAACCAACACAACACATTAACAACCGGATAACCTTGTACCAACAACACTATAGTAAAAGGTAAAAAGATAAAAAGCGGTAGAAAGTTGAAAAATGATATGGCTGTTTTTCCCAACAAATAATGAATAACCGTTTCTCGTTTTATGGGTATGGTCATTAACGGTTTGATGTTCATAACCGGTAATTGTTGCATAAAAAACCTAATAACCAAATCAAACAACAACCAATAGATTAAAAAGTTGTTAACCATAACCATGGGATCGGTATTTGGCATAGCTTTTTTCAATATGAAAAAGATGCCTATTCCAAAAAATATGGCTATAGCACTAAAATAAGCTGCCGCAAAAAACAGCAGTATTTTTATGGCAATTCCTTTTTGGAAATAAGAAGCTCTTGAGAATTGTTTCCACTCTAAACTTAAAAAACGCTTGACCATCGTGTTAATTACTTTTTTAAAAATCTAATGAAATGGGCAATATACGATTGCCATGGGTATCTTAATTATACTTTTGGGCAATTGCTTGCACTTCCATTCCCCAAGATTGGCCATACATCATGGCTTTTTGAGCAAGTGTAACCTGTTTTGAAGCTAATTTTTTACCTAAATCTGAATTATAAAATGCCACTAATTCTTTTATTTCATCTTGTGTGAATTCTGTCATATATAACTCCGCCATTTTATCATAAAGTCCGTCCAATGTTGCATTAGCCTCTTTTGTGTAAGCGTCTTTATTTTCATCAGAAACCCCGGCGCCTATTTGTGCTATAGCATTATCAAAAGCTGTAGTGGCTCCTGTGATTTTTATAAATTCTATGGTTTCTTTTTTGAATTCTGAATTGTCTTGGGCTTGAACTTGAATTGCAATTGCAATCATAAACAGACATGGTAGTAAAATTTTTTTCATCGTGTTTTTATTTTTAATGGTTACTGTAAATATACTATAATAAGTAAGTTTTTTATTGTAAATGTTACAGCCAAAGTTAAAATTTACTAATCATCTTTACTATTTTTGTAAAAAAATAACGCATGTCTACATTCCATAAACTTACCATAAAAGAAATAAAACGAGAAACCAATAAATCGGTGAGTATCAGTTTTAATGTGCCTGAACATTTAAAAGATGTTTTCTCTTTTAAAGCTGGACAATATATCACCTTAAAGACTACCGTGGATGGTCACGAATTAAGACGTGATTATTCGCTTTGTTCATCACCCAAAAGTGGTGACCTTAAAATAGCTGTAAAAGAAGTTAAAGATGGTACCTTTTCGGCCTATGCAAACTCGCAATTAAATGTTGGGGATATCTTGGAAGTAGCACCCCCTAAAGGGCGATTTATTTTCACACCCAATGATTCCATAACCAAAAACATTGCCGCCTTTGCCGCTGGTAGTGGTATTACGCCCATTATGAGCATAATAAAATGTGCTTTGGAAGAAGAAATACACAGTAAGGTCATTTTAGTGTACGGAAACAAAACTACCGCCGATACCATGTTTTTAAATGAGCTTTTAGAGCTTCAACACCAATATAAAGATCGCTTTTCCATTCAGTTTGTTTACAGTCAGGCCGATGAAGATGAATCCATTTTTGGACGTATTGAAAAAAGTACGGTCAACTACGTCATGAAAAACAAACACAAACATGTTGAGGTTGATGCATTTTACCTTTGTGGACCAGAAGGCATGATTCATACGGTGAAAGATGTGTTGACTGGTCACGGTATTGACGAAAACACCATTCATTTCGAACTGTTTAAAGCAGCCAAATCCGTTGAAATAGAAGAAGAAACCACAGCAACTGGTAAAACCAAAATCACGGTTATTGTTGATGAGGAAGAAACCACCTTTGAAATGTCTCAAAAACAGACCATTCTTGAAGCGGCTTTGGATGAAGACATAGATGCCCCATACTCCTGTCAAGGCGGTATTTGCAGCAGTTGCTTGGCGCGCTTAAAAGAAGGTGAAGCAACCATGCGGCAAAACAATATTTTAACCGATAGTGAACTTGCAGAAGGCTTGATATTAACCTGTCAGGCCCAGCCAACAACTCCTACTGTTGTGGTCGATTATGATGACATTTAAATAACCGATTTTATTTTGCTTATGATGGTTTCAGGGGAAATGGTTCCCGCAGCATCTTTATAGGTTTCTGGATATGAATTTCCATACACTGAGGTCGGTATTTTTGGGAACCGATTCCTATCTGCTGTCAAGGCATAATCACTTGGTTGGTTGAATGGAGCAAACCCTGCAAACGGATGTGTAACACCCCAAATGGTGATAACTTTTATGCCTAACATAGCGGCTATGTGAGCGTTTGCTGAATCCATTGAAAGCATCAAATCAAGGTTTGAAACAATATCCATTTGTTCATCAAGTGATGATTTCCCGGCAATATTTTTTACATTTTGATAGGATGATTCTATGCCTTCTAAAATTTTAGATTCCTGTTTTCCGCCGCCAAACAATAGGATTTTATAGTCTTTAGAAAGCATTTCAATGACTTGTTCCATCAAATCTAAAGGGTACATTTTGCCAGTATGTGCCGCAAAAGGCGCAATGCCAATGGTTTTCATTTTAGGGTTATCACCTTGAATGCTGCTTTGAATCTTAGAACTCAATTTTACCTTTTCCGGAAAGGTTGGATTCGTTAAATCTATTGGAAATCCTAGCTGCTCAAATACATCAGCATAACGCTGATGGGTTGTTTTAAGTGGCTTGAAAACTTTGCCCGTGGTCAAGGCTTTTTTCTCTTCTCGCCCTTTATTGATTTGAATAAACGGATATCCTGACAGAAAGAATTTCAGGATATTTGTGCGTAGTACATTGTGTAAATCGGCAATAACATCTATGTTTTGTGCTTTTAGTTGTTTGGCTAATTTCTTTAAGCCCAAAACACCTTTATGCTCTTCTTTTACGTGAGCAGGAAAGACGGAAACATTGGGTATATGCCTGAAAAACGGTTTGTAAAGTTCCCTGGTGAGCACCGTAATTTTTAGTTGTGGATGTTGGTTTACTAAGGCCCTGATAACCGGGACTGTCATGGCAACATCTCCCATTGCTGAGAGACGGATAGCGACAATATGTTTTGGTTGTTTAGGCATTTCAAGAGGAATCTATAGGTTCCTGAAACAAATTCAGGATTATACACTTTCATTTTTGTCCTCTCAATACTGGGTTTAGCTCATCGTCATTATACATTTTCATTTGCTTGTATACTTTCATATACTTATCGCCGTTAGCAATGTCATTAAGCAATGTATCAATAGCTGTTGATAGGTCTACCCGTTGTTCCAATAAAACATTGAGCTTTTTTTGGCAAGCTGCTCTATGTAAGTCCGAAGCATCCTCACGAGTAGCTTCTTCATTCATGTGATAGATTTTCAATGCTAAAATGGATAATCTGTCTATGCCCCAAGCCGGACTTTCGGTATTTATTGTAGCGTTTTCTTTAGGGGTTACATTTCGGTACTTATCTAAAAAATAGCTGTCAATGTATTCCACCATATCGGTTCTGTCTTGATTTGATGCGTCAATTTTACGTTTTAAGGTTAACGCTTCAACAGGATCAATATTAGGGTCTCTAATAATATCTTCATAATGCCATTGAACGGTGTCAATCCAACATTTTCTATATAATAAATGTTCTATTAAATCACTTTCATCATACTTGTTTTTAAAAGGTTGATCCACCGTGTTGATAATGTGATATTGATTGATAACATCTTGAAAAATAGCATTAGCTTTTGTTGTAAACATAACATAAAATTTTAAAGTGTAAATATACTTCTAATTAATTAACTTTACTACTCAAAAACAGAGATAGTAATCCATGCATATTCATAATTTATCACAGCAAAACTCCGTATTAAATACATTTATTTCAGAAATTAGGAATGTTTACATTCAAAAAGACAAGATGCGGTTTAGAAAAAACATAGAGCGCATTGGCGAGGTCTTAGGGTACGAAATGAGCAAGGTTTTGAATTATACCACATCTGAAATTAAAACACCTCTAGGAACCTCTAAAATAAATTTAATAAGCGATAATATTGTGCTTTGTTCCATTTTAAGAGCAGGGATCCCGCTTCATAACGGATTGCTGAATTACTTTGATGCATCTGAAAACGCGTTTATTTCGGCATATAGACATCATCAAGAAAATTCTGATGATTTTGAAATTATTGTAGAATATTTGGCGTGCCCTGATTTAGAAAACAAAACACTAATTCTGGCTGATCCCATGTTGGCAACCGGTCAATCAATGGTGACCACATTTGAAGCCCTTAAGCCTTTTGGAACGCCAAAAGATATTCATTTAATAAGTGTTATAGGTGCTCAAGAAGGTGTGGATTACTTAAAAACACATTTTTCAAATGATACGCATTTATGGATAGCAGCTATTGATGAGAAACTGAATGACAAAGGTTATATAGTTCCTGGACTCGGTGATGCTGGTGATTTGTCTTATGGTGAAAAACTACAACACTAACAACCCCAAAGGAACCACTATTAATATAGCCAAAAACAGTTCTTTAAACCATTGCTCTTCAATGCTTTCAACATAGTTTGTTATAACTATGGAAAGTGGTGCAAACAAAAATAAAAATTCACTCCCGTTTTTTTGAGGAGCCAAAATAGATATAACAAAAGCAATTATAAGTGTTACAAAAACAACTTTAAAAGAAGGCCTTAAAACTTTCTTTTTCTTTTTAATGATCTTCACAAAAAAAATGGATGACCAAACCCCAAAGGAGAACAGCACCGTAATAGCTATTAAATATTGAAGCTGGTCATAATTGTTATAATTATAACTAACCGCGGGGGAGGTATTAAATAACCCGAAAAAATCGTCATACAAAACAATGGATATACTGGTAAATAACACAAAAACAGTTATTAAGCCAACAAAAGGAACAATCCAATTTTTTATTCTATTATCCGTGTACAACAGCAATGTGATAAAAATCAAAACAAAAAATAAAATAGCCCAAAAGTAGAATAAAGCTGCAATACCAAACCAAAAAGCAGCATCAAACAATTTATTCTTGGTGTGGTTTGGAGTCCTTAGGCTTAATACTCGTCGTAAACCAAGCAGCACAAAAAAATTAGCAAAAAGGATATCCTTGTCTAGAGTTGTCTTCGGAAACATTAAAAAAAACAATCCAAACAAAAGAATTTGGTAGTGGTTGTTTTTAGTCAAACTATTTTTCCCAACAATAAAGTTAAAGGTCAATATTGAAAAATAGCAAGCAAAAAACAAGATGGTGTGCCCAACAAAAGTGACGAACGACATGGATTCTTTAAAAAATGGTTGATTGGCTTTGGTAAAAGCGATAACCATAATAAAAAAAACAATTACAAAATTTATTGGCTTTGATTTACTAAAAACGCTTGTAATCATTAACTCTTTTTGTATTTTTGCTTCGTAAATATACTAACAATGTGGCTGATTTGGATAAAATATTTATGCCTGTAAATATTTTATGCCTTTTGAAAGTCACTTGAGCTATTAAAATAATTAACACATGAAACGTCCATCAATAAAATTTAACCATAGACTTAAATGATTTTCTGGATGTTACATCTGACCATTAAAAAACCAATAAATACAAACAGATGAAAGACTTTTTTTATGCCATACAAGATTTATTTGTCAATGTGCTTTTCGCGCCTTTTGATGCTTTAAGGGCTCTAGAACTTGATAGTTGGTGGGCAGCAAATGTGGTGTCTTGGATTTTACTAACTATTGGCTGTGTGGCTTTTGCCTATTGGATGAAACAATTAAAGACCTTTGGCAATGAATAAATTGGCAGTATAGGTAAACGCCTTTTCCTGTTTATAAATCAAAGCCAATATCTTTTCGAAAATACATCTTATCAAAATGTAGTTTTTCTATGTTTTGGTAAGATTTTTTTATGGCTTCTTGGTAACTGTCTCCATATGAAGTTATGGCCATAACACGACCACCAGAAGTAACTACTTTACCATCTTTAATGGTTGCCCCGGCATGAAACGGAATGGAATCTTGGATGTTTTCAATTCCTGAGATTTCCTTGCCTTTTTCATAGGCTTCTGGGTAACCGCCAGACACTAACATGATGGTTGTAGCAGCACGTTTATCAATTTCAATATTAATCTTGTCCAATGTTCCTTTGGCCATTGCTTGCAGAATCTCAACAAAGTCGCTTTTGAGCCTTGGTAATACCACTTCAGTCTCTGGATCGCCCATTCTTACATTATATTCAATCACTTTGGGGTCATTGCCCACTTTTATAAGACCTATAAATACAAAACCAACATACGGTAACTTATCCTTTTGAAACCCTTCAATAGTTGGTTTTACAATGCGTTCTTCTATTTTACTTAGAAATTCATCTGTTGCAAATGGTACTGGAGACACGGCTCCCATGCCACCTGTATTCAAACCGGTATCGCCTTCTCCAATGCGTTTGTAGTCTTTTGCTGTTGGCAGAATTTTATAGTTTTCCCCATCAGTAAGGACAAAACAACTCAATTCAATGCCGTCTAAAAACTCTTCAATGACCACTTTGGTACTTGCTTGTCCAAACTTAGCATCTACCAACATGCTTTTAAGTTCAGCTTTTGCTTTATCTAAATCATTTAAAATCACAACGCCTTTTCCTGCTGCCAATCCATCTGCTTTTAAAACGTATGGCGGATTTAAGGTTTCTAAAAACGCATACCCTTTTTCAACCGTTTCTGGCGTAAAGCTTTCATAAGCTGCTGTAGGTATATTATGCCTAAAAAGAAACTCTTTGGCAAATTCCTTACTCCCTTCCAGTGTTGCAGCTGCCTTTTGAGGTCCAATTACAGCAATATGCTTTAAGGCTTCATCATTTAAAAAGAAATCGTGAATACCTTGCACCAATGGATCTTCTGGACCAACCACTACCATGTCAATTGCTTTCTGTAGTGCTAATTCTTTGATAGCTTCAAAGTCGGTTACACTAATATTCACATTGGTTGCTATTTTAGAAGTTCCTGAATTTCCAGGTGCCACATATAGGTTTTTACATCGTGGACTTTGTGCGATTTTCCAAGCAAACGTGTGTTCCCTTCCGCCAGAACCAAGAATTAAGATGTTCATTATGTTGTGTTTTCTTTTGAAAAGCAAAAATAAAATTAATGCCTCGAATTCACGAATATTTTTTATTTACTTTACAAAAAATACTGATTATTTTGAAATTGTTTGATCTTTCTTTAAAACTTAACGGATTTCCCATAAAAGAGGCTCAAAAGACGTTGAAATCTATTCAAAAGATTGGAGATAATGATTTTGAAACTTATGTCAATCAACAAAAACAGGATATTGTTGATTATCATTTAACATACAATCCGTTTTACAAGTCTTTTGCCAAAGGTAAAAACATAAAAGATTGGAACAGTATCCCCGTAATGACCAAGCGAGATTTGCAACAACCTTTAACCAACCGACTTTCTGAAGGATTTCATATTAAAAATGTGCATATACATAAAACCTCTGGTTCATCTGGAGACCCATTTATTTTCGCAAAGGACAAATTTTGTCATGCGTTGACTTGGGCCGTCATTCAAGACAGGTTCAGCTGGTTAGATATTGATTTTAACTCCTCTAAACAAGCACGGTTTTATGGCATTCCATTGCATAAAAAAGGCTATTATAAAGAGCTAATTAAAGATACTTTGGGTAACCGCTATCGGTTTTCGGTTTTTGACTTAAGTGACAAACAACTTCATAAAAATCTGACTAAATTTAAAACAACCAAGTTTGATTACATTAATGGCTATACTAGCTCTATTGTTCAATTTGCAAAATTTTTAAAGAAAGAAAAGGTGATTTTAAAACGTGTTTGTCCATCATTAAAATACTGCATAGTCACTTCTGAAATGCTTTTTGAAATCGATAATGAACTATTAGAAACTCAATTTGGAATTCCAATAATTAATGAATATGGTGCAGCGGAATTAGGGTTTATTGCATTTCAAAACAAAAAAAATGAATGGGTTATAAATTCAGATGATTTGTTTGTGGAAATACTCGATGACGATAATCGTGTTTTGCCCTATGGAGAAGAAGGGCGTGTTGTAATTACTTCGTTATATAATAAAGCACATCCTTTTATACGATACGATATTGGTGATTTTGCTGTTCTTTCAAAGAAGAGCACTTTTAAAAAACCTCTTTTAGAGAGCCTTATTGGAAGAACTAATGACTTAGCTATTTTGCCAAGTGGAAAAAAAGCAGCTGGGCTTACGTTTTACTACATTACAAAAAGCATTATTGAAGATGATGGGAACGTAAAAGAATTTATTATTGAGCAACATACAAAAAGTAACTTTAAAATTAAGTATACTAGTGATAGGCCCCTTTCTTCTGAAAACACAAAACGAATTCTTTCAGAAATGGAAACCTACCTTGAAAAAGGACTTACCATTGTTTTTGAGAAAAAAGCCTTTTTACAACGTTCAAAAAGCGGCAAACTAAAACAGTTTAAATCTTTTTTGTAGATATTAATTTACCTTGATTTTAAAAAAAATAATGTTTGGTTAGCATTATCTTATTTGTGCCTCTAGAAAATAGGCTTAAGAATAAACATTTTGGTTTATTGAGACAAGATACTTTACAATATGCTAATATGCCTTCTCTTCTCCCTTAAGGGCGTTTATGAATGTTTGAACAACTATTTTTATATCTAAGAGCAAAGACCAGTTTTCGATATAAAAAATATCATATTTTACTCTGTTAATGATATCTTTATCTGTCTCTATCTCTCCTCTATATCCTTTTATTTGTGCAAGGCCTGTTATTCCAGGCTTAACATGATGTCTAAAAATAAAATTGTATTTATCGATTTTTTTTGAATAATCTTCAGTATATGAAAGCATATGAGGTCTTGGCCCTACAACGCTCATATCTCCCATTAATACATTAATAAATTGAGGTAATTCATCTAAATTGGTTCTTCGTAAAAATCGACCAATACGGGTTAATCTATTATCTTCCTTTGTAACATATGTTCCTTTTACCTCTTTTGTTGTAGTCAAGGATCTAAATTTATAGCAATAGAACTCTTTGTAGTTAATTCCATTTCTTTTATGCTTGTAAAATATTGGTCCCTTAGATTCTAGTTTAATCAAAACAAATAAAATTATTGAAAGCCATGAGAATACAAAAATCAAGACAAATAAGGAAAAAATAATATCAAAACTTCTTTTAACAATTTTATTTAACTCATTGTTCAACTCAACATCTTGTATAGATAAAACAGGAACATAATTATAGTAATCCGTATGAAATCTTCTGTTATAAAGTGTTAGTTCTTTTGGCACAAACTTAATATTGCAATGGTGCAAATTAGCATATTTAACATAATCATTGACTTCCTTTTCTGATAATTCGTCTATTGCGCAATAAATCTCATCAATATTTTGTTGAGTTTCTAAATAGATAAAACTGTCTGGTATTGTCCCTGTAATATTTTCATTCCCTGAATTACTGAAAACGCCCTTTAAGTTATAGCCAAGCTCCTTCTTTTTTGTAAACATTTCTTTGATTTCATCAATGGTCTTCCCACTTCCTACTATAATAACATTTCTTAAATTTCCATTTAAATACAAGCGATAGTTTTTCAATAAATAAAAACTTAAAAATTTTATAAGACCTATTACAATAAATAAATACAGCAAATATTTTAAAGTAGAAATCGCTGGTATATTAATACTTCTAAATAGGCCTATAAAAGCAAACACAATTAGGCCAAAAACAAGTAATTGCTTTAATAAAAGAGACAGTATATTTAATGGAGAAGTATATCTATAAACTTTATAGAAAGTTAAAAGTTCAGCTGATAATAACCAAAAAACAAAAGAATAAAGAAAAAACAGAAGATATTTATTGTTAAAAAAATTAAGAGAAAAGAAATATAAGTTTTCTTCATTAAAATTTAACAAATAATAGGCTAAAATATTTATCAATATTATGTCAAATAATATTAATAATGGCCTTAATACCCAAGAATATCTTCCTCGAATATAACCCATAAGCTATTTATTAATGTAGCTAGTAAAGTCTTTATGTTCGCTCTTAAACAACTCTTCCTTTGAAAGGGTTTTAAAATAATTAAAAGTTATTGTCATCCCTTGTTTTCTATCGACTTTTGGTTCCCAATTTAATAATTTTTTAGCTAATGTGATGTCTGGTTGGCGCTGTAACGGATCATCTTGAGGAAGCTCTTTGTACACTATTTTTTGGTCCGTTCCTGTGAGTTCAATGATTTCCTCAGCGAACTCTTTAATGGTTATCTCGTGTGGATTACCAATATTAACAGGATACAGATAATCACTTAATAATAAACGATAAATACCTTCCACTTGGTCATCCACATAGCAAAAAGACCTTGTCTGAGAGCCATCTCCAAATATAGTTAAATCCTCTCCTCGTAAAACTTGTCCCATAAATGCCGGAATAACACGCCCATCATTAAGGCGCATTCTTGGACCATACGTATTAAATATTCGGACAATGCGAGTTTCTAACCCATGAAATCTGTGATAGGCCATGGTAATAGCTTCTTGAAACCGTTTAGCTTCATCGTATACGCCTCTTGGTCCTATCGTATTTACATTGCCATAATAGTCTTCAGATTGCGGGTGAACGAGCGGGTCTCCATACACTTCAGATGTGGAAGCAATCAAAATTCGTGCTTTTTTAGCTTTTGCTAAACCCAATAAATTATGGGTACCTAAAGAACCTACTTTTAAGGTTTGTATCGGGATTTTTAAATAATCAATAGGGCTTGCTGGTGAAGCAAAGTGTAAGATATAGTCTAGTGGGCCGTCAATGGAAATAAACTCAGTAACATCGTGTTCAATAAACTCAAAGTTGGGATGGCTTTCTAAGTGCTCTAAATTTTTTTTATCGCCCGTAATAAAGTTATCCATGCCAATCACATAAAAGCCTTCCTTGATAAACTTATCACACAGATGCGATCCTAAAAATCCTGCAGCACCAGTAATCAGAACCTTTTTCAATAGTTTCCTTTTTTAAATATGAATGTTGTTAATAGAACAAATTTAATGGAATAACTTCAAAAGTTGTCTCTTCTTTCGGATAAACATTTAAAAGTTCATAACGGTATGCGCTCTAAGATTTTTAATATCTCTCAAAATAACATTAAGAGCCACTGCCTATCTTATAACACACAAACCCTATTTTTTCTAAAGCTTTGGTGTCTAAAATACCTCGACCATCAAAAACAAATGCTGGTTTTTGCATCTGATCATAAATTTTTTGCCAATCGTAAGTTTTAAACTCGTCCCACTCTGTTAAAACAGCAATGGCATGGGATGCCTTACTAGCCGTATAAGGGTCGTTACTAACTTGTAACAATGCTCTATTTTCTTCGGAACTGCGCGTGTTTAAATAATCTAAATCGGCATAAATGCGTTCTTCAACCACTTTAGGGTCATACACTGAAATATGAGCCCGCTCACTTAATAAATTATCAGCTACCTGTATAGCAGGCGATTCGCGTGTGTCATTGGTATCTTTCTTAAACGCCCACCCTAGGAAAGTAATCTTTTTTCCGGATACCGTATTGTACAACGTAGTGACGATGTTATCGGAAAACCGGTTTTTTTGATGTTCGTTCATTAGGATAACTTGCTCCCAATAGTCAGCCACTTCATTTAACCCATAGGTTTTTGCAATATATACCAAGTTGAGGATATCTTTTTGAAAACAGGAACCACCAAAACCAACTGAAGCTTTTAAAAATTTAGACCCGATGCGGCTATCCATACCAATGGCTTTAGACACTTCGTGAACATCGGCTCCAGATTTTTCACAAAGCTGAGACAGCGCATTAATAGAGGAAACACGTTGGGCCAAAAATGCATTGGCCGTTAATTTTGACAACTCAGACGACCATACATTTGTTGTTAAAATCCGTTCTTTTGGAACCCAATTGGCATACACATCCACCAAGGCTTGAATGGCTTTTTGACCAGCATCTGTGGTATCACCACCAATTAACACACGATCTGGATTAAGTAAATCCTGAACCGCTGTCCCTTCAGCCAAAAACTCTGGGTTTGAAAGAATTTGAAACTTGACACCATTACCCGTGTGTTCCAAAATATTCTTGATGGCAGATGCCGTTCTTACTGGTAACGTCGATTTTTCAACAACTATTTTGTCGCTTTTGGACACTCTGGCTATTTGGCGAGCACATAGTTCAATGTATTTTAAATCGGCTGCCATTCCTTTTCCTTTACCGTAGGTCTTGGTGGGTGTGTTTACAGACATAAAAATCATATCGGCTTCATCAATGGCTTGGTCAATGTCTGTTGAAAAGAATAGATTTCTACCTCTTGCTTCTCCTACAATTTTATCTAGGCCTGGTTCAAAAACTGGTAATTTACTTAAATCTTGGTTGTTCCATGCCGCAATTCTAGATGCATTGATATCAACAATGGTCACCTTAATATGTGGGCACTTTTGAGCCACAACAGCCATAGTGGGTCCTCCTACGTAGCCTGCACCTATGCAGCAGATGTTTTTTATGTTCATTATAATGTAATACTTTTTAATTTCTTGAAACTTAAATAAATTTTTGTGTGTGTTGAAATAAAAGCATCTCAATCAGTCTTTTTATTAATGATTTTCTTACCTTTCTCTTTGACATTGTCAACTTTTCTTCTGAAAAGAATTTTCCTTCTAATATTAGAAAAACTATAGTCGAATCTGTTAAAAAGATATCCTAAAAGGATTACTGTAACAACCAATGTTGATGCAAGCCAAAAGTTATAAGATTGACTTCCTAAAATAATAAAAAGGTATACAAAAATTAAATTGAAACCTCCAATGATATAACTTGCTTTTTTGTGTGATATTTTAAAATAATCAACTAATATATGATGTGTGTGATTTCTGTCTGGCGAAAAGGGACTTTTTTTGTTTGCCAACCTAATTGTAAAGACTCTTGCGGTATCAAATAACGGAACTATTAAAATGCTAATGGCTATCAAAGGAACATTTTCTATCAAAAAAGGAAGACTGTCATAGTCCTCTTTAGATAATGCCAAAAACTTAAGAGTCAATATGCTAATAATAAACCCAACTATGAGTGATCCTGTGTCACCCATAAATATTTTTTCATTTGTTGTAGATAAATTATATTTTAAAAAAGCAATTAAACATCCATTTAAAGTTAAGCATAAAAGAACAAAAAAATATTCTTTTGTCATGTAAAATATTGTTGTATAAATTATAAGTATAATGATTCCAACCATTCCAGCCAACCCATCAATACCATCTATTAAGTTATATGCATTAATAATAGTTATCATTACAAAAGCCCCAACACAATAATAAACATAAATAGGTATATCATAAATACCCATAAAGCCATTTAAAGAATGTATGGTAAAGCCCTCACAGCTTAAAATAAATAAAACAGCCATCAATTGTGCAACTAGTTTTGAGAAAGGTGACAAAACTACCAAATCATCTTTCAGGCCAACAATAAAAAGAATTGTTAGTCCTGGTACAAGATAAATAGATTCATCATGTTTAGCCCAAATTCTAAGAAAAAAAAGAGCGAAAATTAATGTATAAAAAAAAGCGACTCCTCCAAAAGAGTTGGGGTTCTTCTCTTGTGAGAGCTTCTGCTATTTGGGTTGTCCATTAAGTTTTTATATTCTACTAATCCTATAATTTTTGGTATAGTGAAATATGTAAGAAGATAAGCTCCTGCAAAAAAAAGTATTGGATAATATAAAGACAAATCTCTTTGTTTATTTATTTTAGTTCAAAGCTACTAAATAAATACAACAAAACATTTATAAGTAATTTAAGTTTTTATTGATTCTTTCCACTGTTGTTTGAAGAAAAAATGATAAAACAAAAATAAAAACATCCTATAAACTGATTTAATGAAAGACATTTTTAATTCTTTCCTATATACCATAAAGTTATGTTTTACTAGTTTTATTTTACTTTTACTCAAAGACGTATTCCCTTTTCTATAATATGCTAAGGGCTCATTTATCCCATAGGCATAACTTCCCTCCTTGAGCATTTTTAGCCATAACGCCCAATCTTGTCTCTTTCTTATTTCTGGCATATATCTTTTTCCAAAAAATTTGGTGTCGTACATTACTGTTAGACACCCCATAAATCCCCCATTCATTAATAACATATTATAATTGACTTTTTCAGGGCAATTTACCAACGTATTTATTTTTCCATCATTATTGTCAAATTCATAGTATGCTGTGAACGACAGAGAATATTTGTTTTCTAACATAAAATAAATTTGCTTTTCTAATTTTTCTTTATGCCAATAATCATCGGCATCTAAAAAAGCAATATATCTTCCTTTGGCCTTTTTTATGCCTATATTTCTGGCAAAACCAGCTCCTGAATTTTTGTCTAGTCTAATTAGTTTTATTCTTTCATCAGTGTCTTTAATTTTTTGAACCAATGAAACAGAATTATCTGATGAAAAATCATCTATTATGATGTGTTCCCAATTTGTATAAGATTGGTTTATGACGGAGACAATACAATCTAAAATATGTGTTTCTGAATTATAAACGGGGGTAATTATGGAAACTTTTTCTTTCAAAATTTAGATTTTTTTAATTCAAAAATAATCATGGAATATAAATAGGACATATAAACAATCCCCCACTGTCTATTTAACATGCTTTCAAACATAAAATTTACTGAAAAAAGGATAACCAAACAGATAGTAAAAATACTAAGTTCATTCTTAAAATCATTTATAAAAAGTAATGGAGAAAACAAATAAAATAACAGCAGGCATAGCCCTAAAACACCACTACTTATTAAAGCTTGTAAATATTGATTGTGAGCGTTCAATTTTAAACTTGTTTTATTTTTAATTAATTTCTCACCTTCAACATTTCCTTTTCCAAAAATTAAATATTTAGAGTCAAAATTTAATATGGATTTCCAAACAATCAATCTTTTTGAAGTACTTAAGTTTTTGTTTTTGTTTAATACTACTGTATCTATTGATTGATCTATCCTCTCAGACACTCTTGGTATCATAATCAATGATCCAGCGGCAAGGAAAAAAATAAGTAAAATGAAATAAAAATGTGATTTTTGGTTCTTGAAATTAATTAATCCTAAAAAGATTACAATTAAAAAGAAAGATAATAAAGCTCCTTTTGAAGAAATTAATATTAAAATTAATGTATTGAATATTACAAGTCCCAAGGTTATTTTTTTGAAATTTTTAAATAACGCCAAGATAAAAAAGATAATTGCTGTAATTAAATAAACTGAATAATAAGTGGGATGTATATCTAATGGTTTTAAAAGGTTTTCTCTGAAAAATTCTTTTGAAGAAAAATTATTGTAGGGTGATAGATTGTTTTTTATAGTATTTCCTTGATTTAGATATCCTTTCCAAATATAAACACCACTTTTTCCATTACCTTTATATTTATAACCACCATCTTTATCTACTATTGTGAGCTGTAATCTTTCTGTTTTAGCTAATTTACTTGTTTTATTTATTACTGTACACTTAAACCATCCATTCTCAGCTTTTTCTATTTTCCCTATTAAACCATCCTGCTTTTTCCCTATACATCCTTTAGAAACATTAAACCAAATACCTTTATGGCTGATTCCATCATATTGCCTTATGAGTACCCATTCTCGTTCTGCTTTTTTTATAAAGATACTTCGTATATAATTTGTGTCTTTTACCACCTCTGTATTCAACTTATAAACTAAATCATGCGACCCATAATCAGAACTTTCTATAAGTTTTGCAACTCCTTTTTTATTTATTGGATTCTTTTGATTAGGGTCAATAATTACCTTAACCCTTGATTTAATCCAAGATTCGTCTAAAAATTGATTCTTGGAGATGTTTAAAACAGTAGAATAACTTGCGAATAAAATTAATAACACGTTTAAACAAGTTATGACAAAGCTTACGGTTCTAATTATATCAAAAAATTTGAATTTATTATCAGCTCTTAAGAAAAAAATTAAAGGGAAAACAATAAATGGTAAAAGTCTTTCAATTGTCTTTATAGAATTTGTGTTATAGAAAAGGTCAATGAAATAACCCAGAAGCACACTTAAAACATAAAGTAAAGGTGGGAGAAATAATTTCTTGTTTTTTTTATAGCCCTTTTCAAAATTATAAATTATATCTCTTGCAAATAAAAAAATTAAAGCAATTATTAGAAAACTATTACATTTAATAGAGATAATAAGAGTTATTGGCACTAGAATTAAAAATAAACTGCGTGTCTTTTGTGAAGAAACAACTTTTGCAACTATATTCATTGTGCATTTTTGGTATATTGATTTATCAAAATTTTAGCTGATTGGCTCCAATAATCGTAGTATTTATAATTTTGTAAATTATCTTTCAATTTCAATTGGTTATCAAAAACCCACAAAATAGAATCTCTAAAATCCCCCACATTGTCTTTATCAACAAGTCTTCCATTAACCTTATCGATAATGACTTCATTTAGACCTCCAACCTTATAAGCAACTATTGGAATATTTAAACCCAAGGAGGTAAAGGCAACACCACTTTGTTCAATTTTTTTGTATGGCATTAAAGTCACAAAAGCATTAGTGTAGATGTCTATTAACTTTTCAACTTCTAAATAACCATTTAACAATATAGTATTTTGCTCTAAATTATAGTTCTTAATTCTTTTTTTTAATTTTAAAAAATAATCCTCATCTGCAGTACCCTCTATATGCAAAATAAATTCATGCCCTAAATTCTTCAACTCCTTTAATGCTCTAATAGCATCATCAAAGCCCTTGTACTCACATATTCTACCTAACATTACCATCTTATTGGTTGTGACCTTGGTCTTTTGATTAAAGCCCTTAAAAAATAAACCATGATTTATTCTAATAAAGTTTTTGTTAAGGCCCATTTTTCTCAATGTTTTTATAGTTTCATCTGTATTAACGACAATATTATCCAACAAGTTATATAGTTTTTTAAAGCGCCTTTTTACGGCCTTTCTTTTCTCATCATGAGGGAAGATGTTGTGAACGGTGTAGTAAATATTTCTGTTTCTTCTTTTTAACCAGGAAACAAAAAATAAATCTATATCTGAAAACTTTAACAATGGCAACCACTGAATATGGATTGCATAATAAGATTTTGAATTAAAAATTAAATAAAACCAATTTAGAAAGTAATTTAAAATTCTGATTTTAGTATTTAACCCTATGTATTTAAGCTGGTCAAAATGTATTCTTAAATCAGTTTCATTTTTATAACCAAGAATGTGAACTTTAAATCCCTCTTCTTTCAACGCTAATGAAAAATAGTGAGTATACGTCGGTGATGTCCCATTGAAATCTACTACCAAAATTTTATTTGATTTTTTCATAATCTAATCAAACGGAGGAAACCAACGACAATTATAATCTAGATTAGACGCTCTTTTTCCAATAATTTTTGCAGGCACCCCTCCAACAATATCAAATTGATCTACATCTTTGGTGACAACAGAACCTGACGCTACAATTGAGCCTTTCCCTAATTTTACTCCAGGAAGAATTATGGCTCGAGTACCTATCCAAACAAAATCCTCTATAATTATCTCTTTTTCATAGTATTTAAAGGTTGCGCTATTTACATCATGGCTAGCCGTTATTAATTGAACTTCTGGAGAAATTGAAACATTATTACCTATAAATAGGCCGCCTCTTCCATCTAAGTAGCAACACCTATTTACAACGCTGTTTTTCCCAATTTCTACTTTTCTTCTATTTATAAAAGTATTCATGTGGATGCTGCTGCCCTTACCTATCTTTATACTCATTATTAGCTTATAATAAATGTGTCTAATAAAGTAAAAAGGAATTTTGTTGATAATATGATTCGGCACATAATGAATCAAAAAAAAGAATGGGTATTTTAATATTTTTTTCACTTAGCTATCTGTTATTGCTTAATTGGAGCATCCATTTCTTTAGTAATCCAAAAAAGAAAACTAAAATAGGGTTAAAACCGTTAACTTTCAAAGCTTTTTGGTGTTCATAATGAGCAGTCATTTTGTGTTTTGTACTAACCCCCCCAAGCCTCATATAAGTTATATTATTGCATTTTTTGAAAATTATTCCTTTTTTGTAGCATCTTAATAAAAAGTCTGTATCGAGAGCTATCTTGTAATCCAATTTAAAAACTCCTATTAAATCATATAGTTTTTTAGTTGCAAAACAGGTTGTGTGTGAAAATCCAAAATTTAAATAAATCCTCTGTGGTTTAAATGTATGATTTATTACTTCAATAACCTCTTTACTATTGTTAACCCTCTTACAAATACCATATGAGAGTTCAGGTTTGTTTATGTCTAAACAAGAAACTGCTTTTTCAATTGCTGATTCATCATACCAATCATCCGAGTTCAAGAGGCCTATAACATCTCCTGTTGAGAGTTTTAGTCCCTTATTCCAAGCATCAGCAATGCCTTTGTCCTTTTCACTAATAAGCTTAAAAACAAATCCTCGTTCTGTAATCTTAGATTTATAAGAATTAATTATAGAAACTGTTTTGTCCTCTGACATTCCATCAATAATAATGTATTCGATATTGTTATATGTTTGTTTTAGTATAGATTCTAAAGTATCTTTTATTGTAAGCTCACTATTAAAAGTTGTTGTTATAATACTAACTAACGGCTTATTTTTATCTTTTATCAATTTTAAACTCATTTTTATCTGTTAAAAAATAGACTCTATAAGGGATGTTTGGGTCTTTATGAGGATTCTGGGTTCCTATCCATAATGTAAATACAAAAAAAATGAAACAAATGCAATAAGTTGTGTATTTTAAAAGCTTCTTTTCTTTTATAATCTCTAATACTTCGGGTAAAAGCAAAATGAAAAAAACTATAAAATACAGGCCTCCTCTAAATCCTGCGTGCCCATAAGGAGATAAACTTGACCAAATAAATAACCCAATAAAGAATGACGTTATATAAAAATTGTAATTGTTGTCACCTTTTTTCTTGTTGACCAGAAACAAAAGAAAGAACCCAATAATTTGAAAAATAATCAATAATTTATCACCACCAACTCCAATTCTCTTTTCTAAATATACCATATATTCTGGTATTATGAATTTTACAGCATAATACGCTATTTCAGATGAAAATAAGCCAACAAAATAGATTATTATAAAATGAATGTTTTTAAGTTTTAATCTATAAATCCAATAAATTGGTAACGCTAGAACTGCTGACTTATGGAAAAAAAAAGCAATAAAAATTGATAATAAAAAAGAGAATAGTTTTTTTGATTTAACAAATTTAAAAGAATAGAAAACAATTGATATTGCAACAAACTGTCGAATAATTGAAAATGAATTAAAATAAAAAATTGGAAAAGACAAAAAGATAAGTGTTGAAATAATAAAGTCTTTACTATAAAATTTTACCGTTTTATAAATTAAAAAAACAATCAGAAAAGAAGTAGCAATAAAATAAAGCTGCAAAAAATTTATGTCTTGAGAAAAATTAATAATGATTTTATTTAAAAATTCCAGCCTGTTGAACATATTGTCGTAATATTTAATTGACTTGTCCAATATTTTATAATAGTACATAAAATCATATCCCACATCATATCGAAAGGCGCTAAATAAAAAAATAAAAAAATAAGTTAGCCAATAAAAATTTACTCCTTTTATAACCTTATATTTTCCAAAGAGCAGTAGGGAAAAAACAAATAGATAAAAAAGAATATAAATTAACATCTAATGCCTATTTTAGTGATTTATATTATATTATTAGCTTCAAAATTTCTTAATATTAACTTTGCTTGTATGGGCATTCCTAATAATACAGGAAGTGTAGAAATAATAGTTGATAATATAACACCTGTACTAGTTTCCAATAAATTTACCAAATATATTGACAAAGGAATATTAACTAATGCTCCAAAAAGGTATAAATACATTTGTACTTTTATTTGTCCTGTTGCGTTGATAAAATACATGTATATATTTGAAAAACAAAATATTAAGCAATATATCATATTATAAAAGACTAGTCCTTTAGGCAAAATAATTACCTCTTTTCCTATCCAAGTATCTAAAATAGGATCAATAAAAAAATAAAGTAAAAACCCAATAAATACTATTCCAATAAACAAAAGGTTCATCTTTCTTATATTCCTTCTTATCCAATTATAATCTTTACGTACTAAAGCATCTGAATAAAGGCTCCATGAAGAAGCTAAAATTACACTAAAACCAACAATAATGAACTGAAACAGCTTTTGAACTATGGAGTAATCTGTAACATAGCCTGGACCTAAAATATTTGATACAATAACATTATCAGTGGATAAAATTATTAAAAGACTAATATTTATGACAAAAAATTTTCCTCCTAAATTAAAAAGTGATTTCCCTTCCTTTGAATCAAAAAACTTAAAAGAGAGCACTATTTTCTTTTTAATTTTAAAAAAAATCATTGTAGCTAATAGAGCAAATATCATGTTGACAGTGCCATAAATGATAATCAGCCCAATTAAACTTTTGAAAATGTTAAATTTGATGAAAATAAAAACGAAAAGTAAATAAAATAATAAAAAGGAGGTATTAACTAATTCTATTACAAATGATTCATGAATTGCTAAATATAGTTTTTTGTACAAACTTAGTACAAAATTTAAAACAGTGAACAGTAAAGAGAAAAAGATAAATAATTGCAAATACTCATTGCTCTTTCTTGAATAATTAAGAATGGTTTGAAAATCAAGTGATAAAATTAATACAACCCCTATAATTAAAATTATTCCTGCAAAAAGAGAAATTAAAACATAAGAAGTGCAAACTATTTTATTAGCTTTAATAATATCATTTAAAGAAATAGCTTCGGTTAATTTATTCCTTAAACCATGTCCAATTCCAATATCAAAAGTAAAAATCCAATTGGTCACTGAAAAAACAGTAATCCATACACCATATTCTATCTTTCCCAAAAAGGTAATTAAAAAAGGAATCAATAAAAAATTCAAAATCATCCCCAAAGATTTAAAAGTAAGCCCGAGTAAAATATTCTTTTTTTGAATTATATTTCGATTCATTTACATTATTAGTAATCTACAGTTGCTTTAGTTCAGTCAAGTTCTTTTAGAGAAAAAGTAATTCTATTTACCTTTAAATTTAATTGTTAAACATTTTAATTGAAACTTTTTAAAATGGTTTCTAAGTTAATCTTACCTATCAAAAAAATTTAAATACCATTTTAAAAATATATTAACCCCTTTATCCAAGCTAACTTTATGTTTCCACCCTAAACTATTAAGTTTAGAAACATCTGTTAACTTCCGCATTGTACCATCTGGTTTGTTGGTATTAAATACTAATTTCCCTTTAAATCCAACGGTGTTTTTTATAGTTTCCGCCAATTCTTTTATTGAAATATCTTGGCCTGTGCCAATATTGATGTGAGTGTTACGAATTTCTTGCTCGCCTTTATTATAGGTATCTGAGAAATCTCTGTTTTCCATGATAAACACACAGGCATCAGCCATGTCCTCGCTCCACAAAAACTCGCGCCTTGGATTTCCAGAACCCCAGATCTCTACACTGTTTTCTGAAACACCAAATTTCGATAAATAAGTACGCGCTTCTTCGATAGAAGCCACCTCTAAATCCTTAATGACCTCATCGTAATTCGACTCGGAAAGTAATTTAGCGAGATGTATTTTTCTAATTAATGCAGGCAATACATGTGACTTCTCTAAATCAAAATTATCGTTTGGACCATATAAATTGGTTGGCATAACCGAAATAAAGTTGGTGCCATACTGTAAGTTATAGCTTTCGCACATCTTAATGCCTGCTATTTTTGCAATTGCATAAGGCTCATTAGTGTATTCCAAGGTGTCAGTTAACAAGTATTCTTCCTTCATTGGTTGTGGACAATTTTTAGGGTAAATACAGGTACTTCCTAAAAACAATAATTTCTTAACACCTGTTAAATAGCTTTGATGAATCACGTTGTTTTGAATCATCATGTTCTCATAAATAAAATCTGCTCGATATGTATTATTTGCCACAATACCGCCTACTTTAGCCGCTGCCAAAAACACATATTCAGGGTTTTCTTCGTTAAAAAAAGTTTCAACAGCTACTTGGTTTGTTAAATCCAATTCCTTGTGGGTACGTGTCACAATATTGTGATAGCCTTTCTCTTGCAGGTTTATTAAAATGGCACTACCCACTAATCCCCTGTGTCCGGCAATGTATATTTTGGAATCTTTATTCATGTCTTAAATAGATTGCCTCAGTTCTTCATCTTTATAATGAAAGAAATTCATTATTCAAAATAGTTTTTAATTTCATAACCGGCATCTTTTAGATATTGTTGTTGTTCCATGAGTTTAATGTCGCTGCTCATCATATCGTCTACCAATGCGGGCAAATCATATTTTGGAATCCATCCTAGTTTTTCCTTAGCTTTAGTAGCATCACCAATTAACAAATCGACTTCTGTTGGCCTAAAATATTTAGGGTCAACTGCAATCACTTCTTTTCCTATTTCTAATTGGTATTTTGGGTTGCCGCACGATTTAATATATCCTTTCTCGTCAGGCCCAGTCCCCTTAAACTCCAGTTCAACACCAACGTGGCTAAAGCACATTTTTACAAAATCTCTTACTGGTGTGGTTTTTCCTGTTGCTATTACCCAATCTTCTGGTTCGTCTGCTTGAAGTATCATCCACATCATTCTAATATAATCTTTGGCATGACCCCAATCTCGTTGGGCATCAAGGTTTCCCAAATATATTTTGTCTTGCAGCCCTAATGCTATTTTTGATGTAGCTCTAGTGATTTTTCGTGTTACAAAAGTTTCTCCACGAATTGGCGACTCGTGGTTAAATAAAATGCCATTACATGCGTAAATTCCATAAGCTTCTCTGTAATTTACAGTTATCCAATAGGCATACATTTTTGCCACTGCATAAGGGCTTCTGGGGTAAAAAGGTGTTTTTTCGGTTTGAGGAACTTCTTGAACTTTACCATATAATTCTGATGTAGACGCTTGATAAATTCTAGTTTTCTTTTCCATTCCTAATAGTCGAATGGCCTCCAAAAGTCTTAAAGTTCCTATTCCATCAGCATTAGCAGTATATTCTGGCATTTCAAAAGACACATGCACATGGCTCATGGCGGCCAAATTATATATTTCGTCTGGTTGAACCTCTTGAATTATTCTTGTTAGATTGGTGCTATCGGTTAAATCTCCATAATGAAGAAAGAAGTTTATGTTGTCGTTGTGTGGGTCTTGGTACAAATGATCGATTCTGTCTGTATTGAACAAGGACGACCTTCTTTTAATTCCATGGACTTCATATCCTTTTTTTAAGAGGAATTCGCTTAAGTAGGCTCCATCTTGTCCTGTTACTCCTGTAATTAAGGCTACTTTGTTTTTCATTATTTGTTAATTAACTTTTTAAAATTGATCGTTTAGGCCGTCTTGCAAAAGTAACATATTTGCTTCCTTTAACAAGGTTCGTTTTGTTTTTTAAATGATTTTCTGACAAAATCTGTTCGGCAAACTCAAACCATGTCATTGCTTTATTATCAGAAATATGTTTTATACCATAATCCAATGATTTATTAACGATTAAACCCATGATGTATTTTGCTAAACTCTCCGTATTTGTTGGGCATCCGGTTTGTTCATCAGTAATAAAAAGCTCTTTTCCCTGTTTTGCCTTTTCTAAAATGGTTCGATAAAAATTCTTGCCATACTTTTTACTGTATAACCAAGATGTTCTAACTATAAAATGGTTGCTTAAATTTTCTTGAATATAGTGTTCTCCTAATAATTTAGATTTCCCATATTCATTTATTGGATTTGGTAAATCTTCTACCGTATAGGGCGTTCCTTTTTCGCCATCAAACACATAGTCTGTTGAGACGTGGATTAACGTTGTGTTTGATTCTTTACAAACCTCGGCTAAATATTTGACTCCTTCGGCATTGACTTTAAAAGCGATTTCCGGGGTTTTTTCAGCTTGCTCAACATTGGTATAGGCCGCACAGTTGATACAATAATCAAAATGCTTGTTTTTAAAAAAATTGTTTAAAGCTGCTTTATTTGTAATATCCAATTCCTCCTTAGTTACAAATGTAAAGTCTAAACCTAAACTGATATTGGTAAACAATTCTTTAATTGTTAAGCCCAATTGCCCATTAGCTCCTGTTACCAATATGGTCGTTACTTTTTGATTGTTTGATATTGGTTGCTTAGCGGCCATAACTATTTAATCAAAAGTCACGTGTTTAAACAAAGGAAGTTTTAGGTCCTTTTCTGAAATGATGCTTTCTTCAGCAGACAGATTCCAATCAATATTCAAATCTTTGTCATTAAAAATAATACCCCCTTCAGACGCTTTATTATAAAAATTATCGCATTTATATGAAAAAATCGTGTCGTTTTCCAACACTGCAAAACCATGGGCAAACCCTTTTGGTATATATAATTGCTTATGGTCTTTATCATCTAAAATGATTGAAACATGCTTTCCAAATGTTGGAGATTGTTTTCTAATATCAACACACACATCCAAGACCTTTCCTTTAATGACACTCACCAGCTTTGCCTGTGCAAATTCTCCTTTTTGGAAATGTAAACCTCTTAAAACACCTTTTAAAGATTTGGATTGGTTATCCTGCACAAAGTTTGTGGTTATTCCAGTATGCTTTTCAAAAGTTCTTTTATTAAAGCTTTCAAAGAAATACCCACGTTCGTCTTCAAATACCTGAGGATAAATAACAAAACATCCCTTTAAATATGTTTCTTCTACAATCATATTTATATTAATTGTTGAAGGTATTGTCCGTAGCCACTTTTTAACAATGGCTCTGCTAATTTATTTAACTGTTCTTTATCTATGTACCCCAGTTTGTATGCCATTTCTTCAATACAACCAATTTTTTGTCCTTGGCGTTCTTCAATCACTTGAACAAATTGCGACGCTTTCATGAGCGAATTAAAGGTTCCCGTATCCAGCCAAGCAATTCCTTTATCCAAAATTTGAACATTAAGATTACCTTGCTTTAGGTATGCTCTGTTGATATCGGTAATTTCCAGCTCGCCTCTGTGGCTTGGTTGTATGTTTTTAGCTTTTGCAATAACCGAGTTATCATAAAAATAAATACCTGGAACTGCATAATTGGATTTTGGATGTTTGGGCTTTTCTTCAATGGAAACTGCTTTGTTGGTAGTATCAAACTCCACAACACCATAACGTTGCGGGTCTTGAACGTGATAAGCAAAAATGACACCTCCTTTAGGATTATAACTGTTTTGAAGCGTTTTTTCTAAACCGGATCCGTAAAAAATATTATCGCCTAAAATAAGTGCAACACTATCTTTTCCTATAAATTCTTCACCAATCAAAAAGGCTTCTGCCAATCCGTTTGGTTGTTCTTGAATGGCATATTCAAATTGACAGCCATAATCTTGCCCATCACCCAAGAGTTCTTTAAATAACGGGGTGTCTTTTGAGGTTGAGATTATCAAAATGTCTCTAATACCAACAGACATAAGGGTTGTTAGAGGATAATAGATCATGGGTTTATCATAAATGGGCATGAGTTGTTTGCTAACTACTTTAGTAAGTGGGTGCAATCTAGTTCCCGAACCTCCTGCTAATATGATACCTTTCATTTATATTTTTTTATGTACCAATCAATTGTTTTTCTTATCCCTGACTCAAAATTTTCTTGAGCTTTCCATTTTAATTCTTTTTTAATTTTGGAAGCATCAATTGCATATCTAAAGTCATGACCTGGTCTATCTGTAACAAATGTAATTTGCTCATTATAAGAATTTTCCTTAGGAAAAACCTCATCTAAAATATCACAAATAGTCTTTGCAATATATAGATTACTTCGTTCATTATCGCCTCCTATATTGTAGGTTTCTCCTGATTTTCCTTTCTGAAACACCAAATCAATGCCTTTGCAGTGATCATCAACATATAACCAATCTCTAATATTTTCCCCTTTTCCGTAAATGGGAATATCTTGATTGTTCAATGCTTTTCTTATGATGGTAGGAATCAATTTTTCATCATGTTGTTTTGGACCATAATTGTTGGAACAATTAGTGGTAACAACATTCATCCCGTAGGTATGAAAATAACTTCTAACCAAAAAATCTGAAGATGCTTTTGAAGCGCTATACGGACTGTTAGGTGCATACGTTGTGTTTTCAGTAAATAGGCCCGTTTTTCCTAAAGAACCGTAAACCTCATCGGTTGAAATATGGTGAAATCGGGAATTTTCAAAATGTTTTTTTGTTTTAAACGGCGATTCCATCCAACGGTTTTTGGCAACATCCAATAAATTAAAGGTGCCAAATACATTGGTTTTAATAAATTCATCTGGGTTTTTTATGGAATTATCCACATGCGATTCTGCTGCAAAATGAATAATTCCCTCAAAATCATAGTTTTTAAACAATCGCTCTATTAAATTTCTATCGCAAATATCTCCTTGTACAAACGTATAATTTTTATTTTGGCTAACTCCCTCTAAATTAGAAAGATTGCCCGCATACGTCAACTTATCTAGGTTAACTATTTTAATTTCAGGATATTTGTTAAGGAAATAAGGGATAAAATTGGACCCTATAAAACCCGCTCCTCCTGTAATTAAAATGGTCATGTTGTTTACTCTTTTTTGTAATTCTTAAGATAGGTGTTCAGTGATAACAAGCTTAAAAACATCAGTGTCAAAACTAATAATGAAGCAGGAACAAGGAACTTATAACTTTTTAAAATCCCTTTTACTTTAACCCCTTTTCTAGGAAAATCTGAGATTACATTTAAAATACTCGATTTATTAGCGCGCTCTACATTAAGTGCTACTAAGCCAGTTTTAAGATCCTCCATTTTATTAATTAGCGCCAGTTCTTTGTTTTCTTTAACACCATTTTCTCCTAGGCTAATACTCGTGCCTTCCATGGGGCGATCAGCTTCTTTAAGCATCACTTTTTTGTAAAGCAATTGCAAGGAATCTATTTCTTTGATTTGTTTCTTGTAAAGACTATCTTCAAGTTTTATATTAGTATCGCTTATCTCTTTTTGAAGGTTAAAGTAACTGTTTCTTGAAATAGAGTTGATAATTGTTGGTTGAATTTTTTTGGCTATACCATTGTCCGTCGCTATTACGGATACTGTATGAAACTTTGCATCAAACGAGTTGAAATTCTTTAGATAGGAATCCATATCTATTGCTTTTTGAGTCGTTGTATCTAAACTACGTACAAACTTATCAAATAATTGCATTTTTTGATTTTCATCAGAATAGGATTCTACACTAAATTCTTTTATTGAACCTGCTTCTTTTTTTGAAATATTAAACGTTTCAGCAAGTGCCGTAGAATCTTTTGCATTAGCTAATTCATTATAAAAATCAATGTTATTATACAGTTGCTGAACACTATTGAAATTGGGCTCGACAACCATTGTAGAAATATACTTAGTTTCTTTAATACTATCCAAATAAAACCCTATTACCAAACCTAAAAAACCAATAATTGCCAATTTTATAATATGCTTCTGAATGAATAACAAAAACAAAATGATGACATGAAAAATCCCCTTAAAAATACTGGCTAAAAACCTGAAGAATCGGTTAAAGGCGTTTCCAATAAACTTAAATAATTGTCCTAAATCAACTTCTTCTGATTGCTGCGGTTGTGGCAATTCTTTATTCATAATGTTATCAATGTGTTAGTTAAATAGTTGTTCTAATATTTTCCTTGTTATTACGTATGTTGGCTTAACACCCGTTGTTCCCAAGCCTCCTGAGGCCAGAGTACTTCCTGTTTCTAGCGGATTATCACTGGCATAGTAAGCGTATCTCACTTTTACATCAGGACTAATACTTCCTCGTACTTTTGAAGCGGCCTGAATGGCTTTTTGATAATGGGCTCCTTCCATTTCCAGTCCAATAACACTCCAGGTTGAATTATAAAAAAACTTTAAAATGTCCTTGTTTTGTAAAGATGTTCCCAGTACAGTTATCATGGTTCCTTCATAAACATCAAGCCCATGACCTTCTAAATCGTTTTTAGATAATTCATTTTTAAAGGGATAGTTATCAGCTGTTCCTTCAAAGATATGCGCCGTTGGAATCATAATATCACCTTTACCACCTTCCAAAATACCTGCTTTACCCATAATGGACAATGATTCTACATTCAAATATATGTTCTTCCCTTTTGTTTTAAAAGGTTTCAGCAATTCGTCAATGGTTTCATAAGCTTGTTCGCCAAAGGCGTAATCCATAACCAAAAGAACCGGTTTATTTGATTTTAAAGTTTTTTCATTCACTTTAATATCCAATTTAGACACATCAATCTTACTAGTGTCAAAAATTTGAACATCTATATTGGTGCCAGATGTGTCTGGAATAAAAATCATTCCATTTTGCAACGCTTCTTTGGTTACTTTATTGCGAAGTTCGTTGTTTTTGGCTTTACTCAAATCTTCGTACACTTGAAAAGCAGTCTTTTTTGACATAAGCGATTTTAATGTACTAGGCGCAAACAACGTGTTCATGACGCTGTGCATGTTAGCACTTATGATATGGATAGGTCTTTCCAGCAACTCGTTTTTATGCAGCACTTCTTTGATATTGTCTGCCCAAATCTCTCCATGAATGTGATGCCCCAATCGTTCTCTTAGTACGGGACTAAAGGTTACAGTTCGTTTGTTGTTGTTTATCTGTTCTTCAATAGCCAATTTGCCAAGCCAATAGATAATATGGAGTAATCTTTCGGGTTGTGAAGGCGTTGCGAATTCATTGTAAACGGATTGTATTTCATTAAAGGTTCTCCCTAAAATATTGGCCATATGCGTAATGGCTATCTCACGTTCTTGTTGCGTTAGTTTTTTTGTTGATAGCGCCGCACTTTCAAGTTTTATCCAATCCCTTGTAGTAGATCCTATTTCATCAATAAGGACACGTTTACTTATTTTATGTGACTCCACAAAAAGAAAGGTAAGATGGGTTAAAATATCATAAATCTCTGAACGTCCTCGGGTGATTTCAATATTCATTTGCTCCGAATCTATTCTATAGCAATTACGTCGTCTTTTTTCTGGAATAATAGGTTTAAAATGGGAATTGGAATAGCCCTCATCACTAGTTAAATTAATAAACGTGCATTCTTCTATGCCTTGTGGTAATCTGTCTATAACATACAGCAACCCATTTAACTCTGCTTTTTCATCTCCAATGGAGCCATAAATTTCAGGTTTTAATAGCAATAATGACTGTCTTAGGGTTTCTCCAGAAACCCCCATGGGTTTATAAAACCCTCTATTGAACAGATGCCGCATGGTAATGTACATCCGCTCTATGGCATTTGAACTTTCTTGAGCTCTAGTTCTTTCGTGGTTTTTTTTACTTTTCATAGGTTTGTTTACGGCTCAAAGATAATACTATTTGAGTAAACTTAACTGAGGGAAATCCTCAACAATTTTTCTGTCATTTGATAAGCGAGGTATTTTATTTTGGCCTCCCAATTTCCCGACAGATTTCATATATTCCTGAAAACCATCTTTTTTAACCATAGTGATTTTAAGCGGTTGCAACACTTTGCCCTGAATCAAATCAAAATAGTAGGTGTTTTGCTTTTGAAGTGACTCATCAATTTTTTTGGCAAATTCCAATAAACCTGTTGGTTCATTTTCAAACTCTACAAACCATTCATGATATGGCAAGCCTTGCTGTGGATTTATTTGTGGTGCCACGGTAAATTCTGAAACCCTTACATCTGTTTGTGACGTGGCATCCATCATGGCTTGTTCTACTTCTTTGCCAATTACATGCTCTCCAAAAGCTGAAATAAAATGCTTTATTCTGCCTGATACAATCACCCTGTAAGGTTTTAATGAGGTAAATTCAACGGTGTCGCCAATATTATAGGCCCAAAGTCCTGCGTTGGTTGAGATGACCATCACATAGTTTATGCCTACTTCAACATCTTTAATGGTAATCCGTTTTTGGTTTTCATTAAAAAATTCGTCAGCCTTGACAAACTCGTAAAATATACCAGAGTTTAACTGCAACAACATGCCTTTTTCGTGTTGTTTGTCTTGATAGGCAAAAAAACCTTCGCTGGCAGGATACAGTTCTATGCTATCAACTTGTCGTCCTATGAGATTCTCGAATTTTGCTCGGTATGGTTCATAATTAACCCCGCCAAAAATGAACAGGTTAAAATTCTTAAAAATGTCTCCTATTTTCTTGCCTGTCTTTTGTTGCAACTTTTCAAAATACATTTGCACCCAAGACGGTATTCCTGAAATGACCGTCATGTTTTCTGGTAAGGTTTCCTCAACAATGGCATCTACTTTTGTTTCCCAGTCCTCAATGCAATTGGTTTTATAGGATGGCATTCTGTTTTTTTGAAGATATTTGGGCACATAATGGGCTACAATTCCGGAAAGCCGTCCAAACTGAATACCGTTTTTGGTTTCCAGGATTGGGCTTCCCTGAAGAAAAATCATTTTTCCATCAACAAATTTACTGTTGCCTGTTTCATGGATATATAACAAAATAGCATTTCTAGCAGCTTCAATATGAAACGGCATGCTGTCCTTGGTAATAGGAATATATTTAGAGCCGGATGTGGTTCCGGATGTTTTAGCAAAATAAATAGGCTTTCCTGGCCAAAGCACATCTTGTTCTCCTATAACGGCTTTTTCTACATACGGTTTAAGCTCTTCATAGTCCCTTATGGGAACTCGTTTTACAAAATCCTCATATGAATTTATGCTAATAAAATCATGGTCTTTACCAAACTTGGTTTCTGCAGCTTTGCTTATTAGCTCTTCAAAAACTTTTTGCTGCGTTTCAATAGGCTTGTTAGCCCATTTTTGAACTTGATTGTAAATTATTTTTGCAAAGGGTTTTGCCAGCGTGGATTTTAACGATATCATTATTTGAAATCTATAAAGTTTGTTGGATTAACTGGATAACCATCGTTCCAAAGTTCAAAATGCAAATGCGGTCCAGTTGACAATTCTCCTGAATTACCTGCTGTAGCAATAACCTCACCGGCTTTCACTAGATCGCCTTGGGTTTTTGTTAATGAAGTGTTGTGTTTATAAACGGATATCAATCCATAACTGTGTTCAATAATAATAACATATCCTGTACTTGCGGTCCACTCTGCAAAAATAACAATACCATCAGCAACCGATTTTACAGGCGTGTCTTTGGCCACCACAATATCAACGGCATAGTGTTTTTCCTTAACGTTGTAGGACTCACTAATGGGTCCGTTTACCGGAGGAAACAACACGAAGTTTGTTGCCGATGTTGCCGATTCAAATAAATTATACTTGTCCTCCTTATCAACCTTTTCTCTTAAAATGGAATCTTCTGAAATTGGATTTAAGTCCACATCATTGGCCTCAAGTTTTACTGCTTGAACGATTGAGTCTTTATTAAAATCGACTGAAGACACATCTCCTTGCAATACTTTTTTTATGGAAGCATAGTATTTTTCGTTCATTGAGATAACTTGCTGAAGCGAATCTGTTTTATAACTTAACACAGTGGCCCTCTTTTTCAGCGCAGCAGAAGAATACCCTGGAATGTACTCCCTTAACGGCGTAAATGCTATTAAAACCGTGGTTAAAACTATTAATATTATGGTTGATATAGAGGCAACCACAAATACATTTAATCGTGTAAGTTTAAATGAAATGCGTTCTTCAAACGTCTCTTCATTAAGTATCACCAACCTATACTTATCAAGGAGTTTTCGGGCTATTCTTTTGGGTTTCTTTTTTTTATCACTCATGTTAAAAACAAAATTAAATAAAATTATCTCAAGAGCTCATTCCCTTTATGCTAAACTTGTGTTTAAAACGATATTATTAAACTTAAATTACTAACTTTGCACATTAAATACACACATTATGAATTTATATATGTTACCCTTAGTAATTGGGCCTGGGCAATGGGTTATAATTGCGGTAGTGATTTTATTGTTGTTTGGAGGGAAAAAAATACCAGAACTAATGAGAGGTCTTGGTAGTGGTATTAAAGAATTTAAGGATGCTAGTAAAGACGACGATAAAAAGGACGATAAAAAAGAATAACAATATCCATTAAAAAAGCCAGCACAATGTGCTGGCTTTTTTAATTTTTAACAAGTCTATTATTTAATTTTAATGGATTTGATTATTGCTTCTAATTCAAACATGTAGTCGCGTTTATCAACCGATGGCGCAAACACAAAACCTTCAATGGCTACCCACCTGTTATTGGCTTTATCATCAATTAAATAACTTACAAACGGCCCGGCCATAAAATCATTTTTAACCTCCCACATGCCTTTGGTCTCTAAAGCGGGTCTATTGTCCAGAGTTGTTTCAAAATGAAATGGTGTATAGGCATTTTCTGTTATCATGTAGGAACCATCAACACGCCCAGGAATATACGTTTTGCCAATGGAATCCCTAATTTTAATGATTTGGTTTACTACGCTATCGTTTTCATGTATGGCATTATAGGGCAGTTGGTACAACATTAAATTCATGGTGCCTGTTTTAATGTCTTTTCGAATCCAAAAAAATGATTTATCCTGTTTAGCAATTCTATAGGCCGTTGGGAATTTGATGGTTAATCCCAATTCTTTTTCAATTGGTTTGACATCATGCAATGATAAATTGATCTGTCTTTGCTTTTCTTTTAATTCTTCACTTTTAAATGCTTTGATTATTTTATCTGAATTCTCGTTGATCTCATTAATAATATCATCATTTGTAGGACCAGAAACAACAACCACTTTTTGTGGTTTGGCATACACATCATCAAGGAACTTTATAGCAGCTGTATTGCCCTTTTCTATTTTTAATACCGTCCTATTATGCGCAACAAACCCTGAAAACACGGATGGTGGTATTTGACTCATGTTAAAAATAGGCTCATCTTGAGGTAAACCATCAACCGTTGTTGCAAGTACACCTCTAATGGCTTCTCCAACACTTCCGTTCCACAAATCATTATCAACTACTACTGATACATTGTTGAATTTACCAGAGGAATCCGAAAGAATTTTGTTGTTTTTTGTTTTGTTGTCCCCGCAGCCTATGATTAATATGGCTAATGCAGTAATTAAAAAAACGTTTTTCATCTGTTTAAATTTATTTTGGTTTCAATATTCACTTGGAATTCTTAAGTAATACCTCTTAATTGATACGCCCATATATTTGGCTATGTCATGATTGAATAAGGGCGCTTATCCTTTGGATATTTTAAGTTTCATTCCAGGTTTAATATGATTACCACTAATATCGTTCCAATCTTTAATATTTTGAACAGAAACTCCAGAAAATTTTTGAGAGATACTCCATAATGAGTCTCCTTCTTTAACAGTGTATATTGTTGTGTTGCCTGATAGTGTCGTTTTTACCTGAGTTGAAGCGGAAGATGTACTGATTGGGGTGTATGGCTTTCTGGGGTAAATGGTCAATCGTTGTCCTATTTGAAGATTGTTGCTTCTTAGTCCGTTCCACTGTTTTATCTGGCTAACTCTAACGCCATATTTTCTCGCTATTCTGCCTAAAAAATCACCCGATCGTACACGGTATATTGTCTTACTATCTGCTTCAAAAAACTGTGGCAATGGTTTTTCCCGTTTGTCAAATTCTGCCTTCACATAGGCATAGATTTGATCCTCATTGTTAACAAAGGTACCTATTGCTGTTCTGGGCAAACGTAGCGTATAATTTTCGTCCTTTATATATGGAATAATATCTAATTTATAAGATGGATTTAAAAACTGAAGTGCTTCCATGTCAACACCCGTAACTTCTGAAACCTGATCAAGTGTTATCATGTGTTTAACCCTAATGGTATCTGTTTCTAAATAAGCGTATTCTGGTTTTGCTGTTTTAAAACCATGCTCTTCGGCATATTCAAAAATATACATAGTGGCTAAAAACGCTGGCAAATATCCTGCTGTTTCTCGAGGTAAGTTGTGCCTTATGTTCCAATAGTTTTGATAACCGCCTGAGCGTCTAATGGCTTTTGTGACATTTCCTGGTCCAGAGTTGTAGGCCGCCAATGCTAAATCCCAATCTCCAAAAATTTCGTACAGTTTTGATAAGTATTTTGCTGCGGCTTCCGTAGACTTAATTGGGTCACTTCGTTCATCTACATAACTGCTTACGTCCAATCCGTACATTTTACCAGTACCAAACATAAACTGCCATAAACCAGTAGCACCAACTCTAGATTTGGCTCTTGGCTTTAAGGCAGATTCCACAATGGCCAAGTACTTAATTTCAAGGGGAAGGTCATAACTATCCAATTCACGCTCAAACATAGGAAAGTAAAACGCACTCAACGCTATGAGTTTCTGCAAGGTTTCCCTACGGTTTTTTAAATAGGACTTGATGACACTTTCCAACCCTGGATTATATTCCACGTTAAAAGGTGTTTTGGCATCTAGCCTTTTAAGTCTTGCTTTAAGGGTATCTGTAGAAAGTTCGGGATACTCAACATCATCATACGTAAGTTCTGAAATAGATTTATATATGGTGTCATATAAATCGTTGCTGTACAATTCTTCCAGCCACTTTTCATCCATTGAAGCAGCATCACTGTTATCTGATAAATTTCTTATGCTGATGCTATCTATAACCGCTTTAATGGCTTTACTTGTGTATAATTGGCCATCAACCAAAGAATCGGTAATCGGTTTTTGGGGCATGGCAATGGAATCATTGGTTTGGGTATAACCAAACCCTATGTTTAGGATGAAAACTAATATAAAAATTCGCAATACCATATCTTCTTTTTGTTTATTAATGAACGATGGTATTGCGAAAATCGTATTTTTTGATTTAAATAGAAAATTTAAATGGTTTTATTCTAGAATAGCCGCAATTCCAGGTAATGTTTTTCCCTCAAGGCTTTCCAACATAGCGCCACCACCCGTACTTACATAACTTACTTTATCTTCAAACCCAAATTGTTTAACAGCTGCAACAGAATCACCACCGCCTACTAGAGAAAACGCTCCATTTTTAGTGGCTTCGGCTATGGAATTTCCTAATTCAATGGTGCCTTTTGCAAATTTTTCCATTTCAAATACACCTAACGGTCCATTCCATAAAATGGTTTTGCTTTCCATGACAATATCATGAAATATGGCAATGGATTTTGGTCCAGCATCAACGCCTTCCCATCCATCAGGAATTTTATCAATATCAACAATCTGTGTGTTGGCGTCATTACTGAATTTATCGGCAGCAACCACATCAACAGGAATATGAACTTGTACGTTTTTAGCTTTGGCTTGTTTTAAGATATCCAAAGCCAATTCTTGTTTGTCATCTTCACAAATGGAATTCCCTATTTTACCGCCTTGAGCTTTTATGAATGTGAATGACATACCGCCGCCAATTATTAAATGGTCAACCTTATCAAGAATGTTTTCTATAATGGTGATTTTTGAAGACACTTTTGCTCCACCAAGTACTGCCAATACAGGCTTCTCTCCTGTTTTTAATACTTTTTCAATGCTTTCAATTTCTTGAGCCAACAAATATCCAAAGCATTTGTTTTTTGGGAAAAATTCAGCCACAATGGTTGTTGAAGCATGCGCTCTATGTGCGGTTCCAAAAGCATCATTGACGTAAATATCTCCTAATTTAGAAAGTTGTTCAGAAAACCCTTTGTCACCAGCTTCTTCTTCTTTATGGAAACGCAAATTTTCCAACAATAAAATTTCACCTGGTTTTAAGTTAGCCGCAGCCGTTTCCGCTTTTTCTCCAACGCATTCATCAACAAATTTAATCTCTACACCCAATATGTCTTCAACTTTGTTAACAATATGTCGTAAAGAAAATTGGTCTTGAACACCTTTTGGCCGGCCTAAATGAGACATTAAAATGCAGCTACCACCATCTTCCAAAATTTTTATAATTGTTGGTTTTGCAGACACAATTCTAGTAGCATCTGTTACTTCAAACTTGTCATTTAAAGGAACGTTGAAGTCTACGCGAATCAAGGCTTTTTTATTTTCGAAATTAAAATCGTTAAGGGTTTTCATGTGTTTATGTTTTATGTTTTTTTCGTTATAAATCAATAACAGGCCATCTTTAATACTGTAAAACAATATTTTAAGAAGTTATCTGTTGCACAAATGTAACTAATTATAAAGAGCTGTAAAACGAGTTTTTTTACGAAAACGATTGAAGTGATAAAGAATTATAAAAAAACGATATTTCCTCTGTAAAAAATAAAAATTAAATAGATGTCAGATGGAACCTGTCTTATAATTTTTTTCATTTTGTTTTTAAATTTAAAAAAGAAAAAAATTATGTAGGTTTGCTTCATGCTTTTTGAAGATATACTAGGTCAGGAACACATTAAAAAACATCTTACACAAAGTGTAGATAATGGCAGAATTGCTCATGCCCAATTATTTGTGGGTCCAGAAGGTTGTGGCACTTTGCCCATGGCAATTGCTTATGCACAATACATTCTTTGTGCGAACAGCAATGGGGAAAATAACTCGGGGAATGAATCCTGTAATATAAAGTTCAATAGCTTTTCACACCCAGACCTTCATTTTGCTTTTCCGGTAACCACAAGTGATAAAGTAAAAAGCCACCCTGTATCAAACAATTATATGGATGAATGGCGCCAACTTTTAAAAGACCAGCCTTATGGTAATTTATTTGATTGGTACAAACAACTTGGTGTTGACAATAAACAAGGGCAGATAGGTGTTGATGAAGCCGTTGAAATCGTTAAGTCGCTATCCTTAAAATCCTATGAAGGTGGTTATAAGGTCATGCTCATTTGGATGGCAGAAAAAATGAACCAAGCTTGTGCCAATAAATTGTTGAAACTCATTGAAGAGCCACCCAATAAAACCATTTTTATTTTAATTGCCGAAGATGAAGAGCAAATTATAAATACCATTAAATCGCGTTGCCAAATGCTTCATTTTCCACCATTATCTGAAAATGTCATAAAAGAAGGACTTATTAAACAGTATGGATTGGAAGACTCTGTGGCTACTAAAATAGCACAGCAGTCCAACGGAAATTACAATAAAGCCTGTGACTTAATTTATCAAGATTCAGAGGATTTACAATTTGAAGAATGGTTTGTGTTCTGGATTAGAAGTGCTTTTAAGGCTAAAGGAAATAAGGCAGCCATTCACGATTTGATTAACTGGAGTGATGATATATCAAAAACAGGCAGGGAAACCCAAAAACAGTTTTTATTATTCTGTTTGAATTTTTTCAGGCAAGCTCTGTTATTGAATTATAAAGCTTCTGGATTAGTATATCTGCAACCAAAAACAGAATCTTTTAAGTTAGAAAAGTTTGCGCCCTTTGTGCATAACGCCAACATTATTGAAATAAATGAAGAGCTTGAAAATGCTGTTTATCACATTGAGAGAAATGGAAATTCAAAGATTATCTTAACAGATCTGTCTATCAAGCTAACACGCTTACTTCATAAAAAATCTGCTTAGTGGAATAGTTTTAAATAAAAAAACACCAATTTTTAGTTGGTGTTTTTTTATTTATTTAACTGTATATCAGATGTTTATACTATTTTTTATATTCTTTGTTCAAAGCATCTAAAATGGTTTGTGTCAAATCATTTTCTTCTGTTCCATACATCACGGTAGCCGCTGCATCACTTGTTCCTAAGATATAAGTATAGCCATTATTTTTTCCATAATCTTTAACAAAGTCTTTTACCTTGGCAATTATGGAGTCAATCTCAGTTTGAAATTCTTGTTGAATTTGTTGCTGTTCAGATTGCATTTGCTTTTGAAGCGTTTGCTGTTTCTGGCCTAAAGCTTGATATTTTTCCTGTTGCATTTTAGGAGACATACTTTTTACTTGTGATTGAAAGGTCTTTGCCTCTAACTGAAATGCTTGACCAATACTATCCGCACGTTTTTGAAAAGCGGCATCTTTTGCTTGATATTTTGCTTCAAGATCCTTTTTTTGTTGATACTCATTGATAACCTTGCCATTATCAACATATCCAATTTTTTGTTGTTTTTGACAAGACGAAAAAGCCAGCAACAAAACAACAGCATAAATTATATTCTTCATTTTTTTATTTTTAACATGTTGCACAAAAGTAGGAAAGTAAAAATATTTTTCCTTTTAATTATGGCGTTTTTAACACAATAAGAATAAATTATACAAAAAGATATGCTCATCATTTTTAATTATTAAAAATGACTTGAATAAAAGCGATTTAAAGCTCTAAAAAGAATTATCCATAGAAAGAGCCGTTTGTGATAGATTTGTCTCAAATACGCAGGGATAAATTAATTTTTACTGTTTTTCACAACATAAATCAAAGATGAGTACTCTTTTGACCTAATCGCTTTCAAATTTGAAAGACATCCAACACAAAATGCCCTAATAGGGTTCATGTGTCCTGTTTTATATTTTTCAGAAAGTAGGCTCACATAAAATGCATCAAACAACATGGGATATGTTTTAACAACTTCCATTTGGTTTAACATCATTAATTTATTAATTGAGGTTCTGGAAAAATGCCAAAGATGTCTTGGCACATCAAAAGCGGCCCAATACCTTTTATAAATTTTAGCATCAAAACTTTTATAATTGGGAACTGCAATTATTAACGTTCCATTGGGTTTTAATAATTTTTTAAAAAGAGCAAGATGAGTATTTAAGTCTGGCACATGTTCCAATACATGCCAAAGGGTAATTACATCAAACCGTTCCTTTTCAAATTTTAAAAACTCTTCTGATGTAAAAACCAGTTCGTCTAATTTTGAATTTGCAATTTGCCGTGCCTGGTCATTTGGCTCAACTCCAAAAACCTCCCATTCACTTTCTTTGGCTACTTTTAAAAAATCTCCTGTTCCACATCCAAAATCCAAAAGTGATATTTCGTTTTTTGAATATTTATTAATGAGTTTTAGTTTTCTTTTAAGCGTTCTCGTTTTAACTACATGATATACTTTTTCAAAGAGATTTCTTTTAGAATCTGTATGCGAAATATAGTCCTCACTTTTATAATATTCCGGTAATTTTTCTTTTGAAGGTTGTGGTGTTGTTTCTAAAAAATCAAATTCAGAATCATACAATAAATCAAATTCCTCGCCAGAAACCGAATGATCTTTTACTTTTAAAAACGCTTTTTTATTCATTAAAACAATAGATTCCTCCTTACTTAGAAATCACAAAAAAATGTGTTCCACGTGGAACGATTAAATTATCTACCCATATAAACCAACAAAACAGAAATATCATTTGGCGACACACCGCTTATTCTTGACGCTTGTGAAACCGTTGTAGGTTGAATTTTTTTAAGCTTTTCTCTAGCTTCAAAACTCATGGATTTAATTTGGGAATAATCAAAATTTTCTGGGATTTTTACGTATTCAAGGCGGCTTAATTTGTCAGCATTGTTTTTTTCCTTGGCAATATATCCGGAATATTTCACTTGAATTTCGGCTTGTTCAATTACCTCATCGTCTAAATTGTTATCTTGAATATATTGTTCAACGGCGGCAAATTTTCTAACGTCATCAATAGTAATGTTTGGTCTAGAAAAAATCTTAAACATCTTATCGGATTGTTTAACCAACGCCGAGCCTTTCGATTCTAAAACCGGATTCGCCTCCTCTGGTTTAACACTGGTATCAGCAAAAAACTGAACAAATTTTTCAGCTTCTTCGTGCTTTTGTTCCATTCGTTCTAAACGTTTCTTGCTGGCTAAACCAAGCTCGTATCCTTTTGGTGTTAAACGCAAATCGGCATTATCTTGTCGTAATAAGGTTCTGTATTCTGCACGAGATGTAAACATGCGATAAGGCTCCTCGGTTCCTTTTGTAATTAAATCATCAATCAAAACACCAATATAAGCCTCATCTCTTTTTAAGGTAAATGGATCGCGTTCTTGAACTTTTAGACTCGCATTTATACCAGCCATTAAACCTTGTGAAGCTGCTTCTTCATAACCAGTGGTTCCATTAATCTGTCCTGCAAAATATAACCCATCAACTAACTTGGTCTCTAGGGTGTGCTTTAATTGTGTGGGTGGAAAATAATCATATTCAATCGCATAACCAGGTCTAAAAAACTTAACGTTTTCAAAACCGGCTACAGAACGCAATGCTTTAAATTGAACATCTTCTGGCAAGGATGTTGAAAACCCATTTACATAAACTTCAACGGTATTCCAACCCTCAGGTTCAATAAATAATTGGTGACGATCCTTATCAGCAAAACGATTGATTTTATCTTCTATGGATGGGCAATATCGTGGTCCTAAACTTTTAATTCTTCCATTAAACATTGGTGATCTATCAAACCCTTCTCGAAGTAAATCATGCACTTCAGGACTGGTATAAGTCATAAAGCAAGACCGTTGTTTTTTTAATGGTTTAGTGACATCCAAATAAGAGAATTTTTCGGGTTTAGCATCCCCTGGTTGTTCTACCATTTTTGAATAATCCAAAGATCGGCCATCAACTCTTGGTGGCGTTCCCGTTTTCATTCTTCCAGAATCAAAACCTAAATCAACCAGTTGTTCTGTAATGCCCGTTGCTGCTTTTTCACCTGCTCTCCCGCCTCCAAAATTCTTGTCACCAATATGAATGAGCCCATTTAAAAATGTACCGTTGGTCAATACAACCGTTTTGGATTTAATTTCAACACCTAAGGATGTTTTAACGCCTACAACTTTGTTTCCTTTAATCAATAAGCCAGACACCATTTCTTGGTAAAAATCCAAATTAGGAGTCTGTTCTAGCATTAATCTCCAATCCTCTGCAAAACGCATTCGGTCACTCTGTACGCGTGGACTCCACATGGCAGGACCTTTTGATTTGTTGAGCATCTTAAATTGAATCGCCGAGGTGTCGCTTACTATGCCACTATAACCGCCAAGCGCATCAATCTCCCTGACGATTTGCCCTTTTGCAATACCACCCATGGCGGGGTTACAAGACATCTGTGCAATGTTTTGAAGGTTCATGGTAACAAGCAGTGTTTTACTTCCCATATTGGCAGCCGCAGCCGCAGCTTCGCTTCCTGCGTGCCCAGCTCCAACTACAATAACATCATATACTTCATTAAACATACTGTATGGTTTAAACCTTGTTTTTTACTTTTCTAACTTAAACTGTTCCACGTGGAACAACTGTATTTGGTATTCTTGTTCAGAAAATAATTTGCAAATATAACGTGATTTAGATTATCTACCTAATAAGGCTGTATAGTGGTCTTCCTTTTGGCGCATTATCTTGGCATCTTCATCGGTCTTGTCTTTATAACCACAGTAGTGCAAAACACCATGAACCAAAACCCTGTGTAGCTCATCTAAAAAAGACACCTTGAAATCAGAAGCGTTTTCCTTGACCCGTTCTATAGATATGAAAATATCGCCTTGTAGAATTTTTCCGACCGAATAATCAAAGCTAATTATGTCCGTTAATGTATCGTGGTTTAGAAACTCAACATTAATCTTATGCAAATAGTCGTCATCACAGAATATGTAATTGATGTCTCCTACTTTAAATCCTTCAGATATAATCACGTTAGAAACCCATGAAGAAATTTTGTCTTCTTCATTCCATGAGAACTCGGTTTCGTAGTTAAAACTTATCATCTTTACTTTTGAAATACTCTTGAACTTTCTTTTTGTACAATTCCTGCAAAGGTAATGCTTGTCTATTTAAAATTTCTGTTGAATTAAAATATTCTTTGGCCGTTGGTATTTGGTTATTTGTATTGTTGATGAACTCATTCTGATTAGATTTTGATTGACGCTTATTATCAAATCCTTGTTGAAACGTGGCATTTTCCAATTTTAACAACTGATGCTGTAGCTCAATCATTTTTTGAAGGGTTTGATTGTTGAAGCCTTTATTGAGCAAATCCATTTCAACTTCTTCCATTTTTTTTAACAGATTATCTCCGTTGCCCGTCTTACCTTCTTTGGCCAGTTTGTCTTCAAGAGCTTGTCTTAATTCTTCTTGCTTTTGATATATTTGATACAGTAACTGGTTTGTTGAGTCATTGTCTCCGTCTCCTTCTTGTTTTTCCGTTCCGTCTTTGCCGCTTTTGCCTTCTTTTCCGTCTTGTGGCTTCCCTTGTTCATCTTTTTTGAGACCGTCCTGCATCATCTTATTAAGCTCTTCCTGATTCATAATTATATCGGGTAATTGCATATCAGCGTCTCCTTGACCTTGACCTGGTGATGGATTTAATTGTTCATTCATATTATCTAAAACATCACTCAAAAAATTTGATAAATTATTTGCTGCCGTTATGGTGAATTGTTGATTGGAAATACCTTGCACCATTTGGTTTTCTGCGAATTGATCTAAACTTTTATCAATATTAAAGTACACTTCTGAAATCTCTTTATTGACAGTTTCCGACAGTTTAGGTTCTCTTAAGGACAAGGCAAAAAGACTATCATCAATATGCTTGAAATGTTCCTTTAAGTCGCTTTGCTTTCTCAAGTAAGCAGCATATTTATTGTGATTAATTTCAATGGTTTTAAACTGATTCATTAGTGCTTCCTGATCAAATGAAAAAAGCAGAAGATTATCTAAAATCTGTCTGAGCATATCAACATCTTCTTGCATTTGTTCGCCACTGCTAGCCTGCATGGCTTGCGCCATTTTATTGCTCATTTGCTTCATCTTCATAGCGGCCTTTTTCTGGCTAGTTTTGGCCTTGGTTTTACTTTGTTGATTTTGTTGCTGGTCTTGGCTTTGTTTTTGTTTTTCTAACTCATCAGAAGCCTTTTGTTGGTTCTCATCAACCTCTCTTTCGTCTAACTTGTCCCGAGGTATTTCCAAAGGTTTCTTTAGTGCTTTGTTGTCTTTCTCAAGTTGATCCATTTGCTTTTTAAAATCTTCAAAAGCCTTGTTCAGTTCATCTTGGCTTTCCTTGGTGTTTACATCATCTGGTTCATCAGACAGTTTCTCTTGCTCGTTAGACAAACCCTCTAATTGTTGCTGTTGCTTTTCAAGTTTTTTGGCCACATAAAAGCGCTTTGTTAATTCCAGTAGTTGCTCTAAACTTCGTTTTTTGTTTTTGTTTTGTTTGGCTAGCTCATCCAACTTTTGGGTGAACTCTTCTTTGTTTATCTTGTCTTGCAATTTTTGAAGTTCTTCCAATAGCTTTTCATCCTCTTTTAACTGTTCCTCATTTTCCTGTAATCGTTTTTCAAGGTCATTTTTGAAGGTATCTTCTTTTGGTTGGTCCTTTTGAAATTCTTTAAGGTTATCTTTCAGTTCTTTGTTGAAATTTTTCATCAAATCATCTTGCTGCTTCTGACGTTTGAAAAAAGATTCCAGCTTCTTTTTATCATTAAAATTTAACTCAGATTTTTCCTTTTGTGTTTTAGAAAGTTCTTCTAGTTGCTTGTCTTGTTCATCGAATGTTTTCAAAGACTTGTTTAAGTCCTTGATAGTTTCGCTTTGTTCATTTAGCTGTTTTTGCTCTTCCTCTTCTTTGGTTCGTTTTCTATAAGTGAACACTGGACTTTTTGTGCTTTTATAATGATGTAATGCATCATTGTCAAATACCTGGAAATATAAACTATAAGGTATACCCTCCTCTATTTTTAAATCATTGGGAAAAGCCGTGATAAATTCTGAAATATTGGAAGACGAAACTGGGATAGCTTGATATTGCTTATCGGAGTCGTTATCTGTTGGATAATATACCAATTGTAACTTACTAAACCCATAATCATCACTGGCTTGCCCATAAAAATAAAGGGTCTGTAAGTCTACACTATCCGTTTCCATTTTAATGTTAAGTTCAGGGCTTTGATCCTTTATCACAGCAATGTTGAACGACAGATTTTCATAATGCTTCAAGTGATTGTTACTTGTGCTTATACTATAGTTTAGGTCATTATAAATGCTTTTGGACAACTGAAATCCACCGGAATCCTTTTTTAAAAATGACAGTGTATCTAAGGCAAACATTTGAACAGTATCCGTTGCCTTGGTGTTGAGCAGCCAAGTAATGGATGTGCCTTCCGGAACATTGGCATTACCTGTGCTTTTAAGTGTTTCAGATGGCTTATTGATATACTTTGGATAGTTTAAAAGCATTTCAAAACTCAATAAAGATGGCGACTGAATAACTTGCAATTCATACGGTCTTGAGGTTACATTGTTAGCGGATAATTGAAAACGAATATTATCTCTTGGCTGTGAAAACACATACTCAAACTCACCAACCTGTTTTTGTTGCAACAAATACGACTCATTGTTGTAATGTATCTCTACGTTTTCAGGAATTACCTCTCCCGAAACGGTTAAGTGCAATTTAAAATCTGTGTTCTCAATGGCATTTAAATCGTTATTAACAACATAAAACTGAAAGGGCGCTGGCGGTTCATAAGCCGTTCTGTAGTGCACAACCCTTTCAAAACTGTCACTAAACAGATTAAAATTCCCAGATAAAACAGCTATTAATATGATTGCCAGTGGAATAGCTGCATATTTTAAGTATTTTAAATTGGTTTTAAAATTGATGGCCAACTTAAACGGAATCGGACTCAATTCCGCTGACTTCTGACTGATACTGGCTAACAGTAATTCTGATTTGATAGGATCTTTATGAAGTTGCAAAACATTAAGAAGCTTGTCATTAACTTGAGGAAAATGCTTTCCTATAATTTTTGATGCGTCTTCATAATTGATGCCTTCTTGCAGCTTGAACAACTTAGCAACAGGAATGATAATGAACTTTATAATTAAAGCCAGTTCAACACCCACAAACAACCAAAACAAAATGGTTCGAAATGTTGAGTTAAGCCATAAAACATATTCAATAAAAAGAGTGCATAAAAAATACAATAACCCAATGGCAAAAAACATAATAGTGCCTTTTATGAGTTCATTGGTGTAGTACTTTTTAATAAAGCCCTCTAGTTTTGATTGTATGTTTTTAAATTCATCCATGCCTATTGCATTATAACATACGAAATTACAATTTTATTTTATGCCATAATTGACTATTTTCCAATAAACATGTTCCACGTGAAATGATAAGCGCATAATTATTCCTATTCATAAATATCCTTTTATCTTTGCACCAAAACAACAAAGCATGAGTAATACTGTTCGTGTGCGTTTTGCACCAAGCCCAACGGGTCCACTTCACATTGGTGGTGTTCGTACGGCCCTATTCAACTATTTATTTGCAAAAAAACATAACGGAACCTTTATCTTAAGAATAGAAGATACGGATCAAAACCGATATGTTGAAGGTGCAGAACAATATATTGTTGATGCTTTAAATTGGTGTAATATCCCTTTTGATGAAGGCCCAGGAAAAAATGAAAAATTTGGTCCTTACAGACAAAGCGAACGGAAGGATATTTATGCAGACTATGCCAAACAGTTGATTGATTCTGGCCATGCTTACTATGCTTTTGATACTGCTGAGGAACTGGATTTTCACAGAAAAGATCATGAAGCTAAAGGCAAAACGTTTATTTACAATTGGCATAACAGAGAAAAATTAACCAATTCTATTTCGCTTTCTAAAGAAAACGTTGAAAAAAAGCTTGCTAATGGTGTGGACTACGTCATTCGATTTAAATCGCCGAAAGATGAAACCCTTCATTTAACAGATATTATTCGAGGTTATATAAAAATTGACACCAATATTTTAGACGATAAAGTCTTGTTCAAAAGCGACGGCATGCCCACCTATCACCTAGCCAATATTGTTGATGACCATTTAATGGAAATCACGCATGTTATTCGTGGTGAAGAATGGTTGCCCTCATTGGCGTTACACCAACAATTATACACAGCATTTGGCTGGAACGCTCCAGAATTTGCTCATCTACCTTTAATTTTAAAGCCAACGGGTAAAGGCAAACTTAGTAAACGCGATGGCGATAAAATGGGATTCCCTGTTTTTCCTTTGGAATGGGTTGACCCACAAACAAAAGACGTGTCAAAAGGTTACAAAGAAGAAGGTTATTTTGCAGAGTCAGTTGTAAATTTTTTGGCGCTTTTAGGCTGGAACCCTGGAACCGAACAAGAAATTTTCTCTTTACATGAATTGGTAAATGCTTTTGAGCTGGAACGCGTTCATAAAGCCGGTGCACGTTTTGATCCTGAAAAAATAAAGTGGTTTAATCATCATTACATGCAAGAGCAAAATAACACTCAATTAGCTGAATTATTTAAAGCTCAGCACAGCAGTAAACTAAACAGTATTGATATAGGCTACATTGCATTGGTAATTGGGCTTATTAAAGAACGGGCAACTTTTGTGTCTGATTTTTGGGAGTTAAGCCATTACTTTTTTAAAGCGCCGGAAACCTATGATGAAAAAGCGGTCAAAAAAGCTTTTAAGGACGATACAGCGGCTTTAATGATTGCGTTGGTAGATATCATTCAACACGTATCAGAATTTACGGCAATGAATCTTCAAACTCAAATAAAAAACTGGATTACATCAAAAGAAATAGGATTTGGTAAAGTTATGATGCCGCTTCGTTTAGCACTTGTTGGAGCGTTACAAGGTCCCGATGTGTTTGAAATCATGTTTATGATAGGTAAGACCGAAACCATAAACCGCATAGAAAAGGCAATAAACTCAATTTAAAAAACAATCATAGCGCCTAAGGCAAGCATGGATTGATGTCCTTTAAAACTGCCTTCAGATCCATTTGTGTCAAGAGATTGACTGTTCAATTTGCTTAGTATATTGGTAAAACCATAAATGTATTGAGCCTTGAGCCTAAAAAAGCCAAAGCCGGCAGATGCGCCTATGGCTCCATTCACATTAAATTGCGAAATACTACTGATATCTTTCGCCAATAACGTATTATAATTGTTTATAAAATAGCTTTCTTTTGAATTGTCTTTTAATTCCATTTTACCGTTGTATTGCAACATGGGGCCACCATCAATAGTTAAATAATCTTCTATGATTTTAATATGCCCCAATAACGCAATCTGGGCCGTTAACAGTTTGTAGTCAACAAACACATCTTCTGTACTAATGGCATTTGGCCTTGCCAAGACACCTATGTTATTTTGTGAAAGCTGCATGCCAAAACTCATGTTATACCATCGGTTTGGGATATCAACTGTAGCTAATAAGCCTCCCAAAAAACCATCTTCTTGTTTAGTTGTGAAGTTATTGGTAATAATATCAAATTTGGTAACCGCAGCAGAAATTCCAATACCGTTTCTAATATGATAATTTGCATGTTGAGAGAAACCTGTTGTAACAAAACATATACAGATAGCTACTAATAAAATAAGTTCTTTGTTCTTCATTATAATGTGATTGCGGCAAATATAACTTAAATTAGTATTTTATTCTTTTAACCATTTAAAAATACATTTATGAACTTCTTTTTCATCCCCATTATTTTTCTAGGAGTAATAATATTGTTATCCTCCTTTTTTACTGTTAAACAACAGTCAGCAGCCATTATTGAGCGTTTTGGAAAATTTCTAAGTATTCGCCATTCAGGATTACAAATGAAAATTCCAATCATAGACCGTGTTGCAGGTAGATTGAGTTTAAAAATTCAACAATTAGACGTTATCATTGAAACCAAAACGTTGGACGACGTATTTGTAAAACTTAAAGTTTCTGTTCAATACAAAGTGATTCCAGAAAAAGTATATGATGCCTTTTATAAACTGGATTATCCGCACGAACAAATCACTTCGTATGTGTTTGACGTGGTAAGAGCCGAAGTGCCAAAAATGAAATTGGATGATGTATTTGTAAAAAAAGATGATATCGCCATTGCCGTTAAAACCGAATTGAACGATGCCATGATGGAATATGGTTATGACATTATAAAAACATTGGTAACAGATATTGATCCAGATGCACAAGTAAAAGCCGCCATGAACCGGATTAACGCCGCTGATAGAGAAAAAACAGCTGCCCAATATGAAGGTGATGCAGCCCGTATTTTAATTGTTGAAAAAGCAAAAGCTGAAGCCGAAAGCAAACGTTTACAAGGTCAAGGTATTGCCGATCAACGTAGGGAAATTGCACGTGGACTGGAAGAATCAGTAGATGTTTTAAACAGAGTTGGCATCAATTCACAAGAAGCCTCTGCCCTAATTGTTGTGACCCAACATTATGATACGTTGCAATCACTCGGACAAGAAACTAATAGCAACCTAATTTTATTGCCCAATTCCCCACAAGCTGGGAGTAACATGCTAAATGATATGGTGGCCAGTTTTACGGCCAGTAATCAAATAGGCGAAGCCATCAAAGAAGCTAAAAACAAAAAGAAACAATAAAAGCTTAAATACTCTAGAGGTCTCGATATGTATATCGGGACCTTTATTTATGCTCTTTTTTATATTTTTCAATTAAACTGGTCAAGCTATCCAAATACTCCTGAAGTGTTTCAATACCAATTTTTGGGTTTTTAAAATTGGGAATGGTTATCGGGTTTTCATTTAGATACTTGTCAAGTTCAGGATAGTCTGTTTCTATCTTCCTTTTTACTTTATTTATTTCCGTAAGTAATTCTTCTGCTTTTTTCATCATGCTATAATTTAGTGAAAATTAGTCAAAAAAGCAAAAATTGGAAAGGTTAATCCTTAAGAAATGGGTGCCGTTCCTGCCATTTTTGTGTTGGATTCATAAAACGGAAAATATACTTAAACAGCGTATTCATTACTAAATTATTGTGCTTTAAATACATAAACATGGGCTCTGGTTTAGCACCAACAGAACTTTTAATTTCCATGGCGGTCCTGGCATATATAACTGAAGAGAAGTTGTTTTCAATACCAAATTTGGCCATGTCATAAAGCATATTCAAATACAATTGATTATTATATTGATGGTTTTCATCATAGCCCAGAAAATATGTTTCTAACGATTTGTTGTTGCATAGTAGTGTAAAAAACCCAATCAGTTCATCATGATAATAATATCCAAAAACCTTAAAACTATCCTTAAGCTCTTTTTTTAGTTGGTAAAAATGGTTTTGAGGTAAGACAAAGGTGTTGAAATCAGCATTTTTGCAAACATTTAAGTATAATGCATGCAATTGGTTAGAGTAGCTTTCAACAGCGTTAATGTGCAGTTCTTCACACCTTATACCACTTCTTTTTTTCCTTGCTCGCTTATATCGGGTTTTATATTTTGAATTTAAACTGGCCACATAATCGTCCATGTGTTTCCAGTTTGGCAGTATAGGCATAATCATGTTGGGCTGCACAGCAACTTGATGTAGTTTATGTGAATCAAACACGTGCTTGGCTTGATGAATTTGATCATTCTTAAAAAAGTCTTTTAACAACACCGCATGGATTTTTTTGTTGTATTGTATTTTAATCAGTCGCTCAAGCTCATTAAACGCCTTAAAAACCTGCTCAAAAAACTCTATTTGTGTTATGCTTTTTTGATTAAAATACATGGCATGTTGTCCTGTATGGGTTAAATTCCCAAGCACCAAAACATGTCCTTTTAACAATTTGGCAAGATTGTTTTTAAGAACATCCTTAAAACAACTTTCAGCTTTTAGCCTAAACATATCTTTTAAATACAACCGAACATGCTGGATTAAACCAACGCCTATCAATTCACCATCTTTAAAGACCCCTAAATAAAAACATTGAATGTTATTTGGTGGAGCCTTTTCCAATGCCATTAAATAGTTGGATTGCAAAAACACATCGTGTTTCACGATGACATCCCAATTTTCAGGAAGTTCTTTACAAGACCTATAAATGCGATATGTGTTCAAATCAAAAATGAAAAAAGACCGAAGTTAAAACACTTCAGTCTTTCATATTGTTAATTAATTACAAAATTTTATCTCCAACCACAAATAATGGCGCCCATGACGGTCAAAGTAACAATCCAATAGCCACTATTTATCAAGATATATTTAGCGCCTTTGCGCTCAAATAAGGCATTTGTACCTAAAATTGGCAATGCTATAAAAATACCTGATAACAATCCATGAAAAGCTCCGTGTTTATATGTTCTAAAGGCATCGCCATAATCAGCCATAAAAGCTGTATAAGATTGTAATTCTCCCAAATCGCCTTTGGTTAAACTCATCGCTCCCATTTGGTGAATGACCAAAACAGGCATTGTAACAGCCAACATAAGCGCAAACAATAAGGCCATACCAAAAATCTTGGCCATATTACCACCTTTAATTTGTTCTTCGGTCATACCGGCAGCATGCATCCAAGCATTGCCAAACACTTTTGGATTGTACCAAATAAAGCCAACAACCAGTGCAGAAACCGCTGCAACAAGAATTGCTAAAAAATTCATTTCCATATTATATTAGTTTTAGTTTGAAGTTAAATATAACTAAAATTCCAATATCTTATATATTTATGAATTTGTAAATGAGCTGTTTATATGTTTTGTGCTTCGGCCACCAACAAGCTATTACTATCAGCTAAGGCGTTTTCAATAAAGGCTTCAATATCTGAGTTTTTTTCTAAACCTTGCTTAAGCAAAACTCCTAAGGTTATCATAACAGCTATTCGTGTACCTGTCTTTTTTGCGGCTGTATTGAATAATGGTGCAAGCTCTTCATAAGTCACGCCTTCTGCTAGCTTTTGTATCTCTGCCTTAACCTTGATTTGTTTAGCTTCAGGAAGATTGGTATATTTTTTTCCCAGTTGCTGAATTATATCAATAGCCTTACGTTCCGTTTGGTTTGATTGCTTCTGATTGTTTGGCGCTTGGTTTGTAGGTTCTTGTTTTGCCCAAGAATCACGTAAGCCAACCGTTTTATTAAAGACCAAATGATTGGGTGTAAAATCATCATCAACATTAAAATAGCCTATCCGTTGGAACTGAAACCGCTCTCCTACTTTAACAGTTGCTAAGCTAGGCTCTACATAAGCTTCAACAATTTTTAAGGATTCTGGATTGAGGAATTCCATAAAGTCTTTGTCTTGATGGCCATCTGGTGCTTCATCCATGAACAACCGGTCATACTCTCTTACTTCTGCTTTAAGCGCATGTTTTATAGATACCCAATGGAGCGTTCCTTTTACTTTGCGTAAACTGGCTTCCGTTCCGCTTCCACTTAAACTAGCTTCATCATAGGTACAATGGATTTCCATAATAGTTCCCGAAGCATCCTTAACAACAGATTCACCTTTGATGATATAAGCGTTTTTAAGGCGGACTTCTTTACCTAAAGTCAATCTAAAGTATTTGCTGTTGGCTTGTTCTTTAAAATCGTCTCTTTCAATGTACAGATACTTTGAAAAAGGTACTTCTCTAAAACCGGCGCTTTCATCTTCTTGATTGTTCTCTGCTTCAAGCCATTCTTCCTTATCCTCAGGATAATTGGTAATAACCAGTTTTACCGGATCTAAAACAGCCATAACCCGTGGTGCGGATTTGTTTAAATCCTCTCGAATACAAAATTCCAACAACGACACGTCAATCACATTATCGCGTTTGGCAACACCTACGGTTTCCACAAATTTTCTAATGGCTGCTGGTGTATAGCCTCTACGTCTCAATCCCGAAATGGTTGGCATCCTAGGATCATCCCAACCAGTTACAATTCTATCTTCAACCAGTTGTAACAACTTACGCTTACTCATAATGGTATAGCTTAAGTTTAAACGCGCAAACTCTCGTTGTTTAGGTCTTATGTTTCCTGCTTGTACAACTTGGTCTAAAAACCAATCGTAAAGCTCTCTGTGCGGTTTAAATTCCAACGAACACAATGAATGCGAAATAGACTCTATATAATCACTTTCCCCATGTGTCCAGTCATACATTGGGTATATGCACCAAGTATCAGCCGTTCTATGGTGATGTTTTTTTATGATGCGATACATAATAGGATCGCGCATCAACATATTGGGGTGTTGCATATCAATTTTGGCGCGAAGAATATGGGCACCTTCCTCAAACTCACCATTTTTCATGCGCATGAACAAATCAAGGTTTTCGGCTACGCTTCTATTTCTGTAAGGCCCGTCAACACCAGGTTGGGTTGGTGTGCCTTTTTGCTCAGCCATCGCATCAGACGATTGTGAATCCACATATGCTTTTCCTTGTTTAATCAACATAACGGCCCAATCAAAGAGCTGCTGAAAATAATCTGAAGAATACAATTCCTTGTCCCAAGAATACCCTAACCACGCAATATCCTTTTTTATGGCATCAACATATTCTTGTTCTTCTTTTGCTGGATTGGTGTCATCAAAACGAAGATTAACCGGAGCATTGTATTTTTCACCCAAACCAAAACTGATACCAATGGCTTTGGTGTGCCCAATATGCAAATATCCGTTAGGTTCTGGCGGAAAACGAAAACGCAGGTCGTTTGTTTTCATTCCGTTGGCTAAATCTTCTTCTATAATTTGCTCAATAAAATTGAGTGATTTTCTTTCTTCAGACATAAAAAATGCGGTTTGGCCTTTATAATTTGAAACTGATAGTATTAATCAAAAAATATTGTGCAAAATTAGGTAATTTTGCGGACTTAAAATGCCATATAATGGGAATTATAAAAGTTGAAAATATCCGTGTTTTTGCACATCACGGTTGCTTAAAAGAAGAAACCAAAATAGGAAGCGACTATCGTGTTGACTTAGAAGTTGAGGCTGATTTACAAACCTCAGCAAAAACTGATAAATTGAGTGATACCGTGGATTATGTGTTTTTAAATAGAATTGTAAGAGAAGAAATGAACCGGCCTTCCTATTTGCTTGAAACCGTGGGAAAACGTATTTTAGATCGTATCTTTAAGGAAGATACCCTGGTTAAAAAAGCGACCGTTTGGGTAAGTAAACTAAACCCTCCCATTGGCGGTGATGTTGAAAAAGTAACGATTAAAATGACAGATAAACGTAAAAAATAGGATTAGCTGTTGAAAAGTCTTATTTTTTTTTACATTTGCAGTCAAATAATGGCGTTGTGGCCGAGTGGCTAGGCAGAGGTCTGCAAAACCTTCTACAGCGGTTCGAATCCGCTCGACGCCTCAAAAAAACCTTCAGTTTATTCTGAAGGTTTTTCTTTTATAATCTGTATTTGCTCTAACTTGTCTTTGAGCATTTTCTTTTCCTTTGGAAAAAATCCTTGAACCAGCAGCAACACGCCAAAACCTAAAATAACCAAGGCAATTATTTTTTTTGTTTTGAAAATAAGTCTGGGTGTCAATCTGTTTTTTAGTTTTTTGGACACTGCTATTTTAACTAGATCTACCAAAAAATAAACAATTAATATAGTGAAAAGAAAAGCTAAAACACCATCTTGGGTTTCGGTCAATGAGTTGGCAATAACTATAAATCCAACCCAACCCAATAAGACGCCTATGTTGATAAAATTAAGCAGAAACCCTTTAAGAAAGAGCTTTCCGTATTTTTTTTGAATGTCAATTTTATGGTATTCCTTAACGATATCCCGAAATGATTTGGATGTTTTAATAAAGGATATAAAGCCATAAACGGCTAACAAAGCTCCACCAAAAATCAAGAAGTTGGGATCGTCCTTAATCTTGTCCAAAAGTTTGTTTGTGCTAAAAAAGGCAACCAATATAAATAACATATCGGCAAACATAACGCCCAAGTCAAAAATCAAGGCGCTTTTAAAACCTTTGGTTATACTTGTTTCAAGGAGCACAAAAAAAACAGGCCCTATGGTAAAGGCTAATAATATACCAAAAGGAACCGCTCTTAAAACATCATCAAACATAAATAAACTGGACTTTGCACAAAGTAAAGAAATATTTTAAAACTATATAAAGGCTTAGGGTTTGAATTGCATGTTAAGCAAAAAAAAGCCTGTTTAAAACAGGCTTTTAACATTGAATTTTATTAATCCATTCGTTTTACACGTCCACCAAATACTTTACTTTCATTAACTGTTTCGGGATGGCCATAAATAAATACATCGCCTCCTGCCCTTATTTTTATATCAACCAACTTAGTAGCTTTTATATATGCTTCACCAGCGGCATTAATGGATACTTCGGTTTTTTCTGTACTTAAATTTTCTCCTTTATACACACCTCCAGTAAGTAAACTTACCTTTTGGTTTTTTGAGGTTCCTGTTGTTTCTACAATTCCCCCTGTAACCGCTTTCACATTGGTATATGTGACATCACAAGGCACATTGATTTGTGCACCTTCTTGAGCTCTTAAATCTATTTCAAACTGTTTAATTATGTCTTTTGAAGAAATCGTAGCACCCTCATTGGCATCTAAAACATCAAACGACGTATAATACAGGGTCACTTTTGTATCGTCTCCATTAAAAATCTTTTCAAGGTTCATCTTTATTTTTAATTTTCCGTTTTTGTTGTTAACCAAAACATCTTCAGTGTTTTTTCCTGAAATAACAACTTTGTTTTCATTAGATTTAACCAATTCAACTTGTATTAAATCATAGACTTTTAGTTCTGTAAATTCCCCTATTGTTTTTTCTATTGGGTTTTGTGCGGATAACGATAGCGAGATTACAACCGTAAGTAGTGTTAATAAACGTTTCATCTGTTAATATGTGTTTTTTTATGATAACGTAAAGTTATCAATAATTATTCCTCTTTTATTCCAATTAAATTAAAATCTAAATGTTTTTTAACCAAATCGGTGTTTTTCACTTTTACAATCACTTCATCACCAAGTTGATACATGTTTTTAGTGTTTTTACCTACCAAAGCATATTGAACCTCATCAAATATATAATGATCATCCTTGATGTCGCGTACACTTACCATACCTTCACATTTATTAGCTATAATCTCCACATAAATGCCCCAATCGGTAACACCAGAAATGACACCTAAAAATTCCTCATCCTTGTGGTCTTCCATAAAACGGATTTGCATATATTTTATAGAGTCTCGTTCTGCTTTGGTTGCCAAGTTTTCCATATCGCTGGAATGCTGGCATTTATCTTCGTAAAGATCTTCGTTAACCGATTTACCACCATCTAAATAATGTTGTAGTAAACGATGTGCCATCACATCAGGATATCGGCGAATAGGTGATGTGAAATGACTGTAATAATCGAATGCCAAACCATAATGACCAATATTATGAGTGGTATATTCCGCCTTGCTCATACTCCTAATGGTCAGCGTATCGACTAGGTTTTGTTCTTTTTTACCAACAACATCTTGCAGTAAATTATTTAAGGAAGCTGTTGTACTTTTTCGGTCTTTAAAATTCAGTTTGTAACCAAATTTAGAAACCACACTTTGTAGAGCTGCCAATTTACTTACATCTGGTTCGTCATGAACCCGATATACAAAGGTTTTTTTAGGTGATTGTTTACCTATAAACTCAGCAACTTTTTTATTGGCAAGTAGCATGAATTCCTCAATTAATTTATTAGCTTCTTTACTGGTTTTAAAAAATACACCTATAGGATTTGCTTGGTCATCCAAATCAAACTTTACTTCTACTTTATCAAATGAAATAGCGCCTTCACGCATCCGTTTTTTCCGCATGATTTTAGCCAATTCATCCAATTTTAAAACAGCTTGGGCTATTTCAGGTTTTGTTTGATAGGCTTTTCCACTTAGTGAAACTTCCTTCGGAATATTATTAGAATTTGATTCTATGATAGCTTGTGCTTCTTCATAAGAAAAACGTGCATCACTATACGTGACCGTTCTACCAAACCATTGGTTTTTAACTTCGGCCTTGTCATTAATTTGAAACACAGCAGAAAAGGTGTATTTTTCTTCATTTGGACGTAATGAACACGCATTATTTGAAAGCACTTCCGGTAACATGGGCACTACCCGATCCACTAAATAAACAGAGGTGGCTCGTTCATAAGCTTCATCATCCAGAATGGTGCCCTCTTGCACATAATGGGATACATCGGCAATATGGATACCTATTTCAAAAAGTCCATTATCCAAAGTTCTGAAAGACAAAGCATCATCAAAATCCTTAGCGTCTTTTGGGTCGATGGTAAACGTCAATACATCACGCATATCCCGACGTTTTGCAATTTCTTCTTTGGTAATAGTTGTATCTATTTTATTAGCAAACGCTTCCACTTCTTGAGGAAATTCATAAGGTAAGCCGTAATCTGCTAAAATGGCGTGTATTTCTGTATTATGCTCTCCTGGTTTACCAAGCACTTTTAAAACCTTTCCGTAAGGTGAATCGGCATTCTCTGGCCAATCTTCTAAAGACACCAATACTTTATCGCCGTCTTCGGCTTTATTGGTTTTATTAATTGGCACAAAAATATCCTTGTACATTTTATTGCTATCCGGTATCACAAAAGCATAATTGGAATGCACTTGGATCACACCAACATACTCATTTTTTGCGCGTTTGATAACTTGAGTGATTTCACCTTCTATTTTTCCTCGTTTTCGGCGTTTATACACATAAAACTCTACTTCATCTCCTTCTAAAGCTCTGTTTATATTATTGGATGCTATAAATACATCTTCATCAAAATCATCACTGATCACGTAACCAGATCCTTTGGCTGATAAATCAAGAACACCAGAGTGGTATTCTGTTGTTATAATAGCTTTAAACTTACCGCGCTCTACTTCTTCTATTTCCTTCTGTGCAGTTAAAGCATGTAATTTTTTAATAATTTGGTTTCTACTACTGGCATCATTCACGCCCAATTTGGCAGCAATTTGTTTATAGTTAAAACTTTGGTTTCTGTCTTTTTTTAAAATACTAAGTATGGTATTTGTAAGGTTTGAAATCTTGTTTGATGATTTCCTTTTTTTCTTTCTTGTCATGTAATTTTTATGATCATTTCTATTTCCTAAGATACAGGAAATTATGTTATTAAATAGCTTAATAAAGGTGAAGAATTAGCTATTTATTTTCTGCAAAGTTACATTTTAAATATTTAATCAGATTTCTTTTATGTTATATTTATATAAAACCTACTTATCAACCATATATAACATAATCATATTTTCTTTTTAAAATTTTAAAAAATTAATGATGTTTATTATAGGTTGTTAATATGTGGTATAACTTTTTTGAATTTTATTTTGATTACAATTTATTTACTTTCTGTTAATAGTTAATTAACAATACAAAGTATTTTAATATGTTCATTTTTAATGATTTTTAGTATTCTATAAACAGTTGTTAACAACTGAAATTAATAGCTTTTTGGTTATAACTATTTTAAATTTTAGTGTTTGTATCAGTTGAAATTTGTCTTATAAAATGTATAAAAAAATAGCTTAAAAAATTAGGTGGTTTTAATCAGGTTTGCCTTTGAAAAAATAAATGGATTTACAAGGTTTTAGTTTTAAAAAATAATAACCAGTTATTAACAAGTAATCAAACTAGTAATGCACATAATAAATACGTCATATTTATTACCTTTACCGTTTTAAAACAAACAGATATGAATATTTCAATAGGAAATGATCACGCCGGTGTAGAATATAAATTCGCCATTATAAAGCATTTAGAATCAAAAGGTTATACAGTTATCAACTATGGTACAGATACTGAGGATAGTGTTGATTACCCAGATTTTGTACATCCTGTTGCCAATGACGTGGAACAAAACAAAGTAGATTTTGGAATCATTGTTTGTGGGAGTGGCAATGGTGCTAATATGACAGCCAATAAACACCAACGTGTGCGATCTGCTTTATGTTGGAATAAAGAAATTGTGGAATTGGCTCGCCAACACAATAATGCTAATATTTTAAGTATTCCTGCGCGTTTTACGGCACGACAACAAGTTATAGAAATGGTTGATACGTTTTTAGGGACAGCGTTTGAAGGTGGCCGTCATCAGGCACGAATCAATAAAATACCAGTTTCTTGTTAAATGGGACATTCTCATAATCATTCACACAACCATGTTAATTTAAGAGGGCGTAATCTTGTTATTTCAATTTTACTGAATATTGTTATAACCCTTGCACAAGTAGTAGGTGGTTTAATATCTGGGAGTCTGTCCTTATTAAGTGATGCATTACATAATTTTAGTGATGTTCTTTCTTTGGTAATCAGTTATATTGCCAATAAGTATTCAGGAAAAGCAGCATCTTTGCAAAAAACCTTTGGTTATAAACGAGCAGAAATTGTTGCTGCTTTTGTAAATGCTGCAACATTGATTGTGGTAGCTATTTTTTTGATTAAGGAAGCCATCATCCGGTTTCAAGATCCTCATGAAATAAAATCAGGTTTGGTTATATGGTTATCATTGATTGCTATTTTAGGTAATGGATTTAGTGTGCTGTTACTTAAAAAAGATTCTGAAACCAACATGAACATGAAAAGTGTGTATCTTCATTTACTAACTGATATGATGGCCAGTGTAGCTGTATTGATAGGCGGTTTATTAATGAAATACTATCAGATATATTGGGTAGATAGTGTGTTGACATTAATCATTGCGCTGTATTTAATTGTTATGGGATATGACTTATTAAAAGATTCTTTTAAAGTACTCATGTTATTCACGCCTAATTCCATTGAAATAGAAAAAATAGTTGCAGATATTCAGAAATTAAAAGGTATTAAAAATGTGCATCATGTCCATATTTGGCAATTAAACGAAGAAGAAATTCATTTGGAGGCGCATATAGATTTCACAGAAGATATTCCTTTATCAAAGTTTGATACCATTCTTCATGAAATTGAGGATTTGGTTCATGAAAATTATGATATCAACCATGTTAATATCCAACCAGAGTTTGGAAAATGTGATATTAAGGATGTGATTGTTCAAGATTAAAATACAGTTTTTGAAAGTTTATAACAAATGATAGAGATACAAGTAAAATCGTTTCAAGAACTTTCAACCCAGGAACTTTATGACATCCTTCAATTGCGCAGTGAGGTGTTTGTGGTTGAGCAAAACTGTGTGTATCAAGATATTGATGGAAAAGACCAAAAAGCACTTCATGTTATTGGAATTAAAAATAATAAGATAGTTGCTTACACCCGTATTTTCAAACCGGGTGATTATTTTGAAAATGCCAGTATAGGACGTGTAGTTGTGGCTAAAAACCAACGCCAGTTTAAATATGGTTATGACATTATGAAAGCGTCAATTTCAGCAATTGAAAACAGCTATAAAGAAACATTCATAAAAATATCAGCTCAGGCTTATTTAAAATCGTTTTACAATAATTTAGGATTTAAGGAAATAGGTCAGGAATATTTAGAAGATGATATTCCACATATTGCCATGATAAAGGAATAACTATTATCGTTTCAGGGTAAAATGACCGTTTAAAGTCTCTCCAGAATTAAACGTAATCACGTACCAATAATCATTGGATTCCAATGGTTTACCATTAAAAGTTCCGTTCCAACCCACAGTATTAGGCAACATGTCTTTAATAAGTTTACCATATCTGTTATATATGGAAATGTGGTTTATGGTATTGGTAGCGTCTAAAACTTGCCAAAAATCATGGTTGCCATCATTGTTTGGCGTAAAGTATCTAGGAATATAATAATCGCCATCCTGTATTAAAACAGTAAAACTACTTTCGTTACTGTTGCAAGCGGTTTCGTTAAAAATATAAATAGTTTGGGAGCTTGTAATAAGGTCACCGGGAAAAAGTTGCATACCTGAGCCATCAGGTGCGGTAAAATAATTTCCATAAGTTAAAGAAGGTAATGTATAACTGCTTCCTACAACATTGTTTAAGGTATCAACATTTACAAAACCTGAACAATTGGATTGTGAGGAAACATAATTTGAAAAGGTTGAAGGCGACCAGATAGCATGATTACCAGAAGGGTTATCAACAACCACACAATTCAAATCTGGATTATTGGAAAAATCACAGAAGACCAAATTGTTGTTATTGCCGTTTTTCATATTTAACTTACACAACATATTATTGCTACAATCCATTTCTGTTAACTGTTTATTTTGTGACACATCCAGCTCTGACAACGCATTATTTTTTAAGCTTATGGATATCAATAAATTATTTTTAGAAAGATCTAAAACATTGATTTGGTTATAGCTACAATCAAAATAAGTAAGCATAGTATTATTGGTAACATCTAAACTACTTAGTAGGTTGTTCTTGCAATTCAAATGATTAAGCGTGGTATTATTTGAAACATTTATGGCGCTGATTTGATTGTCTTCAAAGGACAATACATTTAATGACTTATTTTTGCTGACATCTAAATTGGTCAATAAATTATTACCACATACCAACGAAATCAATTGGGTATTGTTTGTGACATCAATATTGGTCATTTGATTGTCTTGGCACCAAAATATTTGTAAATCAAGTAATATGCTTATGTCAATATTTGATAACAAATTACCGCCGCAGAATAATTGGGTCAATGCCGTGTTTTTGCTGACATCTATAACGGATAACAAATTCGTTTCGCAATTCAAGGTTTGTAAACTTAAAAAATCCTCAATACCCGTGAGATCCGCAATATTTTTTGAATCGATATCTAAATCAATAATACCACTAATATTTGCCGTGGGTACATAATCATCTAGAGGACCGGAGTCATAACCTAAATCAATTAAAGCCTGCTCAAAATTATCATCGGGCACATATGTTTGGCTCCAAACGTAAAAGCTTGTTGTAAGTAAGATAAAGACACATAGTATTGTTTTTTTATTCAAACCAAAACCCGTTACGTTAGTAAAGTAAGTTTAATTATTCTTTTACATAGGTAATCAAAATTTCTACGCGTCTGTCAAATTTTGGATCACCGCCCAAAGGAAACAAACGCCTTAAGCCTACATATTTCATTCGTTTTTTATCAACGCCTTTTTTAGCAAAATAATCATACACATATTTGGCCCTTGCTACAGATAGATTGCGTTTCTTGGTTTTTCTGTCAACCGCATCACGACTGAATTGTGTACAACATACATGGCCTTGAATGGTAAAATATATATCTTTTCGTTCTACCAAGGATTTGGCAATTTCCTCCAATGTTTTTTTTGATTCTGGCATCACGGTACTGTAACCGGTTTTGAACAAGATATTTTCAAAAACGATTTTATCGCCCACCTTAAGATCGCCTTTTATAATTTCAGGGACATCCTTCTTTTTATCTGGCTTTTTTTCTTCAGCAATCACCTCTACCTTTGGTGGTTTTGGCTTTACAATAATTTCTACTTTTCTGTTAAGACCTCTTATTTTTAAGACATCTTTTTCATCAACTATTTTTAGTAACACCTCTCCTTTGCCGTCCACATTGGTTATCAATGATTCACTGATTTCGTTATTGGCAAAAATGGCTTTGATGGCATCAGCACGTTGTTGTGAGAGTTTTAAATTATAGTCTGAGGCGCCCCGGTCATCACAAAACCCAAAAATGGAAATGGATTCAATATCCATATCAGAAAGTGTTGAAATAAACAGTAACAATCTATTTTCCTCAGTTACTGGAACCTCATATTTATCGGTTTCAAAATATACAACATGGTTTAATTCTTCTTGGGAAAGACCTATTTTAAGTGTCAAAAATAGTATGAGGACAAATAATCTTTTCATTACAGAGGCATATAATAATCCATAAAGATAGTATTTTTAATTATTTGTTAAAAAATGAGTCTATCTTAAATACTCTAGGTAAGCAGAAGGGCTTCCAAGTATGTCGGTTGCTTTCCGTATTTCAGGGTCATGGGTTTTTAGGTAGTCATATAAACCTTCACGGTACACGTATCGTTTCACAATCTCGTCTGTTAATTGATCCAATAAATACGATTTATTTTCATCAAGTGCTTTTATTTTGGACTGATTTAAGTGCGAAACCAAAGTGTTATAATCGGTTTTTATATCATCGTCAAACGATTCTTTTTTGGCCGCTTCAAAGGCGTTTTTCAAAGCTTTTTCTGTTTGTGTTTCAAAGGAAAATTGATTTGCTTTTAGATAGTTTTTAAAGTTAGTAAAATCGGCATCGGTCAACTTAAATGTATCGATATTGTCTATTTTATGTTTATAATAATAGTCTGTAGCAAAATCAAAAATAAGATTATCGTCAGCAATTGCGTTTGTTAAAGCTGTATTTTGAGATGGAGTCATAATTTCATCAGGAAGAATACCACCGCCATCAAATACTTTTCTACCATTTTTGGTTTTGAATTCGTTATAGTTTTCTTGTTTGACCCTAACGGCTTCTCCTTTTTCATTTCTATGCCAGTAATCCAAAGCTTGAATGCAGCGTCCTGAAGGCGTGTAATATCTTGAAATCGTTATTTTTACTTGGGTACCGTAGGTCAATAATTTAGGACGTTGTACCAAACCTTTACCAAAACTGCGGGAACCAACAATTACAGCTCGGTCTAAATCCTGTAAAGAACCAGACACAATTTCACTGGCCGAGGCACTGTTGCCGTCAATTAAAATAACTAAAGGAATGTCTGTATCAACGGGATCTTTTTGGGTGTAATAGGTACGATTGTATTTTTTTACTTTGGATTTTGTGGTCACCACCAATTGTCCTTTAGGCACAAAAATATTAACAATGTCTATGGCCTCATTGACCAATCCTCCTGGATTGCCGCGCAAATCCAAAATAAGGTGCTTGGCGCCTTGTGCTTTTAAGTCACGCACAGCATAATTGGTCTGGGCTGCCGCTTTTTCGCTAAACCGACTCAACACAATATAACCTGTTTTATCATTGACCATTGAAAAATAAGGCACCGCATTTATTTCAACTTCTGCCCTGTTTATGGTGGCTGTTTGGGTTTTTCCTTGTCGTTTAAATGTAACGTCTACAGTGGTTCCTGGTGAACCTTTTAACAAGTCGCCTGCATCATCTTTGACAGATTCCACTAGGGTATTCCCTACTTTAATAATTTCGTCACCAGCCTTTAACCCGGCTTTATCCGCAGGATAATCTTTGTATGGCTCAACAATCACCAATTTGTCCTTGAGTGTTCTTACTTTGGCTCCAATACCAATGTAATCGCCTGTATTGTTTATTCTGGCCGCTTCCACGTCCTGTTCGTTCATAAAATTGGTGTACGGATCCAGATCCTGTAACATGCTTTTTATGGCGGTGTCCATCAGGTCTGCCGGATTGGTTTCATCAACATAATTCATGTTGACCTCTTTAAACAAATCCGTAAAGATTTCTATTTGCTTGGCGATTTCAAAAAAATCACTTTTAACAAATGCGGAGCCGGTTAACAAAACAGTCAGCACTACCAACGGAATGATGAGTTTCTTTTTTAGTAGATGTTTCATGGTCATTTATTTTTATTGGCCACTAACTTTGTTTGAAAACGCTTCAAACAATTGTGCCATTTTAACTTCTATTTGCGATAAGGTTGGTTTCTCTTTTCCAATATACAAAATCATAAACGCATATGGCTCTGACATATTGTTAATATAATTGTGCTTTTGAAGCCTAAAAGCCTCACGCATCAAGCGCTTGATACGGTTTCTATCAACCGCTTTTTTAAAGTTCCGTTTACTGACGGATATGGCTGTTTTAAACGTTGCGCCATCACTAAATGTAGTGGGTAAATATACCAATCGCAACGGAAACGCGCTTACCGATTTACCTTCGGAAAACAATTGCTCAATAAGCTTACTGCTTTTTAACTTATCCTTTTTATTAAACGTAAATTTCAAACGCTAGTAATTTAAGGCTTAAAGGTAGTAAATTATAGAAACTGTTATTGGTTTTCCAGTTGAATAAGATAAGTTGTCAACCTCTCCATGGCAACCTTTAGATAAGGGATTTCCACGGCAGTAAACACAATTCTGAAGAGGCCCTTTTTTTGATGCTGAAATCCCGCTCCAGGTGTTAAAAGTAGGCCAGTATTATGGTAGATATCCAACCATAATTGTTCTTGTCCGTTAGCACTATCCTCTTTAAGAAACCTTGATAAATCTACCCAAACAAACAAGCTTCCCCTACTGGGTATATAAGGTACTTTTATGTTTTTAAAGGCTTCTACAACCAGTTTATAACTGGCGTTCAATAATGCTTTATTGGTTTTAATATAGTGTTCAACAAACGCAGAATCCTGGAGCATCTCACCTACCATCCATTGGGTGATGTTGGATACCATATGCGGAATATTGGCATTGTCATAACCTTGTAAAAGCGATGTATTTAAGGAATGCAATACGCCAAAACGCAAACCAGACATGGAAAAATCCTTTGAAAAGGCATACCAAAGGTGTAAGTAATCACTTTTTAATTCTGCCATGATGTTGGCAAATGAGGCATAATCGCCATAGTCTTGGTAGTCATCTTTAATTAACGAGTCTTGGGTATCAATTAAAGACAGACCGTAAATTTCATTGACAATCATGTGAACCTTATGCCGGATGCACCAATTGGCAAGTTCCTTGAGTTGTGCTTTGGTATATCTGCAACCTGTGGGATTGTCAGGAGACGTAATGAGCAATATTTTAAAACACTTGTTTTGAGCTTTTAATTCAGCAAATGTTTTATCTAACAAAGAAATAGTTACAGGTGCTTTTGAACCTATCTCATCTAAATGATAGTGCGTTTGCAAATCATAACGCTCTACGCCGCTTTTTGTACCCAAATCTTTCGTGTACATAGGATAGGAAGGTGCAGGAATCACCACAACATCACCAGGATTGGCCAAAACAAAGGACGTGACTTCAATAATGGCAGAAGCTCCTGCCGAAAACGCGATGGTATTTGGGTCAATCGGGCATTTACACAGGTATGTTTCCATAAAGTTGGCCACAGTTGTTCTGACATCTGGATGTCCTTTGGAATCGGTGTATTTTAAAACCCAATCCGGTAGTTCCTGTTGTTGTAGAATAGCCGTTAGTTTATTTTTTATTATAGATGCAGTTAAGCTGTTTTCGGCCACATTTAACAAAAATGCCCCTTTTGGATTGGTAGTGGGACAATATAGGTTTTGGGACGCTTCGGCAAATAAGGCCATATCTATCCGTGCCGGATTTTCAGCCAAATCAGTGCCTCGTTTTGATAGGGTTGATTTATCTTGATTCATGTTCTATATAGATTTGTTAAATGTAAAGTAGTCTATTGCAGAGTTCACCTTTATGAAGCCAATAAAAGAGTTAGGCAGATTACTATCTTTAAATTTACTGCCATTTAGTATGTTTCGTTTATACATTATTACAAGCTATTTACATTTCCTTAAAAAGGTAATTTATTGATTTTTACCAAAAAAAACAGCCTTTTCAATGGCAACATCTCCAGTTTCAATTTCATTATTTAATTGCTTATAAAACAAAAAACCGCTTTTTTCATAATCAATTATGTAATCAGGTTTTATTCCGACCATTTCGTAATTTTTATGATCTGGGCTTTCATATATTTCATTTGAAAGCCCATAATGCCAACCATTTGGTAATCTTTTATCTAGAACGTTGGAGAATACGCCCGCTGTGCTTGATCCAATTCTTTTAACCTTGGGCAAATTCAATGAACCAAGAACAAAAGTTTCACTGGCGCTTGCTGTTTGATGGCTTGTTAAAATATATATTGGATTTGAATAATTTATTGGTTTAGGATCAATATAAATGGCCTGTTTCTGGGTAAAGTCTGTACCATTTTTTGCTTTTTTTGTGTAGGCAAGTATTCTTTGATTTGTAAAGTAACTAAGAACTATTAGTCCGGCCTGATCAAAACCACCATTATTGAATCTTACATCAATAATACAAAATTCTGTGGATTTCAAGTGTTCCATTATGCTACTCATCTGTTTGTCAAAACTTACAAGAACATCTTGTGTATAACTCTTGCTATTTTCGGCAGCCTTCCAATATTCCTCCCAAAACTCATCCTCCGATAAACTATCGCTTATATTATAATTTGCTAGATCCTCAAAATTATTTATTTGAATGTAACCGATGTTTTTATCAATTGTACCCCAAATGAGATTTCCTTTGTTGTAATTATTGACTTTATCGATATACGTTGAATCAATTTGTGATATTACCATTTTCCTCAAATCGCCAATTCTATTATCATCTTTTACAGCTGGGTCATTTTTTATACTATCGGGGGCATCTAAAAAGACGTGTCCGTCGTTAAGCTCGGAAATCATTTGACTAAGTACAGAATATAATTTAACATCTGATGATTCGACTGATAACATTGGTCGATAACGCTCCTTAATTTTACCCCAGTTAATGTTCCTGACATCAAATGATGAATAATTCTCATTAAAAGTGTTCCAAAGCGCATCAAAATTTGAAAGAGGGTCATTTTTTATAAGCTGCTTGCTACAAGGGGGAATTTCCGAATTTGTTCTCGTAAATTCATATACAGTCAAACCTACTTTAAGTTTTAGACTATTGTGTGTTAAATTCAATATTTCAGAAATGTTGTTGAAGTCTTTAGGGGGTATTTCAGCAAAAAGAGCACAACCTCCTGAGAAGGTGTCATATAAAGTAATCGTACTGTCAGTAATTATCATTTGTTTTCCGTAACCAACAGAAGACCAAATGCCTGATAATTTTGGTTCTGAATCATGACAACTATAGTTGCTTTTTAGAATCAACAAACCCACAGCAAATACAATATACTTGTATTTCTTTTTCATAATATTAAAATGTTTTCTAACAGATGACAAACTAAGTTAGTTAAAAATTCTACAAAGACAATAAGTGAATAAAATAAGAAACCTCTTTGTTCTCACAAAGAGGTTTAAGCTTTTGTGCCTCTCGATATAATTTCGCCTTTTATGTCGAAATCACTCGAGGTGATATTGTGTTACATTTTGTTATTTTCTTTATTAATATCGGCCATCAATTCTTTAGGGTCTATTTGCACATGGCTTACCGGTTTTGAGGTTTTAAAGGTATAGGTAGGGTAGGCCCACGCCCAATCGCCAATAATTGTTGCCTCTGTTGGTTTTTCGCCACGCATCATTTGTAACGGGATATAAAAATCTTCTGTAGAACCGTCGGTATAAGTTACGGTTAGGTCAATGGGCATAGGCATTAACCCAATACGCTCTAAGGTAACGGAGTTGCCATCTATGGCTTTCACACCATAATCTATTGTATTGGTGGTTTCGGCAAAATCTATAAGATACCAATCCAGTTCCAATCCAGATACTTTTTCGGCACTGCGAATGATATCAATGGGTTGTGGGTGCGTGAATTTAAAATCTGCAAAGTATTTTTTAATGGCCTGTTTAAGATTGTCCTGGCCAATTACATAGCCTAATTGCGCCAAAAACACGTCGCCTTTTGAGTATGCCGATATACTATACGATCTGTTATATTCAAATCTATCGGCTTGAGTGGTCAACGGTTGCTCCTTGCCTGATTTTGCCAAATAAATATATGCTGCATAAGCTCCTTTGTTCGGGTTACTTAGATTTTTGTGCATAATATCATTTTTAGACCATTCATCCATATAGCTTGTAAAGCCTTCATCCATCCAGGCGTGTTCCAATTCGTTGGTGGCCAACACAAACTGAAACCATGAGTGCGCCATTTCGTGTGCCGTTACGCCAAACAAACCATTAAAATCGTCCTCTCCGGTTATAAGTGTACACATACCATATTCCATACCACCATCACCTCCTTGAATGATGGAATATTGGTCATACGGATATTGGCCTATGTTGTTGCTGTAATACTGCATAAGCTCTACGGCTTTTGGTTGCAGGTTTTTCCAGTTTTCCAAATACTCTTTTTTCATATCCTTTTTATAGAAAAAATGCAAAAGAGGACCATTGGGAACTTGCATGGTATCATGGGCGTAGTTTGGGTCGGCAGCCCACGTAAAGTCATGGACATTGGGGGCTTTAAAGTGCCAAGATAGTTTATCTCCTTTATGTTTTTTTACTTTTTCTGTGGTGTAACCATGACCAATTTCATCAGGGTTTTGTAAGTAACCTGTTCCGCCAATGGTATAATTTTTATCGATGTTGATGGTCACATCAAAATCGCCCCAAACACCTAGGAACTCTCTACCGATATAAGGATCGGCATGCCAGCCTTCAAAATCATATTCGGCCATTTTGGGATACCATTGCGACATGGAGAGTGCCACACCTTCTGCATTATTTCGTCCCGAGCGACGTATTTGAATTGGTACCTGGGCGTTAAAAACCATATCAAAAGTGACTTGTTCACCTGGTTGAATGGGTTTTGCCAAATCTACCTCCAAAACGGTTCCTACGGTATTATAAGTTATATCCTCACCATTTTGCTTTAATGAGCTTACATGGATAAATCCAATTTCGTTTGGTTGTAATTTACTGATGCGGTCTTTAACCCTTGGGTCTGGATCGGCAATAGTGCGGGAGCGAACATCCATTTCACTGCCTGGTTGAAAGGCATTAAAATATAAATGATAATAGACGTGATGCAATACATCGGGCGAGTTGTTAGTGTATACCAAGGTTTGGTTTCCGGTATATTGGTAGTTGTTAACATCCATGTCAATGGTCATGGTGTAATCAACATGTTGTTGCCAATAGCCAGGATTCTGGTTGATTATGTTATTATAATCAACAGCAGTATTTGCTTTACTATTGAATGTAAATAATACCGAGCCAATTAAGGCATACATTAAAAAAGGTTTGAGTTTCATAGGTTATATTTTTTTAAAAACAAAAGGGGCTGCAGCCCCTTTTTATGGTAATTAAAAACAGTTATTTTGCCATGTGAGACGCCATAATTAAAGCGTTGTAAGCATTAACCATTTTTCCTGATTTTGATAATTCTGAAAACGGTTCTACATCATTGGTGTCACCACCAACAATAACTTTTGTTTTAACAGCAAGTCCTGAGCCCATTAAAATTTGTTTTACTTGCGCAGCAGTCAAGCTGGGATAATAGGAACGGATTAAAGCCGCTACACCTGCAACAGCAGGCGCTGCCATTGAGGTACCGCTTTTGGTGTCATATTCGTTTTCTGGTGTTGTGGAATAAATTTTAGCTCCTGGCGCAAACACATCCACATTGATTTTTCCATAATTTGAAAAACCAGCGACCATGTCTGGACCATATTTTGGTTCTAAGGCTCCAACGGTTATAAATGTATCAGACACTTCTGGGCCATTATCCACTTGGTCATTAGGGTAACATGCTTTGACATCTAAATCTTCCCCTTCATTTCCTGCTGCGTTGACAAACAACACATCATGCTTTCCGGCGTATGCAATAGCATCTCTAACCCAATCACTGTGAGGTGAGTAATATTTTCCAAAGCTACCGTTAATAACTTTTGCGCCATTATCAACGGCATATCGAATGGCTAGCGCCACATCTTTGTCATACTCATCGCCGTTAGGAACGGTTCTAACAGGCATGATTTCAACATTATTTGCAACCCCATTTACACCGATACCATTATTGCGTTCAGCGGCAATGATACCAGCTACATGGGTACCGTGGCTTTCGCTTTTCTTAACAGGTTTTACATTGCCGTTGCCATAGTATTTGGTAGACATATCATCAGGGTTGTCACCATTTACGCGACCTTTAAAGTCTTTGTTTAAGTTGTAATTTAAACGGTCATTGATGCTTTCTAAGCTGCTTTTAATTTCTTTAATGGCATCACTAACAGATTCCAACCCATTGCTGTACATATATTTTGCCATTTGAACAGCTTGGTTTATTGAAGGGTCATCTGATTTAATGTTGTTCACATCGTCTTGTGTGTAATCTTTTTTGTTTAAGTATTTTGAAAGCGCTTCATCTGTTGCTGTTATTCTTTGATAAATTTGATCGTATTGGGTTTTTCTGCCCATCCACAATTGGTATTCTTTATCATATTCAGCTTTTGCCCTGTCATAATCTGGGTTGCTGGTGTCTCCACTGGCCAATAACCTGACGTATTCCAATTGCTCATTATAACCATCGCCTAAAAAGTTCCACCCGTGCACATCGTCAATATATCCATTATGATCATCGTCTATGCCGTTATTTGGAATTTCATCTGTATTAGTCCAAATAAGATCTCTTAAATCCTCATGGTCAATATCAATTCCTGAGTCAACTATGGCAACAATGACTTTTTTACCTTTCTTGTTTTTAATGATTTCAGAATAGGTTTTTTCAACACTCATACCGGGAACAGTATCTTTAACAAGGTCTAAATGACCCCACTTATGAAGTTCGGCCTCTGTTAAATCGGTGGTTTTTATGGGAGTATTGTCTATATTTTCTATAGGCGTAGATAGTATGGCAGTACTTCCACAGTCATAAAATAGAGTTGCGGCAAAAGCGGCAATAAAAAAAGCTTTAAATGTTTTCATTAGGGTTTAGTTTTAATTAAAAATTTCTGAAGTTGTATAAATATCCTTAAGCCGCACGCCTTTTTCTGTATGTTGCACCGTAATGATTTCATTGTGTGCATCATGTTCTAAAAACAGAAAATAGCCGTTATCAGCCGCCATATTTAAAAAAGCCTCCTTTTCATCAAGTGTCAATAAGGGTCTGGTATCATACCCCATAACATAAGGCAAGGGCAGGTGCCCAACGGTTGGAAGTAAATCTGCCATAAAACAGATGGTTTTGCCTTTATATTGAATCATTGGAATCATTTGTTTATCGGTATGCCCATCAGCAAAAAAAATGTCGAAACCAAGTGCTGAATCTTTCAAAATGGTCTCATGTGGAAGCTCTGTAAATTTAAGCTGACCACTGTCTTGCATGGGTAGGATATTTTCTTTTAAAAACGACGCTTTTTCGCGTTTATTGGGTTTTGTGGCCCAATCCCAATGGTCTTTATTGCTCCAAAAATGAGCATTTTTAAAAGCGGGTTCATATCCGGTCTTGCTTTTGTTCCACTGGATGCTTCCGCCACAATGGTCAAAATGCAGATGCGTCAAAAACACATCGGTAATATCATTTGGATGAAAACCGTATTTTTTTAAGGATGATTCAAGCGAATCATTTCCACATAAATAGTAATATCCAAAAAATTTTTCTGACTGCTTGTTTCCCATTCCGTTATCAATTAAAATGAGCCTGTTGCCGTCTTCAATAAGCAAACAACGAGCCGCAATATCAATCATGTTATTGGCATCGGAAGGATTGGTTTTTTGCCATAAAGATTTAGGCACCACACCAAACATGGCACCTCCGTCAAGCTTGAAATTTCCAGTATCAATGGGGTATAAATTCATACTATTGCAAAAGTAACAAAACCCTTGCAATTACTTATAAATGTTAAGAATTTATTATGATTCTAACTTAAAACGAACGTTGTTGACGCTTTCTTTTGAGCCCACCAAGGTTACAATATCACCAAGACGAAGTCTGGTAAACCCATGTGAGATTATTATGCGTCCCTTTCGCATGACGGAGAGCACAATCACATCGGTTGGAAACCGTAAATCACGAAGGGTAAGCCCATGAATGTCCTTGTTCCTAACTTCAACATCAATGGAATCTTGTGAAGAATTTATGCCCAATAAAATAGAGGCTGCATTTGGTGAGCGCACAAAATGATCCAGTAAATTGACCATGGCAAGCGATGGGTCAATTATTCGTACTCCTAAATTCTTTAATTTATTCAAGAAAATCCGTGAACCATTGTAACGGGCAATGATATCTTTAACACCAAAATTCTCATAGATAAGTTCAGCGATTTTGTAATTTTCTGCATCAGAAAGCAGGCACACAATCACATCGGCTTTTTCTATTTGTAAGTTTTGAAACGTTTCTTTTGAAAAGTCATGTACGGGAATGATTTCAAAATGCTCATTACTTTGTGTGAAATCCTCCATTTTACAAAATATTTTTGGAACCCATCCTTGTTGCTTGAGTGCCATGGCGAGTGCTATGGATTGATTTTCAAGGCCAAATATCAAGGCGTCTTTAACTCCATCAAAATCAGGTGTTTTATGTTTTAAATGACTTTCTCCAACAATGTTTATGGCCCATTTAAACAAAGGCGGACCAATAAGTTGATTGATGACGATGATGGCTATCACGATGGTTTCAAATTCATTTCCCCATCCCGGGAATTCGGTGGCAATCAAAGTTGCCAAACCTAGGGCAACACCCGCTTGGGTGACATAGGGCATCCAAGAAATAAAAGTGAATTTCTTACTGTCATTGGCTGCAATAACACCAAAAACACTTCCAATAAAAATGGTTATAATCCGTAAGGCAAACAGCGCAATGGCTACCCAAAACACATTGATTAACGTATGGAATGACAAAGAAGCTCCAGTTAACGTGAAAAATATAATGTAGATAATCGGGCTGATATCATCCAATAATTCAATAAACTCAACCCTGTTTTTAGTGTAATTGGTAACAACAAAACTTCCAATTATACACATCAACAAAGGTTCTAGCGTAATTTCATGAGGTAAAAAATGATGTGACTCGGCTTTTACCAATAAAGCAAATAAATACACGCCAAACCCAATAAGAACAATTAGAATGGATTTGACATATTTATGAAGTTTTAACGACAATAAAGCTTGTATTATTCTGCCCAATAAAATACCCAACCCAAAAGACAGAATTAATTCAATGCATAAATACAGCAAGAACGAAAAGCCCAATGGCTCTTTGTGGATAACGGCCTTGGTAATTGCAAAACAAATAGCAAATAGGATGATAACCAATACGTCCTTCACAACCGTAACGCCCATAGCTGTTTTAGTGTAAGGTCCATTGGCTCGCATTTCATTGATCACCGCAATTGCCGAAGAAGGTGATCTGGCAACGAAAATGGTACCAAACAACATGGCAATGACTATCTGGACTTTTGTGGGCAGTTCTGCCATAAAGGCAATATGGGAAGCTGCAAAATAAATGACAATCGTACTTAATGAAAACGTAATTATCAATTGGCCTATAGTCATCCATTTGATACTTGTAATGCGACTTCGCAATTCTTTTAGGTATAATTCAGATCCTGCAGAAAAGGCTATGATGGACAAGGCAATGTCATTTAAAAAATGAAGTTTGGGCAGTGATTCTTTGGGTATAAATTTCAATACGGATGACCCTGCAATAATCCCAGTAATGATAAGCCCTGTTATTAACGGGAACTTTATTTTCTGGAACACCTTGGCGATTTGATATCCCGCTATGGAAACAATAGTAAAACCTATTAAAAGTACTGTAAAGTTCAAATCCATAAGCAATACGGGTGTTGATCAAGTTTTAAATATATAAAACCTTGTTGAATGGACAATATAAATTAAAATAAATGAAAAGGACCTGTGTAATACCAGCTAAACGATAGTTTTACAAAAACCACCCCAATAATATAGTTTGTTTTATGATTTAGTATTCTCGTTTTTATTACTATTTTAACACAAAAATTTAACGGATGTTAGAATTAGCAGGCATAATTATTTTAGGAATTCTAGCCCAGTGGGTTGCTTGGAAGTTTAAAATTCCAGCCATTTTACCTTTGATTTTAATTGGCTTGTTGGTAGGCCCTATTGCTGCCGAGTTTTTAAGCGAAGATGGTTCTAAATGGATCCAGCCAATTTATGAAAACGGTAGGGGACTGTTTCCTGATGAGAGCTTGTTTTATTTTGTGTCACTCGCCATCAGCATTATTCTGTTTGAGGGTGGCCTTACATTACGCATTAGTGAAATAAAAAATGTAGGTCCTATAATCACCAAGCTTATTACCGTGGGTGTAATGGTTACGTTTTTTGGGGCAGCCATTGCAGCTCATTTTATTTTTTATCTCAGTTGGGAAATTTCCTTTTTGTTTTCGGCACTTATTATAGTAACGGGCCCTACGGTAATTACGCCTATTTTAAGAAACATACCATTAAAAAAAGATGTCTCGGCCGTTTTAAAATGGGAAGGCATTTTAATAGACCCTATTGGTGCATTGGTTGCCGTATTGGTTTTTGAGTTTATCAGTGTTGATGCCGGTGGAGAATTTACCAAAACCGTTTTTATCGAGTTTGGTAAAATCGTCTTGTTTGGCTTTACCTTTGGTTTTACGTTTGCGCATGCGTTAAATTTTTCAATCAATAAAAACTGGATTCCACATTATTTGCTGAATGTATTTTCGTTGGCAGCCGTTTTAGGTGTTTTTGTATTGTCCGATAACTTTGCGCACGAATCTGGTTTATTGGCCGTTGTGGTCATGGGCATGGTATTGGGCAGCTCTAAATCACCGTATTTAAAAGAGCTTCTTTACTTTAAAGAATCCTTGAGCGTGTTATTGATTTCCATACTTTTCATTTTACTTGCAGCCAATATTAATACAGATGACATGCTGTTGGTTTATAACTGGAACACGGTTGTTTTATTTGCCATTATTGTGTTTTTAATCAGGCCTATCGGCGTGTTTTTAAGCACCTATGGATCTAATTTAAAATTAAATGAAAGGGTGTTTATAAGTTGGGTGGGCCCAAGAGGTATTGTTGCAGCCGGTATTGCCTCGTTATTTGGATTAAAACTAACCAAAAGCGGCGTTGAAGGTGCTCAGTTTATCACGCCATTAGTGTTTATGGTTGTATTGGGAACTGTTTTGCTCAATGCAACTACTGCTAGGATTGTGTCTAAGATGATAGGGGTTTTTCTAGTTAAATCTGAAGGGATTTTAATTGTAGGAGCGTCTCAAGTATCCAGATTAATTGGTCGTTACCTAGAAGATAATGGGCGGCACGTGGTGCTTATTGACAGCAACCAAACCAACATACAATTGGCTAGGGAACAGCAATTGGAAGCCATTAATGCAGATATTTATTCAGAAAGCCTAGAAGACAACATTGAACTTAACGATGTTGGGTTCTTGATGGCCTTAACAGGAAGTGCCGACATCAACAAATATGCAATTGAAAAGTTTAGTGAGCAATTTGGTGAAAACGGGACATTCCGGTTGATTTCTGCTGATGAAATGGACAATCCTGAAAAAAGCCCCAAAGAAGGCTTGTTTTCTCAAACAGATGATTTTATAAGCCTTACAGAAGTCGCCCGTAAATTTCCTGAAATCCACGAAATGGAAATCAAGGATCGTGCACACTATGAGACGTTAATTGAGTTAACCAATAAAGATGCCGATATTATTCCTTTGTTGGTTAAAGACAAAAAAGGAGTTCTAGAAATAATATCCTCCCACAATAAAGCCATCAGTAAAATTGAAAGAGGCTATAAACTGGTTTATTTGGGCAAACCAATAGACCAATAACAATCTAAATTTTATTGAATTACCCTATTACTTGAAGATTTGTAAACTCCTTGGTTACAACCAAACTGTTGTTTTTAAACTTCAAGTCTTTTAAGGCCACTTCTTCATTGTCAACTTTTATGGACTTGACCTCAAAAGGCAATCCAAATAAGTTGATTTTAAAATTGGTGTAAGGCGTAATATATTGGCCTCTTTTATGGATTCTAATGACTAATTTTTCACCATTACCAGCTAAGTTGAATTTCATCAAGCTATATCGGCCTTTGGTGTAATCATAACCATCAAATGAATCTTCATAAAGCTCAGAATCTTCTTTTCCTTCTTTGTAATATACATCTAAGGAAACTTCATCAAATGTTTTTTCACCTACGTATTGTTGAATAGGATATTTAGGGATAATGGCACCGGCCTTAACAAAAACAGGCATATCATCCAGATCCGAATCTACCCATGTTTCTTTACCACCAACCACTAACTCTTTGGTCCAGAAATTATACCATTCTCCTCTTGGAATATACATGCGCCTTCCTTTAGAATGAGGTTCATTTATTGGGCAAACCAAAATCTGGTTACCATAGATATATTCGTCTGTTCTAAAATGTGTTTGCGGATCTTCTTGGTCAAACAACACCAATGATTTGATGATAGGGTCATTTTCATGGGAATATTTATAGAATGCGGTATACAAATATGGAAGTAGTTGATACCGTATTTCAATAAATTTTCTTACCACATCTGTGACATCTTCATCAAAAGCCCAAGGTTCTTGATCGCCATGGTCGCCAGATGAATGTGTTCTGCAAAATGGATGGAATGTACCCAATTGAATCCAACGGGCATATAATTCTCCATTTGGTTGTTCTGCAAACCCACCAATATCTGATCCTGCAAAAGAGAATCCTGATAACGCTAATCGTTGTGCTTGGATATTTGCTATTTGCAAATGTTCCCAAGAGGCCACATTGTCTCCCATCCAGGTTGATGTGTAACGCTGTGTGCCCGAATAGGCAGATCGCGTAATAACAAAAGGTCGTTTCGGGTAATTAAAACGCTTGACACCATGGTAAGTGGCCCGAGCCATCTGCATGCCATAAATATTATGGGCTTTTTGGTGGCTACAGGGGTTTCCGTCGTAATCATGACGCACATCTGGCGGGAAAGTTTTTCCAGGCACATCCATAACCGCGGGTTCATTCATGTCATTCCAGACGCCTTTTACGCCAATATCCTCAATAAGTTCCTTAAATAACCCTGCCCACCACTCTCTAACTTCGCGTCTGGTGAAATCAGGAAAATAACATTCACCCGGCCATACTTTTCCTTTCATATAGGGACCATCGGCACGTTTACAGAAATAGTCTTTTTCCAAAGCCTCCTTAAAAACGCCATAATCTTTGTCTATTTTAATGCCTGGGTCAATAATCACAACGGTTTTAAACCCATTGTCTGCCAGTTCCTTGACCATTCTTTTGGGTTCTGGAAAATACTCGTTGTTCCATGTAAAACACCTAAATCCATCCATATAATCAATGTCCAGATAAATGGCATCACATGGAATTTTTAATTTTCTGAATGTTGACGTGATTTCCTTGACTTTAGATTCTGGATAGTAGCTCCACTTACATTGATGATAGCCCAAGGCCCATAAAGGCGGCAATTCTGGCGTTCCCGTTAAATCGGTATAGCTGGCCACCACATCCTGCATTTTTGGGCCATAAATGAAATAATAATTCATTTCGCCTCCTTGTGCCCAAAAGCTGGTTACGTTTCTGCGTTCATGGCAAAAATCAAAAAATGTTCTAAAGGAATTATCAAAGAAAATCCCATAAGATTTGTTGTTGTGCAACCCTGTGTAAAACGGAATGGCCTTGTAAATAGGGTCTGTATCCTTACCAAAAGCATAACTGTCAGTAGCCCAGTTTTCAAAACGCCTACCTTTTAAGTTTAAGTGTTGTGGCTTGTCACCAAGGCCGTAGTAACTCTCACCGGTTTGCGATGCCTTACTCATTTTAACAATGTCACCACCCAAATGATAACTTTCTTCCCAGTGAAAACCTAGTTCATCTTCACAAACGATTGATTTATCTGTTGCATCATAAATAGAGATTCTTAAATCGCTTTTGTGGATTTCACAGATCAATTTGGCTGTGGTTACCAGGTATTTGTCTTTTTCTTCTGAAATTTCTAAATGGTTATAGCCCCTACTGGCATCTTTATCAATGGCATACGAAAAATCCCTATTGAATTTCCCTACCGTTGTGTACCGAAACCTAAGCACACTATCCCTCAAAACGGTTAATTGAAGAATAACATTATTATCGGTAGTGAAGTGGAGGATATCTACATCTTTTGAGTAGCCTATTATATTGGTTGGAAATAAATTCCCTTTGTATTCTAGTTCTGTATTTAATATCATTAATCACACAATTTATAAAGTTGCCAAAATACTAAATAAAATAAATCTAATCCTCACATTTTTTGTAAAAAGAAGGCTGCTAAATTGAGTAATTTATAATGTAATGGCAGTATAATTGAACAAAACTTAACTATTTGAATTGAAAGATAGAAATGGCCAAAGGCGGTAAGGTAATCTCTGCCGAAAAATCCTTCCCGTTCCACGGTTGTTTTTTGATGGTAATTTCTTTTTTATTAGAAACACCACTTCCACCAAATTCCATGGAATCACTATTAAAGACTTCAACAAGTTTGCCTTTAACGGGAACACCTATTTGATATTTCTGGTGAATAGTAGGCGTCAAATTACAAATGACCACAACGTTATGTTCTGGATTATTACCTTTTCTAAGATAGGAAATCACCGAGTTTTCATGGTCGTCATAACTGATCCATTCAAAACCTTCACCACTAAAGGCTTTTTCAAATAGGGCCGGTGTGGATTTATAAAACGCATTTAAGGATTTAAAATATGTTTGCAGATTTTTGTGTGGCTCAAATTCCAAAAGGTTCCAATCTAAGCTACCTTGGAAATCCCATTCGTTATATTGTCCAAATTCGCCACCCATAAACAACAACTTTGTTCCGGGATGAGTAAACATGTAGCCATACAGCAGACGTAGGTTAGCAAATCGCTGCCATTCGTCACCTGGCATTCTGCCCAAAATGGAATTTTTGCCATATACCACTTCGTCATGTGAAAGCGGTAACATAAAATTCTCAGTAAAGGCATAGGCCAAACTAAATGTAATTTCGTTATGGTGGTATTTTCTATATACCGGATCTTTGGCAAAATACTCTAAAGTATCATGCATCCAGCCCATCATCCATTTCATGCCAAAGCCCAAACCGCCAAGAAACGTTGGTTTGGAGACCATGGGGAACGCTGTGGATTCTTCCGCAATGGTTTGCACATCCGGAAACGAACTGTATACTTCTTCATTAAGCTCTTTTAAAAAATCTATCACATCAAGATTTTCCCGGCCGCCATAAATATTGGGTTCCCATTCGCCATCTTCTCTCGAATAATCCAAAAACAGCATCGATGCCACGGCATCAACCCGTAAGCCGTCAGCATGGTATTGGTCTAGCCAAAACAGTGCATTACTAATTAAAAATGCTTTGACCTCATTTCGTCCATAATTAAAAATCAAACTTTTCCAATCTTGATGATAGCCTTTTCTTCTGTCTGGATGTTCATATAAACAAGATCCATCAAAAAACCCGAGGCCATGAGCGTCTTCTGGGAAGTGTGATGGTACCCAATCCAAGATGATACCAATATCATTTTGATGTAATTTATCTACTAAATATTTGAATTCCTCAGGATAACCATAACGAGATGTTGGCGCAAAATAGCCGGTTATTTGATAACCCCACGAGGGGTCATAAGGAAATTCCATAATAGGCATCAGCTCTACATGGGTAAAGTTCATGTCCTTCACATAATTAACTAGGTCATCAGCCAACTCAAAATAAGACAAAAACCGATTTTCCTCCAGTTGTTTTTTCCAAGATCCTAAATGGACTTCATAAACCGAGTAAGGTGCATCCAACGCATTATGGTTTTTGCGCTTTTTCATCCACTTAGTATCTTTCCATTTATAGGAGTCTTCCCAAACAATAGAAGCTGTTTTGGGAGGATGCTCACAACGTCGCGCATAGGGATCGGCTTTTTCGGTCTTTATATCATTGTGATGGCTGTGGATTTTATATTTGTAAATATTCCCTTTGCCAACTAATGGGATAAAACCTTCCCAGATACCACTTCCGTCCCAACGCACGTTTAATTGATGTTCGCCTTCAATCCAGAAATTAAAATCACCAATCACCGAAACCGATTTTGCACTGGGCGCCCATACAGCAAAGTAAGTGCCTTCAATACCATCCAAGGTCATGATATGCGACCCAAATTTTTCATAAAGTCTATAATGTTTACCTGCTTTAAAAAGATTGATATCGAAGTCTGTAAATAGACTGTGAACTTTTACTTGTGCCATATATTAGTGATTAATTATGTTAGAAATTCCCTTTAACGGAATAACGGCCCATTGTGGACGTGAATTGAGTTCATACCCCAATTCGTAAACTGCTTTTTCAAGCAAACAATATTTTAAAATAAAAATGCGCTCTTGGTTATAGCCTAGATTTAAATTGGCGTTTTGTGTTTCAGTGACATAAGTTCCTAAAAACAATCCCGTAAGGTAACGATATAATATTTCACCAGCTTTAAATAAATCGTCTTGTGACGCCTTGTAATGCGTTTCTATATTATTAAAGATAGTTGCGTAAATGGCATAATGAAAGGACCTAAATAATCCCGCCACGTCTTTTAAAGGGGGTTGTTTTACTTTTCGGTCTCGTATGGTACTTTCGGGTTCGCCCTCAAAATCCAAAATGTAAAAATCATCACCTTTTACCAACACTTGGCCTAAATGATAATCGCCATGAACGCGAATACGCTCCCCTTTAAGCTTGGTCCAGTCAAATGTTACAAAACGTTTCCTGATGAGGTTTTTTTTGTCCAGAAACTCATGTGCCAAATCTAAGGCTAATCCATCCAATTTATGCAGATTATTTTCAATAGTATTTAATCTGTTTTGAAATTGGTATAACATCCTGTTTTTTAACCAAACCGTGTAGTCATCATTAAAATGCGTAGGTGTGAAGGCTGTTTCTTCAAATTCTGAACCGAGGGCAATATGCATTTCAGCAGTTCGCTTGGCCAAGGTTTGGATTTTTGTAAAAATATTCAATCCGGCCCAATCAATGATTTGTGGCGGAATATCACGGATGCTTAAACGTTGAAACAAGTTAGTACTTGGCAAGGAATGGATTGCAATGTTTTTGTATTCAATGTTACTGAACACCTTGTGAAGTTCTTTGAGCATATAATCCCAAGCGTCACCTTCATTGGGAACCATTTCTTGTAATAAACCTATGGTAATATTGACATCGTCAGAATCTACAATATTGATGCTTCCCAGATATGCGGGCGTGTTTTTAAACTCTTTTTTTTCTGATAAAAACCGACTCATTTCATAGTCTGGATTTTTATCGGCATACAGGCGTCTAAAAAATTTTAAAACGTATTTATCGTTATAAACCAGAGAAGTATTGCTTTGTTCTAGCCCCATAAATCTGGAAGACTCATAAAGCACATTATCTAAAAGATGGCTTTTGTGATACTGTACCTTTGTGGTGTCTTTTGGAAGCGCTGTGATAATGCGTTCAAACACTAATTTTCTAAAAGACTCTAAGTTTGTGGCATCAATGATAAACCCTTTATTTCCTTGAATGCTAATGGGAAGAATACGGTCTTTTTGTGCAAAATTTTCGTCGGTTACAAAAGCAATTGGCAAAAAATAATGCTGATAAAAGGCTTCTACAAAATTCACCTCAAGAATAAGCCCATAATAGACTTCACCAAATTGCTGAATCCTAAAATATTCAGACAGTTCAATGTATTTCATTTTGCTGGCTTTGCCACCATACCAGCGTTGTTTTAAAATGTAATCACCCAAAACGTCAGAAAGAAACACCTTTACAAACTCTTTATTCTCTAATAAATCTTCCCAATTATCATTAAAGTTAAAAGTCTGCACAACAGCTGTTTTTATTTCTTTTTTTTTGGTCATGTTTATTTTTTAATCTTAAAAATATGGAACGGAAGCGTGGGGTGTAATTCCACAAAATTCCATTCGTTGTACCAGTTATAAACACTTCCTGTTACAAGGTCGTGCATTTGAAGTTGATGCCCTTGATTGACGTTTAGGTCATTTAAAGGAACCTGTACAGATCCTTGTTGTGCATAATAGGGGTCTAAACTAATAATAATTAAAAGTTCATTGGTTTTGCTATCGTTCCATTTATAAAACGCCAATAAGTTATTGTTTTCTATATGGCAAAACTTGATGTTGTTTGTTTGTTGCAACGCCTCATGCTCATGGCGTATTTGATTTATTTTTGAAATCAGTGTGGTCAGTTTGTTTTCCTTTGTCCAATCATAATGGCATATCTGGAACTTTTCAGAATTCAAGTACTCTTCTTTTCCCGGAATAGCCTCATCAATCATGTATTCAAATACGGGTCCGTAAATGCCAATGTTTGAACTTAAGGTGGCCGCTAACACATATCGTTGGATGTATTTAGATTCGTTGGCGCCTTGTAAGTGGAGCGGATTAATATCGGGTGTATTAGGCCAAAAATTAGGACGCATATATTCACGCTGGTCTGTTTTGGTCAACTCTTCAACGTATTCAATTAGCTCATGTTTATTGTTTCGCCATGTAAAATAGGTGTAAGATTGTGTATAACCCTGTTTTCCCAATTGTTGCATGACCTTGGGTTTTGTAAATGCTTCGGCAAGAAACAATACATCAGGATGCTTTGCTTTTACTTGAGTAATAATCCAGTTCCAAAAATAGTAGGGTTTTGTATGTGGATTGTCTACCCTAAACACATTGATACCACAATCTATCCAATACAATAAAATACTTAAGCATTCTTCCCACAAATTTTTATAGTCTTCTGTTTCCCAATATATGGGTAAAATATCTTGATATTTTTTTGGTGGGTTTTCAGCATATTGTACAGTGCCATCAGGACGCCATTTAAACCATTGCGGATGTTCTTTAACCCACGTATGGTCTGGTGCGGCTTGAAGGGCATAATCCATGGCAATTTCAATACCGAGCGCTTTTGCTTTTTGGATCAATGCTTTAAAATCATCTAACGTGCCTAATTGTGGATGGATGGCTTTGTGACCTCCAAGATGGGAACCCACGCCCCAAGTTGAGCCAACATCACCTTGTTGTGCTGTTGGTGTATTGTTTTTGCCTTTTCTGTTGACTTCACCAATAGGATGTATAGGTGGGAAATATAACGTATCAAAGCCCATTTTTGCAACGCGTGGTAGCAGCCGTTCACAGTCTTTAAAGGTTCCATGTGGACCTTCAAATTCTGATGCCGAACGTGGAAAAAACTCATACCACGTACTAAATCGTGCTTTTAGCCTATCAACGTATATTTGGTAATCCTTAGACGTATTGGCTAATATCTTTTGGGGATATTTAACGAAAATATTGTGTAGTTTTTTACTGGTGGCTTCTTTGACAGCCTCATCATAATCATGCTCGTTAGCAAAAATATGTTGTAAATGTTCAAGATATGCCGTATCATTTCCCGGGTTTTTGTCAATGATGTCTTTAACAAACTGAATACCTTCCAATAATTCAGACTTTACATGCTGATTGTCGTCTATCTTACGCTCAATACCGTGTTGCCAATTGAGTGCATAATCAACCCATCCTTGAACTTTATAAGTATAATATCCTTGTTTTGTAACGGTAAAAGAAGCATTCCATTCGTCATTTACAACATGGTGCATCCGTACTTCTTTCCAGTTTTTATCGCTCTCATGTTTGTATAAAACGGATGCCGCTATAACATCATGTCCATCAACCAGGACATGGGCATCTACAGAAACTATTTCGTTAACTACACGTTTTATATAAAAATTACCGTCATTAATTTTAGGGTAAACATAATCAATAACAACTCGTCTTTGATCTTGCATTTTTAAGTTAGTTTTGAATCAATGAAATTTTTTGAAGATTGAATTAAATGACATAACCAACAGGAATGGTTGCGCCTTTTTTAACAACCACGATACCGTCTTTAATGGCGTACATATCGTTTTCGGTGTCTTCTAAATGAGTGCCTCCATTTATTCTTACATCATCGCCAATACGGCTATTTTTATCAAGAATACAGTTTTTAATAAAGCAGCGTTCACCAATACCCATTAAGACTTTAATTTTGTGGCTTTCTATATCAAGCAGCGTTTCATAATAGTCACTACCCATCATATAGGTATTGATTACGGTAGATTCCTTTCCTATTCTTGAACGAATGCCAATTACGGATTTCTCAATTCTTGACGCACTGATAATACAGCCTTCAGAAATGACCGCCCGATCCAAAGTCGTGCCGGCGATTTTTGTGGTGGGAAGCATTCTTGCATGCGTGTAAATACGTTTGGCTTTATCGTAAAGATTAAATTTTGGGATATCATCCGTAAGCCCGATATTTGCTTCAAAGAATGAGTCTATATTCCCTATATCCGTCCAATAGCCCTCATATTGAAAACTCAAAGTTTTGTGTTTTTCAATAGATTGCGGTATGATTTCTTTACCAAAATCATTAGTAGAAGGGTCGTTCATCAATTGAGTCAATAATTCTCGGTTGAAAATATAAATCCCCATAGAGGCCAAATAATCTCGCCCTTGTGATTTCATATCGTCGCTAACTTCAGATGTCCAATCAGGCAATAAACTGGCATCGGGTTTTTCAATAAATGATGTAACCATATTTTCCTGGTTGGCTTTTAAAATACCAAATGAGGTGGCGTCTTTTGCGTTTACAGGAATGGTTGCAATGGATATCTCAGCATTGTTTTCTTCATGGGCTTCAATCATTTTGTCATAGTCCATTTGGTACAGTTGATCACCAGACAATATTAGGGCATAATCAAAGTCATGTCTTAAAAAATGATGCATGCTTTGTCTTACGGCATCTGCAGTGCCTTGAAACCATGTTTTATTGTGTGGTGTTTGCTCTGCGGCAAGTACATCTACAAAAGCTGAGCTAAAAAAACTAAAGTGGTATGTATCTTTTATGTGCCTGTTTAATGAGGCCGAGTTGAACTGTGTTAATACAAACATGCGTTTAATGTCAGAATTGATACAGTTTGATATGGGAATATCAACAAGTCTGTATTTTCCAGCAATTGGCACAGCGGGTTTTGATCGTTCTTCGGTTAATGGGTGAAGTCTTGAACCTTGTCCACCTCCTAAAATGATGGCTAAAACTTTATTATTAATCATGTTTGTTAGTTTAAGAGATTATGTATTGAAAATATGCCTTGTTAATTTACAATTATTTTTTTTAATTCCCGATGCGAACGATTTTATATTAAGGATTTGTATAAATCTTCTACTTGTTTTGCTATGGCTATCCAATCAAAGTAATCTTCTACGCGTTTTCGTCCTTTTTTGGCCATAGACTCTTTAAGTGTTTTGTCATTGATTACCGTGTTGATACCATTTGCTAAATCTTTGGCAAACTTATCGGGATCCACAGGCTCGAAAGGCGCTACTTTTTGTTGTTCCAAAGGAACCAGAATACCGGTTTCACCATCTACAACAACTTCTTTAATACCACCTACCGCACTAGCCACCACAGCGGTTTCACAGGCCATGGCCTCAATGTTTATAATCCCAAAGGGTTCGTAGATGGACGGACAACAAAATACGTCAGCATGGGAGTAGAGTTGAATAACTTCTTTTTTCTCCAACATTTTATCAATCCAAATCACATTGCGTCTGGTTTGTTTAACCTTTGCAACACTGTCTTCCATTTCCTTGGCTATGTCTGGTGTATCAGGTGCTCCTGCACATAATACAATCTGTGTGTCTGGATCTATATATTTTATGGCATTCACTAAATGTATGATTCCTTTTTGACGCGTAATTCTGCCTACAAAAAGCACATATGGTTTTGACTGGTCAACGCCATATTGTTCTAACGTTGAGGTTTCTTTGGTAACAACATATTCTTTAAGGTTAATACCATTATAAATAACCTTCACTTTGGATTCGTCGACGTTGAAATATTTTAGAACATCTTCTTTGGTTTCTTTTGAAACCGCAATGATGGCATCGGCCATTTCAATAGCTGTTTTTTCAACCCATGATGAGGCATCATATCCACGCCCTAATTGTTCGCGTTTCCAGGGCCTTAACGGCTCAAGCGAGTGTGTTGTGATAACTAATGGGATACCATAACACAGCTTGGCCACAATACCTGCAAACTGTGCATACCATGTGTGGCAGTGTACCACATCGGCACCACTGTCCTCGGCATTCATATGTATACAGGTACTTAAGGTTTGGAAAACGGCTTTAAGTTTTGGGTTGCTGATATTAAAATCCGGATTGTCATAAGGAAACCCCTTGACCGTTAAATTACCGTTGTCTTGATCTTGATCCCCAAAACATCTTACATCAACCTCCATGAGTTTTGCCAGTTCAGTAGCTAAATATTCAACATGAACACCTGCGCCACCATACACATATGGGGGAAATTCCCTGGTATAAAAAAGTACCTTCATATAAACGTAATAAAATAGTTGATACGTCTATAAACTTAAAAATATTATTCCATAAAAAGGCACGAAACCCCTACTATTATTGATAATTTCGTAAAATGCAATATTCGTTAAGAATATTTCAACTAAAATGATTTTTTATCTATTCTATTTTTGAATCTTCAATAAGATTTGTTGCAACAAAACTATCTTATATAGTAGTTATGAGATGAAAACCATCCTAATTCTGGAAATTTTAACAGATGTGAAGTCGATGTAAATGAAATAACTATTGATAAGGTTTTCACATAATTACATAGCATATTTGCTACTAATCATTCAACTTTAATACCGCCATAAAGGCCTGTTGCGGAATTTCTACATTCCCCACCTGGCGCATACGTTTTTTTCCTTTCTTTTGTTTTTCAAGTAGTTTACGTTTTCGCGAAATATCGCCTCCGTAGCATTTTGCAGTAACGTCTTTTCGTAAAGCCTTAATGGTTTCCCGTGAAATAATTTTCGCACCAATAGCTGCTTGAATAGGAATATCAAATTGCTGGCGTGGAATAAGTTCTTTTAGTTTTTCACACATTCGTTTACCAATATTTTGCGCGTTATCGGCATGTATCAATGCTGAAAGTGCATCTACTGGCTGTGCGTTTAGTAAAATATCAACACGAACTAATTTTGAAGCACGCATGCCAATTGGGTGATAATCAAATGAGGCATAGCCTTTTGATACGGTTTTTAAGCGATCATAAAAGTCAAATACAATCTCGGCTAGTGGCATGTCAAAATTAAGTTCAACGCGCTCGGGCGTTAAATAGGTTTGATTGGTAATCATCCCGCGTTTATCAATACAAAGCGACATGACATTGCCCACAAAATCCGCCTTGGTGATAATAGTGGCTTTTATATAAGGTTCTTCCACACGATCTAAACCAGAAGGCTCAGGCAAATCACTAGGGTTGTTTACTATAATTGGTGTGTCCGGGTGTTTTGTGGTAAAGGCATGATAACTAACGTTGGGAACCGTGGTAATCACGGTCATATCAAACTCGCGTTCCAAACGTTCTTGGATGATTTCCATGTGGAGCATTCCTAAAAATCCGCAACGGAAACCAAACCCTAAAGCCGCAGAACTTTCGGGGATAAACACCAAAGATGCATCGTTAAGTTGTAACTTTTCCATTGATGCCCTAAGCTCTTCGTAATCTTCGGTATCAACAGGATAAATGCCTGCAAACACCATGGGCTTTACATCCTCAAAACCAGAGATGGCATTTTTGGTCGGGTTTTTAGCATCTGTAATGGTATCTCCAACCTTGACTTCTTTAGCTTCTTTTATACCGGTAATTAAATAGCCAACATCGCCTGCTTTTATTTCGTTCCTTGGGAATTGTTTTAATCGCAAGGTACCAACTTCATCGGCATTATAGGTTTTTCCAGTAGCTATAAATTTTATTAGTTGGTTCTTTTTTATGGATCCATTAATGACCCTAAAATAGGTTTCAACACCTCTAAACGGATTGTAAACTGAGTCAAAAATCAAAGCCTGTAGAGGCTCATCCACATTTCCTTTTGGTGGGGGAATACGTTCAATAACAGCCGCCAAAATATCATCAACACCAAAACCTGTTTTTCCACTAGCGTGAATCACCTCAGAAGGGTCACAACCCAGTAATTCCACAATATCATCGGTAACTTCTTCTGGGTTGGCGCTGGGCAAATCAACTTTATTAAGAATTGGGATGATCTCTAGGTCGTGTTCTAAAGCCAGATATAAATTTGAAATGGTTTGTGCCTGAATACTTTGTGCAGCATCAACAATCAGTAATGCTCCCTCACAAGCTGCAATGGAACGTGATACTTCATAAGAGAAATCTACGTGACCAGGTGTATCTATTAAATTTAGAACATACTGTTCATCTTTATAAACATAGTCCATTTGAATAGCGTGCGATTTGATGGTAATACCGCGTTCACGCTCTAAATCCATGCTATCCAAAAGCTGGTCTTGTTTTTCCCTATCGGTTACAGAACCTGTAGAATCCAACAGCCTGTCCGCAAGCGTACTCTTTCCGTGATCTATATGTGCAATGATGCAAAAATTTCTAATATTCTTCATACAACAATCTATACCTAGAGATAATTTGCAAATATAGATGTTTTATCTATTTATATCTATTGTTTTTAATGAATGGGTTTTAGGTCTTTTTTAACTGCTGTATATTCTAATAAACGTTAAAAAAAATACGTACATCAAGTATTTTAAAATAAACAGAAGCGTTTATGTTATATTGGTCATTGCTGTAAAATACATTATGAAAACAATAATTTCAATCATAATTTTTGTTTTGGGAATTAGTAATGTTTCCGGACAAATAAGTGCGGCTGCAGAAAAATTTGCTTTACCGACCAGTTTAAGCGAATCTTCAGGCGCCATTTTTTTCAATAACAGACTGATAACACATAACGATTCTGGAGGTGAGAACAAGCTGTATGAGCTGGATACCATTTCAGGTTTGGTTGCCAGAACTGTTACAATTTCAAACGCGACAAATGTGGATTGGGAAGACATCACACAAGACAATAACAATATTTATATTGGTGATATTGGTAACAACGTAAGCGGAAACAGGACCGATTTAAAAATTTACAAAATCAGCAAAAGTGATTATTTAAGTTCAGATACTGTAAATGCCCAAACCATAGCTTTTAGCTATTCAGACCAAACAGATTTTACTGCGGCATCAGCAAATACTACGGAGTGGGATGCCGAAGCCCTTGTTTCGTTTGATGTTACTAATTTGATTGTATTTACCAAAAACTGGGCAAATGGCATCACAAAAGGGTATTTGATTCCCAAAACAACAGGAACCTATTCTGTATCTCCATTACCCACAACATTAAATAGTGGCGGCTTGATAACAGGAGGTACATATAATCCATTAACAGCAAAACTATATTTAGTAGGATATTCAAATATGTTACAACCTTTTGTTTGGCAATGTGAAGGTTTTAGCGGTAGCGATATATTTTCTGGAACCAACGTAAAGACAATGCTTTCATCACTTGGTTTTGAACAAACAGAAGGCATTGCTTATGTAGATGCGAACAGATACTTTATAACGTCTGAGTCTTTTTCCAATATTATTTCAAACTATGCCAAAGCCATCGCATTTTCTACAAATGATGCTGTTCTGTCTGTCAATGATTACAAAAGAAGTAGTCCAATTGTTTTATATCCCAACCCTGTAAACCATGTTTTACATTTAAGCAATAAAGACATACGAGCTGTAGAAATTTATGACGCAAGGTCTGTTTTGGTTTACAGAGGACAAGTAAACCATATAGACATGGATAGTTTTAGCAGTGGTATTTACATGGTAAAAGTTGCCTTAAAGAACAATAGTTTTGTGATTAAAAAAGTGGTTAAGCAATGATTTTGAGCATCTTATACTGATAAACTTGTTTTGTTGTAAAAAAGTGTAATTTTGCCACAAATTTTATTTGTGGTTAAAATAGATAACATAGAACTTCCTGATTTCCCGTTGCTTCTCGCCCCCATGGAGGATGTAAGTGACCCGCCGTTTCGTGCACTTTGCAAAGAGCAAGGAGCCGATGTGGTCTATACCGAATTTGTTTCTAGTGAAGGGTTGATACGCAATGCGGCCAAAAGTGTTATGAAATTGGATATCTATGAAAAAGAACGCCCAGTTGGCATTCAAATATTTGGAGCCAATTTAGATAGCATGCTACAAACCATTGATATTGTAGAACAATCCAAACCAGATATTATTGACATCAATTTTGGCTGCCCTGTAAAAAAGGTAGTGAGCAAAGGCGCTGGCGCCGGAATTTTAAAGGATGTTTGCCTTATGGAGCAGCTTACAGCTGAAATGGTTAAACGCACCAATATTCCCATTACCGTAAAAACCCGATTGGGGTGGGACCACAATTCCATAAAAATTGTTGAGGTGGCCGAAAGGTTGCAGGATGTGGGCTGTAAAGCCATTGCCATTCATGGAAGAACCCGAGCGCAGATGTACAAGGGCGAAGCTGACTGGAAACCTATAGCCCAAGTTAAGAACAATCCCAGAATGCATATTCCTGTATTTGGAAACGGCGATGTAGATTCCCCGGAGAAAGCTATGGAAATGCGGGATAGTTACGGATTGGACGGTGCCATGATAGGCCGTGCCAGCATTGGTAATCCTTGGTTTTTTAAGCAAGTAAAACACTTTTTTAAAACAGGAAGGCACTTAGCACCAATTTCTTTGGAAGAACGCGTTGAAGCGGCTCGCCGGCACTTACAAATGGCTATAGACTGGAAAGGCGAGACGCTGGGTGTTTTTGAAACCAGACGTCATTACACCAACTATTTTAAAGGCATTCCGCATTTTAAGGAATACCGCACCAAAATGGTGACCAGTGATCAATCAGCAGATGTGTTTGCTACGTTTGATGAGGTACTTGAAAAATTTTCAGATTACCAGTTTATAGATTAATATCAAAAAAATTAATGGGTTTCCACTAAGGTTTTTGTAATTCTCATTGAAGCTATTTTTGAGGCCAAAATACCCAAAACAGAAATGGTCAAGAATACAATAACAAAATTTTCCGGCTTGATGGTTACAGGATACGGTAAGGCAGGCGTTATCATGACCAAAGCAAAGGACTTTTGTAAAACAATGATTAAAACGCCAATAGCAATACCAAAAACACCTCCAAGAACAGTCATCAAGCTTCCTTGAAAAAAGAAGATTCGCCTAATTTCCTTTAAGGTTGCTCCTAAATTAAATAAGGTATTGAGCGTTTTTTTCTTGTCAAGGATCATCATGATGATAGACCCAATTACGTTAAACAAAGCGATGATTAGCACCAATGTAAAAATCAAATAGACAGCTAAGTTTTCGGTGTTCAACATTTTGTACAGTGCATCATTGAGTTGTGACCTGTTTTTTATAATAACCCGATCCCCTAAAATATTTTGGATTTTCCCACGGACATCATCTATATCTGCGCCTTCAACCAACCTGAATTCTAATCCTGTAACTTGATTGGGGCTATAATTTAAAAGCTGTTGCGCCAAATCGATGGGAGCATACACATAGGTGTCGTTTATTTTCTCGTTAATATCAAATACCCCTACATTAACGGCCTTAACAGAATTAAATGCATTTTTTGTTGAGGTAATTTGCCCTTTGCCTGGCTTTGGCACATAAATATTGATGGTTTTTGTGTAATCTAATATACCAAGGGACAGATTGCTTGAAACACCCCAACCCGCCACAATTTCCGGAGCGTTTTGAGATATCCAATTACCCTGTACAATCACGGAGTCTATACTGGTAACGCTTTCAAACGATTCATCAACGCCTTTAAGGGTTACAATATCATTTTTATCTTCAGAAGCTATAACCACACGTTCCTCAACAATTTTTGAGTATAAGGCTACTTCATTTAAAGCCTTTAATTTTTGAGTATCATCATCTGTTAAAATAAAAGATTTTCCAAGGGCGGTTTCGGCTTTTAAATCGGGGTCCACAACATTTGAAAATTCCAATGTATAATCCTTTAAGCCCGCAAATCCAGACAGCACGATAAATAGGGAAGCGGCACCTAAAACCACACCGATAGCAGCAATAATGGTAATGAAATTGATGGCGTTATTACTGCTTTTTGAGCGTAAATAACGTTTTGCTATGTATAGCGAAAAGTTCAATTAAGATTTTTTACGTTTGTCTAAAATACTAGGGTCTTTTATAGGGTTGTCCTTTCCTTTTAAGGATTGTTCTATCTTGTCCATATATTCAAGGGAGTCATCAATAAAAAACTCCAATTTAGGCATGCGTCGCAATTGGTGCTTGGTACGTTGGGCAATTTCATGTTTAATTAAAGGTGCATTTGATTTTATGCCCGCAAGTAGCTCTTTACCTTTATCGTTAGGAAAAATGCTTAAATAGACTTTAGCGTCTGACAGATCTACCGTAACCTTTACTTTTGATACCGAAATTAAGATACCCTGCATACCGCCCTGTGTGGCTGCTTTTTGTAAAACATCTACTAAATCGCGCTGTAATACCGATGCTATTTTTTTTTGTCTTTGACTCTCTTCCACAGTAGTTATTTTTAAAGGATGCTTAATTTAGTGAATTTTGGCAGATTAAACCGTAGCCTCTGGCTAAAAAATCTTTTGGGATTTTCATCGTGCAAAAATAGAGCATATTTAAAGATTATCTTACTTTTGATATACAAAATTTGTATCTTCCTATTAAATAGAAACTAAAAGAGATTTCCGTTTTCACGAAAAATAAACATGAAAAAAATCGAACACATAGGAATAGCGGTTAAAAACATCGAGTCTTCCAATACATTGTTTTCTAAACTTTTTGCTCAATCACACTACAAAATGGAAACCGTTGAAACCGAAGGTGTAAAAACATCTTTTTTTAAGGTCGGCACCAATAAAATTGAACTGTTGGAAGCGACCCATCCAGACAGTCCTATTGCAAAATTCATTGAGAAAAAAGGCGAGGGCATTCACCACATAGCCTTTGATGTTGACGATATAGAATCTGAGGTAAAGCGATTAATAAGCGAAGGTTTTACGGTATTGAATGAAACGCCAAAAAAAGGCGCTGATAATAAGTTGGTTGTTTTTTTGCATCCTAAAACCACAAACGGCGTGTTAATAGAGCTATGCCAAGAAATAATTTAAACAAATAAATTTCTTGTAGAGTAATAAAAATAGTATTAAATTCGCAGCCAATTTCGGTCCTATAGCTCAGTTGGTTAGAGCACCTGACTCATAATCAGGTGGTCCCTGGTTCGAGCCCAGGTGGGACCACTAGTAAAATAAAGGCTTCATAGAATTTTATTCTTTGAAGTTTTTTTATTTTCAGAAAATTTGTAAATCAACTTACATTTAAGATTTTTTATTCTCTTAGTGATAGATATTAGATATGGGTATTTTAACAACTGAGCTTTCATTTCCAAATTTATCTACAGATGATATTGCGATTGTATTTAGAGTCTCTGTTGTTTCAGTTAAGTCTCCATTTTTTGATGGATTGATTTTTTTAATAAGAGGAACCTTTTGAGATTTAATGTCGCTACTTAAAATCCTGTAATCCCATTCGTTTTTAAATTTGTAATACAGTATCAAATGGGAAATGTTACTCAAATTTTTGTGTTTCCATGAAACAGTCAAGCTGTCGTTTTCCTTTGAAACTTTAACTTCGGGCAATTTAGGTATTTTTTTACTTAGCCACGGATATTTAGGCGTTAACGCTGGTTCTTTGTAAGGTCCTTCTGAAATTGCTTGTGCAAGATCAGGAGAAGTGATTAAAGGTTCTATGCTCCAATGAACTTCTCCCGGTGATTTGGGTAACATGCCGCGTACAATCATAATTTGATTAATGGTTTCATCAATAGCATTTTCCCCTTTTTTGATTCCTATATTCAAACCAGGCCAAAGATGTCTTCCTTTTTTGTTTTCCTCTTTCCACCAATTTAGTAATACGGGAAAGCTTAGTTCAATTCTGTTGATTGGCCAGTACAACTGTGGTGTAATATAGTCTAACCAACCTTTGTTTAGCCATAGTTTTGCATCTGCATATAGTTCATTGTATTGGTCAAAACCCGCAACTACCGAGGGCGGGTAAGAAGGACGCCAAACTCCAAAAGGACTTATTCCAAACTTTACAGAAGGTTTCCTTTTTTTTATGCCATAATAAATCCGCTTAATAAATATGTTAACATTTTGTCTGCGCCAATCGGGTCTGGACAATTTGCCTCCTTTTTGAAGATATGATTGCCAGCTTTCTTCGTCAGGAAAGTCTTTATTGTTGTTGTATGAAGGATAAGGATAAAAATAGTCATCAAAGTGGATGCCGTCCACATCATATCTTTTAACAATATCCATGACAACATTGTAAGAGTGGTCTTGTGTACCCTTCTTACCTGGGTCCAACCACCAATATCCTGTTTCAAGTTTCACTACTAAATCCGGACGCTTTTTTACTATCGAAGTTTCTGTTACGGGGCCACCACTTAGATGATGAGCTCGGTACGGATTTAACCAAGCGTGTAATTCAAGGCCTCTTTTATGGGCTTGCTCTATCCAAAATTTAAGCGGATCGTAATACGGTTTTGGGGCTTGACCTTGCTTGCCAGTGAGGAAGTAGGACCAAGGTTCTAAATCGCTCGGGTAAATGGCATCTGCTTGTGGCCTTACCTGCAGGATGATGGCATTAAAATGGGAGGCTTTTAGCAGATCCAATAATTTTATGACTTCATGTTTTTGTTCTTCAACAGGCAATCCTTTATCACTCGGCCAGTTGATATTTGCTACCGTAGCAACCCATGCCGCTCTAAACTCCCTTGGTACCGTGGGCAGTGTTTCGGTAAATTTATGGGAAACCAAGCGGTTACTGCTACAATCACTTAGTAAGAACTGCAGAATTATTAAAATAAGAAATAGGAAACGCTTTTTGTTCATATATCAAATGGTAATTTATTTTAAAATGAGAAAAAAGCTATTTTCAATATATCATATCAGTGTGTTTTTAAAGCTATGATTTAATCATTGTATAGCAGGTATTTTGCTCTTGTTTTTTTAAAGGCCGTTAAATCTGTTTGCCAAGTTTCTCTTATTTCATCCATGGAAAGGCCTTGTTCAATTTGTTGTTTTAGTTTTGTGTTACCTGCCAACTTATTAAAAGCCTCATATTCAAAAAATTTATCTTTTTCTGAAGTTGCAGCGTAAGCATCTATTAGCCATGAAAAATTTAACTGATCTAAATCCTTGGCCTTGGATAAATTTAAACCGTGGCATTCCTGTCCCATATGTTTTGGGTTTTTTGACCCGAAATTTGGTTGAGGGATAAAAGTAAAGTGATAAGTGTCTTTAGGTAAGTTAGGGGACCCAAAAATTTGGAATTGCATGTCAGTTCCTCTTCCGCAACTTACATCTGTTCCCTCAAAAAGACACAAACTCGGATAAAGATTGATTGATTTATCATTTGGAAGATTTGGAGATGGCCTTAAGGGCAAACTATATGTAGACTTGTGTGTGTAGTTTTTTAAAGTAATTACTGTGAGGTCGCATTTAACACCGTTATTCAACCACTTCTCACCGTTGGTCATCAAAGCATATTCACCAATGGTCATGCCATAAACTATTGGTATTGGACCAAGTCCTGCAAAACTTTTTGTGTCTTTTTCTAAAACAGGGCCATCAACGTAATGACCGTTTGGATTGGGTCTGTCCAGCACAATTATGGGTATGCTGTTTTCTGCACAAGCTTCCATAACATTATGAAGCGTAGATATGTAGGTGTAAAACCTTACGCCAACATCTTGAATGTCAAATAACACGGCATCAACGTTTTTCAAATGTTCTGGTGTTGGTTTTCTATAATTATATATTTGTTTTTGAGATGGGTTTTTGTTTTCTCCATATAACGAAATTATAGGTATTCCCGTTTTGGTATCTGTGGTGTCTGTTAAATCTTCCCCAGCATCTGCCGCCCCCCTAAAACCATGTTCTGGGGCAAATACTTTTGAAATATGAATACCCAGTGATAATAAAGAGTCAACCAAGTGGGTATACTGTTTTGTATCACTTTTAAAAATAACAGATGTGTTGTTGGCCACAACAGCAATATTTTTGCCTTTTATGAGTGGTATATAATTTTCAGTTTGATTAGCCCCAACAACAATGTAATTATTTTTATTAACGGAGGGTGATTTTTTATTTTCACTGGATTGGCGGCAACAAAGTGTTGCAACAAATAAAAGTAGAACTGTAATCTGTAGAATACGCTTTACCATTTTTTAAATCATTTTTTGGATTAGTATCTGTTTAAATAGTTATGCTTTCTTTTTCAAAGTAAAACTTGATTGATTCTTGTACAGCTTCAAGAGAGCTGTATTTAGGGTTGTAATTCAGTAATCTTCTTGCTTTTGCAATGCTGCCATTAGGACTATGGGCAATGTGATCCCATGTTAACTCTGCGTCTCTCTCAGGTACTGTTTTTTTCCATGCTTCCCAAGGTAGAAAGCTAAGCTTTGCTACTTGTCCAAAACTTTTTGCCACGGCATTTGCTAAGCCTCTCAAAGTTATGGCTTGTTCTGAGACAACATGAAAACTTTCCCCTATTGCGTTTTGCCTATTTTCAATGGCATTCACAAAAGCCTGAGCAACGTCATCGGCATGGACATGATGGAGCGTTTCCATTCCAAGATTTGGTAAGATTATTTCTTCTCCTTTGGCTAACTTTATAAATGTTTCAGGATTTAAATTGCCTGTAGGCCCGATTGGCAACCAACCTGGGCCAGTAATGTGACCAGGATGCAATATGGTACAAGGAAAGCCTTTTAGCCGTGACATTGAAAGTAAATAGGATTCTATATTTGCTTTATTAATGCCGTATTCGCCAAAAGGTCTGCGTTCTTGACTCTCATGAGTGGGAACCTCAGAGCTATGCCCATGGACCCACATGCTTCCGCAATGTATGAAGTGTTCTACGGCTCCTGTAAGGGCTTCTACAATCATGGCAGCACTTTTTGGGGTAAAACAAATGAGATCTATTATGACGTCGGCATTTAATTCTTTGATTTTGGATGCAAAAATACCTTCTTGTTCGGTTATTACTCTATCAATGGAAATCTGTTTTACCAATTTCCATATTGGAGTTATATTATAAGGCTGTCTTTTATTTCTGCTTACACAAATAACCTCATGACCCTTCATGATCAGTCGAGGAATCAAATAGGTTCCTATGTGTCCAGTTCCTCCTATGATTACTATTTTCATATATCATGGGTACAACAAATACTTTTGCCGTATTTTTTTAAAAGAGTCCAAATCTTTTTGCCAACTAGCTTTGATATCATTAAAATTGAGACCATCCTCTATTTGTTCTTTTAATTTATCTGTACCAGCCAATAGGTTAAATGACTTTTCCCTGAAGAACTTATTTTTTTCGCTTGTGTTATGATAGGCGTCTATTAGCCAAGAGAAATTAATACTGTTTAAATTTTTGGTTTTTGACAAGTCAAGACCATGGCATTCTTGTCCCATATTTTTGGGTTTTTTTGATCCAAAATTAGGTTGAGGCGTAAATGTGAATTTATATAAATCGCTTGGTAAATCTGGTGATCCAAATATTTGAAATTGCATCTCGGTACCTCTTCCGCAGCTAACATTTGTTCCTTCAAATAAGCACAAACTAGGATAAAGGTTTATGGATTTGTCATTTGGAAGATTGGGTGAAGGCCTTAATGGTAAACTATAAGAAGATTCATGAGTATAATTTTTTAACGGTATGACCGTTAGGTCACATTGAACGCCATTATTTAGCCATTTTTCCCCATTTATCATTTTTGCATATTCCCCAATGGTCATTCCGTAAACAATAGGGACAGGGTGTAGTCCAACAAAACTTTTGAATTCACTTTGTAGAACAGGGCCATCAATGTAATTTCCGTTTGGGTTTGGTCTATCTAAGACAATTACTGGAATTCCGTTTTCGGCAGCAGCTTCCATGATATAGTGCAATGTTGAGAGGTAGGTGTAAAATCTGACACCAACATCTTGAATATCAAATAGTATGAGATCAATGTCTTTCAGTTGTTCTTTGGACGGCTTGTTGCCGTTGCCGTGGTTATTATTATCTCCGTAAAGCGAAACAATGGGTATGCCGGTTTTTTCATCAATACCATTGTTTATTTCTTCCCCAGCATCAACAGCACCCCTTAGCCCATGTTCCGGAGTAAATAGCCTTTTTATTTTAATATTAATGGATAACAGGGAATCAATAAGATGTTTGTAAGGGTGGTCTTGACTGTCTTTAAAAATAACCGACGTGTTGTTTGCAACTATTGCAATATTTTTTCCGTTAATAAGGTTTAGATATTTTTCGGTTTGATTTGCTCCAACCACAATTTTTTCCTTTTCATTTTGAAATGTTAAGTGTTCTTCTTGTTGGTTTTTATTTTTTTTATGACAACCTGCAAATGTTGAAAACAGAAACATCAATGACAAAAGCATGATGCTTTTTAAAATTTTTCTTTGTTTCATCTGAATTAAGTATTAAATTATATGTGCCTAACTTTTAATTAGCAAACGGCTTCTTCTTAAGGCTTTATCTTAAATTAAGTTGATGCCTGCGTCTAAGTACTCTTTAAGTCTGGAGTCATCAAGATCTAGGTCAGTTATTACTGTATCAATCTCTTTAAGATTACAAACGTCAAAATTGAGTCTTTGGTCTAGTTTATTCGATGTGGCCAAATAGATGATATGCTCCGAAGCGTTTATCATAGCCTTTTTCACCAGAGAAACCTCATAACCTTCGTCCGTAATGCCCTGGTCTATGTTTAAGGCGCTGACACCCATGAAACAGATGTTCGCCCTGATGTTCGATAGATATTGTATAACATCAATTCCCGTGGTAACCATTGAGCTTCGATGTATTTTGCCACCTATAAATATGGTCTCAATCAGTGGATGCTCGGTCAATTGCATTGCTATAGGTAGGCTGTAAGTATAAATGGTGGCTTTTAGGTCTTTTGGGAGTAGTTTTGCCAACATTAAGTTAGTGGTCCCTCCACTCATTATGATGACTATCCCATCTTTAATCAACGAAATCGCTTTTTGGGCAATTCGAACCTTGTTTTCTCTGTTGTAGATGCTATCTTCATTATAATGGTAAAGTTTTTGGATCATTGAAATGGCTCCACCATGCACTTTGGTTAACATGCCACGTTCATCCAATTCTTTAATATCTCTTCTTATAGTGTCCTCAGAAACATCTAGCTTTTCGGACAAATAGCTTGAGCTTACTTTTCTATTGATGCTTACCTCATCAATAATTTTCTGTTGCCTTACCTTTTTTTTCATAAAAAATTAAATTTCTTTATAAATAGTATTTGCAGATAGATTTTGCAGCTACTTAACAAGTATAGGCAATAAATATACAAAAAAGCGCAATAAAATGCATGTTTAATTAAATAAAAACGCAAAAAATTTTAAAATTATTCAATTTTTGTAATATAAATTATGGAGATAGAAATTAAATATTGTATAGGTTCTTGAACTGAATTTTAAATTTTAATAGAAAAAATTAAGCATAAAATACTTATAAACAGTTGATTGTGTAAATTCGTAATACGCTAACTATTTAGTGTATTAAGGTTTGATTGAATTTATATGTTAGATGAAAATTTAGATTGTGGCATTCTTCTATTAGATTTTTATTTAATCTCTATTTGCTTATTTTATGGTGATAACAAATAAAATCTTATATAAAATGCGTTTTATCTTACAAAAAACATTAATTATTCGAGAAAATTTAAAAAAACACGCAAAAAAATGCATATAAAATGCGTTTTAAAATATTATTTTTATATTTTTATCGGGATTAACTTAAATTCTAACTCATATGAAAAATCATTATTTTCAATTGAACATCTTGTTAATGTTATTTATTGGGCTTAGTTCCTTTGCGCAGTCAGTAACAATATCGGGTGTTGTGACTGATAAAGGGTCTAATATGCCTTTGATAGGTGTTAATGTGACCATTGAAGGAACATCTAAAGGTGCTGTCACTGATTTTGATGGAAATTATTCCATTCAAACAGAAGGTGTACAGGGCAAGAACCTGGTTTTTAGTTTTCTTGGCTATAAAACTGTTTCTGTTGTCCTTTCAAGCGGGGACCAAGTAATTAACATGGCTCTTGAAGAAGATGCTACAAGTCTTGATGAAGTTGTTGTCACTGCTTTGGGTATCAAGAGGGAATCTAAAGCTTTGGGATATTCTTTAGCCAAGGTTGATGGGGATGAGATGTCAACGGTTAAAACCGCTAGCGCTATCAATTCCTTACAGGGTAGAGTGGCAGGAGTTAACATCTCTACCACCAGTGCTGGTGCCGCTGGTTCAAGTAGGGTTGTAATTCGTGGTGCAAGCTCACTAACGGGGAATAACCAGCCTTTATATGTTGTGGATGGGATTCCTATAATTAATAATACAAATGGTTCGGTTGTAGGTCCCACCAATGATGGTACTGGGGATGGCGGAGATGATATATCCACCATCAATCCGGATGATATTGCATCTGTATCTATATTAAAGGGAAGTTCGGCTGCTGCCCTATATGGGTCTTTGGCTTCTAACGGGGTCATTATGATTACTACAAAATCAGGAAAGGGCAAGGAAGGACTTGGTGTTGAATATTCAAGCTCATTGACTTTTGATAAAGTTAATACTGATCTTCAGGATTTTCAAACAACCTATGGTCAGGGGCGTAACGGTTTAAAGCCCGGTTACGAGTATGATACAGGAGGAAATCCCATTGAGATTGCTGATACCGAGAGTGCCATTAGCGATGCCTTTAACAGTACCTTGCAATCTTGGGGTGCCCGTATGGATGGATCACAGGTTTACAATTGGGATGGCGTCAAAAGACCTTATTCCTATACCGGAAATAACTTGGATAAGTTTTATAATTCAGGGACTACTGCTGTGAACACCATAGCTTTGTCTAAAGGGGCAGACGGTTATAATTATCGTTTTTCTTTTTCTAATTTCGATAATAAGGACATTTTTCCAAAATCTACAATTGGAAGGAAATCATTTTCTTTAAATGCTTTGGCTAAGATCAATCCGAAGTTAACATCAACGATCAATGCTAAATATGTTATTGAAAAAGCCCATAACCGAATCAATATTGGTGATACACCCGGTAATGCAAATGCAACAGCCTACAGATTGCCAAGCAGTTTGAATATTTATGATTTAAAACCAGGGTTCAATGAAGAAGGTACTGAGCTTTTATTTCAACCAAGCCAATTTATTACAAATCCTTATTGGGTGGTCAATGACTTTAATAATGATGACAGAAAGAACAGATTGACAGTCTCAACTACTTTGAGATATGACATAACCGATTGGTTATATGCATCAGGTAGGGCTGGTTTGGATACCTACGATTTGTCAAGAAGACGAGTAACACCATATGGGACAGCCTATCGTCCAGCGGGTGAATTTTATCAAAGTAAATCGACCTCTTCTTCATTTGATGCCGATGTAATGTTGGGTATAGATAAAGATATAACAGATAAAATTGCAACTAGCTCTATAATTGGAGCCAATACCAGAACAAACACTTTTGAATCACTCAGTGCGCAAGGGCGAGGCTTTATAGTGGTAGGGTTAGAGGATCTAAATAATACCACGCTTCCAGAACCTAAAAACACGTATTATCAAACTAAGACCAATTCCATTTATGGGTCATTTGAATTTGATTATGATAAATACCTTTATTTAACTTTTACAGGAAGAAACGACTGGTTCTCTACATTATCTTTTCCTGGCAAAACGAGCCCTAACAATGACTTTTATTGGTCATTAAGTGGAAGTTTTTTGCTGAGTGAGGCCTTGGAGTTACCTAAAGCGATTAACTATGCCAAATTTAGGGCAAGTTATGCACAAGTAGCAGGAGGAGCTCAAGATGCCTATGCATTGAATTTAGATTATGCAGTTACAGGGTCATTTCAAGGACAATCTTATGGGCAGTTGAATGGAAACACCATTCCTAACCCAAATTTAGTGCCATTCCAAAAAAGCGAATATGAATTTGGATTTGAGGGCAGATTTTTAAATAATCGAGCGAACCTTGATTTTGCTTATTATTCCAATACAACCACCAATGATATTGTCAGTGCTGCTGCATCATTGTCATCAGGTTATACATCTTCAATACTTAATATTGGTGAATTGGAAAACAAAGGAATTGAACTATTGATAGGTGGAACCCCTATTAAAAATGACAATTTCTCATGGAATACCTCGTTTAATTTAGGTTATAACGATAGTAGAATAGTTCATACCGATGATGAAGATACCCCTATCAATGTAGATGGAAGCCAAAGTAGGGACAGAACAGCAATCATTTCCCATATTGTGGGTGAACATTATGGAGTAATCTGGGGATCATCATACAAAAGGGATGATAACGGAAACATCATTTACGATCTATCAAGCACAGTTCCCAAGCCCATCCAAGGAGAAAACAAGATCTTAGGGCAGGGCGTTGCCCCTTATACGTTAGGTTTTTCCAACACGTTTAGATACAAAAACATTTCATTAAGTTTTTTAATTGATGCTAAATTTGGTGGTTCTGTCTATTCAGGAACCAACCATGATTTAACCATTGCAGGTTTGACCAAGAAAACTTTGAAAGGGCGTGAAACAGGGTTGGAAGTTTCTGGAATTGACAACGCAACAGGCCAACCTTTTACCACAACAGTAGCTCCAGAAAATATAGGAAATTATTGGGGCCTGATTGGGGCTGAGACAACAGGAATTGCAGAAGAATTTGTTTATAGTACCGATTTTATAAAATTCAGGGAATTGAGCTTATCTTATAATTTGCCTAAGAAAGTGCTTGATGACATTTTTATCAGTGATTTAAGAATCTCTTTTATAGGAAGAAATTTGTTCTTTATCTCAAAAGATATTGAAAATGTGGATCCAGAAGCTGCTCTGAACAATCTCAATTCTCAAGGTATAGAACGATTCGGTATCCCATCAACTAAAAGTTATGGTTTTTCTATAAATGTTAAATTTTAAAAAAAAATAGAATGAAAAGAATACTTATTTTACTAGCAATAGTAGTAACGTTTGGGTCTTGTGATAAAAACTTTGAGGAGATTAACGTTAATCCCACAAAACCAACACAATTGGATCCATCAACAAAATTGACCTATATACAATTGTATACAGCAGGGAGTGGTTATGCATCATACTTGTTTTGGAATGTTATTCATCTAATGCAAAACGTCCAACATTTAAATGAAACCACCTATGGAAACGCATTTTTGTACCAAACCAACAATACGCATTGGTTATTTGAAGAACAATTCAAGACGACGGTCAAAAACATTGTAGACTTAGAAACCCAGCTTGAAAACAGTGAGGCCCCAACGGCAGATGTGGATCTTGCGATAGCAAGAGTTCAAAAAGTTCTTATTTTTAGCAGAATAACAGATGTATACGGTGATATCCCATACAGTGAAGCCGGAAAAGGGTTCATAGAGGGAATCCGTTTTCCGAAATACGATAAGCAAAGTGACATATATGCTGATATGTTGGCAACTTTAGAAAGCTCTGCAAACACGTTGGGTTCAGGTGGCTCCAGTTCTTACGGTTCTGCAGATTTATTGTTCGGGGGCGATGTTGCAAAATGGAAAAAGTTTGCCAATTCTTTGATGTTACGTTTGGCCATGCGCATGGTTAAAGTTGATAATGCAGGAGCACAAGCATGGGCTACCAAAGCAATTTCAGGTGGTGTAATGACCAGTAATGATGACATAGCTTACGTTCAATATGAAAACAATGCCAATGACGGTGGGCCTAACGTGAATCCATTGACAAAATGTTTTACTTCTAGAGGGGTGAACCAAAATAAAATTTCTAAAACCTTAATGGATTTCATGAAGGACAGAAATGATCCACGTATTTCTGTGTTGTGTTCCACTACTGACGGTAACACTGATCCTGCATTGCAATCTGGTCAGGATATCAATGATTTTTCACAAAGCTCGGCAAACTCTAAACCCAATGTGAATATTTTCGGAGGTCAATTGAGCGATGGGTCCAGGATTGTTATTTATGACGCACCTTTTTTCTATCAGACTTATGCCGAAGTTGAATTCATGTTAGCAGAAGCTGCAGAACGTTGGGGACTGGCAGGTGGCGATGTTGAAGGTCATTATAATGCTGGCGTAAGAGCGGCCATGGAATATTTGTCATTATATGGACATGGGGTAAATATTACTTCAACACAAATTGATGATTACTTAACGGCTAATCCATTTGATCCAGCACAGGCATTAAAAATGATTAATGAACAATATTGGGTTGCCACCTTCGGAAATGCCAATGAGACTTTTGCAAACTGGAGAAGATCTGGATATCCTGTTTTGGTACCAGCCAATGTGGCGGCCACTTACACTGGTGGAAAAATACCAAGAAGATTGAATTATCCTGGATCAGAGTTGTTGAATAATTCAGAAAACGTCCAAGAAGCAATCAATAGGCAAGGAGGTGATCTATTGACCACAAGAATGTGGTGGGACGCAAATTAATGAGCAAAACAAGTTATTGGAGATTAATTCAAACGGGTATTTAAATGTTTTTTCAAATTAGTTTATTGTTTAGTTTTAGTTTGAGTTAGTATGAGAGGTGAGAGAAATTGAGTGCTCTCACCTCATACTCTCCAATATTTTTTTATGAATTTATTAGATGTATTTTGAAAAGAGTTAGAACAGGTCTAGATGTCTTGTTGGGTGATAGGGAACTTCAAAAAACCTTTAAGGGAAATGTAGCACTTTTATGTAATAATGCATCCGTTGATTCAGGATTTGTACATGCCGCATCTAGATTTAAAGAACTCTTTGGTGCAAGGTTCCTAAAACTTTTTGGGCCACAACATGGTTTTACGACCGATGCTCAGGACAATATGATTGAGACTGGACATTATAGGCATCCTTTTTTTGATATTCCGGTCTATTCGCTTTATTCTGAAACCCGAATTCCCACTGATACCATGTTAAATGGGGTCGATCATTTATTTGTTGATTTACAAGATATTGGTAGTAGAATGTATACTTACATTTATACCCTCACCTTGTTGCTTGAAAAATGCAGAGATAGAGACATTGAGATTATAGTACTCGATCGTCCAAACCCTATTAATGGCATTGATGTCGAGGGAAACCTATTGGATTTGGAGTTTGAATCATTTATTGGGAGGCACCCCCTACCAGTAAGACACGGAATGACCATTGCAGAGGTCGCATTGATGCACCAAAAATACTGGGTCAAAGACCGCACAAATCTTAAGATTGTTCGAATGCAATTTTGGGAACGCAGCATGTATTTTGAAGATACGAAATTACCTTGGTTTTTGCCTTCTCCCAATATTGCAAGAGCTGAAAGCACATTGACCTTTCCTGCAATTGTACTGTTTGAAGGAACGCTTTTGAGCGAAGGGCGAGGTACCACGCAGCCTTTGGAGATTGTTGGGCATTCCAAAATAGAGCCTTTCTCATTTTATGAAAAACATTTGTCAAAGGCAATAAAAGAATCAAAACTACAAGGGTTTGTTTTGAGGCCTATTCTATTTACCCCTACATTTGATAAGAACATCAATGAGGTTTGTGGTGGATTTCAATTACATGTCATCGACAAGAAAAATTACAAGCCTTGGCGGGTTGGCCAATTTTTATTGCGTGAATTGTACCAAAGTCTAGGACATGATTTTGTATGGAGGACTCCTCCATTTGAATATAACTATACGCAACTCCCCATAGATATCATTAACGGAACGAACAAGTTGAGGCATTGGGTCGAAAGAAATGGGTGTATGGAGGAACTAGATGGTCTTGAGGACCTAACGGAATTCAAGCATAGGTCAAACGAGATTAAAATTTATTGACAGTTTATTTGTCCAATTACATTGCATCCTTGAACATGATTTAAGAAAATGGGTGTTTTACCGAAAAACAAACAAAATAAATGAACGCAACAGTAATTTTATTAATTATAGCATCCTATTTTGGAGTATTATTATTAATATCTCATTTCGTTTCCAAAAATTCCAGTGATGATTCTTTTTACACTGGTGATAGAAAGTCACCATGGCAAGTTGTTGCCTTTGGAATGATAGGCGCTGTTCTATCAGGAGTTACGTTTGTTTCTATTCCAGGCATGGTAGGTACCAATTATTTTTATTATTTACAATTTGTGTTCGGTAACGTGGTTGGATATGTTTTTATAACCTATGTCTTAGTTCCCATTTATTATAATTTAAAGTTAGTTTCAATTTATACCTATCTTGAATCACGTTTTGGATTTAGGGCATACAAAACGGGATCATTGTTTTTTTTAATTTCCCAATCGTTTGGAGCAGCTTTGAGATTATTGCTCGCTGCAAAAATTTTGCAATATGCCGTATTTGATGCTTTTCATGTTCCTTTTTTTCTAACAGTTATTGTTATACTGGTCCTTATATGGTTATACACACATAAATCTGGTATAAAAACAATTGTTTGGACAGACACACTTCAAACATTTTTCTTGTTAATGGCCGTCTTGGTTACCATATATGTTGTTAAAAACTCTCTGGAGTTAAGTTTTTCGGAAACCATAACGTCTGTTATTAAGAACAACTATTTTAAGGTTTTTAACTGGGATGTTCATTCAGGGAACAATTTTTTTAAGCAGTTTATTTCTGGTGTCTTAATTGCAATTGCCATGGTTGGTCTGGACCAAAACATGATGCAAAAAACGTTGACCTGCAAAAACAAGAAAGAGGCACAACAAAACATATTGACTTTTAGTTTGATTTTAGCGGTCACGCAATTTTTGTTTTTAGGCCTTGGGGTCATGTTGTATATGTATGCCGAAAAGTTTGGCATTCAATTAGAGATTGAAAACGGGAAATTTATTAATACAGACACATTGTTCCCAATGCTTTCCCTAAATCATTTTGGAACCCTGGCCAGCATTAGTTTTATTTTAGGAATAACGGCAGCTTCGTTTTCAAGTGCAGATTCCGCCTTAACAGCTTTAACAACGTCTTTTACACATGATTTTTTGGATGTTCAGCACAAAAATCCAAAGGAAAAAAAGAAATTGAAAAACCGAGTTTTATTCGGTTTTTCTGTAGTTATTTTTGCAATAATTATGCTGTTTTCACAAAGTAAGGGCAATGTAATTTCAACAATTTTTAAAGTAGCTGGATACACTTATGGACCATTGCTTGGCCTTTATATGTTTGGGATTTTTACAAAAATTAAAATTAAGGATACAGCTATTCCATACATATGCATAATCATGCCAATTGTTACATATTTTTTAAATGATTATTTTATTAGTTACTTGAATTTTGATTTTGGATTCATGAACATTTTTGTAAATGCACTTCTAACGGTTTTATGTCTTATTCTTTTTAAAGACAACCGAAGGATCAATGCAAATAACATAAAACTACCTTAATGCTAAAAAATAAAATTTAGATGAAAACCAATAAAAAAAGAATTCTCTTGATACTTTGTTTTAGCATTGTATTTTGTCTTTTGTCGGGGTGCAAGAATAGTGAAATAGAACAAAATACAATAATAGACAATGGCAAGATTGAGTTGGGTTTTAATATTAGTACTGGAGCTTTAGAGCATTTTAAAAATTACAACCATTCCTATAATTTTTTAGATTCAGAAAATAACTCAGAATCACTTTGGAAGATTGATTTGTTTCAACCATCGGGTATCAAAACAATTGATATGAGAGCTGCGTCAAACTTTCATTTTCTAAAAAGAGACACCAATACCTTAGTATTGATTTGGGATCACTTTAAAGAAATCAAGAACAGAAATTTTAAGGTTACAGCAACAATTAAGCTTAAAGACGATATGCCATTATCATCATGGAAAATCGCTGTTGAAGGGATTAAGGATGTGCAAGTGAGCAAAGTTGTTTTTCCTATAATTTCGGGAATAAAAGATATTGGAGACGAAAATCTGGCGGTTCCCTATTGGATGGGTGAAAAAATGAAAAACCCTAGAACCCATCTTTCAAAGATTGAAGGCAAAGAAAAAAAATATGAATGGCAATACCCGGGCAGAATGTCTATGCAGTGTCTTGCTTTGTACAACAAAGGCAAAAAATTTGGACTGTACGCCTCTTGTAATGATTCATTGGCATATAGAAAAGATTTTTCTTTGACGTTAGATTCCTTAAATAATTTGACCTATAAGGTATCAAATTATCCCTCACTTGATATGAAATCAGATATTTATTCACCAAAATATGAAGCCATTATTGGTTCTTTCGAAGGAGATTGGATTAGTGTGGCAACACTATACCGAGAGTGGGGTTCCAAACAAAAATGGGCTTTTGAAAGTAGATTTAAAAATGGTTTAACCCCAAAGAGTTTAGAGAAAACAGCTCTTTGGGAATGGAACCGAGGGAAATCAAATAATGTGCTTGTTCCGGCCCAAGAGCTTGAAAAACAATTAAAATTGCCAGTAAAGGTATTTTGGCATTGGTGGCACGGCTGCTCATACGATGATGGATTTCCAGAGTATCTTCCGCCCAGGGAAGGCAAGCAATCTTTTGTAACCGCTATGACATCTGCTCAAAAAGATGGGGTCGAGGCCATTGTATATATGAACCAAATGCAATGGGGAACAGAGACTGAAAGTTGGAAGAATGAAAATGCACAGGCCTATGCCGTGAAAGATATCAATGGCAAAATGAATACGCATCTATATAATATTTTTACCAATAAATCTTTGACAACCATGTGTTTGGGAACTCAGTTCTGGAAAGATAAATATACGTCATTATGTGATAGTGTGGTTAACACCTATCATACAAATGGGGTATATATGGATCAAGCTTGTTTTAGTTTTCTATGTTATGATAAAACACATGGGCATCCAATTGGAGGTGGGAATTATTGGCTTAAAAATTTTGCGAAACTAACTCAACAGATTCGATTGACGTTTCCTAAGAACAAAGATGTCTTTTTGGCCGGCGAAGGTGTGAGTGAGGCTTGGCTACCTTACTTAGATGCTTTTTTAACTTTACAGGTAAGCATGGAACGATATGCAGGCGATAATGGTTGGGAACCTATTCCATTCTTTCAAGCCGTTTATCACCCATATGCAATCACTTATGGTAATTATTCTTCTTTGGTGGTTCCACCATATGATGAACTTTGGCCTAAAAAATACGCGCCAAAAAAGCCTCTAGAACTTTTAGATGCCAAGTTTAATAAACAATTTTTGATGGAGCAAGCAAGGTCTTTTGTTTGGGGTTTTCAGCCAACGATTTCCAATTATCATGGATTTTTGTCAAACCAGAGGAAACAAGAGATAGGATATTTATTAAAATTATCAAAAGTAAGGAACAATGGTTTGAAGTATTTGCTTCACGGAAATTTTGAACGTTCTCCAGAGATGGATATCCCAAACGAGGAACTATCAATGTCCAGAGTATCAATATATGCCGGTAAAACTGGAAATACAGTTTCAAGCTTTAAGAAATCATACCCTTTGATTTATTATGGCACCTGGAAATCAGATGATAATCAAATTGGCATTGCGATGGCCAGTATCAGTGATGACCCATACCATGTTGATTTTAATATCGATTCCAAAGATTATGGTTTATGGCCATCTGGGAAAATCAATATTATTGATGCTAATGGGAAAACGTTCTTGACAGCATATGATAAAGGTAAAATACACATAGATTTCACACTTGAATCTAGACAGATTTGTATCATAGAAATAACAAATTAATAAAATATTATAATGAAAAACGAACTTACAACCGAGCAATCTTCTGACTATAATGATCTTGAAAAAATGAGTACAATAGACTTGCTCTTCAATATGAATGCTGAGGATAAAACGGTTCCCTATGCCATAGAAAAAGTGCTGCCATCCATAGAAAAATTAGTAGAAGTTGTACATGCTAAAATGAGCAATGGGGGACGCTTGTTTTATATAGGGGCTGGAACCAGTGGCCGGTTAGGTGTACTGGATGCGTCAGAATGTCCACCTACCTATGGTGTTTCAGATGACTTGGTCATAGGATTGATAGCTGGTGGGGATGTGGCACTCAGAAAAGCAGTCGAAAACGCTGAAGATGATACCACATTGGCTTGGAAAGATTTAAAAAAGTATGATATTAATGAAAACGACGTTCTTGTTGGAATTGCAGCTTCAGGAACAACACCATATGTCATTGGAGGAGTAAAAAAGGCTAGAAAAGAAAACATTGTGACAGGCTGTATAACTTGCAATATAAACTCACCGTTAGCATCAGAAGTTGATTATCCCATTGAATTAATAGTGGGGCCTGAATTTGTCACAGGAAGTACCAGAATGAAAGCCGGTACAGCCCAAAAGCTTGTTTTAAATATGATTTCTACAACGGTCATGATAAAGTTAGGTAGAGTAAGAGGAAACAAAATGATAGACATGCAACTTTCCAATAAAAAACTTGTAAAACGGGGTGTTAGAATGATCATGCATGAAATTAACGTTAATGAAGAAACAGCAACCAAATTATTACTAGAACATAAAAGTGTTAGAAACGCCATAGACCAATATAAATTAATTAAAAAATGAAGAACATTTTTGTAATATTGATTGTATCAATCCTAGGTTTTGGATTTTATCCACACAATAAAGAAATACCATTACATCCCGAAAACAAAAAATCTAAATGGGTCGACAGTATTTATAATGGGATGACCATTCAAGAAAAAGTTGGTCAGTTATTTATGGTTGCAGCCTATTCAAACAGAGATAAAAATCATGTTGATTCCATAGAAAAACTCATCAAAGATTATAAAATAGGGGGGCTAATATTTTTTCAAGGAGGCCCTGTGCGACAAGCCAACCTTACTAACAGGTATCAATCTATGGCCAAAGTGCCTTTGCTAATTGGTATGGATGCAGAGTGGGGACTTAATATGCGGTTGGACAGCACGGTAAGATATCCATATAATATGACACTTGGAGCCATTAAAAATAACGATTTAATCAAAAAAATTGGTAGTGAAATCGGGAAGCATTGCAAACGTTTAGGAGTTCATTTGAACTTTGCTCCTGTGGTTGATATAAACACAAACTCCAATAATCCCATAATAGGCGTGCGGTCGTTTGGAGAAGATAAATTAAATGTAGCCAATAAAGCAATGGCATTTACAGAAGGTATGCAACGCCAAGGAATTATGGCTTGTGCCAAGCATTTTCCCGGACATGGAGATACCGATAAGGATTCTCATAAAACATTGCCTACAGTATCATTTTCTAAAGAGAGAATAGATTCTGTTGAATTATATCCATATAAAGAGTTATTTAAAATAGGAATTTCTGGGGTTATGGTAGCCCATTTAAATGTTCCAAGTTTAGAGCCTACCAACGGCCTGCCATCTTCTCTATCATATAATGTGGTTACAAATATTTTAAAAAAGCAACTGGAATACAAAGGATTGGTTTTTACTGATGCCCTAAACATGAAAGGGGCGGCAAATTATGAGGAGCCTGGGGATATTGATTTAGCCGCATTCAAAGCAGGTAATGATGTATTGCTGTTCACTGAAAATGCTCCAAGAGCAATTTCAAAAATAATAGCCGCTTATCATGATAATGAGATAACCGAAGAGCGCTTGGCACATTCCGTAAAAAAAATATTGGAGGCCAAATACGAGGCCAATTTGAATCATTTTAAGCCCATTGATACAGAACATTTAGTAAATGATTTGAATGGTGTCATTAACCAAACTTTAAACGAAGAAGCTTTTAGCGAAGCCATTACTGCCATAAAAAACAACAAGCAGGTTTTGCCAGTTAATGTGAGTAAGCAAGAAAAAATAGCTTATGTGAAGTTGGGGGATGGAGACTATGGTGATTTCATTTCAGAATTAAAATTAGGAATGAATGTTCATGATCTTACTGGTCTTCCCATAAAGAAACTATTAAAAGCCCTTAAAAAATATGATAAGGTAATCATAGGATATCATCGTCTAAATTATCGATTAACTGATGTCATGTCTGATGATGATAAAAAGGTTATTGAAGTTATTTCAAAAAAAAACAAGGTCATTTTAGATGTTTTTGCAAGTCAGTATTGCTTAAAACAGGTGTCTCTTAAATATATTCAAGGTGTTATTGTATCCTATGAGAATTCTGAACTGGCGCAAAAAGTATCTGCTCAAATTATTTTAGGCAAAAAAGAGGCGATAGGTAAGTTACCTGCCTCTTTTAATGAAGAATTTGTGGCAGGTTATGGAATAAAGATTTAATAGAAGTAAAACACATATATGCGTTCCACAACAACAAACATAAAAGAACTATCCAACGCCATTTCTGGAGAAGTGTTTCTAGATGATTTACATAAAAGCATCTACGCAACAGATGCCTCGGTGTACAGAAAGATTCCATTGGGTGTGGTATACCCCAAAGACAATCAAGACTTAAAAACGCTCATCCGTTTTGCAAATGAAAATGGCATCACGCTCATTCCAAGAGCGGCAGGCACCTCATTGGCGGGGCAGTGTGTTGGCGATGGTCTGGTTGTGGATATCTCAAAGCATTTTACCAAGATTCTGGATTTTAACAAAGAAAAGAAAACCGTTACCGTGCAACCGGGAATCATCCGGGACGAGCTCAATGGTTTTTTAAAGCCACACGGATTGTTTTTTGGCCCTAACACATCAACTAGCAACCGCTGTATGATCGGGGGCATGATCGGCAATAATTCATCGGGGACAACCTCCATAAAATATGGCGTTACCCGTGATAAGGTTTTAGAATTAAAAGTCATTTTAAGTGATGCTTCTGAAGTGATTTTTAAAGAATTATCTTCGGAAGAATTTGAGGCTAAAAGGCAAGGCAACTCATTAGAGAGTAACATTTACAACACGGTATTTAATGAATTGTCAAACAAAGACGTTCAGCAAGAGATCATTAAAGAGTTTCCAAAGCAATCAATCCACAGGCGAAATAATGGATATCCTGTTGACGAACTGTTGAAGTACAAAGGGTTTGGTGGCTCTAATGCCACAATAAATCTAGCAAAGCTGTTAACAGGCAGTGAGGGCACGCTGGCATTTACTTCTGAAATAACCTTGCAATTGGACAATCTGCCACCGCCAAAAAACATCATGGTAGCGGCACATTTTAATAGTATTCAGGAAAGTATGGAGGCCGTGGTTATTGCCATGAAGCATGATTTGTTTACTTGTGAACTCATGGACAAGACCATTTTGGATTGCACCAAAAACAATCGGGAACAATTAAAAAACAGATTTTTTGTTGAAGGAGATCCCAAGGCCATATTGATGCTTGAAATCTGTACACACGACAAGGAAGAATCCTTTGAACGGGCCAATGCATTAATAGCCGATTTAAAAAGAAATAAGTTGGGATATGCGTTTCCAAAATTGATTGAACATGAAATACATCAGGCTCTGGAACTTAGAAAAGCAGGGCTGGGATTATTGGGCAATATAGTCGGTGATGATAAAGCAGTGGCCTGTATTGAAGATACCGCGGTTGATGTAAAGGATTTACCAAGTTATATTTCGGAGTTTTCAAAAATGATGGAAGATTTTGGGCAAGATGCTGTCTACTATGCCCATGCGGGTGCTGGCGAATTACATTTACGACCAATTCTGAATTTAAAGAAACAAGAAGATGTCGTGTTGTTTAGGGAAATAACCACAAGGACAGCAGAATTGGTCAAAAAATATGGAGGTTCCTTTAGTGGAGAACATGGAGATGGTATTGTGAGGGCAGAATTTATCCCAATGATGATTGGAGAGAAAAATTATGCGCTTTTAAAACAAATAAAACACGCCTTTGATCCCCATAATATTTTCAACAAAGGAAAGATTGTAGATGCCTTTCCTATGGACAAGAATTTAAGGTTTGAAGTTGACAGAGAGGAACCCCAAATTGAAACCATTCAGGATTTTTCGGATAGCTTGGGCATTTTGAGGGCTACCGAAAAATGCAATGGATCGGGTGATTGTAGAAAGCTACCAACGGCAGGCGGTACCATGTGCCCCAGTTACCGCGCAACCCGAAACGAAAAGGACACCACACGGGCCAGGGCTAATGCGTTACGGGAATTTCTAACACATTCAGAAAAGGACAATAAATTCAACCATCAGGAATTGTTTGATGTTTTTGATTTGTGTTTAAGCTGCAAGGCTTGTGCCAGCGAATGCCCCAGTAATGTTGATGTTGCTACCTTGAAAGCTGAATTTTTATATCAGTATCAAAAAGAAAACGGAACCTCCTTAAGAACCAAGTTATTTGCCAATAATGCTAAGTTGAACAAACTGGGTATGATAATACCTTCGGTAACCAATGCAGTTTTAAACTCTAAAATCACTAAAAACATACTAGGAATTGCCGTTGAAAGATCTGTTCCTAAATTAGCAAATAAAACGTTTCTAAATTGGTATAGAGCAAATAAGGAAAGGCTCGGCAGTAAACCCATAAAAATTGGTGAGCTGTTTTTGTTTGTTGATGAGTTTACTAATTATTACGATGTCACTATTGGTATAGATACCATAGAACTCTTAACGGATTTAGGTTATAGAGTACAAATAGCCAACCATGAGGAAAGTGGGCGGAGTTTTATCTCTAAGGGCATTTTGCACAAAGCAAAAAGCATAGCCGATAGTAATGTGACTTTTTTTAAGGATAAAATTTCAAAAGAAACACCTTTAGTAGGGATAGAACCATCGGCTATTTTAACATTCAGGGATGAATATTTAAGATTGGCAGAAGACAAAGAAGCGGCTAAGGACATAGCACAAAATACCTTTACCATTGAAGAGTTTATTAAAGCGGAGTTTGATAAAAAAAACATTGCAGAGGAAAGCTTTACAAGTGATATAAAAACAATTAAAATACATGGACATTGCCACCAAAAATCATTGAGCAATATGGAATCAACATTCAGTATGTTGTCCATTCCAAAAAATTATAAGGTCACCATAATCAATTCAGGCTGTTGCGGCATGGCAGGTTCCTTTGGGTACGAAAAAGAACACTACCTAGTAAGCATGCAAGTTGGTGAAGACAGTTTGTTTCCTAAAATAAGGAACATGAATGATGAGGTTATTATTGCGGCCTCCGGCACTAGTTGTAGGCACCAAATTAAAGATGGAACTAAAAGAAACGCAAAGCACCCTATAAGCGTTTTAAAAGAAGCATTTATAAATAATATATAATTAAAATAATACAGAATAGATATGTTGAAAAGTAACATAGACAAGGCCACGGGATTTGAAAAGCGATTTGAGAACATAGGGACCGTGGTTTTTGAGAATTCAGTTTTGGCCTCAAAGGCAGTGGC
>NZ_BMNR01000005.1:344720-359772 GCF_014646655.1 Yeosuana aromativorans | reverse complement strand
TTGTCCACGGCGGTCAGGTCCCCAGGTGATGGCACGTCACCGATACATTCATAGGTGATGTCAGCGGGCGCGCTTGGCGCCACTGGGGCTATGGTGTCCTTCACGGTAATGGTCTGTTGAACATCAATGGAGTTGCCACAGTCATCAGTCGCTGTAAAAGTTCTAGTAACCTCTAAAGGACAACTTGAATTAGGAGTGATTACGTCTATATATGTGATACTCTCAATTGTTCCATTGTCAGAAGCTGTATAACCAGTTGTAATATAATTATCCTTTATATCTGCAGATTGTGTTGCACTATATACATAACGAGCATTACTAGTTGTTATTGAATTTTCATCACAACCTTCAATTGTTAAGGAACTTGGAGCTGTAATTATAGGAGCTTGATTTACATAATCAACATAATTAATTGCTATTTTACTTGGAGCAGGAATTGGCTCACCAACACATAAACCAGATGTTTGATAACCTTGAATTAAGTTATGAGCAAAAGAAATATTAGAAATGGCTCCAACTCCACTAATAATACCGTTCAAAGTTATGTTAGGGTCAAAACCAGGATCGTTTAATTTTGAACAATCTTTTGTTACTGTTAAAGAAAAACTAATATCTGCTAATACAGTATCTGGATTTGACGGTATGGGTAATGTGCCTAAATCCCAAGAAATATACCCATTTGGATAGGAAATATTTGGAGGGTTAATGACGGGAATATTGCTTGTTGTAAGTGGTGAATAAACATTTGAAGCAATATTTAAATCATATGGATTTACATTTTCTGGAATAGGGATTGTAATAATAGTATTATTTGTTGCTTCAGTTCCTTTATTCCTTATCTCAATAGTGTAATTTGCAGATTCCCCTGGAGCAAGAGGTGGAGTAGCACTGGTTGATGTTGTTGTTAAAACACCATCTACTTCAGGAATATAAGCATCTACTGAAAAGGTTACATTAAAAATGCAATATGTGTCTATTGTAGATCCATACCTGAATCTAGTTGATGTTTGATTATTGGTTATAATAGCATTACCGGGGTTTGGAATATCAAACATTGCAATATCCAACCCAGTATTATTTTGTAAATTTGGATTTCTTGTGTTTCCACCTGTATTAATTGATGAATTAAAAAAATTCCCAGTTGTATTAGTGCTATGATTTAATCTTTGGTATTGACCATTATCTTGCCTTTGAATTTCAAAGTAGTCTCCAGAATAGTAAACGTCGCCTTCACCAGCCATAACACCTAATTTTATGTTTACATTTCCACTTTGAACCGAATTAAATCCGTCAACTAAAAAATTATAATTAGCAATAGTTGTGTTTGTTACGAAAGCATGACCATCAAAAACGGTCACATTTCTATATTTCATTTTAGAATTTTCATAAACCACAACCATGCCCCAACCTCCATATAAACCAATACCAGAGGAACTAGCACCTTCTTTTAGAGCAATATCAGCCACAAAATAATCACCTAAACCATGAGCTTGTACATAATCAGTAACTTCAGCATAGGCAGAGTACATTTGGTTATCTCCACCAGTTGGAAAATAAATATTTTTATTGGTGTCTGTTGTTGTGTTAGCTATAACTTGCACATAGGAACCACCTGGACCTTTAAATAAAACTTTACGTTTGTCAAAAGTTTTGGTAATACCATTTTTTGTAACATTAAATATGTTAGGATCATTTGAATTATCAGAAGCTCTTCCAGTCCAGTATAAACCTGCATAAATTATTCTAGAACAAGAAGGAATTGCTCCATTTTCAGTTGAAAAAGTGAGTGTTGCTGAAGAAGAATTCCATGTATTTGGATCTCCGTCAACATCAACATACTTCATGTCGTTTGAATTCTCCCGGGTATCACTATAGTTTACTAATGTTAGGTTGGTATTGCCAACCATAGTAAAATCACCTTTTATATTGTATATGGTTTTTGTGGGTGTTGCAGCTGCTGTTCTTGGCGCAAAAGGAACTCTTACTTGACCATAACCATTAAAGATTGTAGAAATAAGCAAAACAACAAAAACCATCAATCTTATTGAATTGGTAACTGTTACTGTTTTTTTAGTGTAAAGTTTTTTCATTTTATAATCTTTTATTTTGACTTTGGTCAAATTATCCACCAATTATATTTGAATAAAATATTCTAACATTTTTATCTGTTTGAATAAATTTTTTGATGTCATCTTCAGAACAATTGAAGTAACATTTTATGTAAACATATTTCAACTTTTTCAAATTTTTGTCTTTTGAAAGGTCGATTGAGTTTTTTAGGTCACTTATATTTTCTAAAGCAATTGTAATTAATTCAACTTGATCGTATTTAGGATCTTCATTTTTGACAATGTTAGAAGATTTGGCATCTTCAAAAGTTAATTTTGAAAGATTACCAGAGTCATAAGATGTTTTTAAAAAATTATTCTCAAAATAATAAGTAGGGTGTAAATTAAAAGCCAAATTGTAAAATTCAGTACGATCATTATTCATTTTATTTGCTCCTTTTCCATACTCCTTGTCACTTTTGCCTTTTTGAGTAACTTCATAAATCCCATTTTCTTGAGCCATTAAATTATTTCCAAAAAATAGCGAAAGCGCTATGAAAAGAAATAGAATATATCGAATAGAAGCTGAATTATTTTTCATGACTTAGTAAGATTTATTAAAACTTTAAATTTATTTAACTTTAAAATTAATTATTTTAAACACGTATTTCGTGCAATAAAAACGATAACAATAATTTTTTTTTGAGGGAAAAAAATGAGGGAAGAACATTGAAATACAATGTTGGATTTACTATTGAAATTAGATTTGGGGTCATAATTTTCTATTTTATAGGTAAAGCAAAGCAACGTATATGATGCTGTTTTATCAAATAAAAATGTTATATCACTTAAAAAATCGACAAAATGAGTCTAACATACCTTTAATCGGTCAATAATGTTGTTTTAGCGATTATGTATATTTTAACTTATTAATTTTAAGCTGATTAATATTTGTATTGCTTTTTCTAATGTTTATATATTACTTTTTTAAATATTTGTTAAAGCAAATTAAGTGTATTTAAACGACAAAAACAACATTTTATCGAAAAAAATAACACTTAATCGATAAAAATAAACTTTTAAACGATTGTTATGAAAAAACTAATTTTAATAAGACATGCAAAATCTTCATGGGAACAAAATCTATCAGATCATAACAGGCCTTTGAGTTCCAGAGGATTTAAGGATGCTGAAAACGTTTCTAGGGAATTGCTTGGTCAATTAAAGCCTAATCTTGTATTATCAAGTGATGCTTTGAGAGCTAAAACAACTGCTGAAATATTCATTTCAACTCTTGGCATTAGCCATGAAATTTTTGTTTTAAATCATGATTTGTATGATTTTTCAGGAAATAATCTATTGAGTGTTATTAAAAACACATCTAAATCCATAAATGAGTTACTTGTTTTTGGGCATAACAATGCCATTACATTTTTTGTCAATACTTATGGCAATCAATATATTGATAACGTACCAACTTGTGGTGTTGCGGTGATTGAATTTGATATTGACAATTGGACTGATCTAAAAAAAGGAAGAACCATTAAAACAGTATATCCAAAAGGACTATTATGATTGTAAAACATTAAGTTTTAATATGATTGTCATTTTTAATTTAACGCTTTCTTAATCTAAATTGCAAATCAATATTTATACATTGTTTATAGTTTATTTAAATAGAATATATTTGTGAATAATTAGAATAATTGTAGATGACAAAGGGCGAAAAGCACAATAATAGTTATATAAATAGGGAAATAAGTTGGTTGCAATTTAATGCTAGGGTTTTACAAGAAGCCGCAGATGAAACTGTCCCTCTCATAGAGCGATTACGATTTTTAGGAATTTTTTCAAACAACTTAGATGAATTTTTCAAGGTACGCTATGCCACTGTAAAGCGTATTGTTCAAGCAGGAAAAGCTGGTAAAAGTGAGTTGGGGGGCATGAAAGCCCAAGAACTCCTTGAGATTATCACTAAAATTGTTATTGACCAGCAAAGTGAAAGCTTGGATATTTTAAGTAATATTGAACACCAGTTAAAAGATGAAAACATTTTTGTTATTGATGAGACCCAAATAACCGATTTTCATCATGATTTTCTCAAGGATTACTTTATTCAAAAAGTTAGTCCAGCACTTGTGACCATAATATTGAATGATCAGGTTCAGCTGCCAAATTTAAAGGATAGTGCAGCCTATTTGGCCGTTAGAATGGTCATGGAAGATGATAATAAACAATATGCCTTAATTGAAATTCCTAAATACATAAACCGTTTTGTGGAATTGCCACAAAAAGACGGCATGAATTTTATCATCATGCTTGATGATTTATTGCGCTATTTTCTGAATGACATCTTTAATATTTTTCAATATGAAAGTATTTCTGCTCACATGATCAAGATAACGCGTGATGCAGAGCTTGATTTTGAAAGTGATTTGAGCAAAAGCTTTATCGAGAAAATATCTGATAGTGTCAAGCACAGGCAGATAGGACAACCCGTTCGCTTTGTATATGATAAAACAATCAATACTGAGACTTTACAATATTTGATGTCAAAAATGGGAATTGATTCTGACGATAGCATTATTCCTGGCGGTCGCTATCATAACAGGCGTGATTATATGGGGTTCCCAAGCCTTGGCAGAGAAGATTTATTGTATGAAAAAATCAATCCATTACCTGTAAAAGGATTATCATTAGAAGGGAGTATCTTTAAGGAAATAGCTAAAAAAGATTATCTGATTTACGCTCCTTATCATACGTTTTCATATGTTGTAAAATTTTTAAGGGAAGCCGCTTTAGATGTTCAAGTAAAAGCCATAAAAATCACCATTTACCGTCTGGCTGAGATTTCTCATATTGCCAGTTCGCTTATCAATGCTGCCATTAATGGTAAATCGGTTACGGTTTCAATTGAGTTGCAGGCTCGGTTTGATGAGCAGGCCAATATTGATTACGCCCAACAAATGGAAGAAGAAGGTATTCATTTGGTGTTTGGTGTGCAAGGTTTGAAAGTGCACAGCAAAATGTGTGTTATTGAGCGAGAGGAAGGAAAAAAAATGAAGCGTTACGGATTTATCAGTACAGGAAATTTCAATGAATCAACCGCTAAAATTTATACGGATTATACACTTTTTACAGCCAACCAAAGCATATTAAAGGATATCAATAAGGTTTTTGCGTTTTTTGAAACCAACTATCAAATATTCAAATACAAGCATATTATCACATCGCCACATTACACGCAAAAGGCATTGTTTAATTTAATTGATACTGAAATTTATAATGTAAAAAGTGGAAAGCCGGGTTATATTAGATTGAAAATGAACAGTATTTCCAGCTACACAATGGTTGACAAACTATATGAAGCGAGCAATGCAGGTGTAAAAATCCAAATGATAGTTAGAGGAATTTGCTGTTTGATTCCAGGAATTAAGGGAATGAGTGAAAATATTGAGGTAATAAGTATTGTAGATAAATTTTTAGAACACTCTAGGCTCTACGTATTTTGCAACAATAACCACCCAAAAGTTTATATTTCATCAGCAGACTGGATGACTAGAAATATTGATAATAGAGTAGAGGTGAGCTGCCCAATTTATGACGAAAACATCAAGCAAGAACTACTAGACACCTTTGATATCTGTTGGAATGACAATGTAAAGGCAAGACTGTTGAACGCGTCACAAAAAAATGAATACCGAATAAATAATAAGAAAAAAATAAGATCACAACTAGCTATTTATGATTATTATTTAAAAAAGTTAGACAACTAATATGCTTTCAATTGAAAAATATGCCGCCATTGATATTGGCTCCAATGCTGTAAGATTACTTATTTCAAACATTATTGAAGAGGAGGGAAAACCGGTTATGTTTAAAAAAAACTCATTGGTTAGGGTGCCTATTCGTTTGGGTTCTGATGTATTTGTTTCCAAAAAAATTTCAGAAGAAAACACACAACGTATTCTAGACACTATGCTGGCGTTTAAGTTGTTAATGAAATCGCATAAAGTTGTGAAATATAAGGCCTGTGCCACATCGGCTATGCGAGAAGCGGCTAATGGCAGTGAAGTTGCCGATTTGGTTTACAGAAATTCTGAAATAAAGATCGATATTATTGAGGGCGAAGAAGAAGCCGCCATAATTGCCGCAACAGATTTGCATAAGTACATTGATGATAGTAAAACCTATTTGTACGTTGATGTGGGTGGTGGTAGTACAGAATTCACTGTGATTCACGAAGGAAATCCGGTAGCTTCCAGGTCGTTTAAAATAGGTACCGTTCGTCTGCTAAACGATATGGTTAAAAAAGAAGCTTGGCAGGAACTAGAACTATGGATTAAGGAAAAAGTCACTGATTACGATAAAATTGAAGTCATAGGTTCAGGTGGAAACATCAATAAAATATTCAAAGTTTCTGGAAAAGCTATGGGCAAACCATTGACGTACTTTTACTTAACATCGTATTATAATACCTTGCAAAGCTATTCGTATGAAGAGCGTATCACCGTTTTGGATCTAAACCAAGATAGGGCAGACGTTATTATACCCGCTATGCGAATTTATTTATCTTCAATGAAATGGAGCGGTGCCAAACACATTTATGTGCCTAAAATTGGATTGGCTGATGGTATCATAAAAAGTATATATTATGATACCGTTTCTAGCAATACACAGTAAAATTATGCACTTCACCTTTTAAATACATATTTTTTCACAATATGATATATATTCGTTGGTATTTATTTTTATAGATTCTTAACCCAAACCTATTATTATGAAAAAAATATTACTCTTAGTATTACTGCTTGCCTGCTCATTTTACGGATTTTCCCAATCAACAAAATACGGTGTTCGTGCAGGGTTGAATATTTCCAATTTAAATTTTGATGGCACACCAATGCCCAATAATGAACACAGAAATGGTTTTGTTATTGGTTTTTTTGGAGAATATAGTTTATCAAAAACAGTTTATGTTATGCCTGAACTGCAGTTTTCTGCTGAAGGTGCAAAACCTGAGCCTATGCAACTGGATTACATTCAAATGCCTGTTTTATTTAAATTCAGATTGAGTGAAAAATCATATCTAGGCGCTGGCCCACAAGTTGGACTAAAAATCAATAAAGTTGACGATGGTATCAGAAACTTTGCCTATTCCGGAGTTGCTGGCTTTGAGTATAAAATAAACCTAATGCTGTTCGCTGATCTTCGCTATACCTACGGATTTTCAAATATTTTTGATGAGAACCTAGGTATTAAAGCTAATAATTCAACCATTCAATTTGGGGTTGGTTATAAGTTTTAACCGTGTATAGTTTCAGATTTTCCTAAATCTCGCATTATTTTAGCTTCATATTCAAGAAGTTGTTGCCATTTAGCATCAACTTCTTTTCTATTACCGTATTGTCTAGCAAACCCCAAAAACATGGTATAGTGGTTAGCTTCACTGGCCATAAGGTTTTTATAGAATTCAGCAAGTTCTTTGTCTTCTAATTCTTCTGAAAGTAATCTAAAGCGTTCACAGCTTCTGGCTTCAATCAAAGCCGCATAAAGCAATCTGTGGACTAATTGTGTGGTTCTGTTGCCACCTTTTGGAAAAAAGTTAATAAGTTGAACTACATAATCGTCACGTCTATCTCTACCTAAGGCCCAGCCTCTTGCAATAATCTTGTCATGTACCATTTTGAAATGACTGATTTCTTCTTTTACCAAAGCCGTCATTTCCTGTACTAAGTCTGTATATTCAGGAAAACTCACAATCAATGAAATGGCCGTACTGGCTGCTTTTTGCTCACAAAATGCATGATCGGTCAATATTTCTTCAATATTCTTTTCAACGATGTTCACCCAACGTGGGTCTGTGGGTAATTTTAATCCAAGCATATTAAACGGCTTTTGATTGTGGCTTGCTTTCAATGGAATAATCACCATTGTCATTAACAGTCAATCTATAACAGGCAGTAGCATTTTCTTTAGGATCAATGAAAAGTACATCCATAACAACAGAATTGGTATTTATTGAAGCGTATTGATTTAACCAAACGCCTTGCATAATTTTATTCTTGAGAACCGCTTTGTAAGAGGCGTCATAATTCATAACGAAATCTTTTGTAATCAATGTTGATGCAATGTTTTGATTGTCCTTTGAAATATTAACTGCAGTTTTAAGGTTTCTATAGTAGTTTTTATGTGTAATCATATCTTTTTTGAGCACGTTTAAAAAACTATTATCCATATCAGTGTAGGTTTTAATTTTCACATGATAGCCATTGTTCATTAAGGTATCAGACATTACTTCTGAATACGTTTCAGGAATATAAGTTACGTTTTCTGAAAACGATTCGTAAAGCTTGTGTTCTTTAAGAACATCTTGATTTGATTGATGGGCTCTATATCTTCCATCGCAGCTAACCAAGAGGATTGTTATGACAAAAAAAACAAGTAACTTACTCATATATAAATTGTTAAATATCTAAATCAAATGTTTTTCTTAAGGTATCAATATGCGGATTTTTTTCTTTTAATTTTTCGAATTTTTCTCTAGAAGTATAGGCATATTGCTTTTCCATTTCTTCATTTACTGAAATGGATAAATTAATGTCAAAATTGTTCAAGGACTTTCTTAAAAATGATAATAGTTCAAATTGTTGCCGTTCCAACTCAACTTTATTGGTAGAATTTGGAAACTCTAAGTGAACTGTTGTGCCTTTAACTGTTGGCGTATCAATGGATAATATAGAGGCTAAATTATGTTTTCCTTCATTTTGAAGGTTCTTGACAAATTGGTTCCAATGATCAATAAGCTGTTTTTCTGTGAACGGTTCTTTAGGAAGTGATTCTTCATCAATCACTACATCCATTTGTTTGATTTGATGTTCCTTTTTAGCTTTGATACTGCTCAAGGACAATCCAGAAGTACGCTTGGTATCTTTTTTCAAGACAATTTTTGGCGGCTCTTGTACCAATAAATCTCCAGAAGGAGAATCTATAGTATCCAATAACTCGTCTTTAGCTTGTTCTGTAGTCTCTTGAGGGATTTCTTTTTTTGGAATCGAAACAGGAATAGGGGTAATCCCTTTTTCTTTGAAGTAAGAAGGTGGAATTATGTAATGTTTGCTATTTTTTTTTTCTCCATCAAATGTGATAGAGGCAAGCTGCATGAGGCAAAGTTCAACAAGTAACCGTTGATTTTTACTGGTTTTATACTTTAAATCACAATCATTGGCCATATTTATGGCCTCGAGTAAAAACTGTTGGGTTACTTTTTTGGATTGCTCTAAATATTTTTCTTTTGTTTGATCACCAATTTCCAATAACTCTAGGGTTTCTGGTGTTTTGCTGACCAATAAATCCCTAAAATGCGATGCCAGACCAGCAATGTAATGATGCCCATCAAAACCTTTTGACAACGTTTCATTAAATTGCAACAAGAGCTCAGGTATCTTGTTTTCCAAAATAAGATCAGTGCTAGTGAAATAGGTTTCATAATCAAGCACATTCAAATTTTCTGTAACGGCTTGACGCGTTAGGTTTTTACCTGAAAAGCTAACCACTCTATCAAAGATTGAAAGGGCGTCGCGCATAGCACCGTCTGCCTTTTGGGCTATAATATGAAGCGCATCATCATCAGCAATTACACCTTGTTCTTCGGCAATGTATTTTAAATATTCCTTGGCATCTTTAACAGTGATACGTTTAAAATCAAATATCTGGCAACGCGACAATATCGTTGGAATGATTTTATGCTTTTCTGTAGTGGCCAAAATAAAAATACAATGCTTAGGAGGTTCTTCAAGTGTTTTTAAAAAGGCATTGAAAGCAGATGATGACAGCATGTGCACCTCATCTATTATGTACACTTTATATTTACCAACTTGGGGCGGAATTCTAACCTGGTCGGTCAAATTCCTGATATCGTCTACTGAGTTATTGGATGCGGCATCCAATTCAAAAATGTTGAAAGCAAAATCCTCATCGTCTTTTTCGGTACCATCACTATTGATCATTTTGGCCAAAATGCGCGCACAGGTTGTTTTACCAACACCACGTGGTCCTGTAAACAAAAGGGCTTGTGCTAAGTGATTGTGTTCAATGGCATTTAATAAGGTGTTGGTAATAGCCTGTTGACCAACAACATCCTTAAACGTTTGTGGTCTGTATTTTCTGGCTGATACTATGAAATGCTCCATTGAAATGTAATGAATAGCAAAGTTAAAAATTCAATTTAAAATTACGGATTATGCGTTTGAAATTAAAACCGAGTTATTAACAATTTATGTACATTTGCGCTTAAGTAAATCGCCTTATCGCTGTTTGTTTTTTGCAAATGGAGGAAAGTCCGAACACCATAGTGCAACATAGTGGCTAATAACCACCAGTCGTGAGACTAGGAACAGTGCAACAGAAAGTATGTACAGGTCATGCTGTAGTGAAACCAGGTAAACTCTATGTGGTGCAATGTCATGTAAACCAACGTTTGAGGGCGGCACGCTCGATTGTTGGAGGGTAGGCAGCTAAAGTGTATTGGTAACAATGCACTCAGATAAATGATAAGGGTTTTTTCTTTTTAGAAAAAGTACAGAATTCGGCTTATAGATTTACTTAGATAAACAGAAGTGCGACAATTTTGTCGCACTTTTTTGTTGGCTATTTTTTCTTATTCCATTGTAAAATCACTTCTGTAAAAAAGAGAGGTATACTCCAGGCTAGCCAAATGCAGGTCGGAGCCCGTTCTTCAAAAGTGTCCATTATTGAGCGCATTATGTAACTCTCGTCCAAGACCCTGAACAATACAAATGCAAACGTTATTACATATGATCGAATCATCCACTCGCGATGTTGTTGAATTCGTTTAAGGCGTATCATTCTATAGGCCATGAGTACGCTAACAAGCCAAGGTAAGGCTAAAAAAAAAAGCGATATGCACCATGGGAAGTTAACTTGCCTGGCAACTGTAAAGCTCATGTACATAGCACATAATGAGCCTATAATAATAGATATGATATAAACTTTGCCCATTAAGCGATGGGTTTTTAAATATCGATTTCTAAAGGTTTTGCTTAATTGAAACGGGCCAATAAGTATAGCTGTCATGCCGCCCATTAAATGGCCAACCAGCCACCATTTATTTGGCCAATAGTAGTCGCTGAATTGTTCAAATCCAAATTTGGTAAAATAAGGTAAGGCACGGTCTATTACAAAATATAACGCAAAAAAGCCTATTGCTATAAGACTTATAGTTTTTAAATATTTCATTTGGTTGGTTGTTTTTTGAATAAAAAAGGACACCCTGTAACAGGAATCCTTTTTCATTAATAATTTGGTTGGTTAGGTTTGGGTTAATTATTATTTTGGAGAGTATGATAAATCAGGACGCATCCATCCAGAAACTTGATCAAATCTTGATGCTGAATTCATTACTTTTCCAAAAACCTCTTTCCATTCTTCTCCTAACAGGTCGTCATTGGCTTTGGACTTCATGGCTGAATCTACTTCATCTTTAGAAGAAACAGCTACTAAATAAAAACTTTCTGGACAACCAAAACCACTTCTATAAATTCTATAATATTCTTTAGAATTTTTACTGGCAAACAAATCTTTTACACCTTTCATGGCTTCATACATGCTTTTGGCATTGCTTGGTGTATAATATATATAATACCACTTTCTATAATTTTGACCTTCCTGCATTTGGGTAATACCCTCAGGCATATAGGATAAACTTTCTGATAAAGTAATCACGAAATCTGAATGTGAATCATAACATTTGTCAAAATTCTCGAATATTTTACCCCAGTCATCACCCATGGCCTTTGCCATGTCTGTAAAAAGGGGTTTGTCTAATTCAGCAAAATTTTCCATTGGACTTATGTACATGTACTTCATGTCATCGGATGCAGCTGTAATCCAAGGTGCTTGTGGATTGTATTTTTTACAGGCTTCAACAAAGTCCTTGGCGGTTTTTTCATACTGTGTTGCCATGGAAGGTTTTACGTTATCCACATGAATTTGATACCGTTGCTGTGCAACAGAGACATTAAAAACAAAGCCTATAAGCAATGCTAATAATACGGTTGGTTTTAAGGTTTTCATAATGATTGGTTTTAAAAATTAAATTATTAAGATTTAGGAGGAGTTAACCCCAATTGATTAAACATCAATAAATTATCAAAATAAGCATCTTCGCGTGTTAATTTACCATCAGCGTTAAGACTCCAAACGCTAAAACCATGAATATTTAACTTTTTGCCTGTTGCTGGATTACCAGCAAAAACTCCATTATTTGTTCCGGAGACTGTCCAATTAATATAGATTTTATTATCTTTTATAACCGCTTTATCTAAAGCTACTTTTAAATCAGGAAATGCTGTTACAAGCGAGTTCATCATTTCTTCATACTCATTTATATTGTTAGCCTGTACAATACCATTTGTTGTTCTAACAAGGTTTTCAACAGATACAGACTTTAAATTATCAATTTTATGTGCATTCCATCCAATAACAACCTTATCAACGATGTCCATTATCGTTTTTTCATCGGCTGGCATAGCATTGTATGCATTGATTTCTGCTACGGCTGTATTAATTGGAGTTGGATCAAAATAATCATAAAACTTAACAATTTTTCCGTCAACAAATTGGGCAGTAATATGAACTGGTACGTCAATTTCTTTGCCATTGTCTTTTAAAGTACCATGCCAATTGGCCCAATAATTTACCCAAGTTTCTTCATCACTATCTAACACCATTTCAATAAATGATCCTTTGTCCTGAAATCCATAGGAAGAAAAATTAGAGAGCATTTCTTTTTGGGCATTTTCAAGGTCAGTAGCAGTGATGCTTTTTAACGAGTTGATGTAAAATTTTGTAGTATCGGCATAGTGGGTATGCCATGTATCCCAGTCTCCATTATTGTATTCTGAGACAGCTGCTTTAAAAGAATTGATTTCAGGAGATTCTGAAAAATAACGTTGTTTTGGTTTTTCACAGTTAAAAAATAGAATTGCGGATAATCCTAAAAGAAATAGTTTTTTCATAATTTATGGTTTTAATCGGTTAGTATTTATAGCAATTACCATAAACATGTTATGCATGAAAGAAATATATCTTTCGCTGTAAAAAAAAGCATGTATAGAGTATGGGACTCTTAAGGAGAATCCTAATTTACTGAAAAAAAAGTAATTACAGCTATAAATCTTACAAATTAATCAACTTCAAAAAAACTGAACATACAGCCGCCGTAACTTTTTGAATAACTAAAATGATTTAAACCTGATAAATTGGTGTGTTTTGAATGTTCAATAATGAGTATGCCATTTTCTAACAATAAATTATTTTGAAACACCAATTGCGATATTTTGGCAAATTGCTCATCGCTAAAATCATATGGCGGGTCGGCAAAGATTATGTTTGTTTGCAAAGTAGATTTTTCTAAAAACTTAAACACATCACTTTTAATGGTTTGAATAGACATATCAAATGCCTTGGCCGTCTCATTGATAAACTTAATGCATCCAAAATCTTGGTCAACACAAGTTATCTGTTCGGTGCCTCTTGATGCAAACTCGTAACTGATGTTGCCCGTTCCAGCAAACAAATCCAGTACCGAAATATCATCAAAATAAAAGAGATTATTAATGATGTTAAACAAGGATTCTTTAGCCATGTCTGTAGTAGGGCGTACGGGTAAATTTTTTGGTGCCACAATTTTGCGGCTTTTATAGATTCCGGATATGATACGCATTAAAAACTTTTTATGAGTGTAAAATCACTGTGATTACTTGCTGGTTGGGCATTAATACTGTACTTGTAATCATCTTCTCTATTGCCTAAAAAAACAAATCTAACATATTTATATGCCGTTATGTACAGCTCGTCTTTTGAATCAATATCGCCAATAAAGATTAAGTTAAAGGTTTCTGGATTTAATTGTAACTGTTCTGTTGTGAATAACAGGTAATACATAAAATCCTCCTTGGTGGTGTATTCAAATGTATTGTAAAGAATAAGTTCACCCTTGTTGACAACAACAATTTCAAAGTGGTCTGTACTTATGTTTGCAAAAACTTTTGGTATTTCTGAATGTTTTTCGGCAGCCAAAATAGCTTCTATCAAAATGGTTGAAAAATGTTTAAAGGTAAAGCAGCCAAACATATCATAAATATAGTTATTCACATTTACGTAAGGTACGTAAACATTAACACTATCATTTACTGAAATGGAATCATATGTAATAAAATCTGATTTTAAAATTTTAGAATTGAATTTTAAATAATCAGCCAGATTGTCCTCGTTAAACAATGGCTTTGGAACCAATGTGGAAAGCTCGTTCACATGTAATACCTGAACATTGCTAAACTGGGTTTGCAAAACCTTTTCTGTATTGAAAACATGTTTTAGTTTATCTAAAACCTCAAAAGGATTCAGTTTTTTTTCAAAATCAACATGTTTGATACAGGTAATGGTATTTGAATCTCTTTCTAGGACACAAAAAGAAAGTCCACTCAAACTGATTTGAATGGACAATTCTAAATTGGATGTTATGTTTGAGATTTTAGTCGTTTGCGCCATATGTTTTTGGCCAGTTTCCATTGGTGTTTACTTCATCCATAGAACCAACTTTTAAAGCATCTCCATTAACGCCGTCAACAGAAACAACTTGGTTTTCTTGGATAACCAAATCTTTATCTTGATCATACAAGATAACGTCTTTTTTAACTGATGCTTCAAACACAGGTATTTTTACGTCATTTTGATCTAACATGCCGGCTTTGAGTTGAAACTTGGCACCTTCTTGCCCTACAGGCACATTCATCATGGTTTTGTAGCGGTCAGAAGTTTTAAATAACGAGTCTTTTACAGGTACAAAGCCTAATGTATCAACAATAACGATGTCTTTATAAGTTGTTACACCTCCATAACGTTTTGTTAGTTCTTGATCAACTATACTAGAGTCACGTCTTTGCGTGATGGTAAATTGTGCGGTATCAATAAACTTAACC
>NZ_BMNR01000005.1:0-344510 GCF_014646655.1 Yeosuana aromativorans | reverse complement strand
TTAATTTTGTTAAATTGAATGGGGGCATAAATGGATTGAAAAGTTTGGTAGCCCAAAAACGCAATCAGCACCCAAAGTAATATTATTAAAACGGGCTTAAATTTTGGTGAGATAAATTTGTCAACCAGCTTTACTAAGCCAATTGTAAGCAGAACTACAACAACTGCAATGATGATTATTTTAAACATAGTAAGTTATTTATTAATAATATTAATTAATGGTGTTCACAAATCTACAATTTTTTTTTAATCGTAAAAACCAATGTGCGTAAAAATCATTTCTATCTTTGAATAATTTATAATTTTAATACAATAAATGACTGCTTCAGAATTCTATTCACTTTTAAAACAGCAATTTCCATTTGAACCCACCCCAAAACAAAATATTGTACTTCATCAATTATCAGAATTCATTTTTAATGGTAAGGCAAATGCACTTTTTCTATTAAAAGGCTATGCCGGAACAGGTAAAACAACCATTATCAGCACTATTGTAACCAATTTATGGAAAGCCAGAATGAGTGCCGTTTTAATGGCACCAACAGGACGTGCTGCCAAAGTGATATCCAATTATTCAGGAAAAGAGGCTTTTACAATTCATAAAAAAATTTATTTCCCCAAAAAAGAAAAAAGTGGAGGTGTGAAATTTGTATTGCAACCCAACAAACATAAAAACACCTTGTTTATTGTTGACGAAGCTTCTATGATACCGGATACACCTGGTGAATCAAAACTTTTTGAAAAAGGATCACTATTGGATGATTTAATGCAATATGTGTATTCAGGACATCAATGTAAACTGATTTTAATAGGTGATACGGCGCAATTGCCACCAGTAAAATTAGACTTGAGCCCTGCTTTAAATGAAGATACACTCAATCTTAATTATAACAAAGAAGTTACAAAAATAGAGTTGGATGAAGTGGTGAGGCAAGAAATGGATTCTGGGATATTGGCCAATGCAACAGTTTTGCGAGAAGCACTATCCAGCACGTTTTGTGATACGTTTAAGTTTGAACTCAGTGATTTTAAGGATATTGTTAGGTTGATTGACGGTCAAGAAGTTATGGATGCTATAAATGATGCTTATAGCAATTTAGGAAACGAAGAGACAGCCATCATAGTCCGCAGTAATAAACGGGCCAATTTATACAACAAAAATATTCGCGATAGAATTTTATTTAATGAAAACGAATTGACGCCCGGTGATTACATTATGGTTGTCAAGAACAATTACTTTTGGATAAAGCCAACAACCGAAGCCGGATTTATTGCCAATGGCGATATTATTGAAGTTCTGGAGATTTTTAATATTTTGGATTTATATGGATTCCGTTTTGCCGAAGTAAAAGTGCGTATGGTAGATTACCCTAGAATGCGCCCTTTTGAAACGGTTTTATTGTTGAATACCATAGAATCTGAATCACCATCGCTATCTTATGATGATTCTAACAGATTATACCAAGAGGTCATGAAAGATTATGAATCAGAATCCAGCAATTACAGAAAGTTTTTAAAAGTAAAGAACAACAAGTATTTCAATTCCTTGCAGGTCAAATTTTCCTATGCTATAACCTGTCATAAATCACAAGGTGGTCAATGGCATACGGTTTTTGTAGAACAGCCGTATTTGCCAAATGGTATTGATAAAGAGTATTTACGCTGGCTTTATACAGCCATTACCCGTGCCAAGGAAAAACTCTACTTAATTGGTTTTAAAGACGATTTTTTTGAGAATTAGATTTTAGCCATTCTAAGGTTGTATCAATAATAATTATTATATTTTTGGTGTTCAATTGATTTAGTACGTTGATGAAGATAATCTCTATGATACCAGCACGCTATAGTGCATCACGCTTTCCAGGAAAATTAATGCAAGACCTTGCAGGAAAAAGCGTCATTTTAAGAACTTATCAAGCTACCGTTGCAACGCAGTTATTTGATGATGTATTTGTAGTTACCGATAGCTCAATTATTTATGATGAAATAGTCAATAATGGTGGAAAGGCCATCATGAGTAAAAAGGAACATGAGTGTGGTAGTGACAGAATAGCAGAGGCTGTGGAATTTTTGGATATTGACATAGTTATCAATGTGCAAGGAGATGAACCTTTTACCGAAAAGGAATCCCTAAAAAAGCTCATTGAGGTTTTTAAGGATGACCATGACAAGCAAATTGACCTAGCGTCTTTGATGGTTTCTATTTCAGATTGGGACGAAATAAGCAACCCTAACACCGTTAAGGTTATTGTGGATAAAGATAATTTTGCCTTGTACTTTTCCAGAAGTCCCATTCCTTATCCAAGAGACAAAACTGTTGATGCACCATATTACAAGCACAAAGGCATTTATGCATTCAGGAAAGAGGCTATTTTAGACTTTTATCACTTACCCATGTTGAAACTAGAGGCTTCAGAAAAAATTGAGTGCATCCGTTACCTAGAATATGGTAAACGCATAAAAATGGTAGAAACAGATGTACAGGGCGTTGAAATTGATACACCAGAAGATTTGGAACTTGCCAAAAAGCTATGGAAATAGATTACAGTAAGATAAAGGTAATTGGTTTTGATGCAGATGACACGCTCTGGGTCAATGAAACATATTTTCGTGAAGCTGAAATAGCCTTCTGCAATCTCATGTCAGAATATGAAACACCCAATAAAACGGACCAGGAGTTGTTTAAAATGGAGATGAAAAACCTTCCTATATACGGATATGGTATTAAAGCTTTTGTGTTATCCATGGTTGAAATGGCGTTGGAAATTTCCAATTATAATGTGTCGCAACAAACCATTCAATCCATTTTGGAGATTGGTAAAAACATGCTTGAAAAACCGGTTGAGCTTTTAGATGGCGTAGAAGAAGTCTTAAAGAAGTTATCAAAACGCTATCGGTTGATTTTAGCAACCAAAGGCGATTTATTGGATCAAGAGCGCAAATTGGAAAAATCGGGGTTAACGGATTATTTTCACCATATAGAAGTGATGAGCGATAAGCAACAAGCCAATTATTCCAAACTATTAAACCATTTGGATATACATCCGTCTGAATTTTTAATGATAGGAAATTCTCTAAAATCCGATATTTTGCCACTGGTTCATTTAAAGGCTCACGCTGTTCACGTTCCGTTTCATACAACATGGGCACACGAGCAGGTTACAGAAAAAGAAACCAATGGTAAAACCTATAAAACCATTGCAAGCTTAAGGGAATTGTTGAACATTTTGAATTAGAACAAATGTTTAAATACCCAAGTTTGATAGATGGTTTATTGATATTTTCCATAAAATTTCACTACGTTTTAACTTAATAGAAATTATAATAATACTATTTTTACTGTTTTAAATGAAAATTTATTAAATGAGTTATAAAAACTTTCCCATGGTGCCAAGGGTGATTTTTGGCAGAGGTAGTTTCAATCAATTAAATGAAATAATAGCCCCAAAGCGATTAAATGTTAATGCCCCTTTTGTGTTTTTGGTTGATGATGTTTTTAAAGGAAATGCATGGTTGACATCAAGAATACCATTATCCTATGACGATAGGGTTATCTACATATCTGCAAAAGAGGAACCAAAAACAGGCCAGGTTGATAGTTTGGTTGAAGATATCATTTTAACATCACGACAAGGCACTTCAGGTATCATTGGCATTGGTGGTGGAACCATTTTGGATTTAGCAAAGGCCGTGGCTATCATGCTGACCAATGAAGGTGAGGCAAAAGATTATCAGGGTTGGGATTTGGTTAAAAATCCAGCAATCTATCATGTTGGAATTCCTACCATATCAGGGACGGGAGCAGAAGTTTCCAGAACAACGGTCTTAACAGGTCCAGAAATGAAACTGGGTATTAATTCAGATTTCACGCCTTTTGATCAGGTTGTATTAGATCCGGAACTCACAAAAGATGTTCCAACACACCAATGGTTTTACACAGGGATGGATTGTTTTATCCATTGTGTAGAGTCCTTAAATGGTACTTATTTAAATGCTTTCAGCCAAAGTCATGGAGAAAAAGCCTTTGACCTTTGTAAAGAAATCTTTTTGAACAATGATTTGTCGGTTTCCGAGTCTCAAGATAAACTTATGATGGCGTCTTGGCATGGCGGTATGAGCATAGCTTATTCACAAGTAGGTGTTGCCCACGCTATGAGTTATGGTTTATCTTATTTGTTGGGAACCAAACATGGTATTGGCAATTGTATTGTATTTGATCACTTGGAAGAGTTTTATCCTGAAGACGTCAAACTTTTTAAGCAGATGAAAAAGAAGCACAACATCCAATTACCTAAAGGAATTTGTGCTAACTTAGATGACTCACAGTTTGACACTATGATCAATATCTCTTTGAGTTTAGAACCTCTCTGGGAAAATGCAATTGGGAAAAACTGGAAAAAGCTCATCACAAGGGATAAGCTAAAATCACTTTATCAAAAAATGTAGCATGCAATGGTTGGCCAAATTTATCTATTTTAAGATTTTAGGATGGAAGGTTGTGGGCAATACTGATATTTCAAAAAGTACGATAAAAAAAGCAGTAATCATAGCCGCACCTCACACTAGCTGGCATGACTTTTATATTGGTGTTTTACTGCGTTCTGTTTTAAAGGTAAAAACCAATTTTGTAGGTAAAAAAGAATTGTTTGTGTTTCCAATAGGTTGGTTTTTCAGAATGTTGGGAGGTGCACCAATTGACCGATATAATAAAGGAAATAAAGTACAGGCCATTGCTAAGCTTTTCAAGGAACGTGACGAATTTAGAATGGCCATGTCACCAGAAGGAACACGTAAAAAAGTAAATGAATGGCGCACAGGATTTTATTACATAGCCAAGGAAGCCAAAGTACCTATCATTATGTTTACACTGGATTTTGAAAATAAACAAAACCGTATATCAGAGCCATTTTATCCTACAGATGACATAAAAAAGGACTTTGAATATATTCATAAATTTTATGAAGGCGTAAAAGGTAAAATTCCCGAATATTCCTAGCATTTACATATTAAATCATGGCATGAAATTTGAACTTTACAGTATGTATTAGTTTGTGAAACATACAGTAAACACATGCATGTCACTAAAAAGAAACACAAACTAATCCTATAAAAAAAGCTACTTGATTCAAGTAGCTTTTTTAAGTTTTAATGAAAAATTTTATTTGATTTCTTTTAATGCATTGTCAATTAGTGTTCTTAAATGTTCTTTGTGTGCTTTTGAACTTATATTACCTGACGGAATGGCCATCGTTCTAATAGTTTTCAAATTATACAACGCCATGGATTTTGCATTAAAATCATATTTGTCAGATTGCTTACCAGTTAGCATGTCAATAAGCATATTGGTATATTCCAATTGAAGATTTTGCCTAAAAGAATTAACATTGCCATTTATATCTGTTTTAAAAATGGCATTGTTCAAGTCAGTCATGAAAGACGATAAGCTATATTCATTACCGTACAATTCAGAATCTGTTATTCTTTGTAGTGTATTGTAGTGCAACAAATGGTTCAACACATTCTTTTGGTATGCCAAAACCTGACTGTGTATTTTAGGATCTTCTGGACCTCTGAAAAATTCTTGCCCTCTTCGCTGCATGGCTAGATAGTTATATAAATCATTTGGTGCATCAAACGCATTAGGGGCAAACACATATTTACTTAGTGCAGCCATGGCTCGTTTTTGGTCCTTTAAGCTTACTGGAGTATAGGGTTGTGTAGCACCTTCTTGACCTGCCATAGCACGATCAACATAAACACCACCAATAAATCTTGAAATGGTATTTGCGGCAGAACCTTGTTGTCCACTCAATAAATAATAAACGCGACGAAGCTCTTGATAGGATTGCCCATTTTTAGTAAACTTAGCTTTGGCATCCTTCATTAAATCATTTGACAATTCAATTCTGTCAATGGCCCATTTTATTTGATCATTTGATTGGTCAGAAACATTTACTCTTGGGTCTATGGCTTTACCTGGTGAACGCATATCATCAGCGTCATTGCCAAAAATATGCTCTGGTTTTGTAGATTCGTTTAATAAAGCTTGGCGTTCATCTTCAGATTTAAATGGCGTGTAACCCAGCTGAATAGCCCAAATATCATATGGCCCAACGGCAACATCATCATATTGCCCTTGTTTGCTTCTATCTCGTGTGATATTTAAAGCGGCATAATCCATCACAGAGGCTGTTAAACATTTTCCTTTAATGAAATCAGCATCTGCCAACTGTTCTGGTGAATATAAATAACTGGCTTTCATGTTATGGTTGAGCCCTAATGTATGCCCAACTTCATGCATAATAAGCGCCATCATGGATTCTTTTTTAAGGCGCTCCATTTCAAAATCAGTAGCTCCTGTAGCTGATGCTACAGCACTGGCAAACATAGTCTCATTTTGTAATCGTTGTCCTAAAGAGCAATACATTTGATCTGATTTATAGTTGTTGGAATTGTCAACTGGTTCTTCAACTGATGATGCTAAGTCATATATTTTGTCATAGAACACTCTGTTTGTGAAATGGGCAAATTCAAGCATAATATCTGCCCCTAAAATCTCACCTGTTCTTGGGTTCACAAAACTTGGTCCATAGCCTCCAAATGGAGGTGTGGGAGATGATGTCCATCGCAATACATTATATCTAATATCCCCTGCATCCCATGTGGCATCATCAGGTTGTACTTTAACTTCCATAGCATTTTTAAAGCCCGCTTTTTCAAAAGCAACATTCCATTGTAACACAGCATTTTTTATGGTTTCCCGCCATTCCAATGGGGTTGAGTTTTCTATCCACCATGTAATAGGCTTTACAGGTTCAGAGATAGCTGCTTCTGGATCTTTCTTTACTAAATTCCATCTGTGTATTAAGTCTCGGTAAGGTGTAGAACTTGTAGATGTCTGATCATTGACTTCAGTAGTAAAATAACCAACCCTAGGATCATCAAATCTTGGCTGATAGTCATCTTCTGGCATTGCCATTAGCGTGTGATACACTTTAATGCTCACATTTCTGCTGTCTGCTAAAGCATTTGAACCACCGTTTGAAACTGATGGTGAAGAGTAAACATATTCAACTTCAAGATTGGTGTTTTCTGGATAGTTTTTAATTGAATTTATTTTGGTTTTTGCTTTGTCCAAATTTCCAAGTTTGAATTCGTTACTTGAAGCACCTGGTCTTGATGCTGGTTTTATTTGGGATAAGGTTTCACTCAAAAATATATTGCCTGCTTTGATTAAATAGAGACCTTTTTCTTTATCCTGTGCTTCAATTTCTAAACTGGCCATATTGCCTTCGCTAACGTTGGCATCTTTTGATTTTGATAATGGATTGTTGGGATCAAAATAAAACGAGGTATTTTGAGTTACAAACTCTATATTGTTAAAGTATTTATTTATTTTAAACACCTTAGAACCTCTGTAAGACCCTCTGTTTCTGCCAACATCTAAAACACCATCTGCAATTTGGCTAAAATAAATATACTCTTTTCCAATTTGATCTTCTGATATGAGCATTTGTATAGAACCAGTAATGGTATCTTGATAAATTTTGAACAATCCATCAATTTCTTTACTGGATTTAACGAGGTCTTTGATGGTTTTTTCTTTGTCTTTTTTTGGTGTAGCGGTTACTTCTTTAGATGAATTTTCTTTGTCTTTTTTGTTCCTCTTTTGTGCATGTGTCTGCTGGAACATTAGCATGGCTAATAAAACACAAGCAACACTTAGCAACCTGATGCTTTTTGAATGTGATTGTTTCATTGGATTTAAACGATTATTTATATTAATATGAATTAGTCGTTCTAAAAGTAATTATTATAAACATATTTTTTTATGTCAAAATGTTAAAAGTGCTTTTAAAAATATTGATTTAAATCTATGATAGGATTTAAAAGCATACTTGTTTTTTCAGTACCTTTATCAACTATGATAAAAGACACCAAAATAGCCGTTTTAATTGATGGCGATAATATTCCATCAAAGTACATAACTGAGATGATGCAGGAAATTGCTAAATATGGTACGCCAACCATCAAGCGAATTTATGGCGACTGGACCAAACCTCATTTGGCAAAATGGAAAAGTGTACTGCTAGAAAACGCTATCAGCCCCATACAACAATATAGTTACACGACAGGAAAAAATGCTACCGATTCAGCCATGATTATTGATGCCATGGATATTTTATATTCAAACAAAGTAGATGCGTTTTGTTTGGCATCATCCGATAGCGATTTTACAAAGCTGGCAACCAGGTTGCGCGAGGCTGGTTTACAGGTTTATGGCATTGGCGAAAAGAAAACGCCTGATCCGTTTATCGTTGCTTGTGATAAGTTTATTTATCTTGAAATCTTAAAAACATATGATGAGAAGGTAGAAGGTAAAAAATCTGAAAAAGCCAATTTATATAATATTACACCTAAGGTAATTAGGATGCTGAAAAACTCAGTCTCTGATGCCGCCGATGATGATGGTTGGGCATTTTTGGGTGATGTTGGGTCGTTGATTTTAAAAAAACAGCCAAATTTTGATGCCAGAAACTTTGGTTTTGAAAAACTCACCCCATTGTTTAAATCTTTGGATATGTTTGAAATGGAACAACGGGACCAAAGCAATGGTCGCTTTAAACTGATATACGTTAAAAACAAATAAGTTTAATCAATTACTTGGCTTAATGCGGCAAACAAAGTTTGTTTAATTGATGAATCTATTTTATTGTTATTTGAAAACTTTTGATTGATTTCCAATTCAATTCCAAGATAATTTTCTGGAAACCGCTTTCTTAAATACGTAGTAAATCCGTCAGCTTTTCCTAAATAGGGGTAATTGTATCTGACGTTTAAATCAGGATTTAGCTTTTTAATGCTATTTTTAAGTTGCTTGCAAAACTGTTTTTCAATCTTGTTTGTAGAATCATAGAGCAAGCCAATATCGCAGTTCCTTTTTACATTGTTTAAAATAGGAGTGAAGCTGTGCACAGAAAGGTGTATCACCGTTTCACCTTGTTCAATATAACTTTTGATTATGTTTTCAATATCATTCCTGTATGGTAAGTAATATTGATCGATTAGGTATTGTTTTTCAGTTATTGACAAGTTTTTTGAAAATTCTGAAAATAAATGCTTGTGATGCAAAGACCGATTGAGTTCAATAAGCAATCGACTAATTGTATTGGATTTTGAAAAATTAGAAAGTGCTTTTAACTCATTGAAAACATCAAAGGCTCCCAAATCAAAACTTCTATGTGTTTTTAAAACCGCTGTATTATTTTTAAATAACGAAACATATTCTTTTGGAACAACATTGCCTCCGTGCTCACAAGTTAGCACCAGTTTCATGGTATAAACAGTTTGTTTTCTTGTAAACAGTTGGCCAATTGCAAATACACTTTTGTGATATTTTTTTCTGAGTAATCTTTGCCGATGGCGTTTAGTATTCGTGTGGCTAATGTGCCTTCAATCAAAATATGTTCAATAGCTTCTTGATATGGGTTAGGCAAATTGGTTTTAACAAGCTCATACAAGTGTCTCCAGATATTTTGCACACTCATAGATTCATTGATACCAAACAATTCAAGATATTCCATGTTTGAAACTTTAAATGTTTCGGCATCTTTTATAATGGGATTTAAAATGTTGAGTAAGTCTTGTTTAAGCCATTTTTTTTGTAATTGAAGTTTTGATAGTTTTTTGTTGACCAATAACTTTAATATTTCAATAATTAAGTTGCAAATAGCCATATCTGCTTTGGGACATTCTTGAATGTCAACCAACCTTATTTCAATGGCATTTCTATCAAAGCGTGCTATGGCACCTCTTGAATTCAGAAAATGATGATCTAAAATATTGTCATGGTCAAACGGCTTGACGGCCTTTTTTATGGGTTCAAAAATAGTAGCGTAATAGTCGGCTTTGGTAAATACCCGTTCTGGAATAACAGAGCCTGTCATTTCGGGTATTTTTTTCTGATTGGTTTTATAATATTCCAATCGAGTGTCCTTAAACCCCGTTTTTTTGCTTTCAAGTATGGGAGAGCTAGCGCATAAACCCGGAATTAAAGGCAGAAGAATCCGAATGGCCGCATGTAACTTTTCAAATTCCTTATCGTCATAAAAAGGCAAATTGATATGGGTGCTTTGAACATTGCTCCAACCATGTCCTTTACAATTGAAAATCCGGTTATAAAGCTCATAAATTTCATTGTATTCATGTTTCCATAATTGCGTATCAGTCAACGGATTCATTAACGGATGAGCCGCTGTAGGCAATAAACAGGCTTGTAATGGTTTTAACAGAGCATTAATTTCGATAATATTTTTATGAAAACTTTCTGATAAACATTCTAAATTATTCGTCGGCCCGTTGGTTTTAAGCTCAACAACGTGTGCCACTAGTTCATTGCTCCAAGCAATGTCTCCATTGTCTATATCAGAAGTTAATTTTCCATTTTTTTTGGTTAAAAGTGTATCCACAATGGGAGCAACTTTTAAATTGGAGTTTTGAACAAGCATATATTCCAGTTCAATCCCAAAAACCTCAAACAAATGATATTTTTTCATGTTACTCCAATCGTTTCTTAAAAGCATTGAGTACTTCCATATAAACTGCCTCTCCATAATATCGGTCCTCAACACCAAAGTCAATATTTGGGTTATCATTGATTTCAATAACCATCGGAACATTATCAATTACTTTAATATCAATGCCATAAAGCCCTTTCCCCATGAGTTTAGCCGATTTCAAAGCCATAGAAAGCACTTTTTTGGGAACTTTTTCTATGGGCAAACAATCGGCATTGCCATCTTGATCGTCCTTTTTCTTAGCATTCCAATTATAGATTTGCCAATGGCCTTTCGCCATATAGTATTTACAAGCAAAGAAGGGTTTGTCATCAATGATTCCAATGCGCCAATCATACGTAGATGGACAAAATTCTTGAGCAATAATAAGGTCAGACTCTTTAAGCATTTGAGTTACCATTAAGTGGAATTCTTCTTTGGTTTTAGCTTTTTTCACGCCAAACGAAAACGTTGAATCGGGTGCTTTTAAAACACACGGTAATCCAATGTGTTCAAGAACCTGTTGCTTATTGTCCTTATGAACAATAGCGGTTTTTGGAGTATTGATATTGGCATTTTGAAGTGCTTCGGCCATATAGACTTTGTTACAGCATTTTAAAATAGCATCAGGATAATCTATAATAGCAATGCCTTCTTGCTGTGCTTTTCTTGCAAATGCATAGGCTTCGTTATTAACTTCGGTGCTCTGTCTTATAAAAAGGGCATCAAATGACGATAGCCGTGATAAATCTTTAGGCTCAATAATTTCCGCATAAATATTCAATTTTTCAGCAACCTCAATAAATTTCTTTAAGGCCTTAGGATTGCTTGGCGGAGCGGGATCATTAGGATTGACCAAAATGGCCAGATCAAAGTCCGAATTTGTGATTTTAAGGGTATCATAACGCTTTTTTGAAAAGTATTGGTTGGCAAATACGTGAACACTGCTCATGTGCTCTTCAGGTATTTCTGATTCTGAAATTACCTTGATGCTCTGAATATTCCATTTGGTTGTATGGACAAACTTGACCCGTAAAAAAGGAACTTGAAAATGCTTATAAAAAAGGCTGCTTAGCTCCTTGTATTTTTGAGCCACATTTTGTCCAAAATAAATACTTAGGGTAAATTCCTGTGATTTAATGTTTTTTAAACTTTGTTGGATTACATCATCAAATTCGTCAGAGACCAGTCTTACCAGCCTACGGGTTTTTAAGTCAACTAGGTTTTTTACATTGGGAATAACCAAATGCCCTCTGGCCTCGGCCAAAAGTGAGACGTAATATCCTTTTGATTGGTAAGAATAATCCTTACAAAGATTAAATATTCTAGCTTTTTTAAGTAAGGCGTATGTTGGGTTTGTTAGATACTCTTGTGAGGAGATGACTTTGATATTCTCAATCGAAAAACTCCATTTTTCAGGTTGATTGACAACAATATATTTGTTCATTAGAGACGCTGCATAGCGGGATAAATTTTAATCAAAAATATATCATTTTTTAATATGATTGACATCTGCAAACATATTTTTATAAATGATTTCCAAGTCATGTCTCTTAACGTAAAACGTTAAAAAACAATGATTAAATAGTATTACAAACTACTTGTTATATCTTTTGTTTTAGTGACATTTGTTCAAAAAACAACCACGTGTTTGGATCCAATTCTATTGATGAAACATTCTTTTTGCTGGTGATATTTATATGCTGTGATTTTTCAGAAACTTGAATAGTTGTTATGTCATTTGTTCCATCAGCGTAATTGATTTTTACATCCAAAGGAAAGTTAAATTGATTGTTTTGTATTTGTTTGACGTCTAATGATAACGTATTTGCTTGAAATTGCCATGCAACATCTAATTTTGGGTGACCGGATTCAAAAACCCATTGTTTGAAAAAAGTGCTGAAATTTTTACCGGAAACCCTTTCAATAACATGCTCTAAATCTTGTGTCAAGGCATTACCGTATTTATAGGTATTATAGTATGTTTGCATACATTTCCAAAACAAATCATCTCCTAATTCCTTTCTAATCATATGCAAAACCCAACTTCCTTTTTCATAAGAGTTAGGATTTAGTAGCATTAAATAATTGGTAACGGTAGTATCAACTATAGGAGCCTGACTCTGCTTGGCATATCGTAATGCCTTTTCTCTGTCGGCTTTCATTTTTTTAACAAAGGAATCACGCCCATATTGATTTTCAAAAAATAAATTTTCAAAATAGGTAGCAAATCCTTCACTTAGCCAAACATGATACCAATTTAGTTCAGATGCTGAGTCTCCAAACCATTGGTGAGCTATTTCATGGGCAATAGTATCTTCATGATCGCCATTACCAGTAACAGAGTTTTCATTATAAAAAATATTTCCTGCATTTTCCATTCCACCATACCGTGTTTTTGATTGCACATTGGCCAGTTTTTCAAACGGATAGGGGCCAACGTGGCTTATCATAAACTCTAAAATAGGAACAGCAGCAGCATAATCTTTAAATCCATTATCCCTATCCTGTGGATATACCCATGATGATATAGGAATATTATTGACCTCTTTAAGATATTCTGTAGCAAAACGGGCAACGCCTATAACCATGACTTTTGTTGGAATCGGTTCTTCCATTTTCCAACGGGTTAGAGTTTGATTATTATTTAAATTGGTTTTCTCAATAAGAATGCCATTTGCAATAGTTTGATAATAGGGTGGTGCTATAATGTCCCATTCTACAGTTGCTTTGTCAGATGGATGGTCAACAACGGGCAGCCAGTTTTTTGCTCTATCGGGCCAGTTATCACCAAAAAATGTCCGGTCGCCATATTTGTTTTTAGAGATAATCAAACCATCTTGAGGAATGCCTTGGTAAGCGATTGTATACGTTTTGATATCTTCGGGTTTGGCTGGTATTATGTTAAGTTGTAATTGGTTGTTTTCTTGTGTGAAGGGAATTTGCTTTCCACCTTCTAAAACAGATGAAACACTCATGCCTGTTCCATCTGATTGCTTTTCAACAAAATCTAGACTGAAGACGGTTGTTGGTTTCTTAAACTTAACGGTAACATCGGCCATTCCATTTATTACATTGGAACTATCTGACAGCGTCAATTTAAATGTATAGTTAATGATATCAATGGATGCCGAGCGTTTGTTATTGTTTTGAGCATGGAGCGTAAGAAATGACAAGGTTAAAAATAAACTGGCTACAAGAAAGTTTTTTTTAAGTTGCATATTTTTCATTATGAAATGATGATAAACAACAAAGTTAATATTAATTAGGATTTGTTTACTTCACATTAAAATAAAAACAAAGAAACTAGAATTCATCAGAATTATCAGTATTGAGTAGTTGGTTCAAATCAATTTCCAGCAGACTATTTTCATTGGTTTCGTATATTGTGTTATTGATGATACGGAAATAAAATGAAAGACTTAATTCACCTATCGGTTTGTTGTTGGAATCTAAAATTATAGTGCTGTTATCTTGATTGATAAATTTATGACCATTTATAGTGTTTTGAATGAGGTACAAATTATCAAAATCAAATGTTTTTAATTCATTGAAGTCCTTGTCTAATTTTAAGGTTTTTCCTTTACTCGTTTGAACAAAATAATGTGTTGAATCTGAAAGCAAGTTGTAGTGTAACTCAGGATCAGTATTTTTAGTATATAATCGGTCACCGCTAAAAAAAGTTAAGTTTCCGTAAGTTTCACTGTCAAATGTTTTGGTATATTTTATCGCTTTATCTTGTAATGAAAAGCATGTAATTTTATCACCAAACAAAAGCAAAAGACTATCGTTTTTCACCTTATAATCAACAATAGGATTGTCTTTCTCCATCAAATTCTTAAATGCTATTTCAGCTCCGGTAAGTTTATTCACCTCAAGAATAAAAGGGTCTCCAAAATCAATGGTTTTGTCTCTCCAGAATGCATAGCCTTTATTGATTAAAACCAAGCTGCTATCCCTAACGATGAGTGATGATTTACTAGTTGACTCATCAGGTAGTTGATAAGACCATGTCACAGTTCCATCACTTTTATTAATACAAGCAAGTTTTTCTTTTGAAGCCATATAAATATTGGTACTATCCATAATTGTATTTGATAAGACATCCCTGACTAAGTTTGAACCAGACGATACAACATAGGTTCCAGTTAAAGCTCCTAGCACAAGGCCGCCCACATTTTTAGCAATAGTTTCGGTATAGTCCTTTTTTCCTGTTTTGGTTTCATAATCCCATCCAGAACCAGTCTCAATGTTTAAGGAATGCATTCCACCAGCCACAATCAGTAAATTAGAAGCATCAGTTTTTATTATTTTGTTCCAGCCATAATCTCTCTTTAACTCCTTTTGCCAAAGGCTTTCACCTGTGTTTAGGTTGATGCCTTCAAGAGTATGAATAGAACCTGTCAATCCATTATAGGCATATCCGACACCTATTTTTTTGTTTATATTAACATAATATAAATCATTTTTAATATCCCACATGGGGTCACCATTTTCAATATTCAAACGGATAATTTTATTTCCTTTGGATAAAATAAGGATATCACCATATTGTTGAATACTAGACATGGAATAATCAATTTTTTTAGTCCACTTCACGGATTTGTTTTTCAAGTCATAAACAACAACAAGACCCTTTAAACTCAATACTTTACCGTTTTTACTTAATTTTCTTAACTGTAAGGTGGCATAACCAGTAAGCGAATCAACATAAGAACGATAGATCCGTTCGTTGAATACAAATTCATTGGCTACAATATCTTTTTGTTGAATTAGGTTTTTGCCAACTATTTTGGTTTTGTTTAAAACCTCAGTAGAAATATTCTGGGAAAAAGAATTTAGAGCAATGAAAAGTGAAATCAGAATGGTTATGTTATTTTTCATTTCTTTTTAACTTAAGGATAACTTCTAAAGTTAGGATTAAAAACATCAATTTCCTATGACAAAAGTCATAAGAAATTGTTTGTAAAAGGCGCTCGTTGTTTCATGGCAATTGCATTGTATGCAATAAAAAAGAGAGCTTTTAGGCTCTCTTATTATATGTTTTAAAATGAGATATATTTAATCCTCAGTTTCTTCCATAGTGTGATAGACGTTCTGTACATCATCATCTTCTTCCAGTTTTTCAAGCAGTTTTTCAACATCAGCAGCTTCTTCGGGAGACAATTTTTTGGTGACTTGAGGGATGCGCTCAAAACCGGATGATAAAATTTCAATCCCTTTTTCTTCAAGGGCCGCTTGAATGGCTCCAAAACTTTCAAAAGGTGCGTAAATCAAAATGCCATCTTCATCAGCAAACACTTCTTCAGCACCGTAATCAATAAATTCCAATTCAATTTCCTCTGGATCCAAGCCTTCAGCATTGATTCTAAAGTTACAAGTGTGGTCAAACATGAACACCACAGATCCAGAAGTTCCTAAACTGCCATCACATTTATTGAAATAACTTCTCACGTTGGCAACGGTTCTGGTGTTGTTATCTGTTGCAGTTTCCACCAAAATGGCTATTCCGTGCGGCGCATAACCTTCAAAAATCACTTCTTTGTAATCCCCAAGACTTTTATCACTTGCTCTCTTTATGGCACGTTCTACGTTATCCTTGGGCATATTTACAGCCTTGGCGTTTTGTATAACAGCTCTTAGGCGCGCATTGCTATCTGGGTCTGGACCACCATCTTTTACGGCCATAACAATATCCTTGCCAATACGTGTAAACGCTTTACTCATGGCAGACCAACGTTTCATTTTACGTGCTTTTCTAAATTCAAAAGCTCTTCCCATAATTTTAGTTTAAAGTTAAAAAGTTTAAGGTCAAAAATGTTTTTGTAACGGCAGCAAATTTAATAAATTCTATATATTGAAATGACTATAAATCATAATAATCTTACACAGCCAACACTTGCAAGCCATAACCGCAAATAAGTGCTTTTTAATCCTCTTCAGGCTCAACAATGCTTTCAATGGCCTCAGCCAGTTTAAAATCCAAATCGGTTACGCCATGAGCGGAGTGTGTTGATAAGGAAATAGTCAAAACATTGTAAACATTGGACCAATCTGGATGATGGTTTAAGGCTTCACACTCAAATGCAATCCGGCTCATGGCACTAAAGCAATCTTTGAAGTTTTCAAATTCAAATTCTGCGTGAATGGCATCGTCATAATATTCCCAATCGGGGAATCGTAATAATCGTTTTTCTATATCTTGTTCTGATAGTTTACTCATAGTTTTTAGGTTTTAGATTATGTATTTCCACTAATTTAATGATTTGAAATTTCAAAATCAATTATATTTCAATTCTTCTACAATTTCATGGCTCATCAATTGCAGATGTTTGGGCAACAGATTATCTTTTGGCAATACGGCTAAATACCGGTCATCATTTGTTGTAAAAACGTTTTTTAGGATAGCTTTTTTAATGCCCATGGACTCAATGATTTCTTTGATAAAATCATCATGGTGAACCAAATCATTACTGCCTAGGTGAAAAACCCCAACCTTGTTCCTGTTAATGATGTAATGGATTTGTTGTGACACTTTGGAGTCTGTGGTTACGTTCATTATTAAGTTAGGAAACACTTCAATAGGGATGTGTTCCTTTAGGCTTTGTGCTATTTTGTTTACTCTTGGGGATTGTGTCCCAAAAACCATGGGCAATCGTATGATTACTACTTTCTTTTTGGGCAATCGTAAGAGCATGTTTTCAATTTTTATTTTGAAATGCCCGTAAATGCTATGGCTTAAGGTTTTGTCATGCTCATAACTGGGATATTTGCTGTAAGCATCAAACACATTGGCTGATGACAAAAAGATCAGTTTACAATTGGTATCGGAAATATATTCTGAAAGATGTTTGTGAACAATCACTTGGGCTGAAAAATCGCCTCTCAAAGATGAAATTATGATGGTTGGTTTAACAATATTAAGAATTTCAAACACGTCATCTTCTTCCAGATTGTATTGAAAAAAGTGCTTGTTTTTACTTAAGGTAGGATTATCTGTATAATAGGTTCCAAAAGTTTTAAAATAGGAGCAAAGCTCTTTGTAAAGTGAACCTCCCAAAAAACCACTGGCTCCTAAAATTAATATTCTGTGTTTGCTCTCTGTCTCCAAAATCTGTTCAATACGGCATTTGAGCCTTTAATTTCAGCTTTTATAAAACGGTAATTTAACCACGGTTGCCGGAATGGCGTTTTTACGAATTTGGATATAGATTTTACTTCCAACGTCGGCAAATGATGTAGGGACATAGCCTAAACCAATACCTTTTCCTAATGATGGCGACATGGTTCCGGAGGTGACATTTCCAATTTTAGTTCCATCAGCATCCACAATATCATAACCATGACGTGGAATACCTCTTTCATCCAATTCAAAAGCGATGAGTTTGCGTTTTGGACCGTTTTGTTTTTCAGTTTGCAACGCTTCAGAATTCGTGAATGTTTTACTGAACTTGGTAATCCACCCCAAACCAGCTTCAATAGGTGACGTAGTATCATCAATATCATTGCCATATAAACAGTAGCCCATTTCCAAGCGTAAGGTGTCCCTGGCAGCTAAGCCAATGGGTTTGATACCGTAAGAAGCCCCAGCTTCAAACACCTTGTCCCAAACTTGTTGCACTTCGCTGTTTTTACAGTAAATTTCAAAACCACCGCTACCAGTATAACCGGTTGCCGAAATAATCACATGCTCTATACCTGCAAAATCGCCAACAATGAAATTGTAAAATGGAATGGCGGCCAAATCATGACTGGACAACGATTGCATGGCCTCAACGGCTTTTGGACCTTGAATGGCCAATAAGGAACAATCATCTGATAGGTTTCTCATGGTGGCACCCACATCGTTTTTAGATTGGATCCAGTTCCAGTCTTTTTCAATATTACTGGCATTAACAACCAATAGATACTGCTCGTCTTTTATTTTGTAAACAATCAAATCGTCGACAATGCCGCCATCGTCATTGGGTAAACAACTATATTGAGCTTTGCCAATGGTTAATTTTGAAGCATCATTGCTGGTCACTTTTTGAATCAAATCCAAGGCGTTTGGCCCTTCTATCAAAAACTCACCCATATGAGACACATCAAACACACCTACACCGTTTCTAACAGTTTCATGTTCAGCGTTTACGCCTTCGTATTGAACAGGCATATTAAAACCGGCAAAGGGAACCATTTTTGCTCCCAAGGCCTCATGTGTTGATGATAAAGCAGTATCTTTCATAGATGTTTTCCGTGCAGCGGATTTTAAAATTAAACGTAGATTGTTGCGCAAATGTATATAAAAATTATAGATTTATTTTTACGGAATGACAAGAATAAAAATCAATATTTAGTTGGTTCATTATTAATAAAACAATGCAATTTTTAAATCTTTAAACGTGTTTTTAATTATTATTGCTATTTTTCAGAATATTTAAAATCCTTTTTTATGAAAACAACCGTCCAACTCCTTTGTTTTTTATTTCTGTCCATTTCAATGAATGCCCAGAATGGATTGCCAACAGATTATTTATCATCAGAATTCCATAAAGGCAGGAGGGACGCGCTAAGAGCCAAGATGCCCAAAAATACGGTTGCGGTATTTTTTGCCAATGCTGAAAGAAACCGGGCCAACGATGTCAATTATGTGTATCATCAAGATCCTGATTTTTATTATTTAACAGGCTACAAAGAGCCCAATGCCGTGCTTGTCATTTTTTCAGATGATCAAACCGATGAACATGGGGAATCCTACAATGAACTACTTTATGTGCAAAAGAAAAATGAACTGGCAGAACAATGGACCGGCAAGCGATTGGGGATTGAGGGTGCTGAGCAAAGACTAGGTTTTAAGATGGCTTTTAATGGAGAGGATTTTATTAAAAAAGGACTTAACTTCACAACATTTGATGCTGTTTTATTTGACGAGTTCAAAAATGATTACCGAGATTCCAAGCGTGATGATGCTGATTTATATGATTTAATACAAGCCTTTAAATCACAAATCAATTATACCGAAACCACCGTTGTTAGCGGTGATAAAATGGACGTGGAATTAAATCAAAACACCAATATGCTGCAAGAAAAAACAGTAACGGTTGACAATGAAACCCTAACAAAACTCATGGCGGGATTGAGGGAAATAAAAACCGATGATGAAATGGTATTGCTGACCAAAGCGGTTCGGATTTCGGCCATGGGACAACGCGAGGTTATGAAAGCCATGCATGTCGGTATGTCTGAAGCAGAAATACAAGGCATTCATGAGTATGTGTTTAAAAAATATGGCAGTGAGTATGAAGGGTATCCCAGTATTGTGGGTGCGGGCAATAACGGTTGTGTATTGCATTATATCGAAAATTCCAAGATAAAAGTGGACAACGATTTGGTGTTAATGGATTTAGGCGCCGAATATCATGGATACACGGCAGATGTAACCAGAACCATTCCTGCAAACGGAACATTCAATCCAGAACAAAAACGCATTTACGATTTGGTATATAATGCACAAGAAGCTGGAATTGCCGCAGCTGTTATTGGAAATAATTCAGGTTCAACCGATACAGCTGCCAGAAATGTTGTTTATGAAGGATTAATAGCGTTGGGCATTGCCAAAAATGATGACGAAGCCAGACGTTACTTTCCGCATGGTACGTCACATCACATTGGATTGGACGTTCACGACACCAATTTACGAGGCGCTTTTAAACCCAATATGGTCATAACCGTGGAGCCAGGCATTTACATCCCTGAAGGCAGTCCCTGTGATAAAAAATGGTGGGGCATTGCTGTTAGGATTGAAGATGATGTGTTAATTACTGAAAATGGCCCCATAGTGTTATCTGCGGAAGCTCCCAGAAAATCTGAAGATATTGAAGCCTTAATGAAAGACACCAGTCCGTTGGGAAGTTTACAATTGCCCGATTTGGATTAGAGTTTTTGAGGGTATGTTTAGCGTTGTTGTTTAAGATTAGTTGCGTTGTCTAAGCACCTAATTTGGCAATTGCAAACCGAATAGAAAATCCTAGAGGATTTTCGTAAGCAGGCTCACACTAGCAATTAATTTTATAAGGTGTTACGAAATGTTTTTTATTCCGACTTCTCAAATTCCGAATGAGGTGGTGGAGGGTAACTCTTGCGCTTGGAAAACCAAATCTTTAAAAATAAACTGTCTTTGTTTTTTTTGTTTAGTTCGTTATATGAATTGACTATTTTAACCAGTAAATCACTTGTTTTTTTAATATTATAAATAGAATCAACTTGTACCTCAAAAATGGTTTTTGCAGGGGAATCTCCATGTAAAGGATTTTTATCTTTGTTCAAAAGATTTAGTTCTAATGCCGTGAACAGATTCTCAATTCCAATTTTTTTATGGTAATCTATTCTAATTGAATCTGGTGATATAGTCACTAAAAATGGTCTAAAACATGCCATTTCTGAAGAACAGGAATTCATAGGCATAATTTTAAATTCAGATTGAGTATTTTCAAAATTTATAACAGGAATACTATCAGTGCAAACAATTTTGTCAATTTTGTCAACTAATTCATTGAAGTTTTTTAGAGAATCAAGAGTGATTTGAGTGATAGTAGAATCATTTTCAAAATCACTTTTACTAGGATAATAGAATTTTGATTTATTTAATCCAATTGTTTTAGTCTTTTCAACGCAAGAGCTAAAAATTAATATCGAAGCGAGTATGTATAATGTATTTCTCAAATATTTGGTAACTATCTTGATATGAGTCGTTTTCATGTTTCATATCAGCAGTTAAACGAAGGTATCATTTTTTTTTCAACAAAGGTTATCTAATGTCTTTTGAAATAGGAAATTAGCGAATATAAAGAAACCAGTGCCCAAACCCCTTCCAAAATGATAAACGGCCAATAATTCAATAAGATGGAGGCTATGCAAGCCATGGTGGCTCCGGTAAGATTGAGTATTATGAAAATCAAGCTCTTATTGGAGGCTTTTCCAGTGACATTCAATACATAAGCCAGCAAAATTTGAAAGACGCCTAAAAAACCAATCCAATCTATTGTAGTCAATTACTTAAATTTTGTAAAAATCAGTTGCCAACAAAATACTCTACATTGATTAATTCTATGGAGTTTACAATACCTAAATCTAATGAGTCTTCGTGATCAAATACTAACGTGCAACTGGAGTTGGCATCAATTGAATTGCATGGGGAAGATGCATTGTTTGAATAGCTTCCTTTTACTTGAAGGCCATCAGCAACGGTGGTGAGCATAGGTGTTCCATAGACCTTAAAGTCGTTTAAATTGTTAAGCTTTATTTCAAATTGCAAACGATTGGTATTATGTCCCGTGTCTGGTGTAAATGTGAAATTTATAACTTCATAAGTAAAATTCTCAAGCATTCCAGATTCAGATATTGGGCTCGCATCATCAGGTTCAGGATAATCACAGGGGACTTCCTGAACAACTTCAGGAATATATATTGTTCCTGAAGGGTTTGTTATAGTGGTTTCATACTGAACAATTATTTCTTTTTTACAATTGTCGTTTTTGGAAGAACACGCTAGTACTAAACACGCAATTATTAATACATATTTAATTTTGTATTTCATGAATCTATTTCTTTCTGTCAATTAAAAATGCCTTTAAATCCTCATAAGTTGAAATAACAACCGATTCCTTTTTCTTATCCATAACGGATTGTATTTGTTCAGGAAGAGGTTGTTTCTCTTTAATAACAGCTTCAACCACATCCAAAAACTTGGTGGGATGGGCGGTTTCCAAAAACACACAATGTGAATCAGGGTGTTCTTTTAAAAAGGCTTGACAGCCTAAATATCCCACGGCACCATGCGGATCAGCCACATAGTTGTATTTATTGTGGATGTCCAACATGGCAGTTTTGGTTTCATCATCTGAAAAACTATATGAAGACAGATTGTCTTTTAGGTTTTCAAATTTGTTTTTATAAATTTCCTGAATTCTTATAAAATTACTTGGCGCACCCACATCCATGGCGTTACTAATAGTTTGTACAGACGGTTTGGGTTCGTAAAGCTGTGAAATCAAATAGCGGGTTACTACATTGTTGGCATTATTTGAAGCTACAAAATGATTGATTGGCAATCCTAACTGTTGGGCCATCATACCGGCGCAAATATTTCCGAAGTTTCCGCTAGGTACTGAAAACACAATATTTTTATATTGGTTATGTAATTGCTTATAAGCAAACATAAAATAGAACAATTGGGGCAACCAACGCGCTACATTTATGGAGTTTGCTGATGTTAATTGCATCTTACTGGTTAAGGCTTCATCCAAAAAGGCGGTTTTGACCATAGCTTGGCAATCGTCAAATGTACCATTAACTTCCAGAGCTTTGATATTTTGACCTAAGGTAGTCAGTTGTTTTTCCTGGATATCACTGACTTTTCCGCTAGGGTAGAGAATGACTACGTTGACACCCTTAACTCCTAAAAAACCATTGGCAACGGCACCCCCGGTATCACCTGAAGTAGCAACTAAAACAGTAACTTCTTTGTCATTGTTTTGATTGAAATGCCCTAAACAGCGTGCCATAAAGCGGGCTCCAACATCCTTAAATGCCATGGTTGGTCCGTGAAACAGTTCTAAAGTTGAAATATGGTCACTTAACGTAACAACAGGAAAATCAAACGACAAGGTTTCTTCAACAATGGTTTTTAAAACGGATACAGGGATATCAGGAGACACAAATTGTTTAATAGCTTCAAAAGCAATTTCGGTATTTGATAACGAATCGATATTATCAAAAAAAGCTTTTGGTAACGGTGTTATACTTTCAGGGAAATACAACCCTTTGTCTGGTGCCAATCCTTTAATGACAGCATTTTTAAAGGTTGTGTTTGGTGCTTTATGGTTTAATGAGTAATAGTTCATTCTAAGTTAATTTGTTCATTTTGTCATTGCGAAACAAATTTATAATTTGTTGTGGCTATCTGTATTAATTTAAATGAGATTACCACGTTGTTTCACTCCTCGTTTTGACAGCTATACATTTAAAATTTTCATGCCTTGTGTATTGATTTTACAGACGTATGTATCAAAATTAATAGCTGTATTTTTATAAATATTTCTTATTGCAACTTCAACATTTTTAGCAGTTTCAATACCTTTACTTAAATTAAAAATTGATGGTCCAGAACCAGAAATACCACAACCCAAAGACCCTGCACCCAAGGCCGCTTTTTTTACTTCCTTAAAGTGAGGAATCAACTGACTTCTATACGGTTCAATGACTACATCATGTAAGGATCTACTAATTAAATCATAGTCATTGGTGTGCAATGCATGAACCAAACTACCCAAATTGGCCCATTGTGTAATGGCATGTTGCAACGGAATTTCGGTTGGTAAAATAGCTCTTGCTTCAGAGGTTTTTACTTCAATTTGAGGGTGAATGATGGTTGCGTACAGCGCATCAGGAGTTGGAATTTGTAATATTTCCAACGGATTGATGCTTTTTACCAAGGTAAATCCACCAAAAATAGCTGGAGCCAAATTATCAGCATGTTCACATTTACTGGCAATGGCTTCGCCCTTCATGGCAAAATAGGTAAGTTGTGTTTGGTTGTAAGGCTTTCCAAGTAATTCATTGATAGCAAACACACTACCGGCGGCGCTGGCGGCACTGCTGCCAATACCACTGCCTGGTTTGATGTTCTTACAGATTTCTATTTCAAATCCGCAATTAGGTTTGGCATCTTCAATAAGCGCTAATGCGGATACACCTGCTACATTTTTTTCTGTTTCATAGGGTAAATCAAACCCTTTTATTTTGGTGATGTAAATACCCTTTTTGTCTGTCTTTCTAACAATCATTTCATCACCAATGCCATCCAAACAAAATCCCAAGACATCAAAACCACAGGCCACATTGGCTACCGTTGCAGGTGAAAATATTTTTATTTCGTTTTTCATTAAATCCAATTGTTTGTGTCATTGCGAAGCAAATTTTTAATTTGCTGTGGCAATCTATTAATTTAATAGATTACTTCGTCGTTTGACTCCTCGTAATGACCGTTGCTTTTTAATTGTTTCCTATTCGTATGATGTCCGCAAATAATCCAGAGGCGGTTACATCGGCTCCAGCGCCGGCACCTTTAATAATCATGGGTTGCTCTGGATAACGATGCGTGTAAAACATTACAATATTATCTTTTCCTTTAAGGTTGTAAAACGGATGGCCTTCAGGGATTTCCTTTAGCCCAACTTGTGCTTTGCCGTTGTTCAATTCAGCTACATATTTTAACTGACAGTTTTTTGCTTTAGCTGAAGCATACAAACCTTGGTAGTGGCTTTCGTCTTTTATAAGCGTTTGGTAAAAATCATCGACCGTGTTACTTTTTAGGCCTGATTCTGATAAAAACGGGGTGTTTATGATATCCTCTAAATTCAATTCCATACCGCTTTCCCTGGCCAAAATCAAGATTTTTCTGGCCACATCCACACCACTCAAATCAATGCGCGGGTCTGGTTCGGTATAGCCTTCGGCAGCTGCTTGTTTAACCACATCATAAAACTTGGTCGTATCATCAAAATTATTGAACACAAAATTCAAGCTTCCCGATAAAACCGCTTGTACCGAAGTAACCTTATCGCCTGATGCTATTAAATTATTCAAGGTATCAATAATTGGTAATCCTGCACCCACATTGGTTTCAAATAAAAACGGAGCGTTGTATTTTAACGACAAACGTTTTAATAAACTGTAATTTTCAAAATTACTGGAACACGCAATTTTATTACAGGCCACGACACCAATGCTTTGTCTTAAATAATCGGCATACAAGTTGGCTACCTCACTATTGGCTGTTACATCTACAAAAATACTGTTGCGTAGGTTCATCTGTTTTACAGTATTGAAAAATCCTTCCAGAGACGCTTTTTCGCCAGCTTGCAACTGATCTTTCCAAGTATTCAAATCAATACCTTCATCGTTAAACACCATAGTTCGTGAATTGGATAAACCCGTTACGCGTAAATTGATTTTCAGGTTTTCCTTTAGGTACTTTTTTTGTTGTTTGATTTGTTCCACCAATTTTTCACCAACGTTTCCAACGCCGGTAATAAACACGTTGAGTTGTTTGGTTTTGGTTTCAAAAAACTGTTCGTGAAGCGTATTCAAAGCTTTCTTGACGTCACTTTGCAATATGACGGCTGATATGTTTTTTTCGGAAGCGCCTTGTGCGATGGCCCTGATATTAATATTATTTTTCCCTAAGGCACTAAACATTTTACCACTGATTCCTTGATGGTTTTTCATGTTATCTCCAACAAGCGCGATGATGGATAGTCCGGTTTCAACAATCAACGGGTCAATTTTGTGAATGGCAATTTCATTTTCAAACGTCGCATCAATAGCTGTCTTTGCAACAGCGGCATCCTGTTCATCAATACCCAAACAAATAGAATGCTCAGACGAAGCCTGAGTAATCAGGATGACATTGATTTTCTCTTGTGCCAAGGTTTCAAACAATCGTTTTGAAAACCCAGGAATACCAACCATACCATTGCCTTGGAGTGTCAATAATGCAATATTGTTGATGTTGCTGATTCCTTTTACAGGGGAGGTGGTTCCATTTACATCTTTAGAGATAATGGTACCTTTGGCCTCTGGCTCCAATGTGTTTTTTATATGAATGGGGATGTTCAAATCCAACACAGGTTGCACGGTTGGTGGATAGAGTACTTTAGCACCAAAATGAGATAATTCCATAGCTTCCTGATAGGATAATTTTTCAATGGGGTAGGCTTGTTTTACCAACTTGGGGTTGGTGGTAAACATGCCGCTTACATCGGTCCATATTTCCAATTGTTCCACTTGTAATGCCGCTGCAACGATGGCTGCCGTAAAATCCGATCCGCCTCGCCCAAGGGTTGTTTGTTCACCAGATTTTGACTTGGAAATAAACCCTGGAATGATTGTTATTTTCTGCTTAGCGTTTTTAAAATATTCTTGGATGTTTTTATTGGTAACTGCATAATCCACTTCTGCTTTGGTGAAATTTGAATTGGTTACAATTAGTTCCTGTGAATTTTTAAGTGCAGCTGACAACCCTCTGCTTTTCATGGTTTCAGCAATGATGTAAGAAGACAATAACTCACCAAAACTCACCAATTTATCAGACGTTTTAGGAGATAATTCGTTAATCAGGAAAATACCATCCAATAGGTTTTTTAAATCGTCTAGTTTTTTGGAGACTTCTTCAATAACATGTTGATTGTCTTTTGGGATTAATTCTTCAATAATCCCAATATGACTATTTTTGATGGTATGAAACATGTCTTCATACAGAATATCTTTATTTTTAGACAAATTACCAGCCAACAGTAGTTTGTCAGTGATGCCACCAACAGCAGACACAGTGCAAATAATAGAATTGCTTTTAGAATTTGCTATTAAGATGTCTATGACATTATTTATGTTTTTTGCAGAACCTACGGATGTTCCGCCAAATTTTAAAACCTTCATTAGTTAATGAATTGAGAATTGAAAAAATATGTTTTGGGTTTGTGAGCGTAAAATTCACAAAAATTGCCTGAAGAATATATAATTAACAACCCCAAGGGGTTGTAATACCAGTAGTTGTTCCAAAAAAAGACATAGTTCCTTTATCTAAAAAAGAAAAAAACAAGGTTGTATGTTGTTCTAAATGTTTCATTTTTTGTTATAAACATTCCAAAAGTATTACTTTTAAGCTAATAAAAAAACAAAACATAGATTTTTACAAAATTCTTAGCCAGCAGTATATTTTATCTCATAAAAAGTATAAATAGCACATGGTTTTGAAAAAATTAATAATCCTTTAGAAGAGATGAAAATATTTTCCAAAGAACAAATTTATGAAGGCGACAAACTAACCACAGAGCGCCAAGGCATTCATTCTACTGATTTAATGGAGCGTGCCGGTGAACAAATTTTCAATTGGATGCATTTAAGGATGCAAGGTGCCCAAGTACCTATTCACGTATTTTGTGGCATTGGAAACAATGGAGGCGATGGATTGGTGTTGGCGCGGCATTTGATTTTAGCTGGGTATTCTGTAAAAACCTATGTGGTCAATTATAGTCATAAGCGATCAAAGGATTTTTTGATTAATTATGATCGAATTAAAAATGTGACCAAAGATTGGCCAATACTTATGGAAAGTGAAGAAGATTTTCCAATGATTGCCCAAGACGACATTATAGTTGATGCTGTTTTTGGTGTGGGCTTAAACAGACCTGTCGCCAATTGGGTACAAGCGTTGTTCCGCCATTTTAAAACGTCTAACGCATTTACCTTGTCGATAGATATTCCCTCTGGATTATATCTTGATAAGACACCTGAGCATGAATCGGGTATTGTTAATGCATCCTACACCTTAAGTTTTACCTGTCCAAAACTGGTCTTTTTTCTGCCTGAAACTGCACAATTCACCAAACAATGGGAAGTTTTGGATATCGGTTTGGATGCTGAATTTATGCAGACAACACAAACGGATGCCGTAATTATTGGAAAATATGAGGTTTTGCCTATTTACAAACCAAGAGATCCGTTTTCACATAAAGGACATTTTGGGCATTGCTTGGTTGTTGGTGGCAGCTATGGCAAAATAGGTGCTGTTATCTTAGCTAGTAGGGCGGCTTTGTCTTCAGGCTGTGGATTAGTAACATCCTATATTCCAAAATGTGGGTACACGGCATTACAGGCTTCATTTCCAGAAGCTATGGTAATAACGGACAATGACGAAAACCATATTACTGATATTCATTTTGAAATAGCACCTTCGGTAATAGCAGTAGGCGTTGGTATGGGAACCGATTATAAAACTATAAGTGCTTTGGAGAATTTTTTAAAGCATAACAATACACCACTTGTTATTGATGCCGATGGCATTAATATATTGGCAAAAAACCAATCGTTTTTAAAGTTGTTACCAAAACAGACGGTTTTAACACCACACCCCAAAGAGTTGGAACGATTGATAGGGAAGTGGTCTGATGATTTTGATAAATTAGAAAAGGCTAAGGCTTTCTCAAAAAAACATGATGTTATCCTTGTTATTAAGGGTGCCCATAGCATAACGGTTTATGGCAATATGCTCTATATAAATTCAACTGGAAATCCAGGTTTGGCTACGGCGGGCAGTGGCGATGTGTTGACCGGTATTATAACTGGCTTGATTTCCCAAGGATACGATGCTTTATCAGCTACTGTTTTTGGGGTCTATTTACATGGAAAATCGGCCGATATTGCTGTTGAGGATTATGGCTACCAAAGTTTAATAGCCAGTCATGTTATAGAATATTTTGGTGCCGCTTATTTGGATTTATTCAAACAACCGGAACCAGTTGAAGACAATACTGAAAACAAGAAAGAGAGTTAAATAAAAAAAGCTGCTTTTTGCAGCTTTTTTTATTTGTCAGTTTTATATTTCTAAACTATCAAAAAGTTCAATAAGTTTAATGCTTGAAGGTCTTGGGGCATCCGGATTTACAATAGTACCATCAGGGCCTATCAATAAAAATCTTGGGATGCCTTGTATTTTATAAGCTTCTACAAATTCTGATTGCCATCCATTAGGCGCAAATAATTGCATACCTCCCAATTCTTTATCCTTGACCATAGCTTTCCAATCCGCTTTGGCTTTATCCCAAGAGCCGCCGTGTGACCGGTCATCATCAATTGAGATGCTTACAAATTGGATATTTTTATCATGGTATTGTTCTTCTACTTTTTTCAAAAAGGGAATTTCAGCTTTGCAAGGACCGCACCAAGTTGCCCAGACATCTACATAAACATATTTGCCTGCTAAATCTTTTAATGACGTTTTACTACCGTCAAAATTTTCATAATCCTCAAATGTTGGTGATTTAGTACCTTGTTTCAATTCTTCTCTTAATGCAATGCCGCCTTCAAAATATTTTTGGTACATGTTTAACATGGGCTCCAAATTTTTATTGGCACTGTTTATTAAAAGGGTATCAATGTTTTTTTGACTGTTATAAAATTCATTCAGTTTATTTTTAACGGATTGCAATTCTGCTTTTAAACCATCCAAATCAAGATCTGCTAATTTATCTTGGTCCAAAAGTTGTTCTTCCATCAATGATTTTTTTGCCAAAAAATTACTGTTTTCAGCACCAATTCCAGTATATTTAATTGATTCGTCAAATTCTTTTGTATCTAAAGTTAGATCAATATCATAACCATTTTTTAAGAACAAGTAGGTGGATTCTTTACCGTCAAATAAGTTGTAAACACCGGGTTCTACTTTCAAAGTATCCCTAAAAGTTCCATCAGAATTTACATCAATGGTTTTAGAGTAATCACGGGTTCTTATCAAAATGGAATCACTGTTTTTATTAACTATTTTTCCAGAAAGTGTTGCGTAATCCCTGGTTTCTTTTTTGCAAGCTAATAATCCTAATGCGCTTAATAAAATTATCGTTTTTTTCATTTTCCTCAGTTTATGGCCGTAAATGTAAAAAAATTATATTTTTTTGGTAGGAAAACGTATTAATTATTAACATTTGTTTGTGTATTTTGGTTTGAATGTAGACTTTTGAATTAAATTATAATTGAATGAGCAATTGTCATATAATCTCTTCAGAAATTCTTGATCTGGCGACTATAAGCAGTATTATTTCTGAACAAAAAGTACTTAAACTTTCTAAGGAGTCTGAAGAAAAAATCAATAATTGTAGAGCTTATTTAGATTCAAAGCTTAAATCTCAAAACAAGCCTATATACGGTATTAACACGGGTTTTGGAGCTTTATACAATGTTAAGATATCCAAAGAAAATCTGACTATTTTGCAAGAGAATTTAGTGATGTCCCATGCTTGTGGTACTGGCGAGCGTGTTCCTGATGATATTGTAAAGTTGATGATGCTTTTTAAGATTCAATCATTAAGTTATGGTCACAGTGGTGTTCAGCTTGAGACCGTGCAGCAATTAATTGATTTTTACAATAATGATATTTTGCCCATTGTCTATACACAAGGCTCATTGGGTGCCTCTGGTGATTTAGCACCTTTGGCTCACTTGTCATTACCTTTAATAGGAAAAGGCAACGTTGTGCGCAATGGTAAAGAGCAATCTGTTACAGATGTTTTAAATGAATTTAATTGGTCCCCCATACGGTTATTGTCAAAAGAAGGATTGGCGCTTTTGAACGGAACGCAATTTATGAGCGCTTATGGGATTTATTTATTATTGAAATCTTATAAATTATCTTATTTGGCTGATTTGATAGGCAGTATGTCTTTGGATGCTTTTGACGGCCGTATTGAGCCTTTCAATGAGCTGGTGCATTTGGTAAGGCCCCATAATGGTCAATTGCAAACGGCCAAAAGAATACGGGAGTTTTTAACGGATAGTGTATTGATCAAGCAAAAAAAGAAGCATGTACAAGACCCTTACTCATTTAGATGTATGCCACAAGTGCATGGCGCCAGTAAGGATACCATTAATTTTGTTAGCAAAACGTTTTTAACCGAAATCAATTCGGTTACAGACAATCCTAATATTTTTATTAAAGAAGATGAGATTATTTCTGGAGGCAACTTTCATGGACAACCTTTGGCATTAGCTTTTGATTATTTGAAGATTGCCATGGCGGAGCTTGGAAATATTTCAGAGCGAAGAACCTTTCAATTGGTATCAGGTTTACGTGGATTACCTGTGTTCTTAGTAAATAACCCTGGTTTGAATTCCGGGTTTATGATTCCGCAATATACAGCGGCAAGTATTGTAAGTGCCAATAAACAATTGGCTACACCCGCTAGTGTGGATTCCATTGTGTCATCAAACGGACAGGAAGATCACGTTAGTATGGGAGCCAATGCAGCCACACAGGCGTATAGTTTGGTCAATAATGTAGAACGTATTTTGGCCATAGAACTGTTCAATGCCTCGCAGGCCTTGTTTTTTAGGGAGCCCTTAAAGTCATCACAATTTATTGAGGCGCTTTTAAAAGTGTATAGGCAAGAGGTGTCATTTGTTACAGATGACAGGGTTTTACACGATGATATAATGGCTTCTGTGGATTTTATTCAATCGTTGGATATAGATTGCAATGAATTGTTTTAATTATATGATTTGAACCAGGCTGTTGTAATTTACAATTTCAGGAATGATTTTTAAATCAAAAAGCTGTTTTTGAATGTTTAAAACCGTTTGTTCATCCATAATATGCTGAGACCACTCCGTGATGAGCAACCAATCTTGAACATCTTCTATTTTTTGTCCATAACGATTGGCTATGGTTTTGTCAATATCTGGGATAAGTTTAAATTCTAAAGTAGTTTTATTAATAATGTTAAGAATGGTTTTTACATCCTCTGAATTGGTCCTAAGAAATTCTTCACGTACTGCTATGACAAAACAAGGCCAAGGTGTAGGGCAGTAGCCTATGCATCTAAACGTGCCATTATCTACCAAAGGTTTTGTCATGAATTTTTCCCAAAGAAAATAATCAGCTTTACCATTGGTCAAACCCTCAACAGCACCGTTCAAATCTGTAATGGTTTCAAAATCAAGGTCATTTTCCAAATTCCAATGATTGTTTTTGGCATTAATGTAGGTCATTAAGTGTGAGCCAGAACCATATCGACTGATGGCTGCTTTAGTTCCTTTTAAATCTGAAATGGTTTTATAATGGGAATCATGAGCAACATGAATGCCCCAAACCAAAGGCGATTGTACAAAAGTTTGCACAATTTTACTATTGTTTCCTTCTATAATGTCTTTTATAATACCTTCTGTAAGAATAACGGCTATATCAATATCCTTATTCCTAAGAGCCTCACACATAACACCAGTTCCCCCCGGATAATCATACCATCTTAAATGGATTCCTTTTTCTTTGTATTCGCCATTTTTGAGCGTTAAATACCAAGCCAGATTAAAGTGTTCTGGCACACCGCCTATATTGATTTTTATCATTCAGTTCAATTGTTTTTGTTAAATACGCTCCAAAGCATATTTAATAAGATTCTCAACTGCCAACCCAGGGTTTTTGCTAAAAGTCCCGTTAGCCCTATTGGCTATTATGGCGTTAAGCGATAAGGCATTATGGCCCAACAGTTTTGAAAGTCCATAAATAACCGATGTTTCCATTTCAAGATTTGAAATTCTATTGCCTTTAAAGTTGAATGAATCAATTTTATGGTTTAATTCTGGGTCTTGTAACGGTAATCGCAACACACGACCTTGAGGTCCATAAAAGCCTCCAGCAGTTGCGGTAATACCTTTAAATACTTGATTGCTTTCAAACTTTTCTTGTATGGATTTACTATTTCCTATAATGAGAGGTCGTCCTTTATCTGGGTTCCAGTTGGTATGTTTAACAAACGCCTGTTCAATATCAGGGTTGCATACAGCATCTATCTGATATGCATGAAGCATGGCGTTTAAATCTAACCCATGTGTACTCAAAACAAATGAATCAACAGGAATATCATCTTGTAACGAACCTGATGTGCCAACTCTTAAAATGTTTAAGCTGGTCAGGTTATCTTTGGGTTGCCTGGTAGTTAAATCGATATTGACCAAGGCATCCAGTTCATTTAGAACAATATCAATGTTATCAGGGCCAATGCCAGTTGAAATAACGGTTATTCTCTTACCGTTATAAGTTCCTGTTTGGGTTTTGAATTCACGTTTTTGGATTTTGAATTCTATGGTGTCAAAATGTTTTGTTATTTTCTCTACCCGGTCTTGGTCACCAACAAAAATGACGTTTTGCGCTATGTTTTCAGGTTTTAAATTCAAATGATAAACACTACCATTAGGATTTAAAATAAGTTCAGATTCTTTAATAGGCATTTAATATGGTTTTAATAAGTTTATTTTGTTTTTTGCTGAATTGAAAGTCCAATTTATTGACGCCCCCAAATTCAATGGCATTATTGATTTCCAAAGAAAAATTATGCTGTCCCAATAAGGCTTCATGACCTTTCCTGTTAAGGGATATCCCTTTTTCATCTTCTGAAAAAAATATTCTCAGGCATTTGATGATTCTTGTAAATTGGATGTCACCATAACCATAATAGCCCTGATAGTTTAATGCGTAACCCAATAGATGGTTCTCTGATTTTATGTCTTTCTCTTTAATGATCTCAAGAATATTGGTTTCCAAGACGTTGAGCCCTGATTTTGAATCAGGAAAACGTTCTAAATGTGCTTTTAGGCAACTGCTTAAATATTCAAAATTGGAACGCTTAACAATGTAGGGTTTTAAAAGGTTATGGTCTTTGCCACAATAAATATCCCAGATTGAAATGGCTAAATCTATATCGTTTTTAGTGAGCCTTACTTTGTTTTTAAAATGATTATTTAATTGGTTTTCTGTCAGTTCTGATAAGCCTTTTAAGCTTTTTTCGCCTTCAATTCTGCCACTGCAAACCAAATAAAGTGGTAAGTCTATTTTTTTTTGATGTAGCAAGGCTATGACAGCAATCATATTAATGTGGCAAAACAAATCATATTCAAACCAAAGAATGATTTCGGTATAGTTTTCTGTGTGATTAAGTATATCTAGGTCGTCTTTTATTTCCTTAATGTTTAAATCGACATTATAATATGAGTTGAAAAACGACGCTCGGATTTTTAAAAACTCGTCTGAATTTATATTGTAGATGGTCGGTCCTTCACAGAGCATTTCTTCCCATGTAAGGATATCGCCAGTAAAATCAAGATCTTTTAAGATGGTGGTTAAACTGCTTCCGTTGGTAATATGAAGTGGATGCGCATCCATAGATTAACCTCCCACACGTTTGACGGCAAATCCTTTGTCTTTTAATAGTTGCATAATTTTATCTCGGTAATCCCCTTGAATAATTATTTTATCGTCTTTAAAGCTTCCGCCAACACTCAGTGTTGTTTTGATTTCTTTTGCCAAGGCTTTAAAGTCTTCATTAGCTCCTGTGTAACCCTCTAATATCGTAATGGGTTTGCCTTTTCGTTTTTCATATTTGCATAAAATGGGATCATCCTGCATCCAAATAGAATGGTCATCACTTTCATTGGACGTTTCTTCTGAAGTGTGCTCCGGAAATAGTTTTTTTAACTGGTCTTGCAAATCCATATGGCTGTTTGCTTTTTTTGGGATTACATCACTTTTTTATGAGTCCAAGCTCGATTAAACGCTCATTCAAAAACTCACCTGCGGTAATATCGTCATATTGTTTAGGATTATCATTATCAATACAACTATCAAGCACGTCCAATTTCATATCACTAATGGGGTGCATAAAAAACGGAATGGAATAGCGTGATGTACCCCAAAGTTCACGAGGTGGATTGATAACCTGGTGGATGGTGGATTTCAACTTGTTATTGGTATGCCTTGAGAGCATATCACCAACATTAATCATTAATTCGTCAGGCTCGGCAATGGCATCAATCCATTCGCCTTTATTGTTTTTCACTTGCAACCCACGTCCTTGAGCACCCATTAAAAGCGTTATCAAGTTAATGTCACCATGAGCTGCCGCTCGCACGGCTTCTTTGGGTTCTTCGGTAATTGGAGGATAGTGAATAGGTCTTAGAATGGAATTGCCGTTATGAATATAGTTATCAAAGTAGGTTTCTTCCAATTTTAAATGTAAGGCTAAGGCACGTAAAACGTATTTAGCAGTTTTCTCAAGCATTCTATAGGCTTCTTTTCCTACTGTATTGAATTCCGGTAACTCTTCAACGATTACGTTTTTTGGATACTCAGCTTCTAACTTTGGATCATTTTCAACATATTGTCCAAAATGCCAAAATTCTTTGAGATCCCCTTCTTTTTTGCCTTTGGCACTTTCTTTTCCAAATGACACATAACCGCGCTGCCCACCAATTCCGGGTATTTCATACTTCTGTTTGGTTTCAAGGGGTAAACTAAAAAACTTTTTAACTTCTGTGTATAATTTTTCTACTAGGGCATCATTTAAAAAATGACCTTTTAAGGCAACAAAGCCTATATCTTCATAAGCTTTGCCTATTTCTTCAACAAATTTCTGTTTTTTGTTTTCATCACCAGAAATAAAATCAGATAAATTAACACTTGGAATATGATTCATAAGTTTGTTTTTAGAAGTCTATCAATACAAATGTACAAAAACATAATCATGTTCAAACATTGTATTTTATGTAACTTTTTACTACAAATAATCAATTTGTGGTATATTTGAGTCAGTTTGAAAATCCAGAATATGAGTTCTCCAATCGCGTTACACACAATACAGTATAACACTCAAGATATTGATAATGATACCTTAATACTGCTGTATAAAAATCTTTTAAAACCTAGATTGATAGAGGAAAAAATGCTTGTTTTATTGCGTCAAGGAAAAATAAGCAAATGGTTTTCAGGCATTGGTCAAGAAGCTATTTCTGTTGGTGTTACCATGGCGATGAACATGGATGAATATATTTTGCCCATGCACCGTAATTTGGGAGTATTCACAACTAGGGAGATTCCGCTCTCCAGATTATTTGCACAATGGCAAGGAAAAGCGTCTGGATTTACAAAAGGTCGTGACCGGTCATTTCATTTTGGTACACAAGAATTCAAAATCATTGGTATGATTTCCCATTTGGGACCTCAACTTGGCGTAGCTGACGGCATTGCTCTAGCCAGTAATTTAAAAAATAAAAATCAAGTGACAGCTGTGTTTTCTGGTGAAGGCGGAACTAGTGAAGGTGATTTTCATGAAGCGTTGAATGTTGCATCTGTATGGCAGCTGCCCGTCCTGTTTTGTATAGAGAATAACGGATATGGGCTGTCTACACCAACAAATGAACAATATCGTTGTGAACATATTGCCGATAAAGGTATTGGATATGGCATGGAAAGCCATATTATTGACGGCAATAATATTCTTGAAGTTTTTACAAGGGTAACAGCCATTGCGGACAGTATGCGGCAATCACCAAGACCTATTTTATTGGAATTTAAAACCTTTAGAATGCGTGGCCATGAAGAAGCCAGTGGTACTAAATACATTCCGCAGGAGCTTATGGATACTTGGGCATCTAAAGACCCGGTTATAAATTTCCAAACTTTTTTAAAGGATCAAGGGGTCTTGAATGAATCGTTAGAGATAGCTATTAAGGAAGATATAATAAGCGAAATCAATACACATTTAAAGATTGCTTTTGATGAAGACGATATTGTTCCTGATAAAACAAACGAATTAAATGATGTATATAAATCATTTGAATATCAGGAAATTGAAAAAAAACCAGAAACAAACCAATTACGATTGATAGATGCTATTTCTGATGGGTTGAAGCAAAGCATGGAGCGTCATCATGATCTGGTTATCATGGGACAAGATATTGCAGAATACGGAGGGGCTTTTAAAATAACCGAAGGATTTGTTAAACAATTTGGCAAAGAACGTGTTAGAAATACGCCCATTTGTGAATCGGCAATTGTAGAAGTTGCCATGGGGCTTTCCATTGCAGGGATGAAAAGTGTTGTTGAAATGCAATTTGCGGATTTTGTATCCTCAGGGTTTAATCCCATTGTAAATTATTTGGCAAAATCACATTACAGGTGGGGACAACAAGCCGATGTTGTTATCAGAATGCCTTGTGGTGCCGGTGTTGGCGCTGGACCATTTCATTCACAAACTAATGAAGCCTGGTTTACCAAAACACCCGGATTAAAAGTGGTGTATCCTGCGTTTCCATATGATGCTAAAGGGTTATTGGCAACAGCTATCAATGACCCAAACCCTGTTTTATTTTTTGAGCATAAAGGATTGTATAGAAGCATTCGCCAAGAGGTTCCAATAGATTATTACACCTTACCATTTGGTAAAGCTTCTGTACTAAGGAAAGGAGATGATGTAACCATTATTAGTTATGGGGCAGCAGTGCATTGGGCATTAGAAACATTAGATAATAATTTGGACATACAAGCCGATGTCATAGATTTGCGAACTCTGCAGCCGTTGGACACAGAAACCATTTATACCTCGGTTAAAAAAACAGGTCGTGCCATAATTCTACAGGAAGATTCGTTGTTTGGAGGTATTGGCAGTGACATTTCGGCACTTATCATGGAACATTGTTTTGAATATTTAGATGCTCCTGTAAAACGCGTTGCCAGTTTGGAAACACCGATACCGTTTTTAAAACAATTGGAAGAACAATATCTTCCTAAGAACACATTTGAATCGGAATTAAAAAGTTTATTGGAATATTAAGTTAAACACTTGTTAACTAGTGTCTTAATCTGAAAAAATGTCAGATTGAACTGAAAAAAATTCAGGTGTTTTTAATTGGTATTTTATTTGCATAATATCAATTAAAAATTGAATGTTTAACTTTTAAAATATTTAGTTATGAGCACTTTAATTCCAACAATTAAAAACGGTAACAAAAGAAACCATGACTATAATTTAGCTTCGTTACCAAGCTTACCTTCATGGTTTGATGATTTTCTAGGTAAAAGTTTTGGAAATGAATTTATGTCTAATTTCAATACTGGTATAACTTTACCAGCGGTAAATGTCATTGATGGCGCCAATGAATTTGTGGTAGAAATGGCAGTTCCTGGATTAGATAAATCTGATTTTGATATCAATGTGGATAATAATCTATTGTCAATAGGTGTTGAAAAGGAAACAGAACAAAATGAGGATACTGAAAATTACACACGTAGGGAATTTGGATATTCTTCGTTCAAGCGTACGTTCTCAATACCAGAATCTGTTGATACTGATAAAATTTCAGCATCCTATAAAGATGGTATCATGAAGATTATGCTTCCAAAACGAGATGAAGCCAAGAAAAAACCACTTAAGAATATTAAAATCTCTTAAAAAAAGAAATTTTAAAAAAAAGAGAGCTAAAAACTCTCTTTTTTTTATCATATCCCGAAGTAGAATCTTGGAGATTTCTTTTTCGATTAAAATTGTATCTTTAAATTTAAAATTCTTCAACATGAACATGAGGCTTTATATATTATGTGTTATTTTGTTGACTTTTAGTTGTAAGGACAAACATGATGAATTTGAGCGAAATTATACCTGGCATACCATTAAAGTAACCGCAACGGCATACAATTCGCTTAAAAGTCAAACAGATTCCAATCCAAGTATTACCGCATTTGGTGATAGTTTAAAACCGGGTATGAAATACATAGCCGTGTCAAGTGATTTATTGAAGAAAGGCTTAAAATACAATACACCTGTTAAAATAAAAGGATTTGAAGGCGTCTATTTTGTGAAGGACAAAATGCACAGCCGTAAAAGAAACCATATAGATATTTATATGGGCATAGATGTCAAAGCAGCAAAAGATTGGGGGTGGAAAAAGATTTATATTGATTACGGGGTGCCAAAAGATACACTACAATAAAAAAAGTCTAGAAATTGGTTTCTAGACTCGATTAATTTTTTAGCTGCATGTTCTTGTAAGTTTTAAGTTAAAGGTTAATGAGCATACCGTTTAGATCCTACCCATAGAGCTTCAATGGAGTTATTGAAGTTTATGATTCGTTTGTTCACAGAAAAATTTTCTGTAGTTAAGCGGTTTATTCGTTTTGATATGTTGTTGATTGTTCTCATTGTTTTTTGATTGATGATGGTTTTAAAGACGCTACTTATCTGTAACGTCTTTTGCTGTTCCAATTGTAACTTTTAGCAGGACTCAAGGTTCCTGAAAATTCATTGCTGTTTAAAGTTCTCATAATAGTTTATTTTTTGATTGTTGAATAATTTGTAATTAAAAAGTTATCTGTAACGTCTTTTTGTGTTCCAATTGTAACTTTTAGATGTACTTAAAGTTCCTGATAATTCATTGCTGTTTAAAGTTTTCATGATTGTTTGTTTTTTTTGATTGATGATTATTTTTTTGTGATACTTATCTAAAGCGTCTTTTACAATTCCAAAGATGGCTTTTAGAATTTTTTAATGATTCTGTTAATTTGTTACTGTCTAATGTTCTCATGGTTTCTATGTTTTTGATTGTTTTATACTTTATAGACGACCAAGAATTAAATTTGTTACAGTACTATGTATAACATAATAATAAATTAACAATTTTTAACATATTTATGATGAAACAAATAGGAGAGGAGTTAGCAAATCACCAATAACAACAAATAATAGGAACGGTTTTTGTTAAATGAATCAAAAAACATGTACAGAGTATAGAACTACTTGTGATAATAAAATATCTTTGGTCAATAAACCATTAAAAATAAATTGGCCTTAGAATCGTTTATGTAATTTTTAAAGGAAATGAAATTTAATTTTATATACTATATATTTATCTTGATTTCAATAGCAGCTCATGCACAAATTGATAGTCAAAATAAATCCAGATCTATTCCAGCAGTAGAAAGCAAGAAAGATTCCGCCGATACGTTTAAACTGCTTCCTTCAAAACCAAACCAAAACAACTCATTTAACGGAATGACCATTCCTAAGTCCAATTCAAATGTAAACGAGCCAAAAAAGGAATTCTCTATGTTTGGAGAAACCTTTGGCAATCCAGGAGAATTGTATGAAAAGCAAGTCAATAAAAATTTAGAAAGCACAAAACTATCTCCACAAGAGGTTGAACAACGTAATGGCAGTACAACCGATCAGTATTTCGGTGATTTTAAAAGCAATTCTAAATTTGTAAATGTTGTCTATCGTGATTTTGGCGAAGTTGATGGCGATTTAATTCAGGTTCGATTAAATGATGACGTAATTCAATCCAGTGTCTATTTAACTGGCGGGTTTAAAGGCATAAAACTCAACTTGCAAAAAGGATTCAATAAAATAGATTTTGTAGCCTTAAACCAAGGAGAATCTGGGCCAAATACGGCAGAGTTCCAAGTAGTTGATGACATGGGCAACTTAGTATCTTCAAACAGATGGAATTTGGCAACAGGAGTTAAAGCCACCATTATTATAGTAAAAGAATAGCCAATAAATTAAGATATTATCGTTTCAATCTGTTTTAATTCTTCTGGACTGAATTCCAAATTATCTATGGATTGAACATTTTCAATCAATTGCCTGGCAGAACTAGCACCAATCAGTACCGATGCAACTTGTGGCTGTCTTAAAATCCATGCAATAGCCATTTGTGATAGTTTTTGCCCACGTTGTTGTGCTATAGATGATAACTGCTTTACTTTCTCTAGATTTGAATGAACCGTTTCCACATCCAAATAGGTGAAATCTTTAGCGGCTCTGGAATCTTTTGGAATGCCATTCAGGTATTTGTCCGTAAGCATACCCTGTGCTAATGGAGAAAAAGCAATACAGCCAACGCCGTTTTGTTCCAAGGTGCTTAAAAGCCCATCCTCAACCCAACGATCTAACATGGAATAGCGTGCTTGATGCAGTATAAAAGGAACATTCAAACGCTTGAGAATATCTGCTGCTTGCTGGGTTTCTTCAGGTTGATAGTTGGATATGCCAACATACAACGCCTTGCCTTGCCTAACAATATCTGCCAAAGCTCCCATGGTTTCCTCTAAAGGTGTATCCGGATCTGGCCTATGATGGTAAAAAATATCTACATAATCCAATCCCATGCGTTTTAGGCTTTGATCCAAACTGGCGATTAAATATTTTCTGGAGCCAAAATTTCCATAGGGACCGGGCCACATATCATATCCCGCTTTTGATGCTATAAAAAGTTCATCTCTATACGGTTTAAAATCAGCTTTAAAAATAGTGCCAAAATTCTCTTCTGCTGATCCGAAAGGCGGTCCGTAATTATTGGCCAAGTCAAAATGCGTGATTCCCAAATCAAATGCACATCGCAACACTTCACGTGCATTATGGATATTGTCAACAAAACCAAAGTTATGCCATAAACCCAATGATATAGCGGGCAAAAGCACGCCGCTTTTACCGGATCGGTTATACACCATGTGTCCGTATCTGTCAGTTGCCGCTATATATGATTTTGTTTTGCTTTTGTCGTTTATGTCCATGATTTTTTAATGGTTTTGACTGTAAAAATAGGAATTATTTTACCCACTATAATGAAATCATCATATAGTTTTATTTGAATTTTATTAAAAAATTAAAAGCAATCATTCGTCAAAAACCCTTTAAAGGTGTTATTTTTGCACCCTGTCAAGATTAAGGGATGTCAAAAAAATCAGATTTAGAAGATCGTAAAGTAGGTAAGGATTTATATAGTTACCAAAAAGGGGCTATTAGCAAAATATTTAAACGTTTTGAAGAAGCGCCAGATGACTATCATTTGCTCTATCAGTTACCAACAGGCGGTGGTAAGACCGTCATATTTTCTGAAATTGTTAGACAGTATTTAAAACATCACAATAAGAAGGTATTAGTAATGACGCACCGCATTGAGCTTTGCAAGCAAACCTCAGCGGTTCTTACTGAGTTTGGGGTTGTCAATAAAGTGGTGGATAGCAAAGCCAATTTGAGCGACCAAGGCGAGTACAGCTGCTTTGTGGCTATGGTGGAAACTTTGAACAATCGCTTGAATGACGATAAATTGGATATTTCTGATATTGGTTTGGTAATCATTGATGAAGCCCATTATAATTCGTTTACTAAACTGTTTAAATTTTTTAGTAAGTCTTTCATCCTTGGGGTAACTGCAACACCTTTAAGTTCTAATATTGAATTGCCAATGACCGACAATTATGATGAATTGATTGTTGGTGAAAGCATTGAGTCATTAATACAAAACGGGTTTTTGGCTCGTGCGGAAATGTTTACCTATAATGTTGGTTTAACTTCCTTAGTTGTTGGTGCCAATGGTGATTATACAGTCAAATCATCAGAGGATTTGTATACTGATAACGACATGCTTACCAAACTTTTGAATGCATATGAAGAACGTTCAAAAGGCAAAAAAACACTGATTTTCAATAATGGTATCAATACATCCTTGCATGTCTATGACACGTTTAGAGCTGCTGGATATCCAATTGCGCACTTAGACAATACCAACACCAAAAAAGAACGGGCACTTATCTTAAAGTGGTTTAAAAAAACACCCGATGCCATTTTAACATCTGTCAGTATATTAACCACAGGATTTGATGAACCAACCGTGGAAAGTATTATTTTGAACCGAGCAACCAAATCCCTAACCTTGTATTATCAAATGATAGGTCGTGGTTCCAGGATCTTGAAAAACAAAAAAACATTTGATGTTATTGATTTGGGTAACAATTTCCATCGTTTTGGACCGTGGGGTGATAATTTAGATTGGCAACGCATATTTAGGTCTCCTAACTATTATTTAGACTCCTTATTAAGTGATGAAGAGCTTGAGAGCAATTTTAGGTATGAAATGCCCGATGAATTGCGCGCAGAGTTTTCAAAATCTGAAGATGTGACCTTTAATGTTCATGAAACCTACGTGGATTCCATTAGAAATGGGGAATCCTCTAAAGTGGTTTTAGAACGTTCCATTGCGCAACATGCCAAAATATGCATAGAAAACAGTGAAGATGTCTATGATGCGTTGGCGTTGGCTAAAAAACTGGGTGATGATATTGATTTCAGGATTAATCGTTACACAAAATGCATCAGCAAAAGTACCTTTAACTTTGTGGAATGGCTTAAAGGGGAATATCGAAAAAAATTGAATGCCTATCTAAGGGCAAACTTTGATGAAATTTTTGAATCCATACACGGATATGCTCCTAAAGATTAAGGATTTCATATTTACACTCTTATTTTTTATTTTTTCATACATAAAAATTACATTACCTTTACGCAATAAGCAAGTTAAGGCAATTTTTATACAATTTTCAATACCAAAGAGTTTCTTGTACAAGATTTTAATAAAAATTACATTATCTTCAATTAATCACAGTAACTTAAAAACAGGAAATAATCAGTAATGGCAAAATCACAAGTCACATTTAACAAAATTGAAAAAGAAAAAAAGCGTCTAAAGAAAAGAGAGGAAAAACAAAAGAAAAAAGAAGCTAGAAAAGCAGAGGCCAAAGAAAACCCACAAGGTATTCAATTTGCTTATGTAGATTACAATGGTAATTTAACGGACACCCCGCCAGATCCTTCCATGAAAGTAAAAGTGGAAGCAGAAAGCATAGAGATAGGCATTCCCAAAAAAGAAGAACGAGAAGAAGAGGATCCTACAAGAAAAGGGAAAGTATCCTTTTTTGATTCTTCAAAAGGATTTGGTTTCATCATTGATGCAGAAAACCAAGAAAAATATTTTGTTCATGTAAGTGGCTTGCTTGAAGATATTCAGGAAAACGATAAAGTTCAGTATGAACTGGAACGTGGGCAAAAAGGCATGAATGCGGTTCGCGTGAAAAAGGTCTAGAAGATTCCCCATCAATTATAAATAGTTTAAAAAGTGGCTTTACACCTGCTGGAGCAAGACGAAGAGTATCTTAATTTACAAACCGAATTGGTTTGGTTACAGCAACATATCAAAGAAACCAATCAACGTGTACTTATTTTATTTGAAGGGCGCGATACAGCCGGAAAAGGTGGTGCTATTATGCGGTTCATTCGTTTTTTAAATCCAAGGCTTTTTAAAGTAGTAGCTCTTTCAAAACCAACCGAAAGAGAGGCTGGTCAGTGGTATTTCCAACGCTATATAGAACATTTGCCCGGACCAGGAGAAATCGTGCTTTTTGATAGAAGCTGGTACAATAGGGCGGTTGTGGAGCCCGTAATGGGATTTTGCTCCAAAAAGCAATATAACTTATTTAATAGACAAGTCGTTTCTTTAGAAAAAATGTTGGTTCAAGACGGTATTCACTTATTTAAATTTTGGTTTTCCATTGATGCTGAAGAACAAAAGCGGCGATTGGAAGAACGTGTGCATAATCCATTGAAGCAATGGAAATTGAGCAGTGTGGATGTTGAGGCGCAATCAAAATGGAAAGAGTTCACGTTTTATAAAGAAGCTATGTTTAAAAAAACAGCCAAACCACATGCGCCTTGGATTGTTGTTAAAGGTAATGAACGTGATGTTGCTAGAAAGGAAGTAATGCGCTATGTTGTTAATAAATTGGAGTATAATAAAAAAGGACAAACAGGCGAACGCTTATCATTGGACACTACTATTGTAACGGAACTTTTCAATAATGTTTAGAGTGTCACCAAGCAGGTTGTTCCAATTATTTTATCGATTTTTTTGAAATTATAAATATGAGCGCTTCTCGCAAAACCATATTGATTGTGTTGGCCTTTTTTGCAATTTATGTTATTTGGGGCTCAACCTATCTACTGAATAAAATTGCCGTAACAGACTTACCGCCATTTAAATTGGCCTCCATTCGTTTTGTCAGTGCAGGTTTGATTATATTTTTGATTGCAAAACTCATGCGAATCAGTTTAGCTATTACGTTGTCCCAGCTTAAAAACACGATCATTGCAGGGTTTTTATTTCTCAGTTTTGGCAATGGCGTTGTTGTTTGGGCATTAAAATATGTTGATAGTGGATTTGCCGCTTTGGAAATATCGGCTCAACCGTTGGTAGTCCTGATTATGATGCGACTGCTCCATGGCAAAAAAATACAACCCATGTCCATAGTTGGTATCGTTTTGGGTGTAATAGGAATTTATCTTTTGGTTAGTCAAAAACAAATCATCAATAATGAAGGAAGCATCATTGGTATGCTAATGATATTTGTTTGTATGCTCAGTTGGTCCTATGGCAGTTTGTTTGTTGGCAAAGCAGATTTACCCTCTAATTACTTTGTCAACACAGGATACCAAATGCTAACGGGAGGCATCATGTTGGCAATAGCTAGCTTTTGTTTTGGCGAAACATGGTCCTCACCATTAAATTGGTCGCCCAAGGTACAAGGATCCATGCTTTTGCTCATCTTTTTTGGAAGTATCATAGCATTTACGTCATTTAATTATTTGCTAAAGGTTGTATCGCCAGAAAAAGTAGCAACGTCAACCTATGTAAACCCTATTATAGCGTTGTTTCTAGGATGGTATTTTCTGGAAGAGCGCATCACAACACAATCTGTAATTGCTACGGTTATATTGCTTACAGGCGTTTACTTTATTAATACCACAAGAACATCCTTCAGGAGAACTAAAGTGGTTTGATGGTATTATAAACTAGACATAGGGTGCTTGTTTGTAAAATCCTTAAAAATTTGTGGCTCTCACATCTAAATACTTATTTTTGTATACCTAAACATACAACATGGGACAAAGAACATACAAAATTGCTGTTATTCAGCTTAATTTAAATGATAAGCCAGAAAACAACTTGAAAAAATGTTTGAGTTGGGTAAAAGATGCTGCTAAAATGGGAGCCGAAGTCATTTCGTTGCCAGAGCTTTACAGCAGTCATTATTTTTGCCAAAGCGAAGATGTTGACAATTTTGCTTATGCCGAGCCGCTTTATAGTACATCATTTAACGCCTTTAGTGATTTAGCCAAGGAATTGGGCGTTGTGATTGTGGTGCCATTTTTTGAAAAACGAATGGCTGGTATTTACCATAACAGTGCTTACATTTTAGATACGGATGGTTCAGAGGCTGGTTTGTACCGCAAGATGCACATTCCTGATGATCCTCATTTTTATGAGAAGTTTTATTTTACACCAGGCGATTTAGGCTTTAAAAGCAATAAAACCAAAAAGGGGAATATTGGTGTATTAATTTGTTGGGATCAATGGTATCCAGAAGCAGCCAGATTAACGGCGTTAAAAGGAGCCGACGTGTTGTTTTATCCCACAGCTATTGGTTGGCACCCCAAGGAAAAAGCAGAATATGGTGTTAATCAATATGGCGCTTGGATTAATGTCATGAAAGGGCACGCAGTGGCCAATGGTGTGTATGTGGCAGCAGCCAACCGCATTGGATTGGAACAATATTTACCTAATACAGATGGCATTGAATTTTGGGGAGCCTCATTTATTGCAGGTCCTCAAGGTGAAATCTTGGCGCAGGCTTCCCATGATAAAGAAGAAATTTTAATTGCTGAAGTGGACTTGGATTTACAGGAAAATGTGCGTCAAAATTGGCCGTTTTTCAGGGATAGGCGAGTAGATGCTTTTGGCGACATCACTAAACGGGCTATAGATTAATGAGACGGTTTCCAGCAGAATGGGAAAAGCAACAAGGTATCTTTCTTTGTTTTCCACATAATGGTAAGGATTGGCCCGGAAAATACGGAGCCATTCAATGGGCTTTTGTGGAATTTATTAAAAAAGTAGCTAGTATTGAAACCGTTTTTTTAGTAGTTGCTGATGATAAGCTAAAAAAGAAAGTTCATGACATGTTGGTTACGGCGCATGTGAATATTTCAAACATATCATTCATTATTCATAAGACCAATAGGAGCTGGATGCGTGATTCTGGCCCCATCATTGTTAAAAATGGAACGAAACGAGAGGCATTAAACTTCAATTTTAATGGCTGGGCTAAGTACACCAACTTTCAGTTGGATAAGCATGTTCCTTCAAAAGTAGCGAATCACTTAAACATTCCTTTAGTCCAAGTGATGTATAAAGGCAAACCCGTGGTTTTGGAAGGTGGTGCTATAGATGTGAATGGAACAGGCACCTTATTAACTTCAGAAGAATGCTTATTGCATCCAACTATACAGGTTAGAAATAGTGGTTTTACAAAAGCAGATTACGAAGCCGTTTTTAAGGAATATCTTGGTGTTACCAATGTGATTTGGCTTGGTGACGGTATAATTGGTGATGATACCCATGGACATATAGATGATTTATGTCGTTTTGTAAATGAAGACACCATTATTACGGTTGTTGAAACTGACAAAAAAAGTGCCAACTATAAAGCGTTGCAAGATAATTTCAAGCGACTTAAAACGTCGGTATTAGAAACCGGTAAGTCACCTAATATTGTTGAATTACCCATGCCTAAAAAACTGGAATTTGATGGTGTTACCATTCCAGCAAGCTATGCTAATTTCTTGATCATTAACAACTACGTATTAGTGCCAACCTTTAACGATGTTCATGATAGAATGGCTTTAAATATTATTGCGGATTGTTTTCCAAATAGGGAAATCATTGGGATAAGTGCCATTGATTTAATATGGGGCTTTGGTACCTTACATTGTTTAAGTCAGCAAATCCCTGAATAAATTCTTAAAACTTAAAGCATAAAATCCATCTATTGGAAATAAAAAAAGCCATAAAATACATGATTTTAAGTACTATGGCTTTTGCGTGCATGAATGCTACGGTAAAGTACTTGGTAAATGTCAATGCCTTTCAAATTGTATTTTTCAGGTCGGCAAGTTCTTTATTTTTTACCTTTGGATTTCTTTTAAAAAACAAGATTCCTATTTTAGGAAACAACCGAAAACTATTGGTGTTACGGGGTTTGGTTGGTGTAAGTTCCATGACCTTGTTTTTTATGTCCATCAAATACTTATCGGTTGGTACCGCTGTATCATTACGTTACATAGCTCCAATTTTTGCGGCTATTTTTGCTGTTTTATTTTTAAAGGAAAAAATTAAGCCTATCCAATGGCTGTTCTTTCTCATGGCTTTTTCAGGCGTATTAGTATTAAAAGGATTGGATAGAAATGTTAGCACTTATGGCCTCGTGTTGGTCTTAATGGCATCTGTTTTGAGTGGTTTTGTATTTGTTATTATTAGCAAAATTGGAAAGCGTGACCACCCGGTTGTCATTGTCAATTATTTTATGGTCATTGCTACCATGGTGGGCGGTTTGTTATCCATTGGAAACTGGACAACGCCCAATGGCGTGGAATGGATTTTCCTGTTCAGTTTAGGTGTATTTGGTTATTTTGGTCAGATATACATGACCAAGGCTTTTCAAACGGCAGCTACTAGCCAAGTGGCTCCATTAAAATATATTGAGGTTATTTTTACCTTATTGCTTGGAATATTCTGGTTTGGTGAAGTTTACACCTTCTGGAGTATCCTAGGAATAGCCCTGATTATCGGCGGATTGATTTTAAATGTTTGGTACAAGGAAAAGAAGCTAAATAATTAACCGTACTTCTCCTAGTTCATGTAATTTGTATGGAAATTTGTTTCCCGGATGTCCTATAAACATAAAATTAACGGGGATATTCCAACGCTTGGATAATTCCTTAATTTTTTCAGGACCAAAGTTGCCCGCTTCTTCTATAAATTCAATGACAACTTTTGGATAGGCTCTGTCCAATACCTCAATATCAGTTTTAAGTCTATCGGTTACTTTTTCCCCTTTGCTAATGATATTAACTATTTTTAACCGTCTGGTTTCTTCATTTGCCGAAATATATTGCAGTACTTTATTAATGCCTTCTACATTGTCTCCTTTAGTAAAAAACACAAATTCTTGGGAATTGATTTTCCGTATGGCTACATTTATTTTGCGTTTTGTTTTTTGAAAAAACAGTTTGTCTGAAGGTGTTATATAGTCTAGAAACAGTAAAATTCCTTTTAAAATTGGTGTACGGTAAAGCATAAACCCAACCACTAAAATGGTGGGAACCAGATATTCCAAAAAGATGGCCAAATATCCAGGATTTAAAATAACATTCCCTAATAAAGCTAAAAATATGCCTATGATAGCAATTAATACTGCTGGATAACTGGCTGTTTCAGGACGAGGCAATCGACTTCTTTTAATTTTCAAAAGTAGATTTCCTACTCCAAATAGAGCCATGACACCCAAAAACGCAATGGTGTAAACGCCAGCTAATGCTTTTAGATCGCCTTTAGTGATTAACAATACTGAAACGGCCAAAAAGAAAAACGTAATAAAAATTAAGTAAGAACTTCCTCTTTTGTTCTTTATTAATAGCTCTTTAGGTAAAATCCTATCCAAGGCCATACGTTCCACCAAACCACCAACACCCACATACGATGTTAAAACAGCACCACTTAGCACTAAGGCAGCATCAATGGAAACTACATAGGATAACCAATTGCCGCCTGTTAAATTCCCCATAAATGACAATAGGGTTTCCTCGTTCGCATTAATTGTGGATAACGGTATGATAGACAAAGCTAAAAATGCTAATAGCGGATTAAAAATGGTAACAATAATCCACATGTTTTTTAGGGTTTTTGGAAAGACGCCCTTTTTTTGTTCCTCTACGTAATTAGCCGAACTTTCAAATCCACTAATGCCCAGCATGGCCGCCGCAAATCCAAAAAACAGAGCCGTTGCTATACTGCCTTCAATGGGAGATTTAAAGTTGCTGATTAAAACATCAAATCCATTACTAAACAGAAAATATATACAGAAAGCGCATAGGATAACGAGTGAGGTTAAATGAAATAAGAAGATAGCAATAGCTACCTTTGAAGATTCACCAATACCTAAAATGACCAGTCCCATAAAAACCAACAACAATGCAATTGTTGCATACACAATAGGTATTTCATGCCATAGACTGTGTGCATATTTGATGGCTTCACTAGCCGAAATAACCGCCGTTGCCATGTATGAAAGCACTGTTAACGATGCGGCAAAGGAGGCCGTTGATTTTTTGGTTGTGTTCAGTAAGGCATTATAAGCACCTCCATTTAACGGTAATGCACCAACCACTTCGCCGTAAATCCTTCGGAATAAAAATAGGATCAATGATACCATCAATAATGAAATCCATGCATACTGTCCAGCATACACTATGGCAAGTGCAGATACATACAAACATGATGAACTGATATCATTTCCACAAATGGCAGTCGCTTCAAGTTCATTAAGTTTTTTCTTCATTGCAAGTTTTTGTAAAGCAAGTATTTCAAAAGTATTTGTAATTAATCAATATTACAAATTGAGATGGATTTAATTGTACTTTTATAATAAAAATCTTTTATAATGAAAACATTTATAAGTGAAATTTCAAAAAATGAGTTTCAGTACAGTGAAAGGGTTTTAGCAAAATCAATTAGAAAATCCATTTTTGAATTGATCAAGAAAGACCACCCTGATTTTAATTTAAAAAGTGCTATTTCAATTTCGGAACTGAATCAATATAGACAAAAATATATTGCCAATTATTTAATTGATGAAGTAGGCGAGTTGAGTGTTTTAGAACAAGATGTTTTAAAAACAATTGAAAACGAAGAAGTTATCAATAAAAAAGAACCAATTGATAATAATAATTTTACATTTGGACAACGTTTAGCTGATAACATAGCTTCGTTTGGTGGAAGTTGGTCGTTTATTATTTTGTTTGGTCTTTTTATTTTAATTTGGATTTCATCAAATGTCTATTTTCTTTTAAATAAGGGGTTTGATCCGTACCCATTTATTCTTTTAAATCTTATTTTGTCATGTTTGGCTGCATTACAAGCACCAGTTATTATGATGAGCCAAAACAGGCAAGAAGAGAAAGACAGAGAGCGTTCCAAACAAGATTATATGGTCAACCTAAAATCCGAACTTGAAATTAGAATGCTCCATGAAAAAATTGATCATTTAATTATTCATCAGCAACAGGAACTATTGAATATTCAACAAGTGCAAGTTGAAATGATGGAAGATATTATGAAACAAATCCGTGTAAAAAAATAAATTTAAAAGATTTATTACTAAGTTGTCTTTCTATACTTCCAAACTGCCAATCCGTTCATTACAAAGGCATAAAGAAGGGTTTTTAATAGTTGTGGTAAGATATCGTTTAATAACGAGCCCTTTAACATGACCATTCGCATCACTTCAACAAAATATTTTATGGGGTTGAATTCCGTAATTAATTGAGCCCATTTTGGCATACTCTCTATAGGGGTGAACAAACCACTCATCAAAATGAATATGACCATGAAAAACCACGATATAAACATAGCTTGCTGTTGCGTATCGGTGAAATTTGATATAAAAAGACCGATGCCTAAAATGACCAAAATATAGATTGATGTGTATAAATACATCAAACCAAGATTGCCCACAATGGGTACATTAAACACAAACTTGGCAATTATCAACCCGATACTTAAAATAGCTAACCCTAGAACCCAAAACGGGAATAACTTCCCAATAATGAATTCTCTCTTTCTAATGGGCGTTACATTTATTTGTTCTAAAGTCCCTATTTCTTTTTCACGAACAATGTTCATTCCTGACAAAAACAGGGTAATCATGGTTACCAGTAACACCAATATACCCGGCACCATGTAAGTTTTATAATTTAGGGTTTTATTATACCAAAACGATGGAATGGTTAGGATGTTAACAGGCTTTGACAATGCATTAGTTGGCTGAAATACGTTCAACTGAATGGCTTTGTTAAACCGTTGCAGGATTTGTGTAATGTAGACATTTTCAACACCCGCGGCTGCACCGTCAATAGCGTTGATTGTTACGCCTAATGGTATGTTTTTTCCTTTTACCAAATTACGCTCAAAATGATTGGGTATTTCCAAAACAACATCTACATCTCCTTTTAGCATGGCTGATTGCGCTTTGTTTTCCGAGGGAAAATCTGTAACAACATTAAAATACGTTGAGGCATCAAATTGTTCTATCAGTGCTCTTGATGTTGGAGTATGGTCATGGTCAATATATGAGAATTTGATATTTTTAATATCAAAAGTTGCGGCATTGGACAGAATAAGAAGTTGTACAATGGGCATGACAAAAATAATGGGGAGCATGCCTTTGTTCCTGAAGATTTGCTTAAACTCTTTTTGTATGATAAAACCCAATATCTTCATTATTCCAATCGTATTTTATATTTTTTAATGCTTAATGCTATAAAAAACACCGTCATTCCCAATAGTATAAGAGTTTCCTTCCAAATAAATGAAAAGCCAACACCTTTTAGCATAATGGCTTTCAAAATAATAATAAACCATTTGGCAGGAATGATGTTGCTGATTATTTGCAACACAAGCGGCATACTGGAAATAGGAAAAATAAACCCGGATAATATGATTACGGGCAGCATAAGCCCCATAAGCGATATCATCATGGCGGTTTGTTGGGTTGCCGCTATAGTTGATATCAAAATGCCCAAAGCCAAAGCCGTAACAATAAACAAAACCGTTTCAAACGCCAGTAAAATTAAGCTTCCTTGTATAGGCATTTTAAAAACAAAGAGGCTTAATAGAATTATAACCGTAGCGTTGATCACCGAAAGCGCAATGTAAGGCACTACTTTACCGGCAATAACCTGTAATGGTTTTAATGGCGACACCAAAATGACTTCCATGGTTCCCAATTCTTTTTCGCGGGTTATGGAAATGGAGGTCATCATGGCGGATACCAACATCAAAATAACTGTCATAATTCCCGGTACAAACATGAATACACTCTTTAGTTCTGGATTATAAACCATACGGGTTTGTGGAATAATTTGATACCCTTTGTCTATTCCTTTATTTAATTCCTTAACCTGCGATTGAATGATGGCATTGACATAATTGGATATGGTATTCGCCGTATTGGGGTCTGTTGCATCTGTGATAATCTGAACGGTGGCTTGTCCATTTTTTATCAAATGTTGATTGAAGTCTTTTTCAAAACTAATCACTGCTTTGGTTTGCCCTTTTTTAAATACCGATTCAATATCGTTTTCTTGTTGAATAAAGGCATTGATGCTAAAGTATTTTGAAGCCGAAATGTTATCAATTATTTTTTTTGTGGTAACGTCTTTAGAATGGTCTAAAATAGCAATGTTAACATTGTTGATTTCATTGGTAATGGCAAATCCAAAAAGCAAAATTTGAACGATGGGCATACCAAATAAAATAAACAAGGAACGCCGATCCCTTAGAATATGGTAAAACTCTTTTTTTATAAATCCTAAAAACAACTTCATCCTCTGGCTAATTTTAAAAACACATCGTTCATACTGTGGGCACTAAATTGTTTTTTGAGATTTTTTGGCGTATCCAACGCTTCAATATTCCCATTGACCATAATGGAAACGCGGTCACAATATTCAGCTTCATCCATATAATGGGTGGTTACAAAAATGGTCGTTCCCTGATTGGCCGTTTTATAGATCATTTCCCAAAACTGACGTCTGGTTATGGGGTCAACGCCTCCTGTGGGTTCATCAAGAAACACTATTTTCGGATTGTGTAATAGTGCAACCGAAAAGGCTAGTTTTTGTTTCCATCCCAAGGGCAACGAGCCAACCATATTGTTTGCAATATCCTCAAGTCCCAATTCCTCAATGAGTTGTTGGGTTTTTATTTTTATTTTGGCGCGTGATAATCCATAAATACCTCCATAAAACGTAATGTTTTCCTTAACTGTTAAATCGTCATACAAAGCAAATTTTTGGCTCATGTAGCCAATATTCTTTTTGATGGATTCGGCTTCTGTAAACACATCAAAACCTGCAACGGTAGCTTTGCCCGATGTTGGATGTGAAATTCCAATGAGCATTTTCATGGCGGTTGTTTTTCCAGCTCCGTTGGCACCCAAAAATCCAAAAATCTCGCCTTTTTTTACATGGAACGATATGGAATCCACAGCCGTAAAGGCTCCAAATTTTTTTGTTAAACTCTCAACTTCTATAACACGTTCCATTACATTATTTTGCTAAGGCCATAAACGTGTCCTCTATGGTAGGTTTTGCAATTTCAATTGTAATATCGTTAAGCCCGATATTTTTCAAATAGTGTTGCAATTCATCTATATCAAATACATCTCTAGTATCTGTATAGTGCACAAATTCACCAAACGGATAGACACTATGCGCATGCTCATAGGTCTTTAGACTTTCAATGAGCTTATACATATTGTTGGCGCTTAAATTGTAAATGGTTTTTGTAAAATGTTTCACTATTGCTTCTGGAGAATCAATCTCAAGGATTTTTCCATCTTGAATAAAGGCAATTCGGTCACACAGTGAGGCTTCATCCATATAAGGCGTGGAGACTAAAATAGTGATGCCCTTTTGCTGCAATCGTTTTAACATATCCCAGAATTCTTTTCTGGATACAGGATCCACACCAGTTGTGGGTTCGTCTAAAAACAAAACCTCTGGTTTATGAATCAACGCACAGCATAAAGCCAATTTTTGTTTCATACCACCTGATAATTTTCCTGCTCTTCTGGTTTTAAACGGTTCAATTTGTTTGTAAATGTCTTCAATTAAGTGATAGTTTTCTTTAATGGTTGTTTTGAAAATTGTGGCAAAAAACTCCAGGTTTTCTTCAACCGTTAAGTCTTGGTACAATGAAAACTTACCCGGCATGTAACCTACACAATTTCGAATGGTTTTATAATCTTTTACAACATCATGTCCAGCTACGGAAGCTTGGCCAGAATCTGCAATCAATAAGGTTGCCAATATTCTGAATAAGGTTGTCTTGCCTGCACCATCAGGACCAATAAGACCAAATATTTCTCCTTTTTTCACTTCAAAAGAGACGTCTTGAAGAGCCCTGATGTCTTTGTATGACTTATTGATATGACTAACCGAAATACTCAATGTGTCTTAATTTTGAACGATGATTTTTGGTTCCATGGTTACTTTTGATGTAATGGAATTGGAGATCAAACACGCTTTTTCTGATTTTTCCAAAATCCGTAAAGCACGATCCCGCTGGCTTTCTTCGGAAATAGTAACCTCAGGAAACAGTAATACTTCGGTCATCACAAATTTTCCATCCACTTTATCCAAAACACCTTTGGCACCACATTTAAAACTTACGAATTCAAATTTTGAATATTCAGCAACTGCCAAAAAAGTAGTCATTAAGCAACTGCTAACGGCTGCAGTGAACAAATGTTCTGGCGACCAAATATTGGGCATACCACTTGAAAACTGTGGTGGTGTAGCAACTTCAATGCAGTTCATGTCGTTATTATCTGCTTTGTGCAATTCTGGTGAACACATCATTCCTTTTCGGTCTTGTGTCCAAGCTATGTTCACATTATAAATATGTTTGTCTTCCATAATACTGGTATTTTAATTATTTAGAGTTATTTAATTGTCAATCCACATTTCAGCTGGCATGCCTATTTTAAGGGCACCGTCATTTTTAACGTCGATTTTTACGGCATACACCAAAGCAACGCGTTCTTCTTTTGTTTGAATGATTTTGGGTGTAAATTCAGCTTCCGAAGCAATCCATGTAATAGTTCCCTTATAGGATTTTATGGATGTATCTGTATCAATTTTAACGGTAACCTCTTGACCAATTTTAATATTGGCAAGTTGGGTTTCGCTAATGTAAACGCGCAATTGCATGGTGTTTAAATCAGCTATTTTGTACAATGGCTTGCCAAATGATGTGATTTCTTTAGGTTCTGCATATTTTACTAAAACAGTTCCTTGAATGGGGTTGATGATTTTGCTTTTTTGGATCTGGTCTTCAATTTGTTTGATTTGAATATCAATGTTTTTCAATTCATTGACAATTGGTGTGTTTTGGGTTTCTATGCTGATTATTTTTTGGTTTAAAACATCAATTTCACCATTGATGTCATCCAGTTGTTTTTGGGTCGCTGCGTTATCCTTTAATAAATTTTCAATGCGTTCTCGGTTCTTTTTAGCAGTCTCCAACTGTGCTCTTAAAACACTGATTTGCGACAAAACACCTTTTGATTTTGATATGGTTGTGGTTTTTGAAACGTCTAATTGCTCGCGTTTTAAGGATAACGGAATGGTGTCAATATACCCAACAAAAGCATCTTTTTCAAGTAGTTGGCCTTCCTGTATATTGAATGCTTCTAGTTTTCCGTTGTTCTCAGCAGAAACCATAATTTCTGTGGCTTCAAAATTGCCATAGCCATCAGCTCTGTCATTGCTGTTACCACAAGATAAAAGGGTAGTGGATACGATGCTTAAAATGGATATAATGTGTATGTGTGTCTTCATGGTTTATTGTCCTTTAGTGATGTTGTAATTGGCTTTTACAAGTAATAACTGTATGGTATGTGTTTTTAAATTGGTTTCATCTTCAAATAAATTGGTCAATTCCGTAATGTAAGCAGAAGCGGTAATCACGCCGTTTTTTAATTGTGATTCTGCGGCTTTTAAAACGCCTTGCCTTAACTTGATGATTTGGTTATCGGTTGCAATCAACTCGTTTATTTTTTGCATGTCTGATTCTTGTTGTCTCAGCTCCATGTTGGTTTTTAAATTAAAAACCTCTGTTTCTGTATCAATAATATCGTTTTTTACCAAAAGGGATTGCCGTTCTTTTTTGTTTGAATTCCAATCAAAAACCTTCCAGTTCAATTGCAATCCAACGGTATAAAATCCTTGAAACGAATTATCCAACATGTTCAAACCTGGATTGCCATAACCGCCTGTTGCAAATCCTGAAAGTTTGGGATAATTATTTTTGGAAAGCAGTTGTTCATTTGCTTGTATTTGTTCTTTTTTAAGTTGGAACAATTCCAATTCTGGACGGGAAATACCTGCTTGCAAAGGTGCAGTAAGCTCAGGATTCTCTAAGGATATTTTTGGGTTTAAGTCAGATCCAGTGAGTAATGATAAGGTTTCAAATAAACTGTTTTTGTTATAGTTATTATCTAAAAGCTGTTGTTGGATTTTTATTAATTCGGCCTCGAGCACTTTATCCGATGCCGGTAAAACTGTGCCATATTCTATCCCAGATTTCACCTCTTTAATACGAGTTGTTAGCTGTTCTTGTTTGGCCTCTAGCAAAGCGTTTTTTTCTTGCAACAATAGAATGGAAAAATAGATTTGGTTAACCTGTTTTTTAAGTTGGTACAAACTCACTTCAACTTGTTTTTGTTGGGTTTTTAAGTTTGTTTTTTGGGCATTTAATGACGCTTCAATGCGATTGCCATTGTAAATCAATTGATTAATGGTTGCGGTAGCTCGATATTGATCCTTGTTTAATGGCTCAATTCCCATATTGGGTATGGGTACTTGCGTAACTTCTGACTGATAAGTGGCCTGTGCAGCCAAACTGAGTTGTGGCAAAGCTTGGGTCTTGATAGCCTCTAAATCATAAGCGTTTTGATTTTCTAACAAGGATTGCTGTTTTGCCAATGGATAATTTTTATCAACCAGCTGGTAGCAATCTTCCAATGATAGTTGCTCTTGGGCAAATGCACTAAATGATAGAAGCAAAGTAATATAAATAACACTGTATTTCATGACATCATGCTTTAATGGAGTTGATGATAAATTGAGCGACATGTGTTTTTCGTTCTTCAACCAATACCTTAAATTGAGCGTCATCGATATTGCCAATAGCTTTGAGTAATGGAGCCCCAATAAAAGGAAAGACACTTAATGATAAAATATTGATAAACAGTTGCTCTGCTTTAATCGGTTTTATATGTTTTTTGTTCACTTCATCATCCACTTGTTTTTTAAAGGTTTCTAAATTTGGAAACCCTATGTTCCCTTTCATGTTCAATATAAATTCCGGGTTTCTGTTAATTTCCTGAATCACAAAATTTGGCAAGTAAGGATGTTTGCTGATGAACGAAATATAATTGCTTGTAAAGTTTTTGATTTTATCCTCTAAGGAAGATTCATCATTCAATATTTTGTTTAGTTGCGGAGCCAACAGAGAAAAGGCACTTTTAAAAACGGCTTCAAAAAGCAATTGTTTGCTTCTGTAATAATAATGGAGCAAGGCTTTGTTAATTCCAGCTTCATCAGCTATTTCTTGCATCCTGGCCCCATCCATACCTTTACGCTGAAAGACACTTTTTGCAGCTTGTAATATATTCTGTTCCGTGTTTTGGTCTTTGGGTGTTTTCATTATTAACTAATTAGTTTAACCAAATGGTTAACAAAAGTATTAATTATGAAAATATGTTGAATAAAACTGATGTTAAAAAAAAGTTAAAATAATTTATAGACTAGATTTTAATAGCTTAAAATGAACAAATTGGTAGATGGATAGTTGCGTGTGTATTAATATTTTTTATTGAAAACTTGAAGCATTTGCTGTATAAAACTTATTTTTACAAAAAAATTACTTTATTACGTTGGGAATAACTAAAATATCGTTTCAATTTGTTTTAAAACAATTGTATCGATTGGTTTTTATACTGAGCTTACTAGGACTCTTTCTTTTTATATTTGATTACGGTTTTGAGCAATCACCGGGAGTGCAACGCGTGCTGAATGCCTGTTATTTTGTAATATTATTACTGGGAGTATTAACTTCTGTATTGCGGTATACCACAAAGGAAAAGAAAATCAAAAACAGTGTATTGGCATTTGATATTGTGAGTATTTTTATCACCTTGCTTGTTTTGTACATTCATTTCTTTTCTGAAGAAGCCCATCACCATCTCTCATTTTTGTACAATGATAATTGGGTAAAGTTTGTTATCATACTGACCTTTACCCGTGAATTTTCTGAACAGAACATTAATTTTAAGCGAACGGTCTTAAACCCGGCACAGTTATTTATTATAAGTTTCTTGTCAATCATTTTAGCTGGTGCCTTTTTGCTCATGTTGCCTAATGCAACGTATACTGATATTTCATTTTTAAACGCCTTGTTTACTTCAACCAGCGCTGTCTGTGTGACTGGATTGATAGTGGTAGACACAGGTAGCTACTTTACCTTGTTTGGCCAAACTATTATTTTGTGTTTGATACAGATAGGGGGCTTGGGTATTTTAACATTTGCCAGTTATTTCAGTTATTTTTTTAAAGGTGGATCAACCTATGAAAACCAGCTGACATTAAGCGATGTTACTGGTGATAAACTAGGTGAGGTATTCTCTACCTTAAAAAGGATTCTGGCCATTACCTTTTTTATTGAATTAACATCGGCCATATTGATATTTACCAGTTTAAATAAAGCACTGTTTGAATCGTTTTCAGAACGCTTGTTCTTTTCGGTTTTCCATTCCATATCGGCATTTTGTAACGCAGGTTTTTCAACACTGCCAAACAATCTATATGAGGAGGGTTTTAAATATAATTATTACCTACAAACTGTTATTGTGCTGACCTTGATTTTGGGCGGATTGGGCTTCCCAATTGTAGTTAACATTTTAAAGTATCTAAAGTATTACTTTACTAAGCGGTTATTTTATTTCGGACACAAAAAGAAAGAATATATCCCATGGGTTCTCAACCTAAACAGCCGGATTGCATTGGTAACTACCATATCATTAACCGTATTTGGTACAATTATTTTTTATATTAATGAATACAACAATACGCTAGCAACCCATCACGGATTTGGTAAATTCATAACAGCCTTATTTGGAGCGGCCACACCTAGAACGGCTGGGTTTAACACAATAGATATGTCAGCTTTAAACTTTTCCACTATCATGATGATTTTTCTATTGATGTGGGTTGGGGCATCTCCAGCATCTACCGGTGGTGGTATAAAAACCAATACCTTTGCAGTAGCTATCTTAAACTTTATTAGCTTAGCACGAGGAAAGGCAAAAATTGAAATATTCCGACGTGAAATAGCCGATGTCTCCGTTAGAAGGGCTTTTGCGGTCATTGCTTTGTCCTTATTGGTAATAGGCTTGGCTGTCATGCTCATTTCAATTTTTGATAGCGACAAGAGCTTGTTAAACATTGCTTTTGAATGTTTTTCGGCCTATAGTACGGTTGGTTTAAGTCTTGGTATCACAGCAAAACTAAGTGCGTTGAGCAAATTGGTTATCATAGTTGTCATGTTTGTGGGAAGGGTTAGTATGTTGTCTATATTGATTGCTGTATTCAAAAAAGTAAAACAACAAAACTATCGATATCCAAAAGAGGAAATTACAATAAATTAAAGAAAAGATGAAATATATCATTGTTGGTTTAGGGAATTTTGGAGCCTCATTGGCCAAAAAATTGACGGAAAAAGGAAATGAAGTCATTGGTATTGATACCGATATGAACCGTGTTGATGTCTACAAAGAAAAAATATCACACACCATTTGTATGGATGCCACCGATGAATTTACCGTGTCTGGATTGCCCTTGGCAGATACCGATATGGTTATTATTGCCATTGGGGAAAATAAAGGTGCCAATGTCATGGCCACAGCGTTGTTTAAAAATTTTCAGGTTAAGCGGTTAATTAGCAGGGCCATTGAGCCTTTGCATGAAAAAGTATTGCACGCTATTGGTGTGGATGAAATTGTGCACCCCGAAGAGGAATCAGCAGAACGATGGGCAAAAAAGCTGTGTTTAAAAGGTGTTGTGGATTCGTTTGAGTTGAGTGATGACTATAGTATTGTTGAGGTTAATTTACCAGAAAAATACGCCGGTAAAACCATTAAGGAAATCGGCATTCGTGAGAATTACAACTTGTTGGTATTGACCACCATATCCAATAGCGAAGAAAAAAGCATCATAGGCAAAACTAGAAACATTACAAAAGTACAAGGTTTGGCACATCCTAACGATATGTTGAATGTTGATGATATTCTAGTGGTTTATGGTTCCAACGATCATATCAAGAAATTTCTTAAAAAGTAAACGCTTGGATTTAAATATCCATTTGTTGATATAATGTGACTTTAGTCAGCAAATAAACGCATGATTTATTCTAACTTAGTGAGTTTACAATTTCATTTTGAAATCACTAATTATGAATCCACTAAAAAATATTCAAACAGAGGTAGATGCCAGTTATTTATATGGCATTTTAGCCCAAAACGAACTCGATGATAATGTAGCCGATATTTTCAAGGAAATGAGCGGCATAGAGCAGGGCCATGCCTTGGCTTTTATGAAAAGCCATAACATACCGATAGAAAAATTGCCAAAGCCTTCCAATCGAGCCAAAACCTTAAAAATTATAGGAAAACTATTAGGATATGATTATGTATTGGGGGTCTTAATGGATACCGAACGCAGTATAGCGTCCTCCATCATTTCAGCCAGAAAAACAACAAATACAAATGCATCATTGTCTGATACGGCTCATGTTGAAATCCTTAAAAATATTCTGGACAATAACAAGCATAAAATTTCAGGTTCCAATTTGTCCCGTTTTGAAAAAAGGCACCGTTCTGTTGGCGGAAACGCCTTAAGAGCAGCCGTACTGGGCGGCAATGATGGACTGGTATCCAATTTTAGTTTGGTCATGGGTATTGCTGGTGCTACCAGTGGCCAAAACGAGGTATTGTTGGCCGGTATTGCTGGATTGCTGGCAGGCGCATTATCCATGTCATTAGGGGAGTGGATTTCAGTAAAAAGTTCCCAGGAATTATATGAAAACCAAATGGAATTGGAAATGGAAGAGCTGGAGGTCAACCCGGAAGGCGAGAAGAAAGAGCTGGCATTGATCTATCAGGCTAAGGGCATTCCCAAAGAGCAAGCCAAACAAATGGCCCATGATATCATGAAAAATAAGGAACATGCCCATGAAGTGTTGGTAAAAGAGGAATTGGGAATCAATAAAGAGGACTTGCAAGGTTCAGCTATGGAAGCCGCTGTGGCCTCCTTTATTTTATTTGCAATTGGCGCTATTATTCCTGTGATACCGTTCTTTTTTTCCGGTGGTTTAAATGCCATTATTTCTAGCACCATTTTAAGTGCCTTCGGATTGTTTTTAATAGGAGCTGCCATTACCTTGTTTACAGGAAAAAGTGTTTGGTATTCTGGTTTTAGGCAAGTGTTATTTGGTCTGTTGGCCGCAGCCATTACTTATGGTATTGGAACGTTAATAGGCGTTTCGTTGGCTGGTTAATTGGTTTTGAATAACTATTGAGTTCAGTTGTATTGTTAGTTTAAAAACAGATTTCAATAATTTTTTCAGCTTTTCACCAAATGAATATGTCCATAATAAAAACATACAATATCAGAATTGTTCCTACAAATTCAACTTATGATGATATTTTTGGTTTCAAGAAGCAATTTATCACTAAGTACGGAAATCATCCACTATCTAATTCGAACCCACACATCACCTTGGCACAATTTGATATGGATTACCAATATCATGATAAATTAATTAATTTTTTTACTCAATTAGCTTATAATAAAACGTTTAATCTAAGTATTGAAGGGTTTAAGGTCTTTCCAAAACTACTGTTTTTAGATGTTCCCGTGACTAAAGAAATAAACTTAATCCATGAACAACTTAAAACTATTTGGGTACGTGATCTGCACTTCAAAAGCAGTTTACTTAAAATTAGTAAAACACCACATATAACAATTTCCAAAACTTTTGATAAAGCAACTTTGGAAGCTAGTTTTGACTTTTTTAGTAAAATGGGATATGCAAACACCTTTGAAGTCAATCATTTAATTTTGACATCTAGAGAGCCAAGTAAAACTTGGGACTGGGAACAAAAAATTATATTGACTTCTTAGTGTTATTTTTATCGATGATTTTTGTCGTTGTCATCATTTTAACGAAAAAATCCTGCGTTCATAAGATTTTTAATTCTTTAACGGGCATAATGATTTAATTTTAAACGAATTAATAAGATTAGCCCCATGAAAAATCTAGTAACTCTTTTTAGTCTGGTCTGTTTGATAAGTTCAAATACCATCCTTTTGGCTCAAGAAACAGCCGATGCTTCAGAAACCATTCCGTTTAATTATAAAAAACGTAGTCCTATTTATGATTATTCAGAATCTCAATTGAATAACGTTGATACCATTCCTGATTTTGCATCAAAACCCAATAAACTAAAAATTTCAGGAACCATTTTCGAACCAGATGGTGTCACACCTGCCAGTGATGTGATTCTGTACATCTATCAACCTGATGAGAATGGTAATTATGAAATGAAACGTGATGATTTACGTAAGCGTTATGTATATCATCGTGGCTGGATAAAAACCGACACTGATGGTCATTATACCTTTTATACATTCATGCCTGGCAAATACATGCATACCAAGGAATTAAAACAAATCCATCGCATCATTAAACAACCTGGCAAACCAGAATACGAATTAAATGCATTCTTTTTTAATGATGATCCGCTAATACCAGACCTAACATTGGCTTGCCGAGCAAAGGCAGTACAAAGCATGCTCAGATTGGAACAACAAAAGGACGGCATGTATGTGGCTACCAAAGATATAGTACTGACCGAAAATAGCCCAGAGGAACAGTAATAGGTTTACTTTGTTTAGATTCTAACAATCATTTTCCCTTTATTTTTTCCGTCAAATAAATCAATGAATGCTTTTGGAATATTTTCAAAACCTTCAACAATTGTCTCGGTATAGGTTAATTTTCCATCAGCTAACCATGTGGCTAATTGATTTATAGCTTCCGGAAATTTCTCAGAAAAATTTGATATAATAAAACCTTGCATTAATGCACTGTTTTTTATTAAAAATGGCTGTACACTTACACTTTGGGGTAATTCTGTATTGTTATATACCGAAATGGCTCCGCAAATAATCATTCTGGCAAATTTGTTAATATTAAATAGTACTGCATCTGAAATAGGGCCACCAACATTATCAAAATAAATATCTACACCACTAGTTGCTACTTTTTTAATAGCTGCATTCATATTGGTTGATGAATTGTAGTTAATACCGTGGTCAAATCCAAATTCTGAGGTTATCATATTCACTTTTTCATCTGTGCCGGCTATACCAATAACGTTTAACCCCAATATTTTACCAATTTGTCCAACAATGCTCCCTACAGCACCAGCGGCACCTGAAACTACTAGTGTTTCGCCTGTCTTGGGTTGTCCAATTTCTGTAAGTCCTAAATATGCGGTTAAACCTGTCATACCCAAAACACCTAAATAGGCACTCAAAGGAGCCTTAGTAGCATCAACTTTTATCAGTCCGTTTCCATTAGAAATTTGTTTTGTTTTCCAGTCTAACATACCAGAAACATAATCCCCTTCATTAAATTTGTTATGTTTTGATGCAATGACTTTTGCTATACTACCGGAATATATGGGTTTATTAATTTTAAATGGATCTACATAGGATTTGGCATCGCTCATTCGGCCTCTTAGATAGGGGTCTACAGAAACATAAACTGTTTCCAGAAGCATCTCATCTTTCTTCAATGTCAAATCCGATTCTTCAGTTATAAATTCAAAATCTGATATTTTAGGTCTTCCTGTGGGTCTTTGTTTTAATAAAATAGTTTGAATCATAATTTTTGTTTTTGTTAAAGGCTACTCTTTCCAAGCAATATTTATAATTTTTTAGGAATTCTTTTCTTAAGTGCTACTAAAGTATCACTGGCTACTAAACTTAATATATAAATTCGTCATTAAAATACAACTACTGGAATGAAAACAATAACTAAATACCTTTGTGTTTTTCTTTTTATATTATTTACAAGTAATGAAATTTTAGCTCAGGAGAGTACCTGGAAAGCTCCAGAATCGGCTAATGACTTAAAAAATCCATTCTCTGGTAATACATTGGCGGCAAACAAAGGTAAAATGATATTTAGGCAAACATGTGTCCTATGTCATGGCATGAAGGGAGATGGTACTGGCGGTGGGGGTGTCAGCTTAAACCCAAAACCCGCTAATTTTCTTTCAAAAAGAGTAAAAGATGAAAGCGATGGTGCTCTTTTCTGGAAAATGTCACAAGGTAATCCTCCTATGGCTTCTTATAAGGATATATTTTCAGAAGATCAACGTTGGCAATTGGTCACTTATATACGTGTATTAGAAAATCAACAATAAATTTTTAAATAATATGAAAGCAAAACTAACTAGAGTAAAAACAATTCCTTTAATAGGTTTTTTGTTTGCTTTATTTTTTTTACCAGTAAATCTTTTCGCCGTTCCAAGTTATGCTCGTCAAACAGGTTTAGCTTGCTCAGCATGTCATACCGTATTCCCACAACTAACGGCTTTTGGTAGAGCTTTTAAATTAAATGGCTATACGTTAACAGGAATTAAAACCATAAGTGAGGAATTATCCAGTAAAGATGAAAAGGACATTAGACAATATTTACGTGTTTTAGGAATTTCTCCAATGTCGGGGATGTTTCAAACAGGTTACACTAGCTTAAACAAAACAATGCCTGACACACAAAACAATAATCTAGAATTTCCTCAACAATTAAGTTTGTTTTATGCAGGACAAGTCACTCCAAATATTGGGACTTTTATTCAGTTAACTTTGGATAATGAATCTGGAACAATAGGATTGGATAATACAGATATACGTTATGCCAATCAAACTTCTGGAAAAATACCTATAACTTATGGATTCACATTAAATAATAACCCAACTGTTCAAGACCTATGGAATACAACACCCGCTTGGGGTTACCCATATACATCATCTGGAGTAGCTCCAACTCCTGACGCAAGCCCAATGATTGAGAACTTAGGAGGATCTGTTGCAGGACTGGGAGCGTATGCAATGGTAAACAATATGTTTTATTTTGAATTGTCTGGTTATAAGACAGCACAATTAGGAGCCGCACTGCCACCAGATTCCTCTGTTTTTGGTGCTTTAAGTGGAACTTCACCGTATTGGAGAGCTGCTATACAAAAACAATTTGGTAAAAATTATTTATCAGTTGGAACTTTTGGATTGGCTACAAAAATATATCCAGATGGTATAGCCGATAATACTGATAATTATACTGACGTTGCTTTTGATATGCAATACGAGCGTCAATTTACTAATGGTCAATTTACACTACATACAGCCTATACACATGAAAATCAAAAATTAAATGCCACTTATGATGCAGGAAACAGTGAATATTTAAACAACAACTTAAAAAAGTTTGATATTGATGGTAGTATTTATCTTAAACAAGGCATCAATTTTACAGCAGGATATTTTAATACCTCAGGATCTTCAGATAATGGTCTTTTCTCAGCGGAAGCTGTTTCTGGAAATAACTCTGAAACACCTGATAACAGTGGAATAAAAACACAAATAGATTATTTACCATGGGAAAACACAAAATTAAGTCTACAATATTTTGCTTATAATAAATTCAATGGAGCATCAAACAATTATGACGGTTTTGGAAGAAATGCATCTGACAATAATATGCTGTATTTACAATTATGGTTTGCTTTTTAGGTATTACACTTTAAAATTTTATTAAAAAAGTGAGACTATTGATGCTATTAGTTCTTACTTTTTCCATTCAAGAATTTGCTTCAAACTTTGATGTAATAAAAAAACAATAAAACTTTACATTTAAAAAAACATAACTGTTAACATATATTAAAAACTTGACAGAGACCTAAATTTTCTTTATATTTTAAGAAAGAAAAAATTATGAAAACAATATGCACACTAGTTATTATATTCTTTACCACGCTGTCATTTGCGCAGTATCCAGATACAATATATTCAAATAAAGAAACCAGAAAAATGGCTCAAGAGATTACCAGTGCCTATGATGCACAATTGGGGTTAACGGGAAGGCAATTGCCCATTTTTCAAGATAAAATTAAGGATTATTTGGAGTTGTCACAAAAGGTAAAAGCAGACTATGACGGAAAAGCAGAATTGGATGCCTTGACCCAATTAGCTGTTGAGGAGTCGCTAGACATGAAAGATATTTTGACCAGAATTCAATATAATGTCTATAAAAAGATACGTCAGGATATCCAACCAATAAAAGTTGTTAAACTTAATGATAATAAAAAATGAAACTTAGTCATTTTGTTTTTGGCTTCTTGATACTGGCCATTACATCGTGTTCATCATCCAAATCCTCTGTAACTGAAGCTCAAACCAAGGCATTGGATTCCATGATGCAGAAACCAGAATTCAGTATTAAATCCAGTTGGGCACAACCCCAGGTTACCAGTGCCATGAACCAATTGGCCAATGTAGGATTGATACCCAGTGGCAGTTCTGCAGGTAATATTGATATATCAGGAATTACCAATTATTTAAAAATGCAGCAAGATAGTGTAAGGGCCAAATTGCCTTTTTTTGGTGAACGTCACTTTGGGGGAGGCTACAATAATAATGAAGGCATTGAATTTGAAGGTCTTCCTAACAATTTGAAAATAAAAAAGGAAAAGAATGCCGAATATACCATGCAATTTAACATTCGTGATACCAATTCGCCTTCTGAAACCTATCAAGTGTATATTACCATATGGCCTAATTTAAATACCGATATCACGGTAACAAGTGCCCAGCGCAATCCCATGCGATACCAAGGCAAAGTACAAGCCCTTGAATAGCGTTGTTTGCAATAAAATATCTGTAATTAGCTTCAAGCAACTAGTATGGCATTTATTGGTTGAACGCCAAGCTTTAACATATAATTGGTTAATATACAGTTAATTTTACCTATCTTTGTAACGTTAGCTAGTTGAACAGCCTTTCTTTATTTAATTTGTACTCCAATATTATTTAATCCTTTGCTTTCTTCAATACTGCAATAGAGCAGTCTATTAGATAATTTATTTAGCAAACTTTTTGGATACACCTATACAGTAGTTCTTCAAAAGATATTCTTCATAATCAACATTCTAAAGATGCCCTGTAAGCTTCAAACAATTTAATACACATTAAAAAGGTATGGTTTTTTTGAAGTTGGAGTGCTCACACATCAATAAAAAGAAGATTATTATGGAAAATCCAAAGTTTTCAAGAACAATTGATAGCGATTTTTCAAAAACGTTACGGAGTCGTGTCAATTTGTATTTCAACACAAATAACTTAAGTAGACACGCCAATGCTAACATGATGGTTAAAACAGTGGTCATGATGTTCTTATTTTTTGTACCATTGATTTTATTGTCTACAGGCTTGGTGACAACGACTTGGTTGCTTTTTACACTCTATATCATTAGTGGCTTGGGCATGTCTGGCATAGGTATGGACGTTATGCATGACGCTATTCATGGCTCATATTCAAAAAATAAAAAGGTCAATACCCTGTTAGGCTATACGTTCAATCTTATAGGTGCCAATGCCTCTGTCTGGAAAATCCAGCATAATGTTTTGCATCATACCTATACCAATATAGAGCACGCCGATGATGATATCAATACACCATTTTTTCTTAGGTTCTCACCACATGCCAAATACCATTGGTCACAAAAATTCCAACATATCTATATTTGGTTTTTTTATGCCATATCCACCTTGTTTTGGATTACGGCTAAAGATTTTGTCCGTTTAAAACGCTATAAAACGATGGGGCTTTTAAAAAACAAAGACCAATACCGTAGAGAATTACTTAAAATGGCTATTTGGAAGTTATTCTACTACTCGTATGCTCTTGTTCTGCCATTGTTTATGGTCCCATTGTCTTGGTGGTTGATAATATTAGGCTTTTTGTGTATGCATCTTATTACAGGCACCTTGGTAAGCATTGTGTTTCAAATAGCCCATATCATGCCGGCAAATGACTTTCCGCTGCCAAATGAAGAAGGTATGATGAAAAACGAGTGGTATAGACATCAATTTGCCACCACTAGTAATTTTGCGCCCAAAAGCAAGCTGTTGTTTTGGCTTATAGGTGGGTTGAATTATCAAGTGGAGCACCATGTCTTACCAGACGTGTGCCATGTGCACTATAAAAAATTAACAAAAATAGTGTCTGAAACGGCTCGGGAATTTGGCATGTCTTACCATGTTAAACAAAGTATGTTTCAAGCCATCTTAGACCATGTTAAAATGCTTCGGCTTTTAGGAAAAGAAGAGCCGATAAGCGCTTCATAAAATAAATACTGAATTGTAACAAAAAACAAAAATCATGATTAAACAGATAATTAAAAAATTAATAAACACTAATAAAACAAATACAATGAAAGAAGGTACCGTGAAATTTTTTAATAACGCCAAAGGATTTGGCTTTATAAAACTAAATGATTCAGACGAAGAAATTTTTGTGCATTCCACAAATCTTATTGATGATATTAAAGAAGACGACAAAGTAAAATTTGACGTAGAACAAGGAGACAAAGGATTAAGCGCTGTTAAAGTGAGTTTAATTTAAAAAATCTACAGTAATGTAATGAAGAAACCATCATATTGATGGTTTTTTTATGTCAATTCACAAGCGTTAAACTAATGTTTGAAACTGTTTTTAGCAATATAATTTGTCTGATTTAGGTTGTTTTTATATGTGAATTATACAAATTTCAATTAGAAATATGTAACGGTTTATTGCCAAAATAGGTTGATATTTAAATTCATAATTAAACATACAAAAGATGAAAACAACAAGACTTTTTTTAATGGTACTCATGGTATCATTAGGCACATTTTCGTTAGCTAATGCTTCTGAAAGTGCTGCAACCCCAATAACAAATGAAATTCCAGCAGAAATCACAGTCATGCTTAATCGTTTGGAAGAAATTAAAGACATGGACAAATCATCATTAACCCGAAGTGAGAAAAAAGACCTTCGTATTGAAGTTAGGGAAATAAAAAAAGAAGTGAGATCTTCTGGAAATGGACTTTACATTTCGGCTGGTGCCATTATAGTTATTTTATTGATATTGCTTATCATATAAGTTCACAAAACAACATGATAGATTAATTTATAGAGTTAAAAGTTCCTTTTTATAATAGGAGAGGAGCTGTTAAACTCTTTTTTTAAATAGGCTATGATTATAAGATTTAAGTATCACAAATATTTGCCATATTTGCTGTATGCATGAAATAATCGTAACACATTTAAAACATTACGTTAGTCCAACAGAACAGGATTTGAAATTGTTTCTATCCTCTTTAAATTCTATATCAGTTGATAAAGGTAAATTTTTATTACAACCCGGTACACAAGTAAAACATGAGTATTTTGTTGTAAAAGGGTGTTTAAAAGCCTATTATCTGGATGAAAAAGGACATAAACATATCATACAGTTTGCTGTCGAGAACTGGTGGATTGGTGATTTTGATGCCTTCTACAACGGAGTTCCTTCACGATTGCATATTGAAACCATTGAAAATTCAACTTTATTATCTATAAATTATGACCGCCTGCAAGAGCTTTTCAAACAGGCTCCGGTCTTTGAGCGCTATTTCAGATTGCTTGTTACAAATGCTTTTATTTCTCAACGGAAACGTATATTATCGTCATTAGAAAAAGATACAAAGGAACGCTATCTGGAATTTTGCGAATCGTATCCCAGTATTGAAGACAGAATACCCAATTATGATATAGCCAATTACTTGGGTGTGTCTGCCGAAAACCTAAGCAGGGTGCGTTCCAAATTAAGACGTTAATACTTTCTTAATTGATGTATGTCAATTGAATTGATGTTCAGCTATTGTATTTTTGTAAGTGAAGATTTAAAAAAAATTTTAACGTAAAAAATACAATAATAATGAGCAAACAACCCTTATTAACGCCTTATCATAAAAATTTAAACCTCAAAAATCGTGTCGTTATGGCACCTATGACACGTAGTCGTGCTGATAACGAAGGTAAAGTACCAACAGATGATTTGCAAGGTTTGTATTATGAACAACGCGCTTCGGCAGGATTGATTATTACAGAAGGATCCCAAGTTTCTGAACGAGCAGTTGGTTATATCAATACACCAGGAATTCATACTGAAGCCCAAGTAGAAGGCTGGAAAAAAGTAACCAAACGCGTACACGACCAGGGTGGAACTATTTTTATCCAATTATGGCACGTAGGACGTATGTCACATCCGTATTTTCATAATGGTGAATTACCGTTGTCGGCTTCGGCCATCAACCCCAATGCACAATCCTACACACCTGAAGGATTTAAAGATACCGTCACACCAAAGGAAATGACTCTTGAAGACATTAAAACCACGGTTAATGATTTCAAACAGGCAGCAGCAAATGCCGTAAAAGCAGGGTTTGATGGTGTGGAAATACATTCGTCGAATGGCTATTTATTTCATCAATTTTTCAACGGAACCTCTAATAAAAGAACTGATGAATATGGCGGAAGCATTGAAAACAGAGCGCGTTTCTTTTTTGAAGTTCTGGACGCCATTAAGGAAGTTATTCCACAGGAAAAAATTGGAGCTCGTTTCAATCCATCCTTAAACGGAGTATTTGGAATGACCATGGATGAAGATACCATTCCAACGTTTGAATATATCATCAAAAAATTGAATGATCATAACTTGGCTTACGTTCATCTTTCAGAACCATTTACCGATGTATCAGATATTCCGTATGCGGTTACAGATATTGCTAAACATTTTAGGCCGTTATATAAAGGTACTTTAATGATCAATTCAGAATTTAATCAGGAAACAGGAAATAAAATTATTGAAGACGGTCTTGCTGATTTAGTATCCTTTGGAAAACCATTTATTTCCAATCCCGACTTAGTGGAGCGTTTTGAACAAAATATTGACTTAGCTGACTGGGATAAAGATACCTTTTACACCCCAGGACCAAAAGGCTACACAGACTATCCCAAGGCAACTAAAAAAGAAACTGTTTAACTAAAAACATACAATAATATGAAATTTACAAGAAAAGCAAGTGCTGTTTGGAAAGGTAGTGGCAAAGACGGAAAAGGAAGTTTAACTACAGGAAGTAATGTTCTTGAAAATACGCCATATTCGTTTCATACACGGTTTGAAGATGGCAACAAAGGAACCAACCCAGAAGAATTAATTGGTGCTGCGCATACAGGCTGTTTTGCCATGCAATTAAGTTTCTTATTAAATGAAGATAACTATACGGCAACCACCTTAGATGTTGATGCAACGGTTCTGTTTGAAGATGGATCCATCACTAAAGTTAGTTTAAACTTAGAGGGTGATGTTCCAGGAATTGATGCTGAACAATTTCAGCAAATAGCACATAAAGCTAAAGAAGTCTGTCCAATATCTAAATTATTGGATACAGAAATAGAATTAAAAGTAACCTTAAAAAACGCATAAATAATATGTCAACAATAACAATAAAAGCCTACGGAGCAACAGCTTCAACTGAAGATTTAAAACCTTTGAATATAGAACGCAGACAAGTAGGTCAAGATGATGTAAAAATTGATATCACATACTGTGGTGTATGCCATAGTGATATTCATACCGTAAGAAATGATTGGAAAGGCTCTAAATACCCAGTGGTACCAGGCCATGAAATTATTGGTCGGGTAGTAGAAGTAGGAAATGGCGTAAGTAACTTCAAAGTAGGTGATTTAGTAGGTGTGGGCTGTATGGTAGATTCATGTCATACATGTTCTGCTTGTCAACAAGATTTAGAGCAATTTTGCGAAAATGGAGCTACGTTCACTTACAATAGTCCAAATAAACACATTCCGGGTACTCAAACCTATGGTGGTTATTCTACCTCGGTAGTCGTTGACAAACAATTTGTCTTGCGTGTGCCAGAGAATTTAGATGAAGCAGCTACTGCGCCTTTATTGTGTGCTGGTATTACTACGTGGTCGCCATTAAGTCACTGGAAGGTAAAAAAAGGGGATAAAGTTGGTGTTATTGGCTTGGGTGGCTTAGGACATATGGGAGTCAAATTCGCGAATGCATTGGGAGCCCATGTAGTTATGATTACCACATCACCAGAAAAAGGTGAAGACGCAAAAAAATTAGGTGCCCATGATGTATTGATTTCCAAAAACCAAGAGGGCATGAAAAAACATCAAGGTAGTTTTGATTTTTTACTGAATACCATTCCTGTTGGTCATGACATGGATCCCTACTTAGCATTACTAAAAATTGATGCGACCATGGTATTGGTTGGTGCTGTTGAACCCTTAAAACCATTTCATGGAGGCAGTATTATTATGGGACGTAAACGTATTGCCGGATCATTAATTGGTGGCATAAAAGAGACCCAAGAGATGCTTGATTTTTGTGGAAAACATAATATCACCAGTGATATAGAATTGATTAATATGCAAGACATTAACTCGGCTTATGAACGCGTAACAAGCAATGATGTAAAATACCGTTTTGTGATTGATATGCAATCGCTTAAAAACTAGTTTGTTCTAGTAGTAGGTAGTCAATAAACCAGCACGTAATTCAGTTTACGTGCTGGTTTTTTTATGATAAATATTGATTTTATTAACCAAGTATTGTTTTAAAGGAAGTTATAATTTAAAAATTTATATGTATTTTATCGGATTTTTAAGTATTTTATCCTATATTCGTGGCTTTGCATCCAAAACCTAACTTTTTTTTACTTATGAAGGGATTCAAACTAATAGGAATACCGTTATTCGCCATTTTTACGCTTTTTATACTAACCTCAAGTATAATGCCTATTTCCAGTCCTGTTACAAGCAAGGCCAGTCCATCTGATGATTTGGATAAACCGGTAGTTGACCAAAAAGCAATTGCATTATACCAATGGCGTAAACAAGCGGTAAAGGAGGCGCTTTCTAAGTATTTCAAAAAGGCCATTGCATCTGGTGATATAGTAGGGGCAGGGGTGAGCATTGTGAAAGGGGATTCCATAATTATTTCTGATGGATACGGCAAACGAAATGTTAAATACAAGGATGCCGTTGATGGTGAGACCGTATTTCGGTTAGGATCACTGTCAAAAGGGTTTACTGGTGTTTTGGCTGCCGATTTAAAATGTGATGGAAAACTGGATTGGACAGACAAAGTAAGTGACTATATCCCGAATTTTCAGTTGGGAGACAGTACCAATACTAAGCATGTCACACTGGCCACTATTTTATCACAAACGTCCGGCGCACCGTATCATAGTTATACCAATCTTGTTGAGGCCGGATTGTCATTAACAGATATAGCCAGTCGTTTTAAATCAATAAAGCCCATAAGTGAGCCTGGATCGGTATATAGTTATCAAAATGCCATGTTTGCATTGTCTAGTGTAATGATGCATGACGCCACTGGTCAAGATTTCAGAACTTTACTGCAAACCAAACTTTTTAAGCCATTGCACATGGATCACACATGCACGGATTACAAAACCTTGGCACAGCAAGACAATGTGGCCATGCCACATTCCAAAAGGCGTTATGGTTGGACGCCATTAAAACTCAATCATCATTACTATAACGCCGTTGCGGCAGGCGGTATCAATGCCAGTGCCGGTGATATGGCAAAATGGATGGAGTTGTTGTTAGGGCATCATCCAGAAATTATGGATAAGAATGCCTTGCAGGAAGCATTTACCCCATTTATTGAAATCAAGGGCCATAGCAAATATTACCAACGTTGGCCAGGCCATGAACGTTCATACTATGGCTTTGGATGGAGAATCCATAAATTTATGGATAACGGTGAAGAAAAAACCATGATTCATCACGGCGGCAGTGTGAACAATTACCGCAATGAAATTGCAGTCATTTCTGAAGACGATTTAGGGATCTGCGTACTGATGAACAACAATTGCAGACTGGCGCAAACCGTTATCCCGGATTTGTATAAAATTATCAAAGAGGTTTTTAACGATAACCATTTAAAAACGACTACAGACCATAGTACAGATGTGGCTTCTACATTTTAAACATTCATTTTTTAGTTTTTCTTAAATAGGAGCGGAATCAAGCATTCCCTTTTTTATACAACAAGCTTGTACTGAGTATAGCTGAAGGCATAGGAGGTAAGAATAATATATGTGGAATGATTTATTTTCAATCAATACTTTTCATAGTTATAATTTTAAAATTGCTTTCCATTTAGACTGATAAGCATCATTTCTTTTTGTTATAAGATCAACTAGCTTTGATTTACTGATAGTAATTGCCTTAGTTAGGAGGAATTATACAGTGCTCTAGTTCTACTAGATCTAGGCTAAGGCAATCAAAAAACGTGAATAAAAGTTTGAGAAATGCGTCGCATCCCAATAAAAATATCCCTAACGAAACCTATTACATTCTCCATTTTTAAAGTGCTTATAGTGCTTATAATATTAGGTTGTTCTTCGACAAAAAAAATGCAGAAAATAAACCTTTTGGGTTTGGATCAACATGCCGTACAAGTGCATACTAGTAATGGCAATACAGCATCTTCTGCACAAGATTATGATTTAGATAATCATGACTATATTAGCCAAAAGCTAGAGCTAGCATTCCCACCATCCAATTCCAAAGATTCATTGACACAAATGGTTACTAGCACAAAAAAAAACGATATTGTATCACAGTCTACTTTACTTGAAAAATTTACAAATTCGGATATTTTAGACATTAATACTCCAGTGGCTGATAAGATAGTAGAAAATTATCTATGCAGCGAAAACAAGAAGCCCAGTGGTCATTGTCTAGATGTAAGTAAAGGACGTTTTGAACAAGCTTATGAAGATGTTCACGGTCATTTGCTCTATCAAGACCTACCGGATAGCATGGCCACACAATTCTATACTGCTAAACAAGCGTATAACATACTTTATGATTCCGCTTCAGACACAAACCAAGGATGGCGAAGTCTCCCTGAAAAATATAGGGGCAAAGGCAACGCCGGTGCTATTGCCTATGCCGGTATGGGCACTTTAGTTGATTCATTAGGAATTTGGAGTGGTCAATTAAGACCCGGAGCACTCATGCAAGTTTGGCGGCATAAAGAAGACTATGAAAAAGTAGTCCGGGGTGTAAATGTTGAAAAACTTGATTCGTATGGACATTCGTTTATTTTTATAAGCTATGTGTGCAATGAAAAAAATGAAATTATAGGACTTAAAATTGCTGATCAAGGTTTTCAAAGCAGCAATCCTTTAATACCCAAAAATTATGAAGTTTGGTGGGCGGTAAATCTTAATATCTAAAAACAAATCGCCCAGAAAATAAAAATTTAACAGTTTTAATATAATTACTTCTTATTTAATACGTTATGACAGGTATTTTGGTAACTAAACATATAAAAAGACCTGCATGTTATTTTATTCACTACTATTTTCTTTAGGATTTTTAAGCAAAACCATCCCTAAAATAGACAAGGTAGTAGCTTATGCCCATGTTACTGAAAAGTCCATGTTTATAGCTAAAACCATGAATTTAAAGGAAGCAATGCCTTTTGAATTTAAAACAGATCTTGATAGTATTGCTAGTTCTTATGCGGGCACTAAAGTAGATTCTGGTAAACTTCGTTTGCGTTTAAAAGAAGGCCTTAGGTTGGGCACTATAAGTTTTAATAACGTTGAAAGAGCTTTTACCAATCAATTAGTAGATAAGATTATACCTCATTGGTACGGTACTCCTTGGAGTTTTAATGGACATACGGCGATACCTAACCATGGTGAAATTGCATGTGGTTATTTTATATCAACCACTTTGCGGGATATGGGAATAAATCTCAACCGCTATACATTGGCTCAAAAATCGCCTATTGATGAAGCTAAAATGATTAGTTGCGGCACTGTAATTAATAAGATTGTTCAGGATACACCCGAAAAAGCTTTTGAAGAGATTGATAGCTTAACGAAAGAGGGACTCTATTTTATAGGTTTTGACCAAGGGCATGTGGGCTATCTTTTAAAACGCGAAGGGGAACTATTTTTAATCCATTCCAACTATCTTTCTCCTGTGTCGGTTTGTATGGAAACTCTCAAAGAATCACAAGTTTTTAAGCGTTTTACTAAATTTTATCTTGTAGCTATTTCTCATAACAATAACCTTTTACAGCGTTGGTTAGATAATAGTATTGTGTTGTAATAAACAGTAGATATACTAACTAATGTTAATGAGCATTCTTCTTTCAGCGAGTATATTTATAGAATACATAAAAAGGCTGTGACATAATATCTGTCGATATAATTCGCTCACACGAAGTTATATCTGATATTATATCAAATACTGAAGTATTCGCCTTTTTACTCAAGTATACATTTGTACTATAATTTATATTATGTAAAATAGAATATTTCAAGCCCCAACTCCACAATTGTCTTATTCCAATAAAAAAAGCCACAAACATATATACGTCCATGGCTTTGCAATGTAAAATATAGTTTAGTTGTTAGTTATAAATATTCCAGGAAAAAATCCATCATGGCTTCTTTAAGTTCGTAATGCAATTTAATATAGGTCTGCATATCATCACGCAACGAATGTTGATTGTTTTGTAACCGTCCATTTAATTGTTCCAAAAAATCAGGATGCTCAAGCGCTTCTTTTTTCTTTCTAATGCGGTGCAGTAATTTAGAAATAGCATCTCGTTCTATCATGATTCTGTTTTGGAAAACTTCCAAATGCCTCGTAGCTTCGGGAGAAAATTCGCGTTTAGCAATTTGCTCCAGTTTTTCTTCAAATAAATCCATCTCGTTGGAATGAAATTTTAATTCGCTTCTCCAGATGTCTAAATTGAATTTCAGGTCACTTAAATATAAAACTTTCGTTTGCATAATACTTACTATTTAGTTTACTAATTCCTTTTTTACTAATTGGCTTTGAATATGTGGTGGCACCGATTCATACGATGAAAATTTAGTGCTAAACGTGGCGCGTCCTTGGGTTAACGAGCGTAAATCGGTTGAATAGCCATGCAGTTCATCGGCTGGTATCAAACAGTTTAAAATTTGATAATTATCACTGTTTTCAAAGCCTTGTATAACGGCTCTTCTGGATTGCAAATCGGTCATCACCTGGCCTACCATGTCCTCTGGGACTTTCACAACCAGCTCATTTCTAGGTTCTAACAATTTAGGGTTGGCATTTAAAAAAGCTTCGCTAAAGGCGTGTGCTCCTGCAATTTTAAAGGAAATATCATTGGAATCCACCGAGTGCATTTTACCGTCGTACACCATCACACGAATATCACGGATATACGAACCTGTTAATGGCCCCGATTCCATGACTTCCAAAACACCTTTCATAATGGATGGTAAATAGCGTGTATCAATTACTCCACCCACGATACAGTTATAAAAAACCAGCTTACCGCCCCATTTTAGATCGATATCCTCTTTTCCTCTAATGTTAAAGCCTTCGGGTTCTGGCATGCCTTCATACCAAGGTTCTATTTTTAGGTGCACTTGTGCAAATTGCCCAGAACCACCCGATTGTTTTTTATGGCGGTAGTTGGCAGTTGACGAGCGTTGGATGGTTTCCCTGTATGGAGTTTTTGGTTTCACAAACTGAGCTTCCACTCCATAGATATTTTTTAGGGTCCAATCTATGGTTGCTAAATGCAGTTCACCTTGGCATCCCAAAAGGAATTCCTTGGTTTCCTTTGAAAACGTTAAACTGACTGTTGGATCTTGACTGTGGATTTTTTTAAGCGCTTCACTCAATTTTTCATCATCGGTTTGTGTAACAGCGCTCACGGCAAGCACAATACGGTCTTCCGGATATTGGATATCCCGTAATGCGATGTCTTTTTTACCACTGTATAACGTATCATTGGTTTCCGTGAATTTCAATTTTAAGGTCGCCCCTATATCACCAACCGTTAGTTTTGAAACAGATTGGCGTTCCTTACCATCCATGATGAACAACTGGTTTATGACTTCGGTTTCACCGGTCCTAAAATTGGTCAAGCGGTCATTGACATTGACTTCCCCCGATTTTACCTTAAAGAAGGTAATTTGTCCCAAATTGGTTTGGAAGAGGGTTTTAAAAATAAACAAGACGGTTGGACCGTCTTTTTTTGGTACTAGCTCATCTCCTTGTACTGTTTGCTCTGATTTTAATTCGGCTGCCGCCGGAGCCACATTGTCAATGAAGCCCATTAAACGTCCAGAGCCCATATCATTCAAGGCAGATACACAAAATATAGGATACAAATCATGGTTGAGCATACCTGCTTTAATACCGGCACGCATTTCATCTTCATTTAGGGTGCCTTTTTCAAAAAACAATTCCAATAACGCATCGTCATTTTCGGCGGCTTTTTCAACCAATTCATTATGCAACTGTTCGGCACGCTCTTTTTGATCGTCTGGAATAGGCAGCTTTTCAGGTTTACCGCCATTGGGACCAAATTTATAGAGTTTCATTTTCAAGACATCCACAATCCCTTGACTGCCATCTATTTTTATAGGATATTGTATGATGGCTGCATTATTGCCAACCAATGACTGTATGCCTTTAATGGAATTTTCATATTTGGTGTCCGGATGATCGATTTGATTGACCACAAACAAGGTGGGAATATGATATTTATCTATATAGCTCCAAATAATCTCAGTCCCTACTTCCACCCCTTGCCGACCGTTTATGGTGGTCACCACGGTATCAGCCACACGAATGGATGCGATGATTTCTCCTATAAAATCATCCAGTCCGGGTGTGTCTATTATATTGATTTTGTAATTGCGCCATTCGGTATGTAGAGGTGTGGCATAAATGGATGCACTGCGTTCATGTTCTATACTGTGATAGTCTGAAACGGTGTTGTGGTCCTCAACAGTGCCTCGCCTATTGATAAGACCTGCCTCAAATAACATGGTTTCAGAAAGTGTTGTTTTGCCGCTGTTATGAGCCCCAACCAAAACAATGTTTTTGATGTGCTTATCGTCAAATATTTTCATGTTACTGGATTAATTGTTATGAAAATAAAACTAACTCGTTTAAATTAATAAAAAAATGACTTACGTCAGCTAAAAAATCCAAAAAATTATGTAGTTATATAACGTGGCCCATTAATTTTATATGTTAATGGCGTATTAAATGTTTCTTAAATTGTCATAATGTATGTTTTACAATATAATTATAACCTAAGTTACATACTGGTTTTCTGAGTCTAAATATTACCTTTGCACAAACCTATTAAATGCGTTTAATCCATTATGGAAGACTTAAAACATTTGCTTTACGATTATTTGGTATCTGTTGGGTTTACCGAAACAACGTCTAAATATCTCAATATGCTGGCACTTGGCTTGGCTTTGTGTATTTTGGTGTATATCATTGATTTTATCATCAGAAAATTATTGATCCAGGTCTTTTCACAGTTTGCGTCAAAATCCAAAACCAATTTTGATGATTTATTGGTGGCCAATAAAGTTCCCAGAAACGTAGCGCATGTCATCCCACTATTGGTCATGCTTCAGTTTATGCCCATTGTCCTTACTGATTTCAGTTATTATGAAATGCTTGTTGAAAAGGGACTCCAGGTATTTGCCATTGTTTTAACTCTTTGGATTGTCCGTAGTGTTTTGAATTCCATAAAGGATTACATGAAAACCCTGCCAAGTTTAAAGGATAAACCCATTGATAGCTATATTCAGGTATTCATGATTTTTGCTTGGGTTATCGGTATTCTCTCTGCAATTGCTATTCTTACGGGAATTGCATTTATACATTTTATAACCACATTGGGTGCCGCATCGGCTGTAGTCATATTGATTTTTAAGGATACCATTTTGGGCTTTGTAGCCAGTATCCAAGTATCCATAAACGATATGGTACATATTGGCGATTGGATTACTTTTGAAAAGTACGGTGCCGATGGTGATGTTATTGAAATCAACCTGGCCACTGTTAAGGTCCAGAATTTTGATAAAACCATCACCACGATTCCAACTTATGCTTTAATATCTGATTCGTTCAAGAACTGGCGAGGCATGGTAAAATCAGATGGACGACGTATTAAACGCGCTTTAAATATCAAATTAAGTAGTGTTAAGTATTTATCTAAAGATGAGATAGATAGACTAAAAAAAATTCAATTAATTGATTCGTATTTAGATACCCGTCAAAACGATATAGACAGTTATAATTCCAGTAATGGCATTAACAAAGAACTAGCTTTAAATGGCAGAAATTTGACCAATATTGGTGTGTTTAGAAAATATGCCCAAACCTATTTGGAACGCCATTCGGCCATAAATAAAGACATGATGATTATGGTACGGCAGTTGGAACCGACATCTCAAGGTATCCCTTTGGAAATTTATGCATTTAGTAGCGATAAACGCTGGGAAAACTACGAGTATATCATGGCTGATATTTTTGACCACTTGATAGCGGCTGTTCCTTATTTTGATTTGGAAGTTTTTGAACTGCCAACGGGATCCAGTTTTGTAAAGGCATAAAAAAACCGAGCCCTATAAAAGAGTCTCGGTTACATTATTTAGTTTAGTTGTGTTTTTAAATATTGGCAGCTAACCAATCCCCTACTTCTTTTGTGCCATAAGATTTACCACCATTGGCTAAATCTTCGGTAACCATGCCTTCTTCTAAAGCTTTATTGACAACTTCTCTAATAGCGGCACCTTCTTCAGGTAGATTAAAAGCCATTTCAAACATCATTGCTGCCGATAATACAGTTGCTAAAGGGTTTGCTATATTTAAGCCTGTTGCTTGTGGATATGATCCGTGAATAGGTTCAAATAATTGATTATCTGTACCAACAGACGCCGATGGCATTAATCCCATAGAGCCTGAAATCACCGAAGCTTCATCGGTTAATATATCACCAAACAAGTTTTCTGTAATTAATACATCATAGCTATTGGGCCATTGTACCAAGCGCATGGCTACGGCATCAACAAACTCATAGCTTACGGTTACTTCAGGATAGTCTTTTTCCATAGCTTGTACAGTCTCTCTCCATAAACGAGATGTTTCCAGTACATTGGCTTTGTCCACACAGCACAATTTTTTAGAACGTGTCATGGCCAGTTCAAATCCTTTTTTTGCCAAACGTTGAACTTCTTCCCTTGAATACACGCAATTATCGTAAGCGGTTTCACCACCATCTCTTCTACCCTTTTCACCAAAATAAATGCCGCCTGTTAATTCACGTAAAAACACTAAATCTGTACCTTCAATACGTTCTTTTTTTAATGGTGATTTGTCAATTAATGATGGAAATGTAAACGTTGGTCTTACATTGGCAAACAGCCCTAATTTTTTACGCATTTTAAGTAAACCTTGTTCCGGACGCACTTTAGCGCTTGGGTCATTGTCATATTTAGGATGTCCAATAGCACCGAATAATACGGCATCGGCTTTTACACAAACATCATGGGTTTCATCGGGGTAAGGTTCGCCAACTGCATCAATGGCTGCCGCACCCGTTAAAGCTGGAGTCCATGTAATGTCGTGTCCAAATTTTTTAGCAACTGCATCACTTACCTTAACGGCTTGTTCTATAACTTCTGGGCCAATGCCATCGCCTGCTAAAAGGGCTATATTCAATTTCATATAATCTTTATGGTTATCTTAATTAATAATAATATTCAACATTTTTTCTGTGGCTTTTATGGCAGATACCGTTTGGTCTGAATCCAAGCCACGGGTTTTAAATTCCTTATCAGGGCTCTTCCAAGTAATGATGGTTTCGCACAAGGCATCAGAATGGCTTCCTGGAGGAATCCGTACGGCATAATCAATTAAATTAGGCAGTACAAAATTTATGTTTTTGAAAATGGTTCGAATAGCGTTCATAAAGGCATCAAATTGCCCATCTCCAGACGCGTTCTCTTCATAGTTTTTGCCATTGATAGTAATGGAAACCGTTGTGGAAGGCTTTAGTCCTTTGGAATGCGTCAATACATACGACTCAACCTTTACTTTTTCTTCATACGTTCTATCCAACACATCTGAAATAATATACGGAAGATCCTCTTTGGTGACCACTTGTTTTTTGTCACCCAGTTCTATAATCCGCTGTGTTACCTTTTTTAAGTCTTCATCATTCAACTGAAGACCTAACTCTTGCAGGTTTTTTTGGATATTGGCCTTTCCAGACGCTTTGCCTAACGCATATTTTCTGGTTCTACCAAAACGCTCGGGCAGTAGATCGCTGAAATATAAATTTTTCTTGTTGTCACCATCGGCATGAATACCCGCGGTTTGGGTAAACACATTGGCTCCAATGATGGGCTTATTAGCTGGAATCATGACACCAGAAAAATTCTCAACCAACTTACTGACTGTATACAGCACTTTTTCATTCACTCCTACCTCTACAGCAGGCAAAAAATCATTAATAACGGCAATGGTACTGGCCATGGGCGCATTTCCTGCCCGTTCTCCCATACCATTGATGGTTAAATGCAAACCGTCTGCCCCTGCTTTTAAAGCTTCTAAAGCATTGGAAACCCCTAAATCGTAATCGTTATGAGCATGGAAGTCAAAATGCAAATGCGGGTATTTAGACTTTATTTCTGAAACAAACGCAAATGATTCCGCAGGGGTTAACACACCCAATGTGTCAGGAAGCATAATCCTCTTAATAGGTTGAGTTGACAAAAAAGCCAAAAATTCAAATACATAGTCTTTTGAATTTCGCATGCCATTGCTCCAATCCTCTAAATAGACATTGGTTTTAATGGCTTTTTCTTTCGCAAGATTAATACTTTCTTCAATTTCTTTAAAATGCTGATTTGGAGTCTTTTTTAATTGATGAGTTAAATGATTTAATGAACCTTTTGTTAATAAGTTTTGAACCTTGGCGCCTGCTTCAATCATCCAGTCAATGGACACACCTTTATCCACAAAAGTCAATACTTCTACTTGATCAATATACCCTGCTTGACTAGCCCAATTTGTGACATTCTTTACTGCTTGAAACTCCCCCTCAGAGACTCTGGCTGAGGCTATTTCAATACGGTCAACCTTTAATTCTTCAAGTAAAAGCTTGGCTATAGTCAATTTTTCAGAAGCAGAAAACGACACGCCCGAGGTTTGCTCACCATCGCGCAATGTCGTGTCCATTATTTCTATTTTCTTTCGAGCCATCAGTTATAGCAATAGACCGTCAGCAAAAGACTCTATCTCGCCTTTTATATTTTGAAGGTAATCAATATCATCAAAACCATTTAGCATGTTTTCCTTTTTATAACTATTGATTTCAAAGGATTCTTGAGCACCAGTAGAAAGGATTGTTATGGTTTGAGCAGGCAGATTGACCTCTATTTCTGTTTTTGGGTCATCATAAATAGCTTCAAAAATCTGTTCAGAGAATTCTGGACTTATCTGAACAGGTAATACACCAATATTCAAACAGTTGTTTTTGAAAATGTCCGCAAAAAAGCTGGATACCACACAACGGAATCCGTAGTCATAGACAGCCCAAGCAGCATGTTCCCTAGACGATCCTGAACCAAAGTTTTTACCACCTACCAGTATTTTACCTGAGTAGATAGGATTGTTCAATACAAAATCCTCTTTAAGAGAATTGTCACTGTTATAACGCCAATCCCTAAATAGGTTATCACCAAAACCTTCTCGCTTGGTCGCTTTTAAGAAACGGGCAGGTATAATTTGATCAGTGTCCACATTTTCCAATGGAAGAGGTACTGCTGTGCTTGTTAGTATATTAAATTTATCGTAAGCCATATTTTTTCGCTTTTGGCCTTTAGCTTTTAGCTAATGGCAATATTTTTATTTTACTCTTGTTCACTTTTACATTTAGCTAAAGGCCAACGGCCAATTGCTAAAAGCTATTAAATTAAATCCCTAGGATCTGTTACCACACCGGTTACCGCAGCAGCAGCAGCTACCAACGGACTGGCCAATAAGGTTCTGGAACCAGGTCCTTGACGACCCTCAAAATTCCTGTTGGATGTACTTACTGCATATTTTCCAGCAGGCACTTTGTCATCATTCATTGCCAAACAAGCTGAACAACCAGGTTGTCTTAAACTAAAACCTGCTTCCGTAATGATGTCAAGTATGCCTTCTTCCTTGATTTTAGCTTCCACTTCATGAGAACCTGGCACTAACCAAGCTGTTACATGATCTGCTTTTTTCTTTCCTTTTACTATAGAAGCAAACGCTCTAAAATCCTCAATTCTACCATTGGTACAGCTTCCCAAGAATACATAATCCACTTTTTTGCCAATCATGGAATCATTTTCGTTATAGCCCATGTAATCAAGTGATTTTTTGTAGGTAGCTTTACCTCCTTCAACCTGTTCTGCCTTTGGAATATGTTTGGAAATACCAATGCCCATGCCTGGATTGGTTCCATAAGTAATCATAGGCTCAATATCACTGGCATTAAAGCTTATTTCTTTATCAAACGTTGCATCGGCATCCGTTTTTAGCGTTTTCCAATAGGCTACGGCTTTATCCCATTCGGCGCCTTTTAGTGATAAGGGTTTATCTTTTAAGTAAGCAAAAGTAGTTTCATCTGGCGCAATCATGCCACCTCGGGCACCCATCTCAATAGACAAGTTACATACGGTCATACGGCCTTCCATGGTCATGTTTTCAAACACATCACCTGCGTATTCCACAAAATAGCCTGTAGCTCCCGATGTTGACAGTTGTGAAATAATATATAATGCCACATCTTTTGGTGTTACCCCTTTTCCTAATTGCCCATTGACATTAATGCGCATTTTTTTAGGCTTTGGTTGCATGATACATTGCGTTGATAATACCATTTCTACTTCTGATGTTCCAATCCCAAACGCAATGGCACCAAAAGCCCCGTGTGTAGATGTATGTGAATCACCACAAACAATGGTAGCTCCTGGGAATGTAATACCGTTTTCTGGTCCTACAACATGCACAATACCGTTTTTTTGATGTCCTAAACCCCAGTGACTAATACCGTATTCGTTGGAGTTGTCTTCCAGGGCCTTCAATTGATTTGCTGATAACGGGTCTTCAACCGGTAAATGTTGATTGATAGTCGGCGTGTTATGGTCGGCTGTTGCAAATGTGCGCTCTGGATATAATACTTTCAAGCCTCTGCTTTTTAAGCCAAGAAAGGCAACAGGACTGGTCACCTCATGTATAAAATGACGGTCGATAAAAAACACGTCAGGACCTCCTTCAATTTTTCTAACAACATGTGAGTCCCATACTTTGTCAAACAATGTTTTGCTCATAAAAATCTTTAATTTAATTTTTGAAATCTGGTGTGTAAATACCTGTTAAATCAACCAGATTATAAGGATGCCAAATTTATAAAAAACTCCCCTTTTTTCATCATAATAACAAAAGTTAAGGTGTCTTTTGATGCATTTTTATAGGATTATTAATGGATTTGATAAAAATCGATTTTATCTCAATAGAAACGATTGTTTGCTTATAAATTTTAAAGCTGCTTTTTTAAGCAATCTTATTATAATCTATCTTTTACATATTCCACTTGGGTTTTTCCATGTGGTTTGGCTTTTCCGTCAGGGCCCAAATTGACCATGACAATGTTTGAAATGGTAATTATGGTTTCGCGGGTCATTTTGTTTCGTACTTCACAACTTAAGATTAACGATGTCTTTCCAAATTTAACGGGTTCCATACCTATTTCAATGATATCACCTTGGTTGGCAGACGAAATAAAATCGATTTCACTCATGTATTTAGTGACTATTTTTTGATTTTCCAGTTGAATGGACGCATACAAAGCGGCTTCTTCATCAATCCATGCCAATAAACGGCCTCCAAACAACGTACCATTAGGGTTTAAGTCTTCTGGTTTTACCCATTTTCTAGTGTGAAATTTCATGTATCATATTTTTAACAAATATACGGTTATAATAAGCGTTGCTGCGAATCATCATTGGGTATTGTTAATGAATAGCCCAATTGATCATTCAATTTCCTAATAAAGTAAGCGGACAGCAAAGGCGATTCTTTTTCTATGTTTTGATGGATAAAGAAATCTATTTCCTTAATGCCTTGTGCTTTCCAATCTTTTAATCGAGCAATCCAATCATCCAAACGCTCATAATCACTCGGATGGTTAGCACCTACATACCGTATAAAAGCGGTAGCATTGGTCAAGCGCATATGCAATAAATCACGTCTTCCAGCCGTGTCGACCAATACATTAGAAATATCATGTGTTTCCAAAAGTTGGTATAAATCATTAGCTACCGAGGCGTCATTATACCAGTCGGTATGTCTAAATTCAATAGCCAACGGGATTTCTTTGGGCCATTGTTCAACAAAATCCTCAACCCTATTAAAATCTTTCGGACTGTAATTATTGTGCATTTGCAAAAAGACGGTTCCCAGTTTTTCTTTCAGATTGGATGCGTTGTATAAATAATTTTCAACAACTTCTTTAGTGTCTCGCAAGCGTTTCCAATGACTTATTTCTTGGTTCAGTTTTGGGAAAAACTTAAATCCTTTGGGTGTTTTGTCATACCAAGTTGCAAATTGTTCCGAAGGGAAAATCCTGTAAAAGGTCGCATTGAGTTCTATGGAATTGAATTGCGTTGAATAATAGGCCAACTCATCTTTTGTTCCTCGAGGATAAAATCCTTTCAAGTCTGCTTTGTTCCATTTGGCACATCCTACATATATTTCCGGAACATTATCATCTTTAACCGCATTTAAAACTTGTTTGGTCGATGGATGATCTTTAGGCAACGTAAAGTCGATATTTTCTGGGTTATCTACACTTCCAAATTTCATGAATTCTGTATTAAATAGGTTTATTGAAAAATAACTTCATAAAGATATAAAATTCCCAATTGTTGATAACGTAGTTAAAAAGTATCAACCCATTGGTTTTGTTCGGTTTTATTAATCTTTAATTTTATTGAAAATCTTAAATCATGAACACAAGACAATCCAACCTGGAAAGTATCCGTCCCGAGATTTCTACTACTACAATCAATGATACCATGAGTAGTGATGAGCGATTTCAAAATATGGTTATTAGACCCATAGTTAAGTTGCAGAATGATTTGCTTATTGAGGTTTTTAAGAACTATATCAATAAGTACAAGGGATCCTTCTACGAACTATCCGTTGAAAAACGCATTCATTTTATTGAAAATGCCATTCAAAAAGACATTAAATTCAGGAATTCATTGAAAGGTATCTTAATAGGACTTTTTACTGTTTCTGAATATAAAATCTATATCCAGAATTCATCAGCATTAAACAAGCGCATGATGAACATTGTAAAGGACAGATTAATCAGCAATATTCAACTTTTTCAACGACCAGAATTTTTAACAGCCGTTTAGATATTTAATGACGATAAAACAACAGCTTTTGCAAATTTGTAATGAACGTGTCGATAAGCGCATTCAAGATTACAAAGAAGAAATACATTTAATCAAGGAAGCCATTGAAAGTAATGACAAGGGAAACTCAGAAGATGATGATTCCGGAAATGGTAAATTGCTGAATGATCTTGAAAAAAACATGGCTTACATGAATGACGCCCTAAAGGCTAAGGACTTTTTGAAACAGATAAAAACCAATGTAAATTCTACTGATGCCGTACTGGGAAGCATTGTAAAAACAGATAGCATGAACTTTTACCTAGCTACTAGCATTGGTAAAATTGAATTGGAAAACAAAGAGTATTTTGCCATTTCATTAAGTTCTCCTATTGGCCAGCTATTAAAGAACAAAAAGCAAAACGATCGGTTTGAGTTTAATCAAACCAAGTATGTCATATCAGAAATTATATAGTGGATACGCCGTTTAAATCGGTTGTAAGGACATCGCTCATATAATTAAAGTATGGGCGAATGGCCTTGAACGCTTCATTGACCGTGTTGATGAAATCAGGTTCCAGAACCTCTTTATCATTAAATGGCTTGGTAAAAATATATTGTTTCTTTTTGATTAGGTCAATCGCCTCATGGTCTTTACTAAATCCTTTTGGAGCTGTTTTAACTTCATCACCTTTAATATCTCCCCAAATGGTTTTAAGAGCTTGATTGTTGAGTATGTCTCTCATCTCGCTGTCATCCATTTCAAATTCCTTACGAATTCTAAACAAATCGTCTTTGTTGGGTTCCCAAAAACCTGCTGCAATAAAACTTTGGTCATTAGGTTGAATATGCAAATAATATCCGCCACGTAATTTTGGTTTTGCCCTGTGGAAAGCGCCTCCAAAATGGGTTTTATAAGGTAATTTATTTTTTGAGAAACGCACATCCCGATAAATTCTAAACAGTTTTACACCATCCACATCATCATGGGTTTTTAGTAATTCAAACAGCGTGTTATAGACCTTTTTTATATCGGATTCTATGGATTTGAATTCTTTTTTATGGTCATTAAACCAATCCCGGTTATTGTTTTTTTCTAATCTTTTGAAAAAATCTAATACAGTTGGTGAAATAGCTATGTTCATTGTTGTTAATCCTTATTATTTTTTAAAAATACAAAAAGTCCCGAATGGAACGGGACTTTTTGTAAGGTGTTAACATTTTACAATGCTAATTTTTTATGTATGTCTTGACTTCAACTTGATCAGTATCTTTATTGTAATATTCAACCGCAAAATTTCCGTTAGAATCAAAATAACCAATACCAGAGTGCATATTTCCATTTAAAATATAATAGCCATTTGTACTTGTTGACCAAGCTTTTCCAACTTTTATCAAGTGATCATTGTCTTTATTTTTGTCATAAGCAATATCAAAACCTTTTTTATTAGGTGTGAACATATATTTTTCATCACCTAAAATATAATAAGTTTCTTGACTTAAAACATCATAATTGTTGTCATTATCATTATCAACGGAAACAGTTTTTTTGACTTTTTTTGTTGCTTTAATACGATTTTGATTTGTCTTGTTCTGATCTTTTTTGTCCAATTCAACTGAAGCTGTTTCTCTAGTAACTACTTTTACTTTTTTTTCAGTGGTTTTATCAGAATCTGTTGTTTTAACAGTCTTCACTTCAGTTTCTTGTTTTACCTCCTTAGGCTTTTCTTGAGCAAATGCGTTCCCTGACAGTATTATTGCAATCAATAACATTAAATTTTTCATTAGTCTATTTTTAAGTTAAATTTATTATGTGCATTTAGATTATTTGTAATAAACTAAATACCATTAAACAAAGATGACTCTATAATGTTTATTGCTCGTTACATGTTTTTTATTAAGAATTGTACAATTCACATATAACAACATGAAGTTCTTATAAAAAAGAAGCGATTTGAAATAATACTAGTAAATTAAATGAAGTTTATTTTATTAAGAATTAATCCAGATGCCGGTGCAATATAATCCATGACCTCTTTGCTTTCTGGCTTTAAACTGTCTTTAATATATTCTAAGGTTATGTCGCCTCGTCCCAACTTAATCAATGTGCCCATCATTAACCTGATTTGGTTTCGCATAAACCCTTTGCCCTTGACTTTAAAAACATAACTTTTTTCAGGAAAAAAATTAGCTGTAAACATGGTGTTCTCAACAATTTCACAAGCCTCTATAGTCCTTGTATAGATGCCTTCATCAGTTGCTTTGTAACAATAGCTTTTAAAATAATGTGTGCCTTCAAAGCACTTGGCACCTGCTTTCATGATTTCAATATCCAGTGGCTCCAAAATAGTGGTCATTAAGGGCGCGCAAAACGGATGGTTCTTCCCACCATGAGCAAACACATAAAGATATTCCTTTATTTTTGAATGTTGAATGATATTGAATTCAGCATTGACTTCATTAATGGTTAAAGCCCTGATGTCTTGCGGTAGATTGTGATTGAACAAGGCTAAAAAAGAATCTAAATCTTCAATGGGATGCTCTAAAAACAATTCAAAAGCCGCTTCTTGTGCAGACACCATCGCGTCAGTCCGTCCAGAGCCTAGTGTTTTAAAGGATTTGCCTTCAAGAATGAATTTTAGGGTCTTGTCAATCATTAAGTGCACCGTCTTTAAATACGGTTGCTTTTGCCACCCGTGAAAGCGGTACCCTAAAAATTGAACAGTAACAACATAAAAATATTTTTTCAATTTGTGTACGAAGTATTTAAAATATTTTTGAAAGTATGTAATTTAAGATTTGTGACAAAATTTTTTATAAATTGTAATACTTTTTACTAACTAAAACTATCTAATTATGACTGAAAAGACATCAAGCAAACCACCTATTTGGTTTTGGGTTGTGAGTGTAATTGCCCTTTTATGGAATATCATGGGTGTTAATGCATACTTACAGCAAGCTTATAAAAGCGAGGCTTTTAGAGCTAATTTTAATGAACAACAATTAGCTATTCTTGATGCAACGCCAGCTTGGGCAACTGCCGCTTTTGCGATAGCGGTTTTTGCCGGTGCTTTGGGTTGTATAGCTTTGCTACTTAGAAAAAAATGGGCAAAACCATTGTTTTTAATATCATTTATTGCTGTTCTTGTTCAATTTTCGCATGAATTATTTATGACCAATGCATCTGACTATTACGACAGTTTTGCTTGGATAATGACAATTTCCATCCCGATCATTGCTGCTTTATTGGTTAAACTATCGAAAACATCGATAGCTAAAAATTGGATATCTTGACCTAAACAATAGAAACTGAATACACAAAAGGCATTGAAATCATCAATGCCTTTTTCTTTGTTAATTATTTATGTCGTTTTTGAAGCACTTTGGTTATATCTTCTAATGTGTACCCTTTTGCCTGAAGTAGAATTAAATAATGGAACAACAAGTCGGCACTTTCTTCCAAGAACAAATCATCATTGTTGTCTTTAGCTTCAATAACCACTTCTACAGCCTCCTCTCCTACTTTTTGAGCTATTTTATTGATGCCCTTTTTGAATAAGGATGCCACATACGAGGTTTCAGAATCCGCATTTTCTTTCCTATTCTTTATCACTTCTTCAAGTTGGGATAGAAACCCAAAACTCTGAGAATTATCTTCATTCCAGCAAGTATCGCTACCTGTATGACAAGTAGGCCCAACGGGATTTGCCTGAATTAACAAGGTGTCCTTATCGCAATCGTTTTTAATATCCACAAGGTTTAAAAAATGGCCACTTTCTTCACCTTTGGTCCATAAACGTTGTTTACTTCTGCTAAAAAAAGTGACTTTTTTGCTTTCTAAGGTTTTTTGATAGGCCTCTTCATTCATATAACCCAACATCAACACATTTTTTGTTGTGGCATCTTGGATAATAGCAGGAACAAGTCCGTCATTATTATATTTTATTTCCATAATCTTAGATTATAATCGTACTGATATATTGTTGTTTTTTAATTCGTTTTTCAAGTCTAAAATAGGTATCTCTCCGTAGTGAAAAACACTTGCTGCTAGAGCAGCATCTGCTTTTCCTATTTTAAATGTATCGATAAAATGTTGAATGGTTCCTGCACCACCTGAAGCAATGATTGGAATGTTCAATTCTTCTGATAGCTTTGCCAACGCCTCATTAGCAAAACCATTTTTAGTACCATCATGATCCATGGATGTAAATAAAATTTCACCTGCACCACGTTGTTCTACCTCTTTGGCCCATTCAAATAAATCAATATCGGTTGGAATGCTGCCACCAGCCAAATGGACTTTCCAATTGCCATTAATCTGTTTGGCATCAATAGCTACAACTACACACTGACTTCCAAATTTATCTGCCAGTTCATTAACCAACTCGGGGCGTTTTACTGCTGAAGAATTTATGGAGACTTTATCAGCACCGCATTGCAGCAATGCATTTACATCTTCAACTGATGAAATACCACCTCCAACCGTAAACGGAATATTGACCTGCTCAGCAACATGTAGGACCATTTCCAAAGTGGTGGCTCTGCCTTCCAAAGTGGCTGAAATATCCAAAAAAACCAATTCGTCAGCACCTCTGTCAGCATATTGTTTGGCCAAAACAACAGGGTCTCCAGCATCTCTTAAATCCACAAAATTAACACCTTTTACGGTGCGCCCATTTTTAATGTCTAAACACGGTATGATTCGTTTTGTTAACATGGTTCCGATATCAATTAAATATATTTTTCAAGCTGTTTTAGGGTAATTCTATCTTCATATATGGCTTTACCTATGATAACGCCTTCGCAACCTATTTCCTTAAGAACAGGGATTTCCTCAATGGAAGAAATACCACCCGATGCAATCAATTTAATGGATTGACCATTACTGCTATTGGAACATTCTGAAATGATTTGCTTATATAAATCTACTGAAGGCCCTTCAAGCATGCCATCTTTTGATATATCGGTGCAAATGACATATTGAATGCTTTTCTTTTGATAACCTTTAATAAAGGGAATCAAGTCCTCTTTGCTTTGTTCCATCCAACCGCTTATGGAAACTTTGCCCTGGTCACTATCGGCCCCCAAAATGATTTTTGTAGGGCCATATTTAGATATCCAACCTTCAAATACCTTTGGGTTTTTAACGGCAATGCTACCGCCCGTGATTTGCTTGGCACCAGAGTTAAAAGCAATATGTAAATCTTCATCTGCTTTTAGACCACCTCCAAAATCAATTTTTAAATTTGTTTTGGATGCTATTTGCTCTAAAATTTTAAAATTAACAATATGCTGTGCTTTAGCTCCATCTAAATCCACTAAGTGCAGATATTCAATTCCAGAGGATTCAAAGGCTTTTGCTACTTCAAGAGGGTTTTCATTATATACTTTTTTAGTTTCATAATTACCTTTGGTCAAGCGAACACACTTTCCGTCAATAATATCTATGGCTGGTATAATTCTCATTTTATCTTTTGGCTTTAGGCTTTTGGCTACTAGCTAAAGGCTAACAACTAATTACTAAAGACTTATTTATAATTTTAAAAAATTATCTAATATTTTCTCTCCTGCTAAACTACTCTTTTCTGGATGAAATTGAACCCCAAAAAAGTTATTATGTTGTAATGCTGATGCATAGTTGATACCATAATCCGTTGTTGCAATGGTTTGTTTGCAATGTTCGGCATAGTAACTATGTACTAAATACATGTATTCATTTTCCTTAATTCCAGAAAACAAATCTGATTTTAGATTTTTAATGACATTCCATCCCATTTGTGGTACTTTAACTTCATTGGAAAACCGTTTAACATTTGTATTGAAAACCCCTAAGCCTTTCGTGTTGCCTTCTTCTGTTGAATTGCACAGTAACTGCATGCCCAAACAAATACCCAAAATCGGTTGTTTTAAATTGGGAATCAATGTATCCAACCCCGTTTCTTGCAACTTTTTCATGGCGGAACTGGCTTCGCCAACACCTGGGAAAATAATTTTGTCTGCAGACAAAATTTCCTCAGGGTCATTTGATAAAATCGCATCTATTCCCAAACGGTTAAAGGCAAATTGAATACTTTTGATGTTTCCGGCTCCGTAATTTATGATGACTAATTTCAATTGATTTACGATTTACGATTTACGAATTCAATTCCGTAATTCTAAAGTCTGAATTCTTAATTTTTTAAAGCATTCCTTTTGTTGATGGCAATATCATTTTCTCAATATCACGTTTTACCGCCATTTTAATAGCTTTTGCAAAGGCCTTAAAAATGGCTTCAATTTTATGATGCTCATTGGTGCCCTCAGCTTTGATATTCAAATTGCACTTGGCACCATCGGTAAACGATTTAAAGAAATGATAAAACATCTCGGTTGGCATTTTACCAACCATTTCACGTTTAAATTCGGCTTCCCAAACCAACCAATTACGTCCGCCAAAATCTATGGCAGCTTGCGCGTAACAATCATCCATTGGCAAACAAAAGCCGTAACGCTCGATACCTAGCTTATTGCCTAAAACCTTGTTAAACAATTCCCCAAGGGCAATGGCTGTATCTTCAATGGTATGGTGCTCATCAACTTCTAGATCTCCTTCAACCTTAATAGTCAAATCCAATTGTCCGTGGCGTGCAATCTGGTCCAGCATGTGGTCAAAGAACGCAATGCCTGTATTAATCTTACTTTTTCCGGTGCCATCAAGGTTTAATTGAATGGCTATTTTGGTTTCGTTGGTGTTTCTTATGATGCCGCCACTTCTATCGTCAGCTTTTAAAAAGGCATATATTTTTTGCCAATCATTGGTTTCTAAAGCTATATAATCGTTTAATTCCTCACGTTTAACAGTGATTTCATTAACACCTAAATGGGTTTCATCATTGATGTAAATTCCCTTTGCCCCTAAATTTTTAGCTAATTCAATATCGGTCAACCTATCCCCTATTACAAACGAGTTTTCCAAATCGTACTCATCAGAAAAATAGTTTGTTAGCAACCCCGTATTAGGTTTTCTTGTGGGGGCATTGTCCCGTGCAAATGTTCTGTCTATCAATTGTTCACTAAAAACAATACCTTCATCTTCAAAGCATTTAATGATAAAGTTATGGACTGGCCAAAAGGTGTTTTCTGGATAAATTTCGGTTCCTAACCCATCTTGATTAGTTACCATCACCAATTCATAATCCAGCTCTTTGACAATTTTACTTAAATACTGAAATACCTTTGGGTAAAACTGTAACTTTTCAAAGGAATCAATCTGTTCGTCCGCTGGTTCTTTTATAAGTGTGCCGTCACGATCTATAAACAATACTTTTTTCATAACTATTTACTTTGAATGTCTTGTAATACACGTATTAATTTTTTGTTTTCGGAAGCAGTACCAACCGTAATTCTTAAACAATCCTTGCATCCGGGTTGTGTGGTTCTGTTTCTGATGACAATCCCTTGATTGATTAGCTGATTGTAACGTTTATTGGCATCGTCAACTTGTATTAAAAAGAAATTAGCATCAGATGGATAAATTTTTAAAACAAAGCTAATGGTTTTTAATTCAGTTATTAAGATATCACGTTCCTTTAAAATATCAGCGATTTGATTTGCAGCCAGCTCTTTTTTATTTAGATTTTCAATGGCTTTTTGCTGTGTCAGTTCATTAACGTTATAAGGAGGTTTGATGGTGTTAAGTACTTCAATAATTTCAGTTGACGCATAACATATCCCCAAACGAATACCTGCCATACCATAGGCTTTTGATAGGGTTTGTGTGACGATAAGATTTGGGAATTCCTCTAATCTGTTAAGCCAACTTTGTTGACTTGAAAAATCAATATAAGCTTCATCAATAACCACAATCCCTTGAAACTGTTTAAGAAGACGTTCTACATCATCCGTGGAAAAACTATTTCCTGTTGGGTTGTTTGGCGAACATAAAAATAACAGTTTGCTATTTACATTTGTTTCGTTTAAAATCGCATCAACTTTAGGTTGAAAACTTTCAGATAATGGTACCTTAATCGTTTCAATGGCATTTAAATTGGCCAATACCTCATACATACCATACGTTGGAGGCAATATAATAACGTTGTCCTTATTAGGCTCACAAAACATTCTAAAAATGAGATCCAAGACTTCATCACTGCCATTACCAAGCAACATATTTTGTGTTGGAATACCTTTAATATCAGATAAAATGGATTTCAATCTGTTTTGGTGCGGATCTGGATAGCGGTTCACACCATTTTCAAACGGATTTTCATTGGCATCCAAAAACACCATATCAGCTGGCACCCCTTGAAACTCATCTCTTGCAGATGAATATGGTTTTAATGCCTTGATTGTAGGTCGTATTAAACGTTGAATATTCATGTTCGTCATACTGAATGTATTTCAGTGTCTCATTAATTTGTTTGTGTGATGCTGAAACAAGTTCAGCATGACGCTTATTATTTTAAATTCTTTAATCGAATGCTTACGGCGTTTTTGTGTGCCTGTAAGCCTTCTGCTTCAGCCATTAACTCTATGGCATTGCCAATATTAAGTAGTCCCTCTTTGGTAATTTTTTGAAAGGTCATACTTTTTAAAAAACTATCTAAATTGACACCTGAATAGGCTTTTGAAAACCCATTGGTTGGTAAGGTATGGTTGGTTCCTGATGCATAATCCCCCGCACTTTCGGGCGTGAAATCACCAATAAAAACCGATCCTGCATTTGTAACGCCATCAATATAGAATGTTTCGTTTTTAGCACATATAATAAAGTGTTCAGGTCCATATTCGTTAATTAATTCAAGAGCCAAACTATCGTTTTCAACATATATCAATTTTGAATTGGCAATGGCTTTTTCAGCAATGGCTTTTCTGGGCAGCACTTTTATTTGTGAATATATTTCTTTAGAAACAGCATGTATGATATCATTTGATGTTGACACCAAAATTACTTGACTGTCTGTACCATGTTCGGCTTGACTCAATAAATCGGATGCTATATAGGATGCATTGGCGGAATCATCTGCAACAACCAATAACTCACTAGGACCAGCTGGCATATCAATAGCAACACCGTACTTGGTTGCTAACTGTTTAGCAACAGTTACAAACTGGTTTCCTGGACCAAATATTTTATACACTTTTGGAATAATGTCCGTGCCAAATGTCAAGCCTGCAATGGCTTGAATACCACCTACTTTAATGATTTTGGTTACATTGCAGAGTTGTGCTGCATAGAGTATTTCTGAAGCAATAGTTCCCTCTTTGTTAGGTGGTGAACACAATACTATCTCTTTACAACCAGCAATTTGCGCCGGTATGGCCAACATTAAAACCGTTGAAAATAATGGAGCTGTTCCACCGGGAATATACAAACCAACCTTCTCAATAGGTCTTTTTTCTTGCCAACACGTTACCTCTTTAGTTGTTTCAATAGAAACTTTAGAGGTTTTTTGTGCACTGTGAAACGTTTCAATGTTTTGCTTTGCAATCTTGATAGCTTCTTTTAGTTCAGGTGATACATTTTGGATGGCACGTTCTATTTCAGCATCACTTACAAGCATGTTTTCCAATTCAATACCATCAAAATATGAGGTGTACTTTTTAATGGCAGCATCGCCTTTTTGATTCACTTCATCAAAAATTTGATTGACCGTCGCCTCAATATCATCAACAGTTTGGGTTGGACGTTTTAAAATATCAGCCCAGTCACTTTTATTAGGATTATTAAGTATTTGCATGATAATTATGATTATATGACCATTTTTTCAATAGGGCACACTAAAATCCCTTGGGCCCCTTTCTTTTTTAATTCGTCTATGATGTCCCAAAATTGATTTTTACTAATTACGGAATGTACAGAGCTCCATCCTTCTTGTGCCAAAGGTAAAACCGTTGGACTCTTCATACCTGGTAGGACATTAATGATGTCTTGCAACTTGTCATTAGGTGCATTCAACAATACATATTTAGAGTTTCGCCCTTTTAAAACCGATTGGAGCCTAAATTGTATTTTATCTAAAATATCCTGTTTCTCTTGACTCAAAACCGGTGAAACCGCTAATACCGCTTCCGATTTCATAATTACTTCAACCTCTTTTAAATTGTTTTTAAACAAGGTGCTGCCACTGGAAACAATATCACAAATGGCATCAGCTAAACCAATATTAGGCGCTATTTCAACAGACCCATTAATGATGTGCAAATTGGCTTTAATGCCGTTTTTGTCCAAATACCCCTGTATCGTGTTGGGGTATGATGTGGCAATCCGTTTGCCTTCTAAATCCTGAATACCAGTATATTTAACAGACTTAGGAATGGCTATTGATACCTTACAGGTTGAAAACCCTAGTTTTTCGGCGATGGTAATGCCATTGCCCTTTTCTACCAATATATTTTCTCCAATGATAGCCGCATCAACCACGCCATCTTTTAGATATTGCGGAATATCGCCATTTCTCAAATAAAACACTTCCAACGGAAAGTTTCTGGCAGACGCCTTTAATTGATCTTTTCCATTATCTATAGAAATACCAATATCTTTTAGTATTTCCATGGATTCGTCGTGTAAACGACCCGCTTTTTGCACTGCGATTCTTAATTTACTCATTTATTAATTTTTATGAGTTTGAAACAATCTTGTCAGGAATTAAAAAACCCGCTTGATTGTCTCAAACGGGTTTAAAATATATGTTGAATTTATTCAATACATTTTCACTTCGCTTGAGGGCAAATTTGAAAATGATGGTGATGTAATTGAATAAAGTTCATGTTTTCTCAATTATTTGAAACAAATATCTAAAATTTAAATCAATGTTTCCAAATATTTAGTTTTATTTTTTTTCGAATTGAATATTTTTAGGTAATATGCACTTAAATTTACGTAATCACAAAAATTTACTTCATTCAATAAAAATTATGAAACGGAGATCTTTACCAATTTTGATTATGCTCATTGTTTTGGGCACCCAACAGGTGATTTCACAAGAATCTGCAGAGAATATTTTATTGAAAGCCACAGAACAGGCTAAAAAAGAAAACAAGCATGTGTTTATTATGTTTCATGCATCTTGGTGCGGTTGGTGCAAACGAATGGATAAACTGATGAACGATCCTGCTTGCAAAGAATTTTTTGATAACAACTATGTCATTGATCATTTAGTAGTCAAAGAATCTGAAAACAATAAACATTTGGAAAACCCCGGCGCTAATGAGCTTTTAAAACAATACAAAGGCGACAATTCAGGAATTCCTTTTTGGTTGATTTTTAACAAAAATGGAGCTTTTGTAGATGATTCTTTTGATTCAAAAGGTAATAATCTAGGTTGCCCAGCATCAAAAGAAGAAGTATCACAATTCATTAATATTTTAAAAAACACGTCAGCAATGAATGATGATGAACTTCAAATAATTGCCAATACATTTATTATGGAATAAAAAAAACAGAAACGGATGCTTCTGCTTTTTTATTTCTTGTAGTGATTATCTTTATTGATTTCCTAGTATAATTGGCATGCCACTATCACCAGAGCCAATAACAACCACTTTACTGTTTGTTGATTCTGCTAGTTTTATGGTGGCTTCAATGCCTTTGTCCTGCAAAATCTTATCTGTTAATGAAGCACTTAATATTTTGTTGGCATCGGCTTTACCTTTGGCTTCAATAATTTGGCGTTCAGCTTCTTTATGTGCCGTGACCAACCTAAACTCATATTCCAATGATTCTTGTTCTTGTTTTAGTTTTCGTTCAATGGCCTGTTTGATTGTTGCTGGCAAGGCAACATCACGAACCAAAATAGCATTTAATTGAATAAACTGGGGTTCAACTATTTTTTTTGTTTCTTCAAAAATTTCATGTTGCACGGCATCTCTCTTGGTAGAATACAATTGTTCTGGGGTATAACGCCCAACAACACTTCTAGTTGCAGAGCGAACAGCAGGCACAACAACACTTTGCAAATATTCCTCACCTCTTGTTTGGTGCAATTTTGCTACGGTTTCGGCTTTTGCCTGGTATAATATAGAGGCATCCAGTTTAATCTCCAATCCGTTAGATGACAGCACAGACATGCCTTTTTCAGATAATTCTTGCTGACGAATATTGTAAACAAAAACCTTGTTCCAAGGCGCTATAATGTGAAATCCTTCCCCTAGTGGAGGTTCATCTGTCACAACGCCACCCCCAAAAGTTTCGTAGAGTACGCCCCGTTCGCCTGAGCCTACCGTTACTGCTGATTTGGCCAGTACTATAATCAGTATGATGGCTATAATAATTATTGGTATTCCAATTTTCGGTAATTTTTCCATTGTTTAGTTATTTAAATTAATCCGTTATATTTTCTTAAAAACCATTCTGCAGATAAGCTAATAGCTATTATAAACAGTAAGTATTTCCAATCTATTAAAGGTATGGTTCTTTTGTTCTTTTTTTGAATGGCCATGTATCTATTGTCCTTTAATAAATTGTCCGTTAATGATTTTGTGTTGCCTATAAAATAAGCAGTTCCGTTGCTATTAGTAGCCACTTGCTGCAATTTTGTTACATTGGCATTTAAAAATTGCTGTTCTACATTGTACTCCAAAATTTTGAACTTACCAAATTGAGATATATTTTCATGGGTAGCGCGTACCTCAAAACTATAGTCTGATGCTGGTAAACTGCTCAAATCCACTTGATAACTATTATTTTTTAAAATGAAAGGAAATGTTTGTGATTTTTCTGAAATTGAATCCTTTACAGTAATTGTAAGCTCTTCCCTATCATCAAAATTATAATTCTTATCAAAGAATTCTGCCCGTATGGTAATGCCATTATTGCCATTATAAAACGACTTGTAATCTACATCCAATCTGTTCTTGCGCTTGTTGTTAGACAAATATTGAATGAGTTTACCTAAAAAAGTATCAAAACCTGAAAATGACTGGGTATTTAAAAAACTCTGTGCCCGCCATTGCCAGATACCTTCGCCAAACAACACAGCTTCTCTCCTATTATTGACCTCAAAAGTCGCCAATAAAGGTTTTGTTGTTGAATTTGAGCTCAATCGCTTATACAATAACGTTTCATAAGGAATTGTAAACGTCACGTCTCCAAAATTTGATTTCAAAGGAGGAAACGCCCCAAAGTTTATATCGTCAACAATAAATGGTGAGTAACCCGTATTGAGTTCAGCTTGAACATCTTCTGTTTGATTGGTTATCTCTTCTGAAAAATAGGACTCATTGGAATTCAAAAAATTTAAATCCGTGTCCTTTCCTACAACCATAAACCAATTGGACTTTTCACTATTTAAAGACTCAAATACTTGTTTAAACTTAGCATTTGGTTGATATAGTATAACTAATTGAAAATCATTTTTTTGACTTAAATAATCTTTTGTATTTAAAATACTAGCGCTACGCTGCTCGTTACTTTCAATGCTTTTCTTTAAGGCACCAAGATCAGGATGGGGAAAATCACTTACAATGGCAACATTAGTTTTTTGGTCAATTACTTCAACAGCAAAAAACCGGGTGTTATTAACAATGTTTTTTTCATTGGCAATCGGCACAATGGACGCTTTATAACTATGCACACCAACATAATCAGCCGGTAACGTAAAATTGATGATTTCAGAATTGTTGTTTTTGGACAGTCTAACAGGTTTTGAAAACACTACATTATTTCCTGAATATACTTCAAAACGACTGTTGACAGTGCCATTACCATTATAAGCAACAAAACATTCTACTGGAAATTTGTTCTTTAAAAAGGCATATCTGTTCACATTGAGTCGTTTGATGCTAACGTCAGTATATGTTACGGTATCTCCTAAAATAATGGGATATATAGGATGCTTATAGTTTAATGCAGTATATTGATAATCATTTCCAAAGGTTTGGTTACCATCAGTAATAAGAAGCATTGGCGCAATGTCATTGTTATAAATCTGCGGCAATTCACCAAAAAGATCATCCATATTGGTTTCTGAGTCTGAAAAGTCTATTGTATCTGTAGATTTTAAAGTATTCCCAAACTGATAGGTCTCTATATTAAATTTATCATTCAACGCTTTATTGTTTTTGATGGAATCCAAAAAGCGTAAAACATTGGTATCCTGCTTTAAATGTTTAATAGAGCTGGAATTATCAATCGCTAAAATTAAATTAGGTTTTTCTTTATAAAAACTAATGCTTTCAAATTTTGGGTTGATTATCAGTAGTAATATGGAAAAGATGGCAACAAACCTTAAAAAAACGTATAAAAAGGATAATGGCCCAGTGGCTTTACTTTTATATTTATACAGAAAAAGCGCTAAAAATAGCGCTATAATTCCTGCAATGACAATATATAGTATAGTTAGGGCTGTCATATATTATGTTAGCATTCCACCATCAACATTGATTGTTTGTCCGGTGACATAAGCACTCATGTCACTGGCTAAAAAAACACACACATTGGCAACATCTTCTGGTGTGCCACCGCGTTTTAATGGAATGCCTGCCCGCCAGCCTTTTACAACCTCTTCGTCTAATTTAGCGGTCATTTCAGTTTCAATAAAACCGGGAGCAATCACATTACTACGGATATTTCTTGAACCCAGTTCTAAGGCTACCGATTTTGAAAACCCAATAATTCCCGCTTTTGAAGCTGCATAATTGGTTTGGCCAGCGTTGCCTTTTACACCAACTACTGAGCTCATATTGATAATAGAGCCTTTGCGTTGCTTCAACATGGTTTTTTGTACGGCTTTGGTCATATTGAAAACCGATTTTAGGTTCACTTCAATAACAGAATCAAAATCCTCTTCACTAATACGCATCAATAAATTGTCTTTTGTGATTCCTGCATTATTGATTAAAATGTCAATGCTGCCAAATTCAGCTACAACATCATCCGCCAACTTTTGGGCTTCATTAAAATTTGCAGCGTTGCTTTGATACCCTTTGGCCTTAACGCCTAATGCATTTAATTCGTTTTCCAATTCTTTGGCCGCTTCAACAGACGAACTGTAAGTAAACGCTACATTAGCGCCTTGTTGTGCAAAAACCTGTGCAATACCGCGTCCTATTCCTCTACTGGCACCTGTTATTATAGCTGTTTTTCCTTCAAGTAATTTCATGTGTTTTTAATTGTTTTAAGGTCATATGTAACACCTTTCTTAAGGAATGTTACATAAGTTTTCAATATGTTTAGTTGATTTTCAAAGATAGCAAATACTAATTGCTTCAAATAAAAAAACCTTACAAGATTTCATGTAAGGTTTTAAATAAATAGATTATTATTTTATAGTGATGCTAATACTTCAGCAACTTTTTTACCGATTTCAGCAGGTGAGTCAACGACGTGAATACCCGAATTTCTCATAATTTTCTTTTTAGCCTGTGCCGTATCATCACTACCACCTACAATAGCTCCTGCATGACCCATGGTTCGTCCAGCTGGCGCTGTTTCACCAGCGATAAATCCTATGATAGGTTTTTTACTTCCACTGTTTTTGTACCATGTAGCGGCATCAGCTTCTAATTGTCCTCCAATTTCACCAATCATAACAACGGCTTCAGTTTCTGGATCGTTAATTAATAACTCAACAGCTTGTTTTGTTGTTGTTCCAATGATTGGGTCACCACCAATTCCTATGGCAGTCGTAATTCCCAAACCTTGTTTGACAACCTGATCGGCCGCTTCGTAAGTAAGCGTTCCAGATTTTGAAACAATTCCCACTTTACCTTTCTTAAATACAAATCCTGGCATGATACCAACTTTAGCCTCTTCAGGAGTAATCACACCTGGACAGTTAGGCCCTATAAGACGACAGGGTTTGTGTTTGATATATTCGGCAACCTTGATCATATCTGCAACAGGAATACCTTCAGTAATAGTAATAATGACTTTAATTCCAGCGTCAGCTGCTTCCATAATGGCATCAGCGGCAAAAGCTGGTGGTACAAAAATAATACTGGTATCGGCCCCCGCTTTTTCAACAGCTTCAAGAACCGTGTTAAAAACTGGTTTATCCAAATGTGTCTGACCTCCTTTTCCAGGAGTTACGCCTCCTACCACGTTGGTTCCATATTCTATCATTTGGCTAGCATGAAATGTGCCTTCACTACCGGTAAAACCTTGTACTATTATTTTTGAATCTTTGTTTACTAAAACACTCATTTTTATATTTTTTTATTTAACTAAAAGCTCTACAAAAGTACTTTTTTGAGTTCAGTTTTTAGGGTTAAATCACTTTATTTTTTTAAGTTCAGATAAAATTTCTGGGATTTGTTTTATGGATGCCATTTCTTTAAGGACAATCCTGGCTTCTTGAGCCGGCGTTCCCCAATAGGTCTTATGTCCGTCAAGTGATTTACTGATTCCCGACTGTGCATGAACTACTGCCTTTTTGCCAATGGTTACGCCGCTAGTACATCCAACCTGCCCCCAAATAGTGACTTCATCCTCAATGACTACGCAACCAGCAATTCCTACTTGCGATGCCATTAAACACTTTTTGCCTACAACAGTATCATGGCCAATTTGTATTTGATTGTCCAATTTTGAGCCTTCTCCAATAATGGTATCTCCAGAAACACCTCTGTCAATAGTGCAAAGAGCACCAATGTCAACATGGTTCTCAATTACTACACGTCCCCCCGATTTTAAACGATCAAAGCCTTCTGGACGGTTTTTATAATAAAAGGCATTGGCACCCAGAACGGTTCCGGCGTGTATGGTAACATGATTACCAATAACCGTGTCATCATAGATGCTCACGTTGGAATGAATCACACAGTTATCACCAATTACCACATTATGTCCAATAAAACAATTAGGCTGTATAACTGTGTTTTTACCAATTCTGGCAGATTCTGAAATGGAAGCTTCAGAAGAAATAAACGGTTTAAAATAGTCCGTTAACTTGTTGAAATCCCTAAAAGGATCATCACTAATAAGCAATGCTTTTCCAATAGGGCAATCCACTTTTTTGTTGATTAAAATAATGGTTGCTTTTGAATTTAAAGCCTTGTCATAATACTTTGGATGGTCAACAAACACAATATCGCCTTGCGTAACCACATGGATTTCATTCATTCCTAATACAGGGAAATCACTTTCCCCTATATAGTCACAATCAATAAGTGTTGCTATTTCCTCTAAGGAATATGTTCTTGGAAACTTCACAAAAATCAGTCTTTAATACGTTCTTTGTAAGTTCCTTTTTCGGTTTCTATTTTAATCTTATCGCCTTCATTGATGAACAATGGTACATTAACTTCGGCTCCAGTCTCAACAGTAGCAGGTTTTGTTGCGTTTGTAGCGGTGTTTCCTTTAACGCCCGGCTCGGTCGCCACAACTTCCAAAATAACACTGGCTGGCATCTCAACTGAAAGCGGCATGTTATCTTCTGTGTTGATCAATACGGTTACAACTTCACCTTCTTTCATCAATTCCGGTCTGTCCAACGCACTTTCTCGTAACTGAATTTGTGTGTAATCTTCGGTGTTCATAAAATGGTAAAATTCACCATCATTGTACAAAAATTGAAACTTATGGGTCTCAACCCTAACATCCTCAATTTTATGTCCTGCAGAAAAGGTGTTATCCAACACTTTTCCAGTGGTAACACTTTTCATTTTGGTTCTTACAAAAGCAGGCCCTTTTCCAGGTTTTACGTGTAAAAACTCTATAATTTTATAAATATCGTTGTTGTACCTTATGCACAATCCATTTCTGATATCTGATGTACTTGCCATATTGATTTATTGTATAATCTTAATTTAAATTTTAGTTTGATTTGAAATACCCTTTCATTATACCTCTATGAGAGTTCTTGATAAATTGAAGAATCTCATCACGCTCGGGAGTAGCTTCCATTTCGGCTTCAATGATTTCTGAGGCTTGGGTATTGTTATAGTTTTTTTGATAAAGAATCCTGTAAATGTCTTGGATTTCCTTGATTTTATCAGAAGAATAACCACGTCTTCTAAGTCCTACGGAATTGATTCCAACATAAGACAATGGCTCTCTGGCAGCCTTAACATACGGAGGCACATCTTTTCGTACCAAAGACCCACCTGTTACAAAAGCGTGATTTCCAATAGACACAAATTGATGTACAGCAGTCATACCAGCCAAAACTACGTAGTCTCCTATTGATATGTGACCTGCCAGCGTACTGTTATTGGAAAATATACAGTTGTTGCCTACCACACAGTCATGGGCTATATGACAATAGGCCATAATTAAACAATTATTGCCAACCACCGTTTTCATTTTATCGGCGGTTCCTCTGTTGATGGTTACACATTCCCTAATGGTGACATTGTCACCAATTTCTACGGTAGTATCCTCATCATTATATTTTAAATCCTGGGGAATCGCAGAAATAACAGAACCTGGAAAAATATTGCAGTTTTTTCCAATTCGTGCACCTTCCATGATGGTCACATTACTGCCTATCCAAGTGCCCTCGCCAATAATGACGTTATTATGGATGGTAGTAAAGGGTTCAATGACTACGTTTTTTGCAATTTTAGCACCAGGGTGCACATAAGCTAATGGCTGGTTCATGTATTTTTTTTATTATTTTACTTTTACTATTTGTGCCATAAGCTCTGCTTCAGCACAAAGTTTACCGTTGGCATAAGCATAACCTTGCATGTGGCAAATTCCGCGACGAATAGGAGTTATTAGCGTACATTTAAAAATCAATGTATCGCCAGGAACAACTTTTTGCTTGAATTTAACATTATCTATTTTCATAAAAAGTGTCAAATAATTTTCAGGATCTGGAACCGTACTTAAAACTAAAATCCCTCCTGTCTGTGCCATGGCTTCAACAATTAAAACCCCTGGCATAACTGGTGATCCTGGAAAATGACCTGCAAAGAATTGCTCGTTCATGGTGACATTCTTCATACCAACAACATGTGAATCACTCAATTCAAATATCTTATCAATGAGCAAAAACGGTTGTCTGTGCGGCAACATATTCATGATTTGATTAACATCCATTAGTGGTGTTTGGTTCAAATCAATATTAGGCACATTGTTGCGCTTTTCATTTTTGATGATTTTTGACATTTTTTTTGCAAACTGTGTGTTCACAAAATGCCCGGGCTTATTGGCTATGACTTTTCCTCTAATGTGGGTGCCAATAAGTGCTAAATCTCCAAGGACATCCAATAACTTATGTCTGGCAGCCTCATTGGGATGATGTAGGGTTAAGTTATCCAAAATACCATTGGGTTTAACCGCAATAGTGTCTTTTTTAAAGGCCACTTTAAGCTTCTCCATGGTTTTTGGTGATAATTCTTTGTCAACATAAACAATGGCGTTGTTTAGATCGCCTCCCTTAATCAGACCATTTTCCAATAACATTTCAATTTCGTGCAAAAAACTAAAGGTTCTTGAATTTGAAATATCTGTTTTAAAATCTGAAATGGTATTTAAGGTTGCGTTTTGGGTGCCTAACACTTTGGTTCCAAAATCTACCATAGTGGTTACTTGGTATTCCTTTGAAGGCATGACCAAGAGTTCACTGCCACTTTCTTCATCAGCATAGGAAATAACATCGGTAACAACGTACTCTTCCCTAAAAGCATCCAGTTCCACAATGCCAGCTTTTTCCAAAGCCTCAACAAAGAATTTTGAGGACCCATCCATAATAGGTGGTTCTGATGCGTTCAATTCAATAATGACATTGTCAATATCCATCCCAACAAGCGCAGCAAGCACATGTTCGGAGGTTTGTATAATAACACCGTTTTTTTCTAAACACGTTCCGCGTTGTGTGTTGGTTACATAACTAGCATCGGCTTCTATAACTGGATTTCCCTCTAAATCTACTCGTTTAAAGGCCAAGCCAAAGTTGGCAACTGCAGGTTTAAACGTTAACGTCACGTTCTTACCGGTATGCAAACCAACACCTGACAAGGATACATCCTGCTTGATTGTCTTTTGTTTTGTTTCTGTATTAACTATTGCCATGTATTTTTTTTTCTATTTCATTAATATCCTTAACAATTTTGGGTAGATTTTTAAAGTGAACGTATGACTTGTTGAAGTCTCCGTAAGCAATGGCAGGGGAACCTTGTAGCACTTCATTATCTTTTACATTTCTGCCAATGCCTGACTGTGCTTGTATTTTTACATTGTTCCCAATGATTAAGTGGCCAACAATACCTACTTGGCCTCCTATCTGACAGTTCTCCCCTATTTTTGTTGAGCCTGCTATGCCTGTCTGTGCAGCAATCACCGTGTTTTTGCCAATTTCAACATTATGGGCAATTTGAATTTGATTGTCAAGTTTCACACCATGCCTAATAATGGTTGAGCCCAATGTGGCCCTATCTATGGTTGTTGCAGCTCCTATGTCTACAAAATCTTCTATAATAACGTTTCCTATTTGTGGTACTTTACTATATTCACCATTTTCTCCGGGCGCAAAACCAAATCCGTCTGCACCTATAATAACGCCAGAATTAATCACACAAAATTTTCCAATGACGGTTTCTGAATAAATTTTAGCACCAGAAAATATAACGGTGTTGTCACCTATTACCACATTGTCACCTATATAAGCGCCAGGAAAGACTTTTACATTGTTCCCAATGGTAACAAACTCACCAATATATGAGAAGGCTCCCACATAAATATTGTCACCATACGTTGTGGTTTTTGAAATGTGCGATGGTTCTTCTATACCGGTTTTATTAAGCTTGATAACATTGTAATACTCCAATAATTTTGAAAAGGATTTATACGCGTCATCAACCTTGATAAGAGTCGTCTTTAAATCGTTTTCTGGCTTAAAAGTTTTGTTTACTATGGTTATTGATGCCTTGGTGGAATATATATATGGTGTGTACTTTGGATTGGCTAAAAACGTTAGCGAACCTTCAATGCCTTCTTCTATTTTAGATAGTTTTGATACTTCAACATCCGAACTTCCTACAATATCACCCTCTAAAATATCTGCTATTTGTTGAGCTGTAAATTTCACACGCTAAGGTTTGTTGTTTTGGTTTATTTGTCGCAAAAATATGAAAAATGTACTAAAGTTTTTCTTTAGGATAGCATATATAGTATTTTGTGACCGGTTTTGATAACGCTTTTAAATTAAATTGATCGGAAGCTTCAATAATATCCTCAATTTTTCCAGACTTATGCAAAATATTAATACCCTGTGTTTTTAGCATGTACGCTTGATTGGACATCTGGCCAGTAAAAACAAAATAGCTAGCCTCAGCTTCTGTTAAATGATGCTGTTCCATGACCTTTTCTAAACGTTTAGCCAAGCTTTTCTTTGGGATTTTTTCAGACTTCACTTTAATTTTGAGTAATGTCCTGTTGATAATCATGTTGCACAAATTACTCAAAACAAAATCGGAATGGTGCTGCCAACCTTTCATGGCCGAAATAATATCAAAGTCATCCAGTTCTGAAAACACTTTGATGACATCTTCATTAAAATTGGCCAATGTAATATCATGGTCCAAAAAATAATTAAGCGCATAACTGGATTCTAATTGAACGCCCGAACCCTTTAATTCCTTGGCCCGTTTTAAAACACGAATCAATAATTGCTCGGCAACAATGCCCGTTTTGTGCAAATACACCTGCCAATACATAAAGCGCCTTGCATTAATGAATTTTTCTACGCTATAAATACCTTTTTCTTCAACAACCAATATATCATTAACCACATTGAGCATACTAATGAGTCGCTCACTACCAATATTCCCTTCCGTAACGCCGGTATAAAAGCTATCACGCTTTAAATAATCGGCTCTATCCATATCCAATTGCCCCGATACCAATTGGCACATGAACTTTCTATGATACTCGCCTTTGAATATTTGAATGGCAAGCGTTAAACTTGAGTTAAATTCTCTGTTCAATTGCTCCATAAACAAAAGCGAAATTTGTTCATGAGACACAGTATTCACTATGCTATGCTCCATGGCGTGAGAGAACGGGCCATGCCCAATATCATGCAACAAAATAGCTGCATAAAGAGCATTTTCTTCTTCTTGTGAAATGCTAACTCCCTTAAAACGAAGCACATTCACAGCTTGTTTCATTAAATGTACACAACCAATGGCATGATGAAAACGGGTATGGTGCGCCCCAGGATAAACTAGATATGACATGCCCATTTGGGTAATTCTGCGCAAGCGTTGAAAATACTTGTGTTGTATTAAGTCGAAAATAAGCGCATTGGGGATGGTAATAAAACCGTAAATTGGGTCGTTAAAGATTTTAAGTTTGTTCAAACTTCAAATTTTAATGTTAAATTGATACAAATATAATTATATATGACATGCATAATAGTCATCTTACAATAAAAATCACAGCTTAAAAAAATATAAATTTACACCAAATATCAGTTATTTACATGAATACAATACATATACTCTGGATTGATGATGAAATTGATTTGTTAAAGCCACACATCTTGTTTCTTGAGCAAAGAAACTATAAGGTAACAACCTGTAAAAGTGGTTCTGAAGCCATTGATGTTTTAGAAGACAGTAATTTTGATATTGTTTTTCTTGATGAAAACATGCCTGGATTGACTGGGCTTGAAACCTTGAATGAAATCAAGGAAAAGAAGGATAACCTTCCCGTGGTGATGATTACCAAGAGTGAAGAGGAATATATTATGGAAGAAGCTATTGGCAATAAAATAGCTGATTATTTGATAAAACCTGTAAACCCGAATCAAATTTTGCTCAGTCTAAAGAAAAACCTAGACCTCTCTCGGTTGGTTTCAGAAAAAACCACATCAAACTATCAACAAGAATTCAGGAAAATTGCCATGGAATTGTCTATGGTCAATAGTTTTGAAGAATGGGCCGCTTTATATCAAAAACTGATCTATTGGGAAATTCAACTGGAAGATATTGAAGATATCGGTATGTTTGAAATATTGGAGTCACAAAAAGTTGAAGCAAACGCTCAATTTGCAAAATTTGTTGAGAAAAATTATCCGTCTTGGTTTGACAACAAATCAGAATCACCAGTAATGTCACATACGCTTTTTAAAGAAAAAGTAGTGCCACTACTAAGTAAAGAACAACCCACTTTAATGGTGGTTATTGATAATTTGCGATATGATCAATGGAAGGTTTTTGAACCCATTATCAATACCTATTATAAAAAAGATAGCGAATCAGCTTATTATAGCATTTTGCCAACAGCCACACAATACGCACGAAATGCTATTTTCTCAGGCCTAATGCCAAGCGAAATGGAAAAATTATTTCCGCAGTATTGGAAAAATGACACCGATGAAGGTGGCAAAAACCTTTTTGAAGCCGAATTTTTGCAAACCCAAATGAAACGTTTAGGTCTCAATCACTTGAATTATGAATATCATAAAATAACCAGTTTAAAATCAGGTAAAAAACTAGTTGAAAACTTCAATTCTTTAAAAAACAACGATTTAACTGTTGTTGTCTATAATTTTGTTGATATGCTATCACATGCCAAAACAGAAATGGAAGTGGTTAAAGAATTGGCATCAAATGACAAAGCGTACCGATCCTTAGCATTGAGTTGGTTTAAAAACTCACCGCTATTAGAAATGATCCAACATGCACAGTCGTTAGGATTTAAACTTATTTTGACCACAGATCATGGCACTATTAATGTTAAAAATCCATCAAAAGTTGTAGGTGACCGAGATACCAGTTTGAATTTAAGATATAAAACAGGAAGAAGCTTAACCTATGAAAACAAAGATGTTTTGGTTGCCAAAGACCCTAAAACAATTCATTTGCCATCCATAACCATGAGCAGTTCCTTTATTTTTGCAAAAGGTGACCTGTTTTTTGCCTATCCAAATAACTACAATCACTATGTGAGTTATTATAGGAATAGCTATCAACATGGTGGCGTTTCCTTAGAGGAAATGATTATTCCGTTTGTAGTTTTTAATCCAAAATAACTCCATGTAATACCAAAAACATCGATGAAATACATAAAATATTAGGTTTTTTAAAATATATTTGGTATCATTGCAGTAAATTATAATGTGTTGAAAATGAAGTATACCCTAAACGCAATTGATGAAGTGGCATCACAAATTATTAGTTGCTTAACTTCAAAAACAATTTTGTTGTACGGTAATATGGGTGTAGGCAAAACAACCTTGACAAAAGCCTTGGTCAAAGCGTTAGGTAGTGATGACGAAGTGAGCAGCCCTACATTTTCAATAGTAAATGAGTATGAAACCCAAAATGATAAGATATATCATTTTGATTTGTACAGAATAAAAGATTTGGAAGAAGCCTACAGTTTTGGAATTGAAGAGTATTTATATTCTAACAATTGGGTCATTATAGAGTGGCCAGAACTAATTGAGAGTCTGCTTCCAAAGGAGGTAGATAGATTGGATTTGGAATTAAACCCAGATCATTCCAGATTTTTAAAATTAAATTTTGAGTCTAATTTAGATAAACAAGTATGCTAAGCTTTATGAATAAATAACATATATCAACTCTGGTTTTTGAAGGTTTACGGTAAAACCGCAACACGTTTTTTTAAAATACATTGTTTTTAACATAATTTTAACATTTCACCTAAATCTTCAGGATACTTTTATATACTTTTGAGGTATTAATTAATTAATCCCTTAAAATTATGAAAACTAAAAAGTATGTAATTGCATTAGCAATTTTCGGAGGTATGTTGTTTACAGCTTATGCTGCTAACACAATGAACCAAAATGAGCAACAAACAGCTAAAATCGAAAGAAGCGCAATCCGAATTCCTTCGGCTGGATAAAAAAAGTATGATTATAGGGAGTATAATTGCTACATTAATAGCAATTACTCCTTATCTGTTTTACTTATATGAAAGTGTTCCAAACATCCGTGTTTGGAACACTTTTTTATTTACGTATGACAGTAAATATTATGGCAGTGTTTTAACCGTTGCTTGGACGTTAACAGGTAAACTAATACCTTTATATTTATTATTTATTTGGTTTTTTACCTGTCGCCATTGGTGGTACCATGCCTTATTGGTGCCCATAGCTATGTATGCTTATCAAATATTTATTACTTTAAATGATGACTTACATTATGTTGACTCAAATCAATTGATATACTTAATACCCATTATGGCTGTGATTGTGCCTTCTATTTATTTAATAAGAGCACAGATTTTCAATAAAGTCAATACAGCAAACAAATCCTTGCAGGAACTAGAGGATGAATTTAAAGTGTCACCTAAATCCTTTTGGGATAAGATTAAGCAATATTTTTAAAAGAAAAAATAGATAATTAATTAGATTTAGAGTTCAGCCGATCACGTTCATCCAGCTCAATGGGCTTTTGATTGGTTTTTAAATGGGTGTTTCCAAATTTGTAGTTAAACCCTATTGTTAGTAATCTATTTTCCATTCTCGAGTTTGTAAACAGATCTTGATTTAAATACTTATTGGTTTGTGTAAAGTTTTGGGTGTTAAATAAGTCAGAAACACCAATGCTTAATGAAGCTTTATTGTTCCAAAGTGTTTTTCTGAAATTAATATCCAACCCATGTCTGCTACTATAAACAGAAGATCCTTCAACAATTGGTGAAATATATAAATAGGATACTTCGGCTGTTAGGCTCCTATCCTTTAAAAATGAGAAATAATTAATGATTTGAGAGTAAAAAGACCATTTATCATTTGTAATCAACTCATTATTGCTTTCCTGGGCGTAAAATTGACCTTCATAGTAGAACAACGACGATAACACGTATATGTTCCAGAAGGAGTTAAGTTTTGTATAGGTTGTAAAATCCAGTCCGTACGAAATATTTTTGTCAATGTTGGTATTGATGTATTTTAAAATATTATTGTCATTGTCTTGAAAAGTGATTTCAAGGGTCGGGTTATTTTCATAACGATAATACGCTTCAAATGTATAGGTTTTATTGATAGTGTAACCCAAAATAAACACATCATCAATTTCAGGTTTTAATCTTGGGTTTCCAGTTACATAGGCATTGTCATTTAAATAATATTTAAACGGATTTAACTCACTATATCTAGGCCTGTAAATGCGTTTGTTGTAATTAAAATACAACTCATGGTGCTCATTAAAGGTATGCAACACATGAAACGATGGAAAAAACTTAGCATAGCTGCTCTTATTGACTTGCCCTGTGGATAAAGAATTCCCTGTAATATCGGTATATTCAACACGTAGTCCCGATTTAAAGCTCCACGTTTTCCAATCTTTAGAATAACTGGTATAACCAGCATAGTTCATCTCATCATATAAAAACGTATCGGAGTTTTGTATATCTTCTATTTTTTGATTGTTTTCAAAAATATATTGCCTTAATACGCTTTGTGAATTAATACTGGATAGCTTACCCCCTGTTTCAAAACTCTCAGAATCGGTAATTGGAAGCACGTAATCTATCTGTCCCGTATATAATTTGATTTTTTGGCTAGAGAATGTTTGAAATCTATTGTTTCTGAAGGCATCGGTTTCGTTGGGCAAAAAGTAACCGGTATCAACATTTTGGTAACTTGAAAAATCATAATTGGTATGATGTGCATTTGCTGAAAGCGTTTCCCCTGCCTTTTTGAATTTATGGATATAATCCAGAGTAAAGGCCAGATTATAGGTTTCATCAACCAATCGATTGGATGTGTTGAACATAGAGTCCAAAACACTATTTGAATCAAAGACCTCGGTTAATGAATTGACAAACGTTTTGGTGTGTTCTCTTGGCGACACTAAAATATTTGAAGAAAAACCAATGCTGTTTTTGGCATTCAGTTCATAATCTATATTGGCATTGATGTTTTGTGTAGCTGTTTCCCGGGTTCTTTTAAAATCGGTTTCCCAGCTGGATATCACCTGATTGTTTTCAATAAAATTGACAGATTCAGTATTGTGCCTAAAATCTTTTCTTGGGCTAATATTGTAACTCAAAAAAGCATCAATTTTATCAGTTTTAAAAAAATGGTTGGTACCCAAAGCGTATTTTGGATATTCTGAGCCTTGCTTATAGGTGCCAAAAATACTGCCATTGTAACCTGCTATAATATTTTTACTGGTTATGATGTTAATAACTGACCCGCCTTCTGCTTCATATTTTGCAGGTGGACTGTCTATAACTTCAACGGATTTGATCGTATTGGCCGAGGTGCCTTCCAATAATTGCACGACCTCATTTGAAGATAAATGTACTTTCCTATCATTAATGTAAATAGTTGGTGCGCCGTTTGATGTGCTAATGGCATCATTAAAAACCAAAACGCCAGGCGTATGTTTTAAAATATCAAACACGTTTCCGTTGGAGAGTGTGCTGTTTTCAACGTTAAAGACCAATCGGTCAACCATGCGTTTTACTGTTGGACGCTTAGCTATAACAGTAACGTTATCTAAATTTTCTGTTTGTTCCTTAAGTACAATTGGTTTATAATTGATGGTTCCATGTAATGATACCGTATCAGTATACGTTTCAAAGCCTAAAAAACTCACTTTTAAAATGTAATCATCGGCTTTTAAGCCTTCAAACTTAAAAAAGCCATGGTCATCACTTGTCGTTCCTTTGATGAAAGTAGTTTCTGAAACAGACTGTAAAGTAATATTAGAAAAAGCAACAGGCGCATTGTTTTCATCGTTAACAACACCTTTCAAAGTGTATTCTTGAGCAATACACGTAAAAGAATATAATAAGAAAATAAGAGATGATATTCTTATAGCCATATAAAAAATTATTTACAAACTTAAAATAATTAAATTAAAATCCTTGGGGTATATTATGTAATAGTAAAAAAAATGAAAATTTAATATCTTTTGTAAACCCAAATCCGATGAAATGCATAATTTATTTTAAAATTACGTTTATGCATTCAAATATTTATTCGTAATTTGATTTTTATTAAATACGTTACTGACCATGTCAAAATCACTATCCCCGTTCACTAAGCAACAACTTTTGCCACAAGAGGAAACGTTGGAAATTTTTAAACGCAAAGGTGAATTGTTTATAGGTATTCCTAAGGAAACAGCATTTCAGGAAAAGCGGGTTTGTTTAACGCCAGACGCCGTTTCTGCACTGGTTAATAACGGCCATAAAGTACTTTTGGAAGCGGGTGCCGGTAATGGTGCTAGTTTTAGTGACAAGGATTATAGTGAAGCGGGTGCCGAAATCACTAAAGACACGGCCAAGGTATATGCCTGCCCCATGATTTTAAAAGTAGAGCCGCCCAGTCTAGAGCAAATTAAACTCTTGAATCCGCAGACGATTTTGATTTCGGCATTGCAATTGAAAACGCAAAGCAAGAAATACTTTGAAGCATTAGCGTCTAAACGGATTACTGCTTTGGCATTTGAATTTATTAGGGATAACGACGGCATTTATCCAGCTGTAAGGTCATTGAGCGAAATAGCTGGTACGGCCTGTGTATTGATAGCTTCTGAACTACTATCCAATAGCACCGAAGGTAACGGACTTATGTTTGGAAACATAAGTGGTGTACCACCAGTAGAGGTTGTGATAATAGGTGCCGGCACCGTTGGTGAATTTGCCGCAAGAAGTTCTATTGGTCTAGGGGCCAATGTCAAGATATTTGATAATTCATTGTCTAAGTTAAGACGTATTCAAACCAATTTAGGAAGGACGCTCTTCACATCAACACTTCAACCTAAGAACCTTACTAAAGCCTTAAAACGATGCGATGTGGTTATCGGCGCGGTTAGGGGAACTAACAGAGCGCCTATTGTTGTGACTGAAGCCATGGTGGAATGCATGAAAAAAGGAGCAATAATCATTGATGTGAGCATTGACATGGGAGGTTGTTTTGAAACCAGTGAAGTGACCACGCATAGAAATCCAACCTTTGTCAAGCATGATGTCATTCATTATTGTGTACCCAATATTCCAGCCAGATATTCCAGAACGGCATCAGTATCAATAAGTAACATATTTACACCTTATTTATTAAAGATAGCCGATGATGGCGGTATAGAAAATTCTTTGAGATTTGACAAGGGTTTAAAAAATGGATTGTATTTTTACCACGGTATTTTAACCAATAAATCGGTTGGAGAATGGTTTGATTTAAAATACAGTGACATTAATCTGCTCATATTTTAGTTTTCAAATTTACATCCAACAAAACATAATAATTAAAAATGAAATTAATACAGCGTGTTGGATATTATCTTGGCGGCTTTTCTATGGGACTAGTTATTCTGGCAGTAGTTTTAAATGGTAAGCATGTGTCCTGTAGTTATGGTCCAGAAGCCAGGGTTTTAAAAGACATTGGTTCTAAACGGATTATATTCAGCCCAGTTGTTCAAACGGCTTTACAAGAAAATAAAATAGATTCAACCACTATCAATCAAATTTTAAAAGGCGGCTCCATAAATTTTTCAGATAGCCAAGCCAGGCACAAACCCTGTGGAATTTATGCCATTGAAAATAAGGATGAGAAAAACCCAATTGTTTTAACCGTTGAAAATTGTGATACTCTAGCGACCATTACCAACATTCACATCAAATAGCTCATGGTAAAACGCCTTTTTGATGTTGTTGTATCGCTGTTAGGTCTTATTATCCTCACTCCTATTCTGTTACTTATTGCCATTCTTATCAAATTGGATTCCAAAGGTCCCGTACTGTTCATTCAACCTCGTGTGGGGTTGCACAATAAAGATTTCAACATCTTTAAATTTAGAACCATGGTTGTAGAATCTGACAAAAAAGGGTTGTTGACCATAGGAAACAATGATTCAAGAATCACTCGCATTGGCTATTTTTTGCGGCGTTATAAAATTGATGAATTTCCGCAACTCATTAATATTTTAATAGGAAACATGAGCTTTGTAGGGCCCAGACCTGAATTGAGACAGTATGTAAACTATTACCACGAAGATGATATGGTTGTGTTTTCAGTAAGGCCAGGTATTACGGGGTTGGCATCCATTGCATTTAGAAACGAAGTGGAACTACTAAAAAACGCTGAAGATCCAGAGCAGTATTTTATCCATTCCATCATTCCAGAAAAATTAAAACTCAACAAAGCCTATATCAAAAAGAGAGATTTTTTCTTTGATTTAAAGCTGATAGCCATAACCGTGGTCAGGGTTTTAACCAAATAAAGGGATTATCTTTCATAGCAATGAAATTGTTTAGGGTTAACGCGTTATTTTTTATATTTTGCATAAGCCTTTTAACCATGATATCTGTTTTTAAACGACAGGCTCTATGAACCAAACCAATTTTAACCGAATTAAAAAATTATTGGACGATTCTGGTTTGCTGTCACAAGCCAAGCAGGAAGCAATTGCAGATTTTGATTTCTCCAATGAAACCATTTTGATTACGGGAGCAGCTGGTACCATTGGTAGCGGCATTGCCAAACAACTCATCAAGTGTTCTTTTAAACAGCTTGTGTTACTGGATAATGCGGAAACCCCTCTTTATTTTTTGCAAAAGGAACTGGAATTGCTTCAACTAAACAAGCTTCATTTTATAGTGTCTGATATTCGTGATGAACATGCCATGAAAGAGCTGTTTAAAACCTGGAAGCCATCACTGGTTTTTCATACAGCGGCCTATAAACATGTGCCGTTAATGGAATCAAATCCTTATGAAGCCATTAAACTGAATGTTTTAGGGACTAAAATACTGGCAGACCTGGCATTAAAACACCGTACCAAGAAGTTTGTGTTCATATCGACTGATAAGGCGGCAAACCCCATAAGCGTGATGGGTATGACAAAATGGATAGCTGAAACCCATTTAGATGGATTGAATACCCTTAATAAAACAACATTTTTAATAACACGATTTGGAAATGTATTGGGTTCAAACGGATCCTTAATACCCTTATTTAAAAAACAAATCCAAGAGCAAAATGCCATTACCATTACCCATAAAGCAGTAACTAGATATGTTATAAACAAAAACAGGGCGTGCCAGCTAATTTTAAAAATAGCAAGTCTTGACCATTGGAAATCATATGTATTCACATTTGATATGGGCAAACCGATCAAAATCATTGATTTGGCCAATGTATTTATTCAGTTGCAAAATATAAAACCAGCTAGTGACGTAAAAATCAATTTTATAGGATTACGGCCTGGTGAAAAGCTGCATGAGGACATGATTTCTGATTATGAAAAATTATGCCCGACCGAATACAGTGATATTTGGTACATTATACCAAAACAAAAAAAAGAACAACCAGTCTTCAATCTAAAACCTCTACAAAATATAAAGGCTTTCCAGACAGTTTCAGATATAAAACACATAATATCTAAATTTTGCCAGGAAAACCTTTAAGAGTGCTTTGTAAATATCACTTAAGATTTCTACGTTTTTTTTCTTTGGTTATAAGTGCAAGCTCACGTCCCGTTTGACCAGCTACTGAAGTGTTTTCTTCGGCACGTCTAATCAAGTATGGCATCACATCTCTTACAGGTCCAAAGGGAATATATTTTGCAACGTTATAACCTCTGTGTGCCAAATTAAAACTAATGTGATCACTCATACCATAAAGTTGTCCAAACCAAATACGCTCATCATTGTTTTTTAAGCCTTTTTCTGCCATTAACCGCATCATGATATATGAACTCTGTTCATTATGTGACCCAGAAAACAATGACATGTCTTCTATATGATCCAACATATAGGCAACGGCCAAATTAAAATTAATATCGGTGGCTTCTTTACTAGTGCACATGGGTGACTCATAACCTTTATCTTTGGCGCGTTCATTCTCTTTTTCCAGATAAGCACCTCGCACTAACTTATAACCAATATAATAGCCTTTTTCCTTGGCACGTTTATGTTCTTCTTTCATAAAGTCCAAACGGTCTTTACGGTACATTTGCAACGTATTAAACACAATAGGCTTTTCAGTGTTGTATTTTTCCATCATTTGGGTTACCAAGGCATCTGAGGCGTCTTGCATCCAAGTCTCTTCGGCATCAATCAGTACCGCTATATCATTTTCCTTACCGCGTTTACAAACCGTGTCATATCGGTTTACTACTCTTTGCCATTCTTCCTGTTCCTTTTGTGTCAAGGCTGCTCCCTTGCCCACTTTTTCAAAAAGTTTTAACCTACCAAACCCAGTGGGCTTAAAAACAGCAATGGGCATAGCCTCTTTCTCTTTGGCAAAGTCCATGATTTTTAAGGTGGTATTCATAGCAGCATCAAACTCCTTATCATTAGCTTTTCCTTCAACTGAAAAATCCAAAACTGAACTTACCCCCTTTTCATACATCCTATCAATTACCGGTAAGCAATCCGTTTCATTAACACCACCACAAAAGTGGTCAAAAACCGTCGATCGAATCAATCCTTCTATGGGTAAATGCGCCTTGATGGCAAGATTGGTGGCTACTGCACCAATTTTAACCAATGGCTCAATAGAAATCATTTTAAACAAGTAATAAGCCCGTTCAAGTTCTGAATCACTTTTAAGTGCAAAAGCAATTTCAGTATTATCAAAAATTGGATCGTTTTCCATGTTATAAAAATTAATGCAAATATAATTATTGTTACACTACCATATTATACAAAATCTCCTTATTTTCACGCCCTAAATAACTTTTTTTACATATGGATTCCATCACAGCAAACAACGCTATTATACATTTCAATGAGAATTGTTATCAGTCTTTAAATCAGCATATTAAGACAAATAATTTTTCCAAGATTTTTATTCTTGTAGATGAAAATACACATGCATGTTGCTTGCCAATCCTATTGGAACAATTAGAAACAACTAGCAACATTGAAATTATAGAAATTGAAGCTGGAGAAACCCATAAAACCATTGAAACCTGTGTTGGTGTTTGGAATACTTTGTCTGATTTTGACGGTGACAGAAAAAGCTTGCTCATCAATGTAGGTGGCGGCGTGGTAACCGATTTAGGTGGTTTTGTAGCTTCTACTTTTAAGCGAGGTATTGCCTATGTTAATATCCCTACAACACTCCTTTCAATGGTTGACGCATCGGTTGGTGGCAAAACAGGTGTTGATTTGGGGACCTTAAAAAATCAAATAGGCGTCATTAGTTCACCAGATTTAGTACTTATTGATACACAATATCTAAATACCTTGCCACAAAACCAAATGCGATCAGGCATGGCAGAAATGCTTAAACATGGTCTGATAAGCAGTGAAGCTTATTGGAATAAGTTTAAAGACCTTTCAAAATTAACGCTGGATGATTTGGATGAATTGATTTATGAGTCCATACTCATTAAAAAGCACGTCGTAGATGTGGACCCATTTGAAAACAATCTTCGTAAAACACTTAACTATGGACACACACTGGGACATGCTATTGAATCGTATTTTTTAAGCAATCCCAACAAAACAGATTTATTGCACGGTGAAGCCATCGCCGTTGGTATTGTATTGGCAAGTTACATTTCAACCAGATTGGTTGGCTTACCTATGGAAACAACTACTGAAATAAAAGCGGTGTTCAATAATTATTATGGTATAATAGATTTTGAGGAATCCGATTTGAAGCCCATTTTTGAATTGCTCAAGTACGATAAAAAAAACAACCACGGCAATATAAATTTTGTGCTTCTAGAGGCCATAGGAAAGCCCAAAATAGATTGTTTGGTTGAAGATGCCATCATTCTTGAGGCTTTTAAATTTTACGCTTCCTGATTTTAGATTAAAAAAAAATTGTAACTTTATAATATTAGCGTTTGTATTGAAATAAACCTTGTGTTTATTGCCAATAAGTTTTTTATTAGGATAGATCATACCGCCTTAGGAATCATTCCCAAAGTGATCATTAAGTATGATAGCACAGTAAAAAATAATAATTAAATGATCTACAGATGAAACACCTGTAAGAGAAATAACTTCACATATGATTATGATTTAATGGGGTATTACACATGACCTCTAAAAGAATAAATACTAGCATATGAAACGAATTATTGTTGATTACAAAAAGTTAACTCCAGAATTGCTCAAACTCTTGACTGAGAAATTCCCTGATGGCTATAGTGATAAAGACATTATTACCTTTGATAACCATCGTAACGAGACCGTTGAAGCCGTTCAAATAACAACAGACGACACCATCTATTTGGTAAAGGTTAGTAGTAAACTGCACTATACCATGACCAATTTTGATAGTGATGACTTTGAAGTGGACGAGCTTGGCAATGTAGTGGTTGATCCTGATTTGGACAATATTATAGAGCCAAATGTATTTAGTGATGAAGAAGAGTAGTTCATAAGACGTCTAGGATTAGTACAATTGTTTAACTTTTAATCTATATTTGCCCATAATAGTCAATAGCCGTCAAAAAAGCACTATTCTTATAACCTACTGCCAAATATTATGGTCACAATATTTTCAAAAAAACTGTTTCTTACGGATTTACTGGAGGGCTTTGTTGATATCCACTGCCATATCTTACCGGAAATTGATGATGGTGCAAAATCAGTTTCGCAGAGTATACAGCTCATAAAAAAAATGCAGGATTTAGGTGTGCAACAGTTTATAGCAACGCCTCATATCATGCAAGACTTCTATCCCAATGATGACCAATCCATTGGTAATGCCTATCAAAACTTGATTGCAGCCTTAGCCAAAACAAAAAGTAATGATGTGGTGATCAATCCATCTGCAGAATACATGATGGACAGCCATTTTGAAAAATTATTGGATAACAAGAATCTATTTCCTTTAAAAGAAAATTATGTACTGGTTGAAATGTCTTATTTGCAACCACCTATTAATTTAGAGGCTATCATACATAATATAATTTTGAAGGGGTACATACCGGTACTGGCGCATCCTGAGCGCTATCCTTTTTACCATAACAAAAAAGAGTACTATAAAATACTCAAACAATTAGGATGTTTGTTCCAACTCAATTTATTATCATTAAGTGAACATTATGGCAAAAGTATTCAAAAAATGGCTTTGTATTTATTGGAGGAAAACCTGATAGATTTTGTGGGCAGTGATGTTCATAATGATAACCACATTCATAAATTAAGTAATTTGGTACTCACTAAATCCCAAAAAAAATGGGTAGTTCAAAGTATTGAACAAACAAAGACTGATTTTTTAGTGTCTTGAAAACCGTTTAAAAAATGATTTGCGTTTAGGAGCGCCGTAATAACCATATTTAGCACCATACCCAAAATTAGCTTGATCCACATCGTTTACAACCAGCATCATACCTTTTAATTTGTTATTGGCATGCAATTCTTTAGCAAATTTCAAAATGGGTTTTTCTGTGTATTCAGCACGTGTCATGTAAACGGTATGTCCTGCAAAATGACTAAACAACAAGGTGTCAGTCACTAACATAGCTGGAGCGGTATCAACAATCACATAATCATATTGTTCAGATACTTTATCAAACAAAGGTTTCATGCGGTCACTCATCAATAATTCTGCTGGATTTGGTGGCACTTTTCCTGATAGCATAACATCAATATGGTTCTTACCAACTTCATACGAGTTGATCGCTTCACCTACAAGAACAGAATCATCAGCCAAATATTCAGTAAGACCAATTTTAGCTATTTTATCTTTTTTCTTTTTTAAGGGCTCTAAATCAATTTTTGGATTTCTGATATCGGCTCCTATCAATAGCACACGTTTATCTGTATTGGCAAAGGTAAGGGCTAAGTTCATACTGAAAAATGATTTACCTTCACCATTAATGGTAGAGGTTACAAATATTACGTTATCATAATCTTTTACATGTCTGCCGCGCCTAACGTAATCAAAATTGGTTCGGATAATTCTGAAAGACTCTGATAATAAAGACCTGTCGTTTCGTTGCACCAAAGGTGTATGCTTGCTTTTTATCTTAGGAATCTCACCCAAAATAGTCATATTGGTGATAACCTGTTCTAAATCTTCTTTATTATGGATTTTGGTATCCAGTAAATCTTTGACATAAATAACTGAAAATGGTAAAAAGAGCGCTAAGAAAAACGCGCCAATATAAATCATTCTTTTATTAGGCGATACCGGGCTATCATATCCATAGGCACTATCAATAATTTTTAAGTTTGGAGACGTTGATGTTAACGTAATGGCTGCTTCTTCCCTTTTTTGTAGCAAATATAAGTACAAGGATTCCTTGATACCTTGCTTACGCTCAATGGATCTCAACTTGCGCTCTTGGCCCGGTACGGAATATATTTTGGAGTTAATACGATCAGACTGGTTTTCAAGACTCGCTATTCTAATCTGCAATCCTTTTTTTGAATTTTCTATATTTTGACGTAAACTTTGTCGGATACTATTCAATGACTGGTCTAATTCAACAACCACTAAATTTTTTTCACCGGCACTTCGTAAAAGTCGTTCTCTATTGGCCAATAATTCACTGTAGCGGGAAGCAAGCGCACTAATAGCCGGATCGCCAGAGCCTAAATTAGCAGGAATAGGTTCAAAAGATGCATTATCGTCACCAAGAGACTCTTCCATGTAGTTAAGGACACGTAATTGCGTTTTACTTTCATCTAAAACCTGTTGGTTTTGGGCATTTGAACTTAAAAACTGTCCAGCTTCAGAGGACACATCCGTAATTTTATTGCCAGTTTTAAACCGAACAATACTATCGTCTACATTTACTAAATCAGACGCAATTAAATCAATACGTTTGTCAATAAATTCAGCCGTATTTTTAGAACGAATATTTTTCACATAGGATGTATAGGCGTCATATTCACTAATAAGGGTATTGATGATGTCTTTGGCGCGCTCAGGAACGGCATCTACTAAATTAATAGAAATCACTTTGGATGATTTTCCTGACTGATAAATACCTATTGAATTTCTTAAACGTTCAGTAACGTCTTGTAATGGTGTTAATTGAACTCTGATATTGCTACCTATCAAAGATGCTTTAGATTCTGATTTGGGGGTAATCACCATCCCACCAAAAGGTGTTGGTATAGTTTCCCCAAACACTACTTTTTTAGGTGTATCCTCCTCATTGATACGATAATTAAAGCCAAGATCAGAGTTAATGTCTATAAAAAAATTAAAACGCGTATTGTTGATAATAGAATCAGAAGCGATAAAATTTATGGCTATGGGAATGTTTTTATATAATTCGGTCTCAATTACCCTACCCTGTGTAAAATATCGAATGTTTAAATCCAGTTTATCTGCGACCTCATTAATCACACCACGAGAACTCAATACCAAGATTTCATCTTCAACCTGGGCATCTTCCTTTTCTGAAAACAAAGAAATATCCTTAAAAACCGCACTGGGATCTGAGGCATCTGTGTCACTAATCAACATAATATTGGCGACAGCTTCATATTTAGGAATTTGATAGCGTAGGTACAAATGGGCTAATCCTAAAAAAAGAGCAATACAAAGCAAGAACCAAGCCCATTTTTTTGTATATAATGAAATGGTTTTTTTGAGATTAAAAGGTTCATTGGATTGTTGTACATCCAGCATATTTGTGTTGTTATCTGAAATCATAAATACATCTTATCTTCTAGTTACAAATATAAGGGCTGTTGTCAATATAAAAGAGGTAATGCTGATAATAGTTCCAATACGAGAATCGCCCGAAGCTCCACTGATAGCAGAATTATTAGGCTCTACATAGACCACATCATTTTGGGTTAAATAATAAACAGGCGAATTAAAGACCTCTTTATTGGTTAAATCAACTCGTGTATAGGTTTTAGTGCCATTAAAATCCCTGATGACCAATATATTGTCTCTTCGTCCTTTAATATTCAAATCACCAGCCAAAGCTAAGGCCTCTATTAAAGTAACGCGTTCCCCAGAAATCACCTTTGTGCCAGGGCTGTTTACGGCACCTAAAACAGAAATTCTAAAATTTTGAATTCTAATGTTAACAATTGGGTCTTTTAAATAGCCATCCGATAATTTCTTCTTGATCAGCTCTTTGGCTTCTTCTACGGTCAATCCCAAAAGCTTGATTTTTCCTAAGACTGGAAAATCAATATTACCATCAATATCAATTAAATAATCAATTAGTTGACCAGTGTTACCGGTACTCTTAATCAAATTAAACGGTTTGCTGGCCTCCACATCATAAGTAGACACATAGATACTAACAATGTCATTAACTTTCAATTTAGGTGTAAAAGTATCGGTATCTACCATAGTTTCAAAATTTTTGGCATTTTGAAAATATACAATGTCATGCTTGGTAGCACATGATGTTACTAATAACACCATGCAAAACATCATAAATATATTTAGCCGGATACCTGATAAAGTGGATATTGTCATCGTTTAGTTATTTGGGGAAAAATCAATGTATTTCAATTGCTATAAATTAATAAAAGTTTTATCTACGGTATTGGATAATATTCCTTTGGCTTGTTCGTAAACACGCACCCGTTTATCAAATTTCTCGTAATCGGAGTTATTCGATTTATACTCTGGAATCAATTGTTTCATTTTCAACACAATATTATTGTGTTGAAAACGATTGGTGATGCACAAGGCTTCAATATCAGCTTTCACTTTTTCATAATCCAGTTCGCGGGTCTTACTGATCATGATTTTTTTATTGTAAGTTGACAAGGTGTTTTCTCCATTGGCCAATAATTCCTCATAGAGTTTTTCTCCAGGTCGTAATCCAGTGATTTTAATATCAATGTCCTCAGGAAAACGTAGTCCTGACAATTTAATCATGTTCAAGGCAAGATAATAAATCTTGACCGATTCACCCATGTCAAAAATAAATATTTCACCACCTTTACCCATTGTGCCAGCTTCAAGAACCAATTGAGAAGCCTCAGGAATGGTCATAAAATATCGAGTGATATCTTTATGTGTCAAGGTTAAAGGACCACCGTTTTCAATTTGCTTTTTAAATAATGGAATTACAGAACCGTTAGATCCCAGTACGTTTCCAAAACGCGTGGTAATGAATTTCGTTTTACTTTCTTTTTGTAAACAACTAATGTACATTTCGGCCATACGCTTGGTAGCACCCATCACACTGGTTGGGTTGACCGCTTTATCCGTAGATATAAACACAAACTTTTTAACGTTATAACGAGAAGATATATCAGCTAATATTTTAGTGCCGTTCACGTTTATTTTGATGGCCTCATAAGGCGATGCTTCCATTAATGGTACGTGTTTATAGGCTGCTGCATGAAAAACCATGGTAGGCTTATGCTCTTGAAAAATACCGTCTATACGCAATCCATCTCGGATATCAGCAACAATAGCGGTGAAATTGTATTTACCCTGTTGTTTTAGGTCTTGCTGCAAGTCATATAATGGTGACTCTGCTTGGTCAATCAAAATCAAATGCTTGACCGCAAAATTGGATAATTGCTTTACCAACTCACTGCCTATGGAGCCGGCAGCTCCAGTAACGACAACCGTTTCACCATTAAATTCGTTTAATAAATTAGGATTATCAATCTGTATGGGGGCTCGACCCAATAAATCTTCAATCTGTACTTTTTTGATTTGGTTGGTGCTCAACTCACCATTGATCCATTGTTCAATAGGTGGCACCTTGGTAACCTTAACGTTGGTATCTATCAAAGAATCAATCAAATGCATCAAGTGATTGGTATCTATGTTTTGGGTAGCCACAACAATTTCATCAATGTGATGGGCTCTAACATAGTTAGGAGTAACGGTATTATAGGATACAATAGGCACCCCATTTATAAGCTTGCCGGATTTTTTGATGCTATCATCAATAAAGGCACAGACCTCAAATCTGGTTTTCACATTGTTCACCAAGGCATTATAGGTAACCAGCCCTGAATCACCAGCGCCATAAATCATGACTTTTTTTGAAGCCATAAGTCTACATTTAGCATAGCGATATAACACTTTAAACAGCAATCTGCTGGCACTGAGCGACATAAAACTGATAAGTGCATGAATAACAAGAATAGATAAAGGAATGGTAAACCCAGGTATCAAATTAGTAATACGATTAAAAACCACAAGGAAAGCAGTCATAAATACCATGAGTGATACCGATTTAAATAAATTGATCACATCGGTAAAACCCGTATGTCTAATAACACTTTTAAAAGACCCAACAATCAAAAAACTACAGGCAGCTATTACAAACAAGATAGGCAACTGTACTAAAAATTGGGCAATATCAAAATCGAGGGTAAAATTAAAGCGAATAACATAAGCAATAAAAAAACTAACCAATACAATGGATAAGTCAATCCCTAATACGAGCCATTTAGAGGCATATTTTTGAGAATAATAAGCAAAGTAATGTTTAATCATAATGAGAGGGTATTTGTAATTATTTGGAGCACACGTTCTAAATCGTGCTGTGTTAAGTTTGATCCACTGGGCAAACAAAGCCCTTGATTAAATAAATGTTCCGAAACACCATTGCTAAATGAAATAGCATCCTTAAATACGGGTTGTAAATGCATGGGTTTCCATAAAGGTCTAGACTCAATGTCATCTTCCAATAAGGCCAACCGAATACGCTCACGTTGTTCATAAGATGCTGTAACGATACAACTTAACCATCGGTTTGAATAAAAGCCCTTGGGCTCATCCAAAAATTGGATGGACTCAAAACCCGACAAATGGGTTTTATAAAAATCATAATTGGCACGTCTGGCTTGAACCCGCTCATCCAGAACGGTCATTTGGCCTCGTCCTATTCCAGCCAACACATTGCTCATACGGTAGTTATAACCAATAGAGGAATGTTCATAATGGGACGCGTGATCACGGGCTTGTGTAGCTAGGAAGACTGCTTTGTTTTTTTGTGCTGTAGATTTGGTAACCAACGCACCACCACCAGAAGTAGTGATAATCTTATTACCATTAAAGGATAAAATACCTAAATCAGCTAATGTGCCACAAGGTTGCTCAAAATAGGTGCTTCCCAAAGCTTCAGCACTGTCCTCAATCACAGGGATGTTGTAAGCCTTGGCTATCGCATGGATTTCCTTGGCTTTATAGGGCATACCATATAAGTGTACCGCAATAATAGCCTTTGGTTTTTTATAGTTTTTTATACGATCTTGAATGGCTTGTTCCAATAATTCTGGGCTCATGTTCCAGGTTTCGGTTTCGCTATCAATAAATACAGGAGTCGCTCCTTGGTAGATAATTGGATTAGCAGAAGCCGAAAAGGTAAAACTTTGGCAGAGTACTTCATCACCTTGACCTACACCCAATAGCTGAAGCGCCAAATGGATGGAAGCGGTGCCAGAACTCAACACTGCTACATGAGTGCTGTGCCCCAAATAAGATTCTATGGCTTGTTCAAAACCATCAACATGAGGCCCTAAAGGCGCAATCCAGTTGGTGTCAAAGGCATCTTGCACATACGTTTGTTCCAACCCACACATGTGTGGTGATGATAAATATAGTTTGGTCATGGTCAACATCTAATCCCTAATTAAGAGGAGTGTAAGAAACATCAATTTAGCGCATAATATATCAGGACAACTATAATGATTGCCTGTTCATGATACTTCAAATGTGTGTTTTGTGAATTCCCCTATTCATAAAAAACAAAATCAACTTAATTAATCATTAATTTAAATCAGCTATGCATAGATTTTACTAGAACAGATAATTTGTAATAGATAATACACATAGATTTCAAATTAATTCGTTTGCTATTAATCAATTCAATCTTGAGTTTTACGGTGTAAATTTAGTAATTGTTTCAATGCAACAAGACAATGAAATGGTTAATTCGCTAAAACCATTGTAAAAATCGGTTAACAGCATAATAGGAGTAATTTCATCCAATACTTCAACACATTTATCGATTCAGTAGCTGCCCTGAGCAAAGAACTATACTAAATCTAGTATCTTCAAGTCATTTCAAATGCAGTGAGAACTTTTAAATCAGCGAAGCTAAATCACATAAAAAGCATATGATGAGAACCTGAAACTAGTTCAGGTTGACGTAAGGAATCCTGCTTATTGTGAATTATTTTATTTTAAAAAAAAGAATCATTTCGATTGAACTGGAAAATCACATTATTTAAATAACAAAAATTTATAGTTAATTTCACTATTCACCATTCACTATTCACCACTCACATCTCCCCGCTTGTCAGTTCGAGTATTTTTCGCAGAAAATTGTATCGAGAACCATATAAACACATAAACGAATAAACGCAAAACAAGAAAATCGTATCGAGAACCATTTACATCTCACTACTCACCACCCATCACTGCGAGCAACGCAAAACAAATGCATCACATTCATGAATAATTTCAAAATATATTTTCTCTCCTCTCTACTCTCTTTTCTCTATTCTATTTTCTTAATATCAACTCACCATTCACCATTCACCATATCTACTTATCGATAAAAACAGTATCTTTATCAGTTACACTGTACGTTTATCGTAAAAACAAGGACTTAATATAAATAAAACGAAAGTTTAGGTATTTTTTTACATATTTGTGGCGCTATTAATAAACCCAAATCAAATGCAGTATCAAGAATTGAAAGAGATTCACGGTGCCAAAGTCCTGGTTACAGGCGGTGCAGGCTTTATAGGATCCAATCTGTGCGAAACACTTTTAGAACACGGTATTAATGTAGTCTGTTTGGATAATTTTGCAACTGGAAAGCGCGAAAACATACAGCCGTTTCTATCAAATTCCCTGTTTACACTAATTGAAGGTGACATAAGAAATCTAACCGATTGCCAAACGGCCTGTCAAGGTGTGGATTATGTTTTGCACCAGGCAGCTTTGGGCTCGGTACCTCGCTCTATTAAAGACCCTATTACCACCAATGAGGTGAATATCTCCGGATTTTTAAATATGTTGGTGGCAGTACGGGATGCTAAGGTAAAGCGATTTGTTTATGCAGCCAGTTCGTCAACCTATGGAGACCACGAGGCCCTGCCCAAAGTTGAGGAGGTCATTGGCAAACCGCTATCACCCTATGCCATTACTAAATATGTCAATGAATTGTATGCCGATATATTTCATAAAACCTATCAATTGGATACGGTGGGCTTACGTTATTTCAATGTCTTTGGAAGGCGACAAGATCCTAATGGTGCTTATGCAGCGGTCATTCCAAAATTCGTGATGCAATTAATGGAACATGAACCCCCCGTTATTAACGGAGATGGTAGTTATTCAAGGGACTTCACCTATATTGATAATGTGGTACAAATGAATGTGCTGGCCATGACAACAAGCAATCAAAACGCTTTGAATACGGTTTATAATGTAGCCTATGGCGAACGCACTACCCTATTGGAACTCACAAATATATTGAAAACCAACCTGGCAACTTTTGATCCAGCTATCAAAGCTATTGAAATCAAACACCGTGACAACCGATTAGGGGATATCCCCCATTCTTTGGCCTCCATTGACAAAGCCAAACAATTATTAAATTACCAACCAAAATATGATATTGCCAACGGTATTAGAGAAGCCGTAACATGGTATTGGGAACATTTAAAATAATATGCGTCATTGCGAGAAGTCCTGATAGAATCAGGACGACGAAGCAATCTACTATTTAAAAAAATAGAAATCAAGGTGTGTGAAGTAATAAATCAACAACGAATAAACGCAAAACAATAAAAATGTCAGTTCGAGTGATTTTCGCAGAAAAATGTATCGAGAACCAAACAAACCAAATCAACACATAAACGAATAAACACATCAACAAAAATACACACATGAAAGATATAAAAATTGCGGTCATTGGTCTAGGCTACGTTGGATTGCCCCTAGCCCGCCTGTTTGCCACCAAATATGATGTGGTAGGTTTTGACATCAATCAAAAACGCGTGCATCAATTACGCCAAGGTACCGATGTGACTTTGGAGGTGGATGATACGGTATTGAAAACAGTATTAAAATCAAAAAAAGTAGTCGGTAACGGTCTCTGGTGTTCGTCGCAACTGGATGATATTAAGGACTGCACGTATTACATTGTAACAGTTCCCACACCTATTGACAAAAATAACCGTCCTGATTTAACACCGCTTTATAAATCCAGTGAAACCGTTGGAAAAGTCTTGAAAAAAGGCGATATCGTAATTTACGAATCCACGGTCTATCCGGGGGTTACAGAAGATGAGTGTGTGCCGGTGTTGGAAAAAATGAGTGGACTAACATTCAATAAAGACTTCTTTGCAGGCTATTCACCAGAACGCATCAACCCGGGCGATAAACTGCATACAGTCGATAAAATTTTAAAGGTAACCGCAGGCTCCACGCCTGAGATTGGTAAACAAGTCAACGACCTATATGCCAGTGTCATTACAGCAGGAACACACCTCGCGCCTACCATCAAGGTGGCCGAAGCGGCTAAGGTGATTGAAAATTCACAACGCGATATCAACATTGCCTTTGTGAATGAGTTGGCTAAAATATTTAACTTAATGGATATCGATACCCATGCGGTTTTGGAAGCTGCTGGCACCAAATGGAACTTCTTACCATTCAAACCGGGCTTGGTAGGTGGACATTGTATTGGGGTAGATCCCTATTACTTGGCACAAAAAGCGCAAGAGGTTGGCTACCATCCAGAAATTATTCTAGCAGGCCGTAGGGTCAATGATGGCATGGGCCAATATGTGGCGTCAGAAGTGATTAAACTCATGGTACAGCACGACCTTCGCATCAAGGATGCCAACATTTTGGTGTTGGGCATTACCTTTAAGGAAAACTGTCCGGATGTCCGCAACACCAAAGTGGTGGATGTCATCAGGCAACTGCAAAGTTATGGCACGCAAGTGACCATTTATGATCCTTGGGCCAACCCAGAGGAGGTTATGCATGAATACGGATTGACCACCACCAACCAATATCCTAAAACAGTCAAAGGCTTTGATGCCATCGTGCTGGCCGTGGCACATCAAGAGTTTTTAAAAGAACCACTTGCCCCCTTATTAAATCCAAAAGGTGTATTATATGATGTCAAAGGAATCCTTAAGGAGCATGTTGATGGATGTTTATAAACATTTCAAAACCTAAAAATCAATCATTGTGAGTCAACTAAAAAAAGGTGCTGTATTAAATTACGTTATCATTTTCCTAACAAATGTGGTTGGGCTTTTCATTACGCCATTCATATTAAATCATATTGGGAGTGCACAATATGGTATCTATACAGCTATTGGTGCTTTGATAGGCACTATTTCGGTACTTGATTTGGGTCTTAATAGTTCTATTGTCAGGTTTGTGGCAAAATACAGGGCTGAAGGAGATAGACGAGGTGAAGAAAATTTTTTGGCAACCACCATGATTCTTTACAGTATAATTTCATTTACTATTATTGTAGTAGGATTGATATTTTATGGTTATATAGATACCTATTTTACAAAAATGACTCCAGATGAAATTGAGATAGCAAAAACGATTTTTATTTTGTTGATATTTAATTTAGCTATAGGATTACCAGGGGGTAGTTTTAGGGGTATAAGCTATGGGTATGAAGTTTTTGTCTTTCCTAAAACGGTTAATATCATTCGATATGTTTTAAGAACCTTAGTAGTAGTTGCTGTGTTGATAATGGGCGGCAAAGCTATAGCATTGGTTATTATTGATACTGTATTTAATATTTTGTTTATAGCCATAGAGTCCTATTATGTTTTTTTTATATTAAAAGTTCGTTTTAAACTCCATGAGTTTAAATTAAAATATGTAAAGCAAATTTTTAGTTACTCGCTTTGGATTTTTGTATTTTCAATAGTCAGTATGTTTCAATGGAAAGCGGGACATTGGGTATTGGGTAGAATAGCCACGCCAGAAGTATTGACTATTTATGGCATTGGCATTGTTTTAGGGACCTATTATGGCACGTTTTCAACGGCTATTTCTGAGGTGTTCTTGCCTAGAGCCACAAAAATGACCGTTGGTAATGCATCTGGTGAAGAACTAACATCCATGATGATTAAAATTGGACGTATTTCATTTATTGTATTAATGTACATACTAGTAGCCTTTGCGTCTTACGGCAATCAATTTGTGTATTTATGGGTTGGCAAAGAGTTAGGGGTTGAGGGCAGCCATAAAATTTGGCTAATAGCATTTTTAATTATGTTAGCATATACCTTACCACTATTGCAAGGCTTTGGCAATTCCATTCTTGAAGCCAAAAACAAATTAGCCTTCAAAGCCATCCTATACATCTCGTTTTTGTTTTTAGGCGTTATTTTAGGAGCCTTTTTGGCCAGATCCTATGGAGCCTTAGGAATGATATCAGGAACGGTAACGGGCTGGCTGATTGTACAAAACGTGATGAATTTTTATTATAATAACGTCATAGGCCTCAATATCTTAAGGTTTTTTAAGGAAATTTTCCATAAAACATTCTTGACGGTCTTGCTCTTGGTAGGAGTTGGTTATTTGATAAACCTGCTTCCAGGGGATGGTTGGTTTAATTTTGTTTTTAAAGCGGGCTTATACAGTATCATCTATTTTCCCGCCATGTATGTATTAGGAATGATAGATTATGAAAAGGAATTGTTCACAAAGCCAATACAATCATTAATCGTTAAATTAGGCAAAAATTAAATCATGAAAGGATGTGTTTTAAATTCAATAGAGTTTTTAGAAAATGGGCATAAAATTTCATTTGATTATGAAATAAGTACGTCTTTCTCTAAATATTTTAATATTGAAAATAAATTTTATGCAAAATATGATAAAGATGTTAGTAGCACACCACTAAGTATAGCTGTCGTACCCTTTTTAGCAAATGTAATGCCTATTGCCTGGTTTGCTGGGTTTGATGTATGTGTTGATGAGCTGGATAAAACATTTTTTAATGCTTTAAAAATACTGAAACAGCAGTTTGAGAAACACCATCCCAAAATAAAAAACAAAGGTAAACTGATATACAAGAAGTTAGTTGACAACAAATTTGAGGGGAATCATTCCATGTTACTGTTCAGTGGTGGTTTGGATTCATTTGAATCATTGACCCGTAATTATGACAAAGATCCCTATTTGGTTTCCATACATGGAGCAGATGTTCAAATTAGTGATCAAAAAAGATGGCATCAGTTTAAAGAATTCAATGAAAAAGAACCTATAATAGATAAATCAAAATTAACCTATATTGAATCAAATCTAAGGGATTTCTATACGTATAAAGTTGATTTACTAATAAAGAATATTGGTTGGTGGGGAGAAATTCAGCACGGTATGGCACTATTAGGGGTGTTGGCACCACTGTCTGCCCTATTGCAGGCAACCCAAATATTTATAGCGTCATCAAACACAAGTGAAGTGGATTTTAGCTGGGGGTCAAGGCCTGAGGTTGATGAAAATATGAAATGGGCCAATATACATGTAAAACATGATGGTTACCAGTTTCGAAGACCAGAAAAAGTAGCCAATGTTGTAGACTTTGCTAAACAACACCATCAAAATATCAATTTAAGGGTTTGTTATTCTGAACTGCGAAATGGTGCCAATTGCAACAGATGTGCTAAATGCCAACGAACCATGTTTGGTATTATTTTAGCAAATGATAATCCTGAAAAATACGGCTTTAAAATTCCAAATGATTTTTATGAATTAGTATTGTCCAATTTTAATAAAAAAACGCAAATGAGTACCGGTCTAAAATACGAATGGTGGTGTTTGCAGGAAAAAGCAAAAGAAAACAAGCCATTTTTTGTGATAGCCAATTTGGATAAAGAGCGCGCTTTCATTCAGAAATTTATTGACTTGGATTTACAAAAAACAATTAAAACAAATACAGATAACATAGATAGAATCCATCGATTGAAATTTATATTGCAACATAAATTCTCTGGATTATACAATTTTTACAAACAAATAAGATATAAATAAACAATCATGAAATACGGCTTACTTAATTATATTGAAAACCAAAAATATTTTAATGTTGGTGATAACATCCAAAGCTTAGCGGCTAAGCAGTTTTTACCTAAAGTAGATAAATATATTGATAGAGAATCTTTAGCTTCTTATGATGGAGATCAAGTCAAATTGATTATGAATGGTTGGTTTATTCACAATACAACCAATTGGGTGCCATCTGATAAAATAATACCTTTATTTGTATCATTTCACATGAACAATACTGCGGCTCCATCCATGTTAAGTGATAAAGGGATTGCTTATTTAAAAAAATATGAACCCATTGGCTGCAGGGATGAGTTTACCGTAAAAATTTTAAATGAAAAAGGCATAGAAGCGTATTTCACAGGCTGTTTAACCTTGACACTGGATTCTTATAAAGTAGATGATTCTGAAAGAGGAGAAGATGTCTACATTGTCGATCCACTTTATAACTACCCTAGCAAACAAAGGCTATTTTACAATTCTAAAGTTACAATCAAAAATTTATTGAATGGAAAAGCCCTTCAGCTTAGAAAAAAGCAAAAACATCTAGAAAAAATTATTAGCAAGGATATATTAGAAACAGCAAAATATATAGACCAAGAGCCATTAAATAATATAACAGACCAAGAAAAATTTAAGATGGCAGAAGACCTATTAAAAAGCTATGCCCGCGCTAAACTGGTCATCACTTCCAGGATTCACTGTGCCCTACCCTGTTTGGCCATGGGAACACCTGTTATTTACATAAACGGGTTTGATAGTTTTGTGGATTCATGTCGTTTTGATGGAATTTTAGAATTGTTCAACCGTATAGATATTAACAGCCAGACTGGGGCATATAACGCAAACTTTCCTTTGGAGGGAAAAATTGACGCCAACACAATGGTTGAAAACCTTGGATTGCATCACAAATTGGCAGAACCACTAAAAGAAAGATGTAAAAAATTTATAGCTGAATGATTAATTCTAATATTGTTATAAAAAATTAAATAAATCGAAAAAAATGGACAAAATCATTTTCTATACAAATTCTAAAATTGCTCATTTATATTTCTGGAAATGTATTGAGCAGGTCCATGATGCGTTTGAAAATTGTTCCATAATGATTTATATTGACAAAGATGCAAGAAGCTTACCAAAAGAATTTTTTTTAAACTCTTTTATAAAAAAAATAGACAGTAAATTCAGTAACTTAAAAGCCAATCCTTTTGAGTTGGTAGATTTAAATTTAAAAGCTGAAAAATTAAAAAACATTTGTATAACTGATAAACTTGATGACTTAGAAAAAAGTGAATGGATAATCTTAGAAAATAAACCATTTAAAAATAAGTTTAATGACTTTGCTAAAAATGGTTTTTTGCTTTTAGATTTAAATTACAACCTATTAAAGCATAATACGCTTAATGAAAAATTAATGATGTTGAGTATTGTTAAACTCGACCAAATATCTAAAAATTGTAAAGAGGTTTTCAAAGTGAATTTAAAATGCGAAATAGGAATAAATAACAATATCAATAAAATATTACTTAATTATTCAATATTTCTTGTAAAATTTTTAAAAAATTCCAATAGCTTTTCAAAAAAGAGAGTTTATAAAACATCAAGTTTTAAATTAACTTTTAAATCACGCATTTTCAATAAATTTAAGTTTTTGTTCTATTACTTCAATTTAATGCTAAAAATTTTTTTAAGGAAGTTAAAAAAGCAACAATTAAATTGGAAAATTGGCATAAAAAAAAATGGTGTAATAAAATTTCTAGAACAACCTAAAAATTCATTTTGGGCAGATCCATTTATTGTTATAGGAGAAAATGGTAATTCATTTGTTTATTTTGAAGAATTAAAAAATGACAGTTTAGGAAAAATATCTTGTGTTGAAATAAATTCCAAATTTGAAATAGTAGACAAACAGGATATTATTAATACCAATTATCATTTATCTTTTCCTAACGTCTTTTTAATAGATGGTAACTATTATATGATTCCAGAAAGTAGTCAAAACAGCACCTTGCAACTATATAAATGTACTAAATTACCATTTCAATGGGAGTTTAAGTTGAATTTAATGGAAAACATCAAATTATTGGACGCCACATGGATTCACCATGATGGTCTATATTGGATTTTTGCTAATAAAATTGAGGATTTTGAATACGACAATAATGAAAAATTATATCTGTATTATTCTGATGACTTATTTTCAAATAAATGGAAATCTCATATTAAAAACCCTATTGTAACTGATGCCTCCCTAGCAAGAAATGCAGGTAATTTTATTTTAAACAATGGCAAGCTAATTAGACCATCTCAAAATTGTTTTAATGGCTATGGCAAAAATGTTGTGATGAATGAGGTTAAAGTATTGAACACAGAAGATTATATTGAAGAAAAAATTAAAGAATTATTTCCTGTTAAGGGTGCTGTTGGTGCTCATACCATCAACAGTCATGAAGATCTTTGCGTCATGGATTTTTTGGTAAAAGAATAAATCTAAGTTTAATAAAAAATTTCATTTTGAGTAAAATAGATTCTAATCATGATGTCAAGAAAAATTAAATTATTATATATTACCAATCAAATTTGTGGCTCTGGGGGTTTAGAACGTGTATTGTCTGTTAAAGCAAGCTATTTAGCTGAAAAACTAAATTATCAGATTCACATCATTACCCTAAACCAAGGGGATACACCTTTATTTTACGACTTTAGTAATCAATTAATATATCATGATCTTACGGTAAAAGGTTCTAAACTCAATTACTTTTTAACTTATAGAAAAGGATTAAAAAAAATAATCAATAACGTAAAACCTGATATTATTTCTGTATGTGATGATGGCTTAAAAGGCTTACTCCTACCAGTTATCATTGGAAAGCCTTGCCCAATGGTTTATGAACGCCATGTTTCAAAAAACATAGAGGTGAAATCTGATGAAATATCATTACTTCAAAAAATAAAGTTAAAAATCACATTTGCACTAATGAATTTTGGCGCAAAGTCATATGATACTTTTGTGGTGCTCACCAAAGGAAACCTAAACGAATGGCCATTAGAGAACATTCAGGTCATTTCAAATCCACTTTCCTTCTACCCTAATGAGTCCGCTGAGTTAAAGAACAAAAAAGCCATTGCGGTTGGAAAACATTGTAGACAAAAAGGATTTGACAGGTTATTACAAAGTTGGAAATTGGTCTTAAGCAAATTTCCTGATTGGGATTTGGAAATTTATGGAACTATTGACAAATTGGAAGGATTATCTGAGTTGGCCAAGTCACTTAACATAGATAAAAACGTCCATTTTTTCCCTCCTGTAAAAAATATTGGAGAAAAATACAAAGACGCTTCTATTTACATCATGTCATCCAGATATGAAGGTTTCGGAATGGTTTTAACAGAAGCCATGTCTTATGGAGTCCCCTGTGTGTCTTTTGATTGTCCCTATGGCCCATCCGATATTATTTCAAATGGAATAGATGGTTATCTCGTGCCAAATGGCGATATTAACACCCTAAGTCAGAGAGTAATGGAACTTATAGACGATATAGCTTTGCGTCAAAACATGGGAACAAAAGCCAAAAAGAATGTAATGAGATTTTCACATGAAGCTATAGTTTTGCAGTGGGATATTTTATTTAAAAAACTAATTTGTTAGCGTTGTGAAAATAGTTTTTATCATAGATCAGGTTTATAGGCATGGTGGCATTGAAAGAGTGCTTTCCATTAAAGCAAACTATTTATCTAAATTAAAAAACTTTGACATTCATATTATTACAACAGAACAAAAGAACAATGAATCTTGTTATTCCTTTAATGATTTAATTAAATTCAAAGACTTAAACATAAACTATCACAGAAACAAATCATATTTTCATCCAAAAAATTTAATTAAAGTCCCTAGTCATATACTAAAAATAAACGCTGCCTTAAAAACGATTAACCCCAATACAGTGGTGGTTTGTAGTCATAGTGTTGATACGTATTTTTTACCTTTTATTAGAAAAAAGATTCCAAAAATCAAGGAATTCCACTATTCTAAATTTATAGAAGTGGATAAAAGAACAAACCAAACCAGTTTCTTTAAAAAACTGTTTTTTAAGTTTGCTGATTTCGTGGAATCCAAATATGATAAATTAGTGATTTTAAATAGAGATGAAGCGCACTATTATAAATCTAATAATATAAAAATAATACCAAATCCTCTTACTTTTTATCCAGAGAATGTTTCTCCATTGCAAAATCCTAAAGTTATTTCGGCCGGAAGGATAGCACCCGTAAAGCGCTTTGATACCTTGATAGATATTTGGGAGTTAGTTTATAAAAAAAACCAACAATGGCAGCTACATATTTATGGCAATGGTGAACCAGATTATATAGAATTTCTTCAATCTAAAATAAAAGAAAAAAAATTGTCTGATCATGTCTTTCTTAAAGGTGCTACAAGCGATATACAGAATAAAATGTTACATTCATCGCTTTTTGTAATGACTTCTGATAATGAATGCTTTCCTTTGGTATTGCTGGAAGCACAAGCTTGTGGCTTACCAATTATTTCTTTTGACTGTCCAAATGGGCCAAGAAACATAATAAAAGCAGATGCCGGAAAATTGATTATGATGCAAGATGTTATTGGTTTTTCTGAATCTATTTTAAACATGATATCTAATCCTGATGAGCTTAATAAATATGGTAGTAATGCAAGGAGACATGCACAAGAGTTTAAAGTAGAGTCAATCATGGAACTATGGATACAACTTTTTAAAGAATTAAATCATTAATTAAGATGAAACAATTGCTATTCGGGCTTTATAAATTATTTTTAATGCCACATCTTATTCTTTATTGGGTTAGTAAGAATAAAAATACCATCAATGAGGATTTAAATCGTTGGTCTGAAGAAAAAAAAATAAAAAAAAGCAACATTGGGTTACTACTTCACTTTTTAACGCATTCAAAAGATTTTAGAACTGTTTTTTATTTTAGGATAAACTCTCCTCTTAAGCATGTATTAAATATATATTGTAGAAAAGAAAATAATTTTACAATTGACATGAACACTAAATTAGGCGGAGGCATAGTCACTGGTCATCCTTATTGTACGGTTTTAAATGCCATAAGTATAGGCAAAAATTTTTATGTGAACCATTTGGTGACAATAGGGGAAATTGAAGGTAAAAAGCCTACCATAGGAGATAATGTATCGGTATATACCGGAGCAATCATCATTGGTGATATCACAATAGGTAATAATTGCCAAATTGGTGCAGGATCCGTAGTCACCAAAAGCATTCCAGATAATTGTGTGGTGGTTGGCAACCCTGCAAGAATCATAAAACAAAACGGAAAACGAATTAAAGCTAATATGTAAGCAAATGTTTGATTTTATTCCAGTAAAAAATTATTTTGACATCTACATAAACTTTTGTCTGTTTATGGTGTTATTTACCATATTACATACCTATGCCTTAAGACTAGAGGATACAAAGAACATCAAGTTTATTAAAGTGGCTGGGTATATTCTGTTGGTTAGTTTGATTTTTTATTTAGGCATGCGTCCCATAAGTGGAGTGTTTGGTGATACAGTTAATTACAATTATGCTTTTAAAAAATACCAATTAGGAGGAAAAATTGGTAATGAATCCGATTATTATTGGCATGTGTTTATGAAAATCATGTCTCATTTAGTTACCATCCATGTGTTTTTTACTATTTGTACGTTTTTGTACATCTATCCAATGTATCGCCTTTCAAAAACAGTGTTCAATAAATATTGGTATTATGCCTTTATGATGTTTGTGGTGTCCTTTTCGTTTTACACCTACGCGGTCAATGGTGTACGCAATGGTGCCGCCTTATCCTTGTTTCTTTGGGGGCTTTGCTATCGGGACAAAAAAATTATCATGGGCCTGTTTTTCTTGGTGGCAACCTTATTTCACAAATCAGCATTATTACCCATACTAGCCTATCTTGCTACGCTTTTTTATAACAATCCAAAAGTGTATTTTAAAGGCTGGCTGGCTTGTATCCCACTATCCTTGATTATGGGTTCAGTCTGGATTACACTCTTTACAAGTTTAGGCTTTGGCGATGATCGGCTTACGGGATACTTAACAGGTGAAGCAAGTGCCGACACATTCTCCAGTACCGGATTCCGTTGGGATTTTTTATTTTACAGTGCCTTTCCTGTTTTTGCGGGTTGGTATTTTATTTTTAAAAAGAAGTTCAATGATACGTTTTATAATCAACTGCTGAATACTTATTTAATTTGTAATGGGTTTTGGATTTTGGTCATCCGTGCCAGTTTTTCAAATCGGTTTGCCTACTTGTCCTGGTTTATGATGGCCATTGTCATCATATACCCCATGCTAAAACAGCAATTCTTTAAAAATCAGCACATCCTGATAGGTAGAGTTATCTTATTGTATTTTGGTTTCACATACGCCATGTTTTATGTTTATTACTACAAATAACCCTTTTTGATGAAAAAATTAACCGTATTTACTCCAACATTCAATAGGGCCTTTTGCTTGCCAACATTATACAACAGTTTGGTCAATCAAACCAATACAGGTTTTAAATGGCTCATTATTGATGATGGTTCCACCGATGGCACCAAAGATCTTGTGGATTCCTGGATTTCAGAGGGGCGCATAGAGATTCAATACCAGTATCAAAAAAACCAAGGCATGCATGGTGCTCACAATACGGCGTATGCATTGATTGAAACCGAATTGAATGTGTGTATAGACTCCGACGACTTTATGCCCGATGATGCCGTCGCTAATATTTTAAAGATATGGGCAGACAGGGATCCCAATGAAAATTTAGCAGGCATTATTGGTTTAGATGCTTTCAAAGACGGGCATATTGTGGAAAGAATTCCAGATAAATTTAAATATGCCACCTTATCAGAACTGGAAATTGAAAACCAAATAAAAGGAGATAAAAAAGTGGTGTTGCGTACCGAGGTGGTCAAGGAGTTCCCACCCTATCCTATTTATAAAAATGAACGTTTGGTGCCATTGGGAACGCTTTATTTGATGATAGACCAAAAATATAAGTATATCTGCTCCAATCAAGTGTTTTGTATCATTGAATATTTAGAGGATGGCTCATCCAACAACATTTTAAAACAATACAAAAAAAGTCCCAATGGGTTTTTATACTCTAGAGTTGTTGAAATGACCTATTCAAAAAGTTTTTATTATACATTTACTCGGGCCATGCATTATATTTCATCCTGTATGTTTTTGAAAAAATGGTTTTTTAATTCAGGAAACCCTAAAAAAGGAATCACCCTATTGGCATTGCCCTTTGGTGTTGGGCTTCACTGCTATATCCTATATAAAATAAGAAAATGAAGGTACTTCAATTAATAAATAGTTTAGCTACTGGCGGCGCTGAAAAATTGGTTCTTGACACGGTACCGTTATTAAATGAAAAAGGTATTAAAACCGATTTGGCCGTCTTGAACGGAACAGATCATCCTTTTTTGTTAGCATTAAAAAAACAGAATTGTTGCACTATTATTTCCTTAGGAAAGGGAAGTTTGTATAATCCCTTGTTGATTTTTAAAATTATCAGGTTCTTTAAACAATATGATGTGATCCACGTTCATATCTTCCCGGCATTGTATTGGGTAGCCCTTGCAAAAATGATTAGCCTTTCAAATATTAAATTGGTTTATACGGAACACAGTACATCAAACCATAGAAGACATAATTTGTTTTATAAAATGATTGACCGGATCATGTATTCAAATTACTCAAAAATTATTACCATTTCACCAGAAGTGGATTTTAATATTAAAAAGCATTTGGATTTTGATACTAATCAGTTTGAACTCATACAAAACGGTATCAATTTAGAACTTATTAAACAGGTCAAACCCCTCTCAAAAGAGATTTTTTTCCCCCATTTAAAGGGCCATTTAAATATCTTGATACAAGTGGCTTCCTTTAGATATCCCAAAGATCAAAAAACACTTATCAAATCCCTAACACACTTAGATGACACAATCACCTTATTACTTGTTGGTGACGGGCCATTGCGAGCCGAGTGTGAAGCGTATGCAAAATCATTGGGACTCTCAAACCGAGTGGCCTTTTTGGGCATTAGAATGGATGTAACAGCCTTGTTAAAAACGGCTGATATAGTTGTGCTGTCATCACGGCATGAGGGGCTTTCACTGTCGTCTATTGAAGGCATGGCATCCGGAAGACCGTTTATGGCTTCAGACGCACCTGGATTGGGAGAACTGGTCAGGCATGCTGGCATTTTGTTTCCCATACAAGATGATGTAGAACTGGCAACCCAAATAAATAAATTATTAACAGACAAATCATATTACGATACAACTGTTTACAATTGTTTAAAAAAAGCAGAAGCATACAGTATTGATAGCACTATAGATAAGTTAATAAAAGTATATAAAACCCTATAGAACCATGAAATATCCATTAGTGAAATTTTAAAACTACCAAAAATCATTATTTTGAATATTGCATTTGACCAATGAAAAACAATAAAAATTAACAGATGAAATACCTGATCCGCTTAGATGATGCCTGTGAGACCATGAATTTAAAAAACTGGTTAAAGATTGAAGCAATTTTTGATGCTTATCATGTAAAACCGCTTGTTGCTGTCATTCCAAACAATGAGGATTCTGGTCAGTTAATAGACCCATACAATGAAAAGTTTTGGGATTGGGTCAAGCAACTGGAACAAAAAGGTTGGAATATAGGATTGCACGGTTACAACCATGTGTATGTTACCAAAGATGGTGGCATTAACCCCATTCAAAAACGGTCTGAGTTTGCAGGCCTTCCGCTAAAGGATCAGCAAGAAAAAATTAAAAATGGTATTTTAAAAATGGCTGCTAAAGGGTTTCACCCCAGCATATTTGTGGCTCCCAGCCATACCTTTGACCTAAACACCTTGGAGGCTTTAAAAAGTAAAAGCAACATTAGAATCATTTCAGATACCATGGCCCTATTTCCTTATAAAAAACACGGTTTTACCTTTATTCCACAACAAATAGGTGCCGTGAGAAGTATATGGTTACCTGGACTCTTTACCTTTTGTTACCATCCCAACACAATGTGTGATGAAGATTTTGAACATTTAGACAGATTCCTATCAAAAAACCATACAAAGTTTACTTCGTTTAACGAATTAAATTTAAAACAGGTTAAACCTAAAACATGGTTTGATAAGCTATTGTCTTTTGCCTATTTTAAGTTTAGAAAATTGTTTAGATAATATTTTATTCCCAGTACGTGCCCCACTCCAAATCTTTAGCATAATCTTTAAATACGAAATAACCACCACTTGGCGTAAAGGTATATTCTCCAAAATAAATGTTGTTGTTTACCGAATATAGATCCATTCGAACAAAATCAAAGGGTTGTGATAATTTTTTTACTACCTCAATCATCTCATTAAAATTTTTTGGTTTTTTAATTTTAGAACTATCAGCAATCATGTTAGATGAAAATGGATATTCGATATTCTGCCATTTTTCATCAAAATATGCCGCTTTTAAATCAACAAATCTATCTACAAATACCCCTAAATAAATTTTATTTTTAAAACAATAAAACTTATAGTCTTTAGGTACCTTGCCTTGTTGGTCTAAAAGTAATTCTTCAACTAAAAGTCTGGCTTTGATGTTTTTATAATGTAGCTCCATACCAATTAAGTGATATTTTGTATTTAGCCATTTATCGGTAATTTGTTTTAACGTCTCAAAACTATATTCCGATTTGTCTTTTACTATTAAGTTAAAGCCACTACCATGATTAGCCTTGATAACAAAACGGTTGGGCAGTTGGTCATAAATAGCTTTGGTAAGCGATTCCATTTTAAATAACAGGGGCACCAAATAGTCTTCACCAATTATATCAGAAACATGTTTTCTAACTGCTATCTTATCAGAGAAACGGGTCATTTTCTCAGTATAATCAAACCGTCTTTTGGCCATGCGCTCATTATGTGTTTTTGGGTTTTTAAAATTTGGCGTATAGCCTAAGTTGGCCTTAAAGCGGTTTTTAACATAAATTTCAGGATTGATTGTTGCTAAAGCAACTTTGGCACTGTACCATAAAAAAGATTTCATTTTCTAAAAGATTTATTTAATATTCCGTATTCAAATACACGCCTTTTAATTATAAGATACCTAACAATAAAAAAGCAATTGTAAAAGTGATGTGCTATTAGATAAATCAGGGAAAATAACCAAATAAAATGGTCTTTATTGAAAACTCATTTTACCTAATTAGGAAGGGAACTCAAATATATCAAAAAAGCTCGATTACACAAAATAATCGAGCTTTTAATTGTAATTTTCTGACAATTATATTATTGCCAACTAAAAACTAATTGTTACAGGTGTTACCTGATATATTAATATTAACGCCATCTGTTGAGCTTTGGTACACACATTGCCTAGTAGCAGGAACTGATATGTTGTTATTTGCAACGGTTAGATTACTGCAACCGCTTTGTATTTCAACACCATGATTACTGCTTGAATGAATGACATTATTAGATACAGAAACCCTATCAACGCTTACCAATGACACATATTCTGAATCATTTCCTGTAAAATTAATACCATTTGATCGTTCAAATGTCACTTTATTGTTATGCAGTAAATTATTTTTAACGTTTATGACGTAATTGGCACTGTCAGCACCAGTATTAACCATCACGAAATTGATAGACTCTCTATCTACATCGGTAATGTCATTATCATAGATGTTATAATTATCCAGAGAAGTTACATTGGCAAAAATACCGTAACTTCCAGATCTGTTACTACTTAATTTATTTCCGTAAATATTGATGTTTTTACTGGTTTTGGGTAAAATACCAATGGCAAAATCACTAATGACATTGTCAAATATTTCAGTATCACGTTGGTACACGGCAATACCCGTATTGTAACCAGAAATGGTATTTCCTGAAACCACATTGTTAAACGTGGTTAATGAATCTGGGTGTCCAGTCACAATACCAGTTCCGCTAGTACTAGTTGGTCTAGAAATGGTGTTTCCTATAATTTTTACGTCTGAAGCATCCCCTATGGCGATTCCTTTTTCGGTAGTGTTATTACTTATAGTCGTTTTTTCACCAATGGCCACAATAAAGGCACCATATTTACTGCCTTTTTCTATATTGTTACTAATGGTGATGTCATAGGCTTTTTCGTAATAAATATACTGACCGTTTTCTTTTCCTCTAACAGCTTCCACATCAATAGCCCAACCAGGTCTTACACCTAAAGAGTTTGGATTATCAGCACCCGCATTTAAAAAGGTGTTGCCATCCACCAAAATATTAAACCCATCGGTGATGGACATATTGTTGCGTCGGTTATTATCAAACACACAATTGGTAATTCGTATGTTATTAGAAGGTATATAATTTGATTGAAACGTAAAATTTAAACTATTGATATCAATTCCATCTCCAGTTCCATTCTTCATTGTGACACCATCAATATCAACGTTATCTCCTCCGTGAATCATGATGACATGGCCCGAGTTACCGGTTGTTTGGCTATCATCGTGTTTATCGCGATCTCCAAATAAGTTACCACCTTCTACCCTAACATTAGAGGCATTTCTAATGGCCAACAACACATAATCATTTTGAGCATTGGGTTGTACTCTTAAAAATGTATTGTCGGTCATAATTAAGTTAAAATCAGACGGCACATTGATAGCTTCTACACTGGGATAATAATTTTGGTTTGAGGTGGTACTGGTTACTTTTGAAACTTCAAAATAAGCATCCAGTTTATCAATTTTAAAGGTATTGACTCCTAAGTCTTTTGCTTGCAACATCATAGATTCCAAAATGTTACGGTTGTTAAGTGCTATCTCCGAGGTGGTAACGCCTTCCACAATGCCCCAGCGCTGTGGGTCAAATTCAAACGTAGGATCCTTAAGTTGCGGTGTGGAACCGCTAAGTGATACGCTGGCGTTTAATAATTCACCAGAAATCACTGAGTTGTCCGCAAAATTAAGAGTACCATTGATAATATCGCCTCCTTCATATACAATAGTCACATTAGGAGGCAGATTAACGGTTTGGCCTTGTAAATCCAATACGCAGTCAATCACAACAGTGTCGCCGGATTGCACCCCATCCAGCGTGAAATCGCAAGGAGTTGAAGCATCCACAACGGGGTCAACAGTATCTTCTGGTGGCGTAGTACCATCAGTGTTTGTAGAATCAGTTGGGGTGGTCGTATCCACTGGGGTATTAACCGCTGGATCCACAAAAACTTCTTCTTTGTTACAGGATAAAAATGTAGCTACTAAGGCTAAGACAATCAGCATAGGTTTAAAAACAGTCTTCATAAAGTTCTCAATTTGGGGAGGGGTTATTGATATTGGGTACAATGTTAAAAAATTAATTTAAAATTATCGCTAAAGTGATTTGTTTTTTCGATGAAATACAATTTGAATATCCAAAAAAAATCGTTTAAAAGTAATTTTGTATCGATAAAAGTGTTTTTAATTTAATAATTATGGTTATATACGCCAAAATGAGACTCTTGGATGTTTTAATTTTGAAATGCAAAAATAAAAGGAATAATCAACTTACAATCAAATTGTTAATAACTTGTAATAACTCAAAAAAAAATAATAATAGACTGACACAAAGTATAATAGTTGATTGGATTTTAATAATTAAAAACTATAAAGATGATCGTATGACTAGTAAATAAACTTAATAATAATCAATTTGACTATTTTTTTGTTCCATTCATATAAATAAATTTAAATTAGCTATTTTGACGCAAATTAACATGAAACTGAGCATTATTATTCCACTGTACAATTCTGAAAAATTTATTTCAAAGTGTATAGAAAGTCTTTTGAACCAAAATACACCTTATGATAATTACGAACTAATTGTCGTTAATGATGGCTCTACCGATGGTAGTGAGAAAATTGTGCGCTCATTTTGTGAAGCATACAAGAATATTACTTTGATTAACCAGGATAATATGGGAAATGGAGCTGCTCGCAACACTGGTGTGGCATCTGCTAAAGGGGACTACTTGTATTTTATTGATTCTGATGACTATCTATCAAAAAATATTTTGAATAATTTACTGGAAGTCTTAGAGTTATATGATCTGGATATGTTGGGCTTTGACTCTCAAGTGGTGACTAATTCAGATTTTGATACAGCCAAACCAATTACACTAAATCCAAAAGGTCACCAACCCATTAAAGGCATCCAGTTCATAAAGGAAAGCAACTATAAAGCCGAAGTTTGGTGGTATTTTGTAAAAAAATCATTTTTTAAAGACAGCGGTATAAAATTTTATGACAGAAAGTTTGTGCAAGATTCTTATGTAACAACAACATTGCTGCTTAAATCAAACAGCTTTTTGTACCTGCCTATTGATGCGCACCGATACAGAAAACACAACAATTCAATCACTAAAAACCAATCAAGGAAACACATATCAAAACACATAAACGATATGTTTTTTGCTATTGAAAAATTGTCAGACTTAACAAATGGGATTACGGATAAAGATTGCTTAAAGAGGTTGAAGTCTAGACAAGAAAGCTACCTTTTCTTTTTATTGATGAGATTTCCAAAATCCAATGTGTCATTTACGCAATTAAATGGTTTTGTAAAAAAAGCGAAAGCGCTTCAAGTATATCCGTTGAAAAACTTTATTGGGGATGATTATAATGGTATAAGGTACAGGGTTCTGACCTTTATTATCAACAAAAAAATAGCATTGATTCTTTTTATGTTGATATTAAGAATTAAGCATAAGTGCTTTAATAAATAACATGTTATATATGTTAATAATCTTAGGAGGCATGACGATTATGGTGACCATTTATCATATTAAAGATATCTTCATAAGGCAAATCCATATAATCGCAAAATTCTTTGATGGTAATGGGCTGGTGTGAAGATTTACCATGAGCGTCCTTGATGGTTCTGACTAACTGACAGGAATGGGTATAACTTTTGCCTAAAATGATGGCGATTTCTTTCGGGTAAATACAATATCGATACATAAATTAAAATACAATTGGTGTTTTTTAAACACGGTTCTTATAGTTTTAAAATCGCCTTTCATAAAGTTATAATTAGTTGATAAATCAAAAATAAGCAACTATTAAAATGCTATGAAAAGAAGCCAAATGAGTTATTAAAAATGTTGTTAACAATTTTGGTGTTTAGTTAGGCAAACAAATAAAATAGAATCATTAAAAATTCTGTCTATCAATTTGTTATAAAGTAAAAAAAAAGGCATATTCACACAGTTATAATAGTATTTTTATCAAAACAAGAGCTATTTGAGGCTCCACCTTGATTTTATCAAGCCAAACTATATAATCTAAAAAAATAAAATCTAACCTCTCACAACTAGCTATTCACCATCTACACCACCCACCTACCGTCATTGCGAGCAAAGCGAAGCAATCTAGAATCTGGTGACCTAAAGCATAACCACTCACTCCTCACAACCCCCGTCATTACGAAGGAGAAACGACTGAAGTAATCTCTGTAGAGAAGCCTCCAAACAAACAGACTGCCACTCCGCAGGCGTCTCGCAGTGACGAATACCTTAAAATTACGTGAACTAATCCATGGTCTAAAAATCTAATCATCTAACAATCTAAAAAGTCTAACTTTTCACCATTCACCACGTGTCAGTTCGAGTGATTTTCGATAGAAAAATGTATCGAGAACAATTACGGTTTAAATTTTTTCTTTGAAAGATTTGCTAGCATTTCAAACTCATTATTAATCAGGGCCTCTATTTTTGCCTTTGACCATTTCTTAATTTGCTTTTCTGTTTCAATTGCTTTTGTTGGCTCCGTAAATTCAGCATAAAAAACCAATGAAACCGGTCTTCTTGAATGGGTATAGCTATCTTTGTGTTTGCCAGAGTTATGTTCAATGACTCTTTTATCGAGATTTGAGGTGATTCCTGTGTAATAGGTGTTATCTGAACATTTTAAGATATAAACGTAATATGTTTTCATACATTAAATATAAAATACTTCTCGATACAAATTTGTTCGCTAACGCTTCACAAATCCACTCGAAGTGACAATCAGTGCATCTTTGTCAGTTCGAGTCATTCAAAGCAGGAAAATTGTATCAAGAACATTTATAACCGAATAAACGTAAAACAAGAAAAATGTCAGTTCGAGTGATTTTCGACAGAAAATTGTATCGAGAACCATTCACCTATCACACCTGCCCACCCACTCGTCATTGCGAGCAAAGCGAAGCAATCTCGTCAAACTTCAGCTCACTATCCACTTTTCACCTTTCACCACGTGTCAGTTCGAGTGATTTACGAAGAAAATAGTATCGAGAACAGTCATAAACACATCAACGCATAAACGCATAAACGAAAAACAACATAATGCTAGTTCAGCAAGGCAATCTTTAAAACCGCCAAAGGCTAGCAGCCAACAGCTAACAGCCATCCACCATTCACGACTCACTTTTCACAACTTGTCATCTCGAATAAAATCCTTGAAACGAATTTCGCATTGAGAGCCACTCAAAGTGACAATGAGTGTCAAAGCGATCAAGTAATAATCACCCTAAAATGACTGGAAGGCTATTTCAGGAAGGTACAATTCCTTATCCAACAGCATAGATGCTTCATAGATACTCCATAGATACTGTATGGATAAAGTATGGGACTGTTAAATATACAGAACCTATACAATCTATAAAATAGTATAGATAGTATAAAAAACTGCAAAAACTACAATACTGTTAATAAAATAGATAGTACTAAAAATCCAATCATTTTAAACTAAAACAGCTAGTTAATACTAAAAGCAGAAAAACAAACACCAACAGTTTTAACCCTTATATACTTTTGAAAGGTCATTCAGTGATAGGTAAAATCTAAAGGAGCTCATTTAGAATTTAAACCATCCTGTTTACAAAAACGATTAATAGTAACCGAGTCTTAAAAAAATAGTAAAGACTCATAAAAACAACAAACCATGGCAAAGTTAAAAAGCCTTATCAAAATTGAAGGAACCCTGGATGGAATGACCTTCTACAAAGGAAAAGACGGTTATTTGGTACGTACCAAAGGAGGTGTATCAAAAAACCGCATTGAAAATGACCCAGCATTCATCCGGACCCGTGAAAATGGCTCAGAGTTTGGACACATAGCCAAAAGCGGAAAAGTGTTCAGGCAAGCCCTTACACCCATGCTAGCGGATGTAAAAGACCGAACCCTGACGGCACGCATGATGAAAATCCTGTCACAAATTAAAAATACCGACAGTACCTCTGTAAGGGGAAGCAGGCAGGTTGGAATTGGCTTAACAACACCTGAGGGCAAATCCATTTTAAAAGAATTTGATTTTAACAGCAACGCCAAGTTAAAAGGCGTGCTTTTGGCCGATTACCAATTGAACACTACAACAGGTGAGGTGACCATTACTGATTTTAACCCCATGCAACAAATGAATGCTCCTGGTGGAGCTACCCATGTAAGCTTCAGTTCTGGGATTTTAAATCTCGATTTTGTTACAGGTGAAAAAGACGTACAGATAAGCCCTGAGGTCAATCTACCAATAAATGGGAGCCTGGTAGATGTAACAATGACACCCCCTGCCCTGCCAACTGGAACAGGTCAAAACCTGTTTATTATGAAAATGACCTTCTATCAGGAAATCAATGGGGTACAGTACATGTTAAACAATGGCACATTTAACGTACTGCATATCGTGGAAATTCTTTGATCAATAGCCTGAGTAGATCACAAAGGCCTTAACCAAGCAACACGTAAGCAATTAGGTTAGGGCTTTGCTTTTTTAAACAATTATTTTGAAATTGAATCTAGGGAAAGCTTATGCAGGGCATTTATAAATTCCAAATATTAAAAATAATCTAACAATCTGACAATCTAATAGTCTAAAAATCTAATAGTCTAACGGATCTAACTGTCAAACAATCCATCCACTCGTCATTGCGAGCAAAGCGAAGCAATCTAGAATCTGGCGACCTTTAAAGTATAACCTTTCATACCTAACCATCCATCTACCGTCATTGCTAGCAAAGCGAAGCAATCTTTAAAACCACCAACAACCAACGGCGAAAACCCAATAGCTAACAGCCAGCCACCATTCATCCAAAAAAAAGGTATTAAGAAGACTTTATAATTGGCTAATCATTTCCTTTTCTATATTTGTCTAAAAATGCTTACTAACCAAATCTCAAATGACATCCAAAAAGAAACTCATTCGCGTCACAACGGTTCCTAGCTCACTTATAGGGCTACTATCAGGGCAATTAACCTTCATGAAACGTTACTATGAGGTTATTGGAATTACCTCACCCAACGAATATGATTTTTTAAAGAAATTCACAGATGCCGAAGAAATTGAAGTTATCCCTGTTGAAATGACCAGAAAAATTACGCCCTTAAAAGACTTTCTGGCCCTTATAAGATTGTATAAAATATTTAGAAGCGAAAAACCATTTATCGTTCACTCACATACACCCAAAGCGGGCACCTTGAGCATGTTGGCCGCAAAACTGGCTGGTGTGCCTCATAGACTTCACACCATTGCTGGATTGCCGCTATTGGAGGCCAAGGGCCTTAAAAGAATTTTATTGAATCAAGTTGAAAAGATAACCTACGCTTGTGCTACCAAAATCTATCCAAACTCTTTTGGCCTTAAGGACATTATCTTAGAGGAAAAGTTCACCAATACAAACAAAATAAAAGTGATAGGTAACGGCAGTTCCAATGGAATTGACACCTCTTTTTTTGAGAGTGATTTAATAAGCTCTCAAGAAAAGAATGCCTTAAAACAACACTTAGGCTTGACCAACAAGGATTTTGTTTTTGTCTTTATTGGCAGGTTGGTGACCGATAAGGGTATTAATGAGCTCATTAAGGCTTTTGTTGAAATAAACAAAAGGCATCCTCATACAAAATTGTTATTGGTTGGGGGGTATGAAACCGTTTTGGATCCCATTAGTGCCTACTCGATGGAGACCATTAAAACTCACAAAAACATTGTGCCCGTTGGATGGCAAGATGATGTGAGACCGTATTTTGCCATTTCACATGCTTTGGTATTTCCAAGTTATAGAGAAGGATTTCCCAATGTGGTGCTGCAGGCCGGTGCCATGAAATTGCCTTGTATTGTCTCTAACATCAATGGTTGCAATGAAATTATTTCAGACAACGTGAACGGATTTATCATCCCGGTCAAGAATACCGAGTCCTTGATAATCCATATGGAGCGTTTATATGCTATGAACCCAGAAGATCTTCACATAATGGGAGAAAAATCCAGGGAAATGATTATTTCTAAATTTGAACGTAAATTCGTTTGGGATTGCTTGTTAAATGAATACCAACAAATTGAAAACAAACTTGAACCCAATTTTAAAACGACTATCTAAATATCTATCAAGAATGTATGCACGTGTTTTTAAACGACTTATTGATTTTATGGCTGCCTTAGTAGGATTAATCATGTTATCGCCTATCATCATAATAACCATTATATGGCTGGCCATTGCCAACAAGGGAAAACCGTTTTTCATTCACCAAAGGCCCGGTAAAAATGAAAAGATCTTTAATTTGATCAAGTTCAAGACCATGAATGACAAAAAAGATGAACAGGGTGAGTTTTTGCCTTTTGACCAACGTGTGACCAAAGTTGGTGCAATCATTAGAAAATATTCCTTGGATGAAATCCTGCAATTAATTAATGTCTTAAAAGGAGACATGAGCTTGATAGGACCTCGTCCCTTGTTGGTTCAATATCTCCCACTTTATAACGAGACCCAAAAAAGACGCCACGAGGTCAAACCGGGTATCACAGGTTGGGCACAGGTAAATGGCAGAAACACTATTTTATGGGTAAAAAAATTTGAGTATGATGTTTGGTATGTTGACCATGTATCGTTTATGCTCGATTTAAAAATATTATTGTTGACCATAAAAAAGGTATTGATTAAAGAGGGTGTCAATAACTCTGAAAGTTTGAATATGACTACGTTTACAGGTGGTGAAAACGAATAAAAATGACTAGAAAAGAAGGTATAGGATCCTATTTTCATGACGAGGACCCAAAAAAAATGAGGTCACTGGCCGCTCCCTTGCGGTTGAATTATAACTTGTACTATACAGGAAGACATGCCTTATTGAGCATTCTTAACAGCATTGCTAAAACAACAAAAATAAACACCATTTGGTTTCCCAATTATTATTGCCAACACACTTTGGCCTGGATTAAAAAAAGTTGTTCTGGTATAAAAACCTATGAAATCAACCCTTTTGAGTTTTCGAATGATACCATTGATATAGGGAGTTTTGCGGACAACAAAGACGTAGTATTGGTCAATAATTATTGGGGGTTAAGCTCTATGTCAATTAAAAATAAGCCCCAAAACGTGGTTGTTATTGAAGATCATTCCCATGGCTGGCTCAGTGAGGCCTGCTTAAACAGTCATGCCGATTATTGTTTTGTGTCCCTGAGAAAATCCTTGCCAATCCCATTAGGAGGTGTGGCATGGCAGCCCCACCTGGAGACTTCTAGCAAACAAGAGCTTGTTATAGAGGATCAAACCATGTATGGTATATGGAACGATATGTTACGGGGCATGCAATTAAAAACCCAATATATCAAAGGGACTAGCCCAAACAAGGATTATAACTATTTACCAGTGTTTTATAAAGTTGAAGAAGCCTTGAACAGTTACTTTGATTTTGCCAAAATGCTTAATGAACATAAAACAATTATAGAATCATTCATAAATGCAAACACCCTAAGCTATAAAGAGGAACATCTGGGCTATTTATATGAAAACATTAAAGACAACCAATATTTTAAGATTGTCAAAAAAAATAACAAGACGGCATTTGGCCTTCTTTTATTGTTTAAAGAAGAGGAAATCTTTAATTCGTTAAAGCAATACCTAGTGTCACAGGATATTTATCCTTCTACATTATGGCCCGATAATCAAGTGGCGTTTCAATGGCGCTATTTTTTGAATATTCATGTTGATTTTAGGTATAACATGGACGACATGAAACATATCATGCTAACCATACAAAACTGGTTGGAGGAAGAAACATAATTAAAAACTAAAAACCAATAATCCACATTATTTATGAAAATCCATTTTTTGGCAATAAACAGATTGCATTTTTTATGGAATTTTTTTCTGTTTCATAAAATCCCCCTTTGCTACAAACAACTGAAAAACAACCTTGACGGATCTGATGAAATCAATACCAGTTACAATACTGAAAAAAACATGGGTTCTGGCATACATGAAATTAGATTCATTCCTTCATATTTTGACCTAAAGTCCGCCGATTTAGATCCTAAGTACATTACAAAAAAATATTATAGGGTTGATAATTTTCTAATAAACCTAGTTGGTTATAAAACCGCCGAAGACTACATGAAAGATAGATTGGGACCTAAAAGCAGGTCACAATGGCGAAGAAGATTACATAGATTAGAAACATGTTTTAATATTGAATATAAATTTTATTATGGCAACATTTCCAAACAAGAATATGAATCGCTATATGCTACATTTGAATTATTTATTAAAAGAAGATTCAATCAAAGAGATCAAGATTTTTCGTTTAAAGATAAATGGGATATTATTAAAACCATTTCATATAAAAAGATTTTGGAAAAAAAAGCGTCTTTATTTGTTATTTATGCAGATGGGAAACCTATCGATATTTGTTTAAGCTATCATTATCAAAATATCATGCTTCATTTAATTCGATCATACGATATTGATTATTCCAAATTTTGGTTGGGACAAATTGATATGTTTAAACAAATAGAGTTTTGCTTTTCAAATAATTTCAAAATCTTTGATTTAATGTGGGGTGAACTAGAATATAAAAATCGCTGGTGCAATAAGAAAATAAAATATGAGCATCACATAACATATAATAAAAAGTCATTAACAAGTAAACTTTTAGTTATTATTATCTTAAAATTATATAGTATAAAAGATTTTTTTAAAAGAAAAGATAGTCTGAAATTCTTTGATAATCTTAAATACTTCATTAAGAATAAAACTAAAAATGAGAATATTTTGTATACAAATGAGACATTAACTGAAATTCCTGACAAAGAGAATTTAACCAAACTCAATCTAAATTTAGAAGCGTATTCGTATTTAAGAAAACCTGCTTATGATTTTCAATATCTTAATTTTGAGTCTTCGGAAAACCTAAAGGTTTTTAAAATTAATAATGAAAAAAACGCATTTATAATTAACGGACAAGCTAGTTGTGAAAAAATAATTTTTAGAAATTAACAAGCTTCTAACAGAATATATAAATATTAACGAGTAGTAAATTTATGGAAAATAATCCCTTTTTGTCAAAAACGTATGTGTCAACTTGGTTGAGGCATTTCAATGATTCTAATCCTTCCATATCTTTTGATTTTATAAAAAACATTACTTTTATTAAAGATAAAAAATTTCCAATCTATTTCAACACAGGTAAAAACCAAACAAACGGGCTTTCATATTCTTTAAATATTTTGGAGGCTGCTAATTTTAATAATAAGGTTTTGTTAATTATGGATGTTCCTGACTATATAGAAACATCCCCAATAATCAATACATCTTTAAAATTAAAAAAAGTAAGACAATATAAAGGGTACCTTGCTAACCTGAAGGGATTCAGTAATTATGAAGCTTATATTGGGAGAAATTTTAGTTCAAAAAGCAGGAGTAGAATTCTAAAATATAAAAAAAAATTAGAGTGTTGTTTTAATATTAAATATGAAACATATTTTGGAGAAAATATAACAAAATATGAATATGAACATATTTTTCAGCGTTTTAAGGAGCTACTGAAAAAACAGGAAGACGACAAACAAATTATTAACCAAGCATTGTTTCCTAAAAATTGGGAGTACTTGTATGAACTAATATTTCCAATGATACTTAAAAAAAAAGCAGCTTTAATAGTGATTTATGATGATAATGTGCCCATTTCTATCACACTATCTTACGTTGGAAAAAATATCTTTTCAAACTCCTTAATGACTTTTGATTCGGACTATTCAAAATTTCATGTGGGCCTAATTGATATTATAATGCGTTTTCAATTCTGCATTAAAGAAAAAATTAATTTATGTGATTTTTCAAAGGGTGATCATGATTATAAAATAAGGTGGGGAAATACAATATATAATTTTGAATACCATATTATTTATAACTCAAAATCAATAGTAAGTTTAATTACTGCCAGCATTGTTATTTTTAAATTTCGCATAATTCAGTTTTTAAGAGACATAAATATTCATACATTATTTCATAAAACCATATACTTTTTAAAAGGGCATAATAATCATATTAACAAAACTGAGACCTATAAAATAACAGCATTAAATGAAGTTGATAACAATTTAAAATTGAATGAAATTGATTTTAGAAATCCTAGATATTCTTTTTTAAAAGGCACAATTTATGATTTTTTATACACTTCTTCAGAGTCGATCAATGATATTAAAGTATTGTCTGTAAATGATAATTTAAAAGAAACTTTTTTAATTATTGGAAAACACCGAAAGGGAAAAATTGTTTCAAAAAATATTGAATAATATAATTATGAAAGATAATCCATTCATCTCTAATACGTTTGCTTCGATTTGGTTAAAGTATTTTAACAATGGAAGACCAGCTATTGATTTTAAATTTATTACCAATATTTCTTTTGTTAAAACAAAATTACTGCCATTGTATGTTAACGTAGGAAAGAACTTAACCAATGGTTTAAATTATGTTATAAACAAGGATGAGACTGATTATAAAAACAAAGTTTTCTTTGTTTATGACATACCGGAATATCTTAACTTAAAAATTGAGCTAACTAATGGTTTAAAACTAAAAACTGTTAGGCAATACATAGGTTATTTAGTGGATTTAAGTAAGTATAAAAATGCTGATGATTATTTAAAAACCCATTTAAGTTCTAATAGTAGGTGGAAAATCAATAAATCCAAAAAACGCCTGGAAACTTGTTTTAACATTACATATGGGGTATTATATGGCAAAGAAACCAAAAAAGAGGATTTTGATTATGCCTTTGATTATTTCAATAAACTTTTACAGAAACGTTTTGTAGAAAAACAAATAAACAATCATTATTTATCACCAAAAAAGTGGTCCTATTTACAAGAGTTGATTTACAATTTGATTTTAGAAAACAAAGCCGCCTTATTTGTCATTTATAATGATACTATCCCAATATCGGTATATTTAAATTATGTGTCCTCAAATGTACTGTACTCGGCATTACCGGTATTTGATCCTGATTACTCCAAATTCAATTTAGGCTATATAGACAATTTAAAGCATATTGAATGGTGCTATAAAAACAATATAGATATCTTTGATTTTTCTAAAGGGGATTATGATTACAAAAAACGATTGGGAAATAAGGAGTACTATTTTGATTATCATATTTTGTACGACTCAAAATCAATACGAGCTAACCTACTATGCCAATTTATTTATTTTTATTTTAGTGGGAAACAAGCACTAAGGGATTTAAATATTCATATTCTATATCACAAAGTGATATTTTTCTTGAAACGAAACCAAAATAAGAATGTTGAATTGGAGTATAAAAGAATAGACATTAAAAATTTACCTAATGACACTCAACTAACTAAATTAGATTTTAATAGCCTTTCAAATAGTGTTATGAAAAAGTCCATCATTGAATTTTTATATAAAAGTTCTGAATCTGTTAATGACATTTCAATTTTCAAATCCAAAGAAGATGAAAGGGTGTATTTTCTTAGAGGAAAATCAATTACCGAAAAAATTATTTTGAAAAACAAATAAAAACCAACTGTTTTATACCTTATTAAGATACTTCCTGTAGGCTGGAAAGTAATTACTTTTATCAGGTTTTTCTTCAGACTCAACACCATCAACAATAACGTTGGCATTCATTATGGTATCCAGTTTATGATACATCGCTTCATTAACTATTTTTCTGCCGGTATAATAAATCACATCCTTGTCATAAGGAAAAAAGGACTTTTTATATTGGTACAAAGTGTCATTATCAACACGGCCACCGCCTAACAGATAATATTTGTAGTTATGGCTTTTTGCCCATTTCATGACTTCTATCTTTAAAAAGTCATTGGGGCGACAATGAAAGTAATCAGCCAGGGTCCCACCCAAATATGAATACAGGGTGTTGCCAGCTATTAATATCAGTTCGGCTGATATGGCAATGTTGCCCTTATAAATTAAAACGACCACAAAATTACCTTGGCTTAGTTGAATGATATTTTTAAAATATTCCAAAGAATAAAAATAGTCATCTTCTGCCCCTATCCGGTTCATGGTTTGAATGTATATATCATAATATATTTCTATATCCGAGTTGGTGATATCCTTACACAAAAATTTTGCTTCTAAGTTGTGTTCCAAACTTTTTCGGTAATTATTTCTAACCTTTTGCTTAAAGCGATCCCATTGTGCCTGTTCCTGGATTAATTTCCCTTTGACATTGGTGAGTGTTGGTACTAATACACCAGAGTAAAATTGAAAATTATGGTTCAAGCTGAACCTAATAAACTCCGATACAACGTTATTGTCCTTATACCATGCATCAACAGCTTCCCAGAATAAAATAAGATACCCTCTTGACATGTCTTCATTATATAGCGGACCGCTGTAGCCATAGGGAGAAACCACATCAAAATAAGTCACTTCATGGTCTTTATAGGGTACTTTTCGCAATAAAAATGGCATGAGTATCAAAATATCGCCTTCCTTGTCGAGAAAAGTGAAATAGCGCAGTTTATCATCAATAATTTCATTGATATTGGAGCCTAAAATCTTGTAAAATGGATTGATTATGTCAAACGACTCTACAAGGGTTAGGTAGTGTTTAAAATCAGCTTCATTTGATATTTTGTTGACTAGTAACTTCATAATACGTGTTTTACCTGGTTTATGGTAAATTCCAAATCCAATACATGAGTAATGCACTGTTTGGGCAGCTTGCTATTTTCCAGTTCAAATGATTGCTTGTGTATATTATGTCCATCATCCAATAAACAGATGGTATGCCATCCTAGAGCGTTTGGAGCCAAAAAATCCTTATGGGTATTATCACCAACATAAATATAATTCATACCACCTCCATATTGATTTTCAAAATAGGCGTAATTGGCTTTATTGGGCTTTTCTGATCCAAATTCTTCTGAAATGATAATATCATCAAAATAATCGGATAATCCAAGGGCTTCAATTTTATTACGCTGTTGCACGCTGCGTCCATCGGTAATGACCCCCACTTTAAAAACCGTTTGTTTTAATCGGAACAGCATATCTTTGACAGGCTTTTTCAAAGAAATTTGTGGTTTATGGTTTCTATATATGCTGATTAAATCGTCAACACAAATGTTCTGTATACCATAAGCATCCAATATCTCCTTAAATGCATTTAAACCACTGTTATAAAATACCATCATATCATTTAAGATCACTTGAAAATGAACGTTTGTTTCTTTAGACAAACAAATGGCTATTTCTTTATAAGCAGATTTTAAAAATTCAAGTTCCTTATAAAGGGTATCATCTAAATCAAATATCAATATGGTTCTATTTTTTGTAATCATGCACTAGTATTTCATCATCGTAACGCAGCATTAATAAATTGGATTCCCAGTCATTATAAAACGTTATGTCTTGGTTTAAAAGATACTCTTCAAGAATCCATTTAACATAGTTGGCACCAGATAAATAGGTCAACGGATAACCACCTCCAAAACGGGCATTAATTTCAATGCCATAAATGGTGCCGTTTTCCTTATGTTTGAAAAATTGAGAGGTCAAGCATCCTATAGCGCCATCTATTTGGGACAAATGGGTCTTGATATAGTTTACCAATTCGTTTTTATCTGTTAGGCCTTTGTTGACTTCTCCGTCTCGTACTTCAATGCGTTTTCTGGGTACCACGCATTTGAGATTGTGGTGTTTGTCATAATAAAGGTCACAGGTAAATTCTTCATAATCGGCATGGTCCAAATATTCCAAAAACATCAAATCAGGGTTTTTAAAATGATATTCTGTTAAATCTTCATGGTTATGAATGATAAACGTGTCAACACTTCTACTCCCATTTTGTGGTTTTATAAACAATGGCAAGGTATAATCATACTTTGAATATTCCTTGGCAACAGGGATGTTGTTGTCACGAAAAAAAGTATTCATGTTCCGCTTATTTCTACAGATATCAATAAATTTCTGGGACGATATGATGGGAATAATACCTTTTTTCAATAAACTTTTTGAGTGCTTGGCAAGTAAATGTAGTTCAGTGTCAATAGTAGGTATAATGAGCTTGATGTTATTGTTTAAGCACACATCAATAAGGCAATTTAAATAATTACTGTCATCTACCAAGGGCAATTGAAAAGCCTTGTCAGATATGTGGCAAGCGGCAGCCAGTTCAATGTTAAAATCTGTAGTCATAACTTGTCCTTGTGGAAAAATGGCCTTCAATTCTTTTTGGAATGCTCTGACCAAAGAAACGCGTCTACCTGCTGATGTTATTAAAATATTCATTAAAGATTGGGTTTAAATACAGTTTTATATACTTGGGTAAAAGTAACAAAAGTGAATGACAATTAAATGGGTTTATGTTTTATATAATTAGCTATTAAACGAGCAATCAACGTTCGTCCATGATTGTTCCAGTGCATATCATAAATGAGTGTAGTTGGTCTTTTGGATTGATTTAAAGTTTTAGAAAAATCTAAATATTCAAAGCCATGGTCATCTAAGTATCGCAAAAATAAGTCTGGCGTTTTTTCTTTATTCAATAAAAACGTAAAGCGCTTTTTATCAAACCCATAAGTCTGTATCAGTTTTTCAAAATTTTGTAAATAGCTTTCCTGTAAATCTCTCTTCCTTTCTAAATCTGTTTTACCCTGATTGCTTATCTTCTCAGAATGCATGCCTATTGACAGTATTTTTCTGGTCAACTCCCGTGCCGCATCAAAAGCACCGATGTTTTGCAAATACACCAATAGTTTTATTTGCCGTAAGGATCTATACAAAGGCGATTCAAGTTTCATTCTTTCAGCTAAAATACTATAGTCACCACGCGTTAAGTCATTTTCAAATTTCATCCCAATAAAAACATGATCAATTAAATCAAAGGTTGATTGGTATTGTGCTATTAAATGAAGCTCATCTGCAAAATCATAACCGGCATAACCAAATTCATAGACTTCAATGCTATCCAGTTGGTTCTCTATTTTTTTTCCGATGGAATTATAATAATTCTGATGAAATCCCTCAATAAATGAATCACCCACCAAAGCAATTTCAAAACGATCTTTAGTAGGCTTAAATTCCCTATAGGAGTTATATCCAAAATCGTTGATATGGTATTCAGAAAAATTTTGACGTCTAATACCGGTAACAGAATACCCATCTTGGTCAGGGACCCATTTTTCAACACCATATTGATCTACATAGCGTGTGGGATAATCTTTTGTTAAATGAAATATTCGAATAATTGATTCTAACACCAACAAAATGAGAAAGGCATACAATATAAATTTCAAGAATAGTTTTTTCATAATGTCTAAAATTGAAAGTAAATAAAGGATCTGTCAATGCTATCATCATAAAATAACAACATACCCAAAATGACCAGCGTATAAAACACAAAACGAACAGCTTTTGATTTAAACTTAAATGGAGAGCGCTCATCTTTTCTAATACGGTATTCATAAAGTACAAAGAGCCCTATTAAAATATAATAATCAATCATGCGGTAACCCATGGGATGATGATATGGCTCATAGGTAAAATCAGTGACAATTCGTTTCATAAACATAAAGGCATCGGTTATGGATGCCGATCTAAAAAATATTCTGGAAAAGGTGACAATCCCAAATGTGAGCAGCACCTGTCCAATCTCAACTAAGCTTGGAAAAAGGGTATTTTCCCCTACTACAGAGTCCTTATAAATGGCATTACGGCCCATTAAAAATACTGGGATAAAGGCCACTGCATGAAACGCACCCCAAAATATAAAAGTCCAATTGGCACCATGCCAAAAACCACTAATCAAAAACACAATACAGATATTCCTGATCGACTTTAATTTACTGACCTTTGATCCTCCCAAAGGAATATATACATAATGCCGAAACCAAGTTGATAAAGACACGTGCCAACGTTGCCAATATTCAGCTACATTACGGGAAAACTGTGGGAATTTGAAATTGGACATAAGCTCAACCCCAAACAATTTGGCCGTTCCAATAGCAATATCAGAATAGCCACTAAAATCGCCATATACCTGAAAGCTAAATAAAGTAACTCCTAAAATGAGCGTAGAAGCCGGATAGGTTGAATAATTGGCAAAAATATCATCAACTATGGGACCTATGGAATCGGCAATAACCACTTTTTTAAACAGGCCCCATAAGATCAACTTCAAACCACTGGCAGCTTGTTCATAACTAAAGGTTCTTTTATTTAATATTTGTGACAATAAATTGGATGCGCGTTCAATAGGTCCAGCTACCAACTGTGGAAAAAAACTAACAAAGGCTGCAAACGAAAGAAAGTCAGAGGTTGGTTTTAGTTTTTTATAATACACATCAAACGAATAGGACATGGTTTGAAAGGTGTAAAACGAAATACCCACAGGCAAAATAACATGCAACATCCAAGGGCTCTTAACCTCATGACCAAGAAGGGACATAAAATCTATCCAGGAACCTACAAAAAAGTTAAAGTACTTAAAAAAGCCCAAAAGGCCTATGTTGAACACAACACTAACCCAAAGCCATTGTTTTCGTTTGACCTTGTCTTCTAAAGAATAAATTTTTAGGGCTACATAGTAATCTACCACAGTACTCAATAAAATAAGGGATAAAAAACGCCAATCCCATAAACCATAAAACACATAACTGGAGACTAAAATGAGGATGTTTTGAGCCTTTAAATGCTTATTAAAAACAAACCAGTAAAGCACAAATACAACAGGAAGGAAGATAAAAAACTCTAAAGAATTGAATACCATATAAAATTGTTATAACAATAAGAGATTAAATAGCATATTTTTGATAAACAAACATCATATATTTCTACTAAGATTTCAAAAAAAGTCTTTGAATTGTAATATTATGACTATAACAGGCAAAACAATTGCGCATAAAAAAACCCTTTGATTTAAAGGGTTGTAAATTTAATATGCTTAATGGTTTACTACATCTCGTTGAATATAGAATGCATCAAACGCTTTTTGTCATTAATACTTTCTTCAAGTGAAATCATGGTTTCGGTTCTGTAAACACCTTCAATGTCATCCAACATGAAAATGATTTCCTTAGCATGCTCAGTACTTCTAGCCCGTATTTTACAAAAAATGTTGAACTTACCAGTGGTAATATGGGCAACCGTTACAAATGCAATATCATTGATGCGCTCCAACACAAATTTTGTTTGCGAGGTATTGTTCAAATACACACCCACATAGGCAATAAAGGAATAGCCTAATTTTTTATAATCCAAGGTTAAAGACGACCCTCTGATTATACCGGCTTCTTCCATTTTTTTAACACGTACATGAACAGTCCCAGCAGAGATCAATAATTTTTTGGCTATATCTGTAAATGGAATCCTGGTATTGTCAATTAACATGTCCAGAATTTGGTGGTCTATTTCGTCTAATTTAATTTTCCCCATGGTTGCTTATTTTTAAATAATAAACAAAATTAATACATTTTTAATGAAAAATACATATATTTTTCACACTTTATTTCAATAATAATGAGATTTTCTTATTATTTATTGTTACGAAAACGATTTCGCTACCGGTTTCCAAATCAGTTTCATCCTCAGTAACCACCTCATGTTCTTGAGCGTTAATTTCCCTATGACCAAAAAAACCGGATAAATTGTCTATTTTCTCAATCTTTGGGATAAATTCTATTTTGCCATTTTTTAGTGTTTCTTGATACAAAATGCCTATATCCTTAAAATCATCTTGTGTACCTGGATTGATGTTGGCCTTTCTAATAATGATGTCAAAAAAACATTTGTCATTTTCTGGAATCTCAAAATAGGATTCGTGATACCTTCCGTCAATGTCGTTTTTCGATATATAGTCCAAGGACTCCAACATCGAGTAATAAATAAACTCGCGTGTCGTGTCACGCCCATAATCATTTGGGAAATGACCGGCTTCAAACAACATGGTCGGCACATTTTCACTTTGAAACGTGTCACCCACACAGTTGATATTAAAAGCATCATCATATACGCCTACCTGATTGGGAATCAGCGTTTGCAGCATCGTATTCATCACACCAATGATTTCCATAGCAACTTTTCGGTTATCTGTTACGGTACATTGCTCATCTTGAGCTGGAGCCAAAAACGACACGGTAGCTGGATTTTTGCTGCTACCAGCACTAAATATGGTGCGCTGACCATGCAGATTGTAACAAAAATGAGGCTTAAACGAAAGGAAAGCCTGCCGCAACACCTTACTTTCCGGTTGGGATAAATCTTGGGCATCCCTATTTAAATCCACAGTATTGGCATTAACCCGCGTATAGGCCTCTGCACCATCCGGATTCAAAATAGGAATAATATATAGCGTACAAGTGTTAATAATATGCTCAATAATCGAGTTGCCAGAGGTCAAGGTATTAAACACATCGAAAAGGGCTTTGGTTGTAGTGGACTCATTACCGTGCATTTGTGACCACATAAGGATTCTTTTTTGCCCTCGGCCAATGGTGATGGCATAAATGGGTTTACCTTTAACGGAGTACCCAATAGTCTTAATAATGGCAGAGTCATCTAATTTTGAAATTAAAGGTTTGATATGATCATTTGTTATATAACGATGTGAAAGACGATGTTCCTTGTACTGCTCAAACAGCGCTTTTAAGATGTCAATTTCCATTTAAAATATTTAAGATACAAATGTAAACATTTAGGTATTTACAATTGTAAACAAAAATGTAACGAATATTTGTTTACATTATTATACATTAGTAAGGGTTTCAATTCATAATTATAAACACAAGAATTGCCATATTTATTAAATATTAAATTTATATATTATTATATTTATTTTCAGTATATTAAAAGTATTTATATGATGTTTTAATTTAACTAATATATCAGTTTATATATATATATATGCTGAAACTCAGCTTATTTAGTTACATTTGTAAAATAAATTTAATATTAAATTGTTTACAATGGTAAACACTGAAAAATTTGCTGAAAGGCTACAAAAAGTCATGGATTTTTATGGAGAATCGGCCTCCTCATTTGCTGAAAAAATTGGAGTACAACGATCAAGCATTTCTCATATCCTTTCAGGTAGAAATAAACCCAGTTTGGAATTTGTCTTAAAAATCCTGTCATCCTTTCCTGAAGTGGAATTGTATTGGCTGTTAAATGGTAAAGGCACGTTTCCTGCGGAGTCAGAACCTAATGTTAATATTGACACCTCACAAGACCCAATTCAAAATTCTGCAGTTAACAAAAAAATGGTTCCTGCTAATCCTCAGGAAAAGATCATTGAGCGCATCGTTATCTTCTATTCTGACGGAAGTTTTGAAAATTTCCAAAATTGACCATTTTCTTTAGTAATTTTGTTCGCAAATCATAAGCATGAAAAAATTATTTGCCTTAGGAATTGTCTTTTTATTTGTTAGCTGTTTTGAAACACAACGTAACTGCAGTGATTTTAAAACCGGTACATTTAAAAGCGAGGTCACAATCAACGGGATTCTTTACAAGTCTACTTTTACACGCACAAAAAATATTCAGGTAGAATATTATGAAGGCAAAACCGATTCCTCACATGTAAGATGGATAAACGATTGTGAGGTCATTTTCAAGACCATTCACCCCAAAAACATGGCTGAGCAAAAGGATATTGACTTAAAAATATTATCGACTACTGATTCATCTTACACCTATGAGTACTCCTATGTTGGTGAAAACAAAAAACAAAAAGGAATAGCTTACAAAGTGGACTAAGAATTTGTGGGATACAAAAATGATTCTACAACATTAAACTTCACTTCGTTATCTGTTGTGACTTCATAGGTTAAAAACAGCTCACCCCAAAAAACACCATCCGTAAAATCAGCTATAATCCATTTGTGATTTAGGAGTTTAACTGTATTAATCATCATTTTTCGGCCTTCACTGGCTGCATACGGAATCAACGGATGGTCTCCTTTTATTTCGTTGAGTTTGTAGAGTTCATCCTTAATAAACGGAATTAATGTATCTATTTTATACCCTTTATTTTCAAAATAAGATATGGCATCTTCATTTCGCTCTAAATTAAAATGCAATAGATTTAAAATGTCCTCTTCAAGCGATGCTATAGAATCCTTGTAGGTTTCAACTCTGCTATGGGATGTTTCCAATTGCTTATTTTGAACTTCAAACAATCGTTTGGAATTGACATATTGAAACAAATTCAACAATGCTGAAAAAATAAACAAGTAAATAAAAATGCGCTGTTTCATAAGTAAAGTAAGTACTATATAGTAAGTTGTAAATTATCATAAGCTAAAAAAACACCATCCGGAAGACGCTCCTGAACGGCTTCATGAAAGCCCATTAAATGGCTGATGTGCGTAATATAAGCCGTTTTGGGATTTACCTTTTTAATAAATTCAAGTGCTTCCGCTAGGTTGAAATGTGAAATATGCGGTTCAATACGTAACGCATTAATGACCAAAACTTTTATGTTTTTGATTTTTTTGATTTCCTCATCATCAACCGTTTTCATATCCGTCAAATAAGCAAAATCCTTAAACCTAAAGCCAAAAACCTGCAATTGATGATGCAATCCATTAATGGGCACCACAGCAAGGTTTTTTAATATAAACGGTTTGTTTTCAATAACATTCACCGAAAGTGTGGGAACACCTGGATATTTATCTTCCGTATTGAAAATATAATCAAATCGCTTTGACAAGGAAGCAATAACACGCTCATGGGCATAGATTTTAATATCGCCTTGTCTAAAATAAAACGGCCTCACATCATCCAATCCGGCTACATGATCAGAATGTTCATGGGTAAAAACAATGCCATCAATTTTAGTACATCCTGCCCGTAGCATTTGTTGCCTGAAATCGGGGCCGCAATCAATAACGTAAGCATATCCATCCCACTCTACCAACACAGAAACCCGTAATCGCTTGTCCTTGAAATCGTTGCTCAGGCAAACGGGATGTTCGCTTCCAATAACCGGAATACCTTGTGATGTGCCAGTGCCAAGAAACGTTATTTTCATAAGAATAAAAGTAAAATGGGTTTAAATTTAAAACTAATTATTTAAACCCAAGACAACACGGTGTCTTTTTACGAAAACACCTTTGTTTTAACGAGAAAACTAATCAATTATTTAAAATAAAACATGATAATTATCAGATATTAAACGCTGGCAAAAGTTTAATTTTATGCAGTTAAAAACTTAAACTCTACCCAAATGATAATAGGTGTTTTAAAAGAAACCCAAAAAGGTGATAACAGAGTCGCCATCACCCCAAAAATCGCCAAACAACTTATTGAAAAAGGATTTGATGTTCGTGTAGAAGAAGACGCAGGAGCCAATTCATCTTACAAAAACTCAGATTACAGTAAAGCGGGCGCCAGTATTCGAACAAAAGAAGATCTTTTTAAAAATTCGGATATCTTAATCAAGATCAATCCGTTTGACAACAAGGAGCTTGAAAAACTCAAAAAAGGACAGATTGTGATTGCGCAACTCTTCCATAAATCCCATCCCAATGACATGAAAATCATTGCAGAACGCGGTGCTACCGCTTATTCAATGGATGCTATGCCCAGAATATCAAGGGCCCAGGATATGGACGTATTGAGTTCGCAAAACAATTTAGCCGGTTATAAAGCGGTTATTAAGGGTGCTTACGAAATGACCAAAATATTCCCACTGATGATGACGGCCGCCGGAACCATCTCGCCTGCCCGCGTGTTGGTTTACGGAGTTGGTGTAGCGGGGCTTCAAGCCATTGCAACTGCCAAACGCCTAGGTGCTATTGTGGAAGCAACAGATATCAGGACAGAAACCAAGGAACAGGCCGAATCACTGGGCGCTAAATTTATTTTAGTGGATAATAACGGAGAGGAATCCGAAGGCGGTTATGCTAAAGTAGCTTCTGAAGATTATGCTAGACGTCAAAAAGAAGCGGTTGATAAATCGTTGTTTAAAGCAGATTTAGTGATTACAACCGCCATGGTGCCTGGTAGAAGATCTCCCCTGTTAATTACCGAAGAACAAGTAAAACAGATGCAAAATGGCGCTGTTATTATTGATTTGGCCGCTGCGCAAGGTGGAAACTGTGAACTTAGCGTGATGAACAAAACGGTAGTGAAACACGGTGTTAAAATTATTGGAACAACCATTGCACCAGAAAGTGTATCTACCAATGCCAGTGATCTGTATGCCAAAAACACGTTTAATTACTTGGTGCATTTAACAGAAGGCAATCAGTTTAAATGGGATTTAGAAGACCAAATCACAGATGAGACGCTCATCGTATACAACGGAACCATAAGACAAAACGGAAAAACATCATAATCATGACACAATTAATAGAATTTATAAGTGACAATATCCAAATGATTTACATCGTCGTACTGATGATATTTGTTGGAGTTGAAATTATTGGGCACGTGCCTGCAGTTCTACATACGCCTTTAATGTCTGGTGCCAACGCCATTCACGGCGTGGTAATCATTGGTGCCATTTTAGTTTTGCTTGGTGTAAACCCAGAAAACTATTTAGGCCAAGCCCTAGGCTTTGTAGCTGTTTTATTGGGAACGCTTAACGTGGTTGGTGGTTTTGTGGTCACCGACCGCATGCTGGAAATGTTTAAAAAGAAAAAATAATCAATATATCCGTGGCGAATAAGTAGTCACAAAACATGGGTTACATGATGGTGTAGCCACTAAAAAACAATAAACACAAACCGATGAAATATATATTTAGCCTTCAGTTTATCTATCTAATAGCTTCCATGACCTACATTCTTGGTTTAAAGATGCTTGGGAAACCAGAAACCGCCAGAAAAGGGAATTTAATAGCTGCAGCTGGTATGACCATGGCAATTTTGGGAACCATTTTTTTCTACCAAGGTGAAGTACCTTCGTTTATCTATATTTTGATTGCTACCGCAATCGTTATAGGAACCATTTTAGGTTGGATGATAGCCAAAAAAGTAGCCATGACTAAAATGCCCGAGTTAGTTTCCCTTTTTAATGGTATGGGAGGTGCCAGCGCCGCATTAATAGGACTTATAGAATTTGAGCATTATACTGGTAAAACCATGTCCATTGCCACCATTGTGGCAGGTATCATTATTGGTAGTATCTCCTTTTCAGGCAGTATGATAGCCTGGGCCAAATTAAACGGAACCTTAAAAAAACCGTTACGATTGCCAAAATACAATATCCTTAATAATCTTATAATCATCGTTCTAATTTTATTTGCAACATTTATTGCTTGGTCAGGAACCGACAGTCAATTATTCTTATATGTCCTGTTCTTTGGAGCTTTGGCATATGGCGTTTTGTTTGTTTTACCAATTGGAGGTGCCGATATGCCAGTTGTGATTTCCTTGTTGAACTCATTTACAGGACTTGCAGCTGCTCTTGGAGGTTTTTTATACGGAAATATGGTTATGCTTACAGGTGGTATTCTAGTAGGCTCTGCGGGCACCATATTAACATTTGCCATGTGTGATGCCATGAACAGATCCTTGGTAAATGTCATTTTTGGAAGTTTTGGAAGCAGTGGCGATGTCTCAGCTAGTGATGGTGCTTCTGAAACCATGAAAGGTTCCATTAAAAAAACAACAGTTAGTGATGCCGCCATTTTAATGAACTATTCCCAAAGAATCATCATTGTTCCAGGATATGGCTTAGCCGTAGCCCAAGCACAGCATGCTATTCATGAATTAGAACAATTGTTAGCCAGCAAAGGAATTGAAGTTAAATACGCCATACACCCGGTGGCAGGACGCATGCCTGGCCACATGAACGTACTTTTAGCTGAAACCAACGTGGATTATGATAAGCTCGCCGAAATGGAAGACGTGAATCCCGAATTTAAAAACACGGATGTGGTTTTTGTGGTTGGTGCCAATGACGTTGTTAACCCTGCCGCACATACAAATCCTTCAAGTCCAATTTTTGGAATGCCTATTCTGGAAGTTGAAAACGCTAAAAACATCATCATAAACAAACGAAGTATGAACCCTGGCTATGCGGGTATTGAAAATGAATTGTTTTACAATCAAAAAACCTCAATGCTGTTTGGAGATGCCAAATCCGTCATTCAGTCCCTAATATCAGAATTAAAGGGCATGTAGGCACTTAAAATCTTAAATTATGTTAAAGCCGTTTCATATCCTGAAATGGCTTTCTTTATTTGTGCACTAACTTTATTTTTTTTTCTATTTTTGTGGTAATAAAAAAACTATGACTTTAAAATTAAAAGGAGATAAAGAAATCAGTAAGATTCTGACTATCAAGCAGAAATCCTTACAAATAAACCTCAATGAAAACATTTACGGAACGTTTGCCGAAATAGGTGCCGGACAGGAAACCGTTCGTAATTTTTTTCGTGCAGGAGGAAGTTCTGGAACCATAGCCAAGGCCATGTCAGCCTATGATAAGGATTTTAGTGACGCCATTTATGGGGTTGAAAGTGATAACCGTTACGTAAGCGAGTCCAGGTTGCGAAAAATGCTTAACCATGAAGTCCGATTGGTTGAAGACCGCATTTCAAGAGAAAAACATCCTGATAAGTTGTTTTTTGCATTTGCAAATACCGTTGCCACAATTGATTTTACCAAGAAATTTAAAGGACATGGTTGGGTTGGCATCAAGTTTCAACTAGACCCATTAGAAGATTACAACGAAATCATTTTGCACGTTAGGTTTAAACAAACCAATGCCCAGTTACAACAAGAAACACTTGGTGTGCTTGGTGTAAACTTGATTTTTGGAGGGTTTTACATGCATGATGATCCCAAGGAAATCGTGAAATCATTGTATGACAATATTGAAAAGGATCAGATTGAAATTGATATGATCAACTTTTCCGGTTGCAGATTTATGTATGTGGATAACCGACTGATGAGTTTGCAACTGGTAAAAAACGAGATGACCGAAGCGGTTATGTTTGGGCCGGACGGTATGAACCTGCTTCCCTCTCAAGAGCTTTACAAAAAAAACATTTTGGCCTTGCGTGGTAGTTTTAGACCGGTCACCAAGGTTAATATGGATATCTATGAAAAAGCCAAAAAATTATTTTTAGCAGAAAAAACCGTAAATAAAGACAATGTTCAAATTGTTTTTGAAATAACCTTAACCAATCTGCGTGCTGAGGGTAAAATAAACGAGCGCGACTTTTTAGACAGGGCTGAATTGTTATGTTCTTTAGGACAAACGGTCATGATTACCAATTTCCAGGAATATTACAGATTGGTGGAATATTTTGCGCAATTCACTAAAGCCAGAATGGCATTAGCCATGGGCGTATACAATCTCATTCAAATTTTTGATGAAAAATACTATCGTCAATTAAGTGGTGGTATTTTAGAGGCATTCGGTAAATTATTCTTTAAGGATCTAAAAGTGTATCTCTATCCACTTAAAAACCATGACACAGGTGAATTTTATACCAGTGAAAACCTAAAAGTCCATCCACGTATGAAAGAGTTGTATAAATTCTTTAAATACAATGGTAAACTAATTGACATTAAAGATTTTAATCCTGATATTTTAGATATCCTGTCACGGGAAGTACTAAAAATGATTCAAGATGGTGAAGAAGGTTGGGAAGACATGTTACCTGAAGGTATTGCCCATATTATAAAAGACCAACGTTTATTTGGGTACACATCGCGAAGAAGGCTTAATAAGCTTTCTTAATCATTATCAAGTATTTGCGCTGCATGGTCTTTGGTTTTGACCTTATCAATTACTTTTGATATGATACCTTGTTCGTCAATGACAAAAGTCGTTCTATGAATGCCATCAAAGGTACGTCCCATAAATTGTTTTGGACCCCATACTCCAAAAGCCTGAATAACTGATTTATCCTCATCCGCTAATAATGGAAATGGAAATGCATACTTATTTTTAAAATTTTCTTGCTTTTTTTGACTATCAGCACTAACACCAAGCAGTTCATAACCTTTTTCTTTTAGCACTTTATAATTATCTCTTAAATTACATGCTTCAACTGTGCATCCGGGTGTATTGGCTTTTGGGTAAAAGAAAACAACCAACTTTTTCCCTTTGTAATCAGACAATGAAATGGTTTGTCCTTGTTCATCTAATCCTTTAAAATTTGGAGCTTTATCCCCTACCTTTAATGTTGTCATAATTTTTAACTTTGTGACCACTAAAATACAATAAATGTCCAAGAAAGAAAACGTTGATTTTGTTATTTCAACGCTTCAGGATTTATACCCTGAAATACCAATACCGTTAAATCATCAAGATCCTTATACTTTATTGATAGCAGTACTGTTATCGGCACAAAGCACCGATGTGAGGGTCAACCAAATAACACCACTGTTATTTGAAAAAGCTGATAACCCGTATGACATGGTAAAACTTTCGGTTGAGGACATAAGGGATATTATAAAACCTGTTGGCTTATCCCCTATGAAAAGCAAGGGCATTCATGGGCTTTCCAAAATTTTAATTGAACAACATGGCGGACAGGTGCCTAAAAGTTTTGAGGCTCTTGAGGCGTTACCAGCAGTTGGTCATAAAACGGCCAGTGTGGTGATGTCGCAAGCCTTTGGGGTTCCGGCCTTTCCCGTAGATACACACATTCACAGATTGATGTACCGATGGAACTTAAGCAACGGAAAAAATGTGGTTCAAACCGAAAAAGATGCCAAGCGGTTGTTTCCAAAAGAACTTTGGAACGACTTGCATTTGCAAATTATTTGGTATGGCAGGGAATATTCTCCTGCACGCGGCTGGGATTTGGAAAAAGATATCATTACAAAGACAATTGGGCGCAAGTCTGTTATTGAGGACTATTATAAATCAAAAAAGTCCTGATGACTAACTATCAGGACTTTTTCAAAGTTTAGTTGAGAAGTGCTTCAAACTTCATCTTATTACAATTAATAACACTTAAAGCCTTAGAATAATTTAGAAGAAAATTAACCGTTTCTTCCTTCGGTTTTAAATTGTTCAATTTTTCAATAGAATCATTAGTGTAAAGTTTTGCCATTAGTTATAATTTTAAGTGAATTAAAATAGTAACGCAGCAAAATTTAATTTATTGTCTAATTCGTCAAAACTATATTGTGTTTTTCTATTATTTTTCTCAAATTGATGAGCGCATATCGCATTCTTCCCAGAGCGGTATTGATACTAACACCCGTTTTATCTGAAATTTCCTTAAAGCTCATATCATTATAAATGCGCATCAACAATACCTCTTTTTGATCCTCAGGAAGCTCATCAACCAAACGTCTTACATCAGTTTCAACTTGATCTTTAATGATTTGTTTTTCTGCATTCAAAGTGCTATCACTCAAAACAGAAAAAATACTGAACTCGCCACTGTTATCAAATTTGGGCATTCTGTTGTTTTTTCTAAAATGGTCAATCACCAAATTGTGTGCTATACGCATGACCCATGGTAAAAACTTACCTTCTTCGTTGTAAGAACCGCGTTTTAATGTACGTATGACCTTTATAAAAGTATCCTGAAAGATATCTTCGGTAATATCCCTATCATATACTTTTGAATAAATAAAACTATATATTTTTTGCTTGTGCCGCGTGATGAGTATTTCTAAAGCACCTTCATCACCGTGAATATAATTGGTCACTAAAGCAGCGTCTTGTAAAATTTCGTGTTGCATATTCATTACTTTAATGCAGAGAAGCTAGCTTCTTTGCTTGGGGTTATCTGTTTAAAAGTAATGTTCTGCTATAGGCGAGAATTGTTTTGATTATATGTCAAATATAACAACAATCATTCCTAAAAAACAAAAAATATGTGTTTTTTTTAAATTATAAATAGCTAACAACGTAATTTTTAGATGCAATTATCGTTAAAATGCTTTTGTGGATTTTGAAAACAAATATATTTACATAGATTAATTACTTGTAGTATCTTTGCAAGATTATTCCTTAAAAACTTATGGCAACAACTCTTTCAGACGTAAATCCAAAGCAAAATATAATTATAAAAGGTGCCAAATTGCACAATTTAAAGAATATTGATGTGGTGATACCAAGAAATAAATTGGTTGTCATTACAGGGTTATCTGGTTCTGGAAAATCAAGTTTAGCATTTGATACATTGTATGCCGAAGGCCAAAGACGCTATGTTGAGAGTTTGTCCAGTTATGCAAGGCAATTCTTGGGCAGACTGAACAAACCAAAGGTTGATTACATAAAAGGCATTGCGCCGGCCATAGCCATTGAACAAAAAGTGAACTCTACCAATCCACGTTCAACCGTAGGGACAACAACCGAAATTTATGATTACTTAAAACTGTTGTTCGCAAGAATTGGCAAAACGTATTCACCAATCTCTGGAAACGAGGTCAAGAAAGACACAGTTTCAGATGTATTGAATTACTTAATGGGCTTTGAGGAAGGTGAACGATTGCTTCTCCTGGCTCCTATCCATTTAGAGACTGGACGCGAAATGACCGATAAATTAAAGGTTTTGCAACAACAAGGCTATGCAAGGATTAAAGTAAAAGATGATGTTATGCGGATTGATGAATCACTGGATATTGATGAATCCATACATGATATCTATTTGGTTGTTGACAGGATTATCATAAAAAATGAAGAGGATTTTCAAAACAGATTGGCAGATGCCGTTCAAACAGCTTTTTTTGAAGGCAAGGGAGAATGCATCATTGAAACATTAAACAGTAATTCCCAACGGCATTTTAGCAATAAATTTGAACTGGATGGGATGACGTTTTTAGAACCAAACGTGCATTTATTCAGCTTTAACAATCCGTATGGCGCCTGCCCAAAGTGTGAAGGTTACGGCGATATCATAGGTATTGATGATGATTTGGTTATCCCTAACACCAGTTTGTCCATTTATGAAAACGCCATTTTTCCATGGCGTGGTGAAAGCATGAGTTGGTATAGGGACCAATTAGTTAATAACTCACATAAATTTGATTTCCCCATTCATAAACCCTATTTTGAATTAACTGCTGAGCAAAAACAATTGATTTGGGATGGCAATCAATATTTTGAAGGCTTAAACTCGTTTTTTGCCGAACTGGAAGCCAAAGCTTATAAAATCCAAAACCGTGTTATGTTATCACGATATCGCGGTAAAACAAAATGTAAAGTTTGTAATGGCAAGCGATTGCGACAAGAGGCTAATTATGTAAAAATAAATGGAGCCACCATAACAGACTTGGTAGAAATGCCCTTAAGTAAATTGGCTATGTTTTTCAGCCAACTGGAGTTAAATGACTATGACACGCAAGTGGCAAGCCGGCTTTTAAAGGAAATTAATAACCGATTGTCCTTTCTATCCAATGTAGGATTGGATTATTTGACATTAAACAGAAAATCCAATACACTGTCTGGAGGTGAAAGCCAACGTATCAACCTAGCAACATCCTTAGGAAGTAGCTTGGTAGGTTCCATGTATATTTTAGATGAGCCCAGTATTGGTCTACATCCTAAAGATACCGAGCGTTTGATTTTGGTTTTAAAACAACTACGTGATTTAGGAAATACAGTCATTGTAGTTGAACATGATGAAGATATTATGAAAGCGGCCGATAGCATTATTGATATTGGTCCCGAGGCAGGCACCTTTGGTGGTGAAGTGGTGGCACATGGTAACTATAATGATATTCTTGCATCAGAATCCTTAACGGCCAAATATCTTAATGGCAGTTTACAGATTGAAGTTCCCAAAAAACGAAGAACATCAAAATACCACGTGGATATTATTGGAGCCCGGGAAAATAATTTAAAAAATATTGACGTTAGCTTTCCATTAGGAATGTTAACTGTAATTACAGGCGTGTCCGGTAGTGGAAAGAGCACCTTGGTCAAAAAAATACTCTATCCGGCCTTACAGAAAAAATTAACAGATTTTGGTGATAAACCCGGACAGTTTACAGCTTTGGAAGGGAACTTCAGCAATATAAACCACATCGAGTTTGTGGACCAAAACCCGATTGGCAGATCCTCGCGCTCAAACCCTGTGACCTACATAAAAGCCTATGATGATATTAGAGCCTTATACTCCAATCAGAAATTAAGTGCTATAAGAGGCTTTCAAGCCAAACATTTTTCATTTAACGTAGATGGCGGACGCTGTGAGACTTGCAAAGGCGAAGGTGAAGTAACCATTGAAATGCAATTCATGGCTGATGTGCATCTGGAGTGTGAAACCTGTAAAGGCAAACGCTTTAAAAAAGAAGTGCTTGAAGTGATGTTCGCCGGTAAAAACATTGATGATATTTTAAATATGACCATTGATGATGCCATTACTTTTTTCGATACGAATAAACAATCAAAAATCAAGCAGAAGTTACAACCCTTACAGGATGTTGGTCTTGGCTATGTCACGCTTGGTCAGAGTTCTTCTACCCTTTCCGGTGGTGAAGCGCAACGTATTAAATTAGCGTCTTTTCTAGGAAAAGGAAACAATAAAGAGAAAGCACTCTTTATTTTTGACGAGCCAACCACAGGCCTACATTTCCATGATATTTTAAAACTGCTGAAATCGTTTAACGCTCTTATAGAAAAAGGGCATTCCATCATTGTTGTGGAACATAATTTGGAACTTATTAAATGCGCCGACCATATTATTGACCTAGGTCCTGAAGGTGGAGAAAATGGTGGACACATTGTTTCTAAAGGCACACCAGAAGATATAGCTAATGACAAAGCTTCTGTAACAGGTCACTATTTAAAAGAGAAACTCCAATAATTTCTCTTCTTACATCTATTTAATAAAACATAAATGCCGTAACACCCATGGTAACGATTGCCAATGGAATTACAAAGCATAAAAATAAGAACGAAATGGCACTGCTTTTAATAAAGCTCAAACCGAAGCCTTGTTCATAAAACCGTTTTACAGCCAGAAGCAAATATAAAAACGTTGATAGTATCACCAAACTTATCGAACCGGCGGACAATTGGAAAAGAAGGTTAGCCAGAATTAAAATGCTAAATACCATAAATAAAAATGAAAAAAAGTAAAAGGTAAATACTAGATGGTATGCAAATGGTCCCTTTCTGTAATAAAACAGCTTTAGCAATAAAGCAAAAATAGGAAGCAACACAAACATAGCTATAGGAATACTGTCATAAAACATTTGTAAGATGGAGCCGCCATTGCGCTGTCTGTATAGTTTAAGACCCTGTGCATATAATTTTCGTTTCACATATCCCGCATCATCAGGCAACCCCATGGCTTTATAAATTTCTGCATTTGGTGCATCTATGGCTATGAGTGAATCCACTTTTTTGGTATTGAAATCAAAAGCAGTAGAGGCGTTCAGCTTTTTTTTATCAATTGAATTTGCTAAAGAATCCAACGTGTTAACATCAATATTTTTATTTGGAATAGCAATGCCATTGTCTTTTAGTTGTTGTGCTAATTCCTTTATTTTAATAGAATCTATAGTGTTTTTTGCTGCTAAAGAATCTGAAACTTTAGATATGTTCAAATCCTGCTTGAAGGCCTTATCAACATTCTGTATTTGGTCTCTGCTAATGATTGAAAATAAAAAGAAAAAAATCACGGAAATAAACAGATACATCTGCGCTGGATGCAAATACAACAACCGTTTCCCTTGCACGAACTGCTTGGCCAAATAGCCTGGTTTAACCATCAAAGGGATGTAGCTTTTAAAAAAGCGCGCATCAAAGGAAAAATAATTGCTTATTGTATTATAGAATAAGACACCAAGCGTGAGTTCGTCATCTTTTTTTTGTCCACAATGCGGACAAAATTGAAACCCTTCTTCATAATCCTTTTCACAGTTTTTACAGGTAACAAGCTTTTGTTTCATTGGAGTTAGTCAGTTTGATATAAAAATATAAAAAACCAACCACATTTCAATAAATGTAAATATTCTGATTTTTAAACACTTATGTTTTTGGCACGCAAATTGAATTCTTATAGCAATAGCGGAAGCCGAAAAGCTAAAGAGTAGGCATCTTTTAAAATTCTATGATTATGAAAACACTACTACTTTTTATGACCAGTTTGTTATTGAGTATAACAACGATATCAGCATCAGATATAAAGCCTAAGAAAAAAGAAGTTCATAAAGAGCTTACAAAACAGTATCGGTTTGTACAACCCATTGTATTTGTAGAACGCGGTATTGAGTTCTCACTATTTCCTGACGGCAGTTTTGATTTTGAAATACAACGAAAACTGTACAACAACTACTCAAATTCAAGAAGAACCACGGTTAATGCGGTTTATGCCACAAGAGGTGTGCAAGTGAAATATACGTCAAATCGTTTTAGAGAACCAATGGTTTTTAAAGACAGATTTGGAAAAATAATCCAAATAGAAAGCACGCCTATTTACTATGACCGTATGGGACATGTTACCCGAATAGGTTCTGTAGATATTGACTACAATAGAGGAACCCGATTGATCTCAAAAGTTGGAGGTTTACGGGTTAATTATAACCATTGGGGACAAATTGTAAATATCAAAGGTTATGTAAATCCTTTAAACAGGCATTTAAATAGTTATTATGCTGCAAACAATGATATGTTTTATGACAACGATTATGACGATAGCTATTTCTACTACAAAAAAGGACACGAACTAAAAAAGTTTAAAAAGAACAGGCATTAGTTTTAAATTGATAGTTAATTGAAAATCCCAAAGCTATTAATTGGTTTTGGGATTTTCAATTTATTTTGAAACCATTTTTCCATCAATAAATTTATGACAGGTACAATTTTTGTTACCATACAAACCCAATAAGTGCAATCTGTACTTTAAACTATCAATAAGTCTATAAAACAACATATCCTTTAGGAGATATCCAAAATTATTTACACTGATAGATACATCGAGTGATTTCACATAATGCCACCATCCCTTAGGTATAAATAAAGCATCTCCAGGTTTTAAAACAACAGAATGAATTTCTGCAGATTTAAATTTAGGGTGTTTATTTTCATCATAATTATTAATATCAACTTCACTAAAAACAGAAGCAGCGTCGTACTTTTTACTTTTATACATGTTTTTGTTGTATTGAGGAGATACTAATAAAACTAATTTTTCACCTTTTATTTGGGCTAATATATTATTTTGTGTATCCCAATGAAAACCTGAAATAGTTCCTGATGGTCCAATCCATGCAAACGTATTGTTTTTTTTAGTAAATTTTGTGAATATAGAAAAATCTATATCTTGTTTTAACTTAGGAAATGTTTTAAAAACGTTAAACAAAGACAAGTAGGTTTTAGTTTTAACTTTAGTTTTTTCTTCCTCTTTTAATTTTTCTATATAAGAAGACAAATCATCTTTCACAAAATGTGTTTCATTTTGAAAGATATTTCCAACTTCTAAAGTGACTTTTGTATTATTTAAATTCGAAAAAAAATCTAAATTCCATTTCCGTTTGGCTTCCCAATTATTTGCATAGCCTTTGAGCACTATTGGTTTTTTTTTACTAAGGTAATTGGTTTTAAAATTTTCAGGATCGAAATTTGTCGTTTCGGGCAAACTTTTGCTCCTCAACAAAATGTCTTCTAGTATATCCATGGTTTTGGTGGTTTATAAAACTAAATTATAATTATTCATATTAACTCACAATAATTCAAAAAGAATTACGATAAATGACATGAAAACAAGGACAAATAAATAATTTACATATACTTGGCAATCAGAACTTTTTAACAACGATTATGACGATAGTTATTTCTACTACAAAAAAGGACACGAACTAAAAAAGTTTAAAAAGAACAGACATTAGTTTTAGTTTGAGTTAGTTAATTGAAAAAATCTCAAAGTCATTAATTAGGTTTTGGGATTTTTGTTATGAATAGTTATTTCCCTTTATTATCAATTCATACCTTAATTCTGTGTCTAAAATTAGTTTTATAAAATCTGTTTTAGTAATTGAAGATAAATGTTTAAACTAATTGAGTTATTAAAATAGTTATCAACTTTTAATTTAAACTGATTATCAATCACTTAATTAATGCTGCTGTTTTTTGGCACGCTGTTTGTAAATAGTAGACTGTACAACAATTAAAATTTACAGTTATGAAAAGAATATTGATATTAGCAGGTTTAATCTTCGCAGGATTAACAGCTTCGGCAACCACAACCAACACAATCAACAACACGATTAATACATCTACTTATATAAATGGTTATGGAAATTCTTTCATATTTGTAGAAGGTGGCATTGAATTTTCAGTGTTTCGTGACGGCCAATTTGATTTTAACATTTTAGGAAATAACAGATCAAACGTTAGTGTTAGCATTGGGTCACCAAACGTAAACTTTAGCTTTAATTCTGGATATGATTATAACGCCTATGTGCAATATGATGAGTACGGTGCCATTATTCAAATAGAAAATGTGCCTATTTATTATGATTATTATGGACGCATCAGTCAAGCCGGAAACGTAAACATTTATTACAACAGTTTTGGATATGTATCTAGAGTTGGTGGATTATACGTTCACTATAACCCATACCACCAGTTTTCATACTGTACAGGATATATTAATATCTATAACAGACATTATGTATACAGACCTTGGCATAATTACTACAGAGTGCCATCAAGAGATTATTGTGTAGTGTACAACAGACCTTACAGACGTTATTATGAGCCCGTGCGTTATAAATACACAAGGCCATACTATAATAATCACAGACGAACCACTGCCGTTGCCAGCAGACGTGGAAGTGCCGTAGTGAGAAATAGAAATTATGCAACTGTTTACAGAAGCAACAATGATAAACGAAGCCATGATTCTCAATTAAGAACGAATACCAGTACTAGACGCGATTACGCTCAAGCTGATAACGCAAGACGCATTGCGAGTAATAATTCAGTAAACAGAACAGCTACAAATCGTAATTATTCAAGTTCTACTATAAACAATTCCCAAGTGGACCATACTAGAAGAACGCAAGAAAACGTTAACAGAACATACAAACCGAACACAGATATAAGAAATCGTGAAGTTATAAGACAGCAAAATAATCGGGTTTCTCAAAAACCAAATCCATCAAATGTTCGTACATATAATAAAGCAAATAATACTAGAAGTTCTCAACAAGTGCAACGGCATACTGAAAGTAGGCAACATGTAGTGCAACCATCAAAAGCACGTACTGCCCCAAGTAAAGCCAGAGCCACAACAAGTAGAAACAATTCTAGTCACAATACAAGATCGGCTAATACAAGAAGACGGTCATAACAATTTTGGTTGGTTAGTTGGAAAGCCCTGCGATACGTTTGCCTCAAAGCAACATCGTGGGGTTTTCTTTTTATCTTATATAAGACAGTAGTTTGTTGATGATAGAAGAGATATCATCCGACAGCTTAAAAGCATACACAACAAAACCATAAAACACACTAATTAGCAATGTTTTTAAGGTAATGTTTATGATAGGGTGAAATGGAAATTCCCAAAAATAAAACATACCAACACTTATCAAAATAAGACCCAAGGTTTTGAGTGTTGCCATAGTAAAAGGTGTCATATTAAAAGCAAACTTAACAAATAGTATTTTAGCAAGGTTATAGGCTAGCACCGCAATGAATGTCGCCAATGCTGATCCGTTGATACCATATAATGGAATAAAGACCATATTCAGTAAAACCGTTGAAATCACTAAAAAAACACCCAACAACAACACCATTCTGTAATAATCACTATTAAACAAAATAGCATTGTTATTTCCCAATAGATTATCAATAACCTTAGCGGTACCAATTAAAATGACAATCAATAATCCACCACCAAACTTATCAGGAATGAGTAAGTACAATTCATTGATATTCAGAATAATCAACAAAAAAATAAACCCACTGATTATAAATAAATTCAATGAAGTCTTTTTATATAAAGCCTTTAACTCAACTTTATTTTTTTCATTTAAAAGCTTGGCCGTAATTGGGCTTATAATTTGGTGCAGTGACCGCAAAGGCACGCCAATAACACTGGCTATATAAATGGCCACACCGTAATACGCCACTTTTTCGATGTCAACATAATAACCAAGCATAAACTTGTCAATTTCCAAAATAAGATTGGCAACAGAGCCTGCTATGATAATCAACGCAGTATATTTTAAAACATTGGGCAGACTTTTAAACTTATTGAATCGTATTACGGGCTGTTTTAAACCAAACGCATAAATGGCCATAATAATCATTCTTAAAAAGTAAACACCCACAATACCGTAAATTAATTGCTCAACATTTAAAAAACCGAAATACAATGCAAATAACAATACTGTGGTGCATAATCTGTGGAAAACTTCCTTCATGAAATTTCCCAAAACACTCTGAAACTGTACACGACTCCAAGCATAAAACACTTCAAAATAAGCAAACGTAATGGCTGAAAAATAAATCAGCCAGACGTAATCCTTGATAATTGGATTTTTTTGTGATAACCAGTCACTGATGGTCTCAAAAGCCAAATGACCAATAAGCCCTACCGGAATGATGACTACCAAAGGCAAAAACAGCATCAACGTTAAAAAGCTATTTTGGGATTGTCTGGTCTTGAATATGGAATAAAACTTGATAATGGTATTATTAGTGCCAAATGCCATTAAAGGCATCATGATATTGGCTGTGGAAAGCATGAAGGTTATCAGGCCAAAATAGGTGTCACTTATAAAATTGGTAAATAAAAACAGAACATTAATGGCGCCAATACCAAATCCTAGATAAGTTGTAATGGTGTTTTTAATAGATTGCGAAGCGACTAGACCCATTATGTTTTTAAAAATTACAATGCTAAAATACTAATTTAAAAAGGAATTAAGCATACCAAATATATCGGTATTTGTATGTTTTACAAGAAGCAATTCATCATAATATCCATCTAAATTAATGTGGACAATTGTTTGGTCAATGATTTTCTACTATACTTTTGTAAACCAATAGGATGCGATTGCAAGGCTTTCCTTTGAAAAGCATCATAATGATTTAAAAGTACCTGCTTAAGCGATTCATAATCGTCATAATAGAAGTAGTTACCTGTGTTGGTTTCTTTTATGATCGTCTCCACATCGGATTGTTTTGGGCCCAGTGCAATAATGGGTCTGTTGGAAACCATGTATTCAAACAACTTACCTGGGATAACGCATTTTGTGTCTTCAGAATCTATTTCAACCAATAATAATATTTGTGATTTTTTTTGATATGTAATTGCTTCTTCATGTGAAACATAACCTACATTATTGATATAATCACTTAAATTATACTTTTGAATAGTCGCCTGTACATTATCACTTAGCAAGCCAATAAAATTAAGTTGCAAATCGTTTGAAAATTGCTTGTATTCATTAACCATCTCCGATAATACCCGCCATAAAACCTCAGGATTCCGCTTGGATAACATTGAGCCTATATGCGATATGGAAAACTTGGTATCCAATTCAATGTTAGACATAGATTCAACATCATAACCGTTGGTAATGACTTCAATGGGCTTATTGGTTATGCTTTGAAATTCTTTTTTAGTTGTTAGACTGGTCACAATAATTTGATCACAAGTATTCAAAACCTGCTTTTCTAAGATCTTGTGTTTTAATTCAGACTTTTTGGTCAGTTTTAATTGTTTATGATACCCGATACTAGTCCAAGGATCTCTAAAATCCGCCAGCCACTTCACTCCTAGCCGTTCCTTTAGCTGCAACCCGATTAAATGCAAGCTATGTGGTGGCCCAGTGGTGATTATGGTTTCAATCTGTTCTTTTATAATGTAATCTGAAAGAAATGCAACTGACGGTTTTACCCAACCGATCCTGGCATCAGGAATAAAAAAGTTTCCTCTTATATAAAGCAATAATTTATCAATCCAACTTTGCTTTTTCTTGTCAGGAATGATACCCTTGCTAATAGTTTTTGATTTATTTTTTGAGAATATGCTTGCAAGCTTATAGGGCTCTGATATAGGATGTTTAATGATTTTTAGGTCTTGTGACACTTCGCTTGATAAGGTGTTATCAACGATGGGGTAATTGGGGTTTTCAGGAACGTATACAATGGGTTCTATCTCAAAATCAGGAAGGTATTTTACAAATTTCAACCAACGCTGTACACCAGGCCCACCTGCTGGTGGCCAGTAATACGTTATGATTAGCACTTTTTTACGTACGTTCATTTACTATTTGTCTAATGCCAAAAACAAGTCCCAGAACAATTAAGACACATACTAAAATTGAACTGGCCAACGCTATTGTACTACCAGTATGCACAACTTTTGGGTCGAATTTAAACTCAATAATATGTTCTCCTGAAGGCACTTTCACACCTCTTAATACATAATCCACATTGCTGATATTTGCCGGAACACCATCAATATATGCATGCCACCCATGTGGATAATAGATTTCAGAAAACACTACAAACCCGTCCTTCCTATTGTTAGACTTGTACTTTAAGTAATTTGGTTTATGATTTATTAATGAAATGTTTGCAGTTGAATCAACAGTGTACTCCAATGAATAATTTTCGCCATGAATCCACTTGCTATTTATAACAGCGGTCTGCTTGGTGTTTAAACTGTCCAAAGCCAGAATTTCCTCATTAGCTGTTTCAACAGGCTTCAATTTTGACACAAACCAAGCATTGCCATTGGCATCTTTATTGGTGTAAGGAAAAACCGTTCCATCTTTGTCTTTGACAATAACATACTTGGTATTTAGCATATTAAGAACATTCATATTATTGTTTGCTACATAAAAATCAAACAACTCACTATACCGTTTTAATTCGGCAGCATTATAACCATTTAGTGAATTATGAAAGTATGAAGGTTTTGAAGGCCCGGAAACCAAATCAAAAACCCTATAATAAGTAGTATCTTTTAAAATCTCTTTGTCAGCTGCATTGGCCTGAAAGGGTTTATTGACTTGCAATGCTGATACAAAATCATCATCGTTCACATACCGTTTATCTACAGAAATCAAATCAAACAAAATCAAACACCCTAAAACAATCAAGGCGGTGTTTTTCTTTAGTTTCTGTTTTAAGAACAAGAAAATAGTTCCCGCTGAAAGCAACACTAAAATCAGTGTTCGTATGGTATCGCTAACAAATAGAGTTTTACGGTCTTCCTTTACGGCATCAATGAAATCCTGACCGTAGTTTTGACGATAAAAGCCATCATTAATTCCCGCAAAATCAAAAGAGGACTTGAAAACCAAAAATAACAAGGCAATGCCACCGGTAATTAACACAGAATACTTTAAGGCACTGAGTGTATCTTTATTATCGTCAGAATGCTTAAAAAGTTTTGAAAGACCAAGAACAGCCAAAACGGGAATACACAGCTCTAAAATAACTTGAATGGATGTAACCGCTCTAAATTTATTGTATAGCGGTACATATTCAATAAAGAAATTGGTTAGAAATCCTAAATTCTTTCCGTAGGACAGCAACAACGAAAATAATGTACCAGCCACCAGCCACCATTTTAAGCGACCTTTAACAAGAAATAAGCCTAAAACAAACAAAAACAAGACAACTGCTCCTATATAAGCCGGCGCTTCTACTATGGGTTGGTCGCCCCAATACATGGGCGCATGCTTTGACTCTTCAAGAGCTTGGGCAGGCGTAGCTCCTAATTTCCTAAAAGCGGTATATGTCATTGAGTCCTTACCAACATCCTCTCCATTGCCCCCACCCATAAATCGTGGGATATATAAGTTAAAGGTTTCCCAAAAGCCATAACTGAATTGCGTAATATAATCCCTATCCAGACCCGAGGTCACCTCTTTAGGAGTCCCGTCAGGATTGATGGTCAACTCGCTTTTACCACGGGTACTTTCCTTAACATATTCTTGTGTTGCCATTATATTGGTGGCGTTGAGTCCAATAGCCAGTATAACGGCAGGAATTAATATCCCAATAGATTTGAAATAATCCAGCAACGCTTTCTTTTTATAAGCATCAATAAAATAAACAATTCCTAAAATAATGACCAAAAACATCAAATAATAGGTCATTTGAAAATGATTGGCAACAAGTTCCAATCCCAAAGCAATGGTAGTGAGTATAAACCCAACAATATATTTTCGTTGGAAAACCAATAAAATACCACTTAAAACCAATGGCATATAGGCAATAGCATGGGCTTTACTGTTATGCCCCACTCCAAGTATGATAATTAAATACGTAGAAAAACCGAAGGCTATGGCACCTAATGCCGCCAATTTAAAGTCGACATTTAAAACCAACAACAGAACATAAAAACTTAACAAATACAGAAATAAATAATCGGCAGGTCGTGGTAAAAACCGAAGTGTTAAATCCAATGATTTGATATAGTTATGTGGATATTTGGCTCCTAACTGATACGTTGGCATTCCTGCAAAAGCGCTATTGGTCCAATAGGTCTCTTCACCCGTTTCAGCACGAAAATCATTTTGTTGCTTGCTCATGCCAATATACTGCATGATATCGCTTTGGAACAATTCCTTTCCTTTTAAAACTGGACTAAAATATGCTAAAGACAGAATGATAAAACCTACAAGAACCAGTAGATGTGGTAAAACTCTTTTTATAGAAAATTGCATGAATTTGTATTAAAAACAATGATTCCGAAAATTAATCAATTTCTTCGTAATCAATATAGTCTCCAACATTTTTATTTGAAGATTTTGTATTTGGCATTTTGTCAATGGTTACCTCTCCCTCTTTTTTTGGAGGTTCTTGCTTGTATTGCGAGCCAAATTGACCTCCAAAATGCTCTTCAGCTTTTTTAGCGACAAATTTTATAAGAAATGGTGAAAACAATCTGGATAAAATCTTAACCCCAAAATAAATTGCTAAAATTATTAACAGCGTTCTAACCAGTCCCGTAGCCGATGCGAATTGCAACATAAAAATAGTTTTATGCAAAAATACAATTCTATGCGTTTAAAAAGGAGCCAAAAATGATAAAAAAACTATAAAATCTCTATATTTGATTTCCCTTTAATGTGAAAATAATGAATAGTCTCACGATTTTACAGTGTTATCAAAATCCAAAACATTAATTATGAAACTCATCAAATCTACTGCATCCATCCTATTATGTTTACTATCAATACATAGTTACAGCCAATACACAGACGTTATCAATTCCAACAGACCGGGCGTATCGCGCAGTGCCTTTTCAGTTGGCACTAATGTGGCTCAATTTGAAGTTGGCCCCTATATCATCAATGAAAAGCGTACACCTGCATTAAAAACAGAGGTTTCAGGTTATGGAATCGATTTTGCGGCACGCTATGGCCTTTTATGGGAACAACTGGAACTTAATATTGAAGGAACCTACCAAAATGACACTAAAACCTATTATTCAAGTATTCCGTTTGATGATAAGCGTTCCAACTTTAAATACCTGACGCTTGGCGCTAAATATTTGATTTATGATCCATATAAGAATTCAGAAGATGACAAGCCAAATCTTTACAGCTGGAAGGCTAACCATAGATTTAAATGGAGCGCCCTAATTCCTGCTGTTTCAGCGTATGCAGGTGTAAACTATGACACCAAAAACAATCCATACACAGCACCTGGCATTGATGGGTTTAGTCCTAAAGTTATGCTCATAACACAAAATAATTTTAATGGTGGTTGGGTATTTGTCATGAATTTAATTAAAGATAGAATTGGCACAGACCAGTCTGATTTTCAATACATACTTACACTTACACATTCCTTTAGCCCCAAATGGGTGATTTTTGGGGAAACACAAGGTATACAAAGTGATTTTTATGCAGACAATCTCTTTAGATTTGGCGGAGCCTATCTTTGGGGAAAGAATTTCCAATTAGATACAGCGCTCACATTCAATACCAAGGATACGCCATCGGTATTTAGTGTGAATTTTGGAGCGTCCTATCGTTTGGATTTTCATCAAGACAAAGAAGAAAGTATTGATAACGGAAATTCCATTAAGGGAACAGGAAAGCGACAATCAAAAAGAAACAAGAAAACCACAGATGTCATTGAAGAATACAACAAAAAGCACAAGCGTAAAGCACAAGATTTTAATTAAATACAAAGACCTATCATTTTAATATGGTTACAATAAAAGAAGTAAAGACCAAGAAAGACTTAAAAGCTTTTGTTAAGTTTCCGTTTAAATTATATAAAGACTCCAAGTTTTGGGTGCCTCCTATCATAAGCCAGGAAATCAAGACATTCAACAAAAAAGAAAATCCTGTTTTTAATGATGCCGATGCGCGTTTCTTTTTAGCCTACAAAAACAATGAAATAGTTGGCCGGGTTGCGGCCATTATCAACTGGTTGGAAGTTAAAAACCAAAATCAAAAGAAAATGCGGTTTGGCTGGTTTGATTTTATTGATGATTTAGAGGTTTCTAAAGCACTCTTTGATACTGTTGAAACCATAGGAAAAGAAAATGGTCTGGAATATACCGAAGGTCCCGTTGGATTTTCCAATCTGGACAAGGTTGGTGTTATGACTGAAGGGTTTGAAAGCATAGCCCCCATGATTACGTGGTATAATTACCCTTATTATTCAAAACATTATGAAGCCGCAGGTTATGAGGTTGAAAAATCATATTCCGAAAGCCGGTTTGCGTTTTCAAACGTCAATCCAGAAACCTTTCTCAAAGCGCAAGAGCTTATTAAACGTCGGTATCAACTAAAGGCGCTGTCATTTACCAAAACATCTGAAGTGATGCCCTATGTTGATAAGATGTTTGATCTGTTTAATAAAACATACTCATCTTTGGCATCCTTTGTTGCTATAACTGATATACAAAAAGAATATTTTAAAAAAAAATTCATAAGCTTTGTCAATCCAGAATATATCAAATTTGTAGTTGATAAAGATGATGAATTAATTGGTTTTGCCATTGTGATGCCGGCTTTCGCTAAGGCGCTGCAGAAAGCCAATGGGCGTTTGTTCCCTTTAGGTTTTAGATATATCCTTGATGCCAAAAAGAATAGTAAAGATGTTATCTTTTATTTAATTGGGATTCACCCGGAATATCAAAACAAAGGCGTACACGCTGTTATTTTTGATGAGTATTACAAGATTTTTAAAGAAAAAGGCATTCAAACTTGTTTTAGAACTCCTGAATTGGAAGATAATATAGCCATTCATCAAATATGGAAACATTTTTCGCCAGAAGTCTATAAAAGACGAAAAACATTTAAAAAACTGCTATAAAAAAAAGCCTCTTTATTTAAGAGGCTTTTTTTTATAAGATTGTGTCATTATTCACCCATAGCTGCCATGACTGCGGCAGATAAACGTTGATAGGTTCCATTTTCAAGTCTTGATCTAATAGCTTCAAAGGCATCTAGCGTAATTTGAACATCTTCCAATGTATGGGTTGCTGTTGGAATTAATCTCAATAAAATCATTCCTTTAGGAATTACTGGATACACAACTATAGAACAGAAAATCCCAAAATTTTCCCGAAGATCTTTTACCAAAGCCATAGCTTCTGGAATACTTCCTTTTAAATAAACCGGTGTTACACAACTTTGTGTGGTTCCAATATCAAAACCTCTTTCTCTAAGTCCGTTTTGAAGAGCATTGGTGTTTTCCCATAACTTGTTTTTAAGTTCTGGCATGGTTTTAAGCATTTCCAAACGCTTGCGAGCACCAACAACCAATTGCATTTGCAGTGATTTAGCAAACATTTGGGAACGGAGGTTGTATTTTAAATAATCAATAATTTCTTGGTCTGCAGCTATAAATGCACCTGTGCCTGCCATAGATTTGGCAAAGGTTGCAAAATACACATCAATATCATCTTGTACACCCTGCTCCTCGCCTGTTCCAGCCCCCGTTTTACCTTGGGTTCCAAAACCATGGGCATCATCCACTAAAAAGCGGAAGTTATATTTTTTCTTTAGTGCAGCTATTTCTTTCAATCGGCCTTGTTCCCCACGCATTCCAAAAACACCTTCAGAAATAACCAAAATGCCACCACCGGTTTGCTCTGCCATTTTAGTAGCTCTATCCAGGTTTTTTTCTAAACTCACAACATCATTATGCTTATAGGTAAATCGTTTTCCCATGTGCAAGCGCACACCATCTATAATACAAGCATGGGCATCAACATCATAAACAATAATATCATTTTTTGAAACTAAGGCGTCAATTGTGGAAACCATACCTTGATATCCAAAATTTAAAAGATAGGCAGCTTCTTTATTTACAAACTCGGCCAATTCCTTTTGCAAGGCTTCATGCAAATCTGTATGGCCTGACATCATTCTGGCACCCATGGGATAAGCAGAACCATAAGCGGCTCCAGCTTCGGCATCAACCTTTCTAACTTCTGGGTGGTTAGCCAATCCTAAATAATCATTGATACTCCACGTAATGACATCTTTGCCTTGAAATTTCATTCGGTTAGAAATTTGACCTTCTAACTTTGGAAACACAAAATAGCCTTCTGCCTGTGAAGCCCACTTACCTAGTGGTCCTTTGTCTTTATAAATCTTTTCAAATAAATCTTTCATTTATAATAAATGTATTGCTATTAAAAATTCAACGTGGCTACTAAAGAAAAGATAAATATAAAACAAGTTCTGTTGTTTTGTCGTAATTCTGTATGCTCTTTTTATCCTTAGTTAGTTGCAGCAAAATTAAATATTTATATTGTTTGTACATAATTTTTACTCTTCAATTATTGATAAAATAAAAAAGAGATAGCAATTGTAGAACAACAAATACTATCTCTTCTAAAAAATCAATGCTTTTTATTTTATATATTCAATACTTTGTGCTGCTTCAACATTAATACTATCAAAAAATCCTTGCTCACTCATCCATTTATCACTGTATATTTTACTCATGTAACGTGATCCGTGATCAGGAAAAATAACTACAATGTTATCATTTTTTTTAAATTTACCATCTTCACCTAATTGTTTAATGGCCTGCATGGCTGCCCCAGACGTATAACCAACAAATAATCCTTCTGTTTTGGCTATTAACCTAGCAGTATGAGCACTATCTTCATCTGTTACTTTTACAAATTCATCGATAACATCAAAGTCTGTGGCAGTAGGAATTAAATTTTTTCCCAATCCTTCAATTCTATAAGGATAGATTTCCTCTTCGTCAAATTCCCTGGTTTCATGGTATTTTTTTATGACTGAACCAAAGGCATCAACACCAATTACCTTGATGTTTGGATTTTTTTCTTTTAAATATTTAGCGGTGCCCGATATGGTTCCGCCAGTTCCGCTACAAGCCACTAAATGGGTGATTTTTCCTTCCGTTTGGTTCCATATTTCAGGGCCTGTGGAATGGTAATGGGCATCAATATTAAGTTGATTGAAATATTGATTGATATAAACAGAACCTTTTATTTCTTCATGCAAACGTTTTGCTACTTGGTAATATGATCTTGGATCATCTGCACTTACATGCGCAGGACATACATAAACCTTGGCTCCCATGGTTTTTAGCATGTCTATTTTATCTGCTGATGATTTTGAACTAACGGCCAACACACAGTCATATCCTTTAATAATGCTAACCATAGCAATACTAAAACCTGTATTACCAGAAGTTGTTTCAATAATGGTATCACCTGGTGATAAAATACCTTGCTTTTCTGCTTGTTCAATAATGTAAAGTGCTATTCTGTCTTTTGAGGAGTGACCTGGATTGAAGGCTTCTACTTTTGCGTAGAAGTTACCTTTAATTTGAGAGGTCATTTTATTAAGTTTAATAAGTGGTGTTTTACCTACTAAATCCAAGACATTGTCAAAAACTTGATTTTTGTGTTTCATAAATGCTTTTTACAAGCTACTTTAATCTAGCTAAAAAATTAATGTAACCTAAAACCAAGCAAAAATAAAACATTTTTTTTTATTAACAATGAATTCCTTCCAAATCTAGTAAAAATGCATATTCCAAAGCGACTTCCTTTATGCTTTCAAAACGCCCAGAAGCTCCGCCATGACCAGAATCCATATCAATATGAAACAATAGTTTACGCGAGTCTTTTTTAAGATTTCTTAATTTGGCTACCCATTTGGCCGGTTCCCAATATTGCACTTGCGAATCATACAAACCTGTAGTAACCAGCATATTAGGATATTCTTGTTCCTGAATATTGTCATATGGCGAATAAGACTTCATATAATTGTAATACTCTTCTTCATTCGGATTGCCCCATTCGTCATATTCGCCCGTAGTCAATGGAATGGAATCATCCAACATGGTTGTTACCACATCAACAAATGGAACAGCCGCTAGCACACCGTGGTATAGTTCCGGATTCATATTAATAACAGCTCCCATAAGCAGACCTCCGGCAGAACCACCATAAGCATATAAATGCTCACTAGACGTATATTTTTCACTGATTAGGTATTTGGAGCAATCTATATAATCATAAAACGTATTGATTTTAGACAACAATTTTCCATTTTCATACCACTGCCTACCCAAATACTCACCGCCTCGTATATGGGCAATGGCATAGATAAATCCTCTATTGAGCAAACTCAACCGAATGGTTGAAAATGAGGGGTCTATGGTTGAGCCATAGGAGCCGTAAGCATAAAGTAAGAGTGGATTTTCACCATTCAACACAATCCCTTTTTTATACACTATGGATATGGGCACCTTAACACCATCTCTGGCAGTAGCCCATATTCGCTTCGATTCATAATTTTCTTTTTTAAAATTATCATCTAAAACTTCTTGTTCCTTTTTTATCTCGCTTTGCTTGGTGTAAAAATTATAGTCTATAACCTCACTAGGTGTCGTTAATGAATTAAAGCTGTACCTTAAAACCTCACTCTCAAAATCAGGATTATTGCCAATAAAAACTGTATATGTTTCAGAATCAAAGGGTAAATAATAATCTTCATTCCCATCCCAACTCATGATTCTAAGATTATTCAAACCATTTTCGCGCTCATTAACAACCAAATAATCCTTAAAAATCTCGATGTCTTCAATCAGGACATGGTCTCTATGCGGAAGAACTTCCTGCCAAAATGCTTTTTTAGTGTTGCTTTCATGGACTTTCAGCAATTTAAAGTTGTTAGCCCCATCACTGTTTGCTATCACATAAAAATGGTCATCATAATGCGCAATGCTATAGTCCAGTTCCCGTATGCGCTCTTGAAATATGGTGAACTCTGCATCTGGTGTATCTGCATTTAAAAATCGATATTCTGAAGTCAAGGTGCTTGAAGACCCTATAATAATGTATTTTTTTGATTTTGATTTGTACACAAATGTATTAAAGGCATCGTCGTCTTCCTGAAACACAACCAAATCTTCATCTGTATTGGTATGTAATTTATGTTTAAGGATTTTATGGGACCGTAAGGTCACATCGTCTTTCATGGAATAAAACAAGGTAATGTTGTCATTGGCCCAAGTGGCACTTCCCGTAGTATTTAAAATTTTATCAGGATAAATTTCTCCAGTAACCAAATTTTTAACCTGAATGGTATATTGTCTTCGGCTTACCGTATCGGTAGAAAAGCAAGCCAGTTTATTGTCCGGGCTGATAGCTATACTACCTAAATTGAAATAGGAAAAGTCCTTTGCCATCTCGTTGCAATCAAACAAAATTTCCTCTTCAGCGTCAAGAGATTCTTTTTTTCGGGTGTATATGGGGTAATCTTTTCCTTTTTCGTAACGTGTGATATACCAATAGCAGTTGAGTTTGAAAGGCACTGTAGTATCGTCTTCCTTAATTCTACCCTTCATTTCTTCAAACAGTGCTTTTTGAAAATCCTCGGTATGGCCCATCATACGCTTGGTATATTCGTTTTCAGCATTTAAATAGTCTATTACATCGGGATTGTCTTTATCATTTAACCAATAATAATCATCAATCCTAATATCACCGTGTACTTCAAGTTTTTTAGGTACTTTTTTTGCTATTGGAGGGAAAATTGTCTGTTTCAATGAAAGTGTGTTTTATTCTAAATATAAGGTGTCAAAAATATAAAAATTAAATAATTTTGTGGGGAATAAAAAAATATAAGATTATGTTTGGAGATATGATGAATATGATGGGAAAACTTAAAGAAACCCAACAAAAAGTAGAGGACACAAAAAAACGGTTGGATACCGTTCTAATAGATGAAAAAAGCAATGACGACAAAGTAAAAGTCACGCTTACGGCCAATAGAACCATTAAATCCATAACGATTGCCGATGAATTATTGGCTGATAAAGAAGAACTGGAAGATTATTTGATACTTACATTGAACAAAGCAATAGAAAAAGCCACAAAAATCAATGAAGCTGAACTTGCTGCCGTTGCCAAGGAAGGCATGCCAAACATTCCCGGATTGGATATGTTTAAATAACCGATTAAACCGTTTAGAATTTTAGACTTCTTAAAATCGACAGCAAATAATCGTGCATGGAATCGGTGTAATCCAAATGCGTAACCATTCTTAGTTTATTGCTCCCCATACCAATAATTAAAATATTGTTGTCTTTTAGTTTTTGAATAAATGTTTTTTCATTGACATCACTGTTCAATTCAAAAATAACAATATTGGTTTCTACCGGCTCAACAGTTTTAATGTAAGTTAAGTTTGATAGCAATTGTTCGATTTCCTTAGCTTTCAGATGGTCTTCTTCTAACCTATCAATATGGTTGTCTAAAGCATACAATCCTGCTGCAGCCAAATATCCAATTTGACGCATATTGCCCCCGAAAATTTTTCTAACTCTAATGGCATGTTTCATAATGTCCGTATCCCCTATCAATACAGACCCCACAGGACACCCTAAGCCTTTACTTAAACACACGGATATGGTATCAAACACCTCTCCATATTGCATTGTGGTCTCATTCTTTGCAACCAAAGCATTCCATAATCGGGCACCATCCAAATGAAATCCTAAATGATGGGCATCACAAATTTCCTTGATCTTTAAAATTTCTTTAAAATCCCAGCACGCTCCTCCTCCTTTATTGGTTGTATTTTCAATCTCAACTAAACTGCTCTGGCTATAATAAAAAGCATCTGGGTTAATAGCTTCCTCAACTTGATTAGCAGTAAACATACCTCTATGTCCATCTATAAGTTTACAAGATACACCGCTATTAAATGATGCACCACCGGCTTCGTAATTATAAATATGGGCGTATTTATCACAAATCACTTGTTCACCCGGATTTGTATGTAGTTTGATTGCCGTTTGATTGGCCATACTTCCAGATGGGAAGAATAAGGCTTTGGGTTTTCCAAACATGTTTGCCAACCGGTCCTCCAGTTCATTAACAGTCGGGTCTTCGCTAAAAACATCATCACCAACTTTGGCATCCATCATGGCTTGTAACATGCCTTTTGTGGGTTTTGTAACGGTATCGCTTCTTAGGTCAATTATCATATTGGCTATTTGTTTGTAAAACTATAAAATTATCTCATTAAATCTTTTTAGATGGATGCATAAATCCTATTTTTGTTCAAAAATTACAGAATATGATAACCCAGGATCAAATCAAATCCCTTAATACCCGCCTAAACAAACTTAGGCACTATCTTTGACATAGATGCCAAACTTATAGAAATACAAAACGAAGAAGAACAAACCTTTGCCCCAGATTTTTGGGATGACTCCAAAACTGCCGAAGCAGTAATGAAATCCTTACGAGTCAAGAAAAAATGGGTGGAAGATTATAATTTAGCCAAGACCTACTTAGAAGATTTGGAGGTTTTGTACGAGTTCTACAAAGAAGGCGAATCGTCTCTCGATGAAGTTGAGAGCAACTACCAAAAACTTCAAACGTTACTTGAAAACATAGAATTTAAAAACATGCTGTCTGAAGAAGGCGACAGCTTAAGTGCCGTTTTGCAAATAACAGCAGGTGCCGGCGGTACAGAAAGTTGCGATTGGGCCAGTATGCTCATGCGCATGTATTTGATGTATGCCGAAAAAAATGGTTTTAAAGTGAAAGAACTAAACTTTCAGGAAGGTGATGTTGCTGGTATAAAAACCGTAACCCTGGAAATTGAAGGCGACTTTGCTTTTGGTTGGTTAAAAGGTGAAAACGGGGTGCACCGTTTGGTAAGAATTTCACCGTTTGATAGTAACGCCAAACGACACACCAGTTTTGCTTCTGTGTATGTATATCCGCTTGTTGATGACAGTATTGAAATTGAAATAAATCCTGCTGATATTGAAATAACCACGGCACGTTCCAGTGGCGCAGGTGGGCAAAACGTCAATAAAGTAGAGACCAAGGTCCAATTGACCCATAAACCTACAGGTATTCAAATATCCTGTTCAGAAACTCGCTCACAACATGACAACAGAGCCAGAGCTTTGCAAATGCTAAAATCACAATTGTATGAAATTGAACTTCAAAAGCAATTGGCTCAACGGGATGATATTGAAGCCAATAAAATGAAAATTGAATGGGGCAGCCAAATACGCAACTATGTGATGCAACCCTATAAACTGGTAAAAGATGTAAGAACAGGCCATGAAACCAGTAATGTTGATGCCGTAATGAACGGAGAGATTGAACCTTTTTTAAAGTCCTATTTAATGATGATGGGACAAAAAGAAGAAAACAATTCGTTATAAAAACACAACTGAAAATGATTACAATATATCACAACAATAGGTGCAGCAAATCAAGAAATGGATTAAAGTTATTAGAAGAATCTGGTAAGGAATTTGAAGTTGTTAATTATTTAGAAACCGTTCCTTCTGAACAGGAATTGAAGAATATAATCACCTTATTAGGAATCAAGCCCATTGATTTAGTTAGAAAAAATGAAGCCATTTGGAAAAATAACTTCAAGGATGAAAATTTATCTGACAATGAAATCATAAGGGCCATGGTTGATAATCCCAAATTAATAGAACGGCCTATTGTTATTAATGATAAAAAAGCCGTCATAGGAAGACCCACGGAAAACATTCTTTCCATCATATAACACCTTTCTTGTTTTATTTAACAGAAAATTAACAAGAACCCATTAAACCTCACACTTGTTTTAAAGTCAAATCAAGAAAACTTTTTAATGTCTAAATTTTACCTAACCACGACCCTATTGCTGACTATATTTTCCCTTTCAGCAAATTCTCAATCATTGAACGAAAGTACAAGTACTGATAAATCATTGATTTTAAATAAAGTAAACAAATCAATACCCAATACTTCAAATTATACCTCCAAAAAATCCGACAATCCTAATACTACTATTAAAGATGTTGTGGTTACAGGAACCGTTTTAGATAAGGAAACCAAGGAACCACTTGAATATGCAACTGTTAGTTTTTTTAATGAACGCACAAACAAAATAGAAACAGGCGGTATTACTGATGCAAACGGTAATTTTAGCATACCTATAAAAGCAGGTATCTATACAATCACTATTGAATATATTTCTTACAAAAAACAAACAATTCCCAATCGGGAAATCAGCTCAAACGAAAATATTGGAACGTTTTATTTAGATATTAACCTTGAAGCTTTAAAAGCCGTTGAAGTTATTGCAGAACGAACCACTGTTGAACTAAAACTGGACAAAAAAATATATAATGTTGGAAAAGATTTAACTGTAAGCGGTGGAACGGTTAGTGATGTGTTGGACAATGTTCCTTCGGTTTCTGTAGATGTTGAAGGTAATGTTGCTCTACGAGGTAATGACAACGTTAGGATTTTAATCAATGGAAAACCGTCTGGCTTGGTAGGTCTAAACTCAACAGATGCTTTGCGCCAGCTACCAGCAGAATCCATTGAACGTGTTGAGGTCATCACATCTCCGTCTGCACGTTATGATGCAGAAGGAACGGCAGGTATCTTAAATATTATCCTTAGAAGAAGTAAGCTCCAAGGACTTAACGGTGCTGTTACCACTAATGTTGGACATCCAAAGGCCGGAGGGATTTCAGGCAACATCAATTACAGAAATGGGGATTTCAATTTTTTTAATACAACAGGCTACAACTATAGCGAAGGCCCCGGAAAAGCTTTTAATGAAAGTTTTTATAATGATGGTTCTTACCTTAAGGAAAAACGTAATTTTGATAGAATTCGAAAAGGCCTAAACACCAATTTTGGAGTAGAATGGTATATCAATGATTCGGCATCCTTGACTACTGCCCTATTTTATAGAAATAGTGATAACGAAAACAATTCTACCAACAACATCTTGGAAATTGATAAAAATGGCATTGAACAAAATAGGTTACGTTTTGATCCAGAAACTGAAGATGACAAAACCGTTCAGTATTCCGTTAATTTTGATAAACAATTCAATGGTGACAGTCAGCATAAATTAACATTCGATTTTCAGGTAGAAAACAGTACAGAAGATGAAAACTCAGATATTGTACAGGATGGTGAAAATGTAGAACGTGTGCGTACGTTGGAAAAACAGGATCGTGTGCTATTGCAGTCAGATTATGTAAAACCTCTAGGCGAAAATGGTCAATTTGAAATGGGGTATCGCGGCAATTTTAACCAATTGGATACAGACTACACACTTCAAAATTTTGTAAACGGAGTATTTGTTCTGAATAATAATGTAAGTAACAATCTTATTTATAGGGAATACGTTAATGCAGCCTATACACAATATGGCAATAAAATAAATGGCAAATTTAACTATTTGTTTGGTTTGCGAATGGAAGATACTAGAATAACCATCAACCAGATTGCTACTAATGATTTGCAACGAAAAAATTACTTAGAGTGGTTTCCTACAGTCAATTTAGCTTATGAGTTTTCCAAAGAAGAAAGCATAACTTTAGGCTATAATAGACGTATTCAAAGACCACGTTCTAGATTTATCAATCCGTTTCCGTCACGCAGTAGTGCCACAAGCCTCTTTCAAGGAAATCCGGATATTGACCCTAGTTTTTCAAATACATTTGATTTAGGTTACCTCAAAAAAATAGGAAAAGCCAATTTAAGTTCATCTATTTATTATGCGCATGAAACCAATGCCTTTAACTTTATTAGTGAGCCAACAGGTGATTATTATATTTTTGAGACCAATCAAACCGTTAATGAAAACGATCCAAATTTTGATAATCTAAACCAGCAATATAACCTAGTGGCCATTCAGCGTCATACACCAATCAATATGGCAACAAATGACCGTTTTGGATTTGAATTTACTTTGAGCTACAGACCATCTAAAAAGTGGTTTATCAACTCCAACTTTAATTTGTTTCAAACAAAACTGCAAGGTACTTATAATGATGTGGTTTATGATAATAACAACCTAAGCTGGTTTGCAAGATTGAGCAATAAATACACATTACCTGGCAAAATAGATTGGCAAACGCAGTTGTTTTACAGAGGCCCAAGTGAAGATTCACAAAACAAGCGTGAAGGTATGATATTTACCAGTATGGCTTTTAGCAAGGACTTGTTTAAGGACAAAGCTTCCATTACATTTAATGTGAGGGATTTGTTCAATACGGCCAAACGTAAAATGACTACAACAACCGAAATCTACTATAGTAAATCAGAATTTCAATGGAGGCAACGCAGTTTTAACCTGTCATTTACCTATAGATTCAATCAGCAAAAGAATCGGGAACGTAACAAAGAAGGACAACGCGGAAATGGCGGTGATGATGATTTTGAAATGGAAGGATAAACTGTTACAAATCCAATAATTATAAACTAAAAAAGGGAGACTAAATCAGCCTCCCTTTTTCTTGATATATATTTTTAAAACTAATTAACAGTAGCTTCTCGTTTTGCTTTTTTCTCAGCCCTAATTTCTTTGTAGCGCTCAATGGATGCACCAAAAATCCAATAAGGAATAACGAAGGTTAATAAAAAAATCATCAACCAAAATCCAATGGTCAATATTGTTAAAAATGCTAAAAATCCTAAATATTGGTCAAATGTGAACATAATTGTAAGTGCCTTTTTTAAATATGAAGCAAATATAATGCAAAGCTTGTATTTATACAATACTAAACCCAAGATTTATCAACAAGGTTTTAGGTTTGGATTTTTCATTACAATAATATGTGAAATTTTTCACAAAATTGAAAGGTTAATCACTTAAAACATCTGTTTTTTAATACTTTTAAGGCTAAAAACAAATAGTTTATTTATGAGATTTTTAATTAAATATTCCGTATTCATTTTCGCTTTAGGCGGACTTACCAACATCTTACATGCACAAGAACAACCGGGCAACACAGAATCTACCTTTGATAAATATGAAGTGTTTAGTCCGTTATTTATGACTGGGCAGGCCAATGCTTATCATAGCGCAACCGGTAATCCTGGTCCAGAATACTGGCAAAATCAGGCCAATTATAATATTAAAGCAACCCTAGATACTATTAACCATACTGTTGAAGGACAAGTAACGATTACTTACATAAACAATAGTCCTTATAAGCTTCATTTTTTATGGTTGCAATTAGACCAAAACACATTTAGAAAAGATTCTCGTGGCTCGCAACTATATCCTGCTGGTGATAGAAATGGTGTACATACCTTTACAAATGGCTATGACCTTAAAAAGGTTGCCATTAAAATGGGTAAAAATACACAAGCTGCAAACTATTTGGTTTCAGATACCCGTATGCAAATTCGTCTTCCAGAAGCTTTGGAGCCTAAAGGACAGGATATGGAAATTACAATTGATTATTCCTTTAAAATACCAGAGCATGGCAAAGACAGGATGGGACGCGTAAAAACTGAAAATGGCTGGGTTTACACCTTGGCGCAATGGTATCCTAGAATGGAAGTTTTAGATGAAGTTGATGGCTGGAATACCTTACCATATTTAGGCACAGGTGAATTTTATTTGGAATATGGAAATTTTGATTATGAGATTACCGCGCCTGCCAATATGGTGGTAGTTGGTTCTGGTGAGCTACAAAACCCTAAAGATGTTTTAACAGATTATGAGCGCAACCAACTTGAAAAAGCCAAAAACAGTGACAAAACAATAACCGTTAGATCACTGGATGATGTGAAAGCTGATAAGCACTTGAAGGCTGACTCAAAAGGCATGCTTACTTGGCACTTTACAATAAACCAAAGCCGTGATGTTGCTTGGGCGGCTTCTAAAGCCTTTATTTGGGATGCAGCACGCATAAATCTTCCTGAAGGCAAAACAGCATTAGCCCAATCAGTTTATCCTGTTGAAAATTCAGGTCAAGACGGTTACGGAAGATCAACTGAATATGTTAAAAACTCTATTGAATTATATTCCAAGGAATGGTTTCCTTACACCTATCCTGTTGCAACCAATGTTGGTGCACATGAAGGCGGCATGGAATATCCTGGCATTGTATTTTGTGATTATCAAAGTAAAAAAGGAGAACTTTGGGGCGTCATTAACCATGAATTTGGCCACAACTGGTTTCCAATGATTGTCGGTTCAAATGAACGTAAATACGCATGGATGGATGAAGGTTTCAATACTTTTATAAACGATGTAGACACCAAAGAGTTTAATAACGGTGAATACGATCATGAAGAAGATTTACAAAGCATTGCAGGAAGACTTTTTAATGACCAATTAGATCCTGTATTTACTGTACCTGATGTCATACATAATCAACAAAATTTAGGCGTTGAGGCTTATTATAAGCCTGGTACTGCACTTAAAGTTTTAAGAAATACCGTTTTAGGTAAAGATCGTTTTGATTATGCTTTTAAAACTTATATAAAACGATGGGCTTTCAAACACCCTACTCCTTGGGACTTCTTTAACACCATGAACTCGGCAGCAGGGGAAGATTTAGGATGGTTCTGGAAAGGCTGGTTTATGAACAATTGGAAGTTAGACCAAGCTGTAGAAGACATAAAATATGTCGACAATGATCCCGCAAAAGGTGCTTTAATCACACTATCCAATAAAAAGAGAATGGTTATGCCCACTACTCTTAAGATTATTCAAGAAAACGGTAAAACGGAAACCGTGAATCTTCCGGTAGAGATTTGGATGACTGGCCAAGAATATGTCTATAACTATCCATCTACTTCAAACATTGTTTCGGTAGAAATAGACCCAAATCACGAAGTTCCTGATATTAATCCGCTTAATAATGTAATGGTTCCGCTTATGGATGCTCCAGAAGGTGTTACAGCCAAAACGGTGATCAATCATTATATTGAAGCAATTGGAGGACGTAAAAAGCTTGAGAATGTTAAAGATATTTCAGAAATTATGTCGGCCAACATAAGAGGAACAGCCATAACCATAACCACAAAGAAAAAAAGCCCCGATAAATATATGATGGCTCTTGATGTTCCATCTTTCAACCAAACCGTTTTAAAATATGTTATGAATGGTGATAATGTATCGGTAATGAGCAGAGGCCAAAATCAAGAATTAAGTGAGGAACAAAAAGAAGCCATTAAAAAAAGTACGACTATATTCCCTGAACTGCAATATGTAAGCAGTGATTATAAAATCAAACTTTTGGGAGTACAAAATATAAATGGTGAAAAATTAAATGTGGTTCAAATTAATACACCTGATGGCGAATATATTAAAGACTACTTTAATGTTGATTCTGGATTGAGGATCAAACAAGAAGTCTCTAAAGATGGAAACACTTCAGTAACATCTTATTCGAGCTATCAAGATGTGAATGGCATTTTGCTTCCTTTTAAACAGATGAGTGATATTTTTGGTCAAGAAATGGAATTAAATATGAAAGAAGCAAAAGTAAATGGTGGTATTGATGATAGTGAGTTTGAATAATAATTTATAATAAGTATCTTATTAAAAAAAGGGTGTTAAAATAACACCCTTTTTTTTAAACTATGTATATAGATATTGTGTTTCCTAATTCAAGTTTGGTTGGGGTGTCATTCTTAAATAAGGCTTAATTTCCTTGTGTCCTTTTGGAAACAGAGCTGGTATTTCTTCATTGGAAATAGATGGTGAAATAACAACATCTTCACCATTGTTCCAGTTTGCTGGTGTAGCCACCTTATGATAAGCAGTTAGTTGTAATGAGTCAATAACACGAAGCAGCTCATCAAAATTTCTTCCAGTGGAAGCTGGATAGGTAATGATAAGTTTTACTTTCTTGTCTGCACCAATCACAAAAACAGATCTTACTGTTAATTTATCATTGGCATTAGGATGTATCATATCATACAGCTCAGACACTTTTCGGTCCTCATCTGCAATAATTGGAAAATTTACGGTGGTATGTTGGGTTTCATTGATATCCTTGATCCAATCGTTATGGGAATCCAAACCGTCAACACTCAATGCCACTACTTTTACGTTTCGCTTATCAAACGCATCTTTATACTTTGCTACGGTACCTAATTCTGTAGTACAAACAGGTGTATAATCTGCAGGGTGCGAAAATAAAATCCCCCAACTATCGCCTAACCATTCATGAAAATTAATAGTTCCTTCTGTTGAATTTGCTGTAAAGTTTGGGGCTTCATCTCCTAATCTAATTGTTGCCATATTTTTATTTTTTTAAGTTGAATTAAATTCCTACTAAATTAATATGTTTAATAGGGATAATAAAATTTTAAATGTTATATATCTGTTAAAAAAACTAATAAATCTAATCATTATTTTACTAATAAAAGCTACAAAACAATTAACTTTGTAACTTAAATTAAATCTTTGTAAAGATGAATTTTAGAATAGAAAAAGATACTATGGGCGAGGTAAAAGTACCTGCCGATAAACTTTGGGGAGCACAAACAGAACGCTCCAGAAATAATTTTAAAATTGGCCCATCAGCTTCCATGCCTTTAGAAATTATTTACGGCTTTGCCTATCTTAAAAAGGCCGCTGCTTTTACAAATTGTGAATTGGGTGTTTTGCCTATTGAAAAGCGGGATTTAATCGCACAGGTATGTGACGAGATTTTAGCAGGAAAACACGATGACCAATTTCCATTGGTCATTTGGCAAACAGGTTCTGGAACACAAAGTAACATGAATGTTAATGAGGTTATCGCCAATAGGGCTCAACAACTGGCAGGAAAAACAGTTGGTGAAGGTGATAAGGTGATTCAACCAAATGATGATGTTAATAAATCGCAGTCATCCAACGATACGTTTCCAACAGGCATGCACATCGCAGTTTATAAAAAAGTAGTTGAAACAACCATTCCTGGTGTTAGACAATTGCGTGATACTTTAAAGAAAAAATCCGAAGCTTTTAAAAATGTAGTGAAAATTGGTAGAACCCACCTTATGGACGCTACTCCTTTAACCTTAGGCCAAGAACTTTCCGGTTATGTTGCGCAACTGGATCATGGTTTAAAAGCCTTAGAAAACACACTGCCACATTTAAGTGAATTGGCGCTTGGCGGTACAGCTGTAGGAACGGGTTTAAATACTCCAAAAGGATACAGCAAGCGTGTTGCAGAATATATTGCTAAATTTACTGAATTGCCGTTTATATCAGCTCCCAATAAATTTGAAGCCCTAGCAGCTCATGATGCCCTAGTGGAAACCCATGGTGCCTTAAAACAATTAGCCGTGTCTTTAAATAAAATTGCGAATGATATCAGAATGATGGCATCTGGTCCACGAAGTGGTATTGGAGAAATTACCATTCCAGCTAATGAGCCAGGAAGTTCCATTATGCCAGGAAAAGTCAATCCTACGCAATGTGAAGCCTTAACCATGGTTTGTGCGCAAGTTATTGGTAATGACGTTGCGGTTTCTGTTGGGGGTTTGCAAGGACATTACGAGCTTAATGTTTTTAAACCGGTTATGGCTGCAAACATTTTACAATCTGCTCAATTACTTGGAGACGCTTGTAAAAGTTTTGAAGAACATTGTGCTGTTGGTATTGAACCTAATCAAGAAGTAATAAACAAGTTATTAAATAACTCATTGATGCTGGTCACTGCCTTAAACACAAAAATTGGATACTATAAAGCTGCTGAGATAGCCAATACAGCCCATAAAAACGGAACTACCTTAAAAGAAGAAGCCATTAATTTAGGCTATGTTACTGCGGAAGAATATGATGAATGGGTAAAACCCGAAGATATGGTCGGTAGCTTAAAATAAGAAACCTTAAAACACAAAAAAACACTTCCGGTTTGGAAGTGTTTTTTTTGGGGAATAATCAACATGAATGATTATTTATTACACTAACTAAAAACAATCTTTATTTTTTTATAAATATATTGGTGTAGTACCAGTCTCCTTCTGCATTTTGTTCAGCTGACACATCAAAATTTGTAAAATCTCCTTCTATATTTTCTCTGTGAGAATCACTTTTTAACCAAGCATTTACAACCGATTCCGCTTGTGTATATCCATAGGCCACATTTTCTGACACGAATTTGGCTCCAGCATTGGCTTTTAAATAATTACTTCGTTCAAAAAAATTATCATGGTTAACCTCATTGTTTACAACCATATATTCGGTATGTGAATAGGCCTGTGATTTAATTATATCCATATGCCCTAAGGGGTTTAATCCCAAACTCAGTCGGTGGTTATTGATTAATTCCAGAATTTGTGTTTCAATAGGTTTTGCTTTGGGAACAACCAATTTTTGGTTGTAGGCATTTGCATTATCATCTAAGCTGTCAGTTGAACAGGAGAAGGTAAAAATGGCCAACATTGCCAATAAAGGCAATCTAGTTAATAATTTCATGGCTAAGTAATTTAGATTTGGTACAATAAATTTATACCTCTAAACTCATAGCGAATGTTAAAGAAATGTTAAAATCGATAAAAAACATGTAGATAATCTGGTTTTTATGTTTTTTATCGATGAAATACAATTTTAAAATTGATTTTTAAGCATTTAATCGATTTATTAAGGAGATAATCGATTTATTTTCCAACTATAATCGTCTTGAAGTTGAAACCTAATTCTATCGTGCAAACGGTTAGGCCTTCCTTGCCAAAATTCCATTTCAACAGGTTTTACTATATAACCGCCCCAATAGTCAGGTCTTGGAATTTCCTTTCCCTCAAATTCATCTTCCAAGCGCAATAGTTCTGACTCAAGAACATCTCTGCTCTCAACAACATGACTTTGATTTGAAACCAAAGCACCTAATTGGCTGCCTCTTGGCCGTGATTCAAAATAACCATCGCTTAAATTCTCAGCTATTTTCTCGGCTTTTCCTTTAATAATGATTTGACGTTCAGCACTGTTCCAAAAAAAGGATAAACAAACATTTGGGTTTTTGGCAATAGCCTTTCCTTTTTCACTGTTGTAATTAGTAAAAAATATAAAGCCTTCATAGGTATAACGTTTCAGCAGCACTACTCTACCCTTTGGGTAACCATCCAAGCCAAAAGTGGATAGTGTCATGGCATTGGTTTCCTCAACATCAAAATTTGCATCAACTTCATGAAACCATTTTTGGAATAATTCCATTGGGTTATCACTAATATTACTCTCAAGAAGCTCTTGTTTCTCGTATGATTTTCTATAGTTGCTTAAATCTTTTTCCATTAGTACAAAATAACAAAAATATAATTTTTAATCCTGATTATCCTTGGCAAAGTTTATCTTTGTCAATGCCCAAAAACTTATGAATGAGATTTGAAGATTCTAAATATTATAATAGTCAAGAAACACATAAAATTGAAATGCCTTATGGTAATTTTTATTTCTGTGACAATTTTTTTATTGCAGAATTACATGAAGGCGAACACTTTGATTGGGAGAAAGTTGATTATATGATGTCAAAAATCATTGAGTTTTATGGACCTAACAGTAAACTGGGCTATATTTCAAACAGAATACATTCGTATTCATCTGATCCTTACTCATGGAATAAAGTCGATAAAAAATATGGGGTAATTGTTGCCAGTGCTATCGTTTATTATAATGATTTTACCTATAAGAGTGCTTCACTTGAAAAGTTATTTTCCAAAAAAAGTATAAAAAGATGCTTTAATTTAGATGAGGCAATCCTTTGGATGAAGAGCTTAAAAGAATTTAATTGAAATTAAAAACCTTACCGTCTTTAGCTAATCTAACCTGTTTGAAAATAGTTTTAGCTTCAGTTTTAAAATCATTCAAATTGTCATACCGTGTAGAATAGTGGCCTAGAATAAGTGTGCCTGCATTGGCTTGCTTGGCAATACTGGCCGCTTGTTTTGCCGTACTGTGCTTGGTTGGGTCTGCTAATTTTTCATGCTTTTCCAAAAATGTGGATTCATGGTATAACACATCAACATCTTTTATAATGGGGACAATATCTTCTTTATAGGCTGTATCACTGCAAAATGCATAGCTTTTGGGTTTTTCAGGAGCTGAGGTAACTAAACTGTTCTTTATTAGCTCACCGTTTTCATTTTCAACATCAAAGCCTTGTTTTAACTTTCTATAATAGGCTATGTTAATGTTATTTGCTTTAACCGCGTTAATATTTAATTTACGTTCGCCTTCTTTTTCCTTGAACAAAAATCCATTGGTATAAACACGATGCTTTAAGGGAATGGTATGGACTTCAACATCATCGTCTTCAAAAATTAATTCTGATGTATCTGATTCAAGTTCATGAAAAATAAGCTTGTAATTAGTCCATGAATCGGCCAGTTTCATTTGCAGTGTAATGACTTCCTTGATACCTTTTGGTCCATAAATATTCAAGTCGGTTTCTCGTGTTAACAATCTGAATGTTGAAATCAATCCGGCCAAACCAAAAAAATGGTCTCCATGTAAATGGGAAATGAAAATGTGTTTGATTCTATTAAACTTGATTTTATGCTTTCTTAGCTGAACCTGGGTCCCTTCACCACAATCAATTAAAAACATATGGTTTTTAATTTCCAAAACTTGTGAGGTCGGGTTTGTTAAAACTCTTGGTGTAGCACTGTAACAGCCTAAAATTGTAAGTTTCATATTAAAATCCTAAGTCCCTTTCCATCTCTTCCATTTCAATGATATCATACGCTTCTTGCATGGTAGGAACCACAATGATTTCATCTGGGGTTTCATCAATATCAATACCATCCGAGACAATGACAAATGACTGTTTTGAACCTCGGTGCGTATTTGATAATTCAAGAAACTCAATGATATCCTGCAAACTTAGTTTCTTTAAACTGGTCAGGTTTACAATGATATTATTGTTTTTTAGTTTTGAGTAAATGTCTTGTATTTTTTTAACCAATTCTACTATGGTTGCTTTCTCTTGCGTAATAATGGAAATATTTCCGTCTTGATCTAAAATCATAGTTTATTGTTTAATTTTTGATGCCAACAAATAAATGACCGCCATTCTTATGGCCACACCATTTTGAACTTGTTCCAAAATGATGGATTGCTTAGAATCCGCTACATCGCTGGTGATTTCCACACCCCTATTTATGGGGCCTGGGTGCATAATGGTAATCTCTTTATCCAAGGAGTCCAATAACTCTTTATTAACCCCAAATTGTTGCGTGTACTCTCTAGTTGATGGGAAATAACTGATATCCATGCGCTCATTTTGCACCCGAAGCATATTGGCAACATCGCACCAATTTAAAGCGGTTCTTAAATTGGTCTCTACTTTTACACCCAATTTATCAATGTATTTAGGTATTAACGTTTTAGGACCACAAACCATAACCTGAGCGCCTTGAAGTTGCAGGGCAAAAATATTTGACAAAGCAACACGACTGTGCAAAATGTCACCCACAATAACTATTTTTTTCCCTTTTACTTCTCCGTATTTCTCCCGTATGGAATACGAATCCAATAAGGCTTGTGTAGGGTGTTCATGGGCGCCATCACCGGCATTGACAATACTGGCCTTGACGTGTTTTGACAAGAATACACCAGCGCCCGGATTTGGGTGCCGCATCACCACCATATCCACTTTCATGGATAAGATATTATTTACGGTGTCAATCAAAGTCTCGCCTTTTTTAACGGAAGATTGAGCAGATGAAAAGTTAATGACATCTGCAGACAGACGCTTTTCAGCCAACTCAAAAGATAATCTGGTTCTAGTTGAGTTTTCAAAAAACAGATTGGCTATGGTAATGTCTCTAAGCGAAGGAACTTTTTTAATAGGCCTGTTGATCACTTCCTTAAAATGATCGGCGGTTTCAAAAATAAGTTGAATATCCTGTTTGTTAAGATATTTGATTCCTAATAAGTGATTAACACTTAATTCGCTCATGGGTCATTATTTATTTATTAAGTAAACTGAGTCTTCCCCGTCATTTTCTTTCCAGTTGACTTTTACTTTTTCATGGTTTATTACATCTACTTGTCGGCCCCTATAATCAGGTTGTATGGGCAAATGCCTGCTAAAACGCCTGTCTATAAGCGTTAATAATTCAATTTCATTAGGTCGTCCAAAGGATTGTATAGCGGTTAATGCTGCTCTTATGCTTCGTCCAGTATACAATACATCATCTATAAACACAACGGTTTTGTCTTCTACTATAAAATTAATGTTGGTTGTATTGGCTTCTAACGGTTTATCGCCTCTACGGAAATCGTCCCTAAAAAACGTGATATCCAAAAGCCCTAATTGAATGTTCTTAATTTTATAATCTTCTTTAAGAATTTTGGCAATTCTATTGGCCAGAAACACCCCTCTGGGCTGTAAGCCAATTAATACCGTATTAGAAAAGTCATTATGTTTTTCAATAAGTTGACAAGCCAATCGATGAAGAATGATGTTTACCTCTTTTGCGTTAAGTAAAACTTTTTGACTCATATACTATCCAAACGTATTTGGAATACAAAGGTAATGCAAAATTTTAAAAATTATGGTTTTTAAAAAAGTTAAATAAAAAAGCCTTCAATTTCTTGAAGGCTTTCGTTTTATAAATGGTTTCCTGTATTTACAGGTTGATTAAAAACTACTTTTTTGTTTTTGATTTAGTGGTTTTTCCATCCATTTTATCCTTAAGCGCTTGCAACTGATCATTAGCATCACCAAGGGTTGGTTTTGCCTCTGCAGCAGTAGCAGCAGCTTTTTTAACAGCAGCTTTTACATTAGCAGCTTCTTCAGCTTTAAATATAGCGGTGTGAGATGCTACAACTCTTTTGAACTCTTTATTGAATTCAATGATTTTAAATTCAGCTTCTTCACCTTTTTTAAGCTTTTTGCCATCTTCTTTTTCTAAATGACGTGTTGGTACAAACGCTACGATATCTTCATTAAATTCTACAGTAGCACCTTTGTCAACGATTTCAGAAATCTCTGCTTTATGAACGGTGTCTAAAGCAAATTCTGTTTCGTATTTATCCCAAGGGTTTTCTGTAGTTTGTTTGTGACCTAAACTTAATTTACGTCCTTCAACATCCAACTCCAATACAACAACATCTAACTTATCGCCTACTGCACAGAACTCACTTGGGTGCTTGATTTTCTTGGTCCAAGATAAATCTGAGATGTAAATCAATCCGTCAATACCTTCTTCCAATTCAACAAATACACCAAAGTTTGTAAAGTTACGTACAATACCAACGTGTTTAGAACCTACAGGATATTTACCTGTAATGTCAGTCCAAGGATCAGCAGTTAATTGTTTGATACCAAGTGACATTTTGCGCTCTTCTCTATCCAATGTTAAGATAACAGCTTCAACTTCATCTCCAACAGATACAAAATCTTGAGCTGAACGTAAATGAGTTGACCATGACATTTCTGATACGTGGATTAACCCTTCAACACCATCAGCTACTTCAATAAATGCACCGTAATCGGCTATAACAACAACTTTACCTTTTACTTTGTCACCTACTTGAACAGTGTCAGCAAGTGCTTCCCAAGGATGTTTGCTTAATTGTTTTAATCCTAATTGGATTCTAGATTTATCTTCATCAAAATCAAGGATTACCACATTTAGTTTTTGGTCTAACTCAACAATCTCATTTGGATGATTGATTCGAGACCAAGAAAGGTCTGTAATATGGATTAATCCGTCAACACCACCAAGATCAATAAATACACCGTAAGATGTGATGTTTTTAACAACACCTTCCAATACTTGACCTTTTTCTAGTTGACCAATGATTTCTTTTTTCTGTTCTTCAATATCAGCCTCAATAAGCGCTTTATGGGAAACCACTACGTTTTTGAATTCATGGTTGATTTTAACCACTTTGAATTCCATGGTTTTATTCACGTATTGATCGTAATCCCTGATTGGTTTTACGTCAATTTGAGAACCTGGTAAGAATGCTTCAATACCAAATACATCTACAATCATACCTCCTTTGGTTCTGCATTTTACAAAACCATTAACGATTTCACCTGTTTCGTGAGCTTTGTTTACGCGATCCCATGCTTTGATTACACGGGCTTTTCTGTGAGATAATACTAATTGTCCTGTAGCGTCTTCACGTACATCAATCAATACTTCTACTTTATCGCCTACTTTTAAGTTTGGGTTGTAACGGAATTCGTTTAAGGAAATAACACCTTCAGATTTTGCATTGATGTCAATAATGGCATCACGATCTGTAATGTGGATTACGGTTCCTTCAACAACTTCATCATCTAACGTGTCAACGAAGTTTTCTGCTACTAGTTTTTCAAATTCCTTAAGTTGTTTGTCATCAACCTCATCAATACCTTCTTGGTAATTGTGCCAGTTAAAGTCTTTTAAGAATTTTTCAGGATTTGCTTGAGCCTCAGATACTACTGGAGCCTCAGTTTTTGGAGTGTCTTCAGTTGGAACTTCAACTGCTTCAACTTCAGCTTGTTTTGCTTTTTCAGCCATGTGCTGATTAAATTTTGTATTCTGTTATGCTTCGGAAGATTGATGCGAATAACACACAGAAGTGTTATTTAATTTTTCAGTTTCATTCCTTTTATCATTCCGACGATTCGCTAAAAGGAGTGCAAAGTTACATATTTTCAGATAAATAGCCTAATTTGATAATAATAAAATCACAGTGTCATTATTTATTGTTTTGTGACTTAAAAAAGCATGAGATTTAATATCTTAGTAGTATTAAAAACAAATATTATGACAGCAAAAGAAAAGTATCAACCAGTACTGGATTTAGGAGAATCCCTACATGTTAAAGATGGTAACGTTACCGAAGAAAACGGGGTCTTAAAAGTCAAAGGCACAACAAAAACGCAATATGAAAAAAACCTGTTGTGGGATAAAATCAAGGAAATTGGTGGACAAAATCCAACTGATATTCAAGCAAACATTATTGTTGAAGACACAAGTGTGTATCATAGGCATACTGTAAAAAGTGGTGAAACCCTAGGTAAAATAGCTAAACATTATTACGGAAATGCTTCCAAGTACAATGATATTTTTAAAGCCAATTCAAATATTTTGAAAAACCCTGATTTAATTTATCCAGGTCAGGAACTCGTAATACCTAATTTATAATCAATCCCAAAACAAAAATTAAAAGGCAATCTTCTTGATTGCTTTTTTATTAATTGTCCAACACCTTATTTACTAACCCCAAAACAGTCTGCAACTGCTCTTCCATTGTCATCTTGGAGTTGTCAATTTCTATGGCGTCATCTGCTTTATACAAAGGGGAATCCGCTCTGGTAGAATCCAAATAATCACGCTCTTGGACGTTTTTTAAAACCGCTTCAAAACTCACATTGTCACCTTTGGCCTTTAACTCATTATAACGTCTTGTTGCCCTGGTTTCAGCAGAAGCCGTCATGAATATCTTTAATTCCGCATTGGGAAAAACCACAGTGCCAATATCGCGTCCATCCATAACAATGCCTTTCTCTTCACCCATTGCATGCTGTTGTTTCACAAGTTGCTTTCTTACTTCTGGAATGGCAGAGACTTTACTGACCAGGTTTGAAACTTCCATACTCCTAATTTCCCTTTCAACATTCACATTGTTTAAATACACCTCCGCAAAGCCCAAATCCGAATTAAATACAAACCTGATTTTAATATCATCAAGTTTAGAAATAAGCTCATCAGCATCAAAATGTTTAGCGTCAATAATTCCTTTGGTCATTGCAAAATACGTTACAGCCCTGTACATGGCACCAGAGTCAATATACACATAGCCCAAATGCTTTGCTAATTGCTTGGCTACCGTACTTTTTCCTGTGGAAGAATATCCGTCTATTGCAATTATAATTTTATTCATAATTTAAGTTGAAGCATCCGAAGTATTTAAAGTTTTGAAGTGCACTAAAGTACTAAAGTGTGATAAAATTAAAAACTTAAGGCACTTATAACTTCTAAATATTTTAGGCACTTTTAATTATTGTAAATCTATTTGCAAACCAAAAAAGTTTGAATTGGCCGCACTTGTATATTTGGCATGCGTGTAACTAAACCGCATTTTATTAAATTTTATTGAAAAACCCGCTGAAAGTCCTGAAAAATTGCGTTGGTCAACAATACGCAGTTCCTCTGCCCGTCTGAAATTATACCCTAAACGAATATTAAATCCGCCTTCTGGAAATAATTCCGCACCTAAGATAGTATGCCTGATTACTTTTCCCAAAAAACCGACTTTTTCAGGTGTTTGATTACCAGATAAATCGGTGGTAACCCGTGCGGGATTGGAAACAGCTATAGGCCATTCTTGTAAGTTTTCAAGTGTTATGTGCCACCGTATCGGGACGTTCTCTAAACGTTGAGACATCCCAAAATCCACTTCAAACGGTAATGGTTCATGTTGTCCGGCATAGGTTGTAATTTGGGTTCCAAAGTTTCTCACTACTAAAGCAGCATTGAAATCCAGATAGTCATCCTTGTAAAGCAATCCTAAGTCCGTAGCTACTCCAAACGAGTTATATTGTTCTAATTTTGATGTTATCAATTTAACGTTAGCACCAAAATAAAAATCGCTATATCCTATTTGTAACGCATACCCAAACGATAAAGCTGCCTCATTTCCGGTAAAAGAGCCTGTGGAATTACCGTTTTCATCATAACCATCAAAAGTTCCGTAATTGATATATGTTACCCCAGCGTGAAAAGTTTGTGTACGCCTATCAACTGTGTAAGCATATGAAGCCGTACCGTAGCTTATTCCACCCAAATAGCTGGTATAGTTTAAGGCTAGTTGATTATCCATATCTACATTTATTGTAGCTGGGTTATAAAGGCCTTGGGCCACATCATAATCTACATTGGTCAGGACCTTTCCGCCAAGTGCTGCTTGACGGGGTGATGATACCAAATTCAAAAACTGATAGGTTGATTCACCTCCAACTTGCGCCGTGGCCAGAACACTAATGAGCAGACAAAAAAGAGTAATGGTTTGTTTCAGCATATTTACGGTACAAAGTAAGTAAATCTATCTTAGAACGAAAGTGGGCATGAAATATTTTAATCAAAAAAAACCTCGAACTTAATCGAGGTTAAATCATTATAGTTTCTTAGCGTTCTGCACCTTTTGATTGGTCAGGGCTATTTTAATGACATCACTCATATCGGTCACATAGTGAAATGTTAACCCTTTTAAGTAATCAGGTTTGATTTCCTCAATATCCCTTTTATTGTCCTCACAAAGCAAAATCTCTTTAATTCTGGCACGTTTGGCCGCTAAAATTTTTTCCTTAATTCCACCAACAGGAAGCACTTTACCACGTAAGGTAATTTCGCCTGTCATGGCTAAACTTTTCTTGACTTTTCGTTGTGTGAATAAGGATACCAACGATGTTAACATGGTCACCCCTGCACTTGGTCCGTCCTTTGGTGTGGCGCCTTCGGGCACATGGATATGCACATTATATTTATCAAAAACTTCTGGATTGATTCCAAATTCATCAGCATTTGATTTGATGTATTCCATGGCTATAGTGGCAGATTCCTTCATTACCGTTCCTAAATTTCCTGTAATGGTTAGATTGCCTTTCCCTTTTGAAAGAATGGATTCTATAAACAAAATATCGCCACCTACACGGGTCCAGGCCAATCCGGTTACCACACCGGCCACATTATTGTTTTCGTATTTATCACGCTCCATTTTTGGCGCACCCAATACTTCTATGATATCGTCATTTGATACTTTAACATTATAATCCTCTTCCATGGCAATGTTCTTGGCCGCATAGCGCACCATTTTAGCCAACTGCTTTTCCAAGCTTCGTACACCAGATTCTCGGGTATAGCCTTCTACAATTTTTTCTAATTGGGGTTTGGCTATTTTTAAATCCTTATCCGTCAAACCATGTTCTTTTAATTGCTTAGGCAACAAATGGCGTTTGGCAATCTCTACTTTTTCTTCAATGGTGTAACCCGTTACGTTAATGATTTCCATCCTATCCAACAAAGCTGGCTGAATGGTTGACAAACTATTGCATGTTGCAATAAACATGACTTTGGACAGGTCGTACCCCATTTCCAAAAAGTTATCGTAGAAATCATTGTTTTGCTCTGGGTCAAGCACTTCCAACATGGCTGAAGATGGATCGCCTTGGTGCGAATTTGATAACTTATCAATTTCGTCCAACACAAAAACAGGATTGGAGGTACCAGCTTTCTTCAAACTTTGGATGATACGTCCCGGCATGGCGCCAATGTAGGTTTTTCTATGACCTCGTATTTCAGCTTCATCACGCAAACCACCTAATGACATCCGCACATATTCTCTGCCAAGTGCTTCTGCGATGGATTTTCCAAGCGATGTTTTACCAACACCTGGAGGGCCATACAAACATAGGATTGGCGACTTCATATCATTGCGCAATTTTAACACGGCCAAGTGCTCAATAATTCTGCGCTTAACATCTTCCAATCCAAAATGGTCTCTGTCTAGAATCTTGCGGGCACGTTTTAAATCAAATTTATCTTTACTGAACTTATCCCAAGGTAAATCCAAAAAAAGGTCCAGATAATTACGTTGTATGGAATATTCAGCCACTTGCGGATTCATCCGTTGTATTTTGGCAAGCTCCTTATCAAAATGATCGCCTACTTTTTTACTCCAGTGTTTTTTCTTGGCCCGTTGCTTCATCTCCTCTATTTCCTCATCATAACTCACACCGCCCAATTCTTCTTGAATGGTTTTCATTTGCTGATGCAGGAAATACTCACGCTGTTGTTGGCTCATATCCATTTGAACCTTGGACTGAATGTCATTCTTAAGCTCCAGTTTTTGAAATTCAATATTCATGAACTTAAGTGTAGCCAACGCACGTTTCTTTAAGTCATTGATTTCCAGTAAACTTTGTTTTTCGTTTACAGAAAGGTTCATATTAGAAGACACAAAATTCACCAAAAACGAATTGCTCTCTATGTTTTTAATGGCAAAAGACGCTTCGCTGGGAATATTGGGACTATCCTTGATGATTTGTAAAGCCAGATCCTTAATGGAATCTATAATAGCCACAAATTCCTTGTTGTTTTCTGCAGGCCGTGCTTCAGGAATTTCCCGTATGGTGGCATTCATATAAGGTTCCTCAGTGATCACCTCAGCCACCTTAAAACGTTTTTTGCCTTGAATAATAACCGTCACATTACCATCGGGCATTTTTAAAACCCGCAAAATTCTGGCAACGGTTCCCGTGCCATGAATGTCTTTGGCTGTTGGGTCTTCAATAGACTCATCTTTTTGCGATACCACACCAATCACTTTATTGCCTTTGTTGGCATCATTAATCAATTTGATTGATTTATCACGTCCAGCCGTTATGGGAATCACTACGCCTGGAAACAACACAGTGTTTCGCAATGGTAATATGGGTAAGGTTTCGGGCAGGTTTTCTTTGTTTATTTCTTCTTCATCTTCAGGGGTCATCAAGGGTATTAATTCTGAATTTTCATCAAACTCTTGAAATGACAAACTGTCAAGACTTATAAAATCGGATTTCTTCATATATATTTTCAAGTCAATATGTCATTAAATGACTATTGGTTCTTTTTTATAATTGTTATCTAAAAAATTAAATTTTTGTAAATCAATACTTTAAACAATAAATAGACGATTTACTATAACTATAATTTCAATTGCCATGCCATAATGAAGTGCCACTAAATTTTTCCTGTTTTTTTCAATACAAATAATAACACGATGGGTATGGCCAGTAAAGCAATCATCATTAAATTTTCTTCAAATAGCCAGGACGCCAAAATCAAGGTAATGACATAACCGCCAACAGCGCCTCCAAAATGAGCATCGTGACCAATGTTGCCAATCCTGTTTTTCATACCATAAATAGAATAGAGTAAATACCCTATTCCGAAGATATAAGCAGGAATTGGTATAGGAATAAAAAAGATATACAAACTCATACCAGGCTGTAATAAAATGGCCGAATAAATAATGCCCATAACGGCGCCACTCGCACCAACCGCACTGTAATGGTATTCGTCCTTATGAAAGTAAAGCGACAGCAAACTACCCAATAACAAACTGCCCACGTAAATAATCAAAAAACTTACAACGCCTAAATAACCGATAACCACATTGGCAAAAAAGTACAAGGAAAACATGTTAAAGAACAAATGGGCCGTATCGGCATGTAAAAAACCACAGCTAAATAACCTGAACTGTTCGCCACGTCTTACAGCTCCAACGTGGAACTTATATTTTTCAAAAAACCCAAAATCACTGAAACCTTTGTACGAAATAATGACGTTGGCCGCTATGATAATTATGGTAACTATATCTAATTTGCCCATAAGGTGTAAACGTTTAAATAATTTATAACATATATTTCCTGTGAATAAACTATTTGATAACTAGGTCACAGGTAACCTACCAATAAAATTTCTCATGCGGTTTGTGTATATTTGCCTGACAAATTTTATATCGGTTTGTTGGTGCAAATTTAAAATTAATTCATGCAATTTCTTGTTTATATACTTGTTTATCCATTTCTATGGGTAATTTCCATACTTCCCTTTAGGTTACTGTACGTATTTTCAGATTGTGTTTATGTACTGGTTTACTACATTATTGGCTACAGAAAAAAGGTTGTGGATGCCAATTTAAAACTTGTGTTTCCTGATAAAACCGATGGTGAAATCAACCATATTACAAAAAAATTCTATCACCATTTATGTGATATGTTCTTGGAAATGATAAAAACCATGACCATTTCCAGTAGCGAATTAAAAAAACGATTTAAAATTAACAATCCTGACGAGTTCAAACGCTTGGAAGCCCTTAACAAAAGTATCATCCTTATGTTTGGGCATTATGCCAGTTGGGAATGGTCCATTGTTATTGAAAACTATATTAATTTTAAAGGATTGGCCGTTTATAAAAAATTGGCGAATCCGTATTTTGATAAATTGGTTAGAAATATTCGCTCAAAATTCAATACCACGCTTATCAGCACAAAGGAAACCATTGCTTACATAAATGATTTGGAGCATAACAATGTAAAAAGCATTACCGGGTTTTTAAGTGATCAGTCTCCAAAAGTTACTAGTGAAGTGTATTGGCAAGATTTTATGGGCATTAAAGTACCATGTTTTACGGGAGCTGAACGAATAGCCAAAAAATTGGATTTCACTACGGCTTTTTTAAAAGTGAGCAAAGTAAAACGCGGCTATTATGAAGCTGAGATTTTAACCTTGGCTGAAAATTCATTAGGCTACCAAGATTACCAATTAACGGATATGTTTTTGCGCGAGGTTGAAAAACAAATTCATGAAGCCCCAGAATATTATTTTTGGACCCATAAGCGGTGGAAACACGCTAAATAAATAGTCATTGCGAAAGTAACGAAGCAATCTGTTTCTTAGTTTTTCACATGAGATTACTTTGTCGCTAAGCGCTCCTGGTAATCGTTATATTTTTGCTATCTCGCCAATTTCATTAATAAAATCATCTGCCAATGCATCTGCTTCGGCTTGCGATTTGGCTTCCGTATAAATCCTGATAATAGGTTCTGTGTTGCTTTTGCGTAAATGTACCCAGCTTTCAGGAAAATCAATTTTCACACCATCAATCGTGGTTAATTGTTCGTTTTGGTAACGCTTCTCTATTTCCTTTAAAATACCATCCACATCCAGTCCTGGGGTCAATTCGATTTTCTTTTTGCTCATAAAGTAATTGGGATAGGTTTTTCTCAATTCACTCACCGTCATGTTTTTATCGGCCAACAAACTTAAAAATAATGCCACGCCAACCAAGGCGTCCCTTCCATAATGCGATTCTGGATAAATAATACCACCATTGCCCTCGCCACCTATGACTACCTTATTTTTCTTCATCAACTTTACCACATTCACTTCCCCAACGGCACTAGCTTCATACATACCACCATGTTTTACAGTGATATCACGCAAGGCCCGTGTAGAGCTCATATTGCTCACTGTATCGCCTGGCGTTCTGCTCAATACATAGTCGGCACAGGCTACCAAGGTATATTCTTCACCAAACATCTCACCATTTTCATCCATAAAAGCCAGCCTATCCACATCAGGGTCAACCACAATACCAAAATCAGCTTTGTGCTTTTTAACGGCTTCAGACAAATCGGTTAAGTGCTCTTTCAATGGTTCTGGATTGTGTGGAAAGTGTCCATTTGGCTCACAGTACAACTTGATAACATCAACACCCAAGCGTTCCAAAAGCAACGGGATAGCAATACCTCCCGTTGAGTTTACACCGTCCACAACCACTTTAAATCGTCTTTCTTCAATGGGTTTTACAGTAACCAAGGGTAAATCCAACACTTCAATAATATGTAGATCAATGTAGGCTTTGTTTTTTGTTATTTTCCCCAAGCTATCCACATCGGCAAAGGTCATTGCATCACTTTCGGCAATTTCCAGAATTTTGGCGCCTTCATCGCCATCCAAAAACTCCCCTTTAGTGTTCAATAATTTCAAGGCGTTCCATTGTTTGGGGTTATGGCTAGCCGTTAAGATAATCCCACCATCTGCATGTTCCATAGGAACGGCCAATTCCACCGTTGGTGTTGTCGATAATCCTAAATCAACTACATGAATACCCATGCCCACCAACGTATTCATAACCAATTTCTGAATCATCTCACCAGAGATTCGGGCATCTCGCCCAACCACAACTTTATAATGCTCTTTATTGCGCTGTTGTTTAATCCATGTGCCATATGCTGCGGCAAATTTAACGGCATCAATAGGTGTTAAATTATCGCCTACTGTTCCACCAATGGTACCCCTGATTCCTGAAATTGATTTTATGAGTGTCATATGTCTTTTTTTAAATTCGAAAACAAATATACAATTACAAAATTGTAATTCTTAAATCGTAATTCGTAAATTTCACAAATGAATTACTTAGCTCATATATATCTTTCTGGCGACAATGACCTGGTAACCATTGGTAATTTTATTGCTGATGGCATTAAAGGAAAGAATTACAAAAAGTACCCAACGGATATACAAATAGGTATTTTGCTGCACAGAAACATTGATACATTTACCGATGCTCATGAAACCGTTAGAATGAGCACCAAACGATTACATGAAAAATACGGACATTATTCAGGAATAATTGTGGATATGCTTTATGATCATTTTTTGGCGAAAAACTGGAGCAAGTATTGTGACGATTCTTTAGAAACTTATGTGGAATCTTTTTATGATTCCTTGGAAGACCATTACGATGTGCTGCCGCTTCGTATTCAAAAAATGATGCCTTATATGATAGCTGATAATTGGTTAGTGAGCTACGCTTCTATTGAAGGCATTACCAAAGCGTTGGAAGGCATGAATAGGCGAACAAAAAACCGTTCGAGCATGAATGAAGCAGTTAATGAATTGGAAACGTTTTATACAGCTTTTGAAAACGAATTCACGCTCTTTTTTGGAGAGCTCATTACATTTTCCAAACAAAAACTAAAAGAAATTGAACTTAAAACCAACTCAAAATGAAACGAATTATTTTTACTTTTTTATTTATTTCATTGTGCTTTTCTTGTAATAAAAAGAATGAAACACCAAATACGTCAACTAGTAACAGAGGGCTCCTCTCCCATCATGCCATGGTGGTTTCTGCTCGTGTGGAAGCCTCACAAATAGGAGCTGATATTTTAAAAAAAGGCGGTAATGCGTTTGATGCCATGGCTGCAACCGGTCTAGCCCTGGCTGTTGCGTATCCGTTTGCTGGTAACCTGGGCGGCGGCGGTTTTATGGTTTATAGACAATCAAACGGCGATATTGGCAGTCTCGATTTTAGGGAAAAAGCACCTTTATCGGCTTCAAAGAACATGTACCTAGACGAGCAAGGCAATGTCATACCTGATAAAAGCACACTAGGTTCATTGGCCATTGGTGTTCCTGGAAGTGTTGCCGGTATGTTTGAAGTCCACAAAAAATTTGGAAAGCTGCCCATGAAAGATATTTTGGAACCTGTAATTGCTCTTGCTAAAAAAGGTGTGGTTGTCACCAAAAACCAAGCTGAAAGGTTTAATTATTACCAATCCAAATTCCGTTTGGTCAATAAAGACTCTCTCTTGTTCTACAAAGTTTGGAAAGAACAGGATACCATAAAATACCCTGCTTTGGCAAAAACCTTGGAACGTATCTTAAAAAATGGCGAAGATGAGTTTTACAAAGGCGAAACCGGCAAAATACTGGTTAAATTTATTCAAGACAATGGAGGCCTAATTACAGAAGAGGATTTGGCTAAGTATAAAGCCAAATGGCGAACTCCCATTACATTTAATTATGATGATTTAAAAATTATTTCCATGCCACCACCATCCAGTGGCGGAATCTGTTTGGCACAAATCATGAAAATGATAGAACCCTATGATCTGCACGAATATGGACATAATTCATTGAAGAGCATTCAAGTGATTACAGAAGCCGAACGTCGTGCTTATGCTGACAGAAGTTACTATTTGGGTGATCCGGATTTTGTGTCCATTCCAGGAAAAGCTTTGATTAGTGATGCGTATTTAAAAGGCCGAATGGCTGATTTTTCATTTGACAAAGCTACCTTATCAAGTGATGTAACGCATGGCAATGTTGAAGTTGTTGAAAGTAATGAAACAACTCACTATTCAATTATTGATCAATTTGGTAATGCTGTTTCTGTTACCACTACTCTTAATGGTGCCTACGGTTCCAAATTATATTGCTCAGAACTCGGGTTTTTCCTAAATAACGAAATGGATGATTTTAGCAGCAAACCGGGCGTACCCAATATGTTTGGGCTTATTGGTGCTGAAGCCAACAGTATTCAGCCAGAAAAACGCATGTTGAGTTCCATGACTCCAACAATCATTGAAAAAAACGGGAGTTTATTTATGTCTGTTGGAACACCAGGAGGCTCCACTATCATAACCTCGGTTTTGCAAACCATCCTTAATGTTCATGAATACAATATGACCATGCAAGAGGCTGTTGACGCCCCTCGGTTTCATCATCAATGGCTTCCGGATGAGATTGAAATGGAACCGCATTCGTTTGATGAAAACTTAATCCATCAGTTGCAAGACAAGGGATATAACATCAATGAAAAAAATTCTCCAGTAATTGGCAAGGTAGATGGAATCATGGTTTTATCCGATAAAACGCTTGAGGGTGGTGCAGATCATCGAGGGGATGATACGGCTGTCGGTTTTTAATTCAATTCCATAATTGAATCAATTCTATTTAATATTTTAGCGCTGGTTTATAGAATGTTATGATTAAAATATCTATACCCTAAACTTATGAAAGTAAAAAAAACATTTAAAATAATTACTGGGTTTATTGTGTTTTTAACACTGCCTAGTATTTTGTTTTTTGTGTTTATGTTTTTCAAATACAATGATGACCTTCCTACCGGTGAACAAGGCCAACAAGCAGATGCATTAGCCTACAACATGTTGGACGCCTTAAATTATGATGCCTATAAGAACACCAATTATTTGGAGTGGACATTTAAAAGGAAACACCACTATAAATGGAAGAAAAATGAAAGCCTATGTTCAGTGTATTGGGAAGACTATAAAGTGGATTTAAACTTAAACGACAAAGCTTTAAGCAAAGCCTATGTCCACGGATTCAATATTGAAAGTGATATGGGCAAAGATCTGATTAAAAAAGCTATTTCATATTTCAATAACGATTCTTTTTGGTTGGTTGCACCTTATAAAGTGTTTGACTATGGTACAGAACGACGCTATGTAACTCAATATAATGGCGACCCTGCATTATTGGTGACTTACACCAAAGGAGGCTCAACACCTGGCGATTCGTATCTTTGGTTATTTGATGAAAGCGGCAAACCCAAAAGTTTTAAAATGTGGGTATCAATCTTACCACTAAAGGGTTTGGAATCTTCATGGAGTAATTGGACAACAACCGAAAGTGGTGCCATGCTTCCTACATTTCATAATATTTTCTTCTTGGGAATTGAAATCACCAACATTAAAGGAACATATTAAATAATCTTAACTAGACTTTTGTCCTACAAACTGTTGTGTTTTTAATTTAAACAATACATTAAACGTGGTTAAGCTTCCGTAAATACGTGTAATATATTGCTGCAAATCTATTTTTTCCTGTTCATCCAAGTTGCTGGAGTTTACTTTTTGTTCCATAACCCGCAAACGATCCCGCACCATGGTGATTTTATGGAAAAATGTATCAATAGGTATTTCACTTGCTTTTAAACTGGTATCACCCGGCTCCAATATAAGTTTGCCGCCCTTCCATTTGTCAGCAATTGGGACTATTTCTGTGACATCGCTCCATTTTTTAAGGATTTCGGTTAGGCTACGTTCCACATCAAAAAAACTAACCGTATCCACATCATCTTCAGCAGCTTCAATAATTTCAAACTCTGAATCTAAATCAATGGTTTCCAAACCGCTTTCAATAAAAGTCACCCAGTAATGTTTTGATGATACATTGGTCACAACGCCTTTTCCGTAATCTGCATGTTTGATCCTAGAGCCTATTCCTAATATCTTCATATTTATTTTTTTAAATTCATATCACAATGATACTAAACTTTCGATAAAAATTCTTTATAAAAGCATTAAATCAAAAACAAATAGAATATTAAATAATTGTTAAAAACTGCTATTTAAAAAATCTTCACAACCTGTTTTTTTAAAGGGTATTGCCCATTAATAATTTCAAAATAAAGACACAGACCCACCTAAAAAAAACTCTCTTAAAAAAATAAACAAATTAATTTTGTTGTGGTATTAAAAAAAAAGGGGTGTTCACAAAAAACATCCTAAAAGCCTGTAAATTGTTGTGTTTTAAACCCTTTGCAACTTTAATTTAAATAGCATAATTTAGTGAAAAACCTATAAAAATTCAGTCTATGAAAAAAATTTGCTACTGTTTGTTTTTGTTAGCTAGTATTACCTTAGCAAACAATAATATTGATTTAAGTAATTCTGATCCTCAGGTAGGTGATGTCTTGATTATTAATAAAACCAATGCTAACGGTTATAAGCACATTTTCTTTCCTAACTTAAATATTATATCCAAAAGAGGTGGCTTAGCCAATTACAATATTGTTGAAGGAAATCACGCCATAATCAAAAAGGTTGAAACCAATAAAATTGGGGATGTTTATGTCCATTTAGTGAGAAAGAACGGTAAAAAATTCTTTGGTTGTATAAAAAAGGTAAGAGCTAACTATACAAAATCATTGGAAAGTGGTGAATTGTCAATATTAAAAACTTAAATTAAATATTCTTTCTGAAATGCTCTGGTATATCAGAGCATTCTTTATTTAATCTATAAAAAATGCTGGATTGACTTAACAAAAATTTAGCAACTAAAATTGTACCTTTGCACTTTTGCTGATTTATGAGCCATTTTGAAGAACATATTGAGGTTAAAGGCGCTAGAGTGCATAACCTTAAAAATATTGATGTCACCATTCCCAGGGAAAAACTAGTGGTTATCACAGGATTGTCTGGCAGTGGTAAATCCTCTTTGGCTTTTGATACCATTTATGCTGAAGGCCAACGTCGGTATATAGAAACCTTTTCAGCCTATGCAAGACAATTTTTAGGAGGTTTGGAACGTCCTGACGTTGACAAGATTGATGGATTGTCACCAGTTATTGCCATTGAGCAAAAAACAACCAGCAAGTCACCACGCTCTACGGTTGGAACCATTACGGAAATCTATGATTTCTTACGGTTGTTATATGCAAGGGCAAGTGATGCCTATAGTTATAACACTGGCGAAAAAATGGTAAGTTATAGTGATGAGCAAATCAAGGAGCTCATCATCTCTGATTTTAAGGGAAAACGCATCAATATATTGGCACCCGTTGTACGTTCCAGAAAAGGGCATTATAGAGAACTTTTTGAGCAAATTGCCAAGCAAGGTTTTGTTAAAGTAAGAACCGATGGTGAGATTAAAGACCTTACCAAAGGCATGAAACTGGACCGATACAAAACCCATGATATAGAAATAGTAATTGATAGATTGGTTATTGATAGTACGGCTGATAATGACAAACGCTTAACGGAATCCATCAATACGGCCATGTACCATGGAGAAGATGTGCTTATGGTAATAGACCAAGACACACAACAAACCAGATATTTTAGCAGAAACCTGATGTGTCCAACTTCAGGGATATCATACCCAAATCCAGAGCCTAATAATTTTTCATTTAACTCACCAAAAGGTGCTTGCCCTAATTGCAATGGTATTGGCACCCTATATCAAGTAAATGAAAAAAAAATCGTTCCAGATGATTCGCTTTCCATAAAAAATGGTGCTTTGGCACCACACGGCCCTGAAAAAAACAGCTGGATTTTCAAACAACTGGAAACCATAGCGCAACGCTTCAATTTTAAATTAACAGATCCCTACAAAGATATTCCAGAAGAGGCCAAGCACATGATTTTATACGGTGGTAATGAGAAGTTTTCTGTAGAAAGCAAAACATTGGGAGTTACCAGGGATTATAAAATTGATTTTGAAGGTGTGGCTAACTTTATAGAAAACCAATACAAAACAGCCGATTCCACATCGTTAAAACGCTGGGCAAAAGATTACATGGACAAAATAACCTGTCCGGAATGTGAAGGGTCCAGATTGCGAAAAGAATCCCTCTACTTTAAAGTAAACGATAAAAATATTGCAGAGTTGTCGAGTATTGATATTGTTGAACTTGCCAAATGGTTTGACACGTTACAGAATCAGTTATCTGAAAAACAATTAAAAATAGCTGAGGAAATTATCAAGGAAATAAAAGCACGACTTCAGTTTTTATTGGATGTGGGATTAGGGTATTTATCACTTAACAGAAGCTCAAAATCCTTGTCCGGTGGTGAAGCGCAACGCATCAGATTGGCAACTCAAATTGGCTCGCAATTGGTAGGCGTATTATATATTTTGGATGAACCAAGCATCGGGCTGCATCAACGTGACAACAACAAACTTATCAATTCGTTGGTATCCTTGCGTGATATTGGAAATTCGGTCATTGTGGTTGAGCACGATAAGGATATGATTGAACGCGCTGATTATGTTATTGATATTGGCCCAAAAGCAGGAAAGCACGGTGGTGAAATAATCAGTATTGGAACACCTGCAGAATTAAAAACACATAACACCTTAACGGCTGACTATTTAAACGGAACAAAAAAAATTGAAGTCCCAAAAAAACGCCGCAAAGGAAATGGTCATTCCATTACACTTAAAGGCTGCACGGGCAACAATCTAAAAAATGTAACGGTTTCATTTCCGTTAGGCAAAATGATTGGTGTAACAGGTGTTTCCGGCAGTGGAAAATCCACATTGATCAATGAAACACTCTACCCTATTTTAAACGCGCATTATTTTAACGGTGTTAAAAAGCCCATGCCATACAAAAGCATTGAAGGATTAGAACACATTGATAAAGTAATTGATGTTAACCAATCCCCTATTGGAAGAACACCCAGGAGCAATCCTGTAACATATACAGGGACTTTTAGTGAGATACGAAGCTTGTTTGCCAAAATACCAGAAGCCATGATACGTGGTTACAAGGCAGGCAGGTTTAGTTTTAACGTAAAAGGAGGCCGTTGTGAAACCTGTCAAGGTGGCGGATTGCGGGTGATAGAAATGAATTTCCTACCAGACGTTTATGTAGAATGCGAGACCTGTCAAGGTAAGCGGTTTAACCGAGAAACCTTGGAAATTCGGTACAAAGGAAAATCCATTAGCGATGTGTTGGATATGACCATTAATGAAGCCGTGGACTTCTTTGAGCATATCCCTAAAATACATAATAAGCTTAAAACCATTAAGGATGTTGGTTTGGGCTATATTACCTTAGGGCAACAAAGCACCACCTTATCTGGTGGCGAAGCCCAGCGCATAAAATTGGCAACAGAATTGAGTAAACGAGATACCGGAAATACCTTTTATATTCTTGACGAACCTACTACCGGTCTTCATTTTGAAGATATCAGGGTATTGATGTTGGTTTTGAACAAATTGGTTGACAAAGGCAATACGGTGCTTATTATTGAACACAATTTGGATGTTATTAAAACCGTTGACCACATCATTGACATTGGATATGAAGGAGGTAAAGGCGGCGGAAAAATTATTGTTGAAGGCACCCCCGAAGAAGTTGCAACACATAAAAAAAGCTACACGGCACAATTCCTTAAAAAAGAATTAAATTAGCACGTTTTAAATTCTATTTGACATGAGACAAGAACTACATCCAAAAGGGTGGAATGAAGTAAAAACAAACGACTCCTGGGCCATTTTTAAAATTATGGGCGAGTTTGTGAGTGGTTTTGAGAAAATGAGCAAAATAGGGCCTTGCGTATCCATTTTTGGTTCAGCAAGAACAAAGCCACATGACAAATATTATTTGTTGGCCGAAAAAATAGCAAAACGTATAGTAGAAGCTGGTTATGGTGTCATTACAGGTGGTGGCCCCGGTATCATGGAAGCCGGAAACAAGGGAGCTCATCTAGGTGGTGGCACATCGGTTGGCTTAAATATTGAATTACCATTTGAACAACATGACAACCCTTACATAGATTCTGATAAAAATTTGGACTTTGATTATTTCTTTGTTAGAAAGGTCATGTTTGTAAAATATTCACAAGGTTTTGTAGTCATGCCTGGGGGCTTTGGCACATTGGATGAGTTATTTGAAGCCATTACCTTGATACAAACCCACAAAATTGAAAAATTCCCCATTATTTTGGTAGGAACAAAATTTTGGAAAGGCTTATTTGAATGGGTAAAGACAACTCTATTGGCAGAGTTTGGCAATATCAGCGAAAAAGATTTAGACCTCATAAACATTGTTGATACTGAAGATGAAGTCATTGCCATTTTGGATGCCTTTTATAAAGAGTCTGAATTTAGTCCTAACTTTTAATACTACAAGCTTGATTTTATACGTTTTCATTAAAACAAATTATAATCATTAATTTTAGTATCTTGCCGAGCCTATTATCCAGAATATTAACCGTTTTAATGTTTCTTGTCTAAATTGAAGTTACGTTTTTTAAGCTTTGTTATTGTGTGCTTTTTAAGCCATGTCTCTCTAATTGGTCAGAACATCATTGATCTCAGGGCTGTTTTCAATGTTCAAAAAAAACAGATAGCAATTTCGCAAACCATCCAATATCAAAACACCACTAACGATACGCTTCATACTATCTATTTGAATAATTGGGCCAACAGTTACGCAACCAAAAAAACACCCTTGGCACATAGAATGGCAGAAGAATATAAAAATGATTTTCATCTGGCTAAAAATGAAGATCGTGGCTTCTCGGTCATCACTTCCATAAAACAAGACCATAAAGACTTGATTTTTGAAAATTTGCCTGGCCAATTGGATGTGCTTAAAGTTGAACTGGAAAGCCCTTTAAATCCTAACGAATACTATAAAATCAACCTATCGTACATTGTTCAAATCCCCAATGATAAATTCACAAGTTATGGCATCACATCCTCAGGTGATATTAACTTGCGTTATTGGTATGTCACCCCTGCCGTTTATGACGGTAAATGGCATTATTTCAGTAACAAGGATTTAGATGATTTATATATTCCAAAAGCAGATGTATCCATTGAAATAGTATGTCCAAAAAATTATATTGTTACTTCAGAATTAAATACAAATAAAGCTATTCAAAGCATTAATAATCAAACTATTAAACTTGAAGGAAAAAATAGGATTAACACCAAATTGTTTTTAAGTAAAAAGTCTGATTTTAATACTATTGAAGGTGATGATTTTGCCATTGTTTCTAACATTAAAGACCCTAATTTGGCCGTTTTGGACAAGGTTTTGATCAATGAGAAAATCACAAAATTTCTTATTGATAACCTTGGAGAATACCCACATGAAAAACTACTTTTAACGGACATAGATTACAAAAAAGATCCTATTTACGGTTTAAATTTCCTTCCAAAGTTCATACATCCCTATCCTGAAAATTTTCAGTATGAATTGAAGTTGGCAAAAGTAGCTTTATATAATTATTTAGAAAACACCTTACTTGTCAACCCAAGAAAGGATCAATGGTTGTTGGATGGCCTTCAGATATATTTCCTTATGAAATATGTTGAGGAAAATTACCCTGATATGAAATTCTTAGGGTCATTGGCCAATTTTTGGGGTGTTCGCGCTTTCCATGCCGCTGATTTGGATTTTAATGACAAATACACCCTAGCCTATTTAGCAATGGCCAGAACCAACAGGGACCAACCACTAACCATGGCTAAGGATTCCTTGTTGAAATTTAACAAGAGCATTGCCAACAAATACAAAGCTGGTGTTGGATTGAAATATCTTGATGATTTTATTAATTCCAATGTTTTAGAAACAACCATTCATTCCTTTTTAGAAAAAAACAAATTAAAGGAAATCAAGGCCAAGGACTTTGAAATCTATTTAAAAAGTAAAACCGATAAGAATATCGATTGGTTTTTTAATGACTACTTAAGCACTAGAAAGAAAATTGATTTTAAAATAAAAGATGTTATAAAAACGGATGATTCCGTGACCTTAACCATAAAAAACAAGGTTGACAATAACATGCCCATATCATTATATACATTAAATGATGATAGCATTGTTTCAAAAACATGGATTGAAAACGTATCAAAAAGCAAGACCATAACAATACCTAGGCATGATGCCAATAAATTGGTTTTAAACTATGAAAACGTCATTCCTGAAATCAATTCAAGAGATAACTGGAAATCATTAAAAGGGTTCTTTTTTAATAATAAACCATTGCAGTTCAGGCTTTTTAAGGACATTGAAGATCCAAATTACAATCAGGTTTTTTTCATGCCCATTATAGAATACAACAATATTTACGATGGATTGGCGCTGGGCATCAAAACATATAACAAGACACTTCTTAGAAAACATTTCAATTATAAAATTGAGCCAAAATATTCCTTGAAGTCAAAATCCATTACAGGGCGAGTAAACATCTACAACATACATGATTTTGAAAACACAGACCTATATTCGTTAAATTATGGAATTCGCTCAAGCTATGACTCATACGCACCAAACTTATTTGTCAGGCAAATTACGCCCTATCTGTCCTTTTTCTTCAGGGAAGACGAGGATTTCAGATCCAATAAGAGGAAGGCCATCTATCTCAGGTATTTAGATATCAATAGAGATAAAGATATCAATAACATTTTAAATACCGATGAACCAAACTATAGCATTTTTAACCTAAGGTTTGTTGATTCAAATGATAATCTAATCCACTATGACAGTTGGTATATTGACCTTCAAATAGCCAAAAAATTCAGTAAGCTTTCTTTTGATTACGAATACAGACGCTTGTTTGAAAATAACAGGCAATTGAACATGCGCTTTTTTGCGGGAACGTTTCTTTCAAACACAAATAATATAGATTCTGATTACTTTAGCTTTGCCTTGGACAGGCCAACAGATTATTTATTTGATTATGCCTATTTAGGTCGGTCTGAATCCACAGGGATTTTCAGTCAACAATACATTGATGCAGAAGGCGGATTTAAATCAAAACTACAACCTCCTTTTGCAAACCAATGGATTTCCACTCTCAATGTAAGCACTACTTTGTGGAAATATGTATTGGCTTATTCAGATGTTGGTCTAGTTAAAAATAAATTAAACAATCCTAAATTTGTTTATGATTCGGGTATAAGGGTCAATCTAGTAACAGATTATTTTGAGATTTATTTTCCAGTCTATTCCAATTTAGGTTGGGAGGTTGGGCAACCACATTATGACCAAAAAATACGTTTTAAATTTACAGTCGACCCAAAATCATTATTTGGATTATTCAGAAGACGCTGGTATTAAAAGTGTTAATTTTTTGAAAAATAATTTGATTTTTTGAGTTTTTATTGTATTAAAATCAATCAAAACGCTTAAAAAAATAGTATTGTTAAGAATCCCTTAATAACCCTTAATAATAATTATTGTAAAACCCATAAACTTTACCTAAATTTGTCGAAAGTGTAAACCAGCCATTTCATATGCAAACAATTCCAGATTTGAAAAACAACATGTCATTTGAAGACTTTAAAACAGAAGTCTTAAATGATTATAAAATTGCTGTGACAAGTCGTGAATGCAGTTTACTGGGCAGACGAGAAGTCTTAACAGGCAAAGCAAAGTTTGGAATTTTTGGTGACGGAAAAGAAGTTCCGCAATTAGCAATGGCGAAAGCTTTTTTTAAGGGTGATTTTCGCTCGGGTTATTATCGTGACCAAACTTTTATGATGGCCCTAGGTGAACTAACCATTGAACAGTTTTTTGCAGGATTGTACGCCAACACCGATTTAGAACTAGAACCTATGTCTGCTGGACGTCAAATGGGAGGCCACTTTACAACGCATAGTTTGGATGAGCATGGTAATTGGAAAGATTTAACCAAACAATACAACTCAAGTGCCGACATCTCTCCTACTGCTGGGCAAATGCCCAGATTATTAGGCTTGGCACAAGCATCTAAGATTTACAGAAACGTTCAAGGAATTGATGCAGACAATTTTTCAATAAACGGTAATGAAGTAGCTTGGGGAACCATTGGCAATGCCAGTACCAGTGAAGGGTTGTTTTTTGAAACCATTAATGCCGCAGGAGTTTTACAGGTTCCCATGGTAATTAGTATTTGGGACGATGAATATGGCATTTCTGTACATGCAAAACACCAAACAACAAAAGAAAACATATCAGAAATATTAAAAGGGTTTCAACGTAGCTCTGATAAAAATGGATATGAAATCCTTCGTGTGAAAGGATGGGATTATGCCAACTTGGTTGAAACTTATCAAGAAGCTGCTGCCATAGCACGGGAAGAACATGTTCCTGTATTGATTCATGTATTGGAACTCACCCAGCCACAAGGTCATTCTACTTCAGGTTCTCATGAACGCTACAAAACCAAGAATCGTTTAAATTGGGAAACAGAGCATGATTGCAATGCCAAAATGCGAGCTTGGATGATTGAAAGCGGAATTGCTACCAATGAGGTCTTAACAGATATAGAACGAACTATAAAACGAGAAGTTAGAGACGGCAAAAAAGCTGCTTGGGATACTTTTTTAGCGCCTGTAATCAAAGATAGGCAAGAACTTGCTACGCTTTTAACCGCTTTGGCTTCTAAAAGTAGAAATGCAGATTATATCATCAAAGCCAAAAACAGCTTATTGGCACTTGAAGAACCAACCAGAAAAGATGTGCTTTCAACGGCCAGAAGAGTACTGCATCATAACATTGACAACGCTTCCATTGAAAGAGATAATCTAGCCAATTGGATTAACAAAAACTTTAAAGAAACACAACCAAAATTTAGTTCTCACTTATATTCTGAAACCGATAAATCAGCCAAAAACATCAAAGAAGTTAAAGCAACTTATGATGTAGAATCCCAATTGGTAGATGGCAGAATCATAATCAGGGATAATTTTGATTTTATTTTTAATAAATATCCAGAAACCTTGATTTTTGGTGAAGACACTGGTCATATAGGTGATGTTAACCAAGGCCTAGAGGGACTTCAGGATAAATATGGTGAATTACGTGTTGCTGACACCGGTATTCGTGAAGCTACTATAGTTGGTCAAGGCATAGGCATGGCTATGCGAGGTTTGAGGCCTATAGCAGAAATTCAGTATCTGGATTATCTAATGTATGCCTTACAGATAATAAGTGATGATTTGGCTACCTTGCATTACAGAACCAAAGGACGCCAAAAAGCACCGTTGATAATTAGAACCCGTGGTCACCGATTGGAAGGTATTTGGCATTCAGGCTCACAATTGGGTGGTATTTTAAATTTAGTAAGAGGAATTCATGTCTTGGTTCCAAGAAATATGACCAAAGCTGCCGGATTTTACAATACGCTTTTGCAAAGTGATGAGCCCGCTCTGGTAGTAGAATGTCTTAACGGTTATAGGCTTAAGGAAAAAATGCCCAACAATATTGGTGCATTCAAAACCCCAATTGGTGTAGTTGAAACCGTAAAACATGGCAATGATATTACCTTGGTTTCCTATGGATCAACCCTTCGCATTGTGGAGCAAGCCGCAAAAGAACTGCAAATGGTTGATATTGATGCTGAAGTGATTGACATACAGTCTTTATTGCCATTTGACATCAATCATGATATTGTAAAAAGCATTTCCAAAACCAATCGGGTTTTGGTCATTGATGAAGATGTTCCAGGTGGCGCATCGGCCTATATTTTAAACGAAATATTGAACACACAAAATGCCTATCAATTTTTGGACAGCCAACCTAAAACACTGACCGCTAAGGAACATAGACCAGCTTACGGAACTGATGGGGATTACTTTTCAAAACCGTCTATTGAAGATGTTTTTGAAGCGGTTTATAACATCATGCACGAATTAAGTCCTAATGACTTTCCAAAATTGAGATAAACAAACATCAACCGGAAAAGCGCTGGAATAATTATTTCATCATTTAAAAATAGACTCTTTGAAAGCCGTTTCTGTAGCAACCATAAAAAAAGAATTGCAGCATCTCCCTTCTGAAGAGCTTACCGAGCTTTGCTTACGCCTTTCAAAATTCAAAAAAGAAAACAAAGAGCTTCTCACCTATTTACTGTTTGAATCCCATGATGAAACGGGATACATAGAGACTGTAAAACAAGAAGTTGATGAGCAATTTGAACTGATTAATATCAATAGTTACTTTTATATTAAAAAGAGTGTCCGGAAAATATTGAGAAGCATCAAAAAATTTGCTCGATATTCCCTTAAAAAAGAAACCGAAGTAGAATTGCTTCTGTATTTCTGCCAAAAACTGATACATTTTAAACCGTCTATTAAGCACAATGTAACGCTTACCAATATTTATGAAAGACAAATACTTCTTATAAAAAAAATTGTTTCAACACTGCATGAAGACTTGCAATATGACTACAAACAGATGCTTGATGAATTAAATGATTAATCGATAAACCTAATATCAACTTTTCTTACTTTTCAAACTTAATATGTAACTTTGTCCTTTCTGGTTTTAGATTTCAAAAAGAGCATGATAAACATTCACGAAAAGACATTACAGGATTTGGAGTTTCCAACTGTTTTACAACAGGTAAGTGAACATTGTATCACGCCTTTAGGGAATGAAAAAGCACTAAAAATTTCACCTTATAAAAATTTGGGTGAACTTAAAGTTGCCTTGCAATTAACCAATGAGTATGTAGCGTCATTGTACAATGAAAATAGAATACCTAATCATGGTTTTGATGCCATTACCAAGGAACTTCAACTCTTACGGATAGAAAACACGTATTTAGAGGTTCATAGCTTAAAAAAAATCGTATCCATTTCATTGACAACCAATGACATTGTTACATTTCTTAAAAAATTTGAAGAGTATTACCCGGCATTAAACAATTTCGCCTCCCATATTGAGGTCACTAAAGCCATTATAGAAAAGGTAGACACTATAGTGGATAGGTTTGGAGATATCAAAGATAATGCATCTGCAACTTTATTTGATTTGCGCCAATCCATCAACAAAATAAAAGGCAAAATAAACCAAAGTTTTGCCACAGCCTTAAATGCCTATCACCAACTGGATTATTTAGATGACATCAGGGAATCGGTTGTTGATAATAAACGTGTGCTCGCTGTAAAAGCTATGTACCGACGTAAGGTTAAAGGTGCTATTATGGGTGGCAGTAAAACCGGAAGCATTGTTTACATTGAACCCGAAACAACCCTTCAATTTTCAAGAGAACTCAATAATTTAGAGTATGAAGAACAAGAGGAAGTTATTCGGATTTTAAAAGAGCTTACCAATTTTATTCGCCCTTTTTTGCCACTGTTACATGACTATCAAAATTTTTTGGTAGAAATGGATGTCATAGCAGCTAAAGCAAAATATGCCAAATCCATGAATGCCATTCTTCCAGAAATCTCAGATGACAGAAATATGGTCTTAAAAGATGCCTACCATCCTCTGCTCTATTTAAGCAACCTCAAGAACAAAAAAACCACCTATCCACAATCCATAGATTTCAATCCAGAGAAACGGGTTATTGTCATTTCAGGGCCAAATGCAGGAGGAAAAAGCATTACACTCAAAACCATTGGCTTATTGCAGGTAATGTTGCAAAGTGGTATGCTCATTCCGGTACACGAACGCAGTAAAGTTTGTATTTTTGATAGAATTTTAAGCGATATTGGTGATAACCAATCCATTGAAAATCATTTGAGCACCTATAGCTACAGGCTCAAGCAAATGAACTATTTCCTAAAAAAATGCAATAAAAACACCTTATTTTTAATTGATGAATTTGGAACGGGAAGTGACCCAGAACTAGGAGGTGCCTTGGCCGAAACGTTTTTGGAGGAATTTTACCATCGGGAAGCTTTTGGAATCATTACGACCCACTACTCTAACCTAAAGATGCTGGCCAATGAAATGCCCTACATGGTCAATGCCAATATGCTCTTTGACGAAAAGACCCTAGAACCCTTATTTAAATTGGTTGTTGGTCAAGCTGGAAGTTCGTTCACTTTTGAAGTGGCTCAAAAAAATGGCATTCCGTTTAGTTTAATCAATCGAGCGAAAAAAAAGATAGAACGTAGCAAAGTACGGTTTGACGCCACCATTGCCAAACTTCAAAAAGAGCGGTCTAAATTGGAAAAAACAGGGGAATCCTTACGACAAAACGAAAAGAAAAAAATTCAGGAAGCAGATAAGTTGGAGGAAATTAATGCCAAAATCCAAAAAAAGTTGGAAAGCTATCAAGAGTTGTACGACAGCAACCAACGTTTGATTTATTTAGGCCAAAAAATCAATGATATCGCTGAAAAATATTTTGAAAACAAGCAAAAGCGTGAGCTTATGGCAGAGTTTTTTAAAATAGTCCAAATAGAAAATTCCAAACGAAAAAAAGTATCCATCAAACAAAAACAGATAATAAAAGCTAAAGAGGAAAAAGTAAAGCTAGAAGCTGAAAAAGTTGTTAGTGTTATAAGGAAAAAGAAAAAAGCAGCAAAAGAGAAAAAGATTGAGGCACCGAAACCAAAACCCATTTTAAAAATTGGAGACCGTGTACGGATGGAGGATGGTCGTGCTATTGGCAGCATTGATAAAATTGAAAAAAACAAAGCCGTTGTTAATTATGGTATGTTCACAACTAATGTGAGTTTGGAACAGTTAGAATTGGTTGAAGCCAAAAAATGATTGAACTTCCCAAACATAAAAAGCTAATCTTATTTGATGGCGTTTGCAATCTTTGCAACAGCTCGGTACAATATGTTATAAAGCACGACAAAAAGAATGTTTTTATGTTTGCCGCTTTACAAAGTGAATTTGGAAAACAATTTATAAAAGACCATCACATTGATACAAAAAAAACTGATTCAATTTTGTTGTACACTTCTGAAGATGGTATAAGTTATAAATCCACCGCAGCTTTAAAAATAGCGTATTATTTAGGGTTTCCAAATAGTTTGATGAGCGCATTTTTAATTGTTCCTGCTTTTATCAGAAACTGGGTATATGATTATATCGCCAAAAACCGGTACAAATGGTTTGGTAAAAAAGAACAGTGTATGATTCCTACACCAGACTTAAAAAGCAAATTTTTGAATTAGAGTTACTCTGGCACTAGACTTCCCCACTCTGTCCAAGAGCCATCATAAACAGAGATGTTTTTATATCCAGAAATTTCAGCTCCCAAAGCCAAAACACAAGCTGTAATTCCCGAGCCACACGAAAAAACCAAAGACGTCTCTTTGTTGGCTAATTTTTTAAATTTAGCTTCAATAACGTCACTAGATTTTAGAACATTATCATCTAATAAATCCTCAAACGGTAAATTAACAGAGTTTGGTATGGTTCCACTTCGCAATCCAGCTCTTGGTTCTGGAACCAAGCTTTTAAATCTGGCTTCAGAACGCGCATCAATAATGATGTGTGATTTTGTTTCTGAAACTCGTTTAACATCATTAAAAAACATCATAAGTTCAGGTTTATAATGCGCTTGGAAATCACCTTTATTAAATTGTGATTCTTGTTTTAACTCCGTTTTATAACCTGCTTGAATCCATGCGGGCAATCCGCCATCTAAAACAGCCACACTGTTGTGTCCCATAGCTTTAAATAACCACCATGCTCTTGCACTTGAATAAATACCTTTATCATCATAAACTACAATAGCACTATCCTTATTGATTCCCAAAGCTTGAGCCGATTTAGTAAATTGTTCCTCTGAAGGAAAAGTTGTTGGAAATGGTGCAGATGTATCACTGAACGCTTCTTTTAAATCAAAAAAACGTGTGTTTGGTATTTGAATGTCAGATTTAGAATCGTCAGGACCACCAACCTTTTTGATGCTGGCATCTAAAATGATTACATTTTCAGCATTTAAATTGGCATGAAGCCATTCCACAGATACAACTGGTTCGGAAATTATCAATTTTGACATATTTAAGAATCTAAATCAAAGGTTTCTGTTGGATCTTTGTCTGCATGGTAATCCAACATGTTTTCACCATCTGCAATGATGGAGCATACCGTGGCGTCACCTGTTACATTTACCACCGTTCTGAACATATCTAAGATTCTATCAACAGGAAAAATAATCGCTATCCAAGCAGGATTTAATCCCACAGAATCCAATACAATGATAAGCATTACCAATCCCGCGCTAGGTACTGCGGCAGATCCAATTGATGCCAAAGTTGTAGTAAGCACGATGGTTAATTGCTGGCCGAAGGTTAAATCTATCATGTGCAATTGTGCTAAAAAAATCACGGCAACAGCTTGGTATAAACTGGTTCCATCCATATTGACCGTAGCTCCAATAGGCAACACAAAACTACTTACTTTTTTATCAACACCTAAGTTTTGCTCCACGCATTCCATAGTTACGGGCAATGTAGCTGCACTACTGGAAGTTGAAAATGCCAAGGTTTGCGCAGGGCTCATGGCCTTAAAAAATCCAGTATATGGAATCTTTTTTACAAACCCTTTTAAAATACTTGGATATACAATGAAGATCATTAATAGAAGGCCTATAAGCACCGTTAATGAGTACCAACTTAAGCCTTTAAATATTTCAATAACTTTTCCAATATCATCACCGGCCATTTTGCTTACCACACCAGCCAATAAAGCAAATACAAAAAATGGTGCTGCTTGCATTACCAAATCCACCATTTTTAAAAACACTTCATTGATTCCATCTACTAAGTTTAAAACAGGTTGCGACTTGTCATTTGGAATAAACAATAAACAAACTCCAAAAAATATAGCAAAAAAGATGATTTGTAGCATCAATCCATTATTGGAAAGCGAATAAAAAAAGTTATCCGGTACAATATCCACCAACGGTTGTAATGGCGATGTTTCCTTGCGTTTATTGGCTTTTTCCAACTTATCTGAGACCGATGCCTCTTTCAATTCGGCATGGGATAATTTTGAGATTTCCTGGGCCCGCTCAAAAAAAGCAGGATCTTGCAAATAGTTTATGCCATCTTTTATTTGATAACCTTGGGAACTGGCCCAAATTTCATAACTAATCCTATTATCAATCCTGCTTTGTTGGTCAATCAATTTACCCGGTTTAATGGTATTGACCAGCAAAAGACCCAGGGAAATGGCCATAACCGTGGTAATAAGATAGATGAGCAGGGTCTTGCCCCCCATTCTTCCTAAACTAGCTGGGTCACCTATATTGGCAACCCCACTGATAATAGAGAACAACACTAACGGAACAGCTATCAATTTCAAAAGATTAATAAAAATAGTACCAAATGGATCAATCCAGTTTATGGTAAAGGCACTCCACCCTAAAGTACTTGACAATAGAGCCCAAATGATACCGAGTATCATACCGATTAGGATTTTCCAATGTAGTGCAAGATTTTTCATAGATTGTTGTTTTGTATAATTTTAATAGCCCTGATTGAGGCTTTGATGGAGCTCTTTTTGGTTACAAAAAAGCGACTGCCGAAAGCAGGAAATAGCTACAAAAAAGAACGTTACAATTTCGTGACCTTGTTCTGCAACAAGTAATCGGCAATGACCAATGCTGCCATGGCTTCTACAATTGGCACAGCACGTGGAACTACACAGGGGTCATGACGACCTTTACCGTGCATTTCAACCACATGTCCTTCGCTATCAATGGTTTCTTGGTTTTGCATAATGGTTGCAACTGGTTTAAAAGCTACACGAAAATAAATATCCATGCCATTGCTAATACCGCCTTGAACACCACCAGACAAATTTGTTTTAGTGCTTCCGTCTGCATTAAATATATCATTGTGCTCGCTGCCTTTCATTTTGGCACCACAAAATCCACTGCCATATTCAAATCCTTTTACAGCATTTATGGATAGCATGGCTTTGCCTAGCTCGGCGTGTAACTTATCGAAAACCGGTTCGCCCAAGCCTGCTGGTACGTTTTGAATGACACAGGTTACGGTACCACCAATGGTATCCCCTTCTTTACGAATTTCCTTGATCCTATTAATCATCCGCTCTGCAACAGCTTCATCTGGACATCTCACAATGTTGGATTCAATTAAATTGAAATCCAGTTCTTGATAAGGCTTTTCCAGAAAAATATCACCAACGGATGAGACAAATGCATGTATTTTAACGTCTTTTAAAAGTTGTTTGGCAATGGCTCCAGCCACAACGCGACAAGCGGTTTCGCGAGCTGAACTACGGCCACCTCCCCTGTAATCCCGTATACCATATTTTTGGTCATATGTGTAATCGGCATGACTGGGCCTATAAACATCTTTAATGTGTGAATAGTCTTTTGATTTTTGGTTGGCGTTTTCAATGATAAAACCAATGGATGTCCCGGTTGTTTTACCTTCAAAAATTCCTGATAAAAACTGAACGGTATCGGGTTCCTTACGCTGTGTAACAATCTCTGATTGCCCAGGTTTTCTTCTGTTTAGTTCTTTCTGAATTGCTTCAATATCTAAAGTCAAGCCTGATGGGCATCCATCAATAATGCCGCCCAAAGCCGTACCATGTGACTCACCAAACGTGGTAAGATTAAAGAGTTTTCCGAAGGAATTTCCAGCCATAAATCAATTATTTTGCGCTAAAGTAAATCTATTCTGAGAGAAACAAAAATTGAAACACCCTATTTCAAGAAAAAACACATAGTTTTTTAAGGAAATTTGATAAAGTCTTGATATTGTTTTTAAAAAGTAGGCTTCTACAAATCAGGAGTTAACAGATTATATTTAATACTTCGGCACAAAAATCTATACCAAAATTAAATATTAATAAAATTTTGGCGTTATTTTTGTTTCATGACATGACAATATCAAAAAAAAATCTTTTTTGATATTTGAACCGTATATTAAATAAACAAAAACTACAAACTTATGAAGAAATTATTTTTAATAGCCATAGCGTTTATTGGCTTTACAACAGTATCAAATGCACAAGACATTTCAAACAATGCCATTGGATTACGATTAGGAGATAGTGATGGTTTTGGTTCAGAAATTTCATACCAACATGCTCTTGGAACTGCAAACCGTTTGGAAGTTGATTTAGGATGGAGAAATGGCAATGACTACAGTGCCTATAAACTCACTGGATTATACCAATGGGTATTCCCTTTGGACGGTTCTTTTAACTGGTATGTTGGAGCTGGTGGTGGCATAGCATCTTTTGATGGTAAAAACCAATTAAACGGTGTAAGTGACACATCTATTTTTGCTGCCGGTGATATTGGTATTGAATATAATTTTGATATACCATTGATGCTTTCTTTGGATTTTAGACCAGAATTTGGCAATAACGATTTTACCGATAACACGGTTTTTGATATTGCTTTAGGTATTCGATATCAGTTCTAAAATTATCTATAAACATAAAAAAAGTGCCAAATTTGGCACTTTTTTTATGTTTGAACATTACCTATTAGATTATCAATAGAACTAACAAAATAATGATAATGGCACCTGTTGATATAAATATCCCTCGAGTACCAGATCGTTTTATTGTTTTTTTTATGTCTCTTACCTCTCGCCTGAGTTCTCGTTTTTCAGAAGATGTTAAATCAGACTTATCCATATCCTTAATCTCATTTAAGCGATCAATCATATTTTTAATGTCTTTAGGGATTTCTGTTGCTGGCTTTTCCATAGCCATCGGATTTTTTTCGGAAGCCATGGCCGTACTAGGACAAACACTTAATAATAAAACTATTATTAAATAAAATACTGGTTTTTTCATATCGTTTTTATTTAAAATGTTAGTTAACAATTTTAAATATACAACATAAAAAATTAATAATTAAAACCACAAACCTATTTATGCCATCAAGCATTTAGCCAAAGTGTCTTCATAAATAGCTTCATATTGAGGTACAATCTTATGAAGATCAAACTTTAGTGCTTCTTTTCTGGCACTAGCTTTAAAAGCTTCCAATCTGTTTTGGTCGCTTAAAATATAAAGGGCGTTTTTTGTCATGTCATCAACGTCACCAACATCACTTAAAAACCCCGAAACACCTTGAATATTGACCTCTGGTATGCCGCCCGTATTACTTGATATAACCGCAACACTTGATGCCATGGCCTCTAGGGCAGCCAATCCAAAACTCTCTGTTTCAGAGGGCAATAAAAATAAATCACTAAAGCTTAATATTTTATCAATTTCATTACTTTTCCCAAAGAAAATAACTTTATCGGAAATGCCCAATCTCCTACATTGCAATTCAATATTCTCTCGTTCAGGGCCTTCTCCAACCAACATGAGTTTGGCTGGGATTTCTTTCTGAATATTATAAAACACCTTGATGACATCTTGAACACGCTTTACGGGTCTCAGGTTACTGATGTGTGTGATTATTTTTTCTTTATCATCTGCCATCATGGCGCGTTGGCAATCCTTGAAAGTGTGATTATACTTGTCTAGATCTATAAAATTAGGAACAACCGTAATATCATTAGTAATATCAAACAATCGAAGGGTGTCTTCCTTCAAGCTTTGTGAAACGGTAGTTACCGCATCCGATTTATTGATACTAAAGGTAACGGCCGGTTTGTAAAAAGGATGGCTTCCAACCAATGTAATGTCAGTTCCGTGAAGCGTCGTGACTATTGGAACATCAATGCCTTCTTCATGCAGCATTTTTTTTGCCATATACGCAGCGTATGCATGTGGAATGGCATAATGAACATGTAAAACCTCAATTTTATGGAGTTTTACCATATCCACCAATTTGCTTGACAAGGCCAATTCATACGGTTGATATAAAAATAGGGGATATTCAGGCACGGTAACCTCATGATAGTGCACATGATTGCTTAATAGTTCCAATCTAACCGGTTGGTTATATGTAATGAAATGAACCTGATGGCCTCTTTTTGAGAGTTCAATACCAAGTTCGGTTGCCACAACGCCACTTCCGCCAAACGTAGGATAGCATACAATACCTATTCTCATAGTAATAATTTTATTCTAGTCAATAATCGCTTCATATATCAAGCGTTGAATTTTGGTTCTAATATCCTCTTTAAGCAATTCATTTTTTGATGAATCTGGGTAGGTTCTATTAGCTAAAAACACATACACAATTTCTTTATCAGGGTCTGCCCAGGCATAGGTTCCTGTAAAACCGGAATGTCCAAAACTTGTCATGGATACACATCCACAAGTTGGCCCTTCATCTTCCAATTGTGGTTTATCAAAACCCACGCCACGCCTGTTATCTTTATTGCAATAATAACAAGTGTTAAACTTGTCTATTGTTTCAGGCTTAAAATAACGCTTGCCACCATAATATCCTTTTTGCAAATACATTTGCATGATTTTGGCAACATCATTGGCATTGCTAAATATTCCAGCGTGCCCACCTACTCCATTTTGCATGGCTGCGCCCATATCATGCACATAGCCGTGAACTTCTTGATGCCTGAAATAATTATCTATTTCAGTTGGAATGATATTCTTGCCACTTAATTTGTGATATGGGTTATACATAGTCATATTAGCTCCCAACGATTCATAAAAATGATCTTGTACTAGCTCGTCCAGAGGTTTGTCGTAATGTTTCTCAATAAATTTCTTTAAAATATAATACGGTAAATCACTATATCTATAATGTAGCCGATCCAAAAGCTTGCTATCTTTAATGATAGTCTGCATGGTGTCTGGATAATCACTCCTTAAATACAAATCCTTGGCCACTTCAATATTAAATTTACTGCTGTACTCATGCCTGTAGTATTTGGGATTCGGTTGATGCGTGACAGAATCTAAAGTGGCAACATAAAATGGTATCCACGGAATCAATCTAGCATAATGTGATAGCATTTGCTTGAGTGTGATATTTTTTTTGTTTGAATTTTTATATTCTGGCAATAAACTGGACAGTTTGATGTCTAGCGAAACAATGCCCTGCTCTTCCAATTCCATAAGCAATGGTAGGGTTCCCAGTATTTTGGTCAGCGAGGCGACATCATACACATCATTTGATGTTACCTTTTCTTTATCGTCATAGGTGTGATAACCAAAGTTTTTACTGTAAATCACTTTTCCTTTTCTGGCTATTAACAGCTGAATGCCCGGAGTCATTTTTTGATCAATGGCATAGTTGGCCAGAGAGTCCACTTTCTCAAGTTTTTTGGAGCTCATGCCAACACGTTCCGGAATGGTATAAGCTAATCGTTTCAATGAATTATTTTGTATGCCATCTCCAACCTTAAAAAAATCCCCTACTGAAACTGGCAGTATCCCTTTTGATGGAATGGCACCAAAAATCAACTGTGCCGATTTTTGCTGTGCTATGTCACTGTTTTGATAGCTTACAATAATACTTTCAATATTTTCAATACTATGAAAATCAGAAAGCGCATACGGTTTTACAAACGCATCTAGAATAACCGTGTGGGTTCTGGCAATTTCATAGAGCCAAACCAATTCCTGATCTGTAAACTCATACGATTTCCATGGGGTTTCATTGGAGCGGTGAAACCCAATAATAACCGTATTATAGGATTGCAATTGAGTCAACATTTCATCTAATTTATCAGCTTTTACTTCATGGATCTTAGCATATTTCTTTAATTCATCAAAAAAAGCAGAACCATCATCATCACCCATTTTTACATACGCAATGGTTTTTGTTTCCAATCGTCTAAGCGGCAAAAGATCTGATTTGTTCTTTACTACCGTCAAAGCGTTTTCCGTCAGGTCTTCGTACAATGCATCATCTTTAATTCTGTTTAAATCTGAAACTAAATTGGTCAGTTCAACAGGTTTGTAGTGGTTCAATCCTACTTTATACTTAGCCATCAGGATTTTCTTTACAGAATGTGCCAAACGGTCTTCAGATATTTTACCTTCATAATAAGCATCAGTAATTTTAGAGATTCCCATTGGTGGATCTTCAGAAATGAGAAGAATATCATTTCCCGCTAAAAAAGCCGCCAAATCAATCTCTCCTGATTCATCAAAATCTGCTGCACCTTTCATATTTAATGCATCGGAAATCACAAGGCCTTTGAATCCCAGTGAATCTTTTAAAATATCAGTAACAATGTGATTTGATAATGATGACGGATAATTAGATCTAGACTCTAAACTGGGTACATTTAAATGTGCCACCATAACACTTGAAAGTCCTTCTTTAATAAGCCGCTTATATGGATACATTTCTACTGAATCAATACGCTTTTCATCAAAATCAATGGTTGGCAACGTTTTATGGGAATCTGTTGATGTATCTCCATGTCCAGGGAAATGCTTGGCATTGGCCAATACACCTACACTTTGCATACCTTTCATAAAAGCCAAGGCTTTTTCGGTAACATTGTCGCGGTCTTCTCCAAAGGAACGATTTCCTATGATTGGATTTTTAGGGTTAGTATTGATATCAACTACGGGCGCAAAATTCAATTGCACACCCAAACGTTTGCAATGCTCACCAATCTGTTTACCAACTTGTTCTATAAGCTTGTTATCTTTTATTGCTCCCAATGTCATGTTCCAAGGAAAAGCAAAGGTAGAATCCAATCGCATATTCAAGCCCCATTCGGCATCCATGCTAACCAATAATGGCACTTTTGAAATACTTTGCAGTTCATTATTCAACTTGGCTTGCCTTACCGGTCCGCCTTTTGAATAGATAATGCCACCAACATGATATTCTTTTATTAAATCAATAGTTGCCTTTTTAGTTTCCTCATCTTCATTTGAAAACACCTGAATAGTGTATAATTGACCAATTTTTTCTTTAAGCGTCATGGTATTGTAGACACTATCTACCCATTTTTTCTGTAATTCAGGGTTAGAAGCCAACAACGGGTCTTTTGATTGTTGACTAAAAACAGGATTGACTAAAAATAAAATAGAGATTGTATAAAAAAAATAGCGCATAGACATGGTTTAACAATGATTTTTAAGTTAACGACCGTTAATTAAAAAACCATGCCAAAATACTACTTTTAAAAAGAACAATAAAAACTTTAAGATAGATTTATAACTAGTTTTTAAACAGTTTTTAATCTAAAATAAATTTAATCCCCGCAGTAATAATACTAGCATTCAAACCAGTGCTCCTTTTGTAGTTATAATATTTTAAATCTATATTTTTTAAGCCTAAACCCCAAAGATGCCAACTGGCAAAAACATCTGTATACCCAAAGCCAAAACCATACTGATTGGAATTAAATTTTGATAAATCGTAATCGGATGTATAATATTTACTAGTAGATAAGTTTTGTTCATACGGCGCAAAATAATCCGCCGCTGTTTGATCATAATATCTATATGATGGGTATACCGTCCATTTAGGACTTATTTTAATTGGTATTTCTATATTTGCCGTATTTGATTTAATACCCCAATCATCAGTATAATATCTGTAATACGTGCGCAAAACAAAGGTTTCGTTTAAATAATAATTAAAATTCATCCCTATTGGTAGTTTTAAACGTGAACTTGGCAAACGTTCCATGTCATCAGCCAGCTGGAACACATCATTGTTACTTCGCGATGTATAATTTGGAATGGTAGCTGGATTTCCGATATAAAAATTTTCAACGTCACCAAAATAAACACGTTGCATGGGATTTGACAACCAACCTTGTTGCTTTACTACATCGAAGAATATGGAAAACTGTGCGTTTTTATTTAATATCTGTGAAAAACTAAAAGAGGCAGAATATGAGTTTCTTGAAGTGTTTTGAATAAAACTATAATTTAATGGATTCCAAACAGTTGTTGTATTGCCTGTCTTGTCAATTTCAGTTCCATTCTGGTTATAAATAGGTACGCCCTGAAAATAGTTACTGTTTAAGCTTTTATTTCCCAATAAGTACCAGTGCAGTTCTGTTGGATATTTAGGGTTCCACTTATCCAAATACACATTGGCACTTAAACCCAGCGTTGTATTTTTATCATTGAGCAATTGCGTGAGACCAACTCCCAATCCAAGCGAATTGTAATCAAACTCGTGTGACAAAGACAAATCAGCATCCCAAATAGTATTTCTGCTATTTGAGCTATGGGCATAACTACCTGTTATGTTGCCCCAAATGTCAGCCCGTGATGCACCTGAAGATGCTGCCCAAGGGGTTGGAGAGCTTACTTTTGCATATTTCGTTATGGTTTTTGTGGTTCCTTTTGAGGCAGACGTTATAACCGTTGTGCTTGATTTTGGAACTTTTATTGTTCTATCAAAAGGATTTAAATTACTTGAAGAAGCCGAAGAATATGTTGAAATTCCCGCATCTATAGTTAATACATCGTCATCATTTAAAGGCACGCTTACAACTACAGTTGGAGTAAAATCATTAAGTTTCTCACTACCAATACCACCCGTTACTGAGGCATTGCTTCCGTCTTGGTTATAATAACTGGTCAAAAATTCTGCCTCTGTATTATCCAAAACGCGCTTTTTATATGTACTTGTATTATTTTGTTGTGCAAAAGATACTGAAGACAGTAATATTGCAAAAATCATTAATTTATATGTTGCTTTCATGAATTAGCTTTATAAAGATATTGGGAATTGTATTTTTGAAATATGGATTAATTACAACCACAACCACCACCTGATTTTCCGCCATTAGCGCCAGACGCGCCTTCTCGATACACTTGGAAGTTCCTCTCAAACCTATCAGACTTCTTTCTTGATAAAGCCATATCGGGATCATTTATATTTACTCTTTCGTATTCTTTAACGGCCATACAAGACGTAAAAGACATAGCTACTAGTATTATAACCAGTTTTTTCATGTTAATTCAACTGTTTTAAATTCATGTTTTTTGATGTTTGAACCTTGTTATCCTTATCAACAAGGATACATTCCACTCCTTTTAATTGATTGATAAAATCCAAACCTACATCTACGCCCATTACAAACACAGAAGTTGCCAATGCATCAGCTAATTCTGCATTGGCTGTAAATATAGATGCACTTAAAAGCCCTGTTGCAGGATATCCCGTTCTTGGGTCTATAATATGTGTGTACAACACGCCATTAAACTTGACATATTTTTCATAATTGCCTGAAGTGACTACTGCCGAATTATGCACAGGTAACCAAGCAAATACTTTGTCTTTGTTAATTGGGTTTACAATGGCAACCATCCAATCCTTTCCGTCTGGTTGTGTACCCCAAGTGGTCAAATCGCCTGAGGCATTGATAATTCCGGCCTTAACACCTTTACTTATCAATAAAGCCTTGGCCTTATCTGCTGAATAGCCTTTACCAATAGCACCAAAACCAATCTTCATGCCTTTCAATTTTAAAAAGACAGAATGATCGGCTTCATTTAAAATGATATTTTGGTAACCTACTTTAGCAACCGAATTTTTTATGGCTTCCTCACTAGGCATTTCAGTCATACTACCATCAAACTTCCATATCTTATCCATGGATGCATAACTGATGTCAAAAGCACCTTCTGTTAATTTTGAAATCTTTATGGCTCGTTGAATCAAATTAAAAAGCTCTTCATCAACCACTACTGGTTTTATTCCAGCATTTCTGTTGATTTCAGATGTTTCTGTGGTAGGATCCCATGAGGATATCATTTTTTCTATTCGTGATATCTCATTCACTGCAATATCTATATACGATTCGCCTTCAGCTTGATTATCAGCTACTACAGATATATCGTAACGACTTCCCATGAGTTTCAAGGTTCTTCTGTAAACCTCTTGCGAAAACGCAAACGATGTGAATAACAATAATATTCCTAAAAAAATATGTCTCAAAGCGAAGGATCAAAAGAGATTAATTTATTGTAATAGCTCTTGGGTGATAATTTTTCATATCCCATTTTACCCAAAACTTTTCCGCTTGAATTCAATACAACTACCAGTGGGAAAAAGCCTTGTTCATTATACATTTCGGCTAGTTTGGCGTTTTGAGCTGCCTGTTCATCAGATAGTTTATTGGCTTTTCTTCTGGGAAAATCAGCTTTAAGCATAACAAAGCGGTCTTTAGCTAGTTTTTGAAACTCTGGAGAACTCCAAATTTCTTTTTCCAACTTCATGCACGGACCGCACCAATCAGATCCCTGAAATACCAGGACAATATCATGATTGGTCTTTGAAGCCTCTTCTTTGGCTTTATTGAAATTTGTCTCCCAATTTTGGCCAAGCATACTGAAATTAAAGACCAAAGCGACTATACTAAAACAAAATATTTTTTTCATTGATTGTGGATTTATAATTTAAAAGGATTATTTATTGGAATTTAGGATACTAATGAGATTTTATTTAACATCGAATTCTTTGATTGCTTGTTTTGAATCATCGCATCAGCGAAATAAAATTTATAAAACGTTTGTAGATAAAGTCTCTTACAAGGTTTCCTAATTGGGTTATTTGAAAGCGGTTTTTCTGTTGAACACATTCCTGCTAACCAAATTATAATAGCAAAAGTTATTTTTCTCATTTAGGTTAAGTTTTATACCAATACAGTTTAAAAAATAAAAACCCTACCAAAAAAATTATTAAAATCCTCATTTTTTAATTTAAAAAAGAAAAGCCTTAATTTATAAGGCTTTTCTACTACCAATCAACACAAAAAAAGATTGCTACCAGCTATTATGAGAGATCTATAGTAAGACAATCTTTAGTAATCATTAACTTATACAAGCATTAAAAAAAATACCCTACCAAGATTCTTATATTTTTTTTATTTAGTTTTGAAAACTCAAAGTACAATAAATTAATGCATGGGTATTAAATCAAAAAATGTTTGTGATGATCAAGTTTTTGAAAGTATTTTCAAGAGTTATGCAAAAGACATCAAACGTTATATTTTTTCTAAAACAAGAGATGCCCAAATAGCAGAAGACATTGTTCAAGATGCGTTTGTAAAAATTTGGGAAGATTGTGAAAAGGTACTCTTTGATACCGTTAAAAATTACTTGTATACCATTGCCAATAATTTATTCTTAAACATTGTAAAGCACAATAAAGTTGTGCATGCACACCAACAAATAAATGGTAAAACAAGCACCAATGAATCCCCGGAATTTTTAGTATTGGAAGAAGAGTTTTTAATAAAATTGGAAAAAGCCATTAAAGATTTGCCCGAAATACAGCGTGAAGTATTTTTACTGAACAGGATAGAAAAAAAGAAGTACAAAGACATTGCCGAAGAGTTGGGTCTATCGGTCAAAGCAGTAGAAAAACGCATGCATGGCGCCCTTTTGGTATTGCGAGAAAAAATTGGAAACATTTAATAAAGTAGGGTTTTATGGTTTTAAATTGTATTACTAATTGATTACGAGAATTTATGGACATGAAAACTACTAAAAACGAGCATGATGTATTTTTGGCACATTGGATGGATGGCCAGCTTTCTGACTCTGCCTTTAAAAAAGTAGTTGGTGATGAAGAGTTTAAAATATACAATAAAATCAAAGCTGGGATTGGTGTTTATGAGCATTTACAAAAACCACTTGATGATACCTATGCAAAAATTCAAGCTAGGATAAAAGATAAAAGAAATGCTCAATCTAAAACAAAAACCATAAATCTATATGTCAAAGTTGCTATGGCAATAGCAGCAACAATAGTTCTATTTTTAAGTGCAACTTTCTTTTTAAAAACCAGCAATGTTGAATATGCTTCCAACTTTGGAGAGTTGAAAACCGTTGCACTTTTAGATGGTTCTGAAGTCATTCTTAATGCCAAATCAAATTTAAAATACAATAAAAAAGATTGGAAACATAAACGAGAGGTGTTTTTGGATGGTGAGGCCTTTTTTAAAGTAACCAAAGGCAAAACCTTTACCGTGGTTACCAAAAATGGAACCGTAACTGTTCTGGGCACGCAGTTTAATGTAAATACAAGTCCGTCTTTCTTTGAGGTTACCTGCTACAAAGGAAAAGTAAAAGTTACCAGTAACAATAAGGAATTCATACTGACTCCAAATCTATCAGTAAGAAACACCAATGGCGTTTTTGAAAAAGAGACATTACATGAACTGGATGCCAATCCATCTTGGATTCATGGGGAAAGCAGCTTTAGACGAGTGCCATTGAAACAAGTTATGATGGCCCTTGAAAAACAGTTCAACATAACATTCAGCGCCAAAAACATAGATGACACCGTTTTGTTTACTGGAAGTTTTGATAATAAGGATTTAAATACCGCTCTTTCATCGGTTTTTGATACAGTTAACATTAAATATACTATTTTAGACAAAAAAATATTATTGTCTGAATAGTCAATGAAGTTACCCTTATATTTTTTGTTTCTATTTCTACCTTTTATTGCCTTTTCACAGGAACCAGTAACACCTTTAATTCATTTTGACAACGTTGAAGCGGCCAATGCCATAATAACTTTGGAAAAGGCTTATAATGTAAAAATATCATACCCAAACAAGCTTATTGATGGCAAGACCGTTTCATTAGAAGAAAAAAAACGCACGTTAAATGAAACTTTGGATGAATTATCCTCCTTACTCAACATTCATTTCAAAATTATAAATCAGCGATACATCGTGGTCAATAAAGCTGAAGAAGAAACCTTTAATTACCAGCAACTGAATACGGTTATTATTAATGAATATTTAACCCGAGGGATTTCAAAAAACATGGACGCAACCTACAAGATACAGCCCAAACAACTGGACATCTTACCAGGCCTGATTGAAGCTGATGTTTTGGTAAGTCTACAGGAATTACCCGGAGTAATAAGTCCAAACGAAACAGCTACAGGCCTAAGTGTAAGAGGTGGAACTCCAGATCAGAATCACATAATTTGGGACGGAATAACCATGTACCACAGTGGGCATTTATTTGGTATGATTTCGTCATTCAACCCAAACATTACCCAAAACATAACGTTTTACAATAAAGGTACAAATCCTCGTTTTGGTGAAAGAATTTCCAGTGTTGTTGACATTTCAACAAGTAATGATATTACTGAGAAAATAAATATGGGATTTGGATTTAACGGGATAAGTGCCGATGCTTTTTTTGAAACACCAATCATACCAAACAAATTGAGTGTTTTGGTGGCTTATAGAAAATCTTATGAGAATCTATTTGAGACCAATACCTTCAAAAAAATGGAGCAGAAAGTGTTTCAAAATTCATCCATATTGGACAATGAAACTTCTGAAGAAAACTTTCATTTTAAAGATTATAACGTCAAACTAAATTACAAATTAAACAGCAATAATACCTTATCGGGCAGTCTCATACATATTGACAATGATTTGCTACATGACTATCAAGATTTTAACAACAATATATTCTACCAAGATTATATTGACACTGAAAACAACGGCTATAGTTTAAATTGGAACAAAAATTGGAACTCAAATGTCAAACAAACTACAAAGGTCAGTTTTTCAGATTATATGTTGCAGTATGATTTTGTTACAGAAGAAGATAACACTCAATTATCAAAATTTGATAAGGAAAACAAAATTAGGGACTTTGATTTTTCTACTGAACTTTCATTGCACAATACATTAAGTTTGGGCTATCAAACCAGTTTTAAACATGTTGGTTATTCCTTTGTTGAAACTACAGACTCACCTATTGTACTTGACCAAAACGATTCAAAAATAAATACGCATGCCTTGTTTGCAAATTACTCCAACAGACAATCAAAATCATTCAATTTTGATATAGGAATGAGAGCGAATTATTATCGCCAGTTAAATACATTGAGATTAGAGCCAAGACTTTTAATTGTAAAAAACATAAATGATAATCTAAAAATACAGGCCTCTGGTGAAATTAAAAACCAAGTTATTTACCAAATTGATGAAACCGTTTATAGTGATTTGTCTTTGGAAAATAAGCTTTGGCGATTATCCGATGGTAAGGAAGCACCCATTTTAAACAGCAACCACTTATCACTTGGTGCGTTATATCATAAAAATGGATGGAGTTTTGATTTTGATTCATATTATAAAAAAGTAACAGGAATCAGCTCGCTTCCGTTAGGTTTTTACAATGAAGATGATACCAAATATTTGAAAGGTGAACAAAACATCTATGGTTTGGACTTTTATACCAAAAAAGATTTTAAATCAATCAAAACATGGATAAGCTATTCAATAAATCAAATCGATGCTAGATTTGATGGCATCAATAACAATCGTTATTTTACGGCCAGTAATGAAATAGCCCATGCTATATCAGCTTCTATATCCTACAAAACCAAAAAATTGCAAGTTGCCTTAGGTTGGAAATGGCATACAGGAAAACCATACACCCTCTCAACTGTAAACCCAAATGATGACGATGTAAGTTTGGTAGGTGTGAATACTGAAAGACTTCCTAATTACCATAGACTTGATCTCTCATCGGTCTATAATTTTTGGTTTTCAAAAAAATCAGATATCAAAGGTAAAGTTGGGCTGTCTATTTGGAATCTGTATAACCAAAAAAATCATTTGAGTAGGGAATACACAGGAAACAACATTGCAGATGACCCGGTTGTAATTCAAGATTATTATTCACTTAATCTAACGCCAAACTTTTTGTTTAGGATGTATTGGTAAAAAGTTATCAATTAGTCCAAAAGGTCAATATACCTATCGTGGTAACCCAATAAATACAATACTCCATCCAAACCAATACTTGATATGGAACTTTGCGCATTGTCCTTTACTGTAGGTTTTGCGTGAAACGCAATACCCAATCCAGCAACATTGAGCATGGGTAAATCATTGGCGCCATCACCAATTGCAATGGTTTGGTTAATATTGATGCCTTCTTTTAGTGCTATGTCTTGGAGATATTCAGCCTTTTTATTCCCATTAACGATATCACCAATATGTTTGCCCGTTAAAATACCATCTTTAATTTCCAATTCATTGGCATATACATAATCAATACCCAATTCCTTTTGTAAATAGTGGCCAAAATAAGTAAACCCACCCGATAAAATAGCTGTTTTAAAACCATAGCTTTTTAGGGTATCAATAAGTCTTCTAGCGCCTTTGGTTATGGGCAAATTAACAGCAACGTCATGCAGTACTGCTTCACTCAAGCCTTTTAAAAGATTCATACGTCTCACAAAACTTTCATTAAAATCTATGTCTCCCTGCATAGCAGCTTCTGTAATGGCTTTTACTTCAGTACCAACGCCGGCCAGTTCTGCCAGTTCATCAATAACTTCTGTTTGAATAAGCGTCGAGTCCATATCAAAACATACCAATCGTCTGTTACGTCGGTAAATGTTATCTTCCTGAAAGGCAATATCAACATCCAAATCCCTCGAAATTTGCATGAATTTTTCTGTGAGCGCTGACTTGTTATCTATTTTTCCTCTTATGGAGAGCTCAATAGACGCCCTGGGATATTCCTCTTCTTTGATAAGTGAGGTACGTCCTGTAAGACGTTTAATGGCATCGATGTTTAGGTTCTTTTCTGAAATGGCCTTCGTAACTTCTGATATTTGCCTAGCAGATAGCTTTTCTCCTAAAATTGTTATAATGTAACGGTCTTTACCTTGAAGGCTTACCCAGTGTTCATAATCCTCAAGCGTAATGGGCGTGAACTTAGCTGTAATACCAAGCTCATAAGCCTTAAAAAGTAAATCTTTTTGTACGGCCGAGGATTTTTCTCCAGACTGAATTTCAAATAACATCCCTAGTGACAAGGTATCATGAATATTCGCTTGCCCAATATCCAACACTTTGGCATCATATTCTGATAATACACTTGTTAATCCAGAAGTCAATCCTGGCTTATCCTGCCCTGAAATATTCAATAAAAAAATATCTTTAGCCATAATTTTGCACTTACTCTTAAAAAAGCGGTAAAAATCAATAATCTATTTGATATATGAAAATTTTTGGGGTTTAAACTAAAAATGAAAACTATTTAATAAACCTACTGTGCCAACTTTCACTGGCCGGCACTTCCCAGTTTTCATTGAATTCAGCAACAGTGGTCACTAAATTATTGAATACAATAGTATTTTTGGAAACGGCTTTTTCCTTGGCCATTTTTTTAAAATCCAATAGCGGTTTGTAAGCTATAAAGTCACCTTGTTTGTATGACACATTCATTTTATCCATTAAATCAACTTGGTAATCATTTTCCAATTGTTGAATGAAATGAACCGATGCATCTATAGAACAGCCAGAAGCTTTGTTTAAGTTTTGATTTAAACCAATAATTATAAACCGCTTGTATTTAATGGAATAACCTGCTTCTAAATCACCACCATGAGCGGTCCAATTTTCTATAAATCCATCCAATCTGGATGAAATCTCTTCAATTTCCTTATCTGTAAATGACCGATTGGCTTGGTATATCCAAACTCTTGATTCATCGGGTAATGTATTAAAATCTACTAGCATTAATCTAAATATTCTATTTCTACAATCTCTTTTCTATTGATATACTCTTTAAGTTTAGGAGAAAAGCATTCGGTGTTTTTATATTTAATTTTAACTTCAGTTCCAATCACCGAATTATCAGATATTAATCGTTCCGATCCCTTAAAATTTGAAAGCCATAAAAAATTCTGGACAATACCTTCTGAATTTTTTACTTGAACAAAACTAAAGTCCTCTCCTGTTACAGAAACAAGGTTTCCTGCAAAACTTAAATAAGCTTCATTACCATTTAAATTATCTGTTTCTGCTAATGCAATTAACGTATTTGGACAAACATCTACCATTGCAAAACCAACTTTCTCTCCAAATTTTCTACTTGAATTTTCTTCTGAAAAATCAATTTCTATTCCTTCTTTAGCTAATTCTTCTTTGTATTCACCGTATTGACCGATAATAAAAACTCCCAATTTTGCTGTTTTTTGACTCTTATCTAAATTAGTCATTTCATCACTATTCATATACTCGCAGGTTTTTTGAGCTATCTTATCAATTGCAGATTCCTGTGATTGTCCATAGCTTAACACTAAAAAGGTCAAACAAAATACTAAGTGCTTCATGATGATCTAGTATATTTAATTATAAATCCTGAGCATTGGCAATCAGCTCGGCTATGTCCATAACTTTTACGTCATCTTCACGCTCTTTTGCCTTTACACCATCGGTCATCATCGTATTACAGAATGGACAACCCGCAGCAATGATTTCCGGTTTCATGTCCAGTGCTTGTTCGGTACGTTCAACATTGACTTCTTTATCCCCTTTTTCAGCATCCTTAAACATCTGGGCGCCTCCTGCTCCACAGCACAAACCATTTTTTTTGCAGTTCTTCATTTCAATAAGTTCTGCTTCCAATTTTTGAATTAAATCCCTAGGGGCTTCATACACATTATTAGCCCTCCCAAGATAACAAGGGTCATGAAATGTGATGCGTTTACCTTTAAACTGACCACCTTCAATGCTAAGTCTGCCTTCATCCAGTAAGTCCTTTAAAAATTGTGTATGGTGCATAACCTCATAATTACCACCAAGTTCTGGGTATTCGTTTTTAATGGTATTAAAGCAATGTGGGCAGGCGGTAACAATCTTCTTAACTTCGTACGCATTCATGACCTCAATATTGGTAACAGCCTGCATTTGAAATAAAAATTCATTACCTGCGCGTTTGGCAGGGTCACCGGTACAACTTTCCTCTGTTCCCAAAACGGCAAAATCTACCTTGGCTTTATTCAACAATTTCACAAATGCCTTGGTAATTTTTTTGGCCCTATCATCAAAACTTCCAGCACAACCAACCCAAAACAGCACCTCAGGTTGCTTGCCTTGAGCCATAAAGTCCGCCATAGTTGGCACATTCAATAATTCGCTCATGTTGTTGTGTTTATTCGTTCTTCCAGTTTAATCTATCCATTTGATTGTAAGGCCATGGAGCACCATTATTTTCAATATTGGTCATCATGTTATTTAACTCAGTTGGAGCAGCTGACTGTTCCATTACCAAATAGCGTCTCATGTCCAATATAATAGACAGTGGGTTAATACTTACCGGACAGGCCTCTACACAAGCGTTGCATGATGTACAAGCCCATAATTCTTCTCGTGTTATGTAGTCGTCCAGCAATTGTTTACCATCATCTACAAAAGTTCCTTTGTTTGCATCTATGTTTTTTCCAACTTCCTCTAACCTATCCCTAGTATCCATCATGATCTTGCGAGGTGATAATTTTTTACCTGTTTGGTTGGCAGGACATTCGCTAGTACAACGACCGCATTCAGTACAGGTATAGGCGTTTAATAATTGCAACCAATTTAAATCCTGAACATCACTGGCGCCAAATTTGGCAGGCACCTCGGCATTTTCAGCTGGAGCCGCAAAAGGATCTACATTGGGATCCATCATCATCTTTACTTCTTTGGTAACCGCTTCCAGGTTATTGAATTCTCCTTTAGGTTTCAAACTCGCATAAAATGTATTGGGAAATGCCAATAAAATATGCAGATGCTTTGAAAAATAGAGATAATTTAAAAATATCAAAATACCTAAAATATGTAGCCACCAAGCTGAACGTTCTATCAAATGAACAGTACCTTCTGAAAAATGACTGAACCAAGGTGCTATAAATTGACTGATAACATTCCCCGAATGCATTTCTTGAAAGTGTATGTCGGTAGCATTCATCACCAAAAATAAGGTCATCAATACCATTTCAAAATATAAAATATAATTGGCATCGTTTTTTGGCCAACTGGTCATTTCGGAATTCCAAAAACGTTTAAGCTTAATAATGTTTCGGCGAATCCAGAACACAATAACGGCGACAAACACCAAGACGGCTAAAATTTCAAATGTTCCAATTAAAACGCCGTATAAAGAGCCAATGGAGGAAAAAATCCTGTGCGTGCCCAAAAGCCCATCAATGATAATCTCTAAAACCTCAATGTTGATTACTATAAACCCAACATAAACAATAACATGCAATAAACCAGCTACGGGACGACGCACCATTTTACTTTGTCCCAAAGCAATACGGGCCATATTTTTCCAACGTTCAGGTTTGTTGTCTGAGATATCTAAATCTTGCCCTAACCCTATATTGCGCCTTAGCTTTTTAACGTTTTTTGCAAAATATCCAATCCCAATAAATAACGCTAGAGCAAAAAGTATATTTGGTAAGTAATCCATACAAAAATGGTTTATTCTTTATCTTTTATTTCATTGCCTTCAGCATCGTATTGCTTTGCTTTTTTACCAAACAAAGAGAAATGAACATAGCGTTTTGGATTCAGTTTCATATCTTGTAACAACTGCTCTAGCTGTAAAGTTGCACCTTCTAAATTGTTGTACAACCCTTCATCTTTTAATAATTTTCCTATGGAACCTTCACCGTTATCAATAGTTGATAGCATATTATTCAAGCTTGCAACGGCTGTATTCAGATTCTTTAAGGTGTCATCTAGGTTTGCTTCTTTCAACTGTTCAGATAATTGAGATAAATTTTGGCTCGTGTTCTTGAAATTATCTATAATAGCTGCTATATTTTGATCATTTTGTGCAATCAAACTATTTGCTGAAAGCGATAGTTCTTTAAAGCTTTTTAAAGTAGCATTCAATTCAGCTATAGTCTTCTTTAAACCCTCGTCAGATTCATCAACAACTATTTTGTTTATGTTTCCTAAAAGGGTATCTGTGGTTTTTAATGTTGTATTTAAATCTGAACTTACTCCTGTGAAATTTTTAGAGAGACTTGTTATGATTCCAACTTCAACTTTAGATTTTAAAACATCTCCCGGCTTGGCAAGCTCTCCTTCTTCACTTATTTGAATTGCTAAAGCATTGCCACTCATCAAACCCGTTTGATACATCTTAACTATACTGTTTTTTGAGAATTTTAATTGCTCATTTACTGAAAAAGCTACTTTTGTTTTTCCGGTTTTATAATCATAGATAATGTCCTGAACTTTACCAACAGTATTACCTTTTACAGTAACCACCGATGATTTACTCAAGGCATTATAATCAAATTCGGTATAATAAAGACTATCTGATTCAAATAAGTTCTTACCTTTTAAATAATTGTACCCAAAAATAAAAAGGGCTATTCCCAATAATACAAGTATGGCTGTTTTAACTTCTTTTGATATTTTCAAAGTAATTGGCTTTAAGATGAAACAAATTTAAAATAAATTTAAAAAGAATGGATAAAAAGAATGGACTTAATTGGCAGATGTTTTTAAGGCATCGGCCAGTGAGATTCTTTTTCCATCTTTGAATGCCACTATAAAACTAGACTTATAGCCTTTGGATTTGGCAATTTCTTCCAGTTTAGTGACTTCATCATAACTATGGGTAGAGCCATAATAATACTTGTACAAGTTCCCCTCCTGCTCTCTTGAAATATCTTCCAAAGTCTTGAAATTATAAGGCTTGGTTTCAATTTTTCTTGAACCGGCGGCAATTTGTACCCTAAAAATAATATTGGATTCATCAGCAGTTGCATGAGAAATAGCCTCTTGTTGCGCCTCTTCTTCTTCAAAAATGTCTTCACCTACATTTTGGTCCAATGACTTTTTGTATTCAATAATAGCATCTGCAATAGATGAGGCAATTTCCTTTTGCCCTTTTTGTGAATTTAAATATCTACCTTCATCCCTATAAGTTAAAAAACCAGTTTCTACCAACACACTGGGCATTACTGTTTGGTGCAATACAATAAATCCAGCTTGTTTTACACCTCTGTCTGTTCGCTTTAATGTTGTGGTAAAATTATTTTGTATGGCCTTGGCCAATCTGATGCTTTGGTCTAAATATTCTTCTTGGGCCAAAGTGAGACCTATAACAGATTCAGGCGAATTAGGGTCAAAACCCGCATACTTGCTTTCATAATCATTCTCAAGGAAAATAACGGAGTTTTCCTTTTTGGCAACCTCAAAATTTGTTTGGTTTCTGTGCGTACCCAAAACAAAGGTCTCGGTTCCATGAGCACTGGAATTATGGGAGTTGCAATGCACCGATACAAACAAATCTGCATTTGCTTTGTTGGCTATTTTGCCCCTTTCAAACAAGTCAACAAAAACATCAGTTTTACGCGTGTAAACAACTTTAATGTTCGGATTTTTCTCCAGTTCCTTACCAATATCCAGTACAATTTTTAAAGCAATGTCCTTTTCCTTAAAACCATTTCCCAAGTTTCCAGGGTCATGTCCGCCATGCCCTGCATCCAGTACAACTACAAACTTGTGGTATGGTTTATGATCATTATCTATTGCAAATGAAAGCGTTGTGAATAGTATTATAAAAGATACGAAAAGTAAGATTTTGAGCGTTTTCATATTGGTTTTAACGACTTAAAAGCATGGTTTATTTTAATTTTAAATTTTATTTGATAAAGAAATAATCCCAAAAAAAATATTGTAATTTTGACTTTTCAAAAACCGAGCCATACTTTTACAAAAATACATTTAAAAGCGTTGCGTACAAACAACTTTCAATTACTTTTTGCGGTAAGTTTTACAGTGTTTATAAACATGTTGAGCTTCGCACAAGATATCCCAAAAAAGAACGAAGCCATTAATCCTTCTGTTAAAGATAGCTTGATTTTGAACTCAAAAGTCATTGACACACTTCAAACGGCAAAAAAAGAACAAGACAGCACTTTGAAAGATTCCATTAAACCAAAAAAGGGTCTATTGGAACACATTGTTGACTACTCGGCAATTGATTACACAACATTTAACCAAAAAAAACAAAAACTGTACTTATATAATGAGGCCGAAATCACTTATGGTGATATGAACATTAAGGCTGGCAGCATTACCATAGACTACAGTAAAAATGAGGTGTATGCCAAAGGAATTACGGATTCCATAGGAGAATACACACAGGCTCCAGTTTTCAAGCAAGGCAGTAATGTTGTGGAACCCGATTCTATTTTGTTCAATACCAAAACCCAGAAAGCGCTTATATATAATTCTAAAACGGAACAGTCTGGCGGAACTGTTATTGCTAAGATAACCAAGAAAGAAAATGATTCGGTGTATTTTATTTACAGAGGAAAATATACAACATCCGAAAATCTGGATGACCCAGAATATTACATCTTGCTACGAAAAGCCAAGGTTGTACCCGGTAAAAAAATAGTTACTGGGCTGGCCAACCTATTTATTTATGACGTCCCCACGCCTATTGGATTGCCATTTGGATTTTTTCCTCAATCTGAAAAGCAAACCTCTGGAATTATCATCCCCACATTTGGCGAACAGAATGACAGAGGGTATTTTTTACAAAACGGAGGTTATTATTTTGCCATTAGTGATTATGCGGATTTAGCCGTTTTAGGGGATTATTACACCAACGGAAGTTACGGGTTTCGTTTAGAAAGCAATTATGCGTTACGTTACAAGTTTAGGGGAAATTTTGGTTTCCGTTATGAAAACCTGATTGGTAGCGAGCGTGGTTTCCCAGACTACACCAAATCAACGGTTTACAATTTACGTTGGTCGCACAGTAAAGACGGCAAATCCAGTCCAAACTCTCGGTTTTCTGCATCTGTAAACCTAGGAAGTAGCACCTATTATAGGACGTCGCTCAATCAGGTCAATACGGGTAATTTCTTAAACAATACACTGTCATCATCTGTTTCTTATTCAAAGACCTTTCAGGGTGAGCCTCAAGTCAACTTTAGCTTAACGGCAACACATTCACAAAACACCAATACCAAACAAATTAACATGACCTTGCCAACTTTTCAAGGTAGCGTTGGTAGGGTTTTTCCGTTTGCACCAAAAACAGGAACCAAAAAGGGTATTATCCAAAACATCAATTTTCAATATAATATAAGAGGTGAAAATAGGATACAAACAACGGATTCCTTATTCTTTAAAAAAGAAATGTTTAAAGATGCCAAAACGGGTTTTCAACACTCCATTCCATTAAGCACCAACTTTAAACTGTTTAAGTATTTTAGTTTAAGCGCCAGTACCAACTATAATGAAGTATGGACGTTTAAGACCATAAAAAAATCATATGACGCTTCCACTAAAAGAATCCAAGTGACGGATACCATCAACGGTTTTGATGCTTTTAGAACCTATAACTTTAGCGCCAGTTTAGGAACCACCATTTACGGTATGTTTGACTTTAAAAAGGAAGGTAAAGACCCGAAAATACAAGCTATACGTCATGTAATGAGGCCATCCATAAGTTATAGTATAAATCCTGCATTTGATAAATATTATGAAAGAGCCGAAGTTATTAATGCAGATGGATTAACTGTGGGAGAATTAGAAGACATAGAACAAAATAGTAATTTATTGTATACACGTTTTGACAATGGTATTTTTGGTTCACCAAGTAAGAATTTCTCAAGTTCAATTGGTATTTCATTATCCAATAACTTTGAAGCTAAAGTAAAAGATAGGGATTCTACAGCAACCGAACCTAAAAAAATAACCCTACTTAACAATTTAAACTTTTCTACATCATATAATTTAGCAGGCGATTCGTTGCAGTGGAGCCCCGTAAGAATGAGTGGTGGCACACAGCTTTTTAAAAATAAATTGAGTATTAATTTTGGGGCCACTTTAGACCCATATGCACTAGACAATAACAATAGAAAGATTAATAAATTCAATATTGATAATGGCGGAAGCCTATTCAGGTTGACAAGTGCTAATATAACCGCCAGTATGTCTTTTTCCAGTAAAGACGGAGACAAAAAAGACAATAAAAATGACCCAAGTATTCAAGAAAACCTAAGAAGTGGTGGCCGTGATGATGATTTATTTGGTCGTTCTGATGATTTTACCAGTCAACGTTTTGATGAAGATAAGGACAAGAAAAAAGAAGAGGATAACAGTAATTTTTATAATTTTAAAATCCCTTGGAGCCTACGTGTAGCATACGCCGTAAATTACAGTAACTCAAGCCGGCAAAATGAGATATCATCACATTCCTTGATGTTTTCTGGTGATATTGATTTATCCCCCAAATGGTCCTTTGGGGCGTCTTCTGGTTACGATTTAAAAAACCAAGGGTTCACTTATACACAACTGCGCTTTGAGCGTGATTTGTTGAGTTGGCGAATGAACTTTAGTTGGGTTCCATTTAGCTCCAGAAGTTCGTGGTATTTCTTTATAGGAATAAAATCAAGTATCTTGAAAGACTTGAAATATGACAAACGAAAACAACCAGACTTACAACTTTAAACGGATTTTTGGTTTTTAAATAACATTAGTATGAGAAAAATTATAACTAGTAAGAACGCTCCTGCCCCTATTGGTCCTTATAGCCAAGCTGTTTTAAAGGGAAATACCTTATTCACTTCAGGACAAATTGCAATTAATCCCGAAACTGGTGAATTAGTATTAGACAATATTAAATCTGAAACCGATCAGGTCATGAAAAATCTAAAAGCGGTTTTAGAAGCCGCTGATTTGACTTTTCAAGATGTGGTTAAAACATCCATATTCATAACCGATATGAATGACTTTACTGAAATCAATGACGTTTACGGAAGTTATTTTGACAATGATAACGCTCCTGCTAGGGAAACTGTTCAAGTAGCCAAATTACCTAAAAACGTGCATGTTGAAATTAGTATGATTGCCATGAAGTAATCAATTTGTTTCTGAGGATTCATCAATCACACTGTTCTCTGGAGCATATTTGACCAACAATTCTTTCAATCGTTTGGTTTCTATTGGCTTGGCTAAAAAATCATCAATACCGGCATCTTTGGCGTTTTTAATATCCTCTTCAAAAGCACTTGCAGACACGGCAATTATAGGAATATTATGTTCTGCATATTTTTGGCTTTTCTTGATTCTTCTGGTGGCTTCATAACCATCCATCTCTGGCATGAATATATCCATAAATACCATGTCAAAATCAAGAATATTAAACAGTTTCACAGCATCTGAACCATTCTTGACAAATGTACAATCAGCGCCTTGTTGCTCCAATAGGAATTTAATGACCTTTTGGTTCATGGTATTATCTTCAGCCACTAAAACCGAAAACTTGTAGTCAAATTTATTAAGCAATACAGGAGCAGGTTCTGGTTTTTCACGTTCAAGATTTAAGGTTTTTTGTAATTGAATACTAAAATAAAATATAGACCCTTCATTTTCCTTACTTTCCAATTTTAGCTCTCCGCCCATGAGTTCTATAAGTTGGCAAGATGCTGTAAGACCCAAACCAGTGCCTCCATAATAATCCATAATGGATAGATGGTTGTTTTTGGAATCTTTAAAAATACGTTTTGCCTTTTCTGGTGGAATTCCAATACCCGTATCCTTAATATAAAATGTTACTATTTGAAAATCATCTGGGCCAACTGTTTGGTCAATAATCAAAGAAACTTTACCCGCATTGGTGAATTTTATAGCGTTGCTCAGTAAGTTTGTTAAAATCTGTTTAATCCGTTTTAAATCGCCCAATAATAAGAACTTTTGACTTTCATCGGCCAGTAACTTGAATTCAAATTCCAAATCATTGTCCCATGCCTCATATTCAAAAACCTTGACCAGTTTTGATAAATCAGATTTTAAATCAATGGCAGACAATTCAAGTTCTATATTGCCGCCTTCAACCTTAGAATTGTCCAAAATCATATTTGCCAGTTGCAACACGTGTTCAGATGAATATTCTGCAATTTCCAATTGTATTTGCTGCTCGGTAGTCAATTGGCTCTGCTTAAGCATGTTTATCATACCTAACACAGAATTGAGCGGCGTTCTTATTTCATAACTCATATTTGCCAGAAATACCGATTTGTATTCGCTTATCTTACTGGCTTCTTCCAAATCAGATTCCAATTCTCTTAATTTTGACTTTATATATTCAAAACTCTTATCCAGATTATTGACTTCTTCAATATTTGAAATCAAGGGTTCTTCCTTAAAATTGGTGTTAGCCTCTTGTAATTTATCTATTTTATGTTTCAAGTTTCTTAAATCGCGTGTCAACCTGTGCGCTAAATAGTAAATGATTCCAATAAACAGAATTCCAAGCATGATAAAGAACACTAAAGCATTCTTTTTAAGCATACTATCTTTATTATTAACAGTATCAACAAGCTTAGTGTTCAGGGATTTTAAGTTACTGGTCAAACGCAATCTGGCTTCTTCCACTACTTTATAAAAATCTTTTGAAGATGATGGTTTTAAGTTATTATCACTCACTATTTTTTCAATGGAACCCAGCTCCTGAAATATAGAATTGAACTCATTATCAAATACAATATTATGATCACCAAGACTGTTTTGTAAACTTTCAAGTTTGGCCTTGTAATTTTCTAAATTTGATTGATATGATTGTGTAGGTTCTTGGTAACTTTCAGTATCATCACTAAATATTAAAGCAGATTGAAGATTTAAAGTACTTGTATAAAAATCCTCAGTAATTTGTTCTACGCTTTTGATATCATTCAATAAATAGTTGTTTTGCTTTTCTATTTGAAAAAATCCAATAAAAAGAATTATTGCCAAGAAAATTAAGGAGAAAAAAATCAATGTAATCCTTACTTTAAAGGATCGCATTGATCGAAAAAGAAATGCCATCTTCAGCTTATTTTTTACAAACATATTTATATTTGATGTAATTCCCAAAACTGTTATTAATATTCGTTTTTATTATGTAATTTATAATTTTTAGTGGGTATATAAAAGTAATATTAAATAATAACAACGGGTTTATATAATTTATAGGATTTTAGTAATATTTCAATTTTAAAAATAATACTTTTGGAATATACCCATAATTTAATGCACAAATGCGTATAGAATATGATTTAAAACTGGGGTTTAAAGATGTCATGATCCGCCCAAAACGGTCAACATTGAAAAGCAGATCCCAAGTAAACCTAGAGCGTGAATTCAAATTTTTGCACAGCCCTTTAATTTGGAAAGGAATTCCTATCATGGCGGCCAATATGGATACGGTTGGCACATTTGATATGGCTGTTGCGTTAGCCAACAAAACATTATTTACGGCCATTCACAAACATTATTCTGTAACCGATTGGAATGTGTTTTGCACTAATGCACCAAAACATATTGAAAACTATATTGCTATTAGCACAGGTACTGGCAAAAAAGATTCTGAAAAGTTAGCCGCTATTTTTAGTACCAACCCGCAATTAAAATTTATTTGCATTGATGTTGCCAATGGCTATTCAGAGCATTTTGCTGATTTTGTAAAAAAGACAAGAGAACATTATCCTGATAAAGTCATTATTGCCGGTAATGTTGTAACAGGTGAAATGGTTGAGGAATTGTTGCTATCTGGTGCCGATATTGTCAAAGTAGGTATTGGTCCTGGTTCGGTATGTACAACACGCATTAAAACAGGAGTTGGCTACCCGCAACTATCCGCCATTATTGAATGTGCAGATGCCGCTCATGGATTAGGTGGGCAAATCATCAGTGACGGCGGCTGTACCACACCAGGCGATATTGCTAAAGCCTTTGGTGCTGGTGCAGATTTTGTGATGCTTGGTGGTATGTTGGCAGGTCATGATGAAAGTGGCGGGGAAATCATAGAACGCAATGGAAAATCATTTAGAAAATTCTACGGAATGAGTTCGTCTACGGCTATGGAAAAACATGTTGGTGGTGTGGCAGATTATAGAGCCAGTGAAGGCAAAACAGTTGAAGTTCCCTACCGAGGGAAAGTAGAATCTACCTTGCAGGATATTTTAGGCGGTTTACGCAGTACATGTACCTATGTCGGTGCACAACGTTTAAAAGAACTGACTAAACGTACCACATTTATTAGGGTTGCAGAACAAGAAAACAGAGTTTACGAAGAATGATTGATTAAAACGTAACTGAGACCAGTTCTTTATTTTTTAAACTAAACACTGAGATATATTACATGAAACAAATCATAACATTTGGGGAAATTTTAATGCGGTTGTCGCCGGAAGGGAACAAGAAATTCATGCAAGCTAACTTACTGGAATTTTACTTTGGCGGTACAGAAATCAACGTGGGTATTTCAATCGCTAATTTTGGAGGGAAGGTAAAACACATTAGCTGTGTATCAAATGATTTTATAGGTGATACGGCTATTTCATATATACAAAAATTTGGCGTTAGTACTTCAGCAATTGTTCGTTCCAACAAGCCTTTGGGTGTATACTTTTTAGAAGTTGGTGCCGTCATGCGCCCTAGTTCTATCTCTTATAATCGATCACATTCGTCTTTTTCTGATATCCAGCCCAATATGGTAGATTGGGAAAATATCCTAAAGAAAGCCAAATGGATTCATTGGACAGGCATTACTCCTGCTTTGTGCAAAGGTGGATATGAAACCTTGAAACAAGGGCTTATTTTAGCAAAAAAACAAGGAATAGCTGTGTCTGCCGATCCTACTTATAGAAGTGGATTATGGAAATATGGCGAAAACCCTAAAGATGTCCTATCGGATTTGTTAAATTATTCCACCATTTTTATTGGGGGCATTAATGAAATCAATGAGGTTTTAGAAACCAGTTATGGCTACTCCAATGAAGATTTTATTGAAGCCAGTAAAAAGCTTATGGAACGGTTTCCAAATATTGAAAAAGTGTTTGACAAAATAAGAACATCCATAAACTCTTCTTGGCACAAGATAAGAGCTAGAATGTGGAATGGCAAGGAATTCAGGGAAACCAGTGATTTTGATATCACACATATCATTGACAGAATTGGCACCGGTGATGCGTTTGCTGCCGGACTAATCTATGGTCTACAACAATTTGATGATTATAAATCCATGGAATTTGCAAGTGCTGCTTGTGCATTGAAACATACCTATGAAGGTGATGTGAATTATGCTACTGTTGATGAAGTCACTGCAATCCTAGATGGCAATATTTCAGGACGTTTTAATAGATAAAAACGTTCCTTTTTAACCCCATTTAAAAGTAAAATAATCAACTGAAAATAGACAATCTATTTTGGCCGAATTAAGCGTTGAGAGGATTATTTTTTAAGCTTTTAACATGATAGGCCACTAAGCCTTCAATTGGTCTACGTTCAAAATTGCCAACGGTAAAGCCCATTTCTTTTGCTACTTCCTTGATTTCGTTTTGTGAGAAAAACGCAATAGATCCTGCAAAATGGACGGGAACAGTTTTAAGCTCTTCTTTGTATTGCATGATCATGTTTTTGGCAAATACCCGAATCCCCTTTTTAATAAGCTCACGAGCATATTCAGAGTCTTTATTTAAGAACATGAATTCGGCAAAAGTTGCCAAATAAGCATTGGGGTTTGGTTGCTTATAAATATTGTATTTTATATAGTCTGCATCCAGGTTGTATTTACTGGCAAATGCAACTTTAATGCCTTCTGGCATTTGATTAAAATAGTAATCCCGTATCAACTGGCGTCCAAAATAATTACCAGAAGCATCATCCATTATGATATACCCTAAAGATACAACGTCTTGCCGTAATTGTTTGCCATCATAATAACTACAGTTAGAACCTGTACCTAATATACAAACCACAGCAGCTTCGTCATCACTATTTATGGTTGAATATACAGCAGCCATAGTATCTTCTTCCACGGTTATCTCTGCATTGTCAAATACTTCTCTTAAAACACCACCAACAAGCTCTTTGCCTCTAGCTGTGCCACAACCTGCACCATAGAAAAACACATGGGTTACTATATGTCGGTTTTCCTTTAAATCCTTATTTTTTTTAATTGTTTTTTTGAGCTTTTTCTCCGTAAGAATTTGTGGGTTAAGCCCTTTGGTACGCATTTTTTCCAATACTTGGTTTCCGTTTTTATCTACTGCAATCCAATCGCATTTTGTAGAACCGCTATCAACAATTAAAATCATAAGTTTTGAATTAAAAAAACCACAAGACTACCAACAAAGCAGTCCTGTGGTGTAAATTACTGAATTATATTTATATTGAACCAATATGAGTTGCTAAATCAACTAATTTAGTTGAATAACCAAACTCATTATCATACCAAGATACCAATTTAAAGAAATTGTCATTTAAGGCAATACTAGCTTCAGCATCAAAGATACTTGTCATGGATTCTGAAACAAAATCCTGAGATACTACTGCATCTTCAGTATATCCTAAAATACCCTTTAATTCATTTTCAGAAGCACTTTTTAAAGCTGCTTTCACTTCATCCCAAGATGCTGCTTTTTCTGTTCTTACAGTCAAATCAACTACGGATACATCAGGTGTTGGAACCCTAAACGCCATTCCTGTTAATTTTCCGTTTAATTCTGGAATTACTTTACCAACAGCTTTAGCGGCTCCTGTTGAAGAAGGAATAATGTTTGCCAATGCACTTCTTCCACCTCTCCAGTCTTTTCTGGAAGGGCCATCAACCGTTAATTGTGTTGCTGTTGTAGCATGCACTGTAGTCATTAATCCTTCAATTATTCCAAAATTATCATTAATAACTTTAGCTAAAGGAGCTAAACAGTTAGTTGTACATGAAGCATTGGAAACAATGGTGTGGGCAGGCGTGATTTGTTTATGGTTTACACCCATAACAAACATTGGAGCATCTGCAGAAGGAGCAGAAATTGCTACTTTTTTAGCACCTGCTGTTATGTGTTTTTGAGCACCTTCCAAGGTTGTGAAGATACCTGTACAATCCAAAACCACTTCAGCACCAACAGCATCCCATTTCAAATCTTCTGGGTTGCGTTCTGCAGTAATTCTGATTTCTTTTCCGTTTACGACTAAATTTCCGTTTTTAACTTCAACTGTTCCGTTAAATTTTCCATGAACAGAGTCAAATTTCAATAAATAAGCTAAATGTTCTACATCCAGCAAGTCATTGATTCCTACTATCTCTACGTTTGGTCTTTCAGAAGCTACTCTGAAGGCAATTCTACCTATTCTACCAAATCCGTTAATTCCTAATTTTAATTTTGACATATCTATTATATATAAATGTTAAGTGGACATAATTTCTGACACACGCAATAATTCTAAATTTATTTTTGATTTTCCTTTAATGGCACTATCCAAAGGTGTTAGTTCTATCTCTCCGTTGATTAAACCAACCATGTAATTTGTTTTACCTGCCAATAGTGATTCAACAGCTTTCACGCCCATTCTACTGGCTAAAACCCTGTCAAAACATGATGGTGCTCCGCCACGTTGCATATGGCCCAATACTGAAACCCTAACATCATAGCCTTCCATGTTTTCATCTACATAATCTTTTAGCTCAAAGACACTTTTTCCTATTTTATCACCTTCAGCCACAATTACAATACTTGATGTTTTACCAGATTCCCTGCTTCGTCTTAAAGACTCTACAAGCCTGTCTAGTCCCATATCTTCCTCAGGGATTAAAATTTCCTCTGCACCGGCACCAACTCCTACGTTAAGTGCAATATGACCAGCATCACGGCCCATAACTTCAATAAAGAACAATCTGTTGTGGGAACTAGCTGTATCCCGTATTTTATCAATGGCTTCAACTACCGTATTTAAAGCAGTGTCAAACCCCAATGTATGCGATGTACCATAAATATCATTGTCGATAGTTCCTGGTATTCCTATAACAGGAAAATCGAATTCTTGATTGAAAATCATGCCTCCAGTAAACGTACCGTCACCGCCAATTAACACCAGTGCATCTATGTTGGCATTCTTTATATGATTGTAGGCTTGTTTTCTTCCTTCTACCGTTCTAAACTCTTTGGATCTCGCTGATTTTAAAATCGTTCCTCCTTTATTGATGATATCTTTAACACTTCGTGCGTTCATGGATTTAAAATCCCCTTCCATCAAACCTTCGTAGCCACGATAAACCCCAACACATTCAATTTTATGATAAGCGCATGTTCTAACAACCGAACGGATGGCAGCATTCATTCCCGGAGCATCACCACCAGATGTTAAAACACCTATTTTTTTAATTGTTTTCGGCATCTATTTTTCGTAATTATTCAGTAAAATTACTAAACAAAAATTAGATAACTAATAGCATTTTGCTTTTTTTACGCGGATGTTAAAACTACAACGTTTTAGTTAATAAAAAACCTGCTTTTTTATTAAATTGATAATCAAAAAAGGGAATTATTATTAATTGTCTTGTTTTTTAGACGTTTTAACGCTGATGAATTCAGGCAATGTTTCATCTTTTTTTTCCTGTTTTTCAGGGCTTGGATTTTTCTCTGTTTTTTTAGCATTTGTAAATAAGCGTTGAAGCAATTCCTTAAACGTATCAAAATCCACATTATAAGAAATACCCACGCCTTGGGTATACCCTATTTCTTCTCCAAAATTACGAATACTATTTTCTCGATTGAACACTTTTGCCCGCAAGGTACCTTCTTCATTCAACAAGAAATCAACCTGTACGTCACCAGCTATGACCGTTTGTGTTTCACCACCTACAGGAACACCCACTTTACCGTTTATAAGTACACGGTCACTTATTTGGGTTTGCAATGTTAAATCTACCCTATCATCTGTTTTGTAATCTGGCCTGTTTTCACCTACCTCATAATTAAGCCCGATGTTAAGCTTACTGTCACCACTTGTAAAAATACCATTGATAATACCATTGAGGCGTTCAGCAATGGTTCCTGAAAAGTTCAATTCACTTAATCCTCTAGAAAATGAGCCGGTTGATAACAAATACAGTGCTTGGTTCTGTCTATCATCTTTAGATTCTAATCTATAATTTAACTCAGATTTTACGGTTGAATTCACATTAGGAAATTCAAACTCAAAACTTGGATCTGGTTGTTCCAGCTCTCCCGTTAAATTAATATTTAGTTCAACTGGAATACTTTTATTGATAGGGTTATCCAACAACGGCGATGGATTGGCCTGGGTTTTATATACCGCCTCCATATTGATTCGGGCTTTTAAAGGATCTCCATCCCAAGCTAGTGTTCCGCCGGGTTGAACAATGAATTTTTTACCAATTAACCCACCATAGGCAAAATTGTAAACACCTTCAAACACAGAAAAGTCACCGTAAATATTAAATTTACCGTTGGTGTTTATTTCAACCAACATACCGCCTCGTCCACGACCTTTAAGTGCATGTCCGGTATTTTTATTGATAATGATTTCAATTTCTGCATCTTCGGTAATGTCCAAATCAAAATCGAGTTCCAACCCTTTTATATTATCAAAATTAAAATCCATGCCATTAACCCGAGCTTGCTTTTCTTCAGGTGTCAAGAAATGTATATAGGAATTATCCCCAAAGGATTCAGTGTCATTTAAAGGAATTTTAAACACGGTTCCTGCTTTGGTTTCTCCGTTAACATTTATGGTCAACTGGTCTGCAGGTCCCCTGATTTTTGCGTTACCACCAACAAAACCGGTTCCGTAATATAAAGCATCTTCAGTTTCGGTAGTATTTAACACTAATAATCTAGGCGTATTTAAATCAAAATCCATGCTCCAATCTGAGAGGTTAACATGGCTTAAAACTCCACTAAGTTCTCCTTTTGATTTGAATTTAGTATCTGTGAGTTCTAATTTGTTAAATATAAAACTTTGATCTTTTAGCTTTACAACGGTGTTATTGGCAATGGCATAATCCACATTGAGATATGGGATTCTAAATCCGCCATTGTTGACCTCTAGACTACCGGTTATATCAGGTTTTTTTAAATTGCCTTTCACATTGGCTTGACCTGTTACCGTGCCTCTAATGTTGTTTAAAACGTCATGCAACAGCGGGTTTAATGGCTGTAAATTGAATTTATTAAAGTTCAAATCCACATCAATGTTAGACTGACTATCTGTTACATTAATGTTTCCGGTAGCACTAAACGATTTTGAAAAGTCATCCTTGATGGTAACATTTACCAAGTAATTGGTCAAGGTTTGATTGCCTTCAATATTGGCATCAAAAGACCCTAATTCAAAATCATTTACTTTAAAATCATCAATGGTTACTGTTGAATTTGGTAAATAACTGCCATTTTTTTGAAGGATATCCAGTTTACCATTTACATTTCCTGCAAGTGACAAGCTATCTATATCCGGAACTATCTTGGCTAGGTCAACATCCTTGAATTTAAGCCTTACATCTTTTTGGGTGGAATCTTTTATAAATCCAGACAATAAAATTTCCTCATTGTTATGATTGACCCTGATTTTATCAATGTTAAATGACGTCAAATCTTTATTGAACGATATCTTATTGAAATTATCTTTGGCTTCGTTTATAAACCAAACATGGTCTTTTATAGTGACATCGGACTTTTTAAAACCTATAACCGATTGGTTTTCTTCATTGATGGTATGATAAAAACTCAGATTATAACTGTCCTTGTTTTGCTTTCCGCCGTTAAACTCAGAACGCATAAATAAGGTGTCATTAACCGTGACATTAATCAAGTTAAATTTTGATACGTTGTAGTATTTTGTCTTGATGCTATCAACCTCTACATAGGTGTTAAAAAGCGGGTTGTTATTATCAACTTGCAATTCTATGTTTTGGGCAAAATTATCAAGATATTTTATTCCAGGTGATTTAAACGTTAATTTAAAGCCTTTCTCATTACTTTCAACCTGACCTTTTATAAACGTATTTTTTCCAAGCTTGATTTCAGGATAAAACACTTCAATAATTTTATTATAAATTTTAAAATTAAATTTTAAGGATTGGTTTTTTTCAACCATATAAGGTATGTAGTTAGTGTATATACTTCCTACAGCATTTTTGAACAATTTACCCAAATCATTAAAAACAAAGTGACCACTAAGGCTGCCTTCCATAATGTCCGGTGAATTTATTTCAATATATCTTGTATCATCAACAAACCGAGAGGAAATGGCAAACTCATCAAAATAATAAGTATCTACTTGATTTTTGTAAGATGTATTCTTAAATGCCACTTGCCCATAAGCATCGTCTAAACTACTGGCATTCATATTCATTTTAACATTACTTTGGAATATTGAAATGCTATCGTTTTTTACAAAGTTCAAATCTTTAAGATTGGCATAAAATACTTTGGCTTCAAAATCATATTTCTTAACTTTTTCTGAAAAATCAACAAGACCGGTAAAATTAAGTTTTAAATTATTGTCGTTTACTATAAGATTACCATCAAATATTCTATTCCTAACATTTCCTGCTACTTTAATGTTTTTGTAATTGTAATGGTTGAACTCTAATTGATAGATATCCCCTTTTACTTGTGTGTTAATGGTTTCAGCAACAAATCCGTTACCATCAACATCCAGATTCAAGGATGCTTTTCCAACATTGGGATCGTTCATGAGCACACCTAAATCAAAATCCTTGAAAATGATATTTCCGGTGTATGAAGCATTATCAATATTGTTGACCCTGCTCATGCTTAAATTCGAATTAACAAAACCCAGTTCTGTCTCAATTTCCAAATCAGCGTTTATTGTTGACGGAGTTACTTCAGATTGCCCAACTAAAGTGAATTTACCCAACCTATCAAATGATGATGGAATAGAGGCTCCTAAAACGTTTGGAAGTAAGGCTTTTAAATCTTTATAGGTAGATGATAGATTGCTGAATCTACCAAACATATAAAAATTATTTTCCTCTTGATTGAATAAATTTTTAAAGTTAAAGTCTCCAACAATTCGCGAATTGGTACTGGTGTTGAGATATAAATTATTGGCATGCAAGTCATTTAATGTGCCCGATAAATCAACAGTAAACTTAGCATATTGGTTATCGCCAAACTCATCATAAAATGTATTAAGCTCATTAAGAAGTATGTTTGAATCTTGAAAATGGGCAGATACTTTAACCTTATCCTCAAAAAATTTAAAATCCTCACGATTATAAGAAAATTTGACATTTCCCTTTAAAATGGAATTCTCGGTCTTTATCTCAAGATTATCAAAGGTCATATCCGTCAAAGTATATGAAAAATTGGTCATCATATTTTTGATGGTCACACCCCTACTATCCTTGAGCGCTAGGGTATTTATCCTGGCACTAACGTCGCTACCATTGATTAAGAAATTGGTGGCATTGATATTTAAATTACTGAAATCAAGTTTTTTGGGATTTTCTTTGTTTTCATCCGATAACATAAAAATACCATCATATATAGAAACATCGCTTGATGAGAGTAAAAAGCCACTCTTCTCTTTTCTGGGATTGTCATCTTCAAACTTGGCTACAAAAATATCCAGATTGGTATCTTCAGATCCTTTATATTTTTTGATATTGAACAGCAGGCCATAAATATCAATATCACCAAACACCAATTTGCCCTTATATAAGTTTCTGAAATTTAAAATAGACGTATTCAGTTCTGTGATATTTATTAATGTATCTTGTTTGTAATCTTCAATATAAATGTTTTTAAGCTCAACATCACCATTAAACTGTAATCCAACTTTATCAATGTTTATGTGTGTTCCAAAAGAGTCGTTGAGTTTTTTTGTAGCGTAGTTCCCTAGACTTGTTTGAACGGCTGGAATAGAAATTATCAACACCAAAATGATGAACAACAGCAACAAAACCGCTGCTATCTTTGATATTATTTTTAGAATTTTTTTGATAATTTTTAAAGTTATGATTTTATTGAGAAAAAACTACTTTTGTATCTACGAATAAAAAAACTTGACAGACTTTTATCTAAGTTCAAAATTAACAATTATTGTGCCTAATTCTAAGTAATGGCTGAACAAAATATTTTTATACTAGGAATTGAGTCATCCTGCGATGATACGGCTGCTAGTGTAATACACAATGGTAAAATTTTAAGCAACGTTATAGCCAATCAAAAAATCCATGAAGAATACGGTGGCGTTGTGCCCGAATTGGCCTCCAGAGCCCACCAGCAAAACATTGTCCCGGTTGTTGCACAAGCCTTGGCCAAAGCCAATATCACCAAGGATAAACTTCATGCTGTAGCGTTTACCCGCGGACCAGGATTAATGGGGTCGCTTTTAGTTGGAACCTCATTTGCCAAATCATTGGCCTACGGTTTAAACATCCCATTAATTGACGTAAACCACATGCAAGCCCATATTTTAGCGCATTACATAGAAGAAGAAGGTTTTAATAAACCGCCTTTTCCGTTTTTGGCCATGACCATTTCTGGTGGCCATACACAAATTGTTAGGGTTAACAGCTATTTTGATATGACAGTCATTGGTGAAACCATTGATGATGCCGTTGGCGAGGCTTTTGATAAAAGTGGGAAAATATTGGGTTTAGGATATCCTGCCGGACCAGAAATAGATAAAAGAGCCAAGTTAGGAAACCCAAAAGCCTTTAAATTCACTAAACCAAAAGTGGATGGATTGAATTTTAGTTTCTCTGGCCTGAAAACAGCTATTCTATATTTTGTTCAAAACGAGACAAAGAAAAACCCACGTTTTATTGAAGACAACCTGAATGATATTTGTGCCTCTATTCAATATACCATCATTGGCATATTGATAGATAAGTTGAAAACAGCCTCAAAACAAACTGGTATCAAACATATAGCCATTGGTGGAGGCGTATCGGCTAATTCGGGAATTAGACAAGCTTTAAAGGATGGCGAACAAAAATTTGGCTGGACAACCTATGTCCCAAAATTTGAATTTACAACCGATAACGCCGCCATGATTGCCATAGTAGGGTATCTAAAATATCTGGAAGGTGATTTTTCCAAACAAACTGTCACCGCTTCGGCGCGATTAAAAATATAAGATGCAGCTTTTTTATAATCCAAACATAACTGAAACCACTACACAATTTTTTTTTGACAAAGAAGAAAGCAGGCATATTGCGAAAGTATTGCGAAAAACGGTTGGCGATATACTGCATATAACCAATGGAAACGGTTGGTTATTTACTGCCGAAATTGTGATTTCTGATATAAAGAATTGCATGGCAACTGTTGTTTCAAAAGAATTCAAAAGAAAACATAATTACACGTTACATCTGGCCGTTGCACCAACCAAAATGAATGACCGTTATGAATGGTTTTTAGAAAAAGCCACTGAAATTGGTATTGACAGCATCACCCCTATTATCTGTGACCACAGCGAACGAAAGGTTCTCAAGCTTGATAGATTTGAAAAAATTTTGCAATCAGCCATGAAGCAATCCCTAAATTGTTATCTGCCCAAACTCAATGAAGCGATTACCTTTAAAGAGTACATTGAAAAATCGCATAACGGGCAATTATTTATAGCGCATTGCGAAGAAACCGATAAAAAATCCTTAAAACAGCAATTACAACCCAATCAAACCGTTACCATTTTAATTGGTCCAGAAGGTGATTTTAGTGTTAAAGAAATTGAAACCGCTCTTGCAAATCATTTTATTCCTGTAACTTTGGGAAATACCAGATTGCGAACAGAAACAGCTGCTATTGTGGCCTGCCATAGCGTAGCGTTTGTAAATCAAGACTAATATGAAAAAGGTAGTCCTACTTTTAACTTTTAACTTGACACTTTTAACTTTAAGCGCCCAAGAGATTGCCTTGTTAAAATACAAAGGCGGTGGTGACTGGTATGCAAACCCAACCTCCCTGCCCAATTTAATTGCATATTGCAATATCAATATTGGAACAAAAATAAATCCAAACCCACAGACTGTTGAACCTGGAAGTACAGACATTTTTCAATTTCCGTTTCTGCACATGACCGGGCACGGTAATGTGTTTTTTAGTGATGACGAAGCTGAAAACCTCCGTAATTATCTCATGTCGGGCGGTTTTTTACATATTGATGACAACTATGGCATGCAACCCTATCTTGATAAGGAACTTAAGAAAATTTTTCCTGACCAAGATCTTATTGAACTTCCTGCAAATCATCCTATTTTTAGTGCGGCTTATTCGTTTCCTAACGGACTACCAAAAATCCATGAGCATGACGGAAAACGCGCTCAAGCGTTTGGGCTTTTCTACAAGGATAGATTGGTCTTGCTCTTTACCTATGAATGCGATTTAGGTGATGGTTGGGAAGATGAGGACGTTCACAATGATCCCATTGAAGTCAGGGAAAAAGCCTTGAAAATGGGTGCCAATATCATTACATACGTTTTTGAGCATTAACTCCTGATTTTATTAAAAACTAATTATTCCAATTGCAGCTCAACCATTACAATACAAACTTTAAAAAGCAAACGTTTCCTATTACTTTAGTGTCTGAAAATGTGACCAATGCATCCAATATTGGCAGTTTGTTTAGGATAGTCGATGCGTTTGGAATTGAAAAGCTCATACTTTGTGGAGAACACATCAATTTAGGAAGAAAAATGACCAAAACCTCAAGAGCTACTGAAAAAGTAGTTAACTATGAATTGCACAATTCTGCTTTAGAAGTGGTTGAATCATTAAAGAATAGCAAATTTCAAATTATTTCTTTAGAAATCACTAACCAAAGCAAACCAATTCATTTATTTGAATTTTCAAAAGAAACCCCCATAGCACTGATTATTGGCGATGAAAATTTTGGTGTTTCAGAAGCTATTTTAAATCTATCAGATGCTCAAATTCATATAGACATGTTTGGTCAAAACAGCAGTATGAATGTTGTACAAGCTACAAATATTGCGTTATATGAAATCACAAAGCAACTTTTGTAAACCGTTTTCTTATATTTACTAAATGAATTCAAAAACCATAGCAAACGGTATATTAAGGGCATTAGGGATTGTTCTTGGAATAGCCTTGGTATTTTATTTTTTTTACAAAATAGAATCGGTTATCGTTTACATAGCCATCGCCGTTGTTATTTCTTTAATTGGCAGGCCAATTGTTATGTTTTTACAAAATAAGCTTAAATTTAAAAACACCATTGCCGTTATAGTCACCATGCTGCTCCTTTTGGGGTGTTTTGTGGGATTGGTACTTCTTTTTATTCCTTTAATTGTTGAACAAGGGCATAATCTGTCGCTTTTGGATATAGAAAAATTGCAGACCAACATTGAAAGTCTTTATGAACAGGTTATTTCATATTTTCAAGTTAATAACATCAATATCGAGCAATCCTTTGAAAGCTCTAGCTTACTTTCAAAAATAGATTATTCCATCATTCCTGATTTTTTAAACTCTGTTATTAGTGGATTGGGAAGTTTTAGCGTTGGACTGTTTTCGGTTCTATTTATATCCTTTTTCTTTTTAAAGGACAGCAAGCTGTTTGAAAATGGTGTTTTGATTTTTATTCCAGAATCCAAGGAAACCCGTTTAACAAATTCATACAACAAAATCAAGGATTTGCTTTCCAGGTATTTTGTGGGTCTTATTTTTCAAATTTTAATCCTTTTTATAATTTATACTACCGGGTTACTAATTGTAGGTGTAGAAAATGCGGTTGTGATTGCCTTTTTGTGTGCCTTACTTAACCTTATTCCATATGTTGGGCCTTTGGTGGGCGGTTTTTTAATGCTCACTTTAACGATGACCAGTAATCTTGGTCAGGATTTTTCTGAAATTATCTTTTCAAAAACCATTTGGGTTTTCGTGGTTTTCATCTTCGGGCAATTGGTAGACAATTTTGGCAGCCAGCCCTTTATATTTTCCAAAAGTGTCAAGTCGCATCCATTGGAAATCTTTTTGGTTATTTTAATTGCTGGCATTCTGTTTGGTGTAATTGGGCTTATAGTCGCTGTTCCTGCTTATACAGCTATAAAGGTGGTTTTAAAAGAGTTTTTATCTGAAAATGAAATCGTAAAAAAACTTACTAAAGACTTATAGTATAAGTTTGAATAAATATATTTTAAATACTGATATTCAAAATTTTATAAATAATAATATTGATTCTGATATAACTTCAATTTTATTAAAAGGCACGTCATTTAATTCAGTAAGCACGAAAGCTATTATTGAACAAATTGAAGCCAAAAAAAAATGCAAAACAAAATTACCAACCTGGTTTCAAACCAAAAATATTTATTATCCCAACAAATTAAACATTGAGCAATCCTCATCAGAAATAACTGCGGACTATAAATCAAAATGTATTGAAGGAAACACCATTATTGATATTACCGGTGGATTTGGAGTGGATTGTTATTATTTTTCAAAACGGTTTAAAGATGTTGTTCATTGTGAATTAGAAACCCATCTATCTGAACTTGTTGCCAATAATTATAAACAACTTGGAATTGATAACATTCAGACCCAAGCCGTTGACGGAATTGAATTTTTAAAACAAACCACAAAACCATTTGATTGGGTTTATGCAGATCCATCAAGACGCCATGAAAGTAAAGGAAAAGTATTCTTTTTAGCTGATTGTTTGCCCAATATACCTGAGCATTTAGATGTTATTTTTAATCATACCAACAACCTGATAGTCAAAACGTCTCCTTTGTTGGACTTAACCATAGGAATCAATGAGCTTAAATTTGTAAAAACCATTCATGTTGTTGCGGTAAATAATGAAGTTAAAGAACTACTTTGGATTTTAGAAAATCATTACACTGATAAAATTGACGTGAAAACCATAAATATTACAAAAGAGCAAGAGTTTCATTTTGATTTTTTTATGGAAGATGAAAAAAACTTGGAGTCAAGTTATTCAAAACCACTCACCTATTTATATGAGCCCAATGCAGCTATTTTAAAAGCGGGGGCTTTTAATTGCATTTGCAAGCAGTTGCCAGTATATAAAATTCAAAAACATACACATCTATATACCAGCGAACAACTAATTGATTTTCCAGGTAGACGTTTTAAAATATTGGACATACAATCGTACAATAAAAAAACACTTCAAAAATCAGGAATAAAAAAAGCCAATATTACAACAAGAAACTTTCCTGAAACAGTTCAACAAATCAGAAAGAAATTTGCAATACAAGATGGTGGAAATGTCTACTTGTTTTTTACTACGGATTATGATTCAAACAAAATTGTCATTGTAACCTCAAAATCATATGAGGCATTAGGGCAATAATCGTTTTTGTTTTTCACTCTTCATTATATCTTTGATGGTTTTAAAAAGCTGTATTTTGAGCTTTCTGTATTCTTTAAAATACCGTTTGACCAAAATCAGCAAGTCTCTATGCTCTTCTTTATAGGCCGCTTCTTCTTTTAATTGGTTCTTGCCATCTACCATTATTTTAAGTTCCTTTTCATGAACAATAATAGCATTGATAAGCTCTTGGTTTTTAAGGCGAAGTGCTTTTAAAAGCTTTACAGTATCCTTACTTTTTGAGAAGTTTTTTGAATCAATCAGTTGAAGGGTAAACAGTTTTATTAAATCTTCAAAGAAACGCTCTTCATCTTTAATAAACTTTAATTCAGAAAGCCATTTTACAGACTCCTCGTGCATCATTTCAGCATTAAGCCATTCTATGTAAACTGGTGATGTTTTAACTACTTTCATGGCTGCTTTGAATTAGAAAAAAAAGACAGAAAGCAATATCCTTCCATTATTACCTTCTGCCTTTCAAAAAATTGCTATAAAATAATTAGGATAAATTTAATCACTTTACAAGTGAAAAAAAATGACAAAAGTCAGGTTTTGTACATTTTAAAAGAGGTCCTATTCATGCAACACCAAAAACGGAATGTCTGTGTGATAGCTGATTTGCTGAACGGTGGGATGAAATAATATGCGTTGAAAATAATTTAAATTTTTAGCAACCATAGTGATTAAATTTACGCCATGTGCTTCAACAAAAGATTCTATTGCGTCCTCAATATGATTATTAGTTAAATGGTAAAAATTATAATTGTTATTGGCAAAATAATCTTCTAAATAACCTTTGTTGATTTGCTGGTCTAAATTTAATTTACTCCCTTTTTTGTTGATGTGCAACACACTAATTGCTGCTTTGTGCTTTTCAAGTATCTCCAATACTGGTTTTAACAACTTTGTTGAATAAAATGAAGAGAAATCTGTTGGGAACGCAATTTCTTTTGGGTCTGAATATTTAGCATTTTCAGGGACTACCAGTGTAGAGCAGTGCACACGAGTTATAACGTCGCCCGTGTTGCTTCCTATAATCAATTTTTTTAACCCAGAAGCACCTTTGGTTCCCATTACAATCATATCAATTTTATTTTCAGAAACATGTTTTCTAATGGAGTCAATAAAATAGTTGCAATCTGATAATGTAAAAAAGTGATGCTCAGTTTTTAATGATAAGGTATTGATACGGTTTAAGAGTTCTGTTAACTGTGTTTTTGAAGGTTTTACAAAAGCTTCATTAATCACGCTTTGGGTTGGTATATAGGTGGTTTCAACACCAACAAGGGTATTGATGGTATTAACATGCAAAAAGTAAAAATTACATGGCGTACCTTCAAAAAAATTGAGTGCATAAACAATGGCATTCCATGAATTTTCTGAAAAATCGGTTGGTATTAAAATGTTTCTCATTTCATCGCATCAATTAAGAAACAAAAATATGTGCAAGATGTAACTCAAAAAATGATATTAATCATATTTGGCCTGCGATGTGCATTTTGATAAGTTGGATATTAGTTTATTTGCTGAAGCCTTTCAAGGTCCAAAATCTTAATGTTTCTGGCCTCAATTTCAATAAGACCATCTTTTTTAAAACTTGATAAAGTTCTAATCAACGTTTCTGTGGCAATGCCAGCAACACTGGCTAGGTCATTTCTTGAAATTCTGATGGCTTCTCCTGATTTATTATTTAATTTTTCAGCAAACTTGAGAATTGTTGATGCTGTTTTTTTGTTTACAGAACTGTAGGCCATATCCAACAACTGGTCCCTGGCTCCAGAAAGGTCATCCGTTAACAATTGAATAAGCTCTAGTGTTATTTTGTGGTTATTATCCAATACGTCCTTTAATTCTTGCTTGGAAACCCCTACCAGTTCAGTATCTTGTATGGCTGTGGCCGATTCTTGGTATGGAATATTTTGCATGAATGATGTATATCCAAACAATTCATCCTCTTGGTACAAATTAGTGGTAAGCTCTTTACCATCTTGGTCAAACTTGAAGTTTTTAACAACGCCTTTACGTATCAAATAAATGTAATTGGAATTGTTTCCTTCTTCATAAATAATATCGCCTTTTGAATAATGAAATGTTTTTCCATTATCATCAAAAAAATTCTTTAAATCGTTTAGGGTTCTTATTTCATCTTGAGCGCTATCATTTTCATCAGTGCCTTTTTGTAAGCGCTCGTCATGTAGTATTGCTACTTTGGCCAAACGGCTTTCTATGGCACTGACAAGTTCTGTTTCATTAAATGGTTTTGTGATATAATCATCTGCACCAAGATCCATGCCCTTTCTAATATCTTGTCGTTCTGTCTTGGCTGAAAGGAAAATAAACGGAATGTATTTAGTAATCTCGTTTTTTGACAAAGTTTCCAAAACACCATAGCCATCAAGTTCTGGCATCATGATATCGCACACTATAACATTTGGCATATACTTTTTGGCTACCTCAACCCCAGCTCTACCATTAGATGCTGTTTCTACATGATATCCTGATAATTCCAAAAGTTCTGCTGTGTTTTCCCTTAGAACAATATCGTCTTCTATCAATAATACTTTTTTCATTTTATAGCTGTATTTGGTATGGTTACAGTAAATCTGGTTCCTTTGCTTTCTTCACTGGCAAACTTAATGTTTCCTCCTAAATTTTCTAAATGTGTTTTTACAATATTTAATCCTATTCCGGTTCCTTGGGTCAATAAGGCATTTTCTGCCCTAAAATAACGATTAAAAATATTTTTTTGGTCCTTTTCTGGAATTCCAATACCTTGATCAGTGATGTCAAATGTGGTCTTTTCATAATTTTGCCTCACATCAATATCAATAACCGTGTTTTCTGGCGAATATTTTATAGCATTATGTATTAAATTGGATAACGTGAGCTCAACAATTTTTTCATCTTGATATAAGGACATGTCGTCAATATTATCAGGATATTTTATTTTTTGACCTTGCTTTAATAACAGATTACAATTATAAACAACTTCATTGAGCACTTTGCTTAGTTTAAACTCACTATAGTTGTATTTTATTTTTCCTGTTTCCAACTTGTCAATGGATAAGAAATCATTTAAAATATTGTTGAGGTAATGTACGCGGTCTGTAATGGTTTTTATATGTTTATCCCTATTTTCTTGTTGTTCGGTAAGTTTATACTTTCCCAAAAGCATTGTTGAGGTTAAAATACCGCTTAAAGGTGTTTTAAATTCGTGTGATACCAATGATAAGAATTTAGTTTTAAGCTCGTTGAGTTCTATCTCCTTTTTCAAGGCTTTTTTGGTCTTTCTTTCGGCTTCAATACGCTTTTTATTTTCCTCCTCTAATTCTTGGTTTAAAACTTTTAACTCACTAACGGCATTGCTAAGCTCTTTTGTGCGTTTCAAAACTTTTTCCTCTAGTTGCATGTTCAATTCCAAAATCTCCTGTTCCTGCTTTTTTCTGATTGAAACATCAATTACCAAGGCCATTACATACCGTTCCCCATAAATCTCAAAAGGGTTAAGACCAATTTCTACGGGAAACATAGTAGAATCCTTTCTTATTCCGTTAAGATCACGACCAATACCCATTTTTCTGCTGACATCTTCCTTGATAAAATTTTTAAAATATTTGTCATGGCCTGTATGATATTTTTGTGGAATTAGTGTGTTGAGATGCTTGCCAATAAGTTCTTTAGGGGCATAACCAAACATTTGTTCAACCGAAACATTGGTTGCTACAATATTTTGAAAATCATCAACAACAATAACACCTTCGGAAACAGCTTCAAAAAGTATATTAAAAACATCCTGGTCTTTACGAAACATCTCGTTATTTTGGTTGAAATTGATTGATTAAAAATACGAAAAATAAACAAAGTTCCTAAAAAGAAAGTATTACAACGCCTGACTAATTAAATTATATGTTGTACTTGAATTTGTAATCTATTGATTACACGATTGTTGATGTTTTAAATTTGTTTTACTACACATGTTTTTTTATGATTTTTATCATAGTATAAAACCATAATTATTGATACATTTCAATTCACCAAATTGTTAAAAGAATTGATTTATATTTCAAATTTATACCAACCGTCATGATAGACAAGATGACTCATAAAGAATCTACAAAAACACTTACCGATCATTATATTGGCCATTTAGCCTATCTTCATGGAGATACACCTTACATAGTTCCTGTAACTTATTATTATGACACTTCTGAAAATGCCATTATTAGTTACTCAGGTGAAGGCCATAAGATAAAGGCTATGAGAGCCAACCAATCTGTTGCTTTTCAAATAGAAAATATTGAATCACTGAATAATTGGATGTCGGTTTTGGTTCATGGCACTTTTGAAGAACTCAATGGCAGTGCCGCTAAAATGTATTTGCACAAATTTGCCCAACATGTTAAAAACCTTATGGCCAGACAAAAAGGAATAGACACCAAGGCTATTGATTCCTTTTCAAGTAAAATAAATTCTGGAAACATTCCAATTGTATACCGCATCAACGTTCAGGATATTATTGGAAGACAACGAACATCTTAACACCAAGTTTATAATCATTACAATTTGTTTTTATTCTAAAATTATATTTACATTTATTATTAATATGATTTCTATGAATAAAATCACTTTTTCTATTTTACTTGTCATTTTAATTCCATCTATATTTTTTGCACAAAATAACAAGGCTTTCATGCCGGACAATGATAAACCAAAAAAAATCAAAGGTTATGAGTTAGTTTGGCATGATGAATTTAATTATAACGGCAAACCTGATTCCTTAAAATGGAATCATGAAATAGGTTTTGTTAGAAATGAAGAATTACAATGGTATCAATCTGATAATGCTGTTTGCAAAAATGGTGTCTTGCTTATTGAGGGAAAAAGAGAGACCAAATTAAATACAGCATATGATTCCCTAAGTGAAAACTGGCGACTAAACAGGAAATATGCTAATTATACATCGGCTTCCATAAACACAGATAAAAAAGCAAGTTGGAAATTTGGAAGATTTGAAATTAGAGCCCGGATAGACTCCACAAAAGGCTCTTGGCCTGCCATTTGGACTTTAGGCGTTGATAAGCCTTGGCCAGCCAATGGAGAAATTGATATTTTAGAGTTTTACATTAAAAACAATAAACAAAGTATTTTAGCCAATGCTGCTTATTTGAATGATAAAAACGGACCGTTATGGGACAGCACGGTTATTCCTTTAAAATACTTCTTAGACCAAGACCCTAAATGGGTTGAGAAATTCCATGTTTGGCGCATGGATTGGGATAAGGAATCCATTAAGCTATATCTAGATGATTATTTGGTAAACATAATCGCACTAGAAGACACAATAAATCCGGATGGCTTTAACCCCTTTTTACAAAAACATTTTTTATTGCTTAATCTGGCCATCGGCTCTAATGGTGGCAATCCAGAAAACTCAAAATTTCCTATTCAATATGAAGTTGATTATGTTAGGGTTTATCAGAAGAAAGAATAAAAGAAGTGGTTCTCATGAAGTAATTAAAACAAAAAAGCCTCACTAATTAGTAAGGCCTTTTGTGATCGCGACAGGATTCGAACCTGTGACCGTCTGCTTAGAAGGCAGATGCTCTATCCAGCTGAGCTACGCGACCATATCATAAAAATAAAGCTTATTTAAAAACTAAATTCTATTATGATGCTCCAATTACAAATGGATTTTTGTATTTGGAGGTGCAAATATATAAATGTATTGTTAAGTAAAAAACATAAATCACAACATATTTAAGTCTTCTATGATAAAAATCATGTTTTGAAACAAATACATCATTTACTTTTAATATAGTTGATGAAATATGGTCATAAAAATTGTTTGAATTTTAATAATATAGACATTTTTATACAACCATATTTAATCCATACATAAGATATATAAAGCATAAAGAATGATTGCAACATTTCCTTTTTTTGCTGGATTAATAGCATCAATATTACATGTGATAACGGGACCGGATCACTTAGCTGCGGTCATGCCTTTTGCTGTTGAATCTAAAAAAAGAGCTTGGAAGATTGGACTTTCTTGGGGCATTGGCCATATAGTAGGTATGCTAGCTATTGGCATATTATTTACCGTTTTTAAGGGATTTATACCCGTTGAAAAAATATCTAATCACAGTGAGCAGTTGGTCGGCTTGGTACTGATTGGCATTGCGTTTTGGGCATTTTATAGGCTTTTTAAAAAACACAAAGAACATAAGCATCTTCATGTTCATGTGGAAAACAACCCTATAATCCACAAACATGAACACGTTCATACAACACATCAAACCCATAGTCACACGCATAGCAAAGACCTTAAACAAAATAGCTTCTCGTCATTTTCTATTGGATTTTTACACGGCTTAGCCGGAATTGCCCATTTTTTGCTTTTTCTTCCAGTTTTAGGATTCAAAAACCAATGGGATGCTATACTGTATGTGGTCGCCTTTGGCATTGGAATTATTTTGGCTATGACAACATTTGCAGTAATAATTGGAAAGATTTCATCTTTGGCAAAAAGTGGCCATAATGACTTATTTTTTAACGGAATTAGGTTAACCGGAGGCGTATTTGCTTTTGCAATAGGTGTGTTCTGGATTTTTAAACACTAACAAATCCTTGGAAGCTGTTCCCCCATAAGTGGACTCACAATACGTTTGCCACCTATATGGCTGTTCATGACTACTTTTCCTGAATGGTCTTTAGTAATCTCGCCAATACAAACCGCATTTTTCCCTTTATCATCCTTGCGCATCAAGTCAACAACCTCATCTGCAATGGAGGCTTCAACAATCGTTAAAAAAACACCTTCATTGGCTACATATAACGGATCTAATCCTAAGATTTCACAAGCAGCAGCCACTTGTTTTTCAATAGGCAATTTGTTTTCAAAAATTAATATGCCATTGTTTATATCGGTTGCTATTTCAGATAACACACTGGATAACCCACCACGCGTAGGATCTCTAAAAAAATGAATGTCTTTACCAAACCTATCCAACAAATCCTTTATCAAGAAATTTAAATTGGTTGTATCACTGATGATATCTGATTCAAACTCCAAACCTTGCCGTTGTGACATGATGGCCATACCATGTTGGGCTATCTGTCCGTTAAGAATGATTTTATCGCCTACCTTAATATTGTCAGTTGAAATATTGGCTTTTGGATGTACTTCCCCAAATCCCGTGGTATTTATAAAAATCTTATCGCCTTTTCCGCGTTCAACAACTTTGGTATCACCAGTAATAATTTGAACTTGACTTGTATCAGCCGCCTTTTTTATTGAATTTAAAATATCCCTAAACTCATTGATTTTCAATCCTTCCTCGATAATAAAGGCAAGTGATAAATATTTTGGTATGGCTCCGCACATAGCCACATCATTCACCGTACCGTTAACTGCCAATTCACCAATGTTTCCGCCTTTAAAAAAAATGGGGGACACTACAAAACTATCAGTGGAAATAGCTATGGGATTATTAAATTTCACAATGGAACCATCGTGTTTTTGATTCAAAAAAGGATTACTAAAAGTGTTAAATATCATGTTGTCCAATAAATCCCTGGTCATAAGTCCACCACTACCGTGACCTAGATTAATACTATCATACCCTAATTTTTGAATATCCATTATTTTAATGAGATTAAATTATTTGAAAAATGATAGTAAGCTGCACAAGCCCCTTCTGAAGAAACCATGGGTGCTCCTAAAGGATTTCCTGGATGGCATGCTTTTCCAAATTGACTGCATTCATAAGGTTTTTTAATACCTTTTAAAACTAATCCAGCAATACAATCTGAGTTTTCTGGTGCTTGAATTTCTGATACACCAAATTTTGATTCGGCATCAAATGCCTTAAACTCGCTTTTTAATACATAACCACTATTGGGTATCTCACCTATGCCTCGCCAACTTCTGTTTCCTATTTCAAACACCTTAGTTATGACATCAATAGCTGCTGTATTTCCTTCTTTTTTAACAACTCTTGCATATTGGTTTTCCACTTCATATTTACCTTGTTCCAATTGGCATACAGCCATATAAATACCTTGAACCAAATCAAGCGGTTCAAAACCTGTTATAACTATAGGGATTTTATATTTTTTTGAAAGCGGAATATACTCGTTATAGCCCATAATGGCACATACATGACCAGCTCCTAAAAACGCATTGATATTGCAGAATTCATCATCTAAAATGGCTTCCATAGCTGGTGGAACCAAAACGTGGGACACCAAAATGGAATAATTTTTTACCCCTTCTTTTTGGGCTTGTATAACGGACAACGCATTGGCAGGCGCTGTTGTTTCAAAGCCTACTGCAAAAAAAACAACTTCTTTGTCAGGATTGTTTTTAGAAATTGTGACGGCTTCTAAAGGTGAATATAGAATGCGCAGGTCTCCTCCATTGGCTTTGGCTTCCAAAAGGCTTTTTTTACTTCCTGGAACCCGAATCATATCACCAAACGAACATACAATCACTCCCTGTTCCAACAATTCAATGGCTTTATCTATCAAACTGAGTGGCGTCACACAGACTGGGCAGCCCGGACCATGAATCATCTGCACCTTTTCTGGAAGCAAATCCAATATCCCGTTTTTTACCAAGCCATGCGTTTGACCGCCACAAATTTCCATGATTTTCCAGGTTTTGGTAACGGTTTTCTCAATGAGTTTTAAATAGCTTTTGGTAGCTTCAAAATTTCTATATTCACTCAGATATTTCATTTAAGACTGTTTAATATTTAAATAATACATCATTTGCCCATGGGAAATATTCTCGTCATTTGGAGATAAGTTACAATTAAAATACAAGGTATAATCATTTTTAGCTATATTTTTCAACATATCAATAAGCATGGTGTTTTGAAAAACACCTCCACTTAACGCTATATGGTTTAGATTTTGTAAATCAGCTACTTGAAATACCAAATTCGCCAATGTGTATATAAAATTAACTATAACATCGCTTTTTGAGGCACCCCGTTTAAAATCTTCATACAGGTTCATTAATAATGTTTTTGTTGGAATCTGGCTATGTTCCAAAGCACTACAATACAGCTTACAATTTTCTATAGAATAATCTGTTACATAATTTTCCAGCAAAATAGCAGCCTCACCTTCATAGGTATTGTTATGGCAAATGTTCAACAATGAGGCAACCGCATCAAACAAGCGCCCAACTGAAGATGTTTTTAAGGTATTTTTCTTTTTAAGGGTTTTGTAAACTTTCCATTCTTCTTTAGAAAATTGCTTAGAGCAATGGCCTTCAATTTCTTCGTCTGCTAAAGAAAAAAGGGATAATCTGGGTTCCTTTGACATTTTATCGGCTGCTAACCAATCAAAATATTCAAAATGTGCAATCCGTTCCATTTTATTTAACTGGTACCGAAAAAATTCGCCTCCCCAAATCTGGCCATCATCTCCATAACCGGTTCCGTCCCAAACCACTCCCAAAATTGGTGCATCAGATTCAAATAAATTATGCTCCCCTAAAACCGATGCAAAATGAGCTTTATGATGTTGAATGTCATATTGTTTGATCCGCTTGTTTTTTGCGAATTCCTTGCCATATTGAGAACTATGGTAACTTGGATGTGCGTCTGTCAAAATCACAGTTGGATTTTGCTCAAAAAGGTCAATAAACTTAGAAACCGTCTCTGTAAATCGGTTATACACCTCAAAATTATCCAAGTTTCCCAAATACTGGCTGATATATAAATAATCATTTGGCAAAAAAGCAATCGTGCTTTTTAAATGACTGCCCATGGCCAAAATAGTTTCATCACTAATAACACTACCAAAAAAATTAGGTGCTAAGCCGCGAGAACGTCTAAAAATGACTTTATGGTCAAACTCTGGGCTAAACTTTATTACAGAGTCATCTTGGGAATGTGCTATTTCTAAATTATGATGCAAAAAATAATCGGCTATCCTGTTAAGTTCTGTTTTAGCAACTTCTGCCGAAGCGATAATGGGAGATCCATGAACATTTCCACTGGTAGCAACAATAGGTCGTTCCAGCTCATTGGCCAACAATTGTAAAATTCCCGAATAGGGCAACATAACTCCTATTTGGTTTAAATTTGGCGCCAAATCATCTACCATTAAATAGCCTTTATAATTTCCTTTTGGAATGATAACTATCGGGCTTTCACTTGATGTTAAAGCTCGTTCTTGATAGCCTGTGATTTCAAAATGATCCTTTAAAAGATTTAAAGATGGATACAGAATTGCCAATGGTTTATTGGGTCGGTTTTTTTTTAACCTCAAGGTTTTAATGGCTTCTTTGTTACTAGCATCACAACACAACAAATAACCGCCAGTATTTTTAATGGCGATACTATGTCCTTTTTTTATCAATGCAGCAACTTCCTTAAAAATGCTTGCTTTTGGAATGTTAAGCGAAACGCCTTCTGCATCTGTTAGATGGATTTGAATTCCACAGTTTGGACAGGAATTGGTCTGTGAATGAAAGCGTCTGTTACTGATATTTGAATATTCTTCTTGACAGGTCCCACACATGTTAAAATCCAGCATGTTAGTGTGCGCCCGTTCAAAAGGGAAGGTTTTTGTAATGGCCCATCGCGGACCGCAATTTACACAGGTTGTAAATGGATATTGAAAGCGTCTGTTATCTGAATCTGAAATCTCTTGCTTACAATCATCACAAATAGCAAAATCTGGAGTCAATTGAAGGTTTAATTTGCCTTCTTTTTGAGATGGAATAATTTGAAAGTCCAGAAATTCCTTAATTTCTGTTTCTGAAATAGTATGCGTCTGTATTTTTGAAACTTTTGGTGGATTTTCAATTAGATCGTTATAAAAGGAAAATATGTTACTTGTATTTCCTGTAGCATAAACAATAACGCCTTCTTCGTTATTGGAAACCGTTCCGGTTAGGTTGTATGAATTGGCCAACCCGAACACATAAGGACGAAAACCTACGCCTTGAACTTGGCCCGATATTAAAATCTTATAGGTTTTTAACATGCCAATACTGCTTGGTTAATGAATAAATTTAGGGCTTTTCTGGTTTAGTGTATTTGCCAATTGCAATATATTTTCAATAACCTTTGGAATAGCATTTTTAATAACTGTATTAATCTCAATTGTCATTGGATTGATTTCTTTGATAGAAATAGTAAACAAATAAATATCTGGTATGGTATCCATTAAATAGACAGCTTCAATCATATCTTTCAAACCCACATCATGAACACTCAAAGCCGAAGGAAAATCGGATGCAAATTTTGGTCTGATTAGTGAAACGGTACCTTCTGGTTTGCCGTCCATGGTTGCATCTACAAAAATGATGCTAGGATACGACTCAAAGCAATTCAGCAATAAAAACCCACCTGTGCCACCATCTAAAATATCTATGTTTTCTGGCAACGCCATTTTTGACATCTCCTGAATGACATGGACACCAATTCCTTCGTCACCCATTAAATAATTACCAACTCCCAATATCAATACCGAATTTGATTTATCTTTTTCATAAAAAAAGGAATCACTGCTTATGGCAATGGGTGTTCTTTCTAATGTCTTCATTTGCATTTATTTAAAAAGTAAATCCATTCAAATATCAAATAAAAATCTATTTGCTAAATGAATGAACTTACCTTGATTTTTATAAAACTACTTGGCCGCTACTATTTCCTTATCGTCTTTAATTTCTACCTCATCCTCATCATGGGCATGTTTAATACGCTCTTCTGAAACAAATTTATAGCCACCAAACATAGATGATACTTCTCCTCTGCCTTCCAACCAATCATGGTAAAATACCAAATAAATATGAACCATAGCAAAGAATATAAACAACCACATAGCTGTATGATGAATATTCCTGACCATAAAATCACCACCTAATAGAGGCGTAACCCAACTAAATAGTTTTGGCAACCACCAAGATGACATATCAGCATATAAGGCAAAACCCGTACAAACTTGAACCAATGCCAATACAAACATGACAATATATGATAAGGTTGCCACACTATTATGACCAATGCTTATTTTAGTAACATCCTCTTCTTTATCGTTCATGAGCATGATATCAATTTTCATGACGTGCCAGAAATTGTTCCAATTCTTTTTTGTGAAGGGCCAAAAGGCTCTCCAACTGGCAAATCGGTTTCCAACAAAAGCCCAATAAACTCTTAAAATCATGATAAAAAAGAATATATAAGCTGCCGTGAAATGTAAAAATCTAACAATGCCAAAAGAGTGTAAATTTGTTGCTTCTGAACTGGATAATATGGCCGGCGGATTTGCTATTAAAAATCCACTAAGCACCAATATTATAAGCGCAAGAACATTAATCCAATGAAAGATCCTAACGGGAATTTCCCATACGTAAACACGTTTAAAATTTCTAGTTTTTTCCATGATCTTTTAGTGTTCTAAATTTCGCAACTTCCTACATTTTGTACTTTAGAAATATGGTTGCCATGTTCATCATATAGATGTACGGCACATGCTAAACAAGGATCAAAAGAATGTATGGTCCTAATAATTTCCAATGGCAATTCAGGATCGGCAACCGGAGTTCCTAATAACGCAGATTCATAAGCAGAACGTTGTCCTTTAGGATCACGAGGTGACGCATTCCAAGTTGTTGGTACCACTTGTTGGTAATTTTCGGTTTTACCATCTTTAATTTTAATCCAATGTGCCAATGAGCCCCTTGGAGCCTCCATACAACCTACACCTTTAGCTTCAGATGGCCATGTTTTTGGTTCCCAAGATTCTGTATTGGCCATACGTTCATCTCCATTCTTAATGTTATTCATCAAGGTGTTATAGAATTCCATGGTCCAGTTGGCCACCAATTGTGTTTCAATGCCTCTAGCTGCTGTTCTTCCTAAGGTAGAAAACAATGCGTCAACAGGAACATCCAAATGAGCCAAGGCACCGTTTACAGCATCTTGGACTTCTTTATTACCTCTAGCATAAGCTACCAGTAAACGCGCCAATGGTCCAACTTCTACAGGCTGTCCCTGCCATCTAGGCGTTTTAACAAAACTGTATTTTTCTTCTACGTTTAAATGCTCATACGGTGGTTTTGGTCCTGTATAATTGATATTGGTCTCGCCTTCCCATGGATGTTTACCTTTATCATCGCCATCTGAGTAGTTATACCACGAATTATTTACAAATTCTTCTATGTCCCCGTTTCTATGGTCAACATCATAAACTTTGGATAAATCATTGTTTAAAATAACACCTTGTGGGAATTTAAAATTAGAAACATCTCCATAACCATTGACTGGAAAATCTCCATACGACATGTAATTTCCAATGCCTTTACCAATTGCTCCCCAATCCTTATAGAAGGATGCAACAGCTAATAAATCTGGTATATAAACCTGCTCGATAAACTCTTTGCCTTCTTGCAACAGTTGACCAACCATTGCTAATCGTTCAGCAGTTAATCCACCTGGGTTTTCAGTGTTAATTGCGCAAGCCATACCGCCAACTAAATAGTTAGGATGTGGATTTTTTCCGCCAAATATAGTATGGACTCTCACAATTTTCTTTTGCCATTCCAAAGCTTCCAAATAATGCGCAACACCCAATAAATTAACTTCTGCAGGCAATTTCATTTGAGGATGTCCCCAATAGCCATTGGCAAAAATTCCCAATTGGCCACTTTCAACGAATTTTTTAATACGTTTTTGTACATCTGAAAAATAACCTGGTGAACTTTTAGGCCAGCTTGATATACTTTGTGCTATTTCGGATGTTTTTATAGGATCTGCTTTTAGGGCATTTACCACATCCACCCAATCCAATGCGTGTAAATGATAAAAATGTATCGTATGGTCATGCATATATAACGCCCCTGCCATAATATTTCTTACCATTTCTGCATTTGGTGGAATGGTTATTCCTAATGCATCTTCAACAGCTCTTACAGATGCCAATGCGTGCACTGTGGTACATACGCCACAAGTACGCTGTACAAAAGCCCAAACATCTCTAGGATCCCTACCTTTTACAATTTGCTCAATACCTCTTACCATAGTACTAGAGCTGTAGGCATCAACTATTTTGCCGTCTTTTATTTCTGCTTCTATTCTTAAATGACCCTCTATTCTGGTAACAGGATCAACAACTATTCTATCTGCCATGTTTTTAAATTTTAAGAGTCAATATTATGTTCATTAGCTTTACCTCTATCTATTCTACTTTTCAGCTCCTTGCGTTTAGACACGTTTGCAGCTATGGCATGAACAGCAAGACCTCCGGCAATAACACCGGCTGCTACTTTACCAATATCGTCAGCTAGACCTTCTTCGTTAAAGCCGGGAACTTTGGCTATTCTTTTGTAGAACGGACCATTATCCCAGAAATTAGCTTCACTACAGCCAATACAACCATGACCAGACTGAATTGGATAACTTACGCCATTGTTCCATTTAATGGTTCCACAGGCATTATAAGTCATAGGTCCTTTACAGCCTAATTTATAGAGGCAATAACCGTTTTTGGCATTTTGGTCATCAAATGTCTCTGCAAATAAACCAGCATCGTAATAAGGCCGTCTGTAACAACTGTCATGGACACGTTTGGCATAAAAGGCTTTTGGCCTACCTATTCTATCAAGCTCTGGTAACCTTCCAAAGGTTACCATGTGGACAACAACACCTGCCATAACCTCACCAATAGGAGGACAACCAGGGACTTTTATAATGGGCTTGTTTTTAATTATTTTATGAATGGGTGTGGCATTGGTTGGATTTGGGCTAGCGGCTTGCACACATCCGTTGCATGCACAACTTCCCCAAGCTATGATGGCTTTTGCGCCTTCAGCAGCTTCCAATAATATCTCTTTTGCTGATCGTCCTGCTATACAGCAATAATTACCATCATCTCCTAGCGGCACGGATCCTTCAACACAGAGTATATATTCACCTTTGTATTTATCCATAGTAGCCTTTTTGGCAGCTTCAGCTTGATGACCAGATGCAGCCATTAAGGTCATGGTATAATCTAAAGAAACTTTATCCAAAATAATATCTGCGACAATTGGATGGTCTGAACGGATAAATGATTCGCTACAGCAAGTACATTCTTGAAAATGTTCCCAAATTATTGGAACTCTGTGTGTGGTTTCAAGTGCTTTGGCAACTTGACCAACCATGGTGGACTCTAAACCCATATAGGCCGTAATATACGTCGCAAACTTCATGAAATCCCTTCGGCTATACCCTTGCTTAATTATACTGTCATAATAGGTTTCTTTTTTTTCTTCTTTTTTTGTTGTCATGACTGAGTTTTGAATTAAAAAGAACTTAAGTGATTATAATCTAATATGTTGAACCTTTAAATTTATGTAATTAGGCACTTATAAAGCATGACAAAAGTCATGTTTATATCCAGTGTTTATTTTTAACTTTATTAGCTATAGTTATCCGTTTTAGAAACAGAAAACACCATGCATGAATTATCAGTCGCCTTAGGAATTGTCAAGATTGCTGAAAATGAAACCAAAAAAGCAAAAGCTAAATCTGTTGAAGTTATTGAACTTGAAATAGGTTTGCTGGCAGGAATTGAAATGAGTTCACTTGATTATGTATGGCCATCGGCTGTAAAGGACACTGTTTTAGAGCATGCAGAAAAAAAAATAACCTTTATACAAGGAAAGGCAAAATGTATCGATTGTGATACAGTTTTCAATATAAAACACCTTTACGATAATTGTCCAACCTGCCAAGGTAATTTTAAAGGCATTTTGCAAGGAAAAGAATTACGGGTCAAGGCCCTAGAAGTTGTATAACCAATAAATATAAATAGTATGTGCGGAACATGTGGCTGTAGTGATGGTGAAAATAAAGTTACCATTAAAAATCCAAAAGAAATTATAAGTCATAAACATGATCATCACCATCATGATAATGGACATTCACATAACCATGATCACCATCATGATAATGGACATTCACATAACCATGCACATTCCCATAATCATCACCATGAAAGAACAGTCTCTGTTGAACAAGATATTTTGCAGCACAATGATTTGATGGCAGCTAGAAATAAAGGCTATTTTGAAGCAAAGCATATTTTTGCCTTAAACTTGGTAAGCTCGCCAGGTTCTGGAAAAACATCCATACTTGAACGAACCCTAAAAGATCTAAAAGGCGAACTTGATTTCTATGTGATAGAAGGCGACCAACAAACCATGAACGATGCAGATAGAATAGCTGCTCTTAATATTCCTGTCATGCAAATAAATACTGGTAAGGGTTGTCATTTAGAAAGTGACATGGTTTATGATGCCGTAAAAAAATTAGATATAAAAGACCATGCCGTTTTAATGATTGAAAATGTTGGTAATTTGGTTTGTCCATCTATGTTCAATCTTGGCGAAAGCAAACGCGTTGTCATAATCAGTACTACAGAAGGTGTTGACAAACCCATAAAATATCCTGATATGTTTCACACATCAGATATCTGTATCATTAATAAAATTGATTTGTTACCCTATTTGAACATTGACCTATCTAAATTAAAAGAGTATGCCTTAAAAGTGAATCCTAGTTTACAGTTTTTTGAAGTATCTGCCACAACAGGAGAAGGTATGAAAGCATGGTACACTTGGCTTAAAACAAACAGAAAAAAATAAAATAAAAATTATGTGCTTATCCATACCTGGAAAATTGATTAAAATAACAGCCCAATTAGATGAAACTTTTAGAATTGGTAAAGTCTCCTTTGATGGCGTTATAAAAGACGTTAACCTTACCTTAGTGCCAGAAGCCAAAATCAATGACTATGTTATGGTGCATGTTGGAGCTGCCATTAGTATTGTAGATGAAATTGAAGCCAAAAAAACATTTGATATTTTAAAGCAACTGGGAGAATTGGAAGATCTTAATACCTTAGATATCAATTAAGGGCATTTTTAAATATAAAAAAACCTCTATAATTTAAAATTATAGAGGTTTTTTTGTCGGGGTGGCAGAATGAAATTAAATTTCACAAACCACTGTTTTTTAACGATTTAAACACTATTTCTCAAGAATAGCTCACCGAATTGCACACAAAAGTCTATATGAGCTCTTTAAAAACAAAATTTGTTTGTTTTTGGTTATATAAAGATACAAAATTTAACATTAAATATTATTTTGCATTAACCTTTTGTAATATACAATTTTTTAGTCGGAATTCAACTTTTGAAGTTAATCAAAAAAAATATTAATTTCAAAATCCTTTTTGATTTGAAATTATATTTTGCAATTCATTATAGCCCTCCATTTCTTTAGCGCTTTTTTCTTGTCTTTAAGTTTATAAAATGCATTGACTGAATTTAACCGTTATGGAAATGGCAGAGGGAAATGAAAGGAAATGACAATACAGAAGTTGATATTAGGATTAGAATACAGTAGAGCGAAGCATTTAATCTTATGGCATCTGAGTTTAGTTTTCCTGTATGGCATTCCTAAATTCCATTAAAAAATATCATTTTTACCAAATTAAGTTTTTGGTAAATGTAAATCAAAAAAAATTTAAACAGAAACTCATCAACTACTTAAATTGTGCTTTTTGAAATTCCCAGCTCCAACCCTCTAAGTTCGGCCAGACCACGGAGCCTGCCAATCCCTGAATATCCAGGATTTGTCCTTTTACGCAAATCGTCCAGCATCTGGTGGCCATGGTCCGGGCGCATGGGTATTAATTTATCCTCCATCCCTATAGCCTTTCTTCTTCGTTCTTCAACAACAATTTCTTTAACCACACTGTACATATCAACATCGCCTTCCAAATGGTTAGCCTCGTAAAAATTGCCCTTTTCATCGCGCTTGGTACTTCTTAAATGTAAAAAGTGAACCCTGTCCGCAAAGCGCTTGAAAATCTGCACCAGATCATTATCAGCCCTGACCCCCAATGATCCCGTGCAAAACGTAATACCGTTGGCCCTGTCGGGCACTTGCTCAAACAAATGGGCGTAATCGGCTTCTGTACTGACAACCCTTGGCAGGCCCAATATAGGATATGGTGGATCATCCGGATGGATGCACATCAACACCCCATTTTGTGAGGCCACTGGAACAATTTCCTTTAAAAAAGCTACCAGGTTTTCTCTTAGCCTTTTTGCATCTATGTCCTTGTAAGTATCCAAAATGGTCTGGAACTGTTCCAAGGTGTAACCTTCCTCTGCACCTGGCAGGCCGGCGACAATATTGTTTATTAATGTTTGTTTGCCGTCTTCTGAAAGTGGTTCCATATAAGCTTTAGCCTCTGCCTTTTGTACTTCTGAATAGGATGCTTCTGCACCCGGCCTTTTAAGAAGGTACAGTTCAAAGGCGGCAAAAGCGGTCATATCAAACCTTAATGCTCTAGAGCCATCTTCAACTTCAAAGGCCAGATCGGTGCGTGTCCAATCCAATACGGGCATAAAATTGTAGCACACTATTTTGATACCGCAACTGGCCAGATTTTCAATGCTCTTTTTGTAATTCTCTATATACTTCTGAAAGTTCCCCGAACGCGTTTTGATGTTCTCGTGCACCGGGATGCTCTCCACAACGCTCCAGGTGAGCCCTTGGCTTTCTATGGCCTTCTTTCTTTTATTGATCTCGTCAACGCTCCAAACCGTTCCGTTGGGAACATGGTGCAAGGCCGATACGATGCCCGTTGCGCCTGCTTGTTTGATATCCGATAAGTTTACGGGGTCATTGGGACCGTACCATCTCCATGTTTGTTCCATGATCGTAATTTAATTATAGTTAAACGCCACTGTATGCCGAAAAGCCTCCATCAATGGGTATGACCACGCCCGTTACAAAAGAAGAGGCATCGTCACACAGATACAGTGTTGTGCTTATGAGGTCTTCTGGTTTGCCATAACGTCCCATAGGGGTCTGGTCTATGATTTGTTGGCCTCTTTTTGTTAAACTCCCGTCCGGATTGGTCAACAAGGCCCTGTTCTGTTCCGTAAGGAAAAAACCTGGCGCCAGGGCATTGACCCTAATGCCCACTTTTGAAAAATGTACAGCCAGCCATTGCGTGAAATTGGACACGGCCGCCTTGGCTCCACTGTAGGCCGGAATCTTAGTAAGAGGCGTGAAGGCGTTCATGGACGAGATATTGAGTATGCTGCAACCTTTTCTGCCAACCATATCCTTAGCGAATATTTGGGTTGGCAACAGGGTACCCAGAAAATTAAGATTGAACGTGAACTCGATGCCCTTAGGATCGAGGTCAAAGAACGTCTTAAAGCCCTCTGCGGAAGTCTTTAAATCTTCCATTTGAAAAAATGGGTTGGAGGTCGTTCCCAAGGGATGGTTACCGCCAGCACCGTTGACCAAAATATCACATGGTCCTAATTTAGTGTTCACTTCCTCTTTTGCTGATTCCAGTGACGCTTTTTCCAAAACATTGGCCATGACACCTATGGCTTTGCCTCCTTCTCCTTTAATTTCATCGGCCACTTTTTGGGCTGCTTCTTTTTTCAAATCCAGAACAGCTATTTTGTGACCTTCTTTTGCCAACGCTTTTGCCAACGTGCTACATAAAACACCGCCGGCCCCAGTTAATACGATTGTTTTGCTCATGTATTTAATTTTTTTAAGTTTTATCACCAATTATCATCATGGCCTTAGCTCTGTAATTTAAAAATTTACCTTGAAATTTTGGTTGGCTTAGAGTTACTCTTGTTTTCTTTAACATGTAAATCTTTAGCAATGTAATGGTGAGCAAAATTGGGAATATCATTACAATATAGTATTAAACCATCATGCATAATCCAATACTGTTTTACTGTATACCCATTCATATCACCAGCACTTGCTCCTTTTTTGATTTGTTCATTATCAGGATTTACTATTAATTTTAAACCAACGGATTCGTTCATCATCTCCAAATCACCTCTACTATTGCCACAAACCATTAGAGGGCGAGCTTTTATAAAAGTTTGAATGGCTTCGGCTTTGCCTTGGCCTTGAGGAATGGGGTATATTATTTGATTGGTGACCTTTCCATGGCTAATTACTGATTTCACTCCTAAAATTCTGTTTTTTGGAATACCTAAATTTTTATGTACAAATTCCTGGTAAAGCAGTTCTGGAGAAGCACTTAATACCCAAACTTCAAAGCCGTAAGCTTGCAAGTTTGCTAACAATTGCCGCAATTCTGGATATATTTTATTTTGATACTTTTCATGGAAACACTGATTTCCAATATGTTCAATTACTTCTGGAGTTAAACCAGCCAAAAAATCAATTCTTAATTGTAAATAAGCTTCTGACACATTATCGGTGCGCAGCATTTTGTTAATTATCTTCATTTTAGCCCTGGACAAGCTATCCTTTTTATGAGCATATTCAATTTCAGCAAATTGGTATATAGCTTCATCTGCCAGATAATATGGGGTCTGTCCCAGTAAAGTTCCATCACAATCAAAAACAGCCACTTTCCTTTCATTAATGATTATTGTTGAATTGAGAAAGCTTTCTATTCGTTGGTTGCTATTTGCGTCCCAACCATAAATATTTTTATAGGTTTGGGCCAAACAAGATGGGAAGACGATTAACCCCATCAAGAAAACACATAATTTTTTATTATTAAAAATAGGCATCGGGCACTGTTTTTTAAAACTCATATTTATTTTTATGACAAAACCAACATTAACAAGGCTGCTAAAACAGCACCAAATATTGGCCCAATTACAGGAATCCAAGAGTAGTTCCAATCACTAGATGCCTTGTTTTTAATAGGTAACAAAGCGTGCATAATTCTTGGTCCCAAATCACGGGCAGGATTTATAGCATACCCTGTCAACCCACCTAAAGACAGCCCAATGGACCAAACCAAAAAGGCAACTGGCAAAGCCCCCAACGACCCAAGACCAACCACTGTTTCAGATCTGGAAATAGTGGCGTCTGTAAAATATAGAATGGTGAATATGAGAACAAACGTCCCAATACTTTCACTAAGTACATTATAAAACGTGTTTCTTATGGCTGGTGCAGTACAAAAAACGGCTTTTTTGCTATCACTGTCTTCGGTTGCATCAAAATGATTTTTGTACAGTATCCAAACAGTAAAAGCGCCAATCATGGCGCCAATCATTTGGGCTAAAATATACAGAGGCACATCAACCCAAGGAAACTTTCCTGCCACAGCCAGACCAATGGTGACTGCCGGATTGATATGGGCTCCGCTGTAAGGGCCTGCAATAACTACCGCAACATAAACAGCCAAAGCCCAACCTGTGGTTATCACTATCCAACCACTGTTGTTTCCGTAAGTTTTATTTAGAACCACATTGGCAACAACGCCGCCACCTAACAAAATAAGTATGGCTGTTCCTATAATTTCTGAGATAAATGGTGTCATTATTTTTTGTTTGATTAAGATTTATTTTTTGGACCAATATTCCAATGCATCTATAGCTTTGTACCAGCCTTTGATTCTTTTGTCAATTTCTTTTCTGTCTGTGGTTGGATTGAAATAGGTGTCGGTTTGCCATATCTGCTGGATTTCTTCCGGACTTTCCCAATACCCTACTGCCAAGCCTGCTAAAAAAGCAGCTCCCATTGCAGTTGTTTCTACAATTTTGGGACGAACAGTGACCGTATTTAAAACATCTGTTTGGAATTGCATAAGCATATTATTGACCGTAGCGCCCCCATCCACACGTAATTCTTTGATTGATATTCCAGAATCAGCTTCCATGGCTTTTAAAATATCCATAGTTTGGTAGGCAATGGATTCCAATGCGGCACGTGCTATATGGGCATCGGTAATGCCGCGTGTTAAACCAAAAATAGTGCCCTGTGCTTGTTGGTTCCAATGAGGAGCTCCCAAACCAGCAAAAGCTGGGACAAAATATACCCCTTCAGAACTTTTTACAGAACTTGCCAGTGTTTCAACCTCAGATGAATTTCGAATAATTTTTAAGCCGTCTCGCAACCATTGCACCACAGCTCCCGCAATAAAAACACTTCCTTCTAAAGCATAATTGGTTTTACCGTTTATCTTCCAAGCAACCGTGGTCAATAAGTTGTTTTTTGAAACTGTAGCTTTCTCACCAATGTTCATCAACATAAAACAACCCGTTCCGTAAGTGTTTTTTACCATGCCCGGTTTTGTACACATTTGTCCAAATAAGGCCGCTTGCTGGTCTCCTGCAATTCCTGAAATTGGGATATTTACATCATAAAACGTTGATTTTGTATGGCCGTAAACTTCGCTAGACTGCTTCACTTCTGGCAGCATCTTTTTTGGTATGGTCAACAACTCTAATAATTCATCATCCCAATCCATGGTATTTATGTTGAACAACAAGGTTCGGGATGCATTGGTTACATCTGTAATATGTTGTCCCCCTTTTGTAAAGTTCCATATCAACCACGTATCAATAGTTCCCATAATAAGACTTCCAGATTCTGCTTTTTTTCTTGCACCATCTACATGATCTAAAATCCACTTTACTTTAGTACCTGAAAAATAGGAATCAATAACCAATCCTGTTTTCTCTCTAACACTCTTTTCGTGTCCTTGTTTTTTAAGTTCATCACAATAGCTTGAAGTTCTTTTGTCTTGCCAAACAATGGCATTATAAACTGGTTGGCCCGTATTTTTATCCCAAACCACCACTGTTTCCCTTTGATTGGTGATACCAATTGCTGCTATATTCTCAACATTCAAACCCTTTTTTGCAATAGCCTCTGCTGCTACCCCTGCTTGAGATGACCAAATTTCAAGTGGGTCATGCTCTACCCACCCGGGTTTGGGAAAATACTGTGCAAATTCTTTTTGAGCTAAAGAAATAATACTGCCCTTTTTGTCAAAAACAATGGCTCTTGAACTAGTGGTTCCTTGATCTAACGCTAATATGTATTTTTCCATGATTTTGGTTTGGTTATTATTAGCTACAAGTAGCTATTTATTTAGTTTTTAATAACATACTGACTTGCAACTCCTATAAAATTAGAAATTTGTTCATGTTTCCAATCATCATCCTTATTTAATTCATTTGCCAAAATAGTTGCAACCATTGGGGTAATTTCTATAGCAGCCTTTGCGTCTAAAAAAAGGACCCTAACACGTCTTGCCAAAATATCTTCAACAGTTCTAGCCATTTCATTTCGGATGGCCCAAACCACTTCTGCTTTTATGAACTCCAATCGTGGGTGTAATTTTTCCATCAATTCTGGAGATTCTTTAAAAAGTTGCTGAATTCCTTTTTGATCGCTTCCGTATACATTTAAATGATTTGATTCATCGATATTACCATCGGCTCCATGAATTAATAAATCTTTGGTTCTGCATTTAGCGTTTGGGAGTTTACCTAACTGAATGGCCTTATTAATGGTATCTTGTGCCATGCGCCTGTAAGTAGTCCATTTGCCACCCGTAATGGTAATTAATCCTGAATCTGACACTAAAATTTTATGGCTTCTTGATATCTCTTTCGTTTTTTCTGATTTATCTTTAGGTGCTGCCAAAGGGCGTAATCCTGCAAATATGCTCAAAATATCTTCTTTGCCCACTTTTTTTGTTAAATACCTATTGACTGTTTCTATAATAAAATCCAGTTCTTTATCAAGAGGTTTTGGTTCTAAACTATGGCCATCCAATAACGTGTCGGTTGTACCAACCAACACTCTATTATGCCAAGGCACTAAAAATAAAACCCTTCCATCATCTGTTTTTGGAATCATGATGGCATCGTTTCCGGGCAAAAAAGATTTCTCCAAAACCAAATGAACCCCTTGGCTTGGGCGAATTATATTTTTAGCAGAGGGATCATCCATTTTTAAAACCTCATCTGTAAAAACACCGGTGGCATTGATTACCACTTTGGCATTTAATCTATATGTTTGGTTAGTTTCAACATCCTTTGCCAAAACACCATTAACAAGGCCAGTAATACCTTTGAACAGTTTTTTAACCTTGTAATGATTTAAAACAGTAGCTCCATGTTCTATGGCACTTTGTGCAATATTTACAGCTAATCTAGCATCATCAAATTGACCATCGTGATACACAACCCCACCCCTTAGATACTCTGACTTAATAGTTGAAAGCCGTGTTAGGGTAATTTTTTTTGAAATTCCAAGAGATTTTCCGAAGCTCATTTTTCCTGCTAAAAAATCATATACTTTCAATCCCGCAGTGTAAAAAAAATTGTCCCACCAAGAATAACTTGGAATAATAAACGATTGGTTTCTTACTAAATGTGATGCATTTTTAAACATTAAACCTCTTTCGTGCAATGCCTCTTTAACCAAATCAATATTACCTTGTGCCAAGTATCTCACACCGCCGTGAACCAATTTGGTGCTTCGGCTAGAAGTTCCCTTTGCAAAATCCACCTGTTCTAAAAGCAGTGTTTTATAACCCCGGGTTGTAGCATCAAGTGCAATACCTAGACCTGTTGCGCCACCTCCAATGATGATTACATCCCATTCTGGGGTGGTCTTGAGCTTTGCAATTAATGTATTTCTATCAAACAAATTGATTCTATTTAGTTTTTGATAAGTTTTGTCAATTCTTTAGCATATCGTTTACCAAGTAGTCTTTGACTATTACTATCAAAATGGGTATTGTCAATGGTTTTTGTGCCCTCACTACTTATAACTGCTGTATTTTTTAATTTGCTTGGCAATTGTAAAATCATTGTATTAAAAGAATTTCTAATAGGATTGTCAGATGATAATTGTCCAACAATAAATGGTAAGTTTTTATTTTTGAAATCTTTTCTAAACGATTTAATTAAGGTTATTAGTTTTGGCATGTAACTTTTGTAGGTTGAAGCGTTTGACTCTCCTTGATGCCAAACAATGCCCTTTAATACTCCATATTTTAATGCTTTTTTTGTTTGATGTAAAGCTGCGCTATATAGCTTCCCGCCGGGCGCCCATTCCTCAATGGAAGTTCCTCCCCTAGCATTTACAACCAATCCAATATTTTTATCTGGATATTGTGCACTAAGTTCTTTGGCAAACCCATAGCCTAAACCCAATTTTTGCATGGTTATAGCTTTACGCACAGTAGAGTATTTATTTACTGGATTTGCTGTCTTTTCCCAAGGTCTTTCGTTTTTACCGGTAAATAGGTATACATTGTTAATGCTATCTTGATCTATTGACTCGATAGGAGCTCTTCCTGCCATGTTTGATTGTCCAATTAGTAAATAAATATCCATGAGGCCTGAAGCATACTTGTTTTCAGATTTCTCTTTGACTAATTGTGCCAACACCAAATTAGCAATAACATTTTGGCCCTCTTTTTCTAAATGAACACCATCTTTTGTATATTGATTAAAGACATTTTTCAAGGCTTCATAAACATTTACAAAATCGCAATTACAGGTCCTTGCTATTTTTTTAAAATTTCCAGTAATACGTTTTACTCTTTTTAAGCCTCCTTGATATTTTTTAGCCAATGTGTTATCACTGCCATAAGGAGGTGGAGACATAATAATGATATGAGGTTTGGTTTTAAAGCTGAAATTATAATTATTTATTTGTGTAATTAATAGTTTCATATTTGAGACCACTTCATTTTGTCTGTCTTTAAAGACATACTTAGCATCATTGGTTCCAAGCATCATTATCACATAATCTATGCGCCCTAAACTATCTTGAGCTGTTTTTAAATAGTGATCAAGATTTTTAAGTGTATTAAGTTCAACCCGACCATTGTTATCAAACCCAATGGTATTTCCTGGTCTAGATGTATTAAAAAGGTGATCGTTTGGTAGTTTATTTTTTAGTTGGTTAACCCAGCCGTAATCTAGTGCACCATTAGAATCACCTAAAACAAGGATGTTTTTTGGGTTTTGAGAAAATGAAATAGTTCCCGATAAAAATAGCCCTACGCAGAATATCTTAAGAAAATGACTTTTGATATTGGGTAAATTGATGATTTTTTTCAATGCTTTTTAGTTTTTTTGTTACAGTTAAAAATGGCGGATAAACTTCCAGCTATAAAATCGGCCTGTTTTTCTCGGATTTCCTTTTTATAGTGAATATGGTCTAAGTAAGCACCAGGAATATATTTCTTTGTAAACGTAAATAAATCAATTATTGGAACATGTGCATGATGCATTATGCTATCTGCTGCTTTATTGTAGGCTATCAAATCCCTTTCAAATCTAAAAAAAGGCACTCTTTTGTTGTGTATGCTATCTACAACTGGGGTACTACTCACCCACACTAATGTCACTCTCATCTTCTTACTTAAATTTACAATTTCAGCAAGATTGGATTTATAGTTTTTAAGCGATACCTGTGAACTATCATTTGGTGATTTTCGCTTAATATCGTGTAAGCCACAATTAACAAGTAAATAATCAGTCTTAAAACCTTTATCCTTCACTAAGGTTTTTAAATAGTCTAATACCATTTGAGAATCACCCCCATTTGCCCCAACGGGATTATCCAAATCTTTTAAGGCTTCTCCTTTATCCCTTTTTCGGTCATATTCAAAAAAACCTTTTAAAGAATTTTTTAGATACGGTCCATAATGAATAGAAACACTGTCTCCTATAACAAACACCTTTGGAAGCACTATACTAGTAAAGCTTTGTGATAGACCGATTGTTAAAGCAAATAACAAAACTTTTATAAAATTTTTGAAAAACCGCATTATAGTATGTTTTTAATTTAGAATTATTGAAATATAAATTCAAGCGTTTCATGAATATTTCCTGAGAATATTTCTGATTTCATTAAACCATTCTCTTGAATTAAAAGCTGTGCTTTAGATTTCATTCTTAATTGATTATATATGGTTTTAGAATGAATAAATATTTGCCATTTGCGTGATTCATTCATGCCATTATAATAGCCTTTTACTGGGTTAATTGTTAATTTAAATGAAGTATCATTTAGCTGTTCCATGTCTAAATCAGTTACTGCAAAAATTCCATTCAAGTAATCATTAGAAATACCATCATCTTCAATAAGTTGAAAATGGCCGTTTTTCCCCGGATATAAATGCAATTCTATAAAATCATTTGACCCTTTACTTATACTTCTTGAATAGCTTCTCATTGGTATAATAGCACCCTTTTTAACAAACAAGGGCATAACATTAATGTTGGCTTGAATGGTTTCATTTGTTCCTCCATCATACTCTTCTCCTGTCCAATAATTTATCCATGTATCCCCTTTAGGAAAATTTACAATGCGTGCTCTTGATCCTTCTTCATATATTGGAGCTACCAAAAAATTATCTCCAAAATGATAGGTGTATAAATCATCTTTTATAGGTCTGATTGTATTGATTCCATCTATTCTAGATTTATGAGCATAAGTATATATATATGGGAAAAGCTTCATTTTAAGATGTGAAAAGGTTTTGAATATGGTATCGGCCCTTTCAGAAATATTAAAAGCTATATTTCCAGACTTATTTTCAGGCTGGGAAAACGGTGTTGTTAATGGCACAAAAGTGGCAAATTGTAACCATCTAATATATAATTCTTCATCAACAAAACCATCTTCACTAACAGCAAAACCTCCCATATCATTGGCCAAGAAAGGTATTTTATGGTAATGTTTATTCAAATCAGTATACATGGCAATGTTTTCCTTTAACCCTACTTTTGGTATCCATGGCTGAAAAGGTCTCTTATGTTTGAAAGCAGACCAGTCTGACCTTGTATCATCAGTCCATTTGCCAGGGTATTTTTTATATTCTCCAGTTTCAACGCCATTACTATGTGAAAATATAAATCCTCTGCCTTTTGTTTCTTTTCCTTTTTCTTGTGTTAATTCAAACATTGCTTTTACAACAGGAACGGCATCTGTCCTGTCCAATTTTAAAAAATCTAGGCCATCTTCAAAAAAAGGCCCCATTTGTTTTTTAAAATAATCAACAGCCTCTGGGTTTTCAAAATCAATGTTTCCACACCAGGTACCATCTACTTTCACCGCATTACCATCCATTATGGTTGTTTTGCTGCCGTTATGCCATGAATTGTTGTTTACGTATTCATTTTTAAAATACCCTTTGGTTTTAAAATCATTGTATATTTCTTCATTCCCAGTTTTTAAAATACAGTCCCAAATCCACATGCCAGATTTTATATTTTTGTCTTCCATAAAAGACCAAAGATTTTTAAAACTTGGATATGAAATAGTATCTGCTACAAAATCTAAATATTTATCTGGTCCCTCTCCTTGATTTTTCCAATCCCAAATCCAAGAATCTATCCAAAAAGCATCAATAGGGTAGTCATGTTCAATAATATTATTTATTAATTGAATACTTTCTTTTTGATTAGTGTAAGCTCCATAAATATAGCCAAAAGCCCATGAAGGAGGGAGAACTACAGTTGAGTCTGCAATTTTTATATTGATTTTACCACCTTCATATGTTTTGATTTCATTTTTGCATGAAGACATCAATACAATAACTGAAACTGCCAATAAACATCTAAGTACTTTCATTGTTGAATTAATTAATTACTTCAAAAGATTCTTTTAGAGTATTTACAGAATTACCTCCAATAAAAACATCAAAATCACCAGGTTCTACCTCCCATTTTTTATTAGCAGTATAAAATTGTAATATTTTGTTGTTGATAGTGAAATTAATTGTTTTGGTTTCACCTACTTTAAACATTTCTTTTTTAAAAGCTTTTAGTTCTTTTACAGGTCTGGTTATACTACCAACACGGTCATGTATATACATTTGGATCACCTCCTCGCCGTCAAGATTACCAGTATTCGTTACATCTACAGATAAGTTGATGGTTCCTTCTTTAGAAATTTTAGATTTATCCAATTTGAGATTATCATACCGAAAAGATGTATAGCTCAACCCGAAACCAAAAGGATATAATGCATTGTTAGGAGCATCTCTGTAACCAGAATAAGTTACTAACTTCCCGCCATTGTATGGCCTACCCGTGTTTTTATGATTATAGTATAGAGGTTCTTGACCTACATTGTATGGAAATGATACAGGAAGTTTTCCAGAAGGATTATAATCACCAAATAAAACATCTGCTATAGCATTACCTGCTTGTGAACCAAGATGCCAACACTCTAAAATTGAAGGTACATGTTCTGAAGCCCATGTGATGTCCATTGGACGACCATTCATTAAAATAATAACAACATTTTTATTCACCTGCAGAACAGCTTTTAACAATTGTGATTGAACTCCGGCAAAACCTATATTGGTTTGGCTTCTACCTTCTCCAGTTTGATATGCATTTTCTCCAATAGCTAACAAAACAACATCTGCTTTTTTTGCGGCTGCAACTGCTGCCGGTATTTTAGATATATCTGTTTTATTTATATTTAAGGGATGAGAAAATAGACTTTGACCTGGTTTTAAATCATTCAAAATGAAATCGCAACCTTTTTGGTAGACAACTTCAGTTGTTGGGCTTACCATATTTTTAACACCTTCTAATAATGAAACAGCAGAATATGACTTGCCTTGGGCTCGCCAGTTCCCCAAAGGAGTGTCTTTATCATAAGCCAAAGGTCCAATGACAGCTATCGACTTTATAGATTTTTTTAAAGGAAGTAGTTGGTCTTCATTTTTCAATAGCACTATGGATTTTTTCGCAACTTCTCTAGCAAATTTTTGATTTTCAGCACTATAAACCTCTCTAACTTCTCTTTCTTCATTGCAATATTTATATGGGTCATCAAATAGTCCCAACTCAAATTTTAACTTTAAAATTCTTTTTACAGCATCATTTATTAATGCGACATCAATTTTGCCATCATTTACAAGTTTTTCAAGATTAGCTTCATAGGCATGTGATTCCATATCCATATCACTGCCAGCCTTAATGGCAATTTCAGATGCTTGATATTTGTCTTTGGCAATACCATGCGGCACTAACTCACCAATTGAACCCCAGTCGGAAACAATAAAACCATTCCAGTTCCATTTTCCTTTTAGTAAATCCCTCTGAATCCCTTTATGAGCTGTTGCAGGTATGCCATCTAATTCATTAAAAGAGTTCATGAATGTGGCAACTCCTGCTTCAGCCGCCGCTTTAAATGGAGGTAACACTTCATTATTAAGTTCGAATTCACCAATATTAACAGTGTTATATTCTCTTCCAGCTTCGGCCAATCCATAACCTGCAAAGTGTTTTGCGCAAGCAGCAATAGTGTTTTCTTTTGAAAGGTCATCCCCTTGAAAACCTTGAACTCTTGCCACAGCTATCATTGAATTTAAATATGGGTCTTCTCCAGCACCTTCCATAATGCGCCCCCAACGTGCATCTCTTGATATATCCATCATAGGAGCAAACGTCCATTGGATTCCTGATGCTGAAGCTTCTTTAGCTGCCATGGCAGCAGATTTTTTAATCAGTGCCAAATCCCAACTAGCAGATTCTCCAAGAGGAATAGGGAAAATGGTTTTATAACCATGAATAACATCATACCCAAAGATTAAGGGTATTTTAAGACGTGAGTTATCCATTACTAATTTTTGAGCTTCACGTGTGGCCTTAACAGAAACCACATTAAGCATAGAACCTACCAATCCATTTTTAAGTTTTTCTACTTTTTCTTTGTCACTCATTTTTGAAGGGGGGCCCGTTAGGTCCCAACCACCATTATATTGTACCATCTGACCTATCTTTTCTTTAAGGGTCATAAGGGATAAAACTGAATCAACTTTTTTTTCTATAATTTGGTCACCTAGTTTTAAATTTTGTACTTTACTTTTATTGTTTGAACAACCCATAGTAATTGTAAAAATTAAGATTGCTAAGCTTTGAAGAAATATTTTTTTTATCATAATAATTGATTATTCAAATTGTAATTTAACATATACAGGAAAATGATCTGAAGGATATCTCATATCCTTTGAATCCGTTAAAACACCGTATTTTAGGACCTTTAATTTTTGTGGTTCTGATATAAAAATGTAGTCTATTTGATTAATTATAGGCTCACAAAATTTAAACCCATTGAATGTTCCGTATGAACCAAAAGGTTCAGTTTTACTAACTTCTTTTGTGAATATCATGTTCTTTTTTAAATTAACAATAAGTCTACTCTCTGGAGTGTCATTAAAGTCTCCTGTAAGTATTACTGGATATTTTTTTGTGTTCAATTCGTTAATCCTATTTAAGATAAGTGTCATTCCCATATTTCTAGCTTTTTCTCCCTGATTATCAAGATGGGTATTAAACATCCAAAATTTCTTTCTGCTTTTCTTATCTTTAAAAAGACCATAGGTACATATTCTTATATATGCAGCATCCCATCCTTTAGATACACTATCAGGTGTTTCAGATAGCCAAAATGTATGGTGAGCTAATAATTCAAATTTATCAGTGTTATAAAATATTGCTGAGTATTCGCCTTTATTATTGCCTTCCCTTCCTTGTCCAATAAAACTGTAGTTTTTAAGCGTATCTTCCATATAACTTATTTGATGAGGCAAACCTTCCTGAGTCCCAAAAATATCTGGCTCATAAAATTTTATTTGTGATACTAAAAAATCCTTTCTGTTATTCCAAGCATTTTCACCATCTGATGCTACATCCAGCCTAAGGTTATAAGTCATTACAGAAAAGGTCTGACCTTTGACTATGGTTAAAAAAAAGCATGACATTATTAGCAATATTTTTTTCATAACGATTTATTTTTTTGATAAACTCTAACATAATCAACTATCATGGATTGTGGCCAGATAGTTTGATCAACACCTTTTTTTCCTCCCCATGTTCCTCCAACAGCAAAATTCATAATCATAAAGAAAGGTTGGTTGAATGGCCAATTATCTTCTGTTTTTATTGTTGGTGAATATGTGTTTGTAATATTTGAAGGGCTATCTATATAAAATTCTAATTTATCTGCTGACCATGTTATGCCATATATATGAAAATCTTCTTCAGCGGTTTTAAGGGGAATGATTTTATGAAAATCAGTTGAGCCATGCTGATATTCTGTGTGTACATTGGAATGTGTTGTGTCTGGTTGAAAGCCTACATATTCCATAACATCTATTTCTCCACATTTCGCCCAACCAACTTGATCCTTGTTTGAACCCAACATCCATAAAGCTGGCCATGTGCCTCTGCCTTTAGGCATTTTGGCTCTAAACTCTATACGACCATATTTAAATTCCTTTTTGCCTTGACTAGAAAGCCTTGTAGAGGTGTATCCTCCTTTTACATTTTCACCGGTTTTTGTGGCTGTCAAATAAAGTTTTCCATCCGCAACTTTATAATTATTTGTGCTTTCAGTATATTTTTGCCATTCATTATTAACCCTCCCTGCTTTCCAAATTTCAAATGACCAATTATTTAAATCAACCGAGGAGCCATTAAATTCGTCAGACCATACCAATTCGTACCCTTTGTAAACGTGTCTTGGTGTATTACACGACAATAAAAACAGCACAAATAACAATAGAATAATAGAGTTCATTTTCATTATTGCCCTGATCCTTTTAATTGATATACTCTTACATAGTCTACCACCATACTTTGGGGAAATATGGTTGCATCAACCCCTTCTCTTCCTCCCCAATTTCCACCAACAGCAAAATTCATTATTAAATAAAATGGTTGATTGAATGGCCAATTATCCTGGGTTTTCTCTTTTGGGGCATAAGTGTTCTTTATATTATCGGGGGAATCTATATAAAATTTTATAGCATCCTTGTTCCAAATAATACCATAGGTATGAAAATCTTCTTCGGCAGACTTAAGATTAATTGTAACCTTGTTGTTGGTGTAACCATAATCACTTTTTGTATGAATGTTTGAATGTGTCATATTGGGTTCATACCCTACATATTCCATGATATCTATCTCGCCACATAAGGGCCAATGGGCCTCGTCGTGGTCTGACCCCAACATCCATAATGCTGGCCAGGTACCTTTACCTGTTGGCATTTTAGCCCTAAACTCTATTCGCCCATATTTAAATTCCTTCTTTTTTTGGCTGGAAAGCCTAACGGATGTATATCCTCCTTTAACATTATCTCCTGTTTTTTTTGCCTTAATATAAAGTTTTCCATCTTCAACTTTATAATAGGCTGTGTCTTCAACATATTTTTGCCATTCGTTGTTTACTTTTCCAGCATCCCACAAAACGAAACTCCAATTATCCATATTTACGCTATTACCATCAAATTCATCTGACCAAACTAATTGATATTTTTTAGTAGGCTCGGCTGTTTTCTCTTTACATGAAAACAGCAGGCCCAAGCTAAAAACAAAAAAAACTAACTTTTGAAAACAAACTAATTTACTCATGCTCTTTATTTTTATAATATTTTTGAAGTATATAAAAGGCTTTCTTTTTTATACCATTATTTGATATAAGACCTTTTCTATTCCAACCGTCTTGAATATTAGGAAGCAATCTTTTAGGTGATTTAAAATCGACCAAGATCCATGGGCTAATTCCACTAATGTTTGGAATTTTATCAATCATTCTTAGGTTCTGTTGATATAAATATTCTTGATATTCCTCTGTCCAGCGTTCTTTTATTGTACCATGCAACCCTTGCAAAGCACCTCCACCAAATTCTGAAATGACCACAGGTTTGTCATATGAAATATCCCATTTGGCATTTGGTGCATTTTCTAATGATCCACCATACCAACCTGTATATTGGTTAAACGCAACGATATCCAAATACTCCCCCATTTTATCATCTACAATATTGACACCATTTTTATTATGTGTTTCAAGTGCAGCACTTATTAATCTAGTATTATCAAATGACTTGGTATGATTAACCAAATCAATCAAAAACTTATTTCTGGCATCAGAAGGAGGTGTTTCATTGGCCATGGACCAAATAACGATGCAAGCTCTATTCTTGTCTCTTGTGATGGCCTCTGTTAATTGGTTCTTGGCATTATTTAAGGCGCTTTCATTTTTGAAATCTATTGTCCAATAGACAGGAATTTCTTCCCAAACCATCATTCCTAATTGATCTGCCATCCTCACAATATGTTCATTGTGAGGATAGTGGGCTAACCTAACATAATTACACCCTAGCTCTTTTGCCCAATTCAATAACACCAAAGCATCAGCATCATTAAATGCACGAGCTGCCCGCATAGGGTTTTCCTCATGAATAGAGATGCCTTTTAAAAAGACAGATTTTCCATTTAATAGAATTTTGGGACCCTTAACCTCAATGGTTCTAAAACCAATATGATCTTCCAAAGTTTGATAATCTGTTTTTATATTCACAGCATATAATTTTGGTGATTCTGGCGACCAATAATGGATACCTTTAGTGTTTATTTCAAATCCTATTTTATTGTCATTTTTTACTAAAACTGTTGTTTGAACTTTTAATTCTGGAATTGAAATCGTTACTTTTTCTTCTTTTAAAACATTATTAAGCTTTATAAAACCAGAAATGCTGGTATTGCTGCCTTTTTTTAACTGTATGCTATAATCTTGTACAAAACTTTGTGGTTCTTCAATAAGTTTTACATCTCGTGTAATGCCACCGTAATTCCACCAATCTGTATTTATAGTTGGTATTGCTTCTTTAGTTCTTTTGTTATCAACTTTTACTACTAAGTAATTATTTTTTGGTTTTACTATGGAAGATATTTCGTAATTAAAAGGTGTAAACCCTCCAATATGGGTTCCTAATTTTTGACCGTTTAGATAAACTTCTGCTTTGTAATTAATGGCGCCAAAATAAAGAAACAGCCTGTTTAAAGGATTTGATTTTTTATAGTCAAAGGATTTTTTATACCAAATGGTCCCTTCATAATATAAAAGTTTTTCATTTTGAGAGTTCCAATCGCCAGGAACTAATAGCGTTTGAGATTTATCAAAGTCATATTCAACTAATTCTAACTTATCATCAGTATGATAATTTTTATAAAATGCTCTATTGTCGCTCTTTGTTTGTTTATCATAAGGCTCATGTCTATAATTATAGTAACCTGTTTCGTAAGGATCAATTATGTAATGCCACGTACCATTTAATGTTGTTGTATTTCGGTTAATAGTATTGGTAATTAAATCTTGAGAAAAAGACATTATTGGTAGTAGTAAGACAATTAAAACAGTAGTTCTTTTCATGGTTTTATTAAATTGATTTTAAAAAGGTCTAATCTTTAATTGAGCCTACTTTTTTTAATAAAAGCTCTGGCTCATTAGTTGTAATGAAATCAAAATTATTTTCTAGTAACCAATCTATATCATCAGGCTTATTTACTGTCCAAGCATTTAATGAAACGCCTATTTCTTTAGCCCTTTTGATCCACTCTGGGTGATCTTTAAAAATCTTTAAATAATAATCGATTCCCGATATTCCATCTGCTTTAACTTCATCTGGAGATTTATTTCCTTTTAAGTATTGTGTTTTGGTTTGACTAATTTTAGTTATCTCCTTCAAAATATCATAATCAAAACTGATATAGAGAGCCATGTATGGTGTTGCTTTCAAATTTTTAACCAAATCCACTACTTTTGTAGCAATAAATTTGCCCCTTTCCTTATTTTTTGATGGTTTTATTTCACAAACTAACCCTGTGGTTGTATTGTTTGACATTCCTGCAATTAAATATTCTTTTAAAGTTGGCAGTTTCTCTCCATTTGAAAGCTTGAATTTTAGCAAGTCAGCATATTTTGTTTCTTCAATAGGGAGTCCATTATACTCTTTGTCATGATTTATAATAAGCACACTATCAGAAGTCATTCGCACATCAAATTCAGAACCAGCGCATTTTAATTCAATGGCTTGTTTTAAAGACGCAATGGAGTTTTGTGGTAATTGTTTTTGTTTCCAAGCACCACGATGCGCAATTACTTTATTTTTATTGTTGGGTACCTCACAATTCATACTAGAGAATGAACATAAAGCTGCAAATACAATTGTTATTATAAATCTCAAAGTCATATTCATCTTTTGGTCCTGTAAAAAAGATTGGAAAAAAGCCCTTATGGGTCTTCAGTTAGTTTAAAAATAACACCTAGAGAGTTTTTAAGCTCTTTAGGTGTTATACAAAAATTAACAAAAAACTAACTACTCAAATAATTTAAAGTCTCATTATTGTAAATACCAAGGCAAACCCATTGTATTATCAACACCATTATATTGCGAATCAATGGCTTTTTGATAGTTTTCAGGATTGGTAGTTAACTCACTCGTTGGGTATTTCCAACGTTTAGGAAATACTGTTGAATTATCTTCGTTTAAATTGGTTGCCGGATTTAAGATATATTGTGGATATCCAGTACGCAAGAATTGAGGATAATAACTGCTATTGGGTTGAAAGAAATCTATCAACCAACGTTGTGTTAAAATTTGTTTTAATCTATCTTGCTTGGTACCGCTTGTTTTATAGGCAGCTTCTCCTGTAAAATAATTGTCAATATAGCTTTGCGTAATTTCCATACCGTGCACTAAACCAGCCGTATGAGGCAGATTCATGTAATAAGACAATTGTGCCTTAACACCGTTTTCATAATACTCTTGTGCATTGCCTGTAACCCAACCTTCTTCTATAGCTTCAGCTATGATAAAACATTGTTCGGCATAGGTAAAATATAACAAAGGATCGTTATCTCTAAATTGCGTATACCGGATATTAACTAAAGAATACATGCCATTATCACCATTGATAGATAATGTGTTAGGATCCAATTCATAAGGAGCCCCAACATACGCATCAAAATCAGATTCAGTTAAACCGCCATCAATTTCAGCTTGCGCTGGATCAGCAAAATAAAATAATCTATAATCATTATTATTTTTCAAAGTTTCTACAGCCAATGTTGAAGGGGCTTGATCCAGTCTCTGATTATTAGCATTAAAAAACGGAAAAGTTGCATTGACGTTTTCTGTATAAACCAATTTAAAATCATCGTCATAACTGCTCATTAAATGACCTCCATTAACAATAGCCGCAAATCTAGCTTTTTGGTCCGGAGTTACTTTTTTACTCATGGTTTGAATCACTTTTAACTGCATGGCATTACAAAGTTTACGCCATTTATCAGCATTGCCACCATACATAATGTCGCCACCTAAAGTAGCACCTTCTGCAAAATAAGCTTCTGCTTGTTTTAAATCATCAAGAATGTATTGAAATACATCAGCCTGTTTATCATAAATGGGTTTTGTAATGCCGTCTTCTGCCATCCCTGCTTCAGAATAAGGAATGTCTCCCATATCCAAAGTAGCTGAAAAGCCATACCATGCTTTTAAAAATAAGGCCAAACCTTGATAAGATGATTGCGACACACTTCCATCGGAAAACTTAATCATATCCTTTAGGTCTGTTAAATATTTATAATTTCCAAAACTTCCATATGGATAATAGGACCAATAATATTGACCAGGTTCTGGTGAAGAACCCAATTTGGTTACATGGTGATTAAACACCGTAATTTGCACATAAACATCTGGACTACTATTAGATAGTTTAAATGTTTTTACCAATGTATTAGAAGCTAGCATATCCGGCTTTGCGGTAGTTGATTTATCCGGATTGGTATTTATCTCCTCAAAATTACTACAAGATGCAGCAAGGAAAAGGGTTGCTATAAAAATATATTTTAATTTTTTCATAGTTGTATTTATTAAAATGAAAGTTTAATGTTAGTTCCAATATACCTTGAAGAAGGATCTGCAAAATTATCACTACCTCCATCAGGATCAGTATATGTAAAATCTTTTGACCATAAAAACACATTTTGTCCTATAAAACTTATAGAAGCATTTTTTACTGGTCCCCACTTAGATAAAATGTTTTTAGGAACGGTGTAGGTTATTGATAGTTCACGTAGTTTAAAAAATGTTCTATCAAAAATGTCTTCTTGGGTTCCCGTGCCACCCCATGCAGTACCTCCATGCAATGTTCTTATGTAGTCTTTATAAGTTACATATACATCATTAGGAGCGAAAACACGCGTGTCTTCAATGACTTCTCCAGTATTACTATCAGTTACGTAATTACCCGAAACAACCTGCACACCATTTCCAAGATAATTTTTAGACCCAGGTGTAGCTACGTCCAATGCCCTTTCAGGAGTTACAGTACCTGGGTGAACACCTTGTAACCACATGTAAGCTTCAGTAGTAGATGAGCTCATACCGCCAACAACACCATCAAAGGATGCAAATAAACTCCAGTTTTTGTATCGCAAGGTTGTATTAAGACCCCAAATCCAATCAGGGTTTTTATATCCTATAACAGAAGAATAGTTTTCTTTTTGCAAAAGCCCTGATCTATATATACGCTGACCAGCAAATTCACCGCTTGGAACTGTTTGGAATGTTCTAATGGTATAAGGGTCTGTTCGTTCTCCTACTTTTACCCATGGTTTGTTAGCTGAGTATTCCTCATCCAATTTAGAATAAACCTCTTTATAGGTTGACCAGTTAATACCTAAATCCCATTGTAGGTTTTCATTTTTAATAGGAGTCCCTGTTAAGGCAACAATCCAACTTTTTCTGGTTCTTTCCTCATCAGTATTTAAATAATTAGAGTTATATCCAGATGCTGAACTTAATGGACCAGCTACTAATGGATCATAAGCTCGTCTGCTAGCATAAGATATATCACCCGTTAGTCGTTTTTTAAAAAATATACCTTGCAACCCAACTTCATAAGTATCAGATGCAGATGGACGAACATTATCTAAATCATACAGAGAACTAGGAGAAGCAGTACCACTAACATCATTCCAAATACTTGATGAAGAAGTATATACACTATTAATAGCATAAATACCTGCAGGATCTTTTGCTTGTGTCCAAGAACCTCTCACTTTTAATAAATCTATCCAATCTTTTGTTGCCTCAGGTAAGAGTTCTGACACTACAAAACTTGTTGAAACAGATGGATAAAAATAATGACGCTTAGATTTTGCAACACCTGGTCCAGCTAACGTAGAACTCCAGTCATTACGGCCTGTTATATCTAAATATATTAATTTATCCCATGAAAAAGCCAAGCGTCCAAAAGCTGAATTAACTTGTTGTGATCGTCTTTCTTCAGCCACTGTTGCTGGATTAACCGATGCCGCTAATGAGAAAAATCCAGGGACAGAGATACCTCCAACAGTTGTAGCATTAATATTTTCGTCTTTTTGGTAGAAAATGGTTCCACCAACCAGATAATCCATCTCAAGTTTATCATTAACAAATTTCTTATTACCTGTAAATAGTAAATCACTGTTAGAACTAAATCCTGTTGTTTTACCTACCAAATATGCTCCTGTTCTAGCGCCATTAAAAGTTAATCCAGACCTGTATGAAAAATATGGCAACCCAGTATCACCAAGTGATGTGTAAGACCCTTGTGACAGTCTCAATCTACCTGTATCTCCATAAAAATCTAAACCTGAGCGTACTGTTGCTTTTAACCAGTCTGTTATCTCGTAGCTTGCGGTTAAATCGGCATTAAAAATATCACGAATTACTTCATTGGTTCTTTCATATCTGTCATAATAAGGATTGTTTTGATTTTTTCCACTGTAGGAGTCATTTGCTAAATCATAACCAAAATGGTTATTTTGTAACACACCTGGAATTAACCAATAATCTTTATAATCTTGTAAATTAAAATCTGAGGAACTATTTACCAATAAAGTGTACATAGGATCGTAAGATGTATAACCATTGGAGCCCATGTTTGGTGTATATCTTCTAGAATATGATAAATTAGAGGTTAATTTAAATTTATCTAAATTGATGTCGCCTCCAAAGGTATAAGTATATTTATCTAATTTAGAATTTGGATAACGGCCTTTATTTTCTGTCCAGTTTAATGAACTTCTAAGAGCGACTTTATTTTCTCTAAATGTAACATTAACATTATTGTTTGTTATATATCCTTGTTCCAAAAAATTCTTGAAATTATCTTTCCCTACAGGTAAATATGCATAATCCCTATATTCTTTTGCAATAGGGTCCCATTGTGTTTGAATGGAGCCATCCATCAATCCTCCCCAAGATTGGTCCTTAAACTGTTGGTATGTGTTATTTTCACCACGCCCGTAAACACTTTGTTTTTCAGGAATTGCTAAATACCCGGCAGTAAACATCGTGTTGGTGGATAAATCAACCGATACGCCCATGTCAGCACCACTACCATTTTTTGTAGTAATTAAAATAGCCCCAAATCTTCCACGGAAACCATATAATGCAGAAGCATTAGGTCCTTTAAGTGTTGTAATTGACTCGATATCTTCGGCAGAAATATCATTTAAAGATTTATTGGCGTAGGCAATACCATCAATGACAAGCAGTGGTTCATCTCCTAGTATCCTAATTGTAGGAGCGACATTAAAATCTGTCGGGTTTGTAACCAATACCCCGGCTACTTTACCAGAAAGCGATGTAGCGGCATCTATACCCTGAACTCTTTGAAGGGTTTCTCCTTTAATTTCCTGCACCGCATAACCAAGGGCTTTTTGCTCTCTTTTAATACCTAAAGCTGTTACAACAATTTCATCTAAGTTTTGAGCTTCAGACTCTAATGACACATTTAAATAATCAGAATTTTTAATTGTAAGCACTATTGTTTTATATCCAATGTATGAGAAAACAAGATTTTCTCCTTTTTGAATATTACTTATGGAAAATTTACCATCAAAATCAGTTGTGGTTCCTCTGCTTGTATTTTGAACCACTACAGTTACTCCAGGAAGCGGCATACCATTTTCATCTGATACAGTTCCTCCAATTTCTAAAGTTTGTGCTTGCATTGCAAAAACTCCAAACAATAAAAAAATCGAAAAAAAGATTTTCTTTTTGTTAGAACATAATTTTAATTTCATAAATCGTTTAGTTTTAGTTAAACATTAGTTTTTATATAGTTTTCATACTACACCAGATAAAATTAATTTTAAATTTTAAAGAATATTCATTTCATACCTCCACAAAAAACAGACAACATAAAAAAAGGATTGATTTTTTAAACTATTCGCAACAAAGCCTTATGAAATATGGAATAGCAAAGAAACATGTAAATGATGTTTTTATTAAAATCACATTGCCTGTAGGGGATTTGTAGTGGTGATTTCTATAAGTGTAGTGTTTATAAATCTAAGATGTAATCGATTAAATTTACTTCGTGAGGTAAATTCATGCGTTTTCTTAGCCTGTATCTTTTAGTCTCAACACTTTTCACTGTTATATTCAAAAGATCCGAAATTTCTTTTGAGGAAAGATTTAAACGGAGGTATACACAAAACCTAATGTCATTTGAAGTTAAATTTGGATGCAGTTTCTTTACTTTATCCAAAAATCCTTTATCAGTATTATTAAAAGCCTTAACAAAGAACTCCCAGTCTTTTGTATTGTTTAAATTGTCATCAATTAATTTATTTACTTTTCTAATATTTTTAGGGCTTTCATAAGTTTTTAACTCTTTTTTTATATTGTTTAAAAGCTCGTTCTTTTTAATAATACTCATTTTAGAAATGGTAAGCTCCCTGTTCTTGTTCTCAATATCATCATTAAGTTGTTGGTTTTTAATTTTGATGATGATTTTCTCGTTTTCAGACTGTTCTCTTTTTAACTTTTTTGAATAGTGACGTTTATAGGCTTTATGCGTTATAAATGCAATCATTATTAAAACAATTGAATATAAGATTAATGCCACATTAGATAAATAGTAAGGCCTATCTACTTTAAAACTATATGAAATGGAGTTTTTACAAAGTTTATTACCTACTTTAGATTTAACTTTCAAAACATAATTCCCAAAACCCAAATTTTCAAAACTGGCCCTTGAAGAACTTGACCAATCACTCCAATGATTACTAAATCCTTCTAATTTGTATTGATATTTAACCTCTGAATATTTGTCATAATTGGGTGTAGAATAGTTAAAAGTTATAATTCCTTTTTTATATTTAAATTCAATAAATTGATCTTTTTTATATGTTTTTTCAATATTGTCAAGATCTTTAAAAGTAATACTGTTAAGGTAAATACTAAACTCTTTATTATCATTAATTTTAGCTAGATCAATAGTTAAATAACCATTGGCTGTTCCCAATAAATAAAGATCATCATTAATTTGTGATATATTCTCAAAACTTAATGTCACCTTTCTTAAATTAAGAGGGATGGCCAAAGAATGTATTTCAGGGTTATTGGTTAAATTATCATTTAAAACATAGTTGATATTATATTTCGGAAATGCCCATAAAACACCCTTTTTATCCACAATTAACTTCCCTGAAACGTAAGCATCTTTGTTGATAATTGGACTTAATAGACTGTCATATTCAAAGGTTTTACTTGTTTGGTCATATTTAAAAATCCCTTTGTTGTATGAATATAAAATATTTTCTTTGTATTTTACTAAACTTGAGTTTTTTCCAATTTCAACTGATGATTCTATTTCAATTTTAGTTACTTGTTTAAAGTCGTCATCAATAGTCAATTTTATAACTCCTTTATTTTCATGGCTTACCCAAATATGATTGCTTTTATCTAATTCAAAAAATCTGGAAGAACTATTAAATCCCTCAATTTTGTTCCTAACACGCCACTTTCCCAATTTTTTTTCTAAGACATATATTCCATTATAATTTCCTTTCAACAATAAATTTTTATTGCTAGGTATTGGTTTAAAGCACCAAGAGCCCAATGTGATATTGTCAATTGGCAGCGCTTTATCATATTCTATTTTAAAAGTTCCTAGATGGTGTCCACATAATAAGTCTTCATCATTGTAATTAAAAAGACTCCATACTTGCCCCTTAGTACCTTCAATAAATTTAAATCTGTTCTTTGTATCTGCCTTTTTAAAAAACAGCCCTTGATTAGTACCAATGTATAAGTTATTCTTAAATTTTATTGAGGTATAGACAGTGCCTAAAACACCATCAAAATCATTATATACTTGAATTGGAGAAGATATATTAACACAGTTGATGCCATTATCTGAACCAATCCATAAATTATTGTCCTTATCTTCAAGTAATGAAAGTGCTGTATTATTGCTTAGACCATTTTTTTGGTTGATAATGTAATTAAATGATCCATCTGGGTTTAAATTAATTACTCCATTAGATATAGTCCCAATAATGAATTGATCATTTTGTAATCGCAATGAACAATAAACTTCCGATTGTTCAAAGATGTCATTTGCTGGAATATTCCATTTTATTACTTTATTTTTTTCTAATTTATAAAAACCTGATTTTTGAGTTAAAAAAAGCAAATCACCATTTATAGAGAACATCTCTATGATTCTGTTATTTTTTATAACCAATTCATTTGTAACCAATTCAGGCTCTCCTCTTTTTATTTTATATACACCCTCATTTCTGACATAGTAATAAATAATATTTTTAATGTTAAAAATATTGAATATTGTATTTTCAGATTTAATGATCTTAAACTTGTGTTTTAAAGTATTATAAAAATATATTTTATGAGATGATTGGAACACCACCCATTCATCAAGACGAAGAATATGCCATATTTGCTCATCTTCTTCGATTTTATTATCAAGTTGGGGTAAAAGTGAGGTATATATTAATTTCCCAAAAGAGTCTTTACTCCAATAACCAAAATCCATATAACACCCAGTATATATTCTATCTCCAATTACTTTAACGGATCTTATAATTGAGTTATTTGAAGATTCATATAAATGCCATTTAGAACCATCGAATTCTAAAAGTCCCTTATTATTAGCTACATATATATATTTGTTATCAGATTGAGAAACCTGCCAATTTTGATTATCTGCATTATAATCTTCTGGTTTATAAACTTGAACAGGGGGTAAATTTTGGGCATTTATGTAAAACAAACAAACAAAAAAGTATAAAATTAATATTGTTGTTTTTTTCATTTTGAATGTATTAAACTTAATAAAAAATAAATTTTTAGTGTTACTTATACTTAAATCTCTATACAAAATATTTATAAAAAACTTTAAATTAACTATCTATAACAAAGATACGATAGAAATGAAAAATGTGGCATATAAACCATTGCTTAAACTAGGAATCTCTTAAATTGAACAGCATATACAACGCGTGGGATCTCTTATTTAATGTTCAAGAGTCCAATTGATTTTTATAAATTGGTGAACCGACACTTCCCTTTTCCAACAGGGATACTGCTAAAAACAGGTGTATGGCTTTTAATCAGAAACGTTTTTATCATATATATGACTCAATAAATGCCCCCAACATCTACCGAGCTAATACTATGCAATGTTTTTGGGAAATTTAACCAAAAATCTCATTTTTTAATAAAAAATTCATTGGTTTTACTGGGCTGAGCGGATTTTTTAATAAAAAATCTGGTTTAGGAAAAAGGGATTTGACGTCCATATCCACAAACCACAATAAATAAGGACAAACACCATCAAGAACTGGATTTTTCCGTGAAAGATCCGTTGGTTTTATTGGACTGGGAGGTTTTTTTCGTGAAAAATGATAACAAACGGCATCAATCAAAGCCTCAAAACCATTGAAAACAAGGACGATTTTGAAAAGTAACATCGCGCAGCGTGTTACCCTCTTGCTTTACAAAACTCGATAGGCAAAGCCTATCAAATTTTATAATCAACCTGAAAAATCAGTTGCTTGTTTTAAAATAAAAAGCGTTTCAATTTGCAAAACTTCTTAAAGTGAAATTTTATTATTAGTAACAGTCCTATAACAATTATGCTTAACAGACATTTTATAACCATGAGTTTGAAAATATTAAATTTCCTATTAATTATTTGTAAGAAAGTGATTATATTAGCTTGTGACAATTACCTAACTCTAATTTAATAACAATAGTAAGATTGAGTAAAAATTATTCATATTGCTCCATTTTGGAGTATCATATGTCATTAAATAACTCATATAATTAAGTTGTCATACATATAAACTGAATGAAGAAAACAATACAAAATTTAGTGACAATCATTACAATAGTTGCGGGAATTGTTGCTGTTTTAAGCTTTATTTATCAAATTAAATCTAATGACCCAAAATTGGAGGTACTAGAAATTAGTAATGATAATCTAACCAACCTACCAAAAGTTGAATACCTAAAATCAAATTTCTACTACAAAGACAGCCTAATAACAAATCTCTGGAAATTAAATGCAATCGTAAGAAACATTGGTTCTAAAACCATAATTGGAAAAGGAGACAACAAAAATATAATTGACAACAATTTAACTTTTAGGTTAAATAATGGATTCAAATTAATAGACTTCAATATTACCCAAAATGATTTTCCATATAATATTAGAAAGGACGAAAACATAGTATCTTTTGACTTTGTTCAATGGAGAGAAAATGAAAAAGTAGATATAACAATTTATGCGGAGCAAGTTTCTAAAGAATCTAATGAATTAAAAATAATTTTAAACGAAAGAGAAATTATTGATGGTCACGTTAATTATAGAAAATTAAGTCAAGAAGAAGATAAAAATAAAATTATTGCGGATTTTTTACCAAAGCCTATTCGTAATGTTCTTTATTGGGTTGGTATAGTATTCTATGGACTAATTATATTAATTCTTCCTTTTGGTTTGTATACTGAATTAAACAAATATTTTGCGTATAAAAAATGGAAAAAGAATTGGCAAACCTCATTTAATGAAAAAATGTCCGAATTTCTAGCTAATGGAACAATTGACAAACATATGACAACTTCAGAAGTACCTTATCGAATATGGGAAAAGATGGAAATACCAATTCCTGATATTCCATCGAATCCAATCTGGAGTATGATTTTAGGAATCCTTTTTGCCTTTGTTCTTTTATCTATTCCAATTATTTGGATGATACAAATATAAAATACATATGCTACACCGTATAGAATTAATTGCTAATGCAAACTTACTTACGAAAGTCCTCACGGACTTTCTATATGTTATTTATTTGCTAACTTTAGTACTTAAACCACGCGACTAATCTTATACAAAACCTTAGCAATAATTATGAAGAAACATCACGTTCAACGATAAAATGACAGCAGAAGATATACTAATAGAAATAGATAAAAAAAAATCCGAATTCTTTAATCAGGATTACAATACTAGAGATTTACTAAAAATCATCACAAATTTGAGACTTGATTGGGGCTATAGTAAGGATGAAATTAATCCTGATTTTGACTTTGGGATTACTAAACCAATTTTATTAAAAGGTTTATCAAAAAAAGGCAGTAAACTGAATCAAAACTCGAAAGTATTTGAATACAGTAAAAGTGCACAACAATTAATTACATCTTTTCTTATTGAAAAAATAATTACCAAAGAGTTACTGACTGAATTACATTCACAAATTGTTATTGATGGTGGTAAGTATAGGGAAAATAAGGTGTTCGTTGACGACCAAACTTCAATAATTAAGACTGAATTTTCAAATATATCGGAAATAGATTCTAATATAGACTCCTTAATTCTTTGGATTAATGAAGAATTGAAGACGCAAGAAATGCATCCAGCTTTAATAGCTGTAATTTTTCATTATAAATTAGTTTTAATTCATCCATTTAGTGATGGAAACGGTAGATTAGCAAGAATTATAGCCAGTTTAATACTTTTGAGTTTTAACTTTCCGCCACCAATTATTACAGAAAGTGACAGATTTGAATATATTGTTTCTCTTCGAAATGCTGATAGTGGAGATATCAAACCCCTTCTCAAATTTGTTGGAAAACGAATTCTAAAATCATTCGAAATCATTTCATCTAAAAAGTTAAGTTAAAGATGGGAAGTTCGGATAAAGAAATAAAAGATAAGTTTAAGGAAATCAACAAAAGATTAGGCTTGCTACAAGTTGAAAGGACATCAGAAATTTCAGAAGATGGACTTTACGAATTTTGTAGAGGATTTGAATTATTTATAATAGGCTCATTAGAATACCTTAAAAGTAACACCCAAAGTCATAGAACAATTGAAGTAACAGTTGTTGGAGACCAAATACAGGCGATAAAGGCTTTAAGCAATGAAAACTATGGAGAATTTACTAACGACACTATTTTAATAGTTCCACCTGGACAGCTTAATTTTAGATTTCATTTGAAAAACAGTATTTATCCAATTGGAGATATAACAGATGAATTAACAGTCTATTTTTTTAAAGACAGGTATGAAATCAGATACATCTATGGACCTGAAATAACAAAGTCTATAGAAAAGCAATATATGACCTATATTGAACCTGATGAAATTAGAGAAATGCGAGACTTAATTTCAACAAATATTTTACAGAAAGTTTCGGTTAAAATTGACAAACTACAGGAATAATAACTATTGCTAACAATGTATATAAAAAATAGACGAATCCATATTAAATCCAGTATTTGAATTTCGTATTAAACTTTTTGCTTAACCAAAAGTTATGTGGTTTGCATTCGCCTACTTTTCATATACTAACCATTTTGTATGCCATACTGAAAAAAGAGCCAACGCACAAACAGCACATTTGGTTTTTGCCGACACAAAAGCCAACGCTTGAAAAACCAAAAGAGCTGTTTTTGCCAACGCTCGAAAAGAAATTAAAGTGAATGAATAAAAAGGACTTATCAGAATCGGACATAAAAGCAAAGTTTATCACTCCTGCGATACTGAATGCAGGTTGGGACGAACTAACTCAGCTTGGACGTGAGATATTTTTCACGGATGGACGTATTTACGTGAAAGGAAAACTGACCGCTAGAGGAAAAAGAAAATTTGCTGACTACATTCTGTTCTACAAACCGAACGTGCCAATTGCTATCATAGAAGCGAAGGACAACAAACACTCTGTGAAAGGCGGAATCCAACAGGCACTTGGATACGCAAATACGCTTGACATTCCTTGTGTTTTCAGTAGTAATGGAGACGGTTTCTACTTCCATGACAAGACCGCAACTAACGGACAAATAGAAAAAGAACTTTCACTTGATGAATTCCCAAGTCCCGAAACACTTTGGGAGAAATACAAACAATACAAAGGAATAGAGAGCAATGACGTTGAAGAAATTGCTTCACAAGAATACTTTCAAGATGAATCTGGAAGATCACCAAGATATTATCAGCAGATTGCCATTAACAGAACTGTTGAAGCAGTTGCAAAGAAGCAAGACCGAATTCTTTTGGTCATGGCGACTGGAACAGGAAAAACATATACAGCTTTTCAAATCATTTACCGCCTTTGGAAAAGTGGAGTCAAGAAAAGAATCCTTTTTCTTGCTGACCGTACCGCATTAATTGACCAAACGGCAAGAGGTGATTTCAGGCATTTCAAAGATGCCATGACTATCATCAAACACAAGCAAATAGACACTGCATACAATATTTATTTGGCTTTATACCAAGGTTTATCCGACAGCAAATCAACAGACGCTTACAAACAATTTAGCCCTGATTTTTTCGACCTTGTAATCATTGACGAGTGCCACAGAGGAAGTGCAAAAGAAGACAGCAAATGGCGTGAAATACTAGCCTACTTCAACAAGGCAACCCATATTGGTTTAACCGCCACACCAAAGGAAACTACAGAAGTTTCAAATATTGAGTATTTCGGAGACCCGATTTACACCTATTCTTTGAAACAAGGAATTGATGATGGTTTCCTTGCTCCTTACAAAGTGGTTAAAATCACCTTAGATATTGATGCAGAAGGCTGGCGACCACCAAAAGGATATTTGGACAAAGACGAAAATCCAGTAGAAGACAGAATTTACAACCGAACAGACTTTGACCGAAACATCATTGTTGAAGAAAGAAGAAAACTGGTTGCAGATAAAATCACGGAGTTTCTAAAAGGAAATGACCGATTTGCAAAGACGATAGTTTTCTGTATTGACATTGAGCATGCCGAAGGCATGCGAACTGCATTGGCTAACGCCAATGCGGATGAAGTTGTCAAAAACAGTAAGTACGTTATGCAAATCACGGGCGACAATGAAGAAGGAAAACGTGAGTTAGACAGCTTCATTAATCCTTCTGAAAAATACCCAGTAATTGCCACCACTTCAAAGTTGATGACCACTGGTGTTGATGCTCAAACTTGCAAATTGATTGTATTGGACAGCAACATTGGTTCTTCAACTGAATTCAAACAGATTATTGGTAGAGGAACAAGAATCAATGAAGAATATGGCAAGACTTATTTCACCATCATTGATTTTAGAAACGTTACCAACCATTTTGCCGACCCTGACTTTGACGGTGATCCTGTAATGATTAAGCAAGTGGGCGAAAATGAGGACCTCACAGGAACAGAAGACGAAACCACCGAAGAAGTAATCACCGATATTGTGGATGGAGAAGAAATTGAATTTCCTGAATATCCAGAAATTGAAGGCGGTGGCGATATTGTTGAAGAACCAAGAGTGAAAATTCGAGTTGATGGCGTTCAAGTGAAAGTGGTCAATGAACGAGTTCAGTATTTAGGTGCAGACGGTAAAATTATAACCGAAAGCATACGGGATTATACCAAGAAAAGCGTTGGCGAGAAATTCACAGGTCTTGATGACTTCCTGAATCGGTGGAATGCTTCTGAACAGAAGAAAGCCATCATTGAAGAATTGGAAGACCAAGGCATTTTCTTCGAGCCTTTAAAAGAAGAGGTTGGAAAAGATTTTGACCCTTTCGATTTGATTTGTCATGTGGCTTTTGAGGCAAAACCATTGACCAGAAAAGAACGGGCAGAAAATGTGAAGAAACGCAATTACTTCACAAAATACGGAGACAAAGCTCAAGCAGTAATCAATGCTCTATTGGACAAATACTCAGATGATGGATTGGTAACGATTGAAAGCACGGAAGTTTTAAAGCTCGACCCGCTCAACAAATTGGGAACACCTTTAGAACTCATCAAAGCCTTTGGAAGCAAGGCGAAATACATTAAAGCACTAAAAGAATTAGAAAACGAATTATACAAAACGGCATAAATGGCAAACGTAGGAGCTATAGTAAGTAGCATTCGCAACATCATGCGTCAAGACAGAGGAATCTCTGGTGATGCACAACGATTGGAGCAATTGGGTTGGATGCTATTCCTAAAAATAATTGACGACAAAGACCAGGAATTAGAAATCATCAAAGACAATTACATTTCTGTTATTCCTGAAAGATTTCAATGGAGAAATTGGGCATCAGACCCAGAGGGAATGACTGGTGATGAATTGCTTGAATTTATTGACAGCAACGCACAAAGCAACAAAGGTCTTTTTGCTTCGCTAAGAGAATTAAATATTCCTAATCATCCGAAACGTGCTGCGATTGTGCGTGAAGTATTCGAAGGATCAAACAACTACATGAAGTCGGGCTATGAAATGCGGAAAGTCATTAACAAGCTCAATGAGATTGACTTCAACAACTCGGAAGACAAACACATTTTCGGGAACATCTACGAAAGCATTTTACAGGAATTGCGTGATGCAGGAAACAAAGGCGAATACTACACGCCTAGAGCCGTAACGCAATTGATGACCCAAATGACCAATCCAAAATTGGGTGAAAAAGTGCTTGACCCTGCTGCTGGAACAGGTGGATTCTTAACGGCAGCCATTGACCATGTTCGAGAAAATTTTGTAAAAACTGTAGATGACGAACACATTTTGCAAAACAGCATTACGGGTTGGGAATTAAAACCCGTGGCTTATGTCTTGGGCTTGACCAACTTGATTTTGCACGAAATGGACGTGCCCGACTACCACTACATTGACAGTTTAAAAAAGGAGTACAATAGCATTGGTAAAAAAGACCAAGTGGATGTAATTCTTGCTAATCCACCTTTTGGAGCTAGTATAGCAGACGGTGTGGAAACCAACTTTCCTGCGACCTATCGTTGTAAGGAATCTGCCGATTTGTTTGTGATTCTTATGCTTCAATTACTCAAACCAAACGGACGTTGTGCTATTGTTTTACCTGACGGCTCGATTACAGGTGATGGAGTAAAAGCCCGAATACGTGAAAAGCTTCTGACCGACACCAACCTTCACACAATAATTCGTTTACCCCAAAGCACCTTCCATCCTGCCACAGTGAGCACCAACTTATTGTTTTTTGAAAAAGGAAGCCCAACCAAAGAAATTTGGTTTTACGAACATCGCTTGCCGGAAGGACAAAAAAGTTATTCCAAAACAAAACCCATTCAATTTGAAGAGTTCCAACCCATTATTGAATGGTGGAATAATCGAAAAGAAAACGACCAAGTTTGGAAAGTGAAGGTTGAGGACCTAAAGGATTGGGATTTGGATATAAAAAATCCGAATCAGAGTTCAGTTGAAATTGAGTTTTCCACAGCAGAAACCATTGAGTCATTGAAAGCATCTTTTGCCAGATCAAGCAAGATTATTAGCGAACTTGAAAATCTACTAAACTAAATGTCAGAGGAATATTTAATAGGAGATTTTCTAAAGCGGATTAAAAGACCTGTCAATTTGGTTGATGATCAAGATTATAAATTGGTTACAATCAAAATGAATCATAATGGCGTAGTACTTCGTGAACTTAAAAAGGGTGCATTGATAAAATCCAATATGTATGAGGTCAAAAAAGGTGATTTTATATTATCAGGAATTGATGCAAGAAACGGAGCATTTGGAATTGTACCACCTGAATTAGATGGAGCTATTGTGACTAATGACTTTTGGTATTTCGAAATTGATGAATCAATTATCTCGAAACGCCTTTTTTTGGAACTCACAGCAACTACTTGGTTTGATGAAATATGCAAAAGAGGTAGTGATGGAACAACACAACGAATAAGACTTCAAAAAGACAAGTTTTTCAACCAAGGTGTTTTATTGCCAGAAGGCAACGAACAAGAGGAACTTCTCGAAAAAATATTATCATTTAAAAAAGGTCAATCTTCTTTAGATTCAGAAATCAACAATCAAAAAGAACTTACAACCCAACTCAAACAATCCATTCTACAAGAAGCCATACAAGGCAAACTAACCGCAGAATGGCGAAAGCAAAATCCTGATGTAGAGCCTGCAAGCGCGTTACTCAAACGTATCAAAGCAGAAAAAGCACAACTCATAAAAGACAAGAAAATCAGAAAGGAAAAACCGCTTCCATCAATTACGGAAGATGAGATTCCTTTTGAATTGCCTGAAGGTTGGGTTTGGTGTAGGTTGGGTGAAATTTTCCAAACAACATCGGGTGGAACACCGAACAGAAGTAATTCTAAATACTGGAATGGTTCAATTACTTGGTATAAATCAGGAGAATTAAATGATGGATTACTTTCAGCAAATTCACAAGAGAAAATCACTGAACTTGGTTTAAAGGAATCTTCTGCAACTTTATTTCCTGAAGGAACTCTTTTAATTGCAATGTATGGGGCAACTGCTGGTAAACTTGCAATCCTTGGTCGAGATGGCACAACGAATCAGGCTGTTTGTGGATTCTACAAAAACCAATTAATTGAATCTGAATACTTGTTTAATTTTTTAATGGCAAATAGGTCAATAATGATTTCAGAATCTTGGGGAATGTCCCAACCGAACATTAGTCAGACCTATTTGAAAAATTTTGTTTTTGCTCTTCCACCACTAGACGAACAGAAAAGAATTGTTGAGAAGGTAAAAGATTTAATGAAAACAGTTGAGCAATTAAAATCAGAAATCACTCAAAGCGAACAACACTCCCAATTATTGATGCACGCGGTTTTGAAAGAGGCGTTTGAGAGTAAAAAGGAAATGGTTAATGCATGAAAACAAAAATAAATCGAGTATGTGGCCTGTAATTCTTGGTGCTGGTGCAGTTGCTCTGCTTCTGAAAGCTCTTTTTGAGGATGAAGAAGACACAGGCAAGGAAATAAAGAAACGCATCTTTATCAGTTTTGCCATTGAAGACGAGCAATACAGAGACTTTTTAGTTTCTCAGGCAAAAAATGAAAGGTCGCCATTCACTTTTGTTGATATGTCAGTTAAACAACCTTGGAATGAAAAGGTGTGGAAACAAAAGTGCAGAACCAAAATAAAATCCTGTGATGGGATGATTGTACTGCTTAGTAAAAACACTTGGTATTCTAGCGGTGCACGTTGGGAAATCAAATGTGCCAGAGAAGAAAATATTCCTGTTATCGGAATGCATATAAAGAAGAATGATCAAGGTGCAATACCACCTGAACTCAAAGGAAAGAAAGTAATCACTTGGTCTTGGGACAATTTAGCCAAGGTTATAAAAGGAATATAATGAAACTGTTTATCTGCAATAGAACTATTGAAAATCAAGAGGTAGAATCGTTAATTGACGATTTGCTAAAAGTTTCTGAGAATGCATTTGCTATCCAACGTGAAACCGAACATTCAGAAAAATGGAAGAATATCGTTGAGCAAAAAATGCAGGAATCTGATTTTATTGTATTTGCTATTGGAAAAGAGACTTTTCAAAGTGACCAATTAAAATGGGAGTATGCCAAAGCAAAGCAGTTAAATAAACAAATAATAGGCATCAAACTAAAGGAAATTACGGAGGATTCGATTTTATTCTGTCAAGGCTTTCAGGTCTTTGATAATGCAGAACAGAGCAATAAATTCTTGGCTAAAACATACGAAGATGACCGTAAATTAAGATTTGAGCAATACAAAATGATGGTCAGCTCAACGGAAAAGGTTACTGAAAGCCGAATGAAAGTAAATAACCTTTTCTTCACTATTACTTCTTCCATACTATCTGTAGGTTTTGTTCTAGGCAAGACTTTCGGGTTTTCAATTGCTGCAACCATCGGAATGTTTATCCTGACTTTGTTATCGTTTATTATTTCACTTTTCTGGGAACGATTGATTGATTCCTATGGTAAGCTTAATACAGGAAAATTCAAGGTTATTGACAAAATTGAAAAGCAACTAAGGACAAATATGTTTGAGGATGAATGGAAAATCTTGACAGAAGAAATCAAATATGAACCGAATTCAAAAACAGAAACCAAAGTAATAACCTATTTCAGAACGTTTATTGTAATTATTGGAATTCTTGAACTTTGTTATTTGGGTTATTTACTTTATCCGTTAATACCAGTGTGTCACCATTAAATGAATAAAACATGGCAGAAAAAAAAGTAGTATTTATTGCTTTCGCAATAGAAGACGAAAGACAGAGAGACTTTCTAAAAGGTCAATCCCTTAACACTAAATCACCATTTGAGTACATTGATATGTCTGTAAAAAAGGCATATGACTCAGAATGGAAAGAAAAAGTAAGAACAAGAATTAAACGTTCTGACGGTGTGATAGTGTTAGTAAGCAAAAACTCATTGACTTCAAGCGGACAGAAATGGGAAATTCAATGTGCTAGAGAAGCAGGCAAAAAAGTTAGAGGAATTTGGGCTTACTCTGACGACAGAACAAACTTGGAAGGAGTCTACACAAGAGTTTGGACTTGGGATAATATCAAGGAATTTATTGATTCACTTTAATTCCCTACCCTACGCATCCATACACATTGGCAAGTCGCTCAAAGCAGCCGCACAAATCAAAACTTGCCTAATAAAATGGCTGCCCCCAACACTGACAGAAAGGAAAATGAAAAAAGCACGGGAATACAACATTGTCTATGCGTAGTGCGGGGGAAGTGCTGATATGAAAGAAATTACATTAAACAAACTTTGTGGTAAGCGGACAGTAAGAGCCTTAAAATCCTGCACTACGCATAGCCGAGACCGTTGCCCACATTATTAAAAACATCACAATTTAAAAATGGATTGGAAAAGCTACGAAGAAATTACTAGATACATTTATGAAAAATTAGGTGAAAAATCAGGTGTTCAAGTAGAATGTTTTGGAAATAACTGTAAAGTATTAGGGAAATCAAATGTAGAACATCAGGTGGATGTTCTGACAAAACACTCTGATGGAATCCATACATACAAAACAGCGATAGAATGTAAGTATTGGGAGCAAAAAATAAATAAAGATATTGTTATGAAAGTATCTGAAATAATAGAGGATGCTGGTATAAACAAGGGAGTAATTGTTTCGAAAAAAGGTTTTACTCCAGATGGAATTTCTTTTGCAAAGTACAAGAATATTGGTTTAGTGGAACTTCGTGAGATGGAAGAAAAAGATTGGGATGGACGCCCACCAATTTTTGAAATTAAAAGTGAACTTAGAAGACCAGAAATTCTTGGAATTATGGTTCATAACACCTTTAGAACAAATTTAGAAAGAGAAAAAATAGAAGTTGATTTCGTTTACATTCAAACAGCTGACAGACAAAAAATACCTTACTCAGATTTCCTCAAGAACTTCAAAAAAGATTTGCATAAGGAACAACCTAATTTAAAAATTGAGAAATACTATCCCTTCATCGGAGCTGACCTTATAAATAGTAAGACGAAAACAAAAATAGCTATAAATGGCATTTTATGTACTGGGGTTTTAAAAACCTCTAATTCTGGAATAAAATTTTACCCTGTTGATGGAGTTTGGTTAATTATGAAATCTTTATTCGAAGAAAAAACATTTACAATCTCAAAGCAAGGCTTAATAAATGAAAAAAGAAAACCGTGATAAAAATACTGTGGGCAACAAAGAACTTAGTTATTTTAATAAGGATTAATAATGACTTTTTTTGATGAAATTACTATCTTAGTAACAAAATAAAACAAAAGACCTTATCAAATAAGTTTCCTATTCGGTTACCGAACGTTATTAATAAATCGTAACTTTTTGATTTTTAATAAAATAATGGGATAGTAGTATTACCTGCCACCAACTCAACTTGCATGATAGAACAAAAAACACCTACCTCAAAAAGAAATATATAAATATTACCCATTTTGATATAAAATAATCTCCTTTCAATATACCCAAATTACCTCATAAACAGCATATTGAAAGGAAATTATTATTTATTTCATAGTTAGGGAATGTTGCTTCTTAGTTTTAAACCTGATCAACAGGTTTTGTATATCCTCGCTTATTTTGCTCTCCACTACCCTTGCGTAAATCTGTGTCGTTGAAAGTTTGGTGTGCCCCAATAGTTTTGATACGGTTTCAATAGGCACACCATTTGATAGCATGACGGTTGTTGCAAAGGTGTGCCGAGCCACGTGGAAGGTGATGTTTTTATGGATTCCAATTTCCATTGCTATCTCCTTTAAATAACTGTTTGTTTTTTGGTTTGAACTTAATGGCAATAACGGCTTGCCTGATCTGTTCTGTGAATCTCCCTTATACTTATTGATAATGTCCATGGCTTGGGGCAAGATGGGTACTTTTACTGTTTCATTGGTTTTCTCCCGTTTGGTGAATATCCAATGATTATTGTCTATCCCTTTTGCTATTTGGTTGCTTGTAAGTTCCCTGACATCTATATAGGACAGTCCTGTATAGCATGAAAACAAAAAACAATCCTTTACCCTTTCCAAACGGTCATTGTTGAAACTGGTGTCCTCTATGAGTTGCAGCTCTCTTTCTGTTAGGTATTGTCTATCGTACTTTTCAAACTTTAACTGGAATTGGTTAAATGGGTTCTTTGTTATCCATTCCAGTTTAATGCCAAGGTTTATGATTTTCTTAAAGCGTTCCAAATGTTTCATAACGCCATTGTTACTCAACATCAATTGCTTTTTGCTGTTCTTATAGTTTCTCAGGTACTGTTCAAAATCAATGATAAAGCGATAGTTCAATTGCTTTAGGTAAACATCCTTTGTCTTTAATTTTTGCTTTAGGAATTTATGCAGATACCTTTCCGTAGTATAATAGTTTTTCATGGTACCTGATTTTAAGACATTGACCATATTGGTATTATGATAGACCAATAATTCATTGAGTGTTTTTTGGGTGTTATCCTCTCCCAAGTAACGGGATTTTATCGCTTGTGATGAAACGACCTTGTCCTCTTCCAACAACTGTTTATGGCAATCCAATAACCTGCAGTATTCTTGGTCAAGATATCTGTTCAAAGTCTGTATGGGATAAGAGCTGCCCCGTCCCCTGTTTTTGGAAGTGTCCCACTCTTTTTGTTGGACATGGCGCTTTAAGCTGATCTCGGAACGTTTGCCATTGACGGTAATACGGGCATAAATGGATAGTTCCTGTTGTTTGCTTCGGGATTTCCTTGTGAAGAGAACCACCGAAAAAGTGTTGCTTGTTTGCATTTTAAGAATCTTTCGTTAAACAAATTATTTGCAAAAACAAAAGTCAAATCGTTCTTAAATGTTCCTTAAAACTACAACAATTCTGGTAAATAAGTGTTCACCGATTTGCACACCTTTTATTTGATTTTAATTGGTTTCAAATGAAACCATTAAAAACAAAAAACACTGATAATCATACAATTAACAGTGTTTTTTTTTAACCTATTACTAGGTTCGTCGGGGTGGCAGGAAGCCTCTTACCTACTCCAATTCGCTATATATCAATCATTTATAAATCTAAAAAACAAGCTGCTAGCCGATTTGTTGACGGGGTTATAAATGACCTCAAAATAAATTGCTTTACCTACTGGTTTTGTAAAGATAAATATTATTAAAAGCCAAAGCAAAATAAATTGCAACGCAATTCATGAAAGCTCACTTGAAAATGCATTTCTCAACTTTCAAATCACTTATTAGGGCGGATTCGATTTAGTAATAAGACTTATGCTTGATCTAAATGTTCTTGATTCATTTTATGTCAGAAATGAACTGTGATCTAGCTTTCCCATCTATTTTTAAACCTCTACTGGAACAGTACTTTTTTAATTTATCTAAATCGACAATAAAGTCATTTACGGTAAAGCCATTTGAAATCAAACTTTGCTTAGTATTTAAGTATGATTTGTGCCAGTCTTCCCATGAGTCATGCATGGCATCTCTATCGTCAATGATCTTTAAGAATTTTTTCCAATCTTTTTTGCGATAATATCCTAAATTAATCTCCATAAAAAATTTAAATATGATTTTTCAGTTTAAAAGGTTCTGAATACCGTCTGATTACTTTGTCATTTATGTACATAATGTTTAAAATTATGTAGCCTTTATTCAGGACGGGTCAAAATGCGCTACAACGTGTTTGTGTAAGGATAGTTGCGTGTGCAAGCAACTAACTTACTAAAAAGGAACGAACCTTAGGAAAATCCGCAGGATTTTCCGAGTAGGTTAGAACAAAGCAATTATTTTTACACGGTGTTAGCCTACGTTATTTTATTTCCAAATTTTATTTCTACTATTATCATCATTGTTATAAAATAAATTAATGGAATTAGTCCAACAATTATCCAAATCAGATATTTTCTCCATTCAGGTCTTTTATATGACCAAACAATTAATGGATGAAAAAAAGACCAACAAAAAGAACTAAAAACCATAATTAAATTCAGATAACTACCATATTGATAAATCCAGTGATATTCTGAAATCCGAAATCTTTGAACGTAATTACCAATTAACATTCCGCCTATGCAAATTCCAATAATCAGAATCGCAGTCCATTTTGGATTGTATGTTAGTTTTGAAACATTCATTTTTTAAATTAGACCAGCACTTTTCATTATTCCGAGTGCTTTTTCTGTTTCGTTGGTTCCGTCATTAAGTGAACCTGGAAGCATAATAAGTCGGCTTTTTGTTTTTCCACCATTTTGCTCAAAGTCCACTTTGAAATAACTTCTTGTCAAGAATTTTTTAGCGGGTTTAAATTCCACGTTTTTTATTTTATTCCGTTCAATAACTGGTGTTGCAGAATAATTTGAACTTTTTATTATGCTATAAATCAAATATATTCCAATTCCGCCAAACATTATTGTCCAAAACCATTCTTGGTTTTCCATACTTTGATATGCTTTATAAAGAAAAAATATAGCCAAAACGCCATAAATGGTCAAAATTCGATAAATGTTTTTCCCAGTTGTTAATTCCGCAACATTTCCGATTACTCCGTCACGAGTAAGAACAATTTTGTCCGAAAGAATATGACAAAATCCAGTTTTCGTTTTAAATTTTTGTTCGGTTTCCATAATGTAGGCTAACGGTCTTGTATATGAAAAGTAGCGGATTTTAAGCACAAATTTTTCAGGTAAACTCTGACCTTAAATTTATGTAATTCATTTCGATTTAGCACTTAAACCGCTATTTTTTATATACGTTGTTACCCACTGGCTTTATTCCGTTCAGCTTGGTTTTCAGCGTTGGATAAGACATACTCTTTTGCAATTTTTGGCTTGTGTGTTGGTTGGTGCGAATTGCAAATGTGTATGGCTTTTAGCGTTGGCTTTTTAACAACAACTTTTATTTTCTTGAATTGGTGGACAAGCAACTGTTCCGTATGAGCAATAAACACAGCAATCTCCTTCTTTTGGTTTCAAAACCGTTTTACAATTCTCGCATTCGTAGAAAAATTGACAAGCGTTTGTTGGCATATCTTCTACTTTTTTATGTCCGCAATTAGGACAAGTGATTTCTGATTTTAATTGGACTTCCATTAGTTTTCTTTTTTGTCGGTTACTTTATAACCTGTTGAGTTAATTGCATTCTCGATTTCTGTTTCGTTGGTTTTGGTTTTGTCAAATTCAACGATTGCATTTCCATTTTCGTAAGACGCTTTTGAGTTCACAATTCCGTTGAGCTTATTTACTTCGTGATTTACGTGTTCTTCGCAACTCGCACAAGTCATTCCGCTTATTTTAAATTCAGTCGTTTTAATGTCCGATTTGTCAACTACGATTATTTGCTTTTCTGTATTTGGGTAAAATATTCCTGAATAGTATGGAAAAGCCAACATTACAATTGCAAATACAGTTACGATTCCTAAAAATTTTTTTGATTGAATAAATTTTGGTTTTTCGTCCGTCTCGCATTCGCAGTCAATTTCTTTTTGAGGTTTTAGTTTTTGATACCAAGCAAAACCAAGAACTAAAATTGTCAGTCCGATTAAATAAGGTCTAAAAGGTTCAATCCAAGAAAATGCAGAAGCAATTCCGCTTGTTCCTGCGATTAGAGCCAAAACTGGTGTAATACAACACAAGGAAGCTGTAATTGCAGTTAACAAAACTGCACCAATTAATTTATTTTCACTTTTCATATCGTTTCTAAAATTTTGTTTTTATCAAGTATCTCAAAAAACGGATTTAGTAATTTTTCGTATTCAGCCGTAAGTGAGTAAAAAATTGTTTGAGCATCTCTTTCTGTTTCTAATAGATTTCGGTCTTTCATTTTCCTTAAATGTTGAGAAATAGCGGATATGTTCATTCCAAGAATATCGCTTAAATCACAAACACAAAGTCTTTTTTCTATAAAGAGTAGGTAAAGTATTTTCAATCGAACGCTATTTCCGACCAATGAAAGTCCATTTGCCAAATAGTCGAACGATTCGTCTAATTCCGAAACGGATTCTTTGCAACGATCTATTTGTTCAATATCGGCTTGTTGTCTTATGCAAGAATTATTTTCCATATAACAAAGTTACGTTTATTTCTTATTTAAGCAAATACTTAAATACATAATTCTCAAGCGTTGGGAAAATTTTAGCTCTTTTGGTTTTTACAGCGTTGGATTTGTGGGTCGGAAAAAACCGAAAGTGCTAAAATATGCGGTGGGTTTTCAGCTTGTGGGTAACGGTTTGGCTATGATTCCGTTGCGAGTAAAATCCGCAGGATTTTCCGAGTAGGAATCATAGGTTGTTAAAAGTAAGAATTATTATTTTACCTACAAACAAGCAATGGATTATAGCCGTTGTTGTGTACAGTACTTTTTTATGTCATCCACATTCCATATTCAACTATTACTGTCCAAACTCCGTAGACTTTTTTCAGAAAATATTTATGTCCATAAGCACTTCCAGTAAATTTCCAATAACTCACAGAAACAACACAATTTTCGTAATTATTGTCAAATAATGGTTCGCTTATTGAAACTATATTTTGTCTTTTTTTTGTTTTAATAAATAATTGTTCAACGTCTTTTTTGGTCAAACATTTTTTTGTTTTAATAAAGTCAGAACCATAATTCAATTCTCTCATCAAATCCGAATTCCAAATTCCATCACTACTTTTTGTTCCGTTTATTTCAATTTCTTTTAATATGTTTTCAGGCACTTCAAGTCCAGTTTGTTCTTTAAAATCCTTTTGGTCAAAAAAAGTTTTAGGTTTTTCACATTGGATATAAATCCCTAATATTCCTTTTCCAATTTCGTGGTCAATAATTTTTTTAAAAACTTCAGATTCCGAGCTGTTTTGAGAAAAACTCAAAGTTGAAATTAGTATCAGAAGTATGTTTAGAGTTCGTTTCATCGTATTGTACACAACGTGTTTGGCTATGGTTTCGTTGCGTGAAAATCCGCGAGGATTTTCCGCCGTAAACCGAAGATAGCAAATTTGCGAGGACTTTCCGATAGGAAAGTCAGAAGCAATGAACTATAGCCGGTGTTGTAGCCAGTTTTTATTCTAAAATTTTTACAAGTCTAATTTTATATTCCAATTCGTTAATTTTTCTATTCAAATACTGTTCTTGGGTTAAATTACTATCAATCAGTTCAAAATCAGGATTTTTAAAGTCAGAAGGAAGAGCTTTTTCTTTAGCTTTTTTTAAAATTCTAGATGTTGTATAAATTCCATTTATTATTTGCTCTTTATTTAGTTTATTTTCAAATCGACTCAAATTTTCAATCAATGAGAAAATGGTTTCTGCAAATCTCAGTAAATTATATTTATTAGTATTTCGGTCAATTTCTCTTTCTATTTTTTCAATAAATCGGTTGAAATAATCTATTTTATTATGATGCTGAATTAAGTAGCCTAATGATGTCACTGAATGTAAATCTTCTGAACTAACCTTTAAAAAGCCATTTTCAAACATTTCATTTATCCATTGTTGTTCTTGGTCTTTTGAAACAGAGAATTTTTTATAGGTCGAAATTATTCCATCTCTTGTCATATGGAAATTACTCCCAATATATTTAAAAAAAATGTCCTTAGCTTGTTTCATTCAAATTGGCTACAACGGTTAGGCTATGATTCCGTTGCGATGAAAATCCGTAGGATTTTCGGAGTAGGAATCAAGCCAAGTTAAATATACAGTTTTTTGGTTTAGCATTTAGCGAGTAATGGATTATAGCCGTTGTTGTGTGTAGGCTTTTTTATTTCCTATGAGTTTTATTGTCAGTCCAAATAAAATTCCGACAACAACCGCAGGAATAATACC
>NZ_BMNR01000004.1 GCF_014646655.1 Yeosuana aromativorans | reverse complement strand
TCGTCCAGAATTTTCAGTTTAAAAGGTTCTGAATACCGTCTGATTACTTTGTCATTTTTGTACATAATGTTTAAAATTATGTAGCCTTATTTCAGGACGGGTCAAACTTGCACACAACGGTCTTGTATATGAAAAGTAGCGGATTTTATGCACGGACTTTTCGGATTATAACTGACCTTTATTTTATTGATTATCTTTAAGTTAAGCACTAATACCGCTATTTTTTATATACGTTGTTGTGGTGTCGTATTTTTTATTCATTAAACTCTTTCGGATATTCAACCATTCCATTTACTCCTTTCAGTCCATTTTCTACTAATTCAATTACCATACAATTCTCTTTCGGAACTTCAAATGGCAATTCTATTCCGTACTTATCCGCTTGTTCATATCCGAATCTTGAATAGTAATTTTCGTGTCCAAGTAGAACGATTGATTTATGTTCTAATTCTTTAGCTTTTTTATGAGCTTCGACTATCAATTTTCCGCCAATTCCTTTTCCTTGAAATTCAGGTAAGACAGAGACAGGTGCTAAAGCCAATGAGTCAAATTCGTTCGATTTGTTTTTAATCTTAAGTTTTGTCAACAGAATATGTCCAACAATTTTTTCGTCAATTTCTGCTATCATTGATAGTTCGGGAACAAAAGCATTTGATTTTCTCAATCTCTCTACTAAAAACTGTTCCTTGTGGTCACTCATTTGTTCGTTTTCGAATGCCTTTTCTATAAGGTTAAAGACTGTTTTATAATCTTCTGATTTTTCTTTTCTTATGGTTAATTCCATTTGTTTTGTCGGTTCCTTCTGCGTTTCTGTTATATGCACCACAACTTGTTATATCTGTATAATACATACTGTTTATGGGACACAGTTTCCGGATAAACGGAATAAGTGTTACCGTTTGCTATCACAGTATAGGTATTGTTCATTTAGTTAAAATTAATAAATTTTAAGGTTAAATAGATGAATTTTCTTAACAATTTCCTTGCCAATGTTAGACCAGGGGCTGATGGCCAAGAGGTGCTAAAATGATCAAAAGTGATCGGTAAGCCTCGTTGTATCTTGTTGGTTGGTGCCCCGGCTCATCTTTTTCGCGGCAATATCCAAGGAGCTCTCAATGTTCAAGAGATCCTTTTTGGTAAATGATAATTGTCATATTCTGATAATAGTCTATTTCGTTATATTTGTTATGACATAACGAAAACAAAATGATAAGTATTGAAGATGCTATAAAGGCTGTAATTGAAACAAGTAATACTATTTCAATATCAATAACCTTTCCTATTGAAAGAGCGCTTAATTTAGTGTTGTTTTCAGATGTTTATTCTCCAATAAATATGCCTCCATTCAGGCAGTCGGCTATGGATGGTTACGCACTTAATCTACATGGCGATTTAACATATTCGTTAGTTGGTGAAATAAAAGCAGGCGATTCTTATCAACCCATTTTAAAAAAAGGAGAAGCTATTCGCATATTTACAGGCGCTGCAGTTCCAGATTCAGCCAATGCAGTTATCATGCAAGAAAAGGTAATTTCAAAAGGAAATACTATTGTTGTTGAAAGCAACCCCGTTGAAGAACAGAATATTCGCCCTATAGGAGAACAGGTTAAAAATGGCGAAATAGCGTTAAAAAAAGGAACCAAGTTAACATCAGCAGCAATTGGTTATTTAAGTTCGTTAGGAATTACAGAAGTGTCTGTATACAAAAAACCATCAATCGCATTAATAACTACAGGAAATGAACTTATAGAAGCTGGACAACCATTAACTTATGGAAAAATATATGAAAGCAATTCGATAATGCTTAAAACAGCCTTGTTGAATTTGGGTTTTGATAAGGTTTCTATTCATAAAATAGAAGATAATTTTGATGATACCTATAATGAACTTCAAGAGGTAGTCGAAAAAAATGACATGGTCATAATTACGGGAGGTATTTCAGTTGGTGATTATGATTTTGTAGGCAAAGCACTTAAAAAGTTAGAGATAGAAGAGATTTTCTATAAAGTAAATCAAAAACCGGGGAAGCCTTTATTCTTCGGAAAAAACGATCATACCTTGTTATTTGCGCTTCCAGGAAATCCGGCAGCGGCATTATCTTGTTTTTATATCTATGTTTATACTGCGTTACAAAAAATGACAGGCTTAAAAAACACCTTAACTAAAGTCATGGCAATTTCGGCATCGAATTTTGAAAAGAAAGGAGATAGACCTCAATTTTTAAAGGCTATTTATAATGATGGAACGGTTACCATTTTAGAAGGACAAAGTTCTGCCATGCTGCAAACGTTTGCTATTTCGAATGCCTTGGTAAAAATGTCTGGAGATTTAGATCAGATTAAGATTAATGATATGGTTGAAGTGTTATTACTTCCTATTTAAATTTTTTTGAGATGACTTATAAAATAAAAAGTAGAATCTGGATTGAACTCGATGATAAAGAATTTCTAGGAGAAGGAAAAGTTCAATTATTAAAAGCCATTGATGAAACAGGTTCGCTATCAAAAGCCGCCAAATCTCTTAATATTTCATACAAAAAAGCATGGCATCTTATGGATGCCGTTAATAAAACAACCAAAAAACCGGTAACTATTAATAGTATAGGAGGTAAAGGTGGTGGCGGAACAGAATTGACATCCTACGGAAAATCGTTAATCCTTGTTTTTGAAGAGATGAATAAAAAATGTTGGGATTTTTTAGATGTTCAACTTGAAAAAATTAAAAGTTTATAAACATGTTACAGTTAGAAAATATCTATCTTTTTCTGTTGATATTGCCAATTATATCCTTTTTGTATTCTAGTGTTGGTCATGGAGGCGCTAGTGGTTATTTAGCTTTAATGGCCCTATTTTCCTTTGCTCCAGAAACCATGAAACCCACAGCACTGTTGCTTAATTTGTTTGTGGCAGGTATCTCGTTTTACTATTATTTTAAAGAAGGATATTTTAATAAAAAACTGTTTTTGTCATTTGCAATAAGCTCAATCCCATTCGCTTTTCTTGGAGGAACTATTGACATAGATGCGTCAATTTACAAAAAAATATTAGCAGTTTTATTAGTGTTTGCCATACTGAAAATGTTAAACGTTTTTGGAAAAGAGAACAATTCCATTAAACAAGTCAAACTGTGGCAAGGTCTTGTAGTTGGTGGCGTTATTGGATTTTTCTCTGGGTTAATTGGTATTGGTGGAGGCATTATATTAACCCCTGTTATTTTATTATTGCATTGGGGAAAAATGAAAGAAGCCGCAGCTGTCTCAGCCTTATTTATTTGGGTTAATTCAGCATCAGGTTTAATTGGGCAAATAACTACAGGAATTGTTTTGCAGACAGAGTCCTTTATATTAGTTGCTATAGCACTTATTGGAGGTGTTTTAGGGGGTTATATAGGAAGTAAAAAATTAAATAATCAAAAGCTTAGATATATTTTAGCCGTAGTACTTGTTATGGCTTGTTTTAAGTTGTTTTTCACGTAATTATGATTGATAAAAATAACATAACAGGTATTATTTTGGCTGGAGGAAAAAGCTCTAGAATGGGAACGGACAAAGGATTTTTAAAGTTAAACGGGAAACATTTTGTAGAGCATAGCATTGCTGCGATAAGCCCTTTGGTGTCTCGGTTAATGATTGTATCCAATAACCCCGCGTACGATAGTTTTAAGGTTGAAAGAGTGAATGATATCATACAAGATTCGGGGCCTTTAGCAGGAATTTATTCTGGATTAAACCATTCAAAAACAGACTATAATTTGGTATTAAGTTGTGATATTCCGTTCATTAAGACACCTATTTTAGAAATGCTGATTAACGCTCAAGATGGGAGTTATGATATTGTTCAAATAGTAAGTCAAGGTAAGCAAATGCCTTTAATAGCTTTATATAAAAAACAATGTGAGGCAGTTTTTTTTGAGCTTTTGCAGAATGATGAACGACGGTTACATATCGCTCTTAATCAATGTAAAGTAAAAAATGTTGAATTGATTTCTGAAGACAATATATTTACTAAAAACATCAATACCCCTGAAGAATTAAATGAAATACAACATGCAGATAAAAATTAAATATTTTGGAATGCTAACTGAAATTACTAATTGTCAAGAAGGGACAATTGATTTTTCAGGAATCTATATTTCAGAATTATTAGAGATACTATATGTAAAGTATCCTAGCTTAAAAAACAAAGAGTTTCAAGTAGCACAAAATCAGCAGTTGGTATCTGGTAAAACGAAATTAAATAGTAACGAAATTGTATTACTACCACCATTTTCAGGTGGGTAAAAATGGATAGATATAACAGACATATTATACTTTCAGAAATTGGTGAAACGGGCCAGAATAAACTTTCTAAAGCGAAGGTTTTAGTTGTAGGTGCTGGCGGATTGGGTTGTCCGGTTTTGCAATACCTTGCAGCGGCTGGTGTTGGCACGATTGGTATTATTGATTTTGATGTGGTTGAAACGTCTAATCTTCAGCGTCAAGTGTTATTTGGTTCCTCATCGTTAGGGCAAAATAAAGCTGATGCCGCAAAAAACAGATTATTGGACTTGAACGAAAGTATAACTGTTAATTCGTACCCAGAAAAACTAACCTTTCAAAATGCCATTGAGTTATTTAATCAATATGATATTATTGTGGATGGAACCGATAATTTTGAAACGCGTTATTTGATTAATGATGCTTGCATTATCACCAATAAACCATTAGTATTTGGGGCCATTTTTAAATTTCAAGGTCAAGTAGCCGTTTTTAATTACAATAACGGGCCAACTTACAGATGTGCATTTCCAAATATGCCTAAACAAGGAGAGGTTCCAAACTGTTCAGAAGTTGGTGTTTTGGGTGTGTTACCAGGTATTATTGGAACCATGCAGGCAAATGAAGTTCTAAAAATTATTTTAGGAATTGGAGAGGTGCTTTCAGGGGAGTTATTGTGTTATGATGCATTAACCAATAAATCTTTTACAATAAAAGTAAATAGATTAGATAAGGAAATTAAAAGTATTCTAAAAAACAGGAACGATTTTAATAAACAAAATATGGATTCCGTTTGTGAGTTCGAAAATTTCGCAAACTCTATCAAGGAATTTTTGAACCAAGAAAACGTTCAATTTATTGATGTTAGGGAAGTTCATGAACAGCCAAAGGTAGAAGGTATTCCTGTTACAAGCATTCCTTTAAGTTCATTTTTAGAGCATTTAGATTTAATAGATAGTGATAAGAAAAAAGCTATTTTTTGTCAGTCTGGGATACGATCTAAAATGGCAGTTTTCATTTTAAACAAACATAACATTCACAATTGTTACAGTATTAATGAAGGTCCTAATGAAATTAATGGATATATAAAAGAATTACAAAAACAAGAATCTAATGAGTGATAAAAAAACCAAAAATGTTTTTATTCAAGGTGCTATTTCATCTGAATTTATAGGTGATTCGATTGCCAAACATCAAACCAAAACAAGTATTGGTGCCCATAATATTTTTTTAGGTCAGGTTAGAGCGGATGTGGTAAACAATAAAAGGGTCTCAGCTATAGAATACACGGCTTACGAAGACATGGCAAATGCTAAATTTCAAGAGATCCGTAAAGCAGCATTTGAAAAATTTGAACTTACCTGTATGCATATTTATCACAGTTTAGGTATGGTAAATGCTGGAGAAATTTGTTTGTTCGTTTTTGTATCATCACCACACAGAAAAACTGTTTTTGAAGCCTTGGAATTTATTGTTGAAGACATTAAAGCACATGTTCCGGTCTTTGGAAAAGAGATTTTTGAAGATAATTCACACCAATGGAAAGTTAATAATTAAGCTATGGTAGATATCACACATAAGAGTTCCACATTACGAACAGCAGTAGCTCAAGCTATTGTAAAAGTTAGCAAGCTAGAAACAATTGAGGCAATTAAAAATGATACTGTGCCCAAGGGTAATGTGTTTGCCATGAGTAAAGCAGCAGGCTTGTTAGGTGTTAAAAGGACTCCAGACATTTTACCCGATTGTCATCCGTTACCAATTGAGTATACCAATGTTGAGTATGAAATAAACGGATTGGAAATCACTGTTTTATTTACTGTAAAAACAATTTACAAAACAGGTGTAGAGGTAGAAGCAATGCATGGCGCCAGTGTAGTCGCATTAAATATGTATGATATGCTAAAGCCAATCGACAAAGGCATCGAAATTCATCAAATAAAACTGCTTAACAAAAAAGGTGGTAAATCAGACTTTACAGATAAATTTAGAAAGGATTTAACCGCAGCGGTTATCGTTTGTTCTGATACCATTTCAGTTGGACAAAAAGAAGACAAAGCGGGTAAAGCCATTATTAAAAAATTAGAGGAATGTGATGTTAAAATCTCGAATTATATTATTATTCCAGACGAAATTGATACCATTCAAGAAAAAGCAAATCTATTTCAACAGCAGGGAATCGATTTAATCATCTATACTGGCGGAACAGGATTGTCTAGCAGAGATGTCACACCTGAAGCGTTATCGCCTATTTTAGATAGAAGAATTCCTGGTATTGAAGAAGCTATTCGTAATTATGGGCAAGATAGAACGCCATTCTCCATGTTGTCAAGAAGTATTGCAGGAACCTTAAAGAATACGTTGATTTTAGGGTTGCCGGGATCAACAAACGGGGCAAAAGAATCTATGGATGCTATTTTTCCATCCGTTTTACATATTTTCAGAATATTAAAAGGTGCTAGACACGACTAAATGACCAACCAAAATAACATATTACAAGATTCACACGGTCGAAACCATACGTACTTACGAATTTCTTTAGTAGAGCGCTGTAATCTTCGCTGTTTCTATTGTATGCCGGCAGAAGGTGTTCAACTAACGCCTAAAAGTCATATAATGACTTATGAGGAGATTTATGAGATAGCTAAAACATTTGTAAATCATGGTGTCACTAAAATACGCTTGACAGGAGGTGAACCTTTAATAAGAAAAGATATTTCTTTTGTTTTAGAAAAGTTAGCGTCCTTACCAGTAGAATTATCAATAACAACAAACGCTGTTATCATTCATAAATTTATTGACACTTTAAAATTATATGGCGTTAATAATATTAATGTGAGTTTGGATTCTTTAATAAAAGAGAAGTTTAAAAAGATAACACTTAGAGACCATTTTGAAGTGGTTTATAATAATATCTTACTCTTGGTAAAAGAGGGCTTTAATGTGAAGGTCAATGCTGTATTGATGAAAGGAGTCAACGATGATGAAATCATTGATTTTATTAATCTAACAAAAGAGTTGCCCGTTTCTGTCAGGTTTATTGAATTTATGCCCTTTGATGGTAATAAATGGGATTTAAGCAACATGGTATCTTATGCCGAAGTAATGAAACATGTCAAGGCGTCTTTTCCAGAAGAAACTATTGAACGCTTGCAAGATGCCTTGAATGATACGGCAAAAAATTATAAAATTAAAGGGTATAAAGGCAGTTTTGCTATTATTAGTTCGGTAACCAATCCGTTTTGTGATTCTTGTAACAGACTTCGGTTAACCGCTAACGGACACTTGAAAAATTGTTTGTTTTCTTCTTCAGAATCAGATTTATTAACCACACTTAGAAAAGGGAAATCTATTGAACCTATTATTGAGAAAGCCGTTCAAAGTAAATTGAAAGTTAGAGGCGGTATGGATACTTTAAAAAAATTGCAAGAACCAAAACGTCATAGTAATAACCGAAGTATGATAACTATAGGAGGGTAGTTTAATTATGAGGCAAAATACACGCTTTGGTTATTTTTTTCAAAACAGGTTTTAATCCATATGCTAAAGTTTGTTTCATCACTTTTGAATCATCTTTGTGACATTGCAAACATGCACCAACCAAAAGCATTTGTTTTTGTTCTTCAACATTAAAAGGTCTAAAAACTGTTCTGGTTGAATTAACAACATCTTTGTTAATGTCTTTCAAAAAAGGAATCCAGGCATCTTCGGGTAAATCATCATTAGGGTTTAACGCGTATTCAGGAGTAAAAATCCAAGTTCCGTTTCCTTCTTTGATATCATAAACCAAAGAGCCCATACCAAAACCTAAAGCAGCGGAATTAGCGTGACACGATTTGCAATCTCTAACCTCTTTTGTGGTAGTGTGAGGCGAATTGGGAGCATATAGTCTGTGAAACGAAACATCAGTATCTGGTTTGCCAACAAAACTTCCTTTATCAATCGTTAAAATCATTCCAGGAATCGCTGGTTCAATACTATTTTTACCGTCGTGCTCTCTAACTCCTAATGCTGGTTGTGATGATGAAAATTCGGCTACATATTCTTTCCACTGCCCTTTTACATAAGTTTTATCTAATAAGTCAAAAGCTCTAGGTTCGTTTGCATCAAATTGATTGTGGCAACCAATACAACGTGATGTCCATGAGGAATGGCAAGCACTACAACTGACATTTTGATGCGCCATATCTCTTGAGCAGACCTCTGGTTGTGGCTTTAAAGGATGTAGGCTTCCATCATTTTTGCTAATTAAAAAGGCATTTCCAGTCGAATCTACGTAGGTATTCACTAAGGGATGGCTATCTTTTTCAGTAATTATAATCTCTTTGTCAGAATGGGTATAGTCACGATGTAAAAACACTAAAAGACTTTCATTGTCTAAGGAGTCATATGGAATAGTATTTGGCTGTTCTTTAAAATGACAATCGCTGCATTGCACAGCTACGGCATCCTCTTCATGAGCATAACTTTTACCAGTACCCATGACTTCATGCGATGAATGACAATCAATACATAACATACCTTTTGCATGATGAACATCATCTTTCATATGTTTATAAACCCGTTTGTCTTCTAAAACAGTATAGTCCTTATTATTAAAAATATCTTCTTCATTTAATAACGTTTCTTGTAAACCTTCATAATTTGTTGAAATTCTACTGGATCTGCTATGGCAACCAAAACAACTGGTGTTGTTAACAAAAATATTAGTTGAAGGGTGAAACTTAGGTAGTTCTTTTTTGTTTGAGGCTAGGTAGGTTTTAAGGTCAGTCTTGGCTTCAGCAGAATAATTTAAATGACAAGCATTACAGCCTCCACCACGAGATAATTGAGTTATTTCACCATATTCAGTTTTATTTGCCCCTAAATGACAGTTTGCGCATAAATCCCTTATATGTTTATCCGAAGCTGAATTTTTTATTGCTTTTATATGATATTGTAGGTTTGGATCATCTGCCTCACCAAAAACATACTTATCTACAGCAATAATGCCGCTATTGGTTGTCATTAGTGAGTTTTCAATCCTATTAAGTTCATTTGGATGACATGTTCCACAAGTTTGTTTAGCATCAGATAAATTACCTGGTATTAAAATCATTCCCTTATGTGCTTCTTCTTTATTTAATGACGTAATATTTCCTAAATGACAACTTGAGCAACCTATAAGCTCTGGATCATGATAATTAGAATAGCCTGTTGTATTTTGATGACACTGCAAACAAGATTCATGTTTACCTACTTCAATATTTGTATAGGAATTTTCGCTGCCAATAACCGATTTAAAAACATCACTTTTAAACAAATATAGCAATATGAAAATCAGTAAAATAACCACTGAAAAAATGCTAAATATAAAGTGTTTTTTTTTCATTAAATAAGTTGTTATTCAAAGTTACAACATTTTAAAATGTTTAGTATTTAAAATCTTTATATAGATTAATTTTTTAAAAATTGTGTAACAAATGTTACATATAAAACATTGATTTTATGACATTTATCATACAATTAAAACGAGTTTACAAATATATTTACAGCTGTAAAAACAGTTAAGGTTATGACCACTTCAAGACGAAAATTTATTAAAATTTCTGCCTTAGGTTTAGGAGGATTAGCAACAACTTCCAGCGCATTTAATATGTTTGGTGTAAACTCATATTTAGATGCTGCTGTTAAAGAAAATATTGCTAAAAAATTTGTAAGATCTGCTACCTATTGCGAAGTATGCTTTTGGAAATGTGCTGCATGGGCATATACAGATGAAAATGACGATATTAAAAAAATTATAGGCAATGAAGATGATACACATTGTAATGGACGACTTTGTCCTAGAGGAACAGGTGGAGTTGGCATGTATAGTGATGAAGACCGATTAAAAACACCATTAATCAGAACTACCATTAATGGAGAAGAAACCTATAGAGAAGCTAGTTGGGAAGAAGCTTTAGACTTAATTGCTTCAAAATTTAAGGATATTAAAGAAAAATACGGTCCCGAATCGTTTGCATTACTAAAACATGGTTCCCCTGGCAGTCACTTAGAGCATTTGTTTAAAGCTTATGGTTCAGATACTATTGCAGAACCGGCCTATGCACAATGTAGAGGTCCCAGGGAAACAGGATTTGGGTTGACATTTGGTTCTTGGATCGGTTCTCCAGAACCAACAGATATTAGAGACACAAAATGTTTGGTGCTTATTGGGTCCCATATTGGTGAGAACATGCACAATTCACAAGTACAAGAAATGTCGGATGCTATTGATAATGGGGCTACAATTATTACAGTTGACCCAAGATTTTCAACAGCAGCAAGTAAATCTAAACACTGGTTGGCCATTAAACCAGCCACAGACATAGCTTTGTTGCTCTCTTGGATGCATGTATTGATTGAAGAAGGTCTGTACAATAAAGACTATGTTGAACAATACACATTTGGATTTGACCAATTAAAAGAACATGTAAAACCATTTACTCCAGAATGGGCGTATGGAATCACAACCATAAAACCAGAAGAAATAAGAAAAACGGCTCATATTATGGCCGCTGCGGCACCTTCCGTAATTGTGCATCCTGGTAGGCATGTGGTTTGGTATGGTGATGATTCTCAAAGAGAGCGTGCCATTGCAATTCTAAATGGATTATTAGGATCATGGGGAAATAGAGGCGGTTTTTATTTTAAAGAAAGTCTCAAAGTGCCTAAATACCCACATCCAGAATATCCTGAACCAAGATGGGGTTGGAAAGATATTGGAAAACAATATCCGTTTGCTGAAATGGGTATAACCTCAGAATTAGTTAAAGCAACACTTCCTAGTGAAGATAATGAATATCCAATTAAAGCGTGGATGGTTGCCGGCACAAATTTGATAAACACATTACCCGAACGTGAAAAAACCATAGAAGCTATCAATGCTGTTGAATTCTTGGTAGTTATTGATACTATGCCAATGGAGATAACAGGATATGCCGATGTGGTCCTTCCAGAATGTACGTATTTAGAAAGATATGACGGCATACGGTCTGCAACCAACAGAATACCATCAATAGCGGTTAGAGTTCCTGCTGTTAAACCCAAATACGATTCAAAACCAGCTTGGTGGATAAGCAAGCAAATAGGGGAACGTATAGGTTTAGGTGATTATTTTGATTACAATGATTTTGAAGAAGTTATTGAATGGCAGCTTACTAAATTAGGAACCTCTCTAGATGAAATGAAAAAGATAGGTGTTAAAAACTTTGAAAGAACATCTGGTCCATTATTTTTAGAGGAAGGACAGGAGTATGAATTTTATACACCAAGTGGAAAAATTGAATTCTACTCACAACAGTTGGCTAATAAAGGGTTTGACCCCATGCCTGTTTATACAAGACATCCAGAGCCACCTCAAGGATTTTATAGGTTGAATTATGGTAGATCACCTATGCATACCTTCAGTAGAACGATTAACAATCCAAATTTAAACGATTTAAAAAGTGAAAACACACTTTGGGTTAACCCTAAAGTCGCTAGAATTTTAGGACTGAAAAAAAACCAAGAAGTTTGGCTAAAAAATCAAGATGATATTGTGTCAACTTTCTCAATTAAAGTTAGGGTCACTGAAAGAGTTAGATGGGATTCGGTGTACATGTACCATGGTTTTGGTCATAATAATAAAAAGCTAACAAGAGCCTTTGGAAAAGGGGTGAGTGATACAGAGTTAATTTCACAAACAGTTATAGACCCTCTAATGGGAGGCACAGGGCTCAGAGGCAATTTTGTTTCAATATTAACTGAAAACCCACATAAAACTTCAGAGATATGAGATATGCAATGGTAATAGACACATTAAAATGTGTTGGATGTAGTGATTGCGTTGTGGCTTGTCAAACAGAAAATAACGTACCCCATGGATATTGTAGGGATTGGATTACAGAATCTGTAAGCGGTTCATATCCCAATGTTGAGTTAGAATTAAAATCAGAGCGATGTAATCATTGTGACAATGCGCCTTGTGTAAGATGCTGTCCAACTGGAGCGAGTCATATAGTAGAAGGAGGTGTTGTTTTGGTAACAGCAAATGAATGCATTGGTTGTGGTGCTTGTATTGAGTCATGCCCTTATGATGCACGCTATCAACATCCAGATGGTTATGTGGATAAATGCACCTTTTGTCACCACAGATTGGAAAAAGGACAACTTCCTGCCTGTGTTTCAGTTTGCCCAACAAAATGCATGTATTTTGGAGATTTAGACAATCCAAATAGCGAGGTTTCACAATTATTGAAAAATAGAAAATACAAAACATTAGCGCCAGAGGCAGGCACTAATCCACATGTATTTTACTTAATTTAAAAGTATTAATATTATGCAAGAAGAATTATTTACAAGCGGAAGACATATTCCTCACATAGATCCTTCACTGGAAATATGGCATTGGCCAATTGCACTCTATTTATTTTTAGGCGGGTTAGCAGCAGGGATTTTATTTTTTGCAGCCTTATTTTATGTTTTAGGAAAAGATAGAGAGTATCCTGCTGCGGTTAAAATAACGTCGATCATAGCGCCTATAGCTTTATCTATAGGGTTGTTAGCATTAGTTTATGATTTGACACATCCTTTATATACCTGGCAGTTGTATACAACTTTTAGAATTGAATCACCAATGTCTTGGGGTGCTTGGGTTTTATTAATTACGACACCGTTATCATTTCTTTGGGCGTTTAGTTACTACCGAGAATCTTTTGGTAAAATAGAAACAAAATTAAAACTGTTTAAACGATTTAAATTCTTGAATACGTTTGAAACGTTTGTCATTAAAAACAGAAAGAATATTGCCTATGCATTGATTCCTTTGTCGCTGGTATTAGGGGTGTACACAGGTATTTTGCTTTCGGCGTTTAATGCCAGACCACTTTGGAATAATGCCATTCTGGGGCCACTGTTTTTAACCTCTGGACTTTCTACTGGGGCAGCAGCAATCATTTTATTATCAAAAAGTGTTACAGAAAGACACTTGTTTGGGAAAATAGATTTAGGGCTTATCATTGTTGAACTAGCATTAATTGTCCACATGATTATGGGCTATTATGCAGGCTCTCAAGTACAACTGGAAGCAATGGAATTATTAGTAGGTGGAGACTTTACCTTAATGTTCTTTGGTTTTGTTGTATTACTTGGGCTATTGGTGCCTGCAATACTAGAATTAATAGAACTGATAGGGTATAAGGTCCCCGTAATAGTGCCGGCACTTCTCGTGATTATTGGAGGGCTCATATTTAGATTTGTTATGGTAGAAGCTGGTCAATTAACACGATATCTTTATTAAAATAAATAATTATGAAGACAGACAACAAAACAAATAGTCATGTGTATTGGAACCCATATTTTGGTGGTTTTTTGCTGGGAATTATAATCATTTTCACCTTTTACCTAACAGGAAGAGGCTTGGGTGCAAGCGGCGCTATGAAAAGTAGTGTTGTTACCATAGTGGATCAAGTAGCTCCAACACATGCTGAAAACAATGCCTATTACAGCAAGTTTATCAGTAAAGATGATTCACCTATGAATACCTGGTTGGTTTTTGAGGCTTTGGGTGTTTTAATAGGTGCTTTTATTTCTGGTGGTTTAGCAGGCAGAATTAAATGGAGAATACAACACTCTCCTAAAATATCAAGTAAGCGCCGACTTGTTTTTGCTCTTGGAGGGGGTATTTTATTTGGTTTAGGTGCACAAATTGCTCGCGGATGCACTAGTGGTGCAGCTTTGAGCGGCATGGCGGTATTGTCAACAGGTGGGTTTATAACCATGTTGGCCATTTTCGGTTCAGCTTATGCTGTTGCTTATTTCTTTAGAAAAAATTGGATTTAATAAATATAAAAATATATAATTATGGGACCTTTAATTCCTAACGGCATAATCTCAATGGAGTGGGATAGTATCATTGCCATTTTTATTGGTATTTGTTTCGGATTTGTTTTAGAATCATCTGGGTTTTCTTCATCAAGAAAGCTGGCAGGCGTATTTTACGGTTATGATTTTGCAGTATTAAGAGTGTTTTTTACTGCAGCAGCAGTTTCAGTAATTGGCATTTATTATCTGGACTATCTAGGTTATTTGGATGTAAGCCAACTCTATGTACACCCAACATATTTATGGGGAGCAATCATAGGGGGTGTTATTATGGGCGTTGGTTTTGTGGCAGGAGGTTTTTGCCCAGGAACCAGTTTGTGTGCCGTTGCAATTGGTAAACTGGATGCTTGGGTTTACGTTTTGGGAATCATGATTGGTGTATTTTTGTTTTCAGAATTGTACACTTTCTTTGAGCCCATTTACACAGGATATTTTATGGGTAATATAACCTTAATGGATTCATTTGGTTGGAATCCGTATTGGATCATATTTGTTTTTTCAATTATAGCTGTTGTTGCATTTGCAGTATCAGACATGGTTAGAAAAAGAGTTAAAAAAGTATTTTACTAATTAAAGAACAACAGGATGGTTAAAAAAAAGGTAGCTAAGGTTTTATCATTTAGGTATAAAATTTTGGCATTAATCTTCATAGTGCTTGCCGGAGGATTGGTTTTGTTGCCAAAGCATCAAAAGCAGGAGGGAATTAAGGCAGAGCAATTATTGAGTAACGTAATCAGTCCAGAAAGATATGTTTCTACTGATCAAATTGCCCATAAAATAATCAATCAAGATCCTTCATTCATATTGATTGACGTAAGGGATTCGATAAGTTATAACAACTATTCGCTTCCTAATGCCATTAATATTCCATTAAAAAAACTGTTGGATAAAGACTTTGAGGCTTATTTAAATCAAAATCAATTTGATGTTATATTCTATTCTAATGATAATTTTTATGCCGATCAAGCTTGGGTGTTATGTAACCGACTGGGATATAAAAACCTACGGGTTTTAAAAGGCGGTATGAATAGATGGTTTACAACAATTATAAATCCAGTAAAACCTAACGACGATGTGGCTGCTGAAGAATTTGAATTGTATTCCACAAGAAAAGCGGCAAGTATGTTTTTTGGAGTTGTTTATCCAGATCAAGTAGCTGAACAATCTGATATGCAAATAGCTGCTCCAAAGAAAGTAATTACAGTCCAAAAGAAAAAGAAAAGAGCCGCTGAAGGTGGTTGTTAATTTTAATATGTTATAAGAGCTTTTGTTATGAAATGCCAATTAATAAGTTTAACAAACAAATCTAAATATTTAATAATGGCATTACATCTGATCTCTAAAACCATAAATTTATACAGATGAAAGAATTAGAAAAAGTTAAACGTATATCCATTGCTTCAACACTTTTTATCTTGGCCGTGTTAATTGGGGTTGTTACTTATGAGCGCCCTAAAAACATGTATACCATTAATACAAAAAGCACGCTCGAAAAATTAACAAAAAATGATTACTTGGCATCAATAGACAACATTCACAATGAAAATGTTTCTTTGATTGATGTAAGAAGCCAATATGAATATGAAAAAGGGCATCTAGAAAGCGCCATAAATATGTCTACTCCAGAAATTTTGAGTGATGATAGTCAGTCTATTTTAAAGGAGCTAAAAGAAGACAACAAAACGGTGGTTTTGTATGGAAACAATCCCCAAGAATCAAATATTCCATTTCTTTTATTAACTCAATTAGGGTATGATAATATTAAATTGTTAAATGTTGAGATTAGTTACTTTCAGAATCAATTAGTAACTGATCAAATAGCTATTGAAAAGCCTATAGCAGACATTAAAGCCTTTATAAATGAATCAATTAAGAATTCAGATACAGGCATTGAAATAGATAACAATAAACCTGCTAAAAAGATTATAATAGTTCAAAAGAAAAAGAAAAAAGGTGCTGAAGGAGGATGTTAATTTATTATGGTTTTAGCATACAGTTTATAAATGTATGATTCTTTTTTGTTCAAAATAATTTTACACAATCTTAATCGTGAATAATAATTATTTAATATTGATAGAGAAATTTAAAGACTATTATTCAGATATCTTTGAGGAAGGGCTAATAAAAGAAATAATCAAGTTTAGTCATTTTGAAAAAATCAAAGCTGGCGAACTTTTAGTGGATATAGGAGACGACCTAACACATATTCCGTTAATTTTTGAAGGGATTGTTAAAGTTATTAGGCACAAAGGAGAAACTAGTTCTGAACTGGCTTTATATTATTTAAAGCCCGGAGACACCTGTGCTATTTCGTTTATTAACTGTATAGAAAGCAAGAAAAGTATTTTTGAAGGTATTGTAGAAACAGATTTAGAAGCTGTTTTTGTTCCTATTGATATTATAGATGAATGGTTTACAAAGTATAAATCATGGAGACGTTTTATAATAGATAGCTATCATTTTAGATTGATGGAAATGTTAGAATCTATAGATAGCTTAGCATTTATGAATATGAATGAACGCTTGCTAAAGTATTTAAAAGATAAGGCCAAAAGATATAATGTAAAAGAGTTGCAGATTACCCATCAAGAAATAGCCAATGATATGAATACATCAAGAGTTGTTATTTCTAGGATAATTAAACAATTGCAGAAAGAAAGGAAAATAGATTCATCAAGAAATAAAATCAGGGTTTTATAACGTTCCCGTTTTACTGAAACATATTCTAACAAAAAAGCCCGGCAATATTGCCGGGCTTTTTTGTTTTGGGATGTTATTGTTTACTATTTATTAAATGTGTAGCTAATGCCAAATTGCACCATAGAAGTTGTCATTTTGTAAGACACTGATGAGCCAGGGATAGCTCCTAATGGATTGTTTGGTGAAACCATTTGAGGAGAAAGTATATTACCTACGGTTGATCCATTACTGTCTCCATAATGATAAACAGCATCTAGTTTCCAACTATCATTCATCACATAGCTGAATCCAAATTGGTAAGCATTTTTGATAACTGCTGTGGCAGGAATGTTAAAAAATGTCAATTCATCAGGAATTGGGTTTGAGCTATAAGTATATCCAATACGTAAGGGTAATTTATTAATGCCTTTGTATTGAAGACCTGCAGATAAAATAGAAATATCTTTCCACCCAAATCCAGCTACAGAGGCTGTTGAAGTCCATCCGGAGTTTGTAAACCCTGCCGTGTTTTCATAATCTACTCTTCTAAAGTCTAAAGCTAAATCAACATCGCCTTCTGAATAGCCTAACCCAATGGAAAATATTCCTGGATAGTCCATTTGAAACTCGTTTTTAGAAGTGGTATTATCTAAATAAGTATTAGTGAATTTGAATTTGAAAAATGTTTGAGGCATTTTATAAGATGCTCCTAATTTTAGGCCAAAACCAGAATCGTAAAATAATCCAAATTGTGCTCCAAAGCCAATGGCAGAAGCCTTATTTGTGGTTGGATACCCTGCCATAGTTGGACTTGCAGTTGGGTTTGGCGCAAGTTCTAAGGAGGAATAATTTATATTAGGTTGTATACCAATAGAAAATTTATCAGTTAATTCATAAGCCCAAGTAGCTCCAACTTGTAACAGCATATAGTCTGACTCTATATGGCCAAAACCTCCTGCTGTTTGTGGATAATTTATTGGATTTGAATTTTCCATTGGGTTGAAGGTCGCACTAAACGGGTTATTGGCTTCTTCTGGAAAAGTTACACCAAAGCCACTAATACCAAATACAGAAAATCCAAAGGTGTGCTTGCTGCCTTCTTTACCCCAAACCATGGCTAAGGCGGGCATGGGAGACATACCTCTATCATCTTTGGTTGAGCCACTTACTCCAGGAGCTCCAGGGCCTAACATTCCAGCTGGCAATGAAGCTGACAATTCAGGTGATGAAAAAAATAAACCTACATCAAGTTTTAAAATTTTGTCATTGAATGTAGAAAGTGTTGCCGGATTCCATTGCATGGCACCAGAAATATCTAAAGGTTGAGCGGTTGCAGCTCCCCCCATAGACATATTTACGGCTCCAACACCTTGCATAATGTGACCTGCTTGGGAAAAAGCCATTGCAGTGAAACTTAAAAAAAATACTTTAAGGATAAATGATTTCATAGTTTTTAAAAATTTGAAAAAACGTATTAAAATATCAGAGAATTTTATAAAAAAAATTGATTTTAATTTGTTTTTAGTTTAAAAACAAAGTTATCCTTTGAAATCAAAAATAAGCATGACTTTTGTCATCGTTTATGATAAAACTAGTAATTTTTTAATTCACTCTTTTGTCATCTCTAATGCTTTATTTTTTTCATAAGTTTGTTTAGTCGTTGCTGTGAAACAATCCTATAAGAAAATTGGAAAAAAGTAACAAAACGTTTCAGAAATCAAGACAATCGTTTTGAATCGCTTATTGGTTACTGTTTTTTTGTAAATCTGGTAGGCTGTTCAATGAGTTACATGGGAATTTTTTTCTTTTATGGTGTTACAGCTCAATATTTATTCCCTTTTTTTATGAGACTCTAGACCACCAAAATCCTTATCTGTAATGGCTCTCAGTTCTTCCAATGTCATGGTATTTCCATAGCCAGTTTTTAACTCATTAAGATCTTTTTTCAATTTTTCAACAATTGAAGCATACTTTTTTGAATCTATTAAATTGTTTAATTCTTCAGGGTCATTTTTTAAATCGTACAATTCCCAAAGATCTACATCATAATAAAAATGTATCAGCTTGTATCTGTTTGTTCTTATGCCATAATGTGGTTGAACATGATGCCATTGGGGGTATTCATAATAATGATAGTACATGGATTGACGCCAATTTTTTGGGGTATGTCCTTTAAGGTTGTTAAAGAAGCTTCTTCCTTGAACATCACTAGGTATTGTTACTCCTGCCATATCCAGAACAGTTGGAGCCATGTCTATGTTTGTTATTATATCATTAACAACAGTTCCTGGTTTGATTTTGTTTGGATAACGGATTATAAAAGGCATACGCATAGATTCTTCGTACATAAAACGTTTGTCAAACCAACCATGGTCTCCAAGAAAGAAGCCTTGATCTGAAGAGTATATGACAATCGTGTTTTCTTCAAGTCCATGTTCCTTTAAATAATCAAGAACACGACCAATGTTATCGTCAACCGATTTAATGGTGGCTAAATAGTCTTTAATGAACGTTTGATATTTCCATTTTCTAAGGGCTTCTCCATGCAGCGTATCACTTGGAGAAACAATTTCATCAGGTTCGTTTCCATAATCCAGCCATTTTCCAAGCACTTTTTTTGAAAGCGAATCTGGAGGAGACAATTTCATGTCTCTTCTGTTAAAGTAATCCATGGTCATATGTGTGTTGCCCGCTGTTTGTTCTCTTCCTTTATAGGAATCATCAAAAGTGTCTGGAAAAGGCAAATCTTGATTGTCCCATAAGTTTTCATATTTTTTGTCTGGAGACCATTCTCTATGTGGTGCTTTGTATTGAAGAAGTAAACAAAAAGGTTTTTTCTGATCTCTTTGGTTTAACCAATTCAAAGCAAAATCGGTGGTTATATTTGTAGCGTAGCCTTTTTCTTTTACAGGAGTTCCATTTTCACTATAGGTAGGATTCCAATACACACCTTGCTCTCCATGATCAATATGATATTTAAAATAATCAAATCCTTGAGGTTCAGAAGCCAAATGCCACTTACCAATCATTGCTGTTTGATAGCCGGAGTTTTTTAGAGCTTTAGGGTAGGTCCATTGAGAACCATTAAAATATCCACCCTTATAGTTTTTGAAATAACCATTTACATGACTGTATTTTCCAGTAAGGATTGATGCCCTACTGGGGCCGCAGATAGCATTGGTACTAAAGACATTGGTTAATAGGGCTCCTTCATTAGCTAGTTTGTCAATATTTGGTGTAGGAGCAATTTTTTCAAATCTTTTGCTATATGCTGAAATGGCATTGGTAGCATGGTCATCAGACAGGATAAATATAATGTTAGGCCTCTTTGGTGTCTTATTTATATTTTGGGACTTGACACTTAATGAAAATACAAGACATACTATGAAAACAATTCTAGCCATTAGATTTTTTTTAGGAATATTATTCTACAAAGATACCATCTATGCCTGCTTGCTAAGTTTAATATTAGTTCAAAGTAGTTTTTCTGTAGTTCATTTTTTAATAAACATTACAGGTCATGAATCTGTTATTAGTAGAATTGTTTTAAAACGCCTAGAATTGGTTCTGACCATTTATTTAAAGTAAATGACCAATTACAAAACCTTTCAATGTGTTCTTAAAACTAATATTGTAATTCTATAAACAATTATCCAAACAAACATTGATAAATAATGAAACTAAAAAAATTTGAAGGGAATCCTATTTTGAAGCCTAACCTAAAGAACGATTGGGAAAATTTAGTAGTATGTAATCCAGGGGTTTATTATGATAATGGTAAATTTTATATGCTTTACCGAGCTGCAGGTGATGACGAAGGCCATGTTATAAGATTCGGTTTGGCGGTTAGTAAGGATGGATTTCATTTTGAGCGAGATTCAGACAGACCCGTTTTAGGTCCAAGTGAACAAGGTCCTGACATGGGATGTATTGAAGATGCACGAATTATAAAATTAGATGATTATTATTATGTGACTTATGCATTTAGGCCATTTCCTCCAGGACAGTACTGGAAGTTTGCCCATGATGAGGTGCTCACTTCAGACCATGGATTGCATGCGCCACATTTTATAAAAAACAATATGGCAAATTCAGCTTTGGCAATGACCAAAGATTTCAAGCAATGGATTAAACTTGGTCGGATTACAGATTCAAATTTGGATGATAGAGACGTCATTTTATTTCCAGAAAAAATCAATGGTAAATATGCAATGTTGCACAGACCTAAAGAATGGATAGGAGAATCTTATGGTGTTACAAAACCAGCTGTTTGGATTCGTTTCAGTGATGATTTGTTAGTATGGAATGAGCCAAGTACCATGATCATCGGCGGTATTGATGGTGGCTGGGAAGAAAAAGTGGGTGGCAGTACACCACCTTTAAAAACCGATAAAGGTTGGTTGGTACTATATCATGGAGTGGAACAAGGTGGTTTAGGATATTACAGGGTTGGCGCAGTAATGCTAGATCTTGAAGATCCAACTAAAGTACTCGGAAGAACTAAAGACTTTATAATGGAACCTGAATTTGATTATGAAATAGAAGGGTATTATAAAGGTTGTGTATTTCCAACGGGGAATATGATTATAGATGATACGCTGTATGTATATTACGGAGGTGCTGATAAATATATTGGAGTTGCTACCTGCGATGTTAATGAGTTAATAGATTTTACATTAAATCAATAATCAAATTCTTAATTAAAAAATTATGAACCAATCAACAAACTTCATCACAGATGGTCCTAGTTGGGTAAACGGATTGTCGTGGGCAGATATTTTAATTATCGTCTTGTACTTTGTTTTTATTGTTTACCTAGGTGTAAAGTACAGTAAAAGTAAAGATGAAAAATCATATTTTTTAGCTGGACGTGGTATTACTTGGCCAGTTATTGGATTTTCTCTTTTTGCGGCCAGTATTTCAAGTTCTACACTTATAGGACAGGCCGGAGATGCTTATAGTACCGGGATAGCTGTTTTTAACTATAATTTAATTTCAGTTTTGGTGATGGTGTTTTTTGCTTGGTTTATTTTGCCATTTTATATAAAATCCAAAATTTTCACCATTCCAGAGTTTTTGGAAAAGCGATTTAATGCTGCGTCACGTTATTATTTTTCAGCCATTACCATTGTTGTAAATATCTTTTTAGATGCAGCTGGATCGTTATATGCAGCTGCTATGGTTATGAAGTTGGTATTTCCTGAAACATCTATTTTAACCCTATCTATTGTTTTTGCAGTAGTTGTTGCGGCCTACACAATTCCTGGAGGTCTTTCAGCAGCTATTCGTGTAGATTTAATGCAAGGTATTTTTCTTTTGGTAGGTTCTATAGTTTTAACCTTTTATGCCACCTACAATGGAGGAGCAGAATATGTAAGGCATTTAATGACCGATGGCGATGTGCTCATGAAATTAGTAAGATCCAATACCGACAGTTCTGTACCATGGCTAGGAATGATTGTTGGTATTCCCATTTTAGGTATGTTTTTCTGGGGAAACAATCAGCAATTGGTGCAACGGGTTCTTACAGCTAAATCCATTGATGAAGGAAGAAAAGGAGTTCTTTTAGTTGGGTTTTTGACCATGCTAACCTTGTTTTTAATTATTATTCCAGGGGTTATGGCTATTAAATTGTTTCCAGGGCTACCAAAACCAGACATGGTATATCCACACTTGATTATGAATTTATTGCCCAATATACTTATAGGATTTATGATTGCGGCTATGGTAGCGGCTTTAACTTCGTCACTTAGTGGTTTGCTAAATTCTGTTGCAACGCTTTTCACAATGGATTTCTATACTAAAATGAAACCGAATAGTTCATCAAAAAGTAAAGTGCGTGTAGGCAAACTAGCATCTATAATCGTATTAATTATAGCCGTAATGTGGGCACCACAAATAGGAAAACAATTTGGAACTTTATTAAAATATTATCAGGAAATGTTGTCTATGATGGCCCCGCCCATTGTAGCGGCATTTATGTTGGGTATTTTTTGGAAAAGAACTAATGCTACTGGCGCATTTACAGGTTTGATAGCTGGGATTTTACTGGGTGCTGCTAATATTGTAAGCGTCATTTATAGAGGACAATCACTTTTTGGATCTATGCACTTTCTGCTCACTGTGCCCTTTTATTTTGTTTGGAGCGGTTTAGTTATGGTAGTAGTAAGTTTAGCAACCAAAAAGCCCCCACTTGAAAAAACAGAACAATTAACGTTTAATATGGAAGAATTTAAACAAGAAACTTTGCGATTAAAGAGTGTGCCTAAATTAAAAAGTTATCGATTTTGGTCGTATCTTTTGGTTGGTTTTAGTGTTTTAATATTAATTATCTTCTGGTAAATACTTAGAAAAAATGATAAAAATAAAGATGTACAAAGGATTATTATTTAGCCTGGTTTTTTTAAGTTTATTAAGTTCTTGTAAAGAAAAAGAAGTTAAAAAAAAGCCTAATTTTTTATTCATTTTAGTTGATGATCAGCCTTATGATGCGCTGGAATCCAGCAAACGATATCCATTTTTAAAGACACCTAACATGCAACGCTTGCAAGATGAAGGGGTTACATTTAAAAATTATTTTGTAACGCAATCTATCTGTTCACCATCTAGAGCTAGTTTTTTAACAGGCGTTTATCCGCACATTCATGGTGTTAATCAAAATAATAAGTATGTAGACCCAGATTGGAATGATTTTGAACCTTATAGCGTTTATTTGCAAAAAGCGGGCTATGAAACAGCTCATATAGGAAAAATCCATATGGCCCATTTTCATGGCAAAAAGCATATCAGACCAGGTTTTGATTATTGGTATAGTTTTATAGGACAAGGAGAGTATTTTGATCCGATGGTGAACGACAACGGTAAAGAATATGTGCAGAAAGGCTATATCACTGATATTTTAACAGAAAAGGCTGTAGATTGGCTGGATCATAGAGATCCCAGCAAACCGTTTATGTTAAATTTATGGCATAAAGGGGTTCATGAACCGCATTCCCCGGCACCTCGCCACGAATGGATGTATAAAAATGATTCTTTGCCAACACCTCCTTATGATACCCATTTGGAAAATTTCAAAGGAAAACCGGAATGGCAACGCATTAAAGCCTGGGATTCAAAATGGAAAGAATATGTTCATTCTGATACCATTGCACCCAAACCTTGGCCAATCAAAGGCTATAAGTTCAAGAAATTATTAGAATGCCTTGGTGCTGTAGACGAATCTGTAGGACGCGTTCTAGCGGAATTGGATAGATTAGGCGAACTGGACAACACAGTAATTATTTTCTCTAGTGATAACGGCTATTTTATGGGAGAACACGGTTATTGGGATAAACGTATAGCTTATGAAAACTCTATGCGAATCCCTATGATTATTCGCTATCCGAAAAAAATTAAGCCAGGAACTTCTACAGATAAACTAGCACTAAATATTGATTTGGCACCCACCATTTTAGACTTAGCTGGAATCAAAGCTCCAGATTATATGCAAGGGGCATCCATGGTGCCATTATTTGACACTCAAAAAGACGATAAGGATTGGCGAAAGGCCTTTATGTTTGAATATTATGTAGATGATGCCTATCCTTATGCGGGGCCTAACATGCTCGCCATAAGAACAGAAAAATATAAATTGGTTGATGATTTTTTAAGTGATGATATTGACGAACTGTATGATTTAGAAAATGATCCAGGTGAAATGCATAATCTAATCAACGATCCCGAATATGATAGTATAGAAAAAGACCTTCGTGAAAAACTAGAGGATCTTAAAATCAAATACAAATACAATCCAGATAGAGACTGGTGGCTTAGGACACAAATACCTGAAAAAAAGCAAAAATAAGATTTTAGATCATACGCAATAAACAAGAGCTAAATCTTTGGTTTTAGAATAAAAGTTTTTTATACATTAGGCTCATGGGTAAGATTTTGAAAATGGTTTGCCTGATTGTTGGTTTTAGCGTCATTTTTTTAGGTGAAGCAAAGGCACAACAGATAAAACAACTAGACAGTAATGACGGTTTAGTCAATGGAGCTATTAGTGCTTTTGCCAAAGACAGTTTAGGTTATATCTGGATTGGTACGGATCAAGGAGTTTGTAAGTACTCAGGAAACACGTTCAAAAGTTACAATCTTGAAAAGTTCAATGGCTTTTTAAGTGAAGGCATCGTTGATATTATTAACCTCAAAGGAGAGCTTTATTTGATTGGAAGCAATGGTACCATCTTTAAATATTTGTACGACTATGATACCCTAAAACCTTTAAAGGCATTATCAGACAAACTCTTTTTCTCAGCAGCGGTCCTTAGTGACAATCAACTATTAATTGGTCTTCAATCTGGATTTTTAATCTATAATATCAATTCAAACAGCTATTCTGATCTGTTGCAGCCTGATGTGTTAAACAATAGAGTGGTTTATGTTTCAAAAGGCAAGGTATATTCTGCAACTTCTCGTGGTGTTTATGTTTTTGATTTCAATCAAAAGGATGAAACACTTATTTTCAAAGAAACATTTCTAAATGGAAAAGATGTCATCACTATTTCTTTTGACCAAAAAAACCGGCTTTGGGCTGGTACTGAAATAGGAGGGTTGTTCGTTATTGAAAACAAAAGCATACAACACATTCCTATAAGTCAAATCTCTGATAAAACCTATGCAATTCGAAAAATCGAATTCGATAAAAACAATAATGCCTTAATAGCTATAGACCGTTTGGGTTTATTTGTTTTAAATGATTCATTTCAAATTGTTAAACGCTACAGTTATAATCCAGACAATAAAAATTCCATTACACAAAATAGTATTTATGGCATTTATGTAGATGATTCTGATGCCTATTGGCTTGGGGCCAGGGAAGGCGGGTTAAATATTATAGAGGAAAAAGATAAAATTTTCACCAATATCAGTCATGTACAGAATGAGGTTAATAGTATCCAAAACAATTATATAAGGGCTATTTTTGAGTCCCCTAATGGTGATATTTGGTTTGGAACCGAAAATGGTGTAAGTCGCTTAACCACTGATGAAAAGTGGTACAATTATAATGATGACCCAAAACTCTTCAATACGGCGGTTTTAGCTGTAAATGCCTTTGATGATGAGATCCTTTTGGGTACTTACGGAGAGGGACTTTTGCAGATTGAACCTCAAACAGGTAAAGTGTCAGAATTCCACCTAAAACCTGAGTTACCTTTGAAGTTAATTTTTAATATATCCAGTTTTGGCCAGGATTTGTGGATTGGCGGTAATGACGGACCGTTGTCGCACTATCACGACAAAAAGATTGTAAGCAATTACAAAATGGGTTTGGTTCGTTCATTAATACAAGGTTTTGATAAAATAATTTATGTTGGGTCTTACAGAGGGTTTTTTGAGATAAACACACGTAATGGTAGCACGCGTACAATTCATGAAAAAACATTTAATACGTTTAATGAGATTTATAGCTTAAACCTAGACCAGCTTAATAATTGCATATGGATAGGCAGTAAAAATGGGTTTTACAAATATAATTTAAGTACTGAAAGCCTTGAATTGCTCAGTAATAAAAACAACAGAGAAATAGGTACGATTTATTCCATTAAAAAGGATAATATGCATAATCTGTTTTTAGCATCGAATACTGGATTATGGAAATTTGCCATTAAAAAACAAATATTCAGAAAATATGGTCAGCAAGACGGTCTGCTGGTAAATGAATTTGGTATAGGGGCTTCGGCCAAGTTCAATGATGGACGTCTGGCTTTTGGAGGGCCAAAAGGGGCTGTAATTTTTAATCCCATTGATTTAATAGAAGATTCGCCTATTTCAGATATTTTTATTACTGATTTTCAGATAAACGGTAAGAGTCCTGATAGTCTGACACTTTCTAAAAACATTAATTATGTAAAATCACTTAAGCTAAATTATGATCAAAATACCATCTCTTTTAATTTTGGAACTATTAAGTTTCACGGGTCAAACCGTAATATTTTTAAATGGAAATTAGAAGGTTATGATGCTGATTATCGCGAAAATTTTGGTAACGAAAAAATCATATATTCTAATTTAAGCTCAGGTACTTACCATTTAAATGTGCAAGGTTATAATGCAGATGGGGTTAAAGGACAGCATGATTATAATCTAACCATTTATGTAAAAAGACCATTTTGGAAATCTAACATCGCTTTAATTCTTTACTTTTTAGGGGCGAGTCTATTCTTTTATTTAATCTTCAGGATTACCAAGGCCAATATTAGAAAAAAGGTTGATGATAACCGGATAAAGTTTTTTATTGATGTGGCCCATGATATTAGGACACCAGTGAGCTTAATTCAAATTTTAGTAAAACAATTATCCAATCAAGAGGACACTAAAAAATCTATTGAGCTTATCCAAAGGAATACGGAAAACCTAAATGAATACGTGACCCAACTATTGGATTTTCAAAAAATAGATAGAAATCAGCTTAAACTGTCAGTGAGTAAAGTGGATCTTCATGAGTGTTTAGAAAAGATCATTGAAGATTTTACACCAATTCTTCAAGAAAAATCGATTGATATAGAACTTAATATTAAAAACATTTACGCATGGTTTGATAAAGCTAAGATGAGTAGAATATTTTACAACTTAATTTCAAACGCCATAAAGTACAGTAATGAAGGAGGAGAAATACTCATAAGTGCCTCACTGGAAAAAGATACCCTTAAAATTAATTTTGAAGATAACGGTATGGGTATTCCAGAAAAGCAACAAGATTTAATTTTTAAGCGGTTTACAAGAGGCACCAATGTGTCCAATAAAGGTATTCCCGGAACAGGAATTGGTTTGATGCTTTCAAAAAAAATCATTGAATTGCACGGTGGTAAAATTCTTTTGGAAAGCAAAGAAAATGTAGGTTCGAAATTCACCATTGTATTGCCTTACGGAACTAAACATTTTAAAAATGAAGATTTGCGGTATGAGAATCAAAAGGATGAAAAATTTAATAATGTTGACAATTTAATACATGAGAACAAACTGATTCTTTTGGTTGAGGATAATGAAGAGCTCAGAAAAGCCATAAAAAACGAATTGGATAAATTCTATACAATTATAGAGGCTGAAGATGGTAAAGAAGGATTGCTTATAGCCCTCTCAAAAAGTCCTGATTTGGTTATAACAGATGTTATGATGCCAAAAATGGATGGCAAGGAATTATGTAACTTGCTTAAAACAAATTTTAAAACCAGTCATATTCCAGTGATTATGCTTACGGCACTTGCCGATATTGATGATCGGTTACGAGGTTTAGAAACGGGAGCAGATGCTTATGTGGAAAAGCCTTTTAATGTAGAAGTATTAAAGCTGACCATAAATAATTTGATTAAGTCTCGTGAAAACATCAAACGTCTTTTAGGAGGTGATACTATTGCAAGAGAAAAAGCTCTATCGCCCGATGAGGTTTTCCTGTCTGAAGTTATTGAAACAATAAAAGATAACATAACAGAACATGATTTTTCTATTGAAAAGCTTTGCGATATTGTTGGATTGAGTCGATCTAACTTATTCCGTAAGTTGAAAGGTTTAATACAAATGGCACCTTCAGATTTAATTATAAAAATAAAATTAAATGAAGCGGAAGACTTGATGAAAACAAAAAGATATACCAGAATTTCAGACATAGCCTATGCTTCAGGTTTTCAAGACCCCAAATATTTTAGTACACTTTTTAAAAAGTACTATGGCAAAACACCAAAAGAATTTATGGCGGAGCAATAGATTTCAATCAAGTTGTTTTTTAAGTTTTAATTGTTGCTATTTACTCTAAATGCAATGTATAAAAGGACTTAAGATATTTTTTGATTACTATTTAAACTTTTTTGATTTGCTGCTCTACTTTTATTTATAAAAATTATATGACTTTGCGTTGTCATTAATTTTTAACTATCCATATGATAAAATTAGTATCGTTTAAAACACTATTGAAAGGAGTTGGTGTTTTGCTATTTCTTATTGTAATAAAAAGTATGGTCTTTTTTAAAGACAGGAATCAAAAAAACGATTGGAGTTCTGAGATTAAATCATATAACTATGCCATTGGCACACAAACTGTAGGTTCAAAATATAAGTTTACTGACAAATCCATGTTAGTGGAAACCGCTTTAGAGATAAAGAAAATGGGGTCAAACTTATTAAAGTTTTCTATGCACCCAAGATATTGTACAGAAAATTATGGATTACCAAAAAATGATAAAATTAAATCCTTGACTCAGCTGGCAAGTTTAGAGCCATCAGTAAAAACCGTATTGGACATGGATTTTAAATTTTATCATATTTGGACTTATGGTTTTTCGCAATATACACCTGAGCTGCCAGGAGAGAAAGATGACACGGCTCAAATTAAATTCATCAACGGATATCCAAAGTCTTACCAGGATGCCCTTTACAAGGAATTGTTTGAATTCACCTCTTACTTACTAAAAACCTACAGTGGCACAGGTAAAGTCTTTTATTTAGGCAATTGGGAAGGCGACTGGCACTTAAGGCCAGATTATGACAGAACAAAACCAGTTAATCCCAAAACACTTGAGGGCATGTTGCAATGGGCTAAAATAAGACAAAAAGCCATTGATGATGCCAAAAAAGAAATTGCCCACAATAATGTTGAGGTGTATAATTACATAGAGGTTAATTTAGTTAATAAAGCATTAAAGGACCCAACGGCAAAGGTAGTTGCAAATACCATTGTTAAAAAGGTTAACCCAGACTATGTTTCGTACTCTTCATATGATGCTACCAATCCTTATAAAACCGAAGAATCCCTTAAGAAAAACCTACAAAAGTCTCTGGATTATCTGGAGGCGCAGTTGTCACCAAAGGAAGGGTTGCCAAAAGGTAAACGAGTCTGGATAGGAGAATATGGGAATCCAAGCATTAATTATAGTGATAAAGTTCAAAACCTCCGATCAATTTGGACCATCAAGGCATCATTGGAATGGGGTACGCCTTTTGTCCTTTATTGGGAAATGTACAATAATGAGATTGAACAAAAGACAGGTGAACAAGTAGGGTATTGGTTAATTGATGATAAAGGTAAAAAACAACCCATTTGGTATACACATAATTCATTCTACAATGAATCAAAAGATTTTCTGGAAAACTATTTTCAAAAAACCGGAGAATTGCCAAGTTTTGATGTTTTTAGAAAAGAAGCAATTCATTTTAAAAGCTTAAACCCCAAAATCTAGCATTATGAGAAGTCTATTGTTTTTTATTACTGTTTTGGCAATTAGTTCATCAATCGCTCAAAATTATGATTATGGGGCAAATATTCCACTAGAGGATTACAATTTTGTTTTGGGTACAAACAGTTTTCCTACTAAGTACCAGTTCAGCAATGACTCAAAATTAATAGAACAGGCCCGACAAACCAGGGCATTGGGATCCAATATTTTTAAGACTTCTATTACAGAAAGAAGTTTAAAAGATTATGGTTTTAAAGCAGATGATGCAAATAACATAATGGATGTTATTGATCTAATACCCGATTACGATAAGGTATTTGAAATGGACTTTAAATATTATTTTTTCTGGCTGCACACTGCCACTGGAATAAAATGGAGAAAAGGAATCAGCAAAAATCAAGAAAAAAGACTTTATAATGAGATGTTCAATTTTGCTTCTTACCTTCTAAAAAAATATGATAATACAGGCAAAACGTTCCTAATAGGTAATTGGGAAGGAGACTGGCTTCTTCATACAAATAAGGATAGAAACATGACCCCCTCAAAAGAGGCGGTGGAAAATATGACCAAGTGGTTCCAAATAAGACAACGCGCCATAGCTGATGCTAAAGATAAATCCAATTCAAAAAATGTCTACGTGTATTACTATATAGAAGTAAACCTAGCGGCAAAGGGAATGGAAGGTGAAACATGTATTACTAAGGATATTTTGCCAAATGTAGATGTTGATCTGGTATCTTATTCAAGCTATGAGTCTAGTAAGAAAAAAGATTATCAAGCTAATAAAGAATCTTTAACAACAGTTTTAAATTATATAGAAGGTCAATTAAAACCAAAAGAAGGGTTGCCATTTAAAAGAAGAGTCTTCATTGGGGAATATGGGGGTCAAGCCTTTGATGACAAACCCGAAACATACCTCAGGCAGTTTGACAACGCAAAAGACATCATGCAAATTTCATTAGAGGAGGATTTGCCCTTTGCCTTGTATTGGCAGATGTACAATAATGAGTACACAAAAGACGGCAAGTCTAAAAACATGTCATTAATTAATGAAAAAGGAGAAAAAAGGCCACTTTACTACCTTCATCAAAACTACTACAAACAAGTCAATGAGTACCTGAAAAAATATAAGCTCCAACATGAAGTATACCCAAGTCATGAAGATTTTAAGATTCAAGCATTAAAAGTTTTGGAAGACGTTTACAATGAAATAAGATTACAAGTTTTAACATCATTAAATTTAAAAAAATGAAACAGGCATTTACAAAAAGGTCAAATATGGTTTCACTGGTCTTGTTTTTGGCTTTTTACAATACATTTGCTCAGCTCTCATTAGTAAGCAATCAAAATATTGATTTTTCAACTGCTGTAAACACTGTATCAAGTGGTAATTGGAGTAACCCAAGTATTTGGAGTAGTGGCGTGGTTCCTGATGCGAATACCGATGTTATAATCAACGACAATCATACTGTTTATATTGATGTTCAAGGAACTGTGTCTGGTGAAATTGTGGATCTTTGCCGTAATTTACAGATAAGACCTACTGCTGTCCTACAAATGGGACATAACACTCCAAGCTTCGCTAAAGATTTAAGAATCAACGGCAGTATTCTATGTAATGGTACGTTTTCATCAGGCCGAAATCAACCAACGGGATCGGGTGACGGTTCAATTTATTTATATAATAGTCGCATTTATTTAAATCTAATAGATGATAACACCTATGTTTCAGGTTCTGGCTATTTTAACCCAAGAGCTTTGAGTATTTCAAGTGCTGCTTTAAACAAAAATCTTATTATTGATTTATATAATACAAATATTGACGAAAATTTTGCTATAAAATCTGATAATCGCGTAAACGTTACAATAACCCATTTTGCTTACATCAGAATCAAAGGTATTTTAGGTCTCACAGGCAGTGATTATCAATATAGTTCACCTACAGCTAAATCTGACTTAACAATACAAGGCATTGTTGTTACCAATGATGTGAGTCTATTTACAAAAAATGCAACACCTGGAGAATCAACATCGCTTACTATAGCAAACCAAGGTAGTCTCTATACCCAAAAAATCAATAAAGGTATTTTAGATAAGAAAACCGAAGCCGGTGGTTTTACTCTAACAATTGATGTAGATGGATTGTTGCGTTTAGGGCAAGGTGTTAATTTTGATAATTTAACGAGTGCCAATCCTAATTTTGTTTTCAATAACAACGGAGAGTTAAGAAAACATTACTCTGAAACTTTACCAACAAAAGCCCAAATTACAGCTTCTATTGATCAGTTTGATCCCAATAAAGGGGTAGATGTGAGCCAGATAAAGGATATTTTTGGTTCTAGCCACATAGGGGGTTGGTATAATTTTACAGACAGACCGTATTTATTGGAAGGTTTGGACTATTACAAAACTTTTGGAGCCACATCAATCAAAACCACCTTAACAACTATAAATGGTAACATGTACAATGCATATCCTTTTAATCACACCTGGCCTACTTTTCAAACACTTAAAGAAGTGGCGCAGCATGAATATATTGATTCATTATTTAAAAGACAGCACATTAAAACCCATACATTTTGGACAACTACCAAAAAGCAAGGAGACTTTAAGAAAGGACCAGACTTTAATCATGCTACTTATTTAAATGAAGAACAACAGTTTTATGATTTAACGAAATACTTGTTAGAAACCTATGGTACAATGGATAAAAAGTTTGTTTATCAAAATTGGGAAGGTGATTGGATGTTGAGAGGAGAAGGTGTGGCATGGGAAAGTGACCCATCACTTATTCCAGATGATGTTGATTGGAGAACCGAAGGAATGGCACGTTTGTTTAGGGCCAGACAGAGAGGAACTGAACGCGCTAGAAATGAGTTTTCTGGTCAAACAGCAAAAGTATTTTATGGTATAGAGTTTAATAAATTATGGTACAATAAAAGTGGAAGTTATATCACCATGATGGATAACGGCACTCCAAGTGTTCTTGAAGATGTCATATCTCATACAAGGGTCGATTTTGCCTCTTGGTCGGCATATGACAGTGCTTGGACAGATAGCAATAATCCGGTAGGGCATGCCATGTGGAAAGGCTTGGAAATAGCCCGTTATTTTACGACTCAAACAGGTGATTTATCTTCAAATTGTCCTGTTCAGATTGGGGAGTTTGGAATCAATGAAAATCCGAAATACAATAGTGCTGTCACAGAATCTGGTATACGAAGCAAATATGGCCGTTATATAGGAGTGGCTCTTGGACTGGGAATCCCTAATTTTTATTTATGGAATTTTTATTGCTCAGGACAGCAAGGAGGGCCAGATGGTTTTACTTGGGAAAAAGGCGTTCAATATGACTCAGCCTTTCTATATGATTGGTTGGACGGGAAATGGCTATTAGAACCTGATGGTACTTGGGGTTATGCAGCTACGTTTTTAATGGAACAATGGCAAAGTACACTCGCAACAAACTATCCAAAGACGCCTACAAATGGCATCAGATTATTTCCGAATCCGACACAAAGCCTAGTGTATCTGGGTAATTTGAACGAAAATGCAGATGTTACTGTGCTTGACATGAATGGCAGAAAAATAGCATCTTTTATTTTCAAGTATGGAACGCCTATTAATATGTCGCATTTAAGTAAGGGAACATATATAGTAAAAATTAAAAGATTAAATAATTCAACAGAAACTAAAAAACTAATTATAAACTAAAAAAAAACAACTAATGAAGACAATTTTCTTATTTGTATTATTATGGCCTTTAACTTTTTTTGGCCAACAACTTACAGTAAAGGGTAGCGTTTTAGATGAAGAGTCCAAACAGCCCTTACCTGGTGTCTCTGTAGTATTACAAGGCACTAACAAAGGAGCGGTTACTGATTTTGATGGTAAGTTTGAAATAGAGGCAAAAAAAGGTGATCAATTAATATTTTCTTATGTGGGAATGAAATCTCAGGTTGTAACTGTAACAAAAGCCTCAATGGAGATATATCTTCAAACAGATATTTCACAGCTTGATGAAGTGGTAGTGAGTGTGGGCTATTTTGACGTCAGTAAAAAAGATCTTTCCGGATCCATTTCTCAGGTAAATTCAGAAGAACTTGAAAAAAGCAGAACCAATTCTATTGAACAAATGTTGCAAGGACAAGTTGCTGGTGTAGTTGTTAGCGAAAGTTCTGAACCCGGTGGCGGTGTTGCTGTTTCTGTTCGAGGCACAAATTCAATGTTGGGCGGAACCCAACCATTATACGTAATTGATGGTATTCCAATAGATCCCTTAACTGATGCGGCAGGCAATGGCGGAGCAGGCCAATCACAAAGCTCACTGAGTTTTTTGAACCCTAATGATATTGAAAAAATGGAAGTGCTTAAGGATGCTGCCGCAACGGCTGTTTATGGTGCTAGAGGAGCAAACGGTGTTATATTGATTACCACTAAAAGTGGAGGTAAAGATGGCGGTACTGATAGTTTGACCTTGACCGTTGATAGTTACGTTACAGATGTTGTGAAAAATCTTGATGTGATGGATGGTCCGCTATTTGAAAATTATATGAACCAAAGAGCTATCAATCAGTTATATTTAAGCATCACAAATCCAGCACGATTAGGTGGGCCATTTGATGGTACACAGCAGATAACAGAGGCAAATTATCCAGAATTGGCCACATTCAATTTACCTTATCCAACAACCACAGGTGTGAACAATAATTGGCAAGATTTGACTTATAGGCTGGCCTTTTCCAATGCTTACAATCTTTCATATCGTGGTGGCGATAAAGACAAAAATTTATTAATCAGCTTAGGATTACAAGATGTTGAAGGTGTTATTATTAATACTGGAAATAAAAGAGTCACATTTAATACCAAAAGCATGAAAAAAGCCTTTAATAAAAAAGTAGATTTGTATTCTAATACCAATCTTGCTTATAACAAAGGCAATGCATCATCAATTGGTAATGGTGAGGTGTTTTTACAAAAAAGTGTCACATCCCAAGCTCTTCAATTTCAACCTATTTTCAGTTTATTGTCTTTGGGTGAAGATGATGAAATTTATGCCGATTTAAATGAAGGAAATGTGCTTTCCAATCCATATACTTTGGCCAAGTATGTTCAAGACAGAAAGGAATCATTTAATTTCATTCAAAACATGTCTTTAACAGCCAAATTGACCCCAAAACTTACGGGTCTTGTTAAAGGTGCGTTTAATTATCAAAAAAGTAGTAGAGATAGTTATTATCCAACAAATACAACCAGAGGCAGACGAAATAATGGGGAAGCCTCACAGGCTTTTATTGAGAACAAGAAGATTTATGCTGAAACCAGTTTACGTTACCGAAATAATTTTAATGGACACCATATTGATGCTATACTTGTAGGGACCTATGAAAAAAACAACATCCGCAGCATGTTTAATAAAGCCTATGGTTTTGGCAATGATGCAACATCGTTTTACACATTTGAGTCGGCTACAGATATTTTAGTGCCTATTTCACAATTCAGGGAATTTGGTTTGCTTTCAGGTCTTTTTAGAGTTGGTTATAATTATAAAGGGAAATATTATGTTGATGTAAATACCCGAATAGATGCATCTTCTAAGTTTGCTCAAAATAATAAAAGTGCCATTTTTCCATCTGTTGCACTAGCTTGGGCCATTTCCAAAGAGAAATTTTTAAAGAAATCTGAAACCGTTTCAAATCTTAAGTTAAGATTGTCTTATGGTAAAACAGGTAGTAATCCAATTGCTCCGTACCAATCACTCGCACTTTTAACTCCAATTCGATATAATTTTAATAATCAATTAGTAACAGGTTATTATGAATCCAATTTAGCTAATGACGATTTAACCTGGGAAACCACTGATCAATTTAACGCTGGTTTAGATATTGGATTGCTGCAATCTAAAATCAACATTACTTTTGATGCGTATCGTAAATTAACCTATGATTTGTTGCAAAATGTGCTACTGCCCGCATCAAATGGTTTTGCGTCAAGAGTGGACAATTTTGGAAAAGTTGAAAATAAAGGTATTGAAATTGGTATAAATGCAGCCATTTTTGATACCAAGAAGTTCGGCTGGGATGTATCCGGTAATTTCTCATTAAACAGGAATAAATTAGTAAAATTAAATTCTAACCTAGAATACCAACTGGGGCCTTCTGTAGGTTTTTCACAAACCAATCCTATTATGTTTATGGAAGGAAAACCTCTTGGAATATTTTGGGGAGCACAAACAAATGGTATTTACCAAGATTGGGATGAAGCAGTAAACAGTGGTATTGAAAGTGCTGCTCCTGGTGAAATTAAATATATTAATAACCATATTGATTTAGATTCCAATGGGCAACCTCTAGCGACCCAACAAATTAACTTTGAAGATTATGTACAGATAGGTGACCCAAACCCAGATTATAATGTGTCCATTACCAATAATTTCAGAATGGGCAATTGGGATTTAAGTATACTTTTTACAGGCCAAAAAGGAGGGGATATTTTTTGGGTTGATTCTTGGCAACTAACGGGCAACCAAAAAAGCACCAACGGTTTGGCATCGGCTTTTAATGATTCATGGAAGGCGCCTCTTAATGTTAATTATAGCACAGGAGAGGTCTTATACGATCCGTCTGCAGGGAACACGGTAAATGTTGGAAATCCAGCAGCACTGACAGATCCAGGTCAAAGAGCCATTGCTTCAGATAGACAAGTGTTTGATGGATCTTACATTAGATTGAAGAACCTAAATATTGGTTATACAGTTAATTTTAAAAACAGTAGAAGTTTACGGTTATATGGTTCGGCTCAAAATCTAGTGACTTGGACTAAGTACCCAGGTTATGATCCAGAAGTTCAAACTTTCAACAAGGATCCTCAAAGAAGAGGTGTTGATTTTGGAGGATATCCTGGCACAAGAACTTACTCAATAGGATTAAAATTTAATTATTAAAAATATACATCATGAAAACAAACCTTATAAAAAATATAAAATGGATGCGTTGGATTGCAATTTGCTTTATAACAGCTTTTGTAAGTTGTGATAGCCTACTTGTTGAAAAACCGCTTAATCAAATTGGTACCGAGTTTTTCTACCAAAATGAGGGCGATGCTTTAGCGGCACTTACTGCTGTTTATGCTGATTTAAAAAATGGTAATGGATATTACAGACAACAATTTTTATCCAATCTTTTTGCTGCTTCAGACCAAGGAATTCCAAATGCTGGTAAACATGCTGATTTTAGGACGGGAAATATAACCTCAACAAATCAAAATTTACCAAATATGTGGATAGAAATTTATGTTGGTATTAAAGATGCCAATAATGTTATTGCTAGAGTACCAGGGATTACAAATATGGATGAGCAATTGAAATCACGTATTTTAGGAGAGGCACGTTTTTTAAGGGCACTAAATTACTTTAACCTTGTAAGATGTTTTGGAGAGGTGCCTCTTAGAACTGAACCAGTTAAACCTGGAGAAGGAGGCTTGCCAATATCACCAATTGAAGATATTTATAATGTTATAATAAATGATCTTCAATTTGCTTCAGAAAATTGTTGGGGATTCAACGAAACGAGAAATGGTTACACCAATGATATTGGAAGAGTAACCAAAGCTTCAGCTCATGCCATGTTAGCGAAGGTGTATTTGCAAATAGCGTCATCTAAAAGAACTGCCTCAGAAGGTAATCTTGGCAATGATAGATATAACGGTATAACAGGTACGCCAGAATCCTATTACCAATTATGCAAAAATGAATGTGATTTAGCATTAAACGAAAACGGCTACCAACTGGTTTCCAATCTTGAGGATTGGAAAAAGATTTTTGACGCTAACAATGGCAATAATCCAGAAATGTTATTTGAAGTTCAAGGCTCATCCATAGTTGAACAAGGAACTGCATTATCCAATTTATTTAGCCCTAAAGATGCTGGTTTAAGTGGAGGAGGTTTTGGAGGTACAAATGCTTTTCAGTCTTCTTTTGTAATGAAGAATACAGATAGATATGATATTAGATTCCAGAACTCCATAATACATGAATTTCAAGATCAAACAATTACTTATGTATTAAATCCGAACAGTAACGGCTATCTTAGAACGGTGACCGCCACAGGAGAATCAAGAAGTGTTTTGTTTAGGGTTTTTACATCTAAATACATAGATAGAGATGCTACTACAGAATATACAAGTCAGCAAAATTGGCACATCATCCGGCTTGCAGATGTTTATCTTATGCGTGCCGAGGCGCTTGCTGAAATAGATCAGGACCCTAGTTCTGCAAATGCAGACTTGTCAATTCTACGCACACGAGTTGGTATGCCTGATTTTGACGGAACAAGCATGTCAATGTCAGATTTTAGAAAAGCTTTGCTTGCTGAAAGATCAGCTGAACTTTCCATGGAAGGGCATCGTTTTTTCGATTTGACCAGACTAGGTGTATATGATGAATATTGTAAATCAACCTATGGTAATGCAGTTGGAGCAAGACAACCAGAAGATTATACTTGGCCAATTCCTATTATTGAAACTTCAGCTAACGAAAATATTGATTAATAAATAATTAGGATGCTTTGAAATATAACCTTGAATTGCTTTTACTATCTATTGGGCTTCTTTTTGTAAAAACATTAATAGCACAGTCAGAAAAACTCAATGTTGTTTTTATCATATCCGATCAGCATAAATTGGAAGCTGTTGGAGCTTATGGAAGCGATTTAGCCATTACACCCAACATTGATGCTCTGGCTAAAACAGGAGTGCGCTTTACAAATTGCTATACACCAGCACCTGTATGTGCCCCGGCAAGAGCAGCTTTGATTACCGGAATGTATCCTTATACCAATGGTGCAATTTACCATAAAGCTCCGGTAACTATGCCTGATGACCGTATAAAAAACATAGGTAGTGGCTATTTAAGGGAAACAGGATATCATGAGGGTATCATAACGTTAGCTGAAATTTTTAAACAACAAGGTTACAGCACGGCATCTCCTGGTAAAATGCATGTTCATGGCGAACTTCAAAAAAATGTTGATGAAGATCATAAGGACGGTAATGCTATGGGGTTTGATGAAACCAGTGTACGATACTACACCTATTTTCCGGGCGGACATTATGAAGATGAAGTTGGTGAAGATACCTACATGCGTTACAGGCAGTTCAAAAAATACAACGATGTTTACAAACGAGGATCTTCAGATTTGAATGAACTTTACAGACCTACTTTGGTGAAAAATGATGAAGATAATTTTGATATGGTAGTGGCAAGAAAATCAATTGAATTTATTGATAAACGGGCTCAGGATGGAAATAATTTCTTTCTGTATGTTGGATTTGAAAAGCCACATCCACCATTCACAACCACTCAAAAATATTTGGACATGTACAATCCAGAGGATTTTACATTGCCTAAAACTTATGACGACTGGTATGTCAAAGGAAAATACCCCTGGGTTCCAAATTGGGTTCATTCTGGTTTGCCTAAAGACCCAGAAAAAGCCAAGCATGTTATGGCTGCTTACCATGCCTGTGTTACTGAAATGGATGATATGGTGGGACGTGTTGTACAACATTTAAAGGACAAGGGACTTTATGATAACACGATTATTATTTATACAACAGATCATGGGGAACATTTGTTTGAGCATGGTTTGCGAGGCAAGCATTGTATGTACGAGGATGCTGTAAATGTGCCATTCATTATTTCATGTCCCAAACTGTTTAAGCAAAATAGCATTAATAATTCTTTGGTGAGTTTTATAGATATCATGCCCACTTTAGCAGAATTAATAAATGGAAAAATACCAGAAACTGCACAAGGAATATCTTTGGTAGATGTTTTGAAAAACGGAACCGAATTAAAGGATCGGGTTGTATATTCTGAATTTAGAGGGACAGACTATAATCTCCTTCCCAAAGTCAAAAATGTGCCATCAAGAATGATGCGAAAAGGTGATTATAAATTTATTTATACGCATGGCATCATTGACCAATTATATAATCTAAAAGAAGATCCGGACGAGTTGAACAATTTAATTTTTGATAAAAAGTATCAACAGGTTTACCAAGATATGTATTTTCAAACCTTGGTTGGATGGAAATTTCAAAAATATAAGCCATTGGAAACTATATTAAAAGGCAATAGCTTAAGTTGGAGGCCTTCAGAAAATTTTTATGATTACAAAATTTATTATGCCGAATCAGGACGTCCTCAAGATGCTAAATTAATAGCTAAAAACTTGACCAATAATCATTTTAAAATATCTAAAAAAGGATCTTATTGGCTAATAGCAAAACCTAAACTTGTGAAAACATCTAAGTTTTACGGTGAAGATATTCCTGTTGCGGTAGAGAATTATTTCTATAAACTACCAATATCAGACGCTTTAAATTTTAATTGAATAATAGCTTTATTTTAAAAACCGAGTTTAAATGAAAAAACTAATCGCTTCCAGTAGATTAAGAATTATTATTACACTCGGTTTTTCTTTGTTTTTTATAATCATACGGGCTCAAGATAAACCAAATATTATTTTTATTCTTGCTGATGATCTGGGTTATGGAGATTTGGGATGTTATGGGGCAGAGAATATTAAAACACCCAACATCGATAACTTAGCAAACCATGGTATTAAATTTACTAGGGCTTATGCCAATAGTACGGTTTGCTCTCCCAGTCGTGCAGCTATACTTACCGGTAATTATCCAGATATGGTTGGGGTGCCCGGTGTAATTCGGGATATGCCCGATAATACCTGGGGAAACCTTAAAGACAGTCTAGTTACTTTACCTGAATCACTAAAGAAACTGCACTATAACACGGCCATAATTGGGAAGTGGCATTTAGGTTATAAATCTCCGGACATCCCCAATGATAGAGGTTTTGATTATTTCAAAGGATTTTTAGGAGATATGATGGATGACTATTATACACATAGAAGAGCCGGTGTTAATTGGATGCGCGAAAATGATCAGGAAATAGATCCGCAAGGGCATGCCACAGATCTTTTTACCGATTGGACACTAGAGTATCTTGAAAAACAAAAAGAAGCACATAAACCATTCTTTCTTTATTTGGCTTACACGGCTCCACACAATCCCGTGCAGCCGCCTGAATCATGGTTGAAAAAAGTTATGGAAAGAGAACCCCAGGTATCACTGAAGCGGCAAAAAATTATTGCCCTGATTGAACACCTTGATTATAATGTGGGACGTATTATAGAGGAGCTCAAATTATCCGGATTAGATAAAAACACGATCATTGTTTTCACCTCTGATAATGGCGGAGCACTTCATTATGGCGCAAGCAATCAACCTTATTCGGGAGGAAAAGGAGATATGTTTGAGGGGGGTATCCGTGTTCCCTGTGTCGTAAAACTTCCAGATCAAACAGGTAACAAGATCAGTGATGCACCGTTATTTTTAATGGATTTCTATCCAACGCTTATACACATGGCTGGAGGCGAAATGGACGATCAATTACCCTCCATAATAATAAATGATCTTGCAGTATCTAAAGATAATCCATCAAGAACAATGATCTGGATGCGTAGGGAAGGATTTATTTTTGGAGGAAGAGCTTATTACGCCATTTCAAACGGGCACTATAAATTAGTTCAGAATAGACCATTTACGGTCTATGAACTTTTTGACATTCAGAAAGATCCGCAAGAAAAAAATCCACTGGATAAGCCTAAACTTAAAAAAGAGTTAACGAAACAGTTGATGAAACATATTCAGCTTTCAGGGAAGATTCCATGGCAATAATGCTTCTATCGAAAATATAAAAAAAAAAATTACCATGAATGGAAACTATTCTTTAAAACTACTTATAATTTCATCATTAACCGCATGGAATTTGTTTTCTCAAAATGAGAGCATCGTTTATAAACAGGTAGATACAACAACTTTGGTTATGGAAGTTATCAAACCTGAAAATATGATAGCAGGAAAAAAATATCCCGCAATGGTTTTCTTTTTTGGAGGTGGTTGGAACGAGGGAAAAATAAGCCAATTTGAACCGCAGGCTGCCTATTTTTCAAAAAGAGGCATAGTCTGTTTTCTTGCCGATTATCGGGTGAAAAACAGACAACATACCACACCATTTGAATCGCTTAAAGATGCTAAATCGGCCATTCGATTTATTAGGGAACGCGCTGATGACTATCAAATTGATCCATCTAAAATTATTGCTTCTGGCGGGTCTGCTGGAGGACAACTCGCGGCAGCAACGGCCATGATATCTGGTTTTAATGAAGGTTCAGATAATTTATCTGTGAGTTGTAAACCCAATGCCCTCGTGCTGTTTAATCCCGTAATTGATAATGGCCCGGGAGGTGTGGGATATTCAAGGATTGATATGGCTTACAAAGAATTTTCACCACTTCACAACATCCAAAAGGGAGCACCGCCAACGGTGATTTTTCAAGGAACGGATGACTACCTTATTCCTGTTGAGACTATTAAATATTTCCAAAAGGTCATGCAGACTGTTGGTAGTCGTTGTGACGTGTTTTTCTACGAAGGAAGGAAACATGGTTTCTTTAACTATAATAAGTTTGAGAATTATAAAGACACGGTTTCTAAAGCTGATATATTTTTGCAATCGCTTGGATTTTTAAAAAAGGAGCCAATAATTGAAATTGAATAAGGGTCTGCTTGCAAAAATAAGTATGTACCAATTATGTAATCAAGAACGGTCAAAGCAAAACAAATTTTTGAATTTATCCTATTAAAATAGCCAAAATCATAGGGTGGTTAGTATTTAAACCTTTTCGGATAGCTTGAAAACTTTCATCGGTTATGAACCATTTACATTTATACAAACAAAAAACTTTAATTACCATGAAACATGTATTTGCAATAATTCTACTATTTCTATCGCTTAGTGTAAGCGCTCAACAAAAACTTGAAAAAAAAGCACAAAAGTTTACTGATGAAATGACCAAGGTATTATCCTTGAACAAAGAAGAGTCTAAATCAATTTACGAAATTCAGTTGGACCGCTTTAAAGAAAATCAAGCTATAAATAAAGAATTTGGTGATGATCCAGAAATGAAAAAGGAAAAGCTTAAAGAGTTGGGAAACAAGGTTTACAACGAAGTTAAAAAGGTTTTAGGAGTAGAACGTCAAAAACAATGGAAAGCGTATAAGTCGAAAAATAAATAACTTAAAAACTAAAATTATGAGACAAACAATTACTTTTTTATTCTTTACTGTTTTTACCCTTGTGCTTTCAGCACAAACTGCAACCATTCAAGGTGGCAGTTCTTATGGTACAATTCAAGAGGCAGTAGATGCCTCCACTGATGGAGATGTGATATTAATTACAGGTGTTCATACAGAATCTATTTCTGTTTCTAAAAGCATAACTTTAAGAGGGACTGACCCAACAATTGATATTATTCAGGCAGCAGCCTCTGCCTTATCAGACGGTTCAGGCACTAGAGTTGTTTCATTATCCAGACCAACTACTGAGGTTTTAAACATAACCATTGAAAATTTAGGAATTAGATATGGTAATGCTCCTGGTACTGATAATGGTGGTGGTATCGATGCTGATAAAATAACGGGTCTTTTAACCCTGAAAAATTTGATTATTAAGGACAATCATACAGGTAAAAACGGTGGAGGTTTGAGTCTTGCAGGAACTAATGCCAATATAATAGAATGCACCATTCAGAATAACAGTTCAACATTAGATGGTGGAGGTATTATTCTAGCTCCTAATAATGGAGCAGGTGTTGATAGTGCCGTAAACATTAAACAGTCCTTGATAGATAGTAATTCCGGCAGAAATGGCGGTGGTTTGTACGTTAATGGGAATAACGGTTTTGGAAATGATTTTACCATAGCTGTTGATATTGAAAATAGTACTGTTTCAAATAACACTGCCTTCAGTGCTTCAGGTGGTAATGGAGGTGGTGCTATTTTTTGTACATCCTTCCCTTTAACAAGCAATACATCTACAGGTAATACTACTTTAAATTTGGTCCAGGCGACATTTTATAATAATTATCATGCAGCATTAGCTAAAGCTGGATTACAATTTGCTGGTACTGCATTAACAAATTTCAGTGCCTATAATTCCATAGTTGTTAGTGCTGATGATGTAAATACAAAAGCATTAAATTTTGCAAATACTAATACAACCAATGTTGTAAACTGTATACTCGGAGGCTTAAACGCTGCACCTGCTCTTTTAGACGATGTAGCTAAGAACAATCTAAAAGGTAAAACAGCCACTTTTGCCGGTTTGACAGGTGTTTTAACTAGTGAAGGGGGAAGTACTCAAGTTTTAGCTATAGCAGAAAGTAGTGCCGCAGATGATTTTTGCTCTGCTGCTACCGGAATAACAATTCCAACTGTAGATCAAAGAGGTTATGCTAGAGAAGGCTTTAATGATGCTGGAGCTTTTGAGTTTGGGGGCACTTTAGGATTAAGTGATGAAATGTACAAAAACAATTTTGTTAGAATCTTCCCAAATCCTGCTCAAGATTTTGTAAAAATTAGTGGAGTAAATTCTGTAAATTCAGTTAGAGTTTACTCCATACTTGGAACTTTGGAGAAAGTGATCGATAATCAAATTGAATTTAATGTTGCTGATCTTTCAAGTGGAATACATATGATGGTCATTGAAACTAACGGTCTAAAAACTGTTAAACGTATTATTAAAAAATAAGTCTTAAAATCTTTTTCATTATCTAAAGGCCAAATGCATTGTTGCATTTGGCTTTTTTTGAACACTTACAATAACTTGCTTTATCAGAGAATGAACTTAGTGTTTTCTGTAGGTTAATGAAGTTAAACCAATGAATCATTTTTTTAATCTTGCTATCGGGGCATAAATAAAAATAGTAATTAAATAAAATCAATAATTGAGTCATTATTTGTTTTCGATTTCTACCTTTTGTCTAAAATTTCTATTTAAATTTTTGAAAAGTTCTAATATTTGGTTTGAAGTAAGGTCTATGTGGTTCACATAGCAAAATCCTAACATATTAATTTATTAATATGTTAGGATTTTTCATTTTCATCTTGTGCCCGATTAGTGGCAATCATTTATCTTTAAGATATATTTTCCGTTAGGATATATTAAAATTTATTTCCATCAATAACGTTTAAAGGGTTATGCTATTTATCAATGCTATAGAAATGTATACCATTGGCAGCAAAATTATCTTAGGGATATTCTTTGCGCTGCTGTTGTATATACTTTTACAATTTGCTATGAAAATGATAGAAATGGGATATGTGTTGAGAAGGAAAAAGCCCTTTTTTGTTCATTTTTATCCTTTTTTAAGAACCTTAAGCCAAAATCAAATATTCATCTTAAAAAACCAGTTTCTTTTTTATGGCAAGTTGGATAGCAAACATAAAAAGTATTTTGAACACCGAGTTGCATCCTTCATAAAGGATAAAGATTTTATTGGTAGAGACGGGATGAAAATAACAGATGAGGTTAAGGTTTTAATAGCATCAACCGCCGTCATGCTCACGTTTGGTTTTAGGGATTTCTATATAGGCCTGATAAATAAAATTGTAGTATACCCTGACAAGTTTTTTTCAAAAATAAACAATGAATACCATAAAGGAGAGTTTAACCCCAAATTAAAAGCACTTGTGATTTCTTGGAAGGATTTTAAATTAGGTTACAAAACAACCAAAGATAACATCAACTTGGGGATTCATGAGTTTGTTCACGCCATTCACCTGAATAGTTTGAATGAGCGCGATATAAGCTCTACTATTTTTAGTGATTCGTTTACTGAATTGACTGAAATGCTTTCAAAAGATGAATCACTGCGAGAAGAATTGATTCAATCTAAATACATTAGAAAGTATGCTTTTACCAATCAATTTGAGTTTTTGGCAGTGGTTGTAGAAAGCTTTATTGAATCACCGAAAGAGTTTAAACAGCATTTCCCTAATATATATTTTAAGATACGGCAAATGCTGAATTTTGATTTTGCTGGGTATTAGGAACGCAAAAATGAAGGATTATACTTTTTCCAGACTTTCAACCAACTTCCCATTTTTATATTTTCCCAAGATAATAACTTCTTTACTTCTTTCATATTCCTTAGCAGCACGGTACATTTGATCACTGTTATCTCTTCTGATTTTTACGCCAGAATTTGAATTTCTATTTCTAATTTCAATATAATATCCATCTCTCAGTTCTGCTGGTTTAGTTGCAGGTCTTCCCATAATTAAAAATTTTTAAAAGATTAAAAAAAACGAACGTGTTTTTTAATCCCATTATTAAATATTAATCTTTTGATTTTAGCTAATTTGAGTAAGCAAATCAAGTTATGCAAGGTAAGAAAAACACCTTAAAATTAATGCTTTAAAATGCATTATGGTATATTATTTAGCTATTCCGTAATAAGTGTTTTCAATAAAAAAATCCTTACCATATATTGCAATGCAAACGAAAAAATAATTCATTTATTGGATAAGCAAAAAGATATGAAGCTTTTTTATGTATTTAGCTGTCTTTAAGAATTAGCCACGGTTTTTAAAAGCTTGATGGTCTCTTTTGGTGCGGCACTTTTAAAAACAAAGCTTCCGGCAACCAACACATCGGCACCAGCCACTGCTAATTGTTTGGCGTTTTCGGTGGAGACACCACCATCAATCTCTATTAGGGTTGAAGCGCCTTTTCTAGTGATTAAATCTCTAAGTTGTGTAATTTTATTATATGTGTTTTCTATAAAACTTTGTCCGCCAAAACCAGGATTAACACTCATAATAAGTACCAAATCAATATCATTAATAGTGTCTTCCAAAAGACTAACATTGGTATGTGGATTTAGTGCAACACCGGCTTTCATACCAGCTGCTTTTATAGCTTGGAGTGTTCTGTGTAAATGATTGCAAGCTTCATAATGTACGGTTAAAATATTGCTGCCTAAATCTGCAAATGTTTTGATATATCTATCGGGGTCAACAATCATTAAATGAACGTCAACCAATTTTTTGGTATGTTTTGTTATGGCTTTAAGCACGGGCATTCCGTAAGAAATATTTGGAACAAAAACACCGTCCATGATGTCAATATGAAACCAATCGGCCTCACTTTGGTTTACCATTTCTATGTCACGTTGAAGGTTTGCGAAATCAGCTGCCAGTAAGGAAGGTGCTATTAATTTTGAAGCCATTTATTTAATCAATTGGTTTTGCCAAAATTAAAGGTTTTAATTTAGTTTTATTATCATCTGGTAATAAAATTTTTAACCATTGCCACAATTTCATTGGCAATTAAGTTTTCGGCATCTCTTAACCAATTTAAATAGTCTTCAAGGTTTTTAAGGGCATTTCGAGTATTAATTACCGTGAAACCAAATTTGTAACCTTCAAAATAACGTTCGTCAATGGTAGTCTCAAGAAGTTTAAAAATATTTTGGTGTCTATCATCAAGACTGATTCTCCTAAAAAGGGCATCAACATGTTTTTGATCTCCTTCAAGTACTTGCAGAAAATTGCTGCTTTTGTGTATTAGTACGCCTGTTATTTGGTTTTTACTGTTGTTTATTTTTGCAACGCGTAATAATTCTTTCAGTTCGTTTGTTGAATTGTTGATATTGGAATCGCTAATGTAGCATATCGTTTTCAGCATAAAGTTATTTGGTTTTGTATCACCCCTCAAAAATAAATTTAATTAATTTTTTAATGCGAAATCAATATGTGTTTGAATATTTATAAAAAAAACCAAAGGAGTATATTTAATAAAAACAAACCCTCGGTAATCAGCCGAGGGTTCTTTCATCAATCAAAAAACGAACAGTTATGTTGAACTGTTTGTTACTGTTATTTAGTCGTAATTTTCAATGATTACTAACTAATTATAATTTAATTATGTATTATCAATTTTGTGCAATTTACTATAAAATTTAAGATAATAAAAATATCCAATATATAGCCAATTCGCCAAATTAATTTTAACCCAAATAGGTTTTTAAAATTTTACTTCTAGAAGTATGTTTTAGTCTTCTAATAGCTTTTTCCTTGATTTGACGAACACGTTCGCGAGTCAAATCAAATGTTTCTCCTATTTCCTCCAAGGTCATTGGATGTTGGTTACCTAACCCAAAGTACAAACGAATAACATCTGCTTCACGAGGTGTTAATGTTTCCAAAGCGCGTTCAATCTCCGTGCGCAATGATTCGTGTAATAATTCTTTGTCCGGATTGGGCGATTCACCACTGTTAAGTACATCGTAAAGATTGGAGTCTTCTCCTTCTACCAAAGGCGCGTCCATACTTACGTGACGGCCAGAGTTTTTCATGGATTCCTTAACATCGTTAATGGTCATGTCCAACTCTTTTGCAATTTCTTCGGCACTTGGTGGGCGCTCATGTGATTGCTCTAAAAAGGCGAATGTTTTATTGATTTTGTTGATAGAACCAATCTTGTTCAAAGGCAAACGAACAATACGAGATTGCTCAGCCAATGCTTGTAAAATGGATTGACGAATCCACCAAACCGCATAAGAAATAAATTTAAAACCACGGGTTTCATCAAAACGTTGTGCCGCCTTGATTAAACCTAGATTACCTTCATTAATTAAATCGGGCAATGTTAATCCTTGGTTTTGATATTGCTTAGCTACCGAAACAACAAAACGTAAATTAGCCTTGGTCAACTTTTCTAAAGCAACTTGGTCTCCTGCTTTGATGCGTTGTGCTAATTCTACTTCTTCGTCTGCGGTAATTAAGTCAACTTTTCCAATTTCTTGAAGATATTTGTCTAACGAAGCGGTCTCTCTGTTGGTTACCTGCTTCGTAATTTTAAGTTGTCTCATTTAAAGTTCTCCTGTAATTTTTAAGTGAATTTTCTTTACTAAGTGGTTATACGTAAGAAAGACTGTTTTTGTTACAAGAAATTAAATTTTTATTAATTTTTTATCATTTAGGTTGATGTCACTAAGCATTTCATTGGTAAATTTATAATGCCCCTTAGTGGTAATCAATCTGAACTTGCTTGACTTTAAAGCGCTTAAGGTGTTTAAAAACAACCACTTTGACTTGAGTAATCTGGGCTTATCAGATTTTAAGCTCAGTTCAAAATAATGTTTTCTACCTTCCTTTTCTGCAACAATATCCGGAGTGATGGTAATATCACTTCCTTTTTTGTTGAATGATTTTGGTGTTTCATAGCCGTCTGTATCGGCTTTAATGTTTTCATAACCCCGTTGCTCAAGATAGGATACGGATTCGTTTAAAATGTCTGAATATTTTTTTTTGTCTGTGTAAATCATAACTATCAATATAACAAAAAATAGGACAAAAGCAAATTTAAGTGGGTGTTTAACGTTTTCTTATGGTTTCACTACAACATATAAAAAGCAGATTGCACATAGAACATCTTATTGCTAACTGAATGATAGTATATTTAGATTTTGAAAAATTGCTTTGATAGACCCTTTAATTGACCGAAACGTATCCCAGTATGTTTTTTACTTGTCATAATTTGTAATCATTAAAAAAATCAAATATGATTAAGAAAATTACATGTATGTTATTTGTGTTTTGTTTAGTGCATGCTTACGCTCAAAACACCTATTATTTCAGTAGCTCTTCAGGGAATGATTCAAATGCGGGCAGTCAAGCAAGTCCATTTCAAACCATTTCAAAATTGAACAGTTTGGTGCTCAGTGCAGGCGATAAGATATTATTTAAAAGAGGTGATACGTTTACAGGACAAATTGTTGTTTCCTATTCTGGTTCTAACGGATCTCCAATTATTTATGATAGTTACGGCACAGGCAATTTGCCAATTTTAACCGCTAGCGATGGCAATAATGGTTTAACGGACCCACTAAGTACTATAAAAATTACAGGCAAAGAGTATTTGGAGTTTCATAATCTGCAAATAGAAAATGAACGGTTTGATTCAGAAGCTGGTTCTCCCGATGATCAAGCGTATGGTATTTTTATACAGAGTTTTAAATCGCTTCCGGGTTCTGGTAATTTTGAGGATGCGGTTCTTTTCAACCATTTTAGATTCTCCAATTTGGTCTTTCAAAATATTTATTCATTGGATAGTTCAGGAACTGCGTTTAATAATATTTATTCGTCTGGAATTTATTTTTTCAATGCCTTTGTGAATGATGTGATTATAGAGGATTGTTATTTTACCAATATTGAACGATGTGGCGTGTGGTTGCGAAAGTATGTTTCTGACGCCATTATAAGAAATAATACATTTATTGACCTTGGTGGTTCTGGTACTATTATTTCTAATTCAAAACGGGTGCTTTATGAAAAAAACCTGATGCGATTTACGGGTTCAAGTTCAGATCCCAGAATGACTGCCAGAGGCAGTGGCATGTGGGTTTTTGGTTCAGATGATGTGGTTGCGCAATACAACACATCCCAACATGCCAGAGGTGGTGGAGACTCATCAGGGATGCACGTAGATTATGGAAATTCCAATATTTTGTATCAATATAATTATTCTGAGGATTCTGCAGGTGGCTTTTGTGAGACATTGGGAGCCAATGACAATATAATCTGGCGTTATAATATCAGCGTAAATGATGGCAATCCAGCTGGTCAGAATAAGTTGCTATGGGTAAGTGATTATGCCTATAACCCTCAAAAAAGTACCAATGTGTATATTTATAACAATTCCATTTATCAAGGCACCGATTATAAAAATGTTATTGGTGATAGTGAAATAAGTTTAAAGGCAGCTTCACTAAACTTTATAAATAACATTATTTATTTAGAGCCATCTGCTAAACTTGGGCAAGCTGGCTATCTGTTTGATGTTGATACGCCTAATTTTGCTAAAAATGTTATGTATGGCGGAACCATTAACACAAATTTTTTAAATAAAGATGCCACCAGAAAAGAGTTGGACCCTAGACTTTTTGATCCGGGCCGAAGACATTTTTCAGGATATAAACTAAAAACATTTAGTCCAGCATTAGGAACGGCTTTAAGTTTTACAGAACCTAATTTCCCGTTAGCAGGAGTTGGCATCTTTCAAGGTGTTACGTCAAAAGTCACCCAAGATATTTTTGGAAATCCAGTTGATTTATCCACGGCTACCAATATTGGAGCTGATAACGGAACGGGAGAACCCAATGTTCCAACAGTCAATTCATACGAAGCAGAATCTGCAACTATTGTTGGTGGTTCAGAAATTACTTGTGTTAATGCATCAGGAGGAAAAGCGGTAAATATTTTAGGAGCTGGAAAAACGCTGACATTCAACAATGTTAATGTGGCAACCTCAGGACTGTATTTGTTAAATGTTTTTTATGCAAACCCTACGTTATCAAGTTTACAAATTACAGTAAATGGTGGTGCAACTGAAAGTGTTCTTTTGCCATTTTCTGATGGATATTGTTATCAATCGGGGAACCCAACATTTTTTCCTGTTATCATTTCTTTAAATGCTGGCAGTAATAGCATTATGTTAGAAAATGGTGCAATTGATAAAATAGAAGTTGAGTCGGTTAATGATGCTGCTTTAAGCACCAATTCAGAAGTGTTTCTAAACAGTTCAGATGCCCATTTAGAGAAAACCATCCTATATTCAGATGAAACTCTGAAGTTAATCATGAACAAAGAAACGCAATTTAAAACAGCCCAAGTTTCAATTTATGAGATTACCGGAGCCTTGATTGTTAGAAAGGATTTTAACGACAGAAATATTAATTTACCGGTTTATGATTTTGGGTCAGGGATTAAAATTGTTGTCGCAAAAATTGACAACCATTTATTTGTTGACAAAATTATTGTCAGGTAAACAAAACAAATCTTTTTTAAAATATAAAACCCTGAGAACTTAAATTCCCAGGGTTTTATTATGGTTAAATTTGAAAGATTTTAATTAATCCTCTTTCTTGTCTTCTCTAGGTCTTCTATCGTCACGACGGTTATCGCGTCCGCGATTGTCACGACCTCTGTTATCTCTTCCGCGGTTATCGCGTCCACCTCTATCATTGTGATCTCTTGGTGGTCTGGCAACATAACCTTCAGGTTTTGGTAAAATGGCTTTTCTGGACACTTTTTCCTTGCGGGTTTTTGGATCCACACCAAAATACTTCACTTCAAAAACGTCACCCATGTTTACAACATCAGACACGTTTTCGGTGCGTTCCCAAGCCAGTTCACTTACATGTAACAATACCTCATTTCCTGGAGCTTGTGTATATTCAACAACAGCACCAAAATCAAGCATTTTTATCACTTTCACTTCATAAACTTCTCCAACAACTGGTTTGAACATCAATGAATCTATCTTGGCTAAAACAGCATCAATACCTGCTTGGTCAGTTCCTAAAATTTCCACAATACCTTCTTCGGTAATAGGATCTTCGTTGATGACAATAGTGGTTTTGGTAGCTTTTTGCAATTCTTGAATGACTTTACCACCAGGACCAATCAATGCACCAATATACTCGTTAGGAATAACACGGGTTATCATTTTAGGAGCATGTGGTTTTACGTCAGCATTTGGTTTTGCAATGGTATCGGTTAATTTCTTTAAGATAAATAAACGTCCTTCGCGAGCTTGTTTTAAGGCTTTTACTAAAATCTCATAAGATAATCCTTTGATTTTAATATCCATTTGACAAGCGGTGATACCATCTTCGGTTCCGGTTACTTTAAAGTCCATGTCACCTAAATGATCTTCATCACCAAGGATGTCACTTAAAACGGCATAACGATCGCCATCAGAAATCAATCCCATAGCAATACCAGAAACCGGTTTTTTGATTTGTACACCGGCATCCATCAAGGCCATGGTTCCAGCGCAAACTGTTGCCATAGATGATGAACCGTTACTTTCCAAAACTTCTGAAACAACTCTAACGGTGTAAGGAAAATCGGCAGGCACCATATTCTTTAAAGCACGCTGAGCTAAATTTCCATGACCGACCTCTCTACGAGATGTTCCTCTTAATGGTCTGGCTTCACCAGTTGAAAAAGGAGGGAAGTTGTAATGTAAATAAAACGTTTCTTCGCCTTGGTATGTTGGTAAATCAATAACATTGGCCTCACGAGAGGTTCCTAACGTTACTGTTGCCAACGCTTGGGTTTCTCCTCGTGTAAAGATGGCAGAACCATGAGTAGATGGTAAATAATCCACTTCGCACCAAATTGGTCTGATGTCAGTGGTTTTACGTCCGTCCAATCGTAAGCCTTCGTTTAAGGTTAAATCCCTAACCGCACTTTTTTGTGCTTTGCTGAAATATTTTGAAATTAAACTACCAAGTTCTTCTTGTTCTTCTTCAGAGAATAGTGCTTTTACGTCTTCTTTAACTTCGCTAAATGCTAGACCGCGCTCGTGTTTTGAAGAGGCTTGCTTGGCAATATCATAACATTTTTGGTATGCAGCATCATGTATTTTTTGAGCTAATGCTTCATCTTCTGCTTCTGGCTCATATTCACGGGTTTCCTTTTTACCAAATGCTTCAGCTAATTTTACTTGCGCTTCACATTGTACTTTAATGGCTTCATGAGCGAATTTAATGGCATCGGCCATTTCTTCTTCACTGCACTCATGCATTTCCCCTTCAACCATCATCACAGAGTCAGCAGATGCACCAACCATCATGTCAATGTCAGCTTGCAAAAGCGCTTCTCTACTAGGGTTGATAACAAATTCTCCATTGATACGTGCAACACGTACTTCTGAAATAGGCGTTTCAAATGGAACGTCACTCAATTGAATAGCTGCTGAAGCGGCTAAACCTGCTAAGGCATCAGGCATTACATTTTCGTCATGAGACATTAACTGAATCATCACTTGAGTTTCTGCATGATAATCTTTTGGGAATAATGGGCGCAACACACGGTCTACTAAACGCATGGTCAATACTTCATCATCACTAGGTCTGGCTTCTCTTTTAAAGAAACCGCCTGGGTAACGTCCGGCAGCTGCAAATTTTTCTCTGTAATCTACAGTAAGTGGTAAAAAGTCTATACCTGGACTTGCTTCATAATTTGATACAACGGTACATAACAACATGGCGTTGCCCATTTGTACTACAACCGAACCATGAGCTTGTTTGGCTAACTTTCCGGTTTCAATGGAGATTTCTCTTCCATCATTGAGAGTAATTACCTCTCTAAAAACTTTTGGAATCATAATTTTTTAATTCTAATTAAACAATGGTCGTTGTGTTGTAGTAGTAGTAGTAGTGTGTGACCAATGAAAAACTATAATAAGCTTCTTATTTCGTGTAGTTTATACTCTTGCACAGAGTTGTATTTCAAACAAAAAAGAGGCATAAAGCCTCTTTTTATTATTTTCTTAATCCTAATTCTTTCACTATGGCACGATATCTTAAGATATCTTTTTTGGTTAGATAGTCAAGTAAGGCTCTTCGTTTACCTACTAATTTTACCAATGAACGCTCTGTATTAAAATCTTTACGATTGTTTTTTAAGTGCTCCGTTAAGTGATTGATTCTGTGCGTAAATAACGCAATTTGAGCTTCAGCAGTACCAGTATCGTTCTTTCCTTTACCGTGTTTTGCGAAGATTTCTTCTTTAATTTCTTTTGTTAAATACATGCTAATATTATTGTAAATGATTTTTATGTATTCGAAAGGTTTTCTTTCGAGCGGCAAATATAGTAATAATTAATGATTTACAGTTGTTTTGATAAAAATAAATATAAATTGAAAAATAACTACATTTTTATGCTCTTAAAGGCTGATTAGTTATTAAATCGATATATTGATTGACTCTCTTTTTAAGTTCTTTTCTTAAAACAATAAAGTCTAAAAAGCCATGCTCCAACAAAAACTCAGATGTTTGGAATCCTTCTGGCAAATCTTGACCAGTTGTGTCTTTTACCACACGTGGTCCTGCAAAACCAATCAAAGCGCCTGGTTCAGCAATATTAATATCGCCTAACATGGCAAATGATGCCGTTGTTCCTCCAGTTGTTGGATCAGTGCATAATGATATGTATGGGATACCGGCATCGGCTAATTGCGCCAGTTTTACTGAGGTTTTTGCCAATTGCATAAGTGACAGGGCCGCTTCCATCATTCGGGCTCCTCCAGATTTTGAAATAATCATGAAAGGGATTTTCTTTTTTAGGGCATAATCTGCTGCACGTACAATTTTTTCACCTACAACACTACCCATGGAACCGCCTATAAAAGCAAAATCCATACAGGCAACAACCAAATCTTTTCCTTTAGATTTGCCAACGGCACATCTAACAGCATCCTTTAACTTTGTTTTTTCTTGTGCCGCTTTTAAACGCTCAGGATATTTTTTGGTATCCTCAAATTTTAGAGGGTCTTTTGATTCCAAATTGGCATCCAACTCCTTAAATTTATTGTCATCAAAAAGGATTTCAAAATATTCCTTACTGCCAATACGAACATGATAACCGTCTTCTGGACTTACGTAAAAGTTTTTCTCAAGTTCTTCAGCATCAACAATTTTTCCAGTTGGGGATTTGTACCATAATCCTCTGGGAGTGTCTTTTTTATCCTGTGTGGTAGTAGTAATTCCTTTTGTTTTTCTTTTAAACCAAGACATAGTATTCTAGATTTTAGATTATCGACTGTAGCTATTATCAATCGATTTGCGTTAAGGATTGTAACGATATCCTTTATAAATGGAGCTAGTTGTTAGCTCCATTTATAAAGATAAAGTGTAAAGCCTGACCACAAAATTAAACCTTTTTTTAATTTTGTGGTAACGCCAAGGAAATTATTATAGGGTATTGATATTATTAAGGTCTTCAAAGGCCTTTTTTAAGCGCTCTACAAAAGTAACCTCACCAGCACGCAACCATACGCGAGGATCATAATATTTTTTGTTGGGTGAGTCGTCTCCTTCTGGGTTGCCTATTTGGGATTGTAAATAAGCTTCGTTTTTCTTCATGTAGTCACGAATACCGCTCATAAAGGCATATTGCATATCGGTATCAATATTCATTTTTACCACACCATAACTGATGCCTTCACGGATTTCTTCTACAGTAGAACCAGATCCGCCGTGGAATACGAAATCAATATGATTATGGCCAACACCGTATTTTTTTGAAATATAGTCTTGGGAGTTTTTTAAGATCTTGGGTGTTAATTTAACATTACCTGGTTTGTAAACACCATGAACATTTCCAAAAGCGGCAGCAATAGTGAATTGGTCACTTACTTTGCTTAATTCTTCATAAGCATAAGCCACTTCTTCTGGTTGCGTGTATAGTTTTGAATCATCAACATCGCTGTTGTCTACACCATCCTCTTCACCACCGGTAATACCTAATTCTATTTCTAGGGTCATGCCCATTTTGCTCATACGCTCTAGGTATGTTTTGCAAAGTGCAATGTTTTCTTCAATGGGTTCTTCAGACAGGTCAATCATATGTGAACTGTACAGTGGCTTTCCGGTTTCAGCAAAATGCTTTTCGCTGGCATCAAGCAATCCGTCAATCCATGGCAATAATTTTTTTGCACAATGGTCTGTATGTAAAATTACGGGAACACCATACGCTTCAGATAGTGTATGCACATGTTTAGCACCTGCAATAGCACCTGCAACGGCTGCTTTTTGGTTATCATTATTTAACCCTTTTCCAGCGTTGAACTGTGCGCCTCCATTAGAGAATTGAATGATTACAGGCGCATTTAAAGCGGCTGCTGTTTCCAATACGCCATTAATGGTATCAGAACCAATAACGTTTACTGCTGGTAAAGCAAATCCTTTTTCTTTGGCTAGTTTAAAAATAGCTTGAACTTCTCTGCCTGTTGCAACTCCAGGTTTTATGTTGTGTCCCATTTTATTTGATTTAGTTTATATTTTTTAACACTCCAAAAGTAATGAAATTTTAATTATATAGCTGTGTTTTTGGAGTTTGAAACATGGAAAATAGTACTAAAACGTTATAGTGTTAATTGAATAAACGGCTATTTAGAAAGGATAGTTTATACCGATATTGTAAACGGCGTTTCCAAAATTATAATCAGTAAACCAACGGTTTTGATTTTGGTAAAACGGATTATATGTTTTAAAACCGATATCAAAGCGGAACACAAAAAAACTAAAGTCATAACGCAGACCAAAACCAGAGCCAACAGCGATGTCTTTAAGCGAGTTAAAACCAGAGAATACTGCATTTTTGTCTTTTACTTCATCAAGCACATTCCAAATATTACCGGCATCAACAAAAATGGCACCGTTTAAGTCTTCAAACAGATTGAAACGCTGTTCAACACTAAAAGCCAATTTAAAGTTGGCTTCGTTAAATTCATTGGATGTCTTTGAACTTCCTGGGCCCAAGCTATAAGCTGTCCAAGCGCGATTGTCATTAGCACCACCAGCAAAGAAACTTTTTGAAAACGGAATACTGGTTGAGTTGCCATACGGAATGGCAATACCTGCATAACTTCTTACGGCCAACACATTTTTTTTGCCTAAATCCCAATGTTTGATAAAATCAATTTCAGTTTTGGCATATTGCGAAAAGGCCACGTTAAATAATTGGTAGCGATTACTTTCATCTTTTGTCAATCCCAAAAGTTTGGATGTATTGGCAAGTAGGTTTCCCGCCAACTCTAATTTAACCCTGAATATGGAAAAGTCTTCATCATATAGATTTTGTCTGGTATCTTCAACCAAACCAAAACTAGAGGAGAAAATTAAATTGTTTTCAGTTAAGCGGCGTTTGCGCTCATCAATACCAGAGACAGTTTTATAGTTTGCATCATTGGGGTTTAGTGAGGTATTGTTGTTTAGAACATCGCTAATAAAGGCATCCGTCTGTTCAGGATATTTTAAATCCTCTCCATTATTGTAATTTAATGAAAGCGCTATGTCATTGAGAGTTTTAAAAGAGTTTTGGTACACGCCAAAATAGTTTCCCACGTTTAGGTTCCTTACATATTGAACATTGAATAAATCCAATCTGTTAGTAATATTTCTTGAAGGACTCCATTTGTAATTAAACGTTCCGCTAAAGGTTTGCTTGTCCAAACCAATGTTAGTTTGACTGGTTGTTGACAAGTTTATGTGCGTACTGGGAGACATGTACTTTGGTACAATCTTATCGGTGTTAAATGGTGAAAACAACCTTGGAATGGTTAATTTAAAATTAACACCAATTTCATTGATGTCAAAAAATTGATTATTGGATTTATTGGAGGCGTCTTTTGAAGCGCCAATTGAACCAAACCCCGAAATTTCCAGTGTTTCAGCACCCCTAAAAATATTCCTGATCAGTAAACTTGGGTTGATGGACAAACCAATAGTTTGAATGTTGCTTTGTGATACTTCAGTACTGAAGCCTAAACTGAATTTTTTGAGAGGTGTTAAAAAAATATTGGTCGTGAGGGTTGAGTCAGGGTTTTCTATATAGTTTATATCTGGGTATTTAAAAGTTCGCAGCTCACTTAAATATCTATAAGAACGGGTTCTGTCAATATCCCTAAAAATCTTTTTTGGAGTTATAAAAATGGCATCGGTCAAAGCTTTTGGTCTAAATCTCATTTTTCCTATGCTATAAATGGTGTAGCCATCATAATTTATGGAATCCGTTCTGGTAACATCTCTTTTTTCAAAAGTGCCATTGGTATAAATGTTGACATCCTTGATGTTGTAAATCTTGAAGGGTTCTCTTCTAATGGAGTCTTGAGTCCTGATGGCCCTGTCTTGAATTTGAACATCAACATTTACTTTTTTATTGGTGTTTACCGTGTCAATTTCAAACGCGACATAATCTTGATTGAAATGATAGATGCCTTTATTGCGCAAGTCACTTGTAATGCGCTCGCGTTCTAATTGAAAATTAACGGTTTTGTATTGTTCGTTTCGTTTTATAAATGAATTTTTTTGACCCAATCTGTACAGCGAATCAACCACGGTTGGTCTGTACTGTTTTGAAATGGAATCTATAATAAAAGGGACACCTGTTTTTACATGATAATCAATGGTTGCTCTCTGGTTGTCTTTTTTGTCTATAGAATAATTGGATTCTACATCAAACCAGCCATTATTGATGTAATAATCATTGAGACGCTTTATGGATTTTTTGGTTCGTTCTTCATCAACAATAACGGGAGCTTCCCCAGTTTTTTTTAGCCAGTTATTAAAGCTTATGCGAGAGTCTATATATTTATCCAATTGCTTTTTTGATAGAAATGATTCTAGATGCTCTCTTTTGTGGGGGTTTTTATCAAGATTGGCATTGACTATGGAATCAATATTGGGACGTGCCAAATTGTAGATGTTTAGCCGTAGCGGAAAATTTAATATTCTACTGTTAGGCTTTTGGTATAATAGATTGTTTATAGTCTCGCTCTTGTCTTTTTTGTCGTTAACATAAACCGTGTTTTTGGTTAACAGGTATTTGTCTTCTGGAACACGCTTTACGGCATCACAGGAAGACATTAAAGCTGTTGCCAGCGTGAAAATTAATATGTTGTTAAGCGTCAGTTTCAAGTAAGGTAAAGATTGTTGTTTTTGGTCTATTTTTATTTAAAGTTAAAATATGAATTAAATTGTGTTTGCCCTGTAATTCTTTGTTCAAAAATACATTATTTCAAGTGTTTATTTTAATTTTTTTTAAAGGATACAAATAACCTGATATGTTTATAAATTTCATATTGATTAATATTTGTTTAAGGATATTTTCCGTATTTTTTAAATAAATAACGCAGAACGAAACAAAACAATATTTTTTCATTTTCTTTATAACGTAAAAAATATTATGCAACACCGCTTAGATGCTATCTAAAAATCAAATCAAATTAATTACCAGTTTAAAGCAAAAAAAATACAGATTGCAACACGGTCTTTTTGTGGTTGAAGGTACTAAAACCATTCATGAGTTTTTGCAATCTGACTTTAAGCTTGACACGCTGTATGCCATAGAACCGTTCAATATTGATGCCAAAAAAGAAGCATTAATTTCTGAAGCCGAATTAAAGCGCATCAGTTTTTTAAAGACTCCTAACAAAGCCTTGGCAATTTTTAAAGTGCCAAGGCCAAAACCTATTGACCACTCTAAATTAATTGTAGCGCTAGATGATGTGAGAGATCCGGGAAATTTAGGAACCATTATCAGGTTATGCGATTGGTTTGGTGTGAACGATTTGGTTTGTAGCCAAGAAACAGTTGATTGTTTCAATCCAAAAGTGATTCAGGCTACCATGGGCTCTATTACACGGGTTAATGTAACCTATTTAGATTTGGAGGATTTTTTGAAACAAGTAAAACAGCCTATTTATGGCACTTTTATGGACGGAACCAATATCTTCAATAAGGAGTTATCAGAAACAGGAGTTGTTGTTTTAGGAAATGAAGCCAATGGCATTTCTAAAAATATTGAAAGTATTGTAACTGAAAAACTTTCAATTCCCAGATTTGGTGATTTACAGACAACAGAAAGCTTGAACGTGGCTACTGCTGCTGCCATTGTATTGAGTGAGTTTAAGCGGCGTTAAGTTTACTGAAAGGTAAAATTAATAAACACCGCTCTTGTTTTCATGCTATTGATATTGCTTGTCCAAGGACTGTTGGGATTTTTATCCCTGACAAGCTCATCATTCATTCCAAAAACCCCACGGATAGTCGGCGTGAATTTAAAGTTATATAAATAGAAATCAATACCAAAACCAAGTTCATAGAACAATGGATGGCTTTTGGTTCTAAATTGGCCGTTGCTATTGTCATCAGGATTATGTTCATTGCTGGATAGGTTTATGGCCGTAGAAAAACCACCAACAACAAAGGGTTTGAAATTATTGATTCTTTTAGTGGAGAATTTAACCAATAACGGAAAGTGCACATAGGTCGATTTTACTTCGCGGATTAAATCATTGTCATTATACGAGCCACCAACAAAATAATCGGGGCTGTAATGTAATTCGCGTGATGTTATATGTAATCCGGGTTCAAAACGTAAATCAATATAGTCATTGATGCGTAAATTCCCAATTAAACCCACATTAAAACCAACACTGCGTTTTACTAAAATGTCCTTTTTGTCTTGATTGTAATCAAAATTAAAATCGTAATTACCAAAACCAAGAAAGTAGCCCCAGCGCAATAAGTTGTGGTCTGTTGAACCCCGGCCTTGATTGGCATCATACGTTACTTTTTCTTTGGTAAAAAGTTGCGCTTGGCTAGTTTGGAACACTATTAAAAAGGATAGTAAAAAAAACGCCTGCCTCATATTATTTTTTAGTTGATGTGTAGATTGTGGCAACTCCAAATGTTTGCGGAAAATCTTTAACACTAATAAACCCGATTTCACGTAAAATATTGTTTAGGGTTTCACCATAAGGAAAAACAGAGGCCGATTCACTTAAATACCTGTAAGCACTTCTGTCTTTTGAAAATAGCTTTCCAATGAGCGGCAATAGATATTTTGTGTACACTTTATAGCCTTGTTTGTAAGGTGTTTTAGTTGGGACTGAGGTTTCTAAAATAACAAAAATTCCATTGGGTTTTAAAACCCTTAAAATTTCTGAAAGCCCTTTTTCCAATGTCTCAAAATTGCGTACCCCAAAAGCAACGGTAATGGCATCAAAGGTGTTATCTTCAAAAGGCATGTCTTCAGAATCGCCCAAGACCATATCAACCGTATTTTGAAGATTTTTTTTAAGAACTTTTTGTTTTCCAACCTCTAGCATGCCAGGGCTAATGTCAAAGCCAACAATCTTTTTGGCATTTGTTTTTGCCAAGGCAATGGCCAAGTCACCTGTGCCGGTGGCAATATCCAAAATGGTTTCAGGATTTGTTTTTTCAACAAGGTTGACTACCTTTTTTCGCCATTTCACATCTATTCCAAAGGAGATGACTCGGTTCAGTCCGTCATAGTCTCCTGAAATGGTATCGAACATTTTGGTAACCTGTTCTTTTTTGCCTAAATCGCTGTTTTTATAAGGTGTTATCTTTGACAAATTTCTATTTTTTTGACAAACCTACATATTTTTTTTAAACACTGTATATTGTCTTTTCTTTTATTTGACCTCTCACTGTGTTTAATGTTTGTGTTTTATTAGAATCCTATAACAATCATTGGGAATTGTATAATAATTACCCTAAAATGATTTTCTTTCTTTGTATATTAATGGCTAACTATTAAATTTAGAAAACATGAACAAGACAATTAAATCAATTTTGCTAATTGTAGGTGTGGCTTTATTAGGCTATGGTATTTACACCTTAGTTGTACCAGAAACCATATTAAGTATTGGTTCGTTGGATGTTAAAGCAAAAGATAGCAACAATAACTCTTACATTACTATTGGATTGGGTTTGCTGGCGCTACTTATTGGTTTATTGGGTAGTAGAAAATCTTAAAATTCAGATTTTAGTTAAATACTTTCCTTTCATATTTTTTTAAATAATTTGGATACTGCCTTAGATAATTTCAAGGCTTATAACAAACTTTGGTTGGTTAGTTAAAAGTTTATGTTTAGTTATTCATCTTTAGGCAGTTTTTTAATTTTAAAATATATCAACTCAAGAACCATTTATACAAAACCCTTCACTACCTTTACTTGTTAGCTTATTTACAAAAGCAGCCCCATTGTACATGAAACTATTCCTGAAATTTGATTTTAATACTGTCAGTAAAAAAATATTGGAGTCTAAGTTTAATGGGCTGAACCTGGAATATAAAATTATAGGCTTTGGTGAGGTTGAGCTTTTAAAAAAAATAAAACCAGAGGAATACCTTGCACTAAATGATTCTTTAAACGACTATGGTATTGAGATAGTGGAAAGCCAAAAAGGCATTTTGGTCCAAAAAATTAAAGACACCATTATAGACATGGTTTTTAATGAAGACATCATTGTGAACGTAAAAAGTTCAGTGTATTTATCTGAAAAACTGGGTCACAGTTACGGGTATCTTTCCAATTTGTTTTCAGAAATCACGTATTCGTCAATAGAAAACTTTATGATTATCCAAAAAATAGAATACTCAAAACAACTACTTTTAAATTCAGAATTAAATTTAACCGAAATTGCCTTTAAACTTAATTATTCCAGTGTTGCACATTTAAGCACACAGTTTAAAAATACAACGGGTATCACGCCTTCTGCTTTTCAACGGATTATCCTTAAAAGAAGAGACATTGCCCAACAAAAAGCCAACTAGTTATATAAATAGTTTATGCAAACCGACTACATCCATATAATCCTTGCTGATGATGATGAAGACGACATCCTTTTTTTTACGGATGCCTTTGATGAATTAAAAATCAATACAAAAGTCAACACATTTAAAGATGGAGAAGAGCTTATGGATTATTTGAATGATGATCAGTCACGCATGCCCAATGTGCTTTTTCTGGATTTAAATATGCCAAAAAAGACAGGAATAGAATGTTTAAAAGAAATTAAAGCCAGCCATAAAATGTCTGAAATAGCCATTGCCATTTATTCTACCTCTGCTTCCGAAGAAGATATAGAAAAAACCTTTGTGCTGGGGGCTAATATCTACATAAAAAAACCAGGAGACTTTAAAAAACTTAAAAAACTGCTTTCAGAAGTTGTGTCCATAAATTGGCAATACCATACCAACGGTTTAAATAAAGATAACTTTTTATTGAGCCTCTAATGAAAAGGAACAATTTGTTTAAATCAACATCCTTTTTAAGAGTTGTTCTTTTATTGAGTTTGTTTGTTATTCTTTTAATAGGGGGTTTTACATACAGGCATATTTCTAACTTAACCAATTCTGAGGAAATAGTTGTTAAAACCTATAATGTCAATCTTGAATTAGAACACATCGTTTCCTATTTACGGGATGCGGAAAGTGCCCACAGAAATTATATTGTAACAAAAGACAGATTTTATGTCAATACCTATTTAAATGCTAAGGAAAAAGTTAATAGGGCGTTTCTAAAACTAGAAGATCTTGTAGGATTAAATTCTAATCAACAGAAAAATTTAACGGTTTTAAATAAATTAACAGATAGTCTTTATAATAACTTCTCTAAAACAAATGCCTTTGTTACAGATAATACAACCAATACAGAAACATTTAAAACACTGTTTTTTGAAGAGAAAATAATAATGGATAGCATTAGGAGACAATCTAATGCTATGTTTGATTTAGAAAACAAACTGCTTAACGAGAAGCAAAATGAGTATCAAAGTGATTTGCGGTTTACACCATTATTTTTTTATTTGGTTTTGCTGGCTACGCTTGTTTTAATAATTATGGCATACAATAAGATCAGTAATGATTTAAAAAAAATAAAAGCGAAAAACGACCAGTTATTAATCTTTGAAGAATCCACAAACCAGTCCGAAATTATTGGAAAACACGGTAATTGGGTTTGGCATATAGACTCTAATAAATTTATCTATTCTGATAATCTGTATCGACTTTTGGGAGAAGAGCCTCAATCTTTTGAGGCCAACTTTGATAATTTTTTAAAATTTGTTCATCCCGAAGATGTTGATAAATTGGCTGAAGATTTAGATAACATGATAGATGCCGAAGAGTTGCCATTTGTAAACTATAGAATTGTTCAAAAAAACGGCTCAATTAAACATTTGAAGGCCTATGCAAAATCATTTTACAGTGCAGATGGGCAAAAACGACTGTTAGGTAACACCAGTGACATAACAGATGAGATTGAAAGTTTTTTAGAGCTTGAAGAGCGAAATTTAGAACTAGAGCGCAATAACAAAGAACTTTCGGCTTTTAATTATGCAGCCAGCCATGATTTGCAGGAACCGTTGCGGAAAATACAGACCTTTATCTCTAGGCTTGAGGAAAAGGAGTCTGATAAATTTTCTGATCCTGGTCACCAATATTTAGACCGGATTAAGTCAGCCTCTGCAAGAATGCGTTTATTGATAGATGATCTGCTTCAGTTTTCAAGAACCAATAAGCCTGACAAGGAATTTGTGAGCGCAGATTTAAATGAGCTTTTTGAAAATGCCAAACAGGATATCGTTGAAATTATTTTAGAAAAAAAAGCACAAATCACAAGTGATACATTGCCAAGGGCTAAGGTGATTGTATTTCAAATGCAGCAATTGTTTTTAAATTTATTGAGCAATTCCTTAAAATACTGTAAAAAAGAAACGGTTCCAATTATTGAAATCAACTATTCAAAAGTGAAAGCAAATGATGATCCTCTATTGTCAAAAGCGCCCAAAAGCTTTTACCATAAAATTACTTTTTCTGATAACGGCATTGGTTTTGATCAAAAATACGCTGGAAAAATATTTGACTTATTCAATAGATTGCACAATAAACAGGAATATTCAGGAACAGGCATAGGACTATCCATCTGTAAAAAAATCATTGATAACCATCAAGGATTTATTTTTGCCAAAGGTGAAATTAATATTGGCTCTGTTTTTACTGTATATCTTCCAGAATAAGGGGTTATCAATTCAAAATGTTTATCATAGGCCCTAAAGCGAAAACTTCGGGGTTTATCACTTAAATGTCCCACCTTTTTTTAATTGCTAATATTTAAATATTACCTCACATAGCAATTCTATAACAACCTATTAAAATACTGTAATGCTAACTGTGATGTACTGTTGCATCTTTGTAATGAAAATTGTTTACAAGAAATGAAAACAAAAATTCAGAAACAGAAATGAGGGCAACTTGCAAGTACAAATATAGCATAGAAACTAAAACAGGTGTTTTTACAGGAACTTGCCTGAGTATAGACGAGTTAAACAAAGAAATAGCCTTGTTAACAAACAATGCTAGGATTCTAAAAAAGAACATTATTCCAATTGCTTTAAAATATGAGGATGAAGAAGATAAAATTTATACATGGAATGTGACAACCAACAGTGTTAGTGCGTCAGGGATATCAGCTAGTTTAAAAGGAGCTCAAAGGGCATTAAATTCATTTAGAACCAAGCAGGTAATAAAATCAAATATTATTGAATCATTTGAAGCAATAAAATAATTATTCACTATTTAAAAAACATACAATCATGAGAAGTTTACTTTATTTAGTCGCAATCATTTTAATAATCGGATGGGCTTTAGGATTCTTTGTTTACAGTGCAGGAAGCTTAATCCACATATTATTGGTCATAGCGATCATAGCAATATTGTTAAGGCTTATTGGCGGGAAAGGAATATAAACGCTATGTAGCTCAATTAAACTAATGGAACCATTAAACTTATTTGATGGGATAGTAACAAAAACAAAAACAGAGATTATGAAATTAAACATATTAGGAGTTGTAGCTGGAATGGCTACAGGAGCCTTATTGGGAGTGCTTTTTGCGCCTGATAAAGGATCAAAAACAAGAAAAAAGATTAAAAACAAAACAAGCAAACTAAAGAAAAATTTAAAGGATGACTTTGATAATTTTTTAGATACTGCATCAAAAAAATACAGTTCAATTGTAGATAAAGGAGAAGATATACTTGAAACGGAAAAAATAAAAGAAGCCGTTAACTCAAAAAACTAAGAACAACTTAGTGGAACATACTACAACAAGTGTATGAAAGCTAATAATTAAAACAACAATAATTTAAAACGTAAGAAAAATGAAAACATTAAAATTAACATTAGCAATTGTTGCTATTGGGGCAATGGTGTCGTCTTGTAAAGATGATCAAAAGGATATTGCACAAAAAAAAGTGGAAAGGTATAGTGCGTATGTGGATTCTGTGAGTAACGTTTCGGCCAAAGATATCGCTATGAATTGGGGAGTTGTAGAACGTGATTATCAAAAAAATAAAGCTGATGCAGATAATGCTATAGTTTATGTCAAAGACAATTCTGAAATGCAAGTTTCCATTGATGCATCAACAAATGAATATGAGACTTTTAAAGCAGAAGTTAAAGCAGAAACAGAAGCTATAAATATGGCAAATTCAAAACTTATGATGCAACAATCATTATTGGGAACTGGGTTTAATGGTGCAGACATGAAATTTACCTGGATCAATAAAGACAACATTTTAAGTGTATATCAAAATTTTGTGGATACCGTTGAAAAAAACAAAGATTCCTATTCAAGGGAAGATTGGGATGAAATCAAATTATTATATGAAGCTGTTGATACCAGAAAAAACACAGTGGAAAACGAAGGTTTAACAAGTGCTGACAACAGAAAAATTGCAGGTTTGAAATTAAAATTTGCCCCTATGTACACATTCAATAGAATGGGTGCAAAATCTGACGAAAACGCAAAAGCTAAAGAATAAAACAAACTTAATAATTAAAAAACAGATAGATGAGAAAACTATTAATAATGGGTATAATGTCATTGATTGCTAGTGTGTCAATGAACGCTCAGGAAATTTCGAAGAATGCATTAGGATTACGATTAGGGGACAGTGGTGGGTTCGGAACTGAAATCACTTACCAAAGAGCTTTGGGAAACAGCACCAGACTTGAACTGGATTTAGGTTGGAGAAACAGAAAAGACTTCAATCATAACGGTTATGATGATAATGCCATCAAGTTAGCTGCTTTGTACCAATGGGTAATGAACATCGACGCTGGTTTCAACTGGTATGTTGGTGTAGGTGGCGGATTAGGTACTTATGGCTATGATTATAACAATGATCATTACAACGATACATTTGCATTTGCCGCAGGCGATATAGGTATAGAATATAATTTTGATATTCCTTTATTAATCTCTTTAGATTTTAGACCTGAATTTGGTGGGAATGGTTATTACAAAAACAATTATGGTTCTGATATTGCATTGAGTTTAAGATATCAGTTCTAAACCAAATTAACTTAAAGAATCCAAAATGATGAAAAAATTAGTATATGCATTTTCCCTATTAATGCTAGTAGCAACTATTTTAACTAGTTGTAGAGAGAAAAAAACGGCAGGAGAAAAGATTCAAGATGGTGTTGAGGAAGTAGGAGATGGTATTGGTGATGCAGTAAATAACACTGTTGACAAAGTTGATGATGCTGTTAAAGAATAATTTATTCTGAAAGTTTAATATAAAAAAAGACTGTCTTTTAAGACGGTCTTTTTTGTTATATAAAATAATATCAAAAATATCTCTTAACAGTTTTAGAGATTTTTAAAATAAAACCACTAATTAAATTAGTGGTTTTTTTATTGTGGTTAGTGAAATCGGAACTGTTTTCATATTTAATTTGTAACAATTTTATAAGATTTACTACTTATAAATAAAGCAGCTTTTTACGATTGTTAACTGATAATCTTGAGCTAATCTCAAATTAGTCTTTTGTATTTTTTATTGAACAATGATAAATTTAAGTTTATTAATTGTTCATATGTCTACAGAATTTATGTGTTGAAATCTTCAATACAGTATTAACTTAAAATTTAGAAATCATGGGAGGAGAAGGGTCAATGATGGCTGCTAATAATTCATTAAAAAATAATAGAAATCTTGTAGCTAAAAGAAAAGAAAAAAAGGCATTATCAGGTAGTTATGCTAATTTGAAATTGGCAAAATTCCCAAAAGCAACTCCAGAACAATTGGAGAGGATAAAAAAGAAAATTCAAAGCGATAACAGGCAACTTAGGAGAAAGCAAATTGTAATCTTTGGAATAATTATAGTAATTATAGTTTCGTTTATTTTTTATTTTAAAAGTTAGATAAATGCCTTTTGGAGAATCATTTCAAAGTACTATAAAGAGTAACAAATCTATTATGTTAGATAATAAATCAAGGAGATTTGTTAAGACTCAAGGGGGCTTTGATTCAAGTAAAAAGAACCAATTTGATTTTAAAGAAGCAACTCCTGAACAATTAATGTTGATTAAGAAAAGAATTCAAAGGCAAAATATAAAAATTAGAATAACATTAATTATAGCATTTGTAGTCTTATTTATAGTACTGTTTTTCATACTTAATTTATTAACAAACTAAAAAAGCCACTAACAATTAGTGGCTTATTCCTAATATATTAAATCAGAAATTTAACTTAAAGCGTTTTTTATTCGTTTAATAGCTTCAATAATTTGTTCTTGCGATGCTGCATAAGAAATTCGGATGCAATCTGGATTTCCAAAAGCGCCACCATCAACGGTTGCAACCAAGGCCTCTTCCAATAAATACATAGAAAAATCAGAAGCATTGTTGATGGTTTTTCCGCGTAATGTTTTTCCAAAGTAATGGGAAATATTAGGGAACACATAAAAAGCTCCTTCTGGAGTGTTGGTTTTAAAGCCTTCAATGTCACTTAATAAATCAAGTACCAGATCCCGTCTTACTTTAAATTCATCAATCATATATTTTACGGCAGAAGGATCGGCATTTAACGCCGTAATAACGGCACGTTGTGCAATGCAATTGGCACCACTGGTAATCTGTCCTTGCATTTTGTTGCAAGCTCGTGCTATTTTCTCGGGAGCGCCTATATAACCAATGCGCCATCCGGTCATGGCAAAGGCTTTAGAAACCCCATTTACCGTGATGGTCCTGTCATACATATCTTCAAATTCTGCCATGCTAGCGTGGCCGCCGGCATAGTTAATGTGTTCATAAATCTCATCAGACACCACATAAATGTTTGGGTGTTTTTGCAATACATCGGCTAAGCCTCTTAACTCGTCTCTGCTGTAAACAGAACCACTTGGGTTACAAGGCGAGCTGAACCAAATCATTTTGGTATTTGGCGTAATGGCTGCTTCAAGTTGTTCGGGGGTCATTTTAAAATCCGTTGCAATAGTAGTTGGTACTTCAACCGGAACACCATCATTTAACTTTACAATATCAGCATAACTTACCCAGTAAGGACATGGTAAAATAACTTCATCTCCTTTATTGATCATAACTCCAGCCACATTGGCCAATGATTGTTTGGCACCTGTAGAGACTACAATTTGTGGCAATGTGTATGTTAAATTGTTGTCACGTTTAAATTTTGTGATGATGGCTTCTTTTAACTCAACATATCCATCAACGGGTGAGTATGAGTTATAGTTGTCATGAATGGCTTGAATTGCTGCATCCTTAATAAAATCAGGCGTATTAAAATCGGGCTCACCTAAGCTCAACCCAATAATATCTTTCCCTTCAGTTCTTAGTTCTCGCGCCTTTGCAGCCATAGCCAACGTAGCAGACGTGGCCATGTTTAAAATTCTATCGGATAGTAATTGCATTTAAAATAATAATAAAAAATGGTTAGACTTGTAATGCAGGTTTCATTCCCATATCACGGAGGTATTTAAAATGCGCGATGATAGCTTTTCGCGTTGTTTTATATTCGTAGTATGGTAAGTTAAATTCTTTAGCGGTCTCTTTCACTATTTTTGAAATTTTAGTGTAGTGAACATGACTGATATTTGGAAAAATATGATGCTCTACTTGGTGATTTAAGCCACCAGTAAACCAGTTGACTATTTTATTTTTTGTGCTAAAATTAATTGTGGTATTAAGCTGATGAATTGCCCAAGTGTTTTTCATGGTGCCATCTTTTTCTGGCATGGGCATTTCGGCTTCTTCCATAACATGGGCCAATTGAAATACAATACTTAAAATTAAACCGGCAGTGTAATGCATAATAAAAAAACCGATTAAAATTTTCCACCAGGCAATGTCTAAAAACAACATGGGTATTACAATCCAAATACCAACATAAATTATTTTTGATATAACCAACTTGCTCCAATTCCAAACAGGATTTGGCAATTTTCCGTAGGACAGTTTACGTTTCATATACCGCTTCATTTGTTGCCAGTCTGTGGTAATGGCCCAATTGATGGTGAGCAATCCGTAAAGTAATACGGAATAATAATGTTGAAATCGGTGATACCATTTCCAATCAGAATGTTTGGTAAAGCGTAAAATACGTCCAGCTTCTAAATCCTCATCCATTCCGTGAATGTTGGTATACGTGTGGTGCAACACATTATGTTGAACTTGCCAATTGTAAACATTGCCAGCTAAAATATATATACTACTGCCCATAAGTCTATTAACCCATTCTTTGTTTGAAAAAGAACCGTGGTTGCCATCATGCATCACATTCATGCCAACACCAGCCATGCCAATGCCCATTACAATAGTTAAAAGTAATTGAGCCCAACCCGGAATATCAATGGTAAGGATCAAAAAATAAGGTGTTAAGAACAAGGAAAACATGATTATGGTTTTTACCCATAATTGCCAGTTTCCGGTACGTTTTATATTGTTGGTTTTAAAGTAGTCGTTTACGCGTTTATTTAAGGTTCTAAAAAACTTTGCAGAATCTGTTCTGGAGAACGAAAGTGTTTGTTTAGTCATGCTATTAATTTAAAATTGTGATATCGAAAAAAAACGATTTATTACACACGTCGCAAAGATAGGTATAAACCGAATGAACTAATAACGTTTTTTCGCAAAAATATGTATATAAAAAGTATATTTTTGCAGAAAATAACGCGTTAATGGAACTTATTTTAAAATATTTCCCAAATCTTACAGAAGACCAAATTGCAAAATTCAAAAAACTGGAATCGCTTTATCAGGACTGGAATTTAAGAATTAACGTGGTATCTCGAAAGGATATTGATGAATTATATTTGCGCCATGTGCTTCATTCTCTTGGTATTGCAAAAGTTATGCCGTTTAATGAAAATGCCAAGATACTGGATGTTGGAACGGGAGGTGGTTTTCCTGGTATACCTTTGGCAATAATGTATCCAGAGGCTTCTTTTCATTTGGTTGATAGTATTGCCAAAAAACTTAAAGTGGTTGATGAGGTTGTTGAAGGTTTGGGCGTAACTAATGTTAAGACCACCAATAGCCGTGTTGAGGACATTACCGGCACATACGATTTTATTGTGAGTAGGGCCGTGGCTGCTATGCCAACATTTGTGCATTGGACCAAAGGTAAAATTGCCAAAACGCAAAACCATCCGCTAAAAAATGGTATCTTATATTTAAAAGGTGGTGACCTATCCGAAGAACTTAAAGATTATAAAACGGTTACAATTTATAATTTAAGTGATTATTTTACCGAAGACTTTTTTGAAACCAAAAAAGTAGTGCATTTGCCACTGAAATATAAAGGTTAACAAGATGTGTTTTTATTATATATTATTTAATGTATCAAAATCCCTATTGAACGCACTATATTGGTTTTGGAACCAATAGGTGTTTTCAAATAAATTTATGTCATCAGGTTTTGACAGGTCGGTGCCTTTCAAAATACTTTTTGCTTTATTGAAATTAAGTTTTGCTTTTGCAGGATCTTCTAAATGAAGATAGGTTAGTGCCAGGCCTATTTGTGCATCAAAATCGGTTGGATCGTTCTGTGATACCACAGAAAATGAGTTTAAAGCTAGGTCAAATTCACCCAATAAATAGTGTGACACACCCTTAAAAAATAGAGCTGATACGTTGCTGTTGTCTAAATAAAATGAAGTTGTAAAGTCTTCATTGGCATTTTTGTAATAGTTTATCCCCATGTAAAACAATCCGCGGGCATAAAAGTTTTGTGAGCTTTTATCATTTACAATAGCTAAGGAATAATTAATTAAAGCATTTTTGTAATCATCAAGAGCTTCGTAAGATCGTCCAAGTTGTAAGTAAACATAAGCTGTTTTTGGTAAGGCATTTAAATCTGCAACAGCCCCTTTGTAATCTTTCAAATCATATTTTGCCATTGCCAAACTATATTTGGCTTCCAAAAATTCATGATTCAATTCCAAGGCTTTTTCATAATCTTCTTTGGCTCCCAAGTAATCCATTAAACTGTATTTTGAATTTCCCCTATTAAAATAGACATCAGCAGTAGGTTCAAAAAAAATGACCTTGGTATAATCCAGAATGGCTCCGCTATAATCGCCAATATTATCCTTGGTGACACCTCTGTAAAAGTATGCATCCAAATTTTCAGGATCCAATTCTATTGCCTGTGAAAACAGGTTGATTTTTTCTTCAGGATTTGTAGCTCTCAACCCCTGTCTTACAAGCTTGTTGGATTGTGCTAAGCCGAGAAACGGTAATATTATTATAAAAAAAAAGGTGTATTTTTTCATCTGTTAATATGTATTTTAAGATACATTCAAATTTACTGAAACTATTGGTTAAACCCTACTAGAGTAATGTTTTTAAACGTCATGTGGATTGCTTTTATTTTAGGAAGATTTGTTCGATTCTGTCTTTTTGTAAATGAATTCCGCCAAAAAGCAAAATCCAATTATGGAGACTGAAACAATGACCCCCAAACTGTTTGAGCTGAATTGTTGTTTGATTAAAATCACGGTTGCAATCATACACAAAAAAAACCCCGTAAAAGGTATAATTTTATTGCAGCTTGTCTCTTTTGATTGTTTGTAACCTACAAGATTTACCATGCCAAAAATGAGCAAAAACCCCACACTGCCTGCGGTTGATATGCTCTCTAAATCAAGAAGATTTACTAAAATCAATGTTACTAGTGCCGTAATCATCAAACCAATTGGTTGATTCCAAAGTTTGGACAGGAAATGGTGCGGAAGTTCATCATCTTCAGCAATTTCAAAATTTACTCGGCTGCCACCATATAATGAGGCGTTAATGGCAGAGAATGTTGAAATTAAAGCCGCTATGGTAATAATTGAAAACCCTAATGTTCCCAGCATGGGTTTGGCCGCTTCAGCCAGCACATAATCCTGGGCATCGGCAATTTTTTGAAATGGAAGCGAACCCACGGTTACAATGGCAATGATGATATACAAAAGAATAACAAAAATCACCGAATAGTAATAGGCTCGTGGTATGTTTTTTTCAGGATTGATCAAATCAGGTGCCGCATTGGCAATCAGTTCAAATCCTTCATAAGCAACAAAAATTACCATGCCCCCAGTGAATAATTGAATTGGGGTTTCCCATTGTGAAATGGCCAATTGCGATAGATTTGGATTTCCGGATAATCCATAAGCTCCAATGCCAATAAAGGCGATTAGAATTACCAATTTGATGATTACGGCGTATGATTCTATTTTGCCAACAACCGCAATACTGTAATAATTAATGGCTGTTGCCAAAACTATGATAGCACTAGCATATAAATGAAAATCAATGGTTTTGTCATGGGTTATTCCCAATAGGTTTGGGGCATAAGAACCAAATGCCGAAGCATATAACGAAAGCATGATAATGTAACTGACCCACAAAAGATTGTTGATGCCACCACTGAAAACGGATTTACCAAAACCTTGATTAATGAATTTTACGGTGCCACCTCTATCAGGATATTTATTTGAAAGTTTGGCATAACTATACGACGTGATTAAAGCCAGCAAACCGGCCAAAAGGAAAGCAATTGGCGTGCCTCCTTTTGCAAGTGAAACGGCCAATCCGAGTACCGCAAAAATACCACCACCAACCATACCGCCAATTCCTATTGAGATGGCATCTTTTAAGCTTATTTTTTTACTCATTTATTAGATTTTAAAATCAAGGTACTAAAAAAGCTTAATTTATTTGTTAGAAAGTATATGAAATTGGATTTGTGTTTAAAGAAATCAAACTATAATTAGAAAAACAAAAAACCCGCTTAATGCAGGTTTCGTAATATGTAAGGATTTAATTATTTTCCTAAAAACGGATATCTATAATCTGTCGGTGTTACAAAGGTCTCCTTAATCAATCTCGGTGATACCCAACGTAACAGGTTTTGAGCACTTCCTGCTTTATCATTGGTTCCAGAAGCTCTGGCGCCTCCAAATGGCTGTTGCCCAACAACGGCTCCGGTTGGCTTGTCATTAATATAAAAGTTACCAGCACAATTTTGTAAAGCTGTGGTAGCCTCTGTAATAGCAGTTCTGTCGGTTGCCAAGATAGCACCTGTTAAAGCGTATTCACTAGTGCCATCCACTAATTTTAAGGTGTCTGAGTAAGCGTCATCTTCATACACATAAATGGTAATAACAGGGCCAAACAGCTCCGTGCACATGGTTGTGTATTTTGGGTTGGTAGTAAGAATTACAGTAGGTTCAATAAAATACCCTTTTGATTTATCATAACCACCACCAACAACAATCTCAGCATCACGGTCTGATTTGGCTTGATCAATATATTTGGCAAGTTTATCAAACGAACCTTCATGAATGACGGCCGTAATAAAGTTGCTCATATCGTCCGGTGAGCCCATTTTAAAGGATTTCACGTCTTCAATGACAAATTTCTTCACATCATCCCATAAACTTTTTGGAATGTACGCTCTTGAAGCGGCACTACATTTTTGGCCTTGAAATTCAAAGGCACCTCTTACAATAGCCGTGGCCACTTGTTTGGCATTGGCCGTTTTATGGGCTACAATAAAGTCCTTACCACCAGTTTCGCCTACAATTCTTGGATAGGTTTTGTAGTTATGGATGTTGTTTCCAATCTTTTTCCAAAGTTCCTTAAATACAAATGTGGAGCCGGTAAAGTGCAATCCAGAAAAATCCGGACTTGCCAAAACAGTATCAGTTATCATGGCTGGGTCTCCAAACACCACATTGATGACACCAGCAGGAACGCCAGCTTCCTTAAATACATCCATAATGACTTTAGCAGAAAACACTTGACTGTCACTGGGTTTCCAAACTACCACATTGCCCATTAAGGCCATGCACGATGGTAAATTACCCGCAATAGCGGTAAAGTTAAATGGTGTTACCGCATAGGTAAATCCTTCAAGCGGTCTGTATTCCACACGATTCCAAGCATCGCTACTGCTATTGGGTTGTTCCTTGTATATTTCGGTCATGTACTGTACGTTGAAGCGCAAGAAGTCAACCAATTCACAGGCTGAATCAATTTCAGCTTGATGAATGGTTTTTGATTGCGCAATCATAGTGGCAGCATTGATTTTTGCTCTATAAGGTCCAGCAATCAATTCGGCTGCTTTTAAAAAGATGGCAGCACGTTGTTCCCAAGGTAATTGCGACCAACTTTTCCTTGCTTCCAAGGCGGTTGCAATGGCATCTTCAACATGTTCTTTTTCAGCAAGGTGATAAGAGCCCACCACGTGTTTGTGATCATGAGGAGGCGACATGGTTCTGGTTTTTCCTGTTAACACATCTTCTCCATTAATGTATAATGGAACATCTGTTTTGCTGTTGTACATGCTTTTATAAGCTTTTAGAACAGCCTCTCGCTCAGGTGAGCCGGGCGCATAGCTTTTAACGGGTTCGTTTACAGCAATTGGTACATTAAAAAATCCTTTTCCCATGTTTTTTTCGATTTATTGATTTTATTTTAAAAAATAACATATTTTATGTTACAAAATTACGAATTTTTTAATGATTCTTAAAAAAGGCTGGTATTAAAAGCGCGTTAAAATTTGTTTATTTTTTGTAAGTTTCCAACCTGTAATTAGACTTTAAATGTTATGTGTACAGTTACAATCATTCCTAAGGGAAACCAAGATTTTATATTGACTTCAAATCGGGATGAATCACCCAATAGGGTATCGCTTTCTCCGGATTTTTATGATATTAACGGGGCAAAGCTATTATTCCCAAAGGATAAACTTTCAGGAGGAACATGGATAGGAGTGAGTGATAATAATCGATTGGTTTGTGTGCTCAATGGTGGCTTTGTATCCCATCAAAGACAAGCAAATTATAGAAAGAGTCGAGGTGTTGTGGCCCAAGATTTTTTGGTGTCAGATGTTATAATACCAACTATAGAATCTTATGATTTAAAGGGTATTGAACCATTCACTATGATTATTGTTGATTGGAATACTGAACTTAAATTGTATGAGTTGGTTTGGGATGGCTTAAAAAAGCATGTGGATGAATTACCATTGAAACCTAGGATATGGTCGTCATCAACCTTATATGATGAAGCTATGAAATTAAAACGTAAACAATGGTTTGGAGCCTTCAAGGAGACCCATGATTTAAATGCAGAAACCTTATTGGAATTCCATAAAACGGCTGGACAAGATAATAAGCACTTTGGAGTGGTTATGGACAGAGGATTTGTCAAGACCATGAGTATCACCCAAGTTGAAAAAAGTGATGAAGTGATGCACATGCATTATGAAAATCTTGAGACTAGTGACATAGCAGAGAAAGTGTTTAATATTCCTCAGAATGTCAATGAATAACACGGCGTTTATCTTAACCTTGGCATATCCAGATACCATTGTCATGGTTTCAAAAGAATGGTTTTCCCCTTTTTTACGGTTTGTAGGCATTGGTAAAAAAAATTATGTCAGGGCTGGACATGCGGCATTGGTCCTTATTAACAAATCAACGGGCGTTTTGGAATACCATGATTTTGGGCGCTACATTACGCCAGAACCTTTTGGACGGGTTCGAGGTGGTGATACGGATGCCGAGCTGAGATTTCCTATCAAAGCACAAATTAAAGACGAAACCATTGTAAACCTTCATGATATTTTAGAATTTTTGGCAACCCATCCAAAATTGACCCATGGTGATGGTAAGTTGGTGGCTTCGGTATGTAATGTTATAGATTACGAAAAAGCTAGAGCGCATATCACCATGATGCAGAACAAGCATTTTATCAGGTATGCCGCTTTTATCAAAGACGCTTGTAATTGTGCTCGTTTTGTAACCGATACGTTAATTGCTTCGGTTACTGATACTTCAATTAAAAGGAAACTTATAAAATCCAATTGGTTTACCCCAAGTACCGTTGGGAATGTTGTGTTGTCAAATACAGAAAAACAGGTCTATGAAGTCTCTGAAACAGGAGTCGTTTCAGAATTTAAAGGCACTCAAATGAGTGAGAACAGACGTTGTTTTTTGGATAGGCTTAAAGACCATAAACCAACTTTTGAGGGCACCTTGCAACCCAAACCTGTTATGAGTTTACATGGTAAGGCACAATGGTTATCTGGTATTGCGGCAGGTGCTTGGTTTGAATTGCATCATATTGGGCATGATATAGAGTATCTGTTTAAGCGCATTTCACCTCATGGAAATATTGATGTAGAAGATACATTTGCCGTTCAGGATGCCAGTTTTAATTATCATTTGGAATATGAATTTGTACATTACTCAAATTGTAATTTTTTCCACATACAACAAAATGGAAAAGTTTACAGGTTCAATAGAAAGCAAAAGAATTAATTAATGGCGAAAGGCGCACTTAATTTAAAAGTGGGGATGGCAACTTTAAATTTTTTGGTGGTTGTAAAGTTTACCATACTGTAATACCCTCGCATGGCTCCAAACGGAGAGGTCAACAAACAACCAGACGTGTAAGTATGCGATTCGCCAGGCTTTAAGACCGGTTTTTTGCCAATAACACCTTCACCTGAAACAATTTCGATATTATTTAAGGCATCGTAAATTTTCCAATGGCGCGCATTTAGTTGAACAGAGTCTTTGCTTTGGTTTTCAATAGTTACAAGGTATCCAAAGGCGTATTGTATTTTATAATTTTTATAAAATGTGCCTTCAAAAGTGGTTTCTACCGAAATTTTTATGCCTCTAGTGACTTGTTGAACCATGTTATCTATTGATATACAATGTTTTTGCTTTACAAAAATAGAAATTTTTTTCTCTCAAAAGTGATATAGCCTAATTATTCCGTTCAATTGGAGATATTTATCGAGGATCCTTCACCAAAACCAACAATTCTGTCATATCGCTTTCCTAAATCCCTGTAATAGACAATAACTTTATAATTATTTTCAGTTTGATAAAAATTCCCACTCACAAGTCCTTCGTTCAAGGTTCCATTGTTTTCAACCGCTACATATTTGTAATTGTAAAATCCTTGTTTTAAGAGTATAGCACATTTGTATACTTTGTCAACATCATCATAAACCATTTTTGTAGTGTCGTCAATAGCGTAATTATTGAAATTTCCATAAACATGAATGGTTTTTCCTTTAAATCTTGGGTCTGGTAATAAAGAGAAATGAATCCAAACGTAGTCCGCTTCAATATCCGGATTGTCCCTGTCTAAAACAGTTACCAGATAATTTCCGTTGATATCAGGATTGTAAGTGTAGGGTTTATCTGCTCTTGAATAATTTGTAAAAAGATAGTTATGGTATAAGTCCTCTAAATCAATATGTTGTATGCCCGTATTTGAAGCCCTGACATCTTTGTTTTCAAAAAACAAATATTCATTGCCCGCCCAAAAACTGGATTCAGAGTCATATTTGTAAATGAGTTGATTGCCTATCGTGTATTGGGGCACAAGATTAGAAATGGCTGTATTTAGATTGTTGTTTTGAACCACCAAAATCTTGACGTTCTGCTTAGGATTGTTAAAATGCGAACTTTTAGGTGTAATGCTGATATCAACTTTTTGTTTCTCTTCAATATAGGCGATATCTCGGGTTCGTTTGATGTTGACCCCAACATTGGCCATGTTTTCATACACCATAAATTTTCTTGAAAACATCAATTCGTTGTCACTGTTAAAAATGTTGATCATATAGTTTCCAGAAACCTTTAAGCGCTTGGTCTGTTCATTGGGAATGGTAAGTTTGTAATGTGAATATATTTGATAGGTGTTGAACGAGTTTTCATAGGTGCGGATGCGTTGGTTATCATTGCCGTCAAGATATTCAGATTTTATCAATACCGAAGGCGTCCAGTCAAAATTAAAATGTTCAATAGTGTAATAGTAATCATCTTCATCACCATTTAAAACATCAAATTCCAGATCAACATAATCACCTAGTTTTAATACTGGTAACTGACTTTCGGGCGTGTTGCCTTTAAAGCTAATGGTTTTAATGTAATCAGGTGGATTGACCTCTTCAACTTGGCTGCAAACAAGACTTGAAATAAGCAAACAATTAAAGAGACATATAAATTTAATGTGCATTATGAGCGGTTTTTTTGTAAATATAATCAAATTTTATACCTAAAAATGAACTTATAAAAACCACTATAAATTTCTATGTTAATTATTATGAAATCTGCATTATTAATTTGTAAATTTGCAGCGTTTTTAGACAACTAATCTCAATAAATAAAATATGTCAAACGACATTCGTATTAAAAAAGGTCTAGACATTAAACTTAAAGGTGAAGCTGAAAAAACCTCCGAAAAGGCTGTAATTAGTAACTTTTATGCTTTAAGACCTGAAGATTTCCATGGCGTAACACCTAAATTAATTTCAAGAGTTGGAACCAAAGTAAAAGCAGGAGAACCTGTATTTTACAACAAGGCGGACGAAGGTGTGAAATTTGTATCTCCGGTATCTGGTGAAATTATTGAAATAGCCCGTGGTGAAAAGCGCAAAATTTTATCCATTAAAATCCAAGCTGATAAAACACAAACCTATCATCAAAATGAGATTTTGAATTTGGATAAAGCAACTCCAGATGAGATAAAAGCTTTGCTTTTAAGCTCCGGTTGTTGGCCATTCATCAAACAACGTCCTTATGACATCATTGCAAAACCCGAAAGAGAGCCCAAAGCTATTTTTATTTCGGCCTATGCAACGGCGCCTTTGGTAGCAGATTATGATTTTACATTACAAGGTAAGGAAGCTGAACTACAAGCTGCTGTTACCGCTTTGGGAAAATTGACCAAAGGCAGTGTACATGTTTCGGTTGGTAAAAACTCAAACTCACCAATGGCTGGATTGTCTGGGATAACCTTGCACAAAGTTTCAGGCCCACATCCTTCGGGGAATGTGGGAACACAAATTAATAAAATAGATCCTGTAAACAAAGGAGAAACAGTTTGGACAGTAAACCCACAAGATCTTGTTGTTATAGGTGAATTGTTATTGACTGGTAAGTTTAATGCAGAACGCGTGGTGGCCTTAGTTGGTTCATCAATTGAAAAACCGCGATATTTTGTTACTAAATTGGGTTGTGAAATTGCTACCATGATTTATGATAAGGGCATTGAAAAAGATGCGAACGTTCGTATTATATCAGGTAATATATTGTCTGGAAAGAAAGTACAGCCAGATGGCTATTTGGATTATTACAGTAACACCATTACAGTGATACCAGAAGGTGATGATTATGAATTTTTTGGATGGACAGCACCTGTTTTCAATAAGATTTCAACTTCAAGAGCTTTAACATTTTCTTGGTTGTTTCCCAATAAAAAATACGATTTAACAACAAACACCAATGGTGAACATCGTGCCTTTGTGGTGACCGGAAACTACGAAGAAGTTTTTCCATTTGATATGTACCCCATGCAAATTTTAAAAGCCTGTATGTATACAGATTTAGATGAAATGGAAGCCTTGGGGATGTACGAAGTGGCACCAGAAGATTTTGCTTTAACTGAATTTATATGCGTGTCTAAACAACCACATCAAGAGATTATCAGAAAAGGTTTAGACGTAATGATTAAAGAAATTGGATAATTATTCATTTTTTAAAATGAAAAATAAAAACAAATGGGCTTAAAAAACAAATTACATACATTAAAAGAAAAGTACAAAGGGACCAAGTTGGCCCCTGCATTTGGTGCTATCCATACCTTTCTATATTTGCCAAATGAAACCACTCATAATGGTACTCATATAAAAGCGGCTGATGATTTAAAGCGAACCATGAACACGGTTATCTTGGCACTCATTCCTTGTTTGATATTTGGGATGTTCAATGCCGGCTATCAGCATTATTTGGCAGCAGGTGATATTGATGCCGCAACTGGTGGATTTTTCAGTAGCCAGTTCTGGACACTAGATAATTTTTCTTTGGGATTTTGGAAAATCATTCCGTTGGTTATTGTGTCTTACGGTGTTGGTTTGGGTATTGAATTCTTATTCGCAACCATTAAAAACCACGAGGTTGAAGAAGGCTATTTGGTAACCGGTATGTTGGTGCCATTGATTGTGCCAATTGATATTCCGTTATGGATGCTAGCCGTTGCTGTGGCATTTGGGGTCGTAATAGGTAAAGAAGTATTTGGAGGAACAGGGATGAACATTCTCAATCCAGCATTGACCATCCGTGCCTTTTTATTCTTTGCGTATCCTACTTGGATGAGTGGTGATAAAGTATGGGTTCAAGGTGCTGTTGAAAGTATTGGTAAAGTAGATGCCATTTCTGGTGAAACCATTTTAGGTAGTCTAGGTCAAGGTAAGCACTTGGCATATTCGGTTTGGGATATGTTCTACGGATTTATTCCTGGCTCTGTTGGTGAAACATCAACTTTATTGATTTTATTGGGAGGTCTGTTTTTAATCTTCACCAAAATAGGAAGTTGGAGAATCATGCTGTCATCTGTTGTTGGAGCCTTGGTTATGGGACTTATTTTTAACTATATTGTTGATGCGAATGTCATTACCGAAGGCAGTAAATTTTATGCCTTGATGAGCACACCGTTTTGGGAACACCTCATTATTGGTGGATTTGCTTTTGGAACGGTTTACATGGCAACAGATCCTGTAACCGCTTCGCAAACCAATAAAGGAAAATGGATTTATGGATTTTTGGTCGGATTCCTTTCTATCCTAATACGTGTATTTAACCCAGCATACCCAGAAGGCGTAATGCTAGCTATTCTGTTAATGAATGTGTTTGCACCAACCATTGATCATTATGTGGTTAAAGGAAATATAAAACAAAGACAAAAGCGTTTAAAAGTTAAAACTGCTTAATGATGGAAAATAGAACAGAAAAAAACTCTTATACTATATTATTTGCCATAGGAATGGTGTTGATTGTGGGAGCGTTATTGGCTTATGCTTCTGAAACGCTAAAACCAAAGATCACTGAAAATAAGCGTATGGAAATCCAACAAAATATTTTATATGCTATGGGAGTCAATGATAATGAAGAGGGTAGCGTGAACTTTATTCCAACTTCTGAAGTTGGTAGTATGTTTTCAAAGTATATCAAAAAGCAGTTGGTCATACAGGGTGATACTGCTACTGAAGATGATAATGCTTATTTAATCGACCTTAAAAAGGAAGAGGCTAAAGCAGCAGATCCAAATTATACAAGAAAACTGCCGCTGTTTATAGGAGAGAAAGATGGTCAGACCTATTATATTATCCCAATGCGAGGAAAAGGGTTATGGGATGCTATTTGGGGGTACATGGCCATTGACAAAGATTTTATTGTTGACGGTGTATTTTTTGACCATAAAGGGGAAACGCCAGGTTTAGGTGCAAACATCAATCAACGTTTCTTTATGGATGATTTTAAAGGCGAGAAGATTATGGAAGATGGTGCTTTTACAGGAATTTCAGTTGTTAAAGGAAACAATGATCCAACAAATGAAGACAAGGATGATCATGAAATAGACGCTTTGGCTGGGGCAACTATAACCAGTAATGGTGTGACAGCTATGATAAAAAAGGATGTGGATATGTATATTCCTTTTCTTAAAAAATTAAACAACAAATAGATTATGGGACTTTTATCAAGAAAAGATAGCAAATTATTATTAGATCCGTTGGCGGACAATAACCCAATAACCATACAAGTATTAGGAATATGTTCGGCTTTGGCAATCACGGCGCAATTAAAAGCAGCTATTGTAATGGCCATTTCAGTAACGGCTGTGGTGGCTATTGGTAACGTTGTTATTTCTTTAATGCGAAATATCATCCCACCAAAAATCAGGATCATTGTGCAATTGGTTGTGGTAGCTGTTTTGGTAATCTTAGTAGATTTAATTTTAAAAGCCTATTCCTATCAATTAAGTAAAACCTTATCGGTGTTCGTTGGGTTAATTATTACCAACTGTATCATCATGGGTCGCTTTGAAGCCTTTGCTTTGGCAAATGGCCCTTGGCGCTCATTCTTGGATGGTATTGGTAACGGTGCTGGTTATGGTTTAATACTTGTTATTGTTGGATTTTTTAGAGAGCTTTTGGGTTCAGGTACTTTACTTGGATTTAAAGTATTGGGAGATCCAATTGCTAAAACAGGATTGTACGCTCTAGGTTATGAAAACAACGGATTTATGTTGTTATCTCCCATGGCTTTGATTGTTGTGGGTATTATAATTTGGGTACAGCGCAGTAGAAACAGAGCATTAATAGAAGATCATTAAATAGTTTATAGTTGATGGTTTTTGGTTGACAGAAATGAAATACCAAAAACTAGAAACAAACAACTAAAATCAAAATATATGGAACATTTAGAATTATTTTTAAAGTCAATATTTATAGATAACATGGTATTTGCAACATTCCTAGGAATGTGCTCGTTCCTTGCTGTATCTAAAAAAGTATCTACAGCCGTAGGGTTGGGTGCTGCTGTTATTTTTGTAATGCTTATCACGGTGCCTTTAAACTGGCTTCTGGATCATTATCTATTGCAGCCCGGTGCTTTATCTTGGTTGGGTGAAGAATACGCCGAATACGATTTAAGTTTCTTATCATTTATCATGTTTATTGCAACCATAGCAACTATGGTTCAGTTAGTTGAAATTGTGGTTGAGAAATTTTCACCATCGTTATATAACTCATTGGGGATTTTCTTGCCTCTTATTGCGGTAAACTGTGCTATTTTAGGAGGGTCATTATTTATGCAATCACGTGAAATACCTACTTTAGGTTTAGCCACTGTATATGGTATTGGTTCTGGTATTGGATGGTTTTTGGCGATTCTTTCCATTGCGGCCATTCGTGAAAAAATACGTTATTCCAATGTGCCTGCTCCATTGCGAGGATTGGGTATTACCTTTATTACAACAGGTTTAATGGCTATTGGGTTCATGAGTTTTGGAGGTATGTTAACAGGAGGTGATAAAAAACCAAAAGAAGAAAAACAAGTAGCTGTAGCTCCAATAAAAGACAACAAAGTTGAGGTTTCAAAGACTTCTGACACAAAAGATAACAAGAAAGATAAAGTAGTGTTAGCTAACAACATAAAAGTAAATGAGTAACATGATTTTAGCCATAAGTACATTAGGAACAGTAATAGCAACGGTAACGGTTTTCTTGATTATCACCTTGTTGTTAGTAGTTTTGCTTTTAGTAGTCAAACAAAAACTATCACCATCCGGTCCTGTGAAGATTACCATTAATGGTGAAAAGGAAATTGAAGTCGCTTCAGGAGGTAGTTTACTATCTACTTTGGGGAACAATAAAATATTTTTACCATCAGCTTGTGGTGGTGGTGGAACATGCCTTCAGTGTGAATGTCACGTGCTATCTGGTGGTGGAGAAGCCCTTCCTACAGAGACACCGCATTTTACCAGAAAGGAATTGCAAGAAGGTGCTCGTCTAGGATGCCAAGTTAAAGTTAAGCAGGATATGAACATCACCATTCCTGAAGAAGTATTTGGTATAAAAAAATGGGAAGCAACTGTTGTTAGAAATTATAATGTGGCCTCTTTTATTAAGGAGTTTGTTGTTGAGATTCCCGAGGATATGAATTACAAAGCGGGTGGTTATATTCAAATTGAAATTCCACCTTGTGAAGTCAAGTATTCAGATATTGATATTACAGCGCATCCCGAAGAACATGAAAGACCAGATAAGTTTCAAGAGGAGTGGGATAAATTTAAGCTTTGGCCATTGGTAATGAAAAACCCTGAAACGGTAGAAAGAGCTTATTCCATGGCTTCTTATCCAGCCGAAGGCAGAGAGATTATGTTGAACGTGCGTATAGCCACACCGCCTTTTGATAGAGCTAAAGGTGGATGGATGGATGTGAATCCGGGTATTGCATCGTCTTATATTTTCTCCAGAAAAAAAGGTGATAAAGTAACCATTTCCGGACCTTATGGAGAGTTCTTTATCAATGAATCTGATGCCGAAATGCTATATGTTGGTGGTGGAGCCGGTATGGCACCCATGCGGTCTCACCTGTACCATTTGTTCAAAACCTTGAAGACTGGTAGAAAAGTAACGTATTGGTATGGAGGCCGTTCTAAACGTGAATTGTTCTATTTAGATCATTTCCGTGAATTGGAAAAAGAGTTCCCAAACTTTAAATTCTATTTAGCATTATCAGAACCGCTACCAGAAGATAACTGGAAAGTTAAGGAAAACATTGATGCGCCTGGCGATGGCTTTGTTGGATTTATCCACAATTGTGTGATAGATAATTACTTAAACCATCATGAAACACCCGAAGATATTGAATTGTATTTCTGTGGACCACCATTAATGAACCAAGCGGTTCAAAAAATGGGCGAGGATTTTGGTATCCCAGATGAAAACATCCGTTTTGATGACTTTGGAGGATAATAATTAAAGCGTCATGCTGAACTTGTTTCAGCATCTCAAATAACAAGAACCGATATGAAAATATCGGTTTTTTTATGCCTGTATGATTATTGATTGAAAACGAGGTTTGTCATTTTCAAATTCAAAAAGTTTAGTGTAATCCATAACATTTGAAACGCCATCAATTTCACATAAAAACTTTATTACTTCAGATAATCCGTTAAACAATACATCTTTATCAGTTGGGTTTTTTGGTTTAGCATTTCTTCCATTGATAGCACCTCCATAACCACACCCTTTTAAAAATACGGATTCAATTTTCAGTAATTCTGCGGGTGAATAGCCATTGAATGTTTTCCCTAATTTTTGATTCACCATACCAACATAGTTTAAAACCTCAGAGCCATGGATGTCTGTTAGATGTTTCCAGCTATCGGTATTATCCAGAATATTGCCAACAGCACATTGTTTGCAGCATTCAGGATGTAACTGATTGTTATGAAAGGCGACATAGAGTTTTGTTAATGCTTGCTCTAAGCGATGGGATGTTTTCATGACTTTTTATTTCTAAGATATGAAAAAAACTAAAGTCTTCAAAAAATGTATAGGTTGTTCAATTAAATTCTAATGCAATTTTATCAATGGTTTATTTTTTGGTAGTTGGCGGTTTTGCCTTCCTTAAAGGGTGTTTCACAAATGTTACTGAAGTGTTTTACCAATCAATTAGTTTTAGAAAGTCTTACAATTTCGTTTAAGTAATCTTCAACAGAGTTCTTATCATCAATTTCAGTAATAATATTGTTAGTATAAGAGTGTTTACGAACAATCATGTTGATAAAAACGGAATCTTTTAGGAGACGAAAATTTTTTTGACTATTTTCTATTCTGAAATCACCATTTTTAATGATATATGGTTCTATAACATTAGACCAAAATTCTTTGGAAATGATTTCTTCTTCAGTATAGTCATCTAAAACATCTTTCCAAGACACCAAGTAGTTTTTTAGAGTATCATTGGTAATAATATTGATGTCTCCGGAACTAATCAATGATTGAACAATACCATTTGAGGGATTAAAAGTAATTCCACCAAATATCCCTAAAGCGTATTTACTGACAGAATCTATAGATTTTGGTTTATCTAACTTATCTATATTTCTTAAAACAATATTTTGTGCCCTCAGATTGTTTAAATGTAGTTGTTTAACTGTGTTGAATTGCTCTAAATTTTTTTCAAATTCTTTATTTAAAGAACTTAAAATAGTTTTTTCTTTCATTCTGTCCTTTCTGTTTTCGTTCCAATTATTGATCTGCAAAGCAATCAAGATTCCAATCACTACCAATATAATCTCGCCAATGGCATATTTTAGGTAGTTGGTTGTTTTGCCTTCGGCTAAAAGTTTTTTACGGATGTTTCTAAAGAATTTAATCATCTAATTTTACAAATTTGTATGTTTTTTTGGTAAGATTCAAGGTGATATGATATTGACCTTCTTCAGGTATTTTTATATCAGGACCATCTTGATAGCCTTTACCTTCAGGAAAAGTATCACCGCCCCAATTGATGGTCCAGCTATCACGACACCTAAATTTAACCACCCCTTTCTTTAAATGTAGTTCCAATTCCCAGATAGAATTTTCAAAATCGGTTTCAATCATGGGTGTGGATTTAGCGCCCACGTCATCAAAACCATTGATTGATGTGCCAATAATACCTACATCTTTATAGAGTATCTTAACATCTGGGTAATAATTTTTTATTAGGGCCAATATGGATTTTCCTGAGCTTATTTTGGTGTTTAACTCATAGTATTGATAAGTGCGATTAACTTCAAGGGTCAACATCTCTGCTTTAAATTTTGGCTGATTAAGTAAATAGTTAAATCTTTCAAAATGAAAATTGGTGTAATATAATGAGTCAATTATATCAAATTTAGTAGTGAATCCTATATTAGGTTTTGAAAAGGGAATGCCTTCATCAATCATCATTTGAAAAGCATTTTCTTTTTCTCCCAGTGAGTTAATCTGAAGAGAATTCATGTAATTGGTGATTTCCTTGACAATTTCCGTTTGTTTAACATTATTTGGGTTGGCTTTTAAATTATTCAGAAAGAAAGGTGTTTCAGAGTAGTATGGCTTCTCATTAGCTGAAACGAAAAAAGCTATTTGTATGGTACTGGCATTTATAGAATCTTTAGGGGTGCTCAGTAGTTGTGGAATCAATTCTATCTTGTCTCTGACCTCATTTTGCAAAATTTGAAAATTTTCAACGTCAAACATAATGGAGTTGTACAGGTTTTCAATACTTGTTTTAAATTGAGAATCCGTTTTTTTACGTTCATTCCAGTTATTGACCGTTAAGGCAATGAGAATCCCAATAACCACTAGTACAATTTCCCCAATCGCATACTTTATGTAATTGGTGGTTTTCCCTTCGTTTAGGAGTGTTTTGCGAATGCTATGGAAGAGTTTAATCATTAATTAATGAAGCGGTTGGTTATTGCTTTTAAAGTTAAACAATTTTATCAATTATTATATAAATAGTATTTTTACATCATGGGAAAGCCGCTTACAAAACAAGAATTGCATAATTTGGCCATGAATCATGTTGGAAAGGATTTAGAACAACGTGGTTTTGAGTTTATAGCCATTAACAGTAAGCTTAAAAAGCATCCGCAGTTTGTGTGTATTGATAAGAACAAGCAATATTTTTTTGTGATTGTCAAAGCGGTTATGTTGCCAGAAAACCCCAATAATTATGATGTGGTTTGGATGGAATCATTCAAAAAGCACGCCAGGGAACATAATGCCACAGTGCTATATGCCGGGGTTGGTATAGGAAACAAAACGGATGAAAAGTTACCTTTATATCTAGACGAGGAATATCTCATTGAGTATAATGGCATTCAGGTTTTGGAAACCCATTTAAACTAGTTTTTATATGAAGAGATTTTTTTTGCTTATTGTTTTGTTGGGTTTTGTTTCTTGCAAAAAGCCTGAAAACACCAAATTGGCCGGACCTGTTTTTGGTACTACGTATCATATACAATACTATTCTAAAGTTAAAACCGATTTTCAAAGCAAAATTGATAGCCTGTTTTATGTTATCAATAAATCCATGTCAACCTATCAGGTAAATTCTGATATTTCAAAGTTAAACCGAAACGAATCCAATGAAATTGATTCTCATTTTGCAAAAGTTTTTGATGCGTCAAAGCACATTTATAAAGAAACCAATGGTTTTTTTGATCCAACCATAGGCAATTTGGTGAATGCCTGGGATTTTGGTCCCGAGGGAAACATAGTCAATCTGGACAGCCTTAAAATTGATAGTTTGATGGTGTCGGTTGGAATGGATAAAGTCAATCGTGCAGGTAATACAATCATTAAAAAAAAACCCAATACGTTTATTGATTTTAACGCCATAGCCAAAGGATATGGTGTGGATGTGATTTCTGAATTTTTGGAGCATGAAGGAGTTGATAACTATATTGTTGAAATAGGTGGCGAGATTAGAACTAAGGGAATCAACGTTGAAAAAAACAAAGATTGGAAAGTAGGGGTTGAAATGCCTCATTTTGACGGCACCCAATCGGTTATTCGTGCCATTTCGTTAAAAGATGCTGCCATGGCAACATCCGGAACTTACAGAAAGTTTAAAGTAGACAAAAACGGAAAGCGTTATTCGCATATTATTGACACCAAAACAGGTTATCCCAGTCAAACCAATTTGTTGAGTATTTCGGTCATTGCCTCAAATTGCATGACGGCTGATGCTTATGCCACGGCCTTTAAGGCCATGGGTATTGAAAAAGTAAAGGAATTTTTGAAAAGCCACTCTGAGTTTAAAGTGTTTCTCATTTTTGATAATGATAATAAGGAACTAGAAACACTATCTCTAAACGGATTTCCAGATAGCTAATGTCATTTCGAATCCAGACGTTTAAGTCTGGATGTGCCAATTTTTTTTAATAAGAGATTACGACGTCGTTGCACTCCTCGTAATGACAAGCTACTATTTATAAACCACAGGAATAATTTCACCCTTTGCCAAACAGTATTTTGTAATGTCTTCTTGTGATAATGTCGATGTATAATCCATTTCTTCAACCTTAAACCCTATTGAACGTAGTTTGTCAAAGTAATCTCTTCCGTAAACACGAACATGGTCGTATTGGCCAAATATTTTAGTGCGTTCTTTTTTGTCGGTTATGGTGTTGTCTTCAAAAGTGGTTTCCCTGTTTAAATCTTGTGGAATTTGAAACACGCCAAAGCCGCCTGGTTTTAAAACGCGATACAATTCTTGCATCGCTTTGGTATCATCAGGGATATGTTCCAACACATGATTGCAAAGAATAACATCAAACGCATCATCTTCAAATGGCAAATTGCAGATATCTGCTTTAACATCGGCCAAAGGAGAATTTAAATCGGTTGTTACATACTCCAAATTAGACATGCTTTTAAAGCGTTTATAAAAAGCCTGTTCAGGGGCAAAATGAAGGACTTTATAATAATGTGATGTAAAAAAATCGGTTTCATGTTTAAGATATAACCAAAGTAATCTATGGCGTTCTAAACTTAATGTTGATGGAGACAGTGCATTGTTGCGTTGCTTTCCGTAACCGTAAGGCAGAAAGGTTCTAAAGCTTTTTCCATCAATTGGGTCGGTGTAATTGGTTCCCTTTAGAAAAAATGCCAAAAATGGGCGAATGGTATAACTTAGCTGAATCAAGAAAGGTCTTGGCAGAAAGTTTAGTATAAATTTGAAGATTGCTTTCATCTGTTCATTTTTAAGTTTCTTTTAAAGGACAGATGGAATGCCCTAATCACGTTAGGATAGTAGGTGTCAAATATTTTTTTAGGCATTTCAAAAGAGGTTATTTATAGTCTTCTCTTACCGGAAAGAAAATATCCGTGACTTTACAATCGGATAAGGCACGGGCACTATGTATCGCATTGGAAGGTATCAATGTAATCATACCGGGTTCCAATACTTGAACAATACCATCAATGGTCATTTCTAATTGACCTTCGGTAACTTGTGTTGTTTGTTCATGAATATGGGAATGCGCTGGGAGAATGGCTCCTTTTTCAATATCCACAAAACCTATGGTCATATTATCGGTATGAAAATATCGTCCTTTAATTCCCTTGGCCAGTTCTCGTTGTTCAATATCAGAAATATTCATGAGTGATTACAGAATTAATGCGGTTTGCCTAAACTCATCTTCTTCATTAGAGGTGATTCCTAAGGCTTCATAAATATATGCAAAGGTTGAAAGTAACTCTGGTTTGCCGTCAATAATGGCGATATCATGTTCAAAATGGGCACTTGGTTTGTTGTCTAACGTTGTAATGGTCCAGCCATCTGTATGTTGCTTGATACGGTGCGTTCCCATATTGATCATGGGTTCAATGGCGACTACCATGCCTTCAACAAATTTTTTGCCACGTCCACGTTTTCCGTAGTTGGGCATTTCTGGATCTTCGTGCATGGTTTTTCCTAAGCCATGGCCAACCAATTCCCTAACCACACCATAGCCATGGTCTTCGCAGTATTTTTGAATAGCATAACCTACATCGCCAACGCGATTGTTTATTTTAAATTCCCTGATGCCAACATATAAGGACTCTTTGGTCACCTTCAACAATTTTTCGGTTTCTGGGTCAATTTCTCCAACAGGAAACGTATAGGCATGGTCACCATAAAAACCATTTTTTAGGGCACCACAATCAATTGATATAATATCGCCTTCAACCAAAGGTTCTTTATTGGGAATACCATGTACTACTTGGGTATTTGGGCTCATACATAAGGTGTTAGGGAAATCATATAACCCTAAAAACCCAGGAATGGCTCCTTGGTCGCGAATGTATTCCTCGGCAATTTTATCAAGATGCAATGTGGTTACACCGGGTTTGATTTCTTTGGCAAGAATGCCCAATGTTTTTGAAACTATTAGTGCGCTTTCACGCATCAATTCAATTTCCTCTCTGGTTTTTGTAATGATCATGTTTTGTAAAATATGTGCAAAGATACTTAAAATTAAATTTTTATTGTTTTTTATATTAGTATGACTTTGGACAGTTTTTATCCTATCATTTATCAATAATTTTGTATTATAAATTAGTGGTTATGTATAAAATTGTTAGTGCTGAAGAGGCTGTTAAAGTTATTAAGTCAAACGACAGGGTATATGTGCAAGCGGCTGCAGCGGCCCCCCAGATTTTAATGAACGCCATGACGCAGCGATATCAAGAGTTGAAAAATGTTGAGGTGTGCCATTTACATGTAGAAGGCAAAACGGCTTATGCCGATCCAGCATATCGTGATAGTTTTCATATCAACTCCTTTTTTGTTGGAAACAATATCAGACATACCTTGGCAGCAGGGAACGGATCGTACACACCTGTGTTTTTAAGTGAGTTGCCCTTATTGTTTAAACGGAATATTTTACCGCTTGATGTTGCTTTGATCCATGTTTCGGTGCCAGACAAACATGGCTATTGTTCGTTGGGGGTTTCTGTTGAAGCCACTTTGGCCGCTATTGAAAATGCTAAAATTGTTATAGCTCAAGTTAACCCTCAAATGCCCAGAACGCATGGCGATGGCATTATCCACCATACAGAAATAGATCTGTTTGTGGAATGCAATGAACCCATTCCTACCCATGATTTGCCTGTTTCAACAGAAGTGGAAAACAAAATTGGCGATTATGTGGCGAGTTTAATTGACGACCAAAGCACCCTGCAAATGGGAGTAGGGGTCATCCCTAATGCGGTGTTATCGCGTCTTACAAATCACAAGAATTTAGGGTTGCATACTGAAATGTTCTCGGATGGTGTCATTGATTTGATTTTAAAGGATGTTATCAATGGCAATTACAAGGCCATTAACCCTGGGAGAGTTCTAGCTACATTTTTAATGGGGACAAAACGTTTATATGATTATGTAGATGATAATCCATTTATTGAATTGCGCGCATCAGATTATGTAAATGATGTGTCCATTATTAAACAGAATCCTAAAATGGTAGCTATCAATTCTGCTATTGAGGTTGATGTAACCGGACAAGTTTGTGCCGACTCTATTGGTTCCAACATTTATTCTGGAGTAGGCGGTCAAATGGATTTTATAAGGGGTGCTTCCTTAAGTGAAGGCGGTAAGGCCATTATTGCATTACCTTCTATCACCAAAACTGGAATCAGCAGAATAGTGCCTTCATTAAAACCAGGTGCTGGTGTTGTAACTACCAGAGCTCACGTGCATTATATTGTAACAGAATATGGCATTGCCGATTTGTACGGCAAAACAATACAAAATAGGGTTAAGGCTTTGGTTGATATTGCACATCCAGAACACAGGGAGACTATTGATAAGGCTTACTATGAATTGATATAAGGATACTATTTAAAGAAATCAAAGAATCCTTTCTTTTTGTTTTGTTGTTGATTTGGAATGTCTTCAGGTCCTATAAGCATTTGGTAAATTTCACCCCAGCCTATAAATCCACCAATATTTCTATCGTCAATAAACAAATCAGCATGAATTTTTCTGCTAATGGAATCATCATACTGTTCTTCGGGGAAACTCTTATTTACAGCATAAAAAAAGACACCGTTATTTTCACAAAAATTAACGGCATCTTCAAGTTTGTCACCAGTTCTGTAAGTCCATAGTATGAGCCTATGTCCTTCTTCCTGTAGTTTTTTTAAGGTTTCAAAAGCAAATATAATTGGTTTACCAATGTTTGGGTAATCGTCTTCCACAATGGTTCCATCAAAGTCAACCGCAATAATAAGCTTATCGTTAAAATTCATTGTACAAAACCATTTGGTTGCTGTAAATGTACAATAATTATTTTTTTAAACTAATGAATGCCTTGTCATGGCCTCTGGTTGTTCAATTCCCATAAGTTTAAGGATGGTAGGCGCAATATCACCCAAAATCCCATCTTTTACATGTTTGAGTTCTTTATCAATTAAAATTACTGGAACAGGGTTTGTGGTATGTGCCGTATTTGGTGAACCATCAGGATTGATCATGGTTTCGCAATTGCCATGATCGGCAATCAAAATAGTGGTGTAGCCATTGTCAAGAGCTGTTGTTACCACATCTTTTACACATTCATCAACCGCTTCACAAGCTTTTATGGCTGCCTCCATGACACCGGTGTGGCCTACCATATCCCCGTTAGCAAAATTCAAACACACAAAATCAACATCACCTTTTTGTAATTCTGGCACCAAAGCATCCCGCAATTCATAAGCACTCATTTCTGGTTGTAAATCATACGTGGCTACTTTTGGTGAATTTCGTAAAATTCTTGTTTCGCCTTTAAATGGTGTTTCTTGTCCACCAGAAAAGAAAAACGTAACATGAGGGTATTTTTCTGTTTCGGCAATACGGATTTGTTTTTTATTGTGTTTTTCTAAAACTTCACCCAAAGTTTCGGTTAGATTGTCTTTATTGAAAACAACATGGATGTTTTTAAAGCTATCATCATAATTGGTAAGCGTTACATAATATAAATTTAATTTATGCATGTTTTGCTCATGGAAATCTTTTTGTGATAAAGCCTCGGTAAGTTCACGTCCGCGATCGGTCCTAAAGTTAAAAAAGATAACCACGTCACCATCTTTAATTTTGGCAACAGGTTGGTTGTTTTTGTCAACCATGACGATGGGTTTAATAAACTCATCGGTGACGTCATTCTTGTAATTGGCCTCCATAGATTCTGTTATGTTGGTAGAGAAATCACCAATTCCGTTTACTACGGCATCATAAGCCAATTTAATACGTTCCCAACGTTTATCCCTATCCATGGCATAATAACGACCTGTTACAGATGCCAGTTTACTGTTTGTTTTATCTAATTGATCCTCCAATTCAGTTAAAAAACCATAACCGGATTTAGGATCAACATCACGGCCATCTGTAAACGCATGGACATAGGTGTTTGTTAAACCAAAATCATTGGCCGCTTCCAGTAAACCAAACAAATGATTGATATGGGAATGTACGCCACCATCACTCAATAGACCTAAAAAGTGAACATCTTTATTATTGTCCTTTGCATATTTAAAGGCATCAACTAAAACTTGTTCTTTATTAAGGGTTTTGTTTTTTACGGCTAGATTTACTTTCACTAAGTCTTGGTATACAATTCTCCCAGCGCCAAGATTCATGTGCCCAACTTCACTGTTTCCCATTTGCCCTTCGGGCAATCCTACATGCAAACCATCGGTGCGCAAGGAGGCATTAGGGTATTTTGTATAAAGAGAATCTATAAATGGTGTGTTTGCATTATCAATGGCAGATACTTTGGGATCGGGTGATTTTCCCCATCCATCAAGTATCATTAAGATGACTTTTTTGTTCATGTTTTTAGATGATTTTAATAGGTATCAAAGATAATGAAGTTTCATAAGAAAACCCTTAAAATGGCTTTCCGAAATACTTATTTATTAGTAGGGTTTTCGATAATTTTTTAAGTTAAAGTATGGAATGATTGCATAAAATGAAATGTTAAAAAAACGTTATTGTCTGGTTCTTTCTGTAACACATTAAAAAAACAGTCGTCTCTTTAGTATATCAAAAAACGAATCAATAATCAAATTAAAATCTTTCATCATGAAAAAAACAATCATTATTTCTGCAATCGCATTATGTTTTTCAGTTGTCACTGTAAACGCCAAATCCCTTAACAGTGTTGTTAATGATAACACGTTAGTATCTGTATTTAAAGTAAGTCCATTTTGTGTTTCAATAGCCAAAGGTGATTTTGAAACCGTAAAAAAACTGTTGGATCTAGGAGCTGATGTGAATCAAAAATCCAATGGAATGACCCCTGTAATGTATGCTGCTAAGTATAACAGGACAGAAATCTTAAAGTTATTAATTTCAAAAGGCGCTAATCTAAAAGCAAAATCAGACAAAGGGATGACTGCAGCCGATTACGCAAAATTGCACGGCGCAACAGATGCTCAAGCCATTATTGAAGATACTTTAGATAAAAAATAATTAAAAATCCATATAATTATTTTGAATTAGTCAATTGAAAAGCCTTGTTAAACAAGGCTTTTTTATGGTTTAGAATTTCTTTTTTTTAATAAAATCAAAGTTTGAAAGCCTTAAAATTTTAGGGTGATATTTTTTGTGAAACTCTATTTTTTTTCTTGTAAATGACAAAATAGATTTTATATATTTGTAACAGAATTGCGGGAGTAGCTCAGTTGGTAGAGCGTCAGCCTTCCAAGCTGAATGTCGCCGGTTCGAACCCGGTCTCCCGCTCAAGAAGCTTCATCAAAAAGATGAGGCTTTTTTATTTTAAAGCGTTTAATTCTGTTTCTGGTTCTACCTCATAAGGCTTTTTTTGGTATTCAAAAACCCGTGCAGATAAGGAGCCTTTTAAAACTATTGAATGATCTTTTACCAATAGCCAACTCCCTTCACGAAGACCAATCACAGGATTGGTGTTAAAATTGTGAAATTCTTGTATGCGTGTTTCCCTAGTTTCCCCCATATGCTTTGAAGTTGTATCTGGATCTAAATAGTGTGGATTTATATTAAAGGGAACCAATCCCAAAGCGTTAAAATTAGGTGGATACACAATCGGCATATCATTGGTGGTCTTTATGGTAAGTCCACAAATATTACTGCCGGCACTAGTTCCTAAATAAGGTGTTCCATTGTTTATGGCATCTCTTAAAACAGTCATTAAACCATGCTTATACAATTGATTTAACAATACAAACGTATTGCCTCCACCTACAAAAATGGCTTGAGCCTTTTCAATGGCAATAACTGGATTTTCAAAAGTGTGAATGCCTGTTACGGATTTATTGATTCTTGAAAAAGCATCTTTTGCCTTTTTGGTGTAATCATCATAAGATATGCCACCAGGCCTTGCATAAGGAATAAAAAGAATCTCATTAGCTTGATTAAAAAATAGCTTTAACTCGTCTAAAATATATTCTAAATAATCACTTCCGTGAAGCGTTGATGTGCTGGCTATGATGATATTTTTCATAAAAATTACTTTAGGTAAAATTAAGTATTTGTAGGGTTTAACAAAACTTTAAAGTATCTTTTCATTAACTTTAAGATTTGATAGCCGTTCTTTATCTTTTAAACCAATGTACGTGAAAAAAACAGTATCATTCCTAATTATTGTGTTCCTAATGGCTTCCGTAAGAAGTCAAACAGTAGAGCGTGTTGCTGTAAAGGGTGTCATTCTTACAACGAATACCGATATTGAAGGAATTACAGTTTTCAACACGTCATCAAACAAAGGTACTGTAACGAATAATAAAGGGGAATTTAACATTGCAGTCGCTTTAAATGACCGTATTGAGGTTTCGGCTTTACAATTTGAGCCTGTTGTTATTACTATAGATGATACCGTTATATCTTCAAAAGAATTAAAAATATTTTTACGAGAACATATTAATAATCTTGACGCCGTATTATTGACTTTCGGTCTTTCCGGGTATTTATTACAGGATATTAAAAACATAAAACCACCGCCTTCCATTGATATGGATTTTGGTAACATGGATGCTTATATGCTTTCTGTAGATAATGCGGTGGATAATCAAGTTATTGAAGATGCTTTGAATTCTGTGGTCAATAAGAACCAACTGTATAACGGTGTTAATTTTGTTGAAATATTCAAGCTGTTTTCCAAGCATAAAAAAAGGGCAAAGAATGACGACGCTTTACAATATGAACTAGAACAAAAAGAATTGATTGATGTTTATTCCCAAAAATATATAAGTGAAAGGTTTCATGTTCCGCAGGACTCTGTTGGTGCTTTTGTTGAATTTTTGAAATCAAATGGCATGACTCAAGAATTATTAAAGCCAGAACATGAAATGCAGCTTATAGAGTTTGTTACCGAGCAAAGTAAACTGTTTTTGAAAAAGGAATAATGGCAAAAATAAGGTGCTTTTTGTTTCTTTTGATAGGAACCCATGTGCAAGGTGCATTTTCGCAAACTGTTGAAATTCATGGTAAGGTAGAAAGTAGTCTTGATGTTGAAAACATCAATGTAATCAACAAAGCAGCTCACGAGTTTACAATAACAGATAGCGATGGGAATTTTAAAATCAGGGTACGTTTAAATGATACGTTACAATTTTCTTCCATTCAGCACAAACCCTACAGTGTTATTGTTGATGACAATTTGATAGCTAATAAATTTCTTGTAGTTCCGTTGGAAGAAAAAGTAAATCAATTAGATGAAGTTGTTGTTGGTAAAATTTTAACAGGAAACTTATTGTCTGATATCAAAAATATAGAAGGCGATCCACCGATAAACTTTTTTGATGTTGGAATTCCGGGTTATACGGGCAAGCCTGCAACCCAAAGTGAACGGCGATTGAATGAAGCAACAACAGGCAGTGGTATTGTTCCTTTAAACCCAATAATAAATGCCATAACAGGCCGAACAAAAATGTTGAAACAACATATTAAACTCGAAGAAAAAGAAGAACTTTTGCATAGTATAAAAACGCGGTTGTCAAAAGATTTTTTAATGTCCAATCCGTTGGATGCTGATTTGGTAAACGATTTTTTTTATTTCTGTGCCGATGATGAAAATTTTATCAAATACTGTAAAAATCAAACCGATTTTAAAATTCTGATCTTTTTAAGAATGAAATACAAACAGTATCTGGAAAATTTGAATGGCAATAAAGATTAACGTTTTGGAATGCTTTTTGACCAAATAAAATAAATTACTTTTGAACATAAAATAAGTTTTATAAACACGATGAAAACAATAAAAATTCTGCTGTTGGTGGTTGTATTGCCCTTAATGGCTTTTAAAGGCTTTCATAAATATTACATCAGTGTAACCCAATTGGATTATGTTGAAAACAAGGAATCCGTTCAAATAACATCACGTATATTCATTGATGATTTTGAGAAAGTGTTGCGTGAGCGATATGATGATAATATTGAGTTGGCTGTTAAAGATGAAAAAGCTAGCGTAAATGGTTATGTTGAAAAATATTTAAAAGATAAAATCAAAATCAAAATCAACGGACATGATGCCAGTATGGTTTTTATAGGAAAAGAATATGACAATGATATCATGCTGTGTTACATTGAAATCCAACACGTTAAAAAAATCAATTCAATTGAAATTACCAATCAAGTTTTGTTTGATTTATTTGAAGATCAACAAAATATGATAAAGACCAAGATTTACTCCAAACAAAAAGGGTTTTTATTAAACAAAAGCGATCAAACAGCCATGTTAAAATTTAATTAAAAAATATAGGTACAGATATGATTTTGTTATTTTTGAGACCCTTTTAATCAAATGATTTGAATGATTATTTGTTATGAAGGGAATCTATTACAAATAATTTAAAATCAATAATGAAAAAACCTATTTTTTATTTTCTTTCAGCTCTCTTAATCTCAGGAGGCGTATTGGCCCAAGACCAAGACCAAACAAAACCAAAAACAGGACATACAAACAATAACAAATTCAAACAATTGTATGATGAGTTTTCTACGCCCAATAGATACAGATCGGCTTCGGGTGCTCCTGGAAGCGATTATTATCAGCAAGAAGCAGATTATAAAATGGATATTGTGCTGGATGATGAAAACCAAAAAATATCTGGTTTTGAAACCATTACGTATACTAACAATTCACCAGATGAATTAAAATATTTATGGGTTCAATTAGATCAAAACAAACGTGCCAAAGATTCCAAATCACCACTTATTGAAGGTGATGGTGTGGCTCCCGTTCAACAAATATCAAAATTTGCCAATCGATATTTGAAAGATTCATTTGATGGAGGGTTTAATATTGAGGAAGTTAAAGCAACAAATGGGGCTTCCTTGCCCTATATGATAAATAGAACCATGATGCGTGTGGATTTGCCTAGACCATTGGCACATGGTGAAAAATATTCTTTTTCTATTAAATGGTGGTATAATATCAACGATCATGTTCCAGAAAGAGATCGCTCAGGATATGAGTATTTTCCTAAAGACGGCAATAGAACCTATGAAATAGCCCAGTTTTATCCTCGTATGGCGGTTTATAGTGATGTTGAAGGCTGGCAAAACTCCCAGTTTTGGGGGCGTGATGAATTTGCATTACCATTTGGAAACTTTGATGTAAACATTACAGTACCAGCCGATCATATTTTAGATGGAACAGGTGTTTTGATGAATAGAAAAGATGTATTCTCAAAAGTCATGATGGAACGCTATGAGAAAGCTAAAAAATCTTATAAAGAACCGGTTTTAATTGTTACACAAGCGGAAGCTGAACAAGCAGAAAAAGGATTTTCAAAAGACACCAAAACGTGGAAATTCCATGCTGAGAATGTGCGTGATTTTGCTTTTGCAACGTCAAGAAAATTCATTTGGGACATGATGGCCGTTAAAATAGGTGATAGAGATGTCATGGCAGTGTCATTATATCCTAAAGAAGGCAATCCACTTTGGGGAGAATGGTCTACCAAAACAGTGGCCGTTACCTTAAAAGCCTATTCAAGAATGACGTTTGATTATCCTTATCATAAAGCCATTTCAGTCCATGCCAAAAACCAAGGGATGGAATACCCTATGATTTGCTGGAATTATGGTCGTCCTAATGAAGACGGGACATACAGCAGCCGAGTAAAGTATGGTATGATGGGAGTTATTATTCATGAAGTTGGGCATAACTTTTTCCCAATGATTGTAAACAGTGATGAACGCCAATGGACCTGGATGGACGAAGGTTTAAATTCATTTCTTCAAACCATAGCCAAGAAAGATATGGGAGAAACGTATCCGGAAGCATTATCACCAGGCGATACAGTGTTTCCTGCCAGAAATAGTGATCCAACATCCATTATTCCATATATGGGAGGAAATCAAGATTATATTGCGCCCATAATGAGTAAAGGGTTGGATGTCTATAATTTTGGATCCAATGCGTATTCCAAACCAGCTGTGGGATTAACCATGTTGCGTGAAACCATTATGGGCCATGAACTATTTGATTATGCTTTCAAGGAATATGCTCACCGCTGGATGTTTAAGCACCCAACACCAGAAGATTTTTTCAGAACTATGGAAGATGCATCAGCTATGGATTTGGATTGGTTTTGGAGAGGCTGGTTTTACACAACAGATTGGGTTGATATAGGGGTTAAGGATGTTAAAAAATATTATGTGACCTCAAAACCTAGCCAAGATGGAGAAAAAATATTGGAACGTTATAAACGATACAATTTAAAAGCAGATGACTTTGTTTATTTATCAGAAGAAGGTACTGAAGGGGTCGATGCTAATCTAAAGGACAGTGATCCTTTAGAAAATAGTGTGCCGCTTAAGGAATATGTAATGGACAACTTCAGTAAAGAAGAAAGAGCCAACATGAAAGTGCCAAAATACTTTTACAATATTACATTTGAAAAACCAGGTGGCATGGTGATGCCAATAATTGTTAAATACAGTTATGCCGATGGCACTTCAAAAACAGTAACATATCCAGCTCAAATATGGCGTCTTAATGATAAAGAGGTCAGTAAAGCTGTGGCTTCAGATAAAGAAATTGTAAGTATTACTGTAGATCCAAACCAAGAAACATCGGATATTGATACCTCCAATAATTCATGGCCTAAAGAAATTAAACAGAGTGATTTTGATAAATTTAAAAGCGCTCATAAAAGTTAGATGAAAAATATTTTAAAAGCCGATTTTTTATAGTCGGCTTTTTTTTATTCTAATCAAACACTTAGTATATTTGCACTGTGATATATCAACCTACATTTTTATTCATTAGTGGTGCTGAAATAGCATTCATACTTTTTATTGTCGTCATGGTTTTTGGTGCCGATAAGGTGCCAGAAATTGCTAGAGGATTGGCTAAAGGCATGCGAACCCTCAAAGATGCTACTAATGACATTAAAAATGAAATAACCAAAAGTGCTGAAAAGAATGGCCTTGACTCCAGTATTACAAAAGAAATTGGAGATAATCTAAAAAAGGTTAAGGATGATTTAGAGGATTTTACAGGTTCTGTAAAACGTAAACTTTAGTCCAGTTTCCTGCTAATTGTTAAGCCATCTCTAATAGGCAATATAACCGTTTCAATTCGTTTATCCTCTTTTAAAAGCTTATTGTATTCAATTAAGGCCTTGGTATCCAGGTCGTCAGGTTTAATAGCTTCAATAACTTTGCCACTCCACAACACATTGTCAGATAAAATAACGCCACCGTTGTTTAATTTGTCTATAACAAGGTTGAAATACTTGGGATAATTTTCTTTATCGGCATCAATAAAGATAAGGTCAAAGTTTTTATCGAGTTTTGGAATGATTTCCAAAGCATGTCCCAGATGTTGAATGATTTGGTTTCCAAAAGGTGATTTTTCAAAATACTTCCGTTGAAAATCGACCAGTTCTTCATTGATATCAATGGTGTGTAATTCGCCTTCTTTTTGCATGCCTTCTGCCAAACACAAGGACGAATATCCAGTATACGTGCCAATTTCCAATATGTTCTTTGGGTGGACCATTTTTGAAATCAGACTTAAAACCCTACCCTGATAATGTCCGCTCAACATACGTGGCTGCAAGATTTTTTGGTATGTTTCCCTATTAAGTTCTTGGAGCAGTTTGGGTTCGTCTTCAGAATGGTTAGAAATATAATCGTCTAAATCTTCAGGAATAAAGTGCATTATGATAAAATTCTGTTCATTAATTGTTTCTTGGCCGTTTCATCATCACCGCATAGCCATTGTATCACATTGTCTTGCCAAATAGCATCGCGCTCGGTTTCAGTAATAATATGGCGCTCCATGGCAAGATCTAATATTTTACCGGGATATGACGATTGCTTAATACTTTCCATTTCGCCTAACGGATAAGGGTCATCCAATCCCATAAGTACTTGTTTGGCACCTTGGTTTTTAATCAATAATTCCAGAGAACCGGTATCATGGACCAAAGTATCAAAAAAGATATTTTTGTGGCCAACCGCTTTTCTGGGATGGTGTTTACCTTCAAATAAATCGGGTCTGCCATCAAATCCCTGGATACGCCTTCCTAAATTAATTTGTGCCAATTGGCCACCATGGGCAAAGCAGGTACGCATATTGGGATATTTTTCTTGATAGCCATTCAAGGTCAAAAAATGATAAGCATCGGCACATTGGGCCAACATCCAAATGAGATGAAAACGCCATGAGGTGTTCTCCAGTTTTATAAATTTTTCGCCATCATACGGGTGAATTTCAACAGCTAAATTATACTTGCTGGCCAGCTCAAAAATAGGTTCATTTTCTTCATCAAAAATACAACGCCAAGTACCAATGGTATCCATATAATGGGTAGGCAAACATAACAGTTGCATACCATGCGTTTCTACACAACGTTCAATTTCCCAGCAGGCACTCCGTACAAATCCGGGATGCACTACAAAACCACAGGTAAACTTGCTGGGGTTGTCATGTTGAATACGGGCATTAAAATCGTTTTGAAACCTAAGGGCCTGCTTCATTTCCTCAACGCGTAAACCATTACCGTAAAGTTGGGACAGGTTTAATACAACAGCGTGGTCAATGTTATAGCGTTCCATCCATTCCAGTTTTTCATGTAAAAAGAAACTGGAATCGGTCACTGGGCGACTCCAATCTTTTTGAAGCATGAATTTTCGGTCTTTATCAACCCAAAAAATCCCTTTCTCTCTCATGAAATCAGGAATTTCCTCAGGATAGGGCAATAAATGGGAATGGCCGTTAATACGCAGTTTAGGTGTCATAAAATTTAATCAATCTTTACTTTCTTGGGAGGTTCCATGGTTTTACCGCAATTAGGACATGTTCGTTTATCCAAGTCACCATAAAACTTATCAAAAATTTTAGGCATATCGGTCTCTATGTTTTTCACTGTAAAATCTTCTTCATAAAGTTTGGTAGTGCAATTTTCGCAAAACCAGACTAAGGCATCTCGCATGCCTTCAGGACGTTTGTACTCAATGACCAATCCCACTGTATTGGCGCCACGTTGAGGTGAGTGTGGTACTTTGGGTGGTAACAAGTAAATATCGCCTTCTTTAATGTGGACATCTTTTGGCGTACCATTATCAATAATCTTAAGGACTATATCTCCTTCCAATTGGTAGAAAAACTCAGGTGTTTCATTATAATGGTAGTCCTTTCTGCTATTAGGGCCACCAACAACCATCACTATAAAGTCGCCGTCTTTCCAAACCACTTTATTGCCCACGGGAGGTTTTAACAAATGGCGATGTTCATCAATCCATGCTTTAAAATTCAAGGGAGAAACTAAATGGCTCATAGTGTGTGTTTTTGAGCGTGCCGCTTTATTGTTTTTCATGCAATAAAGCGTCGGGCTTTTCGCGCTACATGGTAGCTCGCTTCAATCCCTCACGCGATTATTAAAATATAAAGTTACAAACTTTTTGTTCGTCCACCATCAACAGGAAGGTTAATTCCGTTAATATACCCAGCGGCTTCACTGGCCAAAAACACAATGGCATTGGCCGTTTCCTCAGGCTTGGCAAATCGTTTTGCGGGACTGTAGTTTTTCATGATTTTAGCCATATTCTCAACCGAAGTTCCTTCGGCATTGGCTTTTATTTTTATGATTTCATTAAGGCGTTCGGTTTTAGTAAAACCAGGTAACACGTTATTGACGGTAATACCAAATGGGCCCAATTCAACAGAAAGCGTTTTGCTCCAATTACCAACGGCCCCTCTGATGGTGTTGCTTACGCCAAGACCCGGAATGGGTTCTTTGACAGATGTGGAGATAATATTGACAATTCTGCCATAACCTTCCTCTTTCATAAACGGAATAACTGCTTGGGCCAAAACATGGTTGCATTTTAAATGTTGCGTAAAGGCATTATCAAATTCATCCAAGCTGGCATTTAAAATATCACCGCTTCTGGGGCCTCCAGTGTTGTTCACAAGAATATGGAATCCGTTTATGTTTTCAACAAATTTCAAGACTTGCTCTTGCAAGTCCCTGGGGTTTGAAAAGTCGGCCACAATAAGGCTGTGGTTCTCACTGTTGGGCATTTGGGCCAATACCTCTTTTAACTTCTCCCTGTTTCTGGCCACCAAGGTTACTTTGGCACCTTCATTTGCTAAGGCAATTGCTGTTGCTTTTCCAATACCGGCAGTGCTTCCGCAGACGAGTGCGTTTTTATTGTTTAAGTTTAAGTTCATTTTATTTATGTTATTATGTCGGGTCGAGTGGAGTCGAGAGATGACATAGTTATTTCAATATTTTATACACACATTTTTAGCTTCGGTAAAAAAACGTAAGGCTTCAAATCCGCCTTCCCTGCCAATGCCAGATGCTTTTACACCGCCAAAAGGGGTTCTTAAATCACGCATCATCCAGGTATTGACCCAGACAATTCCAGCTTGAATTTGGTTGCTCATACGCATGGTTCGTTTCAAATCGTTGGTCCAGATAGTGGCAGACAAACCGTATTTTACTTTGTTGGCCATTTGTAAAACATCATCTTCAGTATTAAATGGCATTATGGTCACTACCGGGCCAAAGACTTCTTCTTGGTTGATTCTACATTCATCCGTTGGAACTTCAATAACGGTGGGTTCTAAATAATACCCATTTTCATAACCTTTCACAATTACTGGTTTGCCACCACAAAGAATGGTTCCGTTCTCTTTTTTTGCAATGCCAATATAGTTCATCACTTTTTCAAGATGAGGTTTTGATACCAAGGCACCAATGTCTGTTTTAGGTTCAGATGGATGACCAACTTTCAATTGCTTTACTTTTTTAATAAAATCTATTTTGAACCGATCATAAATAGAAGCTTCCACAAAAATCCGGCTACCACATAAACAAATCTGCCCTTGATTGGAAAAGGAAGACCGAACGGTTGTTTCCAACATATCATTATAATCACAATCTGCAAAAATGATATTAGGGTTTTTGCCTCCCAGTTCCAATGATAATTTTTTAAACAAAGGAGCAGATACTTTAGCTATGTGGGCTCCGGTTTTGGTACCACCGGTAAATGAGACGGCTTTGATATCTGGATGTTCTATAATGGCTTGTCCAGTGGTTGTTCCCAAACCATGAACAATATTTAAAACACCTTTTGGCAAACCAGCTTCATTGCAAATATCTCCTAAAAGATAAGCGGTCAAAGGGGTGATTTCACTGGGCTTGGCAACCACGCAATTTCCGGCCGCTATGGCAGGGGCAATTTTCCAAGTGAACAAGTAGACTGGAAGATTCCAAGGTGAGATGCAACCCACCACACCGATGGGTTGTCGTAAGGTGTAATTGATGGCATCTTGCCCAACGCTTTCATGGCTTTCACTGGCAAATTGGGTAATGGCATTCCCAAAAAAGCGAAAGTTACTGGCCGCCCTTGGAATATCAACCGCTTTGGCCAAACTAATGGGTTTGCCATTGTCCTTACTTTCGGCTTCAGCAAAGCGTTGTAAATGGGTTTCTAATAATTCGGATATTTTTATAAGGATTCTGCTGCGTTCCTCCAACGTGGTTTGCGACCAAACAGGGAATGCTGATTTAGCAGCGATATAAGCATTCTCTACATCAGCTTTGGATGAGTTAGGAATTTTACCATAAACCTCTCCGCTAGCTGGGCAATAGTTATCCAGCCATTCATTACTGATTGGATCTTCATATTGACCGTTGATGTAGTTTTGGATGTTTTTCATTTAAATTGCCTTTTCAAACACTTTTTGTTCTTTGTTGAGACTAAAATTCATGTTATAGTAAAATTTGTGAGCTAGTTCACGTTTTGAGTTACAACGAACACGTATTTTTTTATCAGAACAAACATTTTCAATTTTTTTTACTAATTGTTTTCCTATACCATTTCCTCTTTCTTTTTCACAAACTATTAATGCCATTATTTCAGTAAAAGGAAGAGAGGTTAACCCTATAACTTGGGTTGAATGTATATATCCAACTAATTTGTTGTCTTTAATAGCTCCAAATAAATGGTGGTTGCCATCTTTTAAAATTGTTTTGAGTTGAACAAGTAAATCTTGTGGATTTATTATATAACCCAATTGATTTGAAAGACTGGCTATTGATTCAAAATCTTCTTTGACTAAGCTTCTAATTTCTACCATTTTGTTCAATCATTCACTTTTCTTATATGCCATCACTTTAATTTCTATTACCAAATCAGGATGTGGTAATTGGTGTACGGCCACTGTGGTTCTAGTTGGTCCTGATGCTGCGTCAAAAAATTCAGCATAGGCTTTATTATAGCCAGCAAAGTCATTCATGTTCACTAAAAATGAGGTTACATCTACCACATCTTTTAACGAGGCACCTTCTTTAGCTAAGTTTTTTTCAATATTTAAGAGCACTTCCCGTGTTTGGGCTTCAATGTTTAATCGTTTTGTTCCCATTTCGTCAATGATATCCACGCCGGCAATGGTATTATCAGCACGGCGCGAACTGGTGCCTGAAACAAATATAAAATCACCTACGCGTTTAGTGTGAGGATAGGCGCCTCTTGGGGTCACGGTTTTGTCTTTGCTCATAATCTTGTTCTTTTCATTCTGAACTTGTTTCAGAATCTCTTTGGTTTTTATTTGGTTCATTTTTGTCTTAACACAAAACGAACCAAAAAGGTCAAGTTGAAATAAGGAATTTTTCATTACATGAAAACCAAAAATAAAATCTAAATTTCCTCCAAGGCTTCAAAAATTCTTAAAGATTTTATTTTTATATTCTACATTTCAACGATATTGAGGCTGTGAATCGAATAAATTTATATTTAAATATACTCTATTTTAATCCAGCAATTCTATCATCTTCAAGAATGGCCTCGGTTTCAAATTTAACTTTATCTAAAATACTTCTCAAATCACCATTCAAATCAATTTTTTTGTCAGCCAACATATTTAAAATGGCTTTGTCCTGTGCCCGACCTTTCAACATGGCTTCTCTATAGCCAATGTTTTCATTAAATGTTACCAATGAATATTTTGATGTATATTCTTCTGGAAAATGTTGTTCTAAAGCCATTTCCAAGTTACGTTTTTCCCTAAACAAATCATGATTGACGTGTTCTTTCATTTCATGGAAATTATCAATGGCCAAATCAGCAATGGCATCGGTGTCTTTTTTACGCGTTCTTTCGTAGGCTTTAAAAATGGTTTCCCAATCACTTTTTGTGCTTGGGTTTTTGTGCTTTTCAAGAACAGTGTCAAATTCAACCACATCCTCAAAAGAAGCATTCATGCCTTGTCCGTAAAACGGAACTATGGCATGGGCTGCATCACCCATTAGCAAGGTGTTGCCCTTAAAATGCCAAGGCGAGCATTTTACGGTGCCTAAAGGGGATGTTGGGTTTTTGAAGAAATCTTCTATCAAATTTGGCATTAACTCAAGCGCATCAGGAAATTCTTTTTTGAAGAAATCGGTTACGTTTTCAGGAGTTGTAAGATTGCTGAAATTATACTCACCATCATCATGGCTTAAAAATAAGGTAACCGTAAAACTGCCATCTAAATTAGGCAAGGCTATGAGCATAAACGATCCGCGTGGCCAAATGTGCAAAGCGTTTTTATAGATTTTGTAATCACCTTCTTTTGTTGGAAGAATGGATAATTCCTTGTAACCATGTGTGAGGTAATCTTGTGAAAAACTAAACAGGAATTTTTTACCTAAATAATAACTTTTTCTCATGGCTGAACCAGCGCCATCAGTTGCAAAAATTACATCGGCATCTTCTACGAATTCTGTTTTTGATTCGTAATCATAAAATAGGGCTGTTGTATTTTCAAAATCTACTGATTTGCATTTTCTATTGAAGTATATAGATACATTTTCGTGTTTTTCAGCTTCATCTAAAAGCAAAGCATTAAGGTCTCCACGCGAAATTGAATTGATGTACTCATAATCCCGACCGCTATAATTTGATAAAAACGTGTTGCCATCTTTATCATGAATCATACGGCCGTTCATAGGGATACAAAGCGCTTTAACTTGATTTTCTATACCAACCAATTTCATGGCTTTGTTTCCTCTGTCTGAAAAAGCAAGATTAATGGAACGCCCAGCACTGATGTTTACTTTTCGCAAATCAGGGCGTTTTTCCATGACGGTTACATGATAGCCTCGTTGGCCTAAACGTAAGGCAAGAAGCGAACCACAAAGTCCAGCGCCAATAATCAATATATTTTGTTGTTTATTCATGTAATATGGTTTTCAAAGTATCAACCAAATGATAGACGTCTTGAAATGAATTATATAGCGGAACAGGCGCACAGCGAATCACATCGGGTTCTCTCCAATCGCTAATCACACCAGCTTGCGTTAATTTATGGTGCAAGCTTTTGTCTGCGTTTTTGACTTGGATTGAGAGCTGGCAACCACGTTCCTCTGGGTTTTGTGGCGTGATTATTTTAATGTGTTTATCATTAAGTTCATGAATCAAAAATTCAAAATAACCAGTCAGTTTTTTTGACTTTTCTACTAATTTTTTAATGCCAACTTTATTGAACATGTCCAAGGATGCTTTGATGGCGGCCATGGATAAAATGGGTGGATTGCTCAATTGCCAACCTTCAGCACCCGGCAATTGGTCAAAGTCGTCGCGCATTTTAAAACGGGTTTCTTTGTTATGGCTCCACCAACCTGTAAATCGGTTTAAGTCTTTTTTATGGGCATGGCGTTCATGGACAAAGCATCCGGCCAAACTGCCTGGTCCAGAATTCAAATATTTATACGTGCACCAAACAGCAAAATCGGCTCCCGAATCATGCAAATTGAGTTCTACGTTTCCAGCGCCATGGGCACAGTCAAAACCAACTATACAGCCATATTGATGGCCTAATTTAGTGATGCGTTTTAAATCAAAAAATTGCCCAGTGTAGTAGTTTACGCCTCCAATCATAACCAATGCAATTTCATGGCCATGTGCTTTGAAAATGGCTTCTAAATCATCATAATTAGCCAGTTCTTCACCAGCTCTTGCTTTCCAAAGAATCAAACCATCTTTATCATCAAAACCATGATGTCTTAATTGCGATTCAACAGCATATTTATCTGAAGGAAAGGCATCGGCTTCTATTAAAATTTTATAACGTGTTTTTGTGGGCTGGTAAAAAGACACCATCATAAGGTGCAAATTTACTGTTAAGGTATTCATGACTACCACTTCAATGGGTTTGGCGCCCACTATGTTTGCCATGTTTTCAGTTAAGTATTCATTATATTTTAACCATGGATTTTTTGCTTGTGTATGGCCTTCAACACCTAAATTTGCCCAATCTTCAAGTTCTTGGTCAATATATGCTTTTGTGGTTTTGGGCTGTAAACCAAGTGAGTTTCCGGTCATGTAAATCAATTCGTTTCCATGTGTGTCTTTTGGAATATAAAATTGATTCCTGTAAATGGATAAATCGTCATTGTGGTCTTGTTGTTTAGCGTAATCAAGACCTAACTTGTATTTTGACAAAGTATTTTGTTTTTGGTTTCTAACAAAAATAAGAATTCTAAAGTTAGAAAGGAAGACAGAAAGCCTGGATATTTAATGATTTCATTTTTTGTATATTTAATAAAAAAATAGGATTATGGGCAAAACAAAAGAATATAGCAATGGAGAAGTTACTGTAGTTTGGGAACCAGAAACATGCATTCACTCAGGCATTTGTGTAAAAGGCTTACCAAACGTTTTTAAACCTCAAGAAAAACCATGGATTAACATTAATGCCGCGTCAACTGAGAAGTTAGTAAATCAAGTAAAAGCATGCCCTTCTGGTGCTTTAAGTTTTTATATGAACGATAAAAAAGATCAGTCTGCTGAGCATTTGGAGACGAAAGTGGAAGTATTGGAAAATGGTCCGTTATTAGTTTACGGAACTTTAAAAGTAACCCATAAAGATGGCTCAACTGAATCCAAAAATAAAACCACGGCCTTTTGTAGGTGTGGTATGTCTGGCAATAAACCGTATTGTGACGGAACACATGTCAGAGAGGATTTTAAAGGCTGATTTTTACACAAAAAAAAAGAGCTTCAGTTTTTTTACTGAAGCTCTTTTGATATATATAGACGCATAACGCGGAAAATTTATACTTTATATACGTCTAAATAATAACTTTTGGATGTCAAATTTTTTTAAAAATTAGTTAAAAACAACCTTCACATTTGTGAAATACAGTTTAAAATTCCCTTCTGAATTTTTATGTTCTTTGGCTATTTTTAAACCATTAAAATCTTGATAATTGTCCCAAGACGTAATCATTGAAGGTTCTTTTGAATTCCCTTTTCTGTAAATCCATTCCTTGACCAGATAATCATCACCAAAATAAAAATCGTAAGCATCGCCTGGTGTGTAACCACCTTGGTTAGGATATGTCAAGGTTATTTTATTCATTATCGTTTTACTCATCGGGGCTTCTTCTTTAACAAGGTCTGAAATGGTTGTGCCTTTGTCCCAAACCAAATGAAACGGAGCCAATAACCAAAATGAGTCATTTATAAGGCTTTTGTCGGCATTCAAAGATGTGCTGTCAACAGCCATTTGTTTGTATGAAATGGTGTCTTTCCCAGAAATCAAGGTCACATCACCTGTTTTTGGTTGCCAACTCCATGAGCGTTCAAAATGAATTGTATCTCTGTCTACGTTAAAAGTGAAATCTATTTCAGATACATTTTTCCAGTTTTCAATACCATTGGCATTGGTTATTTTTTCTGCAAGTGTTTGTGATTTAATTTCGGGTTGTATCTTTTTATTTTGTTTACAAGAGATGCATGTGATTAGTATGGCAAGTATAAGGATGTGATTTTTCATCTGTTAAGTGTTTTTAACAAAGATAGAAAATCATAAACCTAAAAACACTATTTTGTTCAGGGTTAATCCTTTAACAGCTCAGGGAACTTTGATTTAAAACGGTTCAACCTTGGAATGGAAACGCCTTGAACATACCTATTTTCTGGATGCAGGCGGACGTAGTTTTGATGATAATCCTCTGCTTTCCAAAACTTTTGAAAAGGATAGATTTCTGCAGCAACCTTGGCATTAAGTTTTTTTTCTAATGCTGATTTTTTAGATTCTATAATTTGTTTTTGTTCATCGTTTTGATAAAAAATAATGGAACGATATTGTGAGCCTCTATCAGGGCCTTGACCATTGACTTGTAATGGGTTTTGAGAGCCAAAATACACATCAACAAGTGTTGAAAAACTTACAACGTTTGGGTCATAAATTACTTCAACAGATTCGGCGTGTCCTGTTCTACCGGTATTACTGTCTTCATAGGTTGGGTTTTTGGTATGTCCACCAGAATAACCGTTTATAACTTCATCAACCCCTTTTACGCTTTCAAAAATAGCTTCAACACACCAAAAGCAGCCACTTGAAAAGTAGGCTCTTGCTTTTCCGTTTTGTGAAGAAACTTCAACAGGTTTGGCATTAATGACAGCTTGTTGTTCTGGATTGACTTGGGCAGAATTATGGCAACTAAATAAAAGAGCAACCAAAACTAAGTTATATATTTTTTTCATAATTAATTAGGTTTTTTATCATAGACGTATAGAATGAAAAAACCTTAATTGAATTTATGTGAAAGTTTTATTAAAAAAAAGAGCCTTCAATAATTTGAAGACTCTTTTAAAATTTTATTTTTTAATGGATTATAGTTTTGAAAACAATTTTTCCATTTTCTCTTTTTGTTCATTAGCTAGCGCTTCATCAACTAAAATCCTACCGCTGTGCTCATCAGTAATGATTTTTTTTCTAGAGGCAATTTCAACTTGTACTTGTGGTGGAATGGTAAAAAATGATCCTCCAGAAGCACCTCTTTCAATAGCAACCACAGCCAATCCGTTTTTCACGTTTTGACGGATTCTTGTGTAAGCAGATACCAAGCGATCTTCAATCTGTTCTTTGTAATCTTCAGACTTTGCAATCAATGCTTGTTCTTCTTTTTCAGTTTCGGCCAAAATAGCATCAAGCTCACCTTTTTTATGTTTTAAGTGGTTTTCGCGCTCTTTCAATCGTTCCTTGGTTTCGGCAATGACCTCTTTTTTCTGCTCTATTTGAACCTTGAACTCTTTAATATGTTTTTCAGCTAACTCAATTTCAAGTTCTTGAAACTCAATTTCTTTTGTTAGTGAATTGAACTCTCTGTTGTTTCTTACGTTTTTTTGTTGCTCGCTGTATTTTTTAATTAAAGCTTTAGACTCCTCAATTAAGTTTTTCTTGGCAACAATGTCGTTGTCAATGACGTCTAGACTAGATGTGAGTTTTTCCAGTCTAATGTTTAGTCCAGCAACTTCATCCTCTAAATCACGAACTTCCAATGGCAGTTCTCCTCTAACATTTCTTATTTCATCTATACGAGAATCTATAAGTTGTAAATCGTATAAAGCCCTTAAGCGCTCTTCAACAGTTACTTCTTTCTTTTTGGTCATACTTTAAAAATACTTAACAGGATTGGTATCTATGTTTGATAAAACGACTGCAAAATTAGTAATTTTTTTTGTAAGATATGCTACTAAAAGGTTTTTTGTGAACTGTTCACTTTCATAATGGCCAATATCGGCTAAAACAAGCTTGTTTTCTGCCCTAAAAAAGTCGTGATACTTCAAATCGGCAGTGATAAACACATCAGCGCCAGCAGCTTGAGCGCTTTCAATGGCAAAACTTCCGGAGCCACCCAGAACGGCAATTTTTTTAATGGGTTTGCCCAATAATTTTGAGTGCCTAATATGCTTTGTGTTCATGTGGGTTTTTAAATAATTTAAAAACTGTTTTTCATCCATGGCCTCTTCTAAATCGCCAACCATGCCTATGCCGATGTGTTGGTTTTTGTTTTCAAGTGTTGTGATTTCGTAAGCCACTTCTTCGTATGAATGGGTTTTGAAAAGCGTTTTGAGAATTGTTGGCTCCAAGTGTTTGGCATACGTTAAGGTGATTTGTGTTTCTTCTTCATAATGAATGTGGCCTTTTTCCCCTTTTGTTGGATTGGAACTTTCATTTCCGTTAAATGTGCCAATGCCTTCAACGTTAAAACTGCAGTTGGAATAGTTACCAATATTGCCGGCTCCAACTTTAAATAAAGCAGTTCTTAGTTGTTCTGCTTCGGCTTTAGGGACAAACGTAGTCAGTTTTTTTATGGTTTGCGCTTGCGGAATCAATATCTGCTTGTTGTGTAGTTTAAGTTGATTGCAAATCATATCATTAACCCCTTGCAAAGCGTTATCCAACGCCGTATGGATAGCATAAATGGCAATATTGTTTTGTATGGCTTTTAAAATCACACGTTCAACATAGCTTTTTCCCGTGATTTTTTTTAGGCCTTTAAAAATAATGGGATGGAAACTAACAATAAGGTTGCATTTTTTTTGAATGGCTTCATCAACTACCTCCTCAAGCGTATCTAAAGTCACTAAAACACCGTTTAACTTTGTGTTTTTATCACCTACAAGGAGGCCAACATTATCAAAATCCTCTGCATAAGCTAAAGGTGCAAATTCCTCTAAATGATTAATAACATCCTGAATAATCATGGTTTTTATGTTTTATTTCAAAGATAAAATATTTAGAGTGAACAGTGCTTTTTATTTTTCAATTGACACATTCAACCTTTTAAAAAAAATAATCTTTACTTTGTCTTTTAAGTGTTAATTTGAAATCAATTTTCATTCAGTGAAGTTTTACAGAAAAATATTATTTCCTTTTGTTCCTGTTTACTATGCCGTAACATGTTTGCGCAACAAACTGTATGATATTGGGATAAAAAAATCGGTGGCATTTAATTTGCCCGTGATTTGTGTTGGCAATTTGAGTGTTGGTGGAACTGGTAAAACGCCCATGATTGAGTATTTAATAGAAATGCTCAAGAATGAGTATAAAGTCGCTACATTAAGCCGAGGTTATAAACGGAAAACCAAAGGATTTCAATTGGCAACTGAAAATGACACAGATGAAACATTAGGTGATGAACCATTTCAATTTTATTCAAAATTTAAAAACACTATTCATGTGGCTGTTGATGCAGAAAGAACACATGGAATCAAAACGCTGCAGAAATTAGAGAATTCGCCAGAAATTATTTTATTGGATGATGCCTTTCAGCATAGAAAAGTGAAGGCAGGATTTAATATTTTGCTCACAACCTATGCTGATATATACACAAAGGATTTTGTGTTGCCTGCGGGTAATTTAAGAGAGCCTGCAAGTGGCGCCAAGCGAGCCCAAATTATCGTGGTTACTAAATGCCCTTTGGATTTGACCGAAAGTGAGAAAGAGCAAATCACGAAAGAATTAAACCCCGAAGCCTATCAGTCTGTTTTTTTTAGCTCGGTTGTGTATTCAGACGTGTTGCAGTCAATTGATTGTAGCATGAAAATCTCAGATTTAAAGGCGTTTACTTTAGTAACAGGTATTGCCAATGCCAAGTCCTTGGTAGATCACTTAAAAGGTAAGCACCTGGCATTTGAACATTTAAATTACAAGGATCATTACGAATTTACTGAGCAAGATATTGCTGAATTGAATACAAAAGAGCTAATTGTGACAACCGAAAAGGACTTTATGCGGCTACAGAAATACAAATCCTTAAAAGAAAAACTATTCTATTTGCCAATAACTATAGCTATTGATGATTCGTTAAAATTTGATGGTTTAATCAAAGAGTTTGTGGCTTCTAAGCGGTAGCCGATTTATCAGTATTGGAAAGGGCATTAAACAGTTTTTTCTCAAACTCTTCTTGTTTAAATGGCTTTGGAATAATATCGGTAAAACCAGCTTCTTCAAACTCGTGCATTTTATCTTCTATGGTTACGGCTGTAAGCGCAAAAATAGTTAGTTCCTTATCAAAAGTCCTAATGATTTTAGTAGCTTCAATACCACTGATTCCCGGCATATGAATATCCATTAAAACAATGTCGTATTTGTTTGTTTTAACCATATCAACAGCTGCTTCGCCATTATCTATCACTTCACAGTTAAGATCCATTTTGGTGAGTATTTTCTTGGTGATCATTTGGTTTATCTTGTTATCCTCAACCACCAAGACTTTTACATTTGTCAGGTCTAATTCCTTAGCTTCGTTAAATAGGGTAACTTTTGTGTCTTTTACTTCCTCACCTGTATATTTCAAAGGAATCTCAAAGTAAAAAGTAGAACCTACTCCCAACTCACTTTTTAAATAGATTTTACCTTTTAAGATTTCAATCAAACCTTTTACAATGGAAAGACCTAATCCCGTACCGCCATATTTACGGTTGATTTGAATGGAGCCTTGAGAAAAACTTTCAAACATGTTTTCCTGTTTTTCCTCGCTGATGCCAATACCATTGTCCTCAACTTCAAAACGTAAATTGTAAATGTCATTGTCTTCACTCAGTTTGTAAACCCTGATCCAAATATCACCGTCTTTTGTGAATTTAATTGAATTACCAATTAAGTTAATAAGGATTTGGGAGATCTTTAATTGGTCTGCAATAAAGTTTTCTGGAAGTGTTTTATCATATTCAAAATGAAGTTTGGTGTTGTTGTCTTGAGCCGAGTTGTTTAAGGCTAATATGATATTGTTGATTTTCTTTTTTAAGTTGAAAATTTCGGGTTCAATATCTACTTTGTTGGCTTCAATTTTGTTTATCTGTAAAATATCATTGATAAAAGTCAATAAATAATCACCAGAGAATTTAAGTGATTTTAAATGTTGGATTTGCTCTGGTTTTGGATTTTCTTCCAGCAACATATTGCTCAATCCCGTTACGGCATATAAGGGTGTCCTTAGCTCATGCGTTACGGTTGACAAGAAATTGGCCTTTGTTTTTGAGGCTAATTCAGCTTTTTCTTTGGCAACAATAAGCTCGGCATTTTTTTTATGTAGCATATTGTTGGTCTTTAACCGTATGTTGTTGTTCTTGTAAAGTGACAGTGTTAATAAGGACAATATTGTGATTAAGGCAACACTCAATATGGAAATTAAAGTGCCTAAATCATTCTTGTTGTTAGCTTCTTCTAATTGCTCTTTTTGTTTTTTGTTGTTTTCAATTTGGTCATTTAGCAAAAACTGTATTTTCTTTTCTTCTGATAGGTTTTCCCGTTTTACTTTTCTAAGGGAATCAGATAGTTTTATATGGCTTCTTAAATAGTCATTGGATAGTTTGTAGTCACCAATTTTTTGGTTGATATCACTTAGCACCAAATAACCTTCATTTATTATTTCTGAAAAATGGTTGGTCTTGGCTATGGCCAATCCTTCATTGGCGTAAGTAAGTGCTTTTGCCGGATCGCCTAAAGCAGTATATACTTTTCCGTGATTGATCAGGGCACTACTTTCAGTTTTAAATAAATCAAATCGTTTTGCTATGGCTATGGATTGCTCAATGAGCATTCGTGCTTTACTGTAATTTTTTATGCTGATATAGGTTTTTCCTTCACTTAAAAGAACATCTGCCAATTCTTTATTCAAACCTTCTTGCTCAAAGAGTGTTTGTGCTGATCGGTAATAATCCAGTGCCTGTTTGTAGTTTTCTTTGCTGACATAAATATCTCCAAAGGTTTTGTATGAATTGCCAAGATTTTCATTGTCTTTTGCAAGGCGCTGCACTTCAATTGCTTTGTTGAGTGATACAATGGCTTCATCTAAATCTTCTATAATGAGTTGAAGCCTTCCTTTTTTGGAATAAATCAGGCCAATGCTCTTTTTGTCATCGATTTCAGTAGCAATTTCTAAAGCATCATCCAGTTTTTTTTGTGCTTCGTAATAATTGTAATTATCAATATCATATTCTGACTGTGTGATACGATAATTGATGTTGTTTTGTAGTATTTCAGGATCTTTATCAACAGAATTTTGTGATGACATACTGAGAGACAACAACATAAAAAGGACTAATATGTGCTTATAGATTTGGGTCATATGTTCCATTTATCATCGACAAATATAATTATTTTTTCGATAAAACGTTATTTTTTTCCGATAAATTGCACAATAAATCAATAATTCTACTAGAATAACCAGTTTCATTATCATACCAACCGATTATTTTTACCATGTTTCCTATTACGGATGTCATTTGAGAATCAAAGATACAAGAATGCGAATTCCCAACAATATCTATGGAAACAATAGGGTCTTCTGTATATTCCAAAATACCCTTATATTTATTTTTTGAGGCAGATTTAAATGCATTATTAATATCTTCTATAGTCACATGGCGTTTAACATTAAATGTTATATCTGTTAAAGACCCATTAGCCACGGGCACTCTAATCCCACAACCTCCAATAGCATCAGAAAGTTCTGGAAAAATTTTTGTCAATGCTTTTGCGGCTCCGGTTGTTGTAGGAACAATGGATTGCCCAGCGGCTCGTGCTCGTCGCAAATCATGATGGGGTTGGTCATGTAAACTTTGATCGGTTGTATAAGAATGAACGGTTGTTATGTAGGCTTGATTGATACCACAAAGCGTATTGATAATATCAATCATTGGTGCCGCATTGTTTGTAGTACAAGACGCATTGGAAACAATGGTCTCAGAACCATCAATGATTTCATCATTAACGCCCATAACAATGGTTTTTATGTCATCTTCGATAGGAGGAACGCTTAAAATAACTCGTTTTGCTCCATTTTTTATATGGTATTCTAAATCAGTTTTGGTTTTAAATTTTCCGGTAGACTCAATTACAAAGTCAACATGGTATGGTGACCAATCAATATCTTTTGGATGTTTATGGTTCAGTAAATGGACAGGGTGGTCATTAACAATAATATGATGGTCATTATAAGAAACGGTAGCATTAAAAATGCCATGAATACTATCATATTTTAAAAGATGGCTTAACGTTCTTGCATTTGCCAAATCATTTATGGCAACTACTTGTATGTTATCATGGTCTTGCAGTAATCTAAATACACGCCGGCCTATTCTACCAAACCCATTGATAGCAACAGTAATCATGATTACTGAATGTGTTTTTGGGCCTTGTATGACGAGCGAACCAAGGCGCTGCTTTCAACATGACGGAACCCAAGGCCAAGACCAATCTCTTCGTATTCCTTAAATTGATCTGGATTTATAAATTGTTTTACCGGTAGGTGTTTTTTACTGGGTTGCAAATATTGACCAATGGTAACCACATCAACATCATTCGCTTTTAAATCGTGAAGCGTTTCAATCACTTCCTCCCGAGTTTCACCAAGTCCTAGCATGATGCCAGATTTTGTACGTCGTTGTCCTTGTTGCTTTAAGTATTTTAAAACACCTAAACTACGATCGTATTTTGCTTGAATACGCACCTCACGTGTCAGACGCCTAACGGTTTCAATATTATGCGACACAACCTCAGGAGCTACAGCAATAATTCTGTCAATATGTTGTTCCACACCTTGAAAATCAGGAATCAAGGTTTCAAGCGTGGTTTCTGGATTCATTCTTCTAACCGCTTTTACAGTTTCCGCCCACATAATACTACCCATATCTTTTAAATCGTCTCTATCAACACTGGTTAAAACGGCGTGTTTGATATTCATGATTTTTATGGAACGAGCCACTTTTTCGGGCTCATCCCAATCAATGGTTTCTGGACGGCCTGTTTTTACACCACAAAATCCACAGGAACGTGTACAAATATTTCCTAAAATCATAAAGGTTGCAGTGCCTTCTCCCCAACATTCACCCATATTAGGACAACTTCCAGACGTGCAGATGGTATTGAGTTTGTATTTGTCGACCAACCCTCTTAGTTCCGTATATTTTTTGCCAGTTGGCAACTTTACCCGTAACCATTTAGGTTTGGCTTGTCGTTCTGGTAATATATTTGATAGTGTTTCTGTTTCCATAACTAAAAAGAAAGCCACAAAGATACAAAGTATTCTCTAAAACTTAAGTTATAATGTGGTAAGATACCAAACGCTAAATCCAATTAAAAAAAGGATTCCCAACCAACTTAAAACATGTAATTGTCTTGATGGATGCCATGCTTTGGGTGTATGTTTACTTGAAATTAGTTTATAATTAATGATAGCATAAAATGGTGCCGTGATAAACGATAATATGGTTGCGATTTTGATGAGCAGTCCCATTTCAGAATCCAAAAAGAAAAAGATTCCGATAGTGCCCAAGGTGAGTAAAATAATCCAACCCAAATATCCATACTTAGAGGATTTGTTAAACAGCAATTCGGTGGTTTTATCCATGGCTCTTGGTGAGGCATCCAATGTGGTAATGGTTGTACTGAACATGGTGGTAAAAGCAGCGATAGCTATAATATAATGGGCCCATTCACCTAAACTATTTGTGTAAAGATCAATTAACTGATTGGAAAAAACACCTGCTGAAGCACTAAATGTTTCGCCACTATTGAACATCACTAATGCCCCTAACAGCAAAAATCCAACGCCAATAACTATGGTGCTTAAATAACCAATATTGAAATCAAATAAGGCAGATTTCGGACTGTATGATTGGGTGTCTTTGTTTTTTTCTATGGCCCAAAGCGATTGCCAAACCGAAACATCCAATGGTGCCGGCATCCATCCCATAAAGGCAATTAAAAAGGCTACTTCCATGGGATTGTTAGGAAGTATTTGGGTTATGGAAAGCGGACTGGAATTTTGAGAAAATGCCATACACACAGCAGCAATAGTGCTTATTGTAAGTGTTAGTACAATCACTTTCATCAGCCTATCCAATAATTTATATTTTCCTAAAATCAATAATGAAAAGCAAATGGCCAATATCACGATAGTCCACATTTCAACACTAATAAAGTTGCCAAACAGGGAGGATGCTAATCCAGCAGTGACAATGGTTACCGCCGTTTGAATGGTAAACATGGTGGCAATATTAAGTATATAGTAGGTTGTTAAAACACCTTTGCCCAGTTTTTTATAGCCATCAAGCAAGCTTTCCCCAGTAGCCGTTGCATATCTTGGGCCAAATTGAAAAAATGGATATTTAAATATATTTACCAGTAATAAGGCCCAAAGCAAACCCAAACCAAAATCGGCTCCTGCTCGTGTAGATTGAACCAAATGGGATACGCCTATCGCTGCTCCAGCAAATAATAATCCAGGCCCTAGGTTTTTAATTTTAGTAATCAAAAAGTGTTGCTTTTTTTGTTTTGTACTTTTCTCTCAATTGAGCTAAAAAATTATTGTCAAGATAGCAATACTCTAAAACTTTTGTGTAATCCTTTTTGCCTTTTCCTCTTTGGGTCACAATAATATTATCAATTGTTATTAGGCTTTTTGATTCTGTTTCTGATCTAAAAATACTTATTTTGGAATGCCTTATCCCATCACCTCTTTTTAATTGGCTAATCGATTCAAAAGGATTTATACTAAATTCTTCTACAAAATTCTTTTTAAATGCAATATGCTCAAAATCGAAATCTATAAATTCTTTTTTAAACCATTTGTTATCTTTTTCAGAAAAGGGAATTTTATTGAAGTTCATAAAATTATTTATGGATATAAAAATAATAGTACCAGCTTCTGCTAACCAAACCAACCATAAAACAACACCTCTTATATTTATGCCTGAAGTTCCAATTGACCATAAGCCAATTCTGTTTATTTCAATACAGTTAATAAATACTATATCCGGTCTGAAAAGAAGATTGAAAAAACTACCAAGATTATTTATGACTGAAAAAGAACCTAAATCCTCATAAGATAGTATAAAAAGGTAGCTTACCCATTGAAAATAAACGGCAAAAACTGAAAGTATTATTGTAATGATTATTGCTTTTTTACGATTTCTGATTTTAAAAAGAATGTTAAATAGTCTACTAACATAAGAAATGATAAAACCAAAGGCGACCACAATCAAAAAATTAAAATAGATGATAGGGAGATAAGTTGTTATTAAACTGTAAAAATAGCTTATAAATAAAATGACAATTAAACCGCAAGTTATACTGAGGGCTATGTTTAATGGAGGTGCTATTCCTGACTCCTTATAACAATGAAGTTTGTTTTGATCCATTTTATTTTTCTTGAATAATCTCAGCTAATAGCTTTTTAGCCCGTAACAATTTCACTTTTATATTGTTCATGGGTTCATTGAGTTGTTCAGAGATTTCTTTGTAACTCAATTCTTGAAAATATCTTAAGTTGATAATTTCCTGATAATGGGGTTTTAACTTTTTAATATCTCGAAGCAATTTAGCTAAATTTTGTTCTGTAATCAAGGTGTCTTCCACAGAAGGCGATTCGTCAAGAATTTGATAAAAGGTCTCATCATCATTAAAATGTCTTTGAGATATATGGTTTTTGTCTTTTCTCAACAAGTCTATGTGAATGTTTTTTGATATGGCTATGAGCCAGGTTTTGAATTTATAAGATTCATCAAAGGTTTCAATTCTGTCAAAAGCTTTTGAAAATGTTTGAATGGTAATATCCTCGGCATCATTTTCATTCTCAATGCGTTTCAATTGAAATCCATACACATCATCCCAAAAAGTGTCTAACAAGAAATTAAATGCTTTTTGGTCGTTTTGTTTAGCACGTTTAATGGCCTCTTCTATTTCCAATGACTTGGTTTTGAAATAAGATTATTTATAAAGATAGTTAATTGTACACTAATTAAAAACAGTTCTAAAAACGGAAGTAAATACAAAATATCTTTTTCACCCAGTTTTTTTGTTGAGAAGCCCACAACAAGAAATTGAAGACACAACCTAAAAAGCAATAAGGCCAGTACAATTTTCCAATTGAACTGAAATATTAAAAGAACGAATGCCAACAACCAAAACAATAGCTGGGAACTGTATAATAAAGTCAATAAAACCTTGTGCTTAAATTTATAATGTTTTGCTGTAGAAATATGTCTTCGTTTTTGTTTGATCCAATCGGTAAAGGTTGTTTTGGGGATAGATTGCGTAAAACTGTCTTTAGAAAAACAAATGGTTGTGTTATTTGATGTAGCTACCTGGTTGATAAACAAATCATCATCGCCAGAACGAACATCAATATGGCTTATAAAACCATTGGCATTAAAAAACTCACTTTTTTTGTAGGCTAAGTTTCGGCCAACACCCATATAAGGCAAGCCAACTTTTGCAAATGATAAGTATTGCATAGCTGTTTGGAGGGTTTCAAAGCGAATCAGTTTATTTAATAAGGATTTTTTTATTTTTTTATATGGCCCATACCCCAAAACAATGGTTTTGGAGTCATCAAAATAAGCAGCCATTTGGGAAATCCAATCTTTTGAAAGGGGTTTACAATCGGCATCCGTAAACAAAAGGTGTTCATGTTTGGCCACTTTAATACCCAGTGTCAATGCATATTTTTTATTGCCCCAAAACGCTTCAACGTTCTTTACATTGACAAGTTTGATGTTATTGTGTTTGCTTGCAAAAGACTCCATGACCTTAAAGGTTTTGTCTTTTGAGGCATCATTGATAAGTACAATTTCAAAATTGGGATAATCTTGAGAAACAACTGAAGGCAAAAATTTCTGTAAATTTTTAGCTTCGTTTTTTGCGCATATTATGACCGATATGCCAAAGTTGTTTGGTGTTTTTGTTGAGGGTTTAAGAAACGCAAATTTTCCGAAGAAGAGCAGATTAAAAATTACTTGAATACAAACTACAAGAATAAACATGTAGAATACAAAATCAAGAAATGTCATATACTGCTATGAATGTTGAGGTTCATTGCATTCACTAAATTGGTCTGGTGTCTTTCCACAAAAGCCACAAGCTTGACCATCTTTGTTAAGCATAGGATTTTGACTGGCACAAGTGCCAGCAAATTTGCCATCCTTTTTGGCCCAAAGTTTAATGGCAATACCTGCAACGCCAAGTCCTAATAAGATAAAGGTTATTAAAAGAAGTTTCATTATTGATGTCTATAATTATTTGGTGCAAAGATACAGGTTTTTAGTAATATAATTGCACTAGGGTTATAGATACAATTGAGAGTTATATTTATTAAATCAATGTAAAACAATTATTTGTATATTTAAATTACTAACTAATTAAAATAAATTTTATGAAAAAATTGTTTGCTGAATTTTTTGGCACTTTTTGGCTTGTTTTTGGTGGTTGCGGAAGCGCCATTTTTGCTGCTGGTTTTCCTGATTTAGGAATTGGTTTTGCTGGTGTTGCACTGGCATTTGGTCTAACGGTGCTAACTATGGCATTTGCCGTTGGGCATATTTCTGGAGCGCATTTTAATCCTGCCGTATCCTTTGGGTTATGGGCAGGCGGAAAGTTTGCTGGTAAGGATTTGTTGGGTTACATTTTAGCTCAATTAGTTGGAGCCATTTTAGCTGCTGGAGCTTTATATCTTATTGTATCTGGGAAATCTGATTTTGTGGACATTGGCGGTTTTGCGGCCAATGGTTATGGTGACCTATCACCAGGAGGGTATTCAATGACTTCAGCTTTGGTAGCAGAATTCTTGTTGACAGGTTTTTTCTTGTTGATTATTTTAGGAAGTACCAATGAAAGAGCTCCAAAAGGATTTGCGCCGATAGCTATCGGATTGGCTTTAACATTAATCCATTTAATAAGTATTCCCATAACCAATACATCTGTTAACCCAGCCAGATCAACAAGCCAGGCATTATTTGCTGGAGGTGATTATATGGGTCAGCTTTGGTTGTTTTGGTTAGCACCAATTGCAGGAGCAATAGTTGCCGGCCTTATTCATAAAACACTTTTTGATAAAGATTAAGAACATTAATACACTAATTGCAAAAAAGGCTCATTTTAAACTTAAAATGAGCCTTTTTTTTGATTATGCTATTAACCAATTTACTTTAAATGAATTTCTGCAACTGAATTTTCTAATGATGCAACGGTGTTGCCGCCTTTTGGCTCAATGGTTATATTAAGGCCAAGTGCATCTTCGGTGTAAGGAATTGATTTAAGCTGTCTATCGGTTTCACTTAAAATTCCTAGACTTACCATTTTACCTTGAAGTTCTGCCCATATTTGATAGCATTGTTCCTCTGGTAGTTGTGGTAACGACACAACATCAATCATAGATGTTTTTTCTTTAGGATTGATATATGCAACCGTTTTTAAGTTTTTTGCCCTACTATTTCCTTCCATGATGTATTTGTAGGTTTCAGGGTCATTAAGCTGTTTAAACTGATGCATAATGTCATCCAGTTTTTTGTTGTTCTTTTCAATATCACTTCGCAGATCAAAAATTTCATCGACTACCACTTGGTTTTCTTCGGATAGTTTTTTGTTTTTGACATGAAGGTAATACGATTGTCCTGCAAAAACCAATGCAACTATACTGGCAGCAATGCTATACTTATGCCATTTTTTGTATTTTTTATTAGCATTGAGCTTTACAACAGGTTTCTCATCAAGCTCTTCCAAAATAGTGTCCAATATATTTTTTGGAGCTTCAACAGCATTGCTTTTTGCAACTATTTCTAAGTTGAATTGCAATGTGTTATATGCATTCTCTACTTCTGGATGTCTTGAAATGTATGTTTCAACATATTTGGTTTCATCAGAAGAAGTTTCTCCTAATAGATATTTTTCTAATAGGCCAGAATTTAAAAAAGTAGTTATTTTCTCATTCATGACTGTATTTGTTCTGGATTATAAATTTTTTTCAATTCACGTAATCCAATTTTTAATCTCGATTTTATAGTTCCAAGTGGAATATCTAATTCTTCACTTGCTTCTTGTTGTGTCATGCCTTCAAAAAAGAGGGCATTCAACACAATTTGATATTTTTCGTCCAAAGTGCTTAAGTGCTTTTGGATGTCTAAAACATCTTGGTTCAATTCGTTTGATGTTATTCTATATACGGATGAAGTCTCAATTTGGACTTCATTATTGGTTTTATTTTTTAAAGATCTAACCTTGTCAATAGCCGTGTTGTAAGCAATTCTGTAGAGCCATGTAAAGAGCTTGGCTTTGCTGGCATCGTATTTTTTGGAGTTTTTCCAGATTTTCACAAAGCTTTCCTGAAGGACATCTTGTGCAACGTCTTCATCCGAAATAACTTTTAAGATAACACCATAAATGGCATCAGCATAATACTCGTATAGTAAGGTTATGGCCTTTTTATCGCCTTTTTCCAACAAGCTTACTATGTCTTTCTCTATTGGTGAAATCAAGTTGGTTAGTTTTTAATTATAAATCAATATAATGCTTAAAAGTCTCAAAAATAGATATTTCTTTCAAATTAAAGAATATTAACTTCAGCTTCAATCGAAATATTAAAGATACGCAATATTGTAATTTGAATTAATTTGGCCAGTTTTAAAATATCAGAACCTGTTGCTTGGCCATAATTAACCAAGACCAGCGCTTGGTTTTTATGTACACCGTAATCTCCAAACCGCTTTCCTTTAAAGCCTGCTTTTTCAATAAGCCAACCTGCAGGAACTTTAACACTATCCTCAGAAACGGGATAACTTGGTACATCAGGAAAATTGAGCAATAAAGTTTTGTATTGGTTTTTTGGAATAATAGGGTTTTTAAAAAAACTACCACTATTGCCGATAACTTTTGGATTGGGTAATTTACTTTCGCGAATTGAAATTACTGCTTTTGAAATATCTTGAATAGTTGGGTTTGTTATGTTCAGGGATTCTAATTCCGAAGAAATAGTGCCATAATTCACATGTAATAAATGGTTGCGCTTAGTTAATCTAAAAGTTACGCTGGTGACAACATATTTGTTTTTTCCGTGTTGTTTAAAAATAGAATCCCTGTAACCAAATTGACAATCGGTTTTTGAAAAAGTACAGGTTTCAAGAGAATCCAATGATAACGAGTCACAAGACACAAAAATATCCTTTAGTTCAACACCATAAGCGCCAATATTTTGGATTGGAGCTGTGCCAACATTACCAGGGATCAACGATAGATTTTCAATGCCGCCAAAGTCATGAGCCATACACCAGAGTACAAATTCATGCCAGTTTTCACCAGCATTGGCTTTTACAATCACAAAATCTTCGTCTTGTGAAACAATGGTGATTCCCTTTAAATTTATATGGATGACCAGTTTGTCTTGATCTTTGGTAAGCAACATGTTACTGCCACCGCCTAAGATGAGCTTATCGGGATATTCTTTTAATGCTAAGACAGCTTTTAAGCCATCAATGTTTGAAACCGAAACAAAATGTTTGGCCGAAACATCAATGCCGAATGTGTTAAAGGGTTTTAGTGATATGTCATGCTTGATTTGCACTAATCTTTATAAATTTTCAAGGCTTCTTTTAAAATGTGGACTGCTGTTATTAAACTTTCCTTTTTAAGTACGTAAGCAATCCTGATTTGGTTTAAACCAACACCTGGTGTTGAATAAAATCCAGCAGCAGGTGCAACCATTACCGTTTCTCCGTTAATATCAAAATGTTCTAAAAGCCATTGTGCAAAATCGTCTGAGTTTTTTATGGGCAATTCCACAACGCAATAAAATGCCCCATTTGGTTTGGCTACTTTTACGCCTTCAATTTTTTCCAATTCAGATATCAGCGTATTTCTCCGGTCAACATATTCTTCAATAACATTGTCAAAATAACTTTGTGGTGTTTCAAGCGCAGCTTCACTAGCTATTTGGGCAAATGTAGGCGGACTTAACCGGGCTTGTGCAAATTTTAAAGCTGTTTGAATTACCGATTTGTTTCTGGAAACCAAACAGCCTATTCTGGCACCGCACATACTATAGCGTTTTGAAACCGAATCAATCATGATTGCGTGTTCTTCTAAACCCTCCTCTTGCATGATGGAATAATGGATATGGCCATCATAGGCAAATTCACGGTACACTTCATCAGCTATTAAAAATAAATCGTGTTTTTTTACAAGCGCAGCCAATTGTTTGATTTCTTCTTTTGAATATAAATACCCTGTAGGATTTCCTGGATTGCAAATTAGAATGGCCTTTGTTTTAGGCGTAATCAGTTTTTCAAACTCACTAATGGGTGGAAGCGCAAAATTATCTTCTATTTTAGAAATAACAGGAACAATATTCACTCCAGAAGCTGTTGAAAAACCATTATAGTTAGCATAAAATGGCTCCGGAATGATAATTTCATCATCAATGTCCATAACACTGCCAAAGGCAAAGAGTAAGGCCTCACTACCACCAGTGGTAACAATAATATCATCATGAGTAACCTTGATGTCTTTTTTTTGGTAGTAAGCAGCTATTTTATCCCTATATTCTTCAGATCCTTCAGAGCGTGTATAAGATAAAATATCCAAAGAATGCACTTTTACGGCATCCAAAGCTATTTGGGGTGTTTTTATGTCTGGTTGACCAATGTTTAAATGATACACTGTTTTACCCTGTTTATGGGCTTTTTCAGCATAAGGAGCTAATTTTCGTATAGGTGATTGGGGCATTAATTGTCCCTTTTTGGAAATTACTGGCATTTTAAATGAATTTTCAAGTGCAAAGTTGAGAAAATTATCTTAAAGTTTATTTAAAAAACAGGCATAATTGAACCAATTGGCAAAAGGATTTGTAAATTGATACAAGAAGTTTCAATCTTGGTTTTTTTATGAAGAATGCTCTAGTCATATTATTGCTGTTATGCTATAATGGTCTTGGATTTTCCCAAGGAGAGTTTATTGTTCAAAACAAGAGGAAATCAGATAAAATCCACTTTAAGTTTATTAATAATTTGATTGTTATTCCAGTAGAAATTAATGGCGTGGAATTGTCATTTTTGTTAGATACCGGTGTTAGCAAACCCATTATTTTTAATTTTTTGAATCTCTCAGATTCCTTAAAAATCAAGGATACCGAAAGGATTTATTTAAGAGGTTTGGGAGAAGGCGAATCCGTTGAAGCTTTAAAATCAAAAAATAATGTGTTTAGAGTAGGAGATGCCGTTAAGTTTAATCAAGATTTGTATGCGGTATTTAATGCAGATATCAATTTTACACCAAGATTGGGAGTGCCGGTACATGGTATTATAGGTTATGATTTGTTTAAAGACCTTGTGGTTGAGATCAGTTACTCGGGCAAGTTCATAAAATTAACTGAGCCTGAACATTACAGGTATAAAAACTGTAGAAAATGTGAGCGGTCGAACCTTGAATTCTACAATAATAAGCCATATTTAAATGTAAGTGTTAAGATAAACAATAAAGAGATACCCATAAAATTATTAATTGATTCTGGCGGAAGCGATTCATTATGGTTATTTGAAGACAAGGATATGGGTATTCAGTGTGGAGATAAATATTTCACCGATTTTCTTGGTCATGGATTAAGCGGAAGTGTTTATGGTAAACGTTCTAGAATTCAAGAATTCTCCATAGGAAATGTTGTGCTTAAAAATGCCAATGTGGCCTATCCAGATTCCACTTCTATCTCTTATGCTAGGCAATTTAAAGACAGAAATGGCAGTCTGGCAGGAAATATATTAAAACGCTTCAATCTCATTGTAGATTATCCAAGAGGTTATATTACTTTTAAAAAGAACAGCTATTTTAATGATCCTTTTAGCTACAATAAAAGCGGGATAGAATTGGCTCATGACGGAATGCGGTTTGTAAAGGAACTTGATAATGTTATACGAGATGATGAGAATTCTAACCTCACTGATGAAACTCACAACGGAACAAAAATTGTTTTTGATACACGGTATAAGCTCTCATTAAAGCCAGCTTATACAATAGTTGAACTGCGAGAAGGTTCTCCTGCTGATAGAGCAGGTTTGAAGATTGGTGATGTCATACTGTCAATAAACGGTAAACCTTCTTATCACTATACCTTACAAGATTTAACCCATAAATTTTATGATGATGAAGGAACCCGTATCAAGTTATTGGTAGAACGATATGGTAGAGAGTTGACGTTTGAATTTAGGTTGGAAAAATTGTTTGAATAAAAATAGCCTGAATATTTTTCAAAATATTCAGGCCATTATTTGATATTTTTAAAATCTTATTGAGCTACCATGCTCTTGTCTTTCTTTTCAAGGACACTCTCTTTGCTTGAATCAATAACTTCACCTTTAATTTTTAATGCTACAGTTGGTGTTTCAGCATTTGAAATAACCGTAATGGTTTTTCTAATTGGGCTTACTCTGTTGGTATCATATTTAACTTCAATTTGCCCTGTTTTACCCGGTAAAATGGCACCGTCTGGTTTTTTTGGGATTGTACAACCACAACTTGAAGTCACTTTAGATATGATAAGCGGTGCGTCACCGGTATTTGTAAACTCAAAAACCCGAACACCGTTGGATCCTTTTTCAATGGTTCCGTAATCTATTGTATCTGACTTAAACTCAATTTTTGCAGTTTTTTCCTGTGCATTTGCACAAAAACCAATCAGACCAATAAATAGAATAGTAATTATTTTTTTCATGATAATAATTTTAAAATCTTTAGTAAACATAGTCACTTTTTCTACAACAAGCAAAAAAACTAGATGAAACGCACTTTTGTAGTTAAATTAAACTACAATCAATATATCTATGCACTTCATATACTTTCACAGAAAAAGAAATATAAGTACTTTTGCAAATCAACATTCAAAAACTATTCCAAAGTATGGAAATTCCCGCTAAATATGATGCTAGCCAGGTAGAAAGTAAATGGTATGATTACTGGATGAAACACAAGTTTTTTCATTCAGAACCAGATGAAAGAGAGCCCTACACCATCGTGATACCACCACCAAATGTCACAGGCGTGCTGCATATGGGTCACATGCTCAATAATACCATTCAAGACGTGTTGATTCGTCGCGCACGCTTACAAGGCAAAAATGCCTGTTGGGTTCCAGGTACTGACCATGCTTCTATTGCAACCGAGGCAAAGGTTGTTGCAAAACTAAAAGAGCAGGGGATTGATAAAAATGACTTATCTCGTGATGAGTTTTTAAAACATGCTTGGGATTGGACGCACGAATATGGTGGCGTTATTTTAGAACAATTAAAAAAGCTAGGTTGTTCTTGTGATTGGGACCGTACTAAGTTCACCATGGACGATGACATGAGTGAATCAGTGATTAAGGTATTTGTTGACTTGTATAACAAAGGCTTGATATATCGTGGATACCGTATGGTTAACTGGGACCCTGAAGCCAAAACAACCTTGTCTGATGAAGAAGTTATTTATGAAGAACAGCAAGGACTGCTTTATTATTTATCTTATAAAGTAGAAGGGACAAATGATACACTTACCATTGCTACAACGCGCCCTGAAACCATTTTTGGTGATACCGCTATCTGTATCAATCCAAATGATGAACGGTTTACCCATTTAAGAGGAAAAAAAGCCATTGTGCCTATTTGTAATCGGGTGATCCCAATTATTGAAGATGAATATGTAGATATGGAATTTGGTACGGGTTGTTTAAAAGTAACACCAGCGCATGATGAAAACGATAAAAATCTAGGCGATAAACACAATCTTCAAGTTGTTGATATTTTTAATGATGATGCTTCTCTGAACAGTTTTGGATTGCACTATGAAGGGAAAGATCGGTTTGTGGTTAGAAAGGAAATCAAAAAGGAACTGGAAGACAAAGGGCATTTGGTTAAAACCGAGAACTACATCAATAAAGTAGGAACCAGCGAACGCACCAAAGCCGTTATTGAACCTAGACTGTCAGATCAGTGGTTTTTAAAAATGGAAGATTTGGTTAAACCAGCCATCAAAGCGGTTTTAGAAGATGGTGATGTTAAGTTGTTCCCCAAAAAGTTTGAAAATACGTATCGCCATTGGATGGAAAACATCCGCGATTGGAATATTTCACGTCAGTTATTGTGGGGTCAACAAATTCCAGCCTATTACTTCGGAGATGGAACAGACGATTTTGTGGTAGCTGAAACCATTGAAGAAGCTTTAAAGTTGGCTCAAGATAAAACCAATAATCAACAATTTACCATTTCAGACTTAACACAAGATACTGATGCATTGGACACTTGGTTCTCGTCTTGGTTGTGGCCTATGAGTGTTTTTGATGGCATTCGCTATCCTGAAAACAAAGACATTCAATATTACTATCCAACCAATGATTTGGTTACAGGACCCGATATTTTGTTCTTTTGGGTAGCCAGAATGATTATTGCTGGCTATGAATACAGAAATGAAAAACCATTTGAAAACGTCTATTTAACAGGTTTGGTTCGTGATAAGCAACGCCGTAAAATGAGCAAGTCATTAGGTAATTCGCCGGACGCCTTAAAACTCATTGAGGAATTTGGGGCTGATGGTGTTCGTGTTGGGCTGTTATTAAGTTCTGCTGCTGGAAATGATTTGTTGTTTGATGAAGCCTTATGCCAACAAGGAAAAGGATTTGCCAATAAAATATGGAATGCATTTAGGCTCATACAAGGTTGGGACGTTGCCGATATTGGGCAACCTCAATCATCTAAAATAGCTATAGACTGGTTTGAGGCCAAATTTCAAGATACGCTGTTAGTCATTGAAGACCATTACAGTAAATACCGCATTAGCGATGCTTTGATGGAAACCTATAAGTTAATATGGAACGATTTCTGTTCTTGGTTTTTAGAGATTATCAAACCAGAGTACCAAAAACCTATTGATAAAGCCACGTATGAAGCGGCCATTTCAATTTTGGAGAATAATCTGAAATTGTTGCACCCATTCATGCCATTTTTAACTGAGGATATTTGGCAATATATTTCAGAACGAACGCCAGAAGAAGCCTTGATAGTTGCAAAATGGCCAAATCCAAAAGCTTACAACAAAGATTTGTTGACAGAATTTGATTTTGCATCAGAAGTTGTCTCTGGCATTAGAACCATTAGAAAACAAAAAAACATTCCTTTTAAAGATGCTATTCAATGTTTGGTCATCAATAATGAAGACGCCAATACCACGTTTGATGAGGTGATTGTTAAGCTTGTGAATTTAGAGGGTATTCAATACACAGATGAAGCGGTTGATGGGGCTTTGACCTTTAGGGTAAAATCAAACGAATATTTCATCCCGATGGCCGGTGCCATTGATGTAGAGGCCGAAATTAAAAAATTGACTGAGGAATTACAGTATACTGAAGGCTTTTTAAAATCGGTACAAAAAAAGCTGTCCAATGAGCGTTTTGTTGCGGGGGCGCCAGAGCAGGTGGTAGCCAGTGAAAAAAAGAAAGAAGCAGATGCCTTGGCTAAAATTGAAACCTTAAAAGCTAGTTTGGCTAGTTTGAATTAAGAACTTTTTGAAAGTATTAAAATTAAACACTTATTTTCTGTACAGAAAATAAGTGTTTACCAGTTCAATATAGGTTGCTTTTGCTTCGTCTGGGGTAATATCCTTTATTTGAAACAGCGCATTGGTTTTAAAAGCGTTTATAATGGGTTTTTTGCTACTTGGTTGCCCGTAGTCATTGGTCGCTTTTTTGTAATAGGCATAGAGTCTGAGTAAAAAATCGGCAGGAAACGGATCGTTGTGCGCATTGACACGGTTTACAGCCTCTTGAAATTCTATATCTAAATCGTTGTTAGTCATTAATTTCAGCAATAATGCTTTCGCCACCAAGAACTTTTTGGTTCAGCTGTACTTTTATTTCAGCGTTTAAAGGTAAAAATAAATCAACTCTTGAACCAAATTTTATAAAACCAGAATCACTACCTTGAGTAACCATGTTACCAACTTTGGCATAATTAACAATACGTTTTGCCATGGCACCGGCTATTTGCCTGTATAGCACGTTTCCAAAGGTATCATTATTTACCACTACCGTAGTTCGTTCATTTTCCTCACTAGCTTTTGGATGCCATGCTACCAAATACTTACCGGGATGGTATTTGCTGTAGGCAATGGTGCCACTAATAGGATATCGGGTTACATGAACATTAATAGGCGACATAAACACACTTACTTGAATGCGTTTATCATTAAAAAATTCTTTTTCAAACACCTCTTCAATGACAACCACTTTGCCATCTACAGCTGAAACAATTTGTTTGTCGTTTAAAAACGTCTGCCGTTTTGGGTTTCTGAAAAATTGAAGTATCATAATGAAAAAGCCCAGTAAGACTATCCATAATGTTTTTTGTAACCATGGGGTTTCAACAAAGTTATCTATTAGTAGAAATGATGCTACAATAATAACAAATGCAATAAATATGATTTTATGTCCTTCTTTATGAAACATACTGTATGATTCTTAAAAATAAATAAATAAACGGTGCGGCAAAAATAATACTGTCCAAACGGTCCAATAACCCACCATGTCCTGGCATGATATCACCACTATCCTTTAGGTTGGCCTGTCTTTTAAATTTTGACTCGATTAAATCCCCTAGGGTTCCAAACACACTAATCACGATACTCAAAATAAGCCAACTGGAAAAACTTAAACTGTGTGTAAAGTTAGCAATAAAAAAACTTGCAATGCATGAAAAAAATAACCCGCCCAAGAAACCTTCTACCGTTTTTTTTGGCGATATTTTTTCAAAAAGCTTCTGTTTTCCAAAGTTTTTTCCAACTAAATATGCAAATGAGTCATTAACCCAAACCAGAATAAATGATCCCAGTAATATATTTGGATTGTATGTTTTATGATGATTGGCTATTAAAACCAAAAACACAAAGGCACTTGATATGTAAAACGTGGTCAGTATAAACCGCTTTGACATGAAAAGTGGAATTGTCTTTTCTGAAAAAAGATCTTTGATTAAAAATAACTGAACAAAAATGGTGATGACCATGAGTATTTGGGTTATTTCATCAAGGCCAATAGTGCTAACGGTTACTGTTTGCCAATATGCAAAAACAAAGAAGAGTCCGATAAAAATAAAGTAAGGAATAATGCTTTTTAGCTTGATTATTTTTTTGAATTCACTCAAGCTAATAAGACCAAACACAAAAAAAAGGCCTAACAATGCATATTGGTAATTAATTGAAATAACCAAAAGCAGCACATAAAATATCCCAGATAGTGACCGTATGATAATTTCTTTCATGTGTTATGGTTTTTTGTTTTTACAACCTGAAAGAATCTTTCAATGCAACATGGTGGTTTATTAATAATCAAAATAGTAATTGCCCCGTTTTGTTATAGGTCTTCTAAAAGCAGCAAATATAAATTTTTTGAACTACTTCCGTAACTTAAAAAATCTTTTTCCTCTGATGATTTAAAATGCTTGATAGTGGTAATGTTTGTGGGGATTTTTTGTTTGTTTTTAGATTTGATACCACGCAATCCTTCTCCAATGGTTTCAACCATTTGACTTGTTGTAGCAAAAACAATGAAATTTGAAGGGAGTTCAATTAATTTTTTTTCAGCAATTTGATTGGAACTGATTAACAATGAGCCGTCATTTGCTATTAAATTTTCGCAGGTTGTTATAAAAAATGTTGATTCACTAACTCTATCTGTGGTCAATAAATCAACATTTTTAAATCGGTCTTTTAAATTTTGATCAAAAAAATAGGCCTTTTTGTCACCCCAGCTATTTTCATCAATAATGTTTTGCAAACTCTCAAAAATTTCGTCTAAATCTTCGCAATACAGGAATTTACCACCATTAGCTTTAAAGTTTATGGTAAACTTTTCATCTATTGGCAATTTAATCTCTGGCATGTATTTGCCTCGCTCATTTGATTTTAGTTCTTCTTCTTTGTTGTCAGATTTTGAACCAAATATTTTTCTAAATAGACTCATTCAGGGATATGCTATTAACTCAGTTTCTAAAGGGGTTTTTCAAATATAAAAAATCTTAAACTAACCATACGATTAATTTAAGATTTTTGCAATAGCTTTCCAAAATATGGAGCAATTTATTCTTTGACAACTTCGGTTTCTTCTTTATTGAAATCTCGTTTTCCAAATATTTTTTCAAGATTGTCTTTAAAGATGACCTCTTTTTCAAGAAGGACATTGGCTAATTCAGTAAGCTTATCTTTATTTTCTTCAAGCAAATTGATGGCTCTTTGGTATTGTGTTTCAATTAATTCTGAAATTTCTTTGTCTATCAATTCAGCCGTCTTTTCACTATATGGTTTGGTGAAACCATATTCGTTTTGTCCTGAGGAGTCATAATAAGTCAAATTACCAACCTTATCACTTAAACCATAAACAGTTACCATGGCTCTAGCTTGTTTGGTGACTTTTTCGAGGTCACTTAAGGCACCAGTAGATATTTTATTGAAAATTACTTTTTCAGCAGCTCTTCCTCCCAATGCGGCACACATTTCGTCCAGCATTTGTTCTGGGTGAACAATAAGGCGTTCTTCAGGTAAATACCATGCAGCACCTAAGGAGCGTCCCCTTGGCACAATGGTTACCTTAACCAACGGCGCAGCATGTTCTAACATCCAGCTAACGGTAGCATGACCAGCTTCATGAAATGCCACTGCTTTTTTCTCAGCAGGTGTGATGATTTTGTTTTTCTTCTCAAGACCACCAATAATTCTATCAACAGCGTCCAAGAAGTCTTGTTTGTCAACTTCTTTTTTACCATTTCTGGCAGCAATCAAAGCCGCTTCATTACACACATTTGCAATATCAGCTCCAGAAAAACCTGGTGTTTGTCTTGATAGAAAATCAAGATCTAAATCTTTTGCTTTTTTAAGCGGGCGTAAATGTACCTCAAAAATTTCCTTGCGTTCCCTGATATCTGGTAAATCCACAAAAATTTGCCTGTCAAAACGACCGGCACGCATCAAGGCTGTATCTAAAATATCGGCACGGTTGGTAGCGGCAAGTACAATAACATTGGTATTGGTACCAAAACCATCCATTTCTGTCAATAATTGATTCAGTGTATTTTCACGTTCATCGTTACTTCCTGAGATGGCGTTTTTGCCTCTGGCTCGACCAATAGCATCAATTTCATCAATAAAAATGATGGAAGGCGATTTCTCTTTGGCTTGCTTGAACAAATCACGTACTCTGGAAGCCCCAACTCCGACAAACATTTCAACAAAATCTGAACCAGAAAGCGAGAAAAACGGTACTTTGGCTTCACCAGCAACGGCTCTAGCCAAAAGGGTTTTACCTGTTCCTGGAGGGCCTACAAGGAGTGCTCCTTTTGGTATTTTCCCACCAAGTGTTGTATATTTTTCAGGGAATTTAAGGAAGTCCACAATTTCTTGAACTTCTTCTTTGGCACCTTCCAAACCGGCAACATCTTTAAAAGTGGTTTTAACTTCTGTGTTTTGGTCAAATAGTTTGGCTTTTGATTTTCCTATGTTAAAAATTTGTCCACCAGCACCACCGCCAGCACCACCAGACATACGTCTCATGATAAAAATCCAAACACCGATGAGTAAAATAAAAGGAAGTATGCCAACCAACAAGTCTCCAAAGAAATTGTCTTCAGTGATGTATACTGGTGTTAAATCCAGATGGTTTTCTTTAATGACTTCATTCAGTTGGTTTTGAAAAATTTGTAGATCCCCAAATTCAAACTTATAGTTTGGCAGCCTACTAGTTGTGGGCAAAAGGGTGTTGGGAACCGATTTTTTGTGAATTTCTTTTTGCTCTGCTTCTTTGGTAAGATAGACTTTACAAACACGTTTATTGACGATTTCAACACGTGCCACGTCACCATCGGCAACAAATTTAAAAAACTGTGTTGGATTTGTTGTGTTTCCGTCTTGAGAACCCACATTACTGAATAGTTGTATAGCTAAAAACACAGCTATTATAACGCCATAAATCCAATACGGATTGAATTTAGGTTTTTTATCCTTGATATTTTTTTTATCGTTATTCATTCTTTTTTAGTAACTAGTTTCTATTACAGTTGTTTTTGCATCTCCCCAAAGGCTTTCAATATCGTAATATTGTCTGATGTGTTTTTGGAATACATGCACCACAACGTTTACATAATCTATTAAGACCCATTCGGCATTATCTTCACCTTCTACGTGCCAAGGATGATCTTTAAGTTCTTTACTTACTTTTTTTTGTATGGATTTTACAATGGCATTAACTTGTGTATTTGAAGTTCCTTCACAAATTATAAAGTAATCACAAACCGTATTTTCAATCTCCCTTAAATCAAGAATATTAATTTCATTTCCTTTAACATCTTCTATGCCATTTATTATTACAGATATTAGTTGGTCTGCGCTTATATTTTCTTTCGCCATTAATTTGATTTAAATTTTGTGCAAAGTTATTATTTTTTTAGTTCTTTATACTTTAATTTAATCATAAGATTCTATAGCAATATAATAAATAACTTCTAATGCGTATAATCAAACTTAATGCCATCAATTCTACAAACAGTTACTTAAGAAAGCTTAGTACTGAAGATGGTGTTGAAGACTTCACCACGGTTGTTGCAAAACACCAAACCCACGGACGAGGTCAAATGGGTACGGTTTGGAATTCTGAAAGTTCTAAAAACTTGACTTTTAGTGTGTTTAAGGATGTTTCGGAGTTACATATTGAGCATGCTTTTTACATTAGTATGGTTACTTCATTGGCATTAATCAAGGCATTACAGAGTTTTTCAATACCCAAATTAAGCATAAAATGGCCTAACGACATTTTGTCAGAGGACAAGAAAATTTGTGGCATTTTAATTGAAAACGTCATAAAACAAAGCAGTTTAAAAGCGTCAATTATTGGCATTGGGCTTAATATCAACCAAACCGAATTTATAGATTTACCAAGAGCATCCTCACTTAAAATATTAACAGGTAAAACCTTTAATCTGGATGAGGTTTTACATATTGTTTTAAAGCATTTAAAAGAGTATTTAAAACTTTTAAAAAAGGATAAGCACGATATTTTAAAAGACGAATATGAAACCTATCTTTTTAGAAAAGATAAACCTTCTACTTTTCAAGATACTGAAGGAACAGTTTTTTCTGGGTTTATTAAAAACGTATCGGTATCAGGTAATCTCCAAGTATTGTTGGAAGATAATATTGTTAAAGAATTTGATTTAAAAGATATTACCCTTTTGTATTAAATGGATTTAGGAATGCTTGTGGCCAGTGTTTCAATAAATTTACTGATGGGGCCTTTAATCATCATAGCCATCATGGGGTTAAAATCACCGTTAAACGTTAATTGTACCTCGCTACTGTTTTCGCCAGTTTCTGTAATGTCACCAGTTAAAGAGAAGTCTAACTTTCCGCCAGCGGCACCAAGTACAATTTTATTTGGGGGAACAACTTCCTTTTTTTTGAGAATGATTTCGGGCATGCCTTTGAGGGCAAACAAAAAGGTATCATCTTCAAGCAATTCAAATTTACTTATGTTTTCTGGCATAAGTGATTCAAAGTTTTTGACATTGGATAAAAAGTCAAACACCGCTTGAGGAGATTTGTCAACATTTATTTTTGGGGATTCTAAATTCATAATAATTTAATTTTTATTTGGCATTCCACTCACTAGGATTTGAGTTCCAAACCGAAAGTGTGGCTAAGTCTTTTTGAGAGATATAATTGGTTTCCAATGCTTGTTCAAGCAAGCTGTCATAATTGCTTAAGGTATGCAGTGTTATGTTTTCTTTTTTAAAATTTTCAAACGCTACATCAAACCCATAGGTAAAAATAGCCACCATGCCCTTGACGTGCAAGTGGGCTTCTTTCAGGGCTTTTACGGCATTTAAACTACTCTTGCCTGTACTTATCAAATCTTCAACCACCACTACATTCTGCCCAGCTTCTACAAATCCTTCAATTTGATTTTTTCTGCCATGTCCTTTTGCTTCAGGTCTTACATAAATAAATGGCAGTCCCAAGTATTCTGCAACCAACATGCCAATACCAATGGCTCCTGTGGCAACACCCGCAATCACATCGGGTTTGCCATATAGCTTTTCAATTTCCTTTCCCATGGTTTCCCTAATGTAGTTTCTAATGGGTGGAAATGATAAGATGATGCGATTGTCACAATAAATAGGGGATTTCCAGCCAGATGCCCAAGTGAAGGGCTCTTTCGGACTTAATTTTATGGCATTTACCTGCAATAAAACCTCGGCTGTTTGCCTGGCAATTTCTTTGTTAAAAATCATGATAGCAAAATTACATATAAATTTGGTTTTTTGTTCAGCTTGATTATCAATAAAAATATTTTTTTCAACAATTGCTGATTTGTAATGAAAAATGATATTTTTACCACATACTAATGGTTAAACGCAAAGTATGTATAAAGTTTTTGTCAACGACAAACCAATCATTTTAACAACAAACGTTGAGCAAGAAACCAATTTTAAGAATTATTTACTTAATACAGTAAATATAGGAAAAGTCATCAAAGAGTTGAATACAACTTCTATAAAAGAAGCGCGCCTCATCCATAAAAACAAGGATAAATTACTTAAAAAGTTTTTAAAGAAATTACCAAATGTAATAGCAGGTGGCGGAAAAGTTTACAATGAAAAAGGCGATATTTTATTTATTTACAGAAATGATAAATGGGATTTACCCAAAGGCAAAACAGAAGGTAAAGAAACCATAGAGGAAACCGCCATTAGGGAAGTTACCGAAGAAACTGGTGTAAGCGGTTTAGAGATTGTTAAGCCATTGGATACCACCTACCATATTTTTAAACGGAACGGTCGCTATAAAATAAAAGTTACCTATTGGTTTGAAATGACCTCTACTTTTAATGGAAATTTGTACGCCCAAGTAGAAGAAGGCATCACAAAAGTAGAATGGCTCAATAAAGAACAAACCAAAGAGGCCCTTGAAAACTCCTATGCTAATATCAAGGCTTTAATTTGAGTATCTTAAAGCTGATACTGAAAAATTCAATTTAATAATGAGCAAATCGCTCAATTTCAAACGTTTTAGTGGTAATTTATTCAATTAAAATGGTTGCGCCTTGCCCATCGTTACATAAACTGTAAATTTGCACCTTCAAAAAATTGCCATGACAGAATTCATCAGAAAGCAAACGGCCAACGCCAAAAACGATATTTTAAGTGGACTTACGGTTGCTCTAGCGCTAGTGCCAGAAGCCGTTGCTTTTGCATTTGTAGCAGGGGTAGATCCATTGGTTGGCTTATATGCTGCCTTTATGATTGGTTTAATCACCTCTGTTTTTGGTGGTAGGCCGGGTATGATCAGTGGTGCAACAGGCGCATTGGCAGTGGTCATGGTGGCTTTGGTTGCCGAAGGAAATGCCATGGGTGCCGAAGGTGAAAACCTTGGGTTGTACTACTTGTTTGCAACTGTTATTTTAATGGGAATTATACAAATGCTCGCAGGATTTTTCAAGCTGGGGAAATTTGTGAGACTGATTCCGCATCCTGTGATGATGGGATTTGTTAATGGCTTGGCTATTGTCATATTTTTAGCCCAGTTAAAAATGTTCAAGGTTTTTGACGGCACTGATTTTGTTTGGATGCATGGAACCCAACTTTACACCATGATTGGACTTGTTCTTTTGACCATGGGCATTATGTTTTTATTGCCTAAACTCACTAAAAAATTACCAGAAGCTTTAATGGCTATTTTAGTCGTGTCTGCCATTGTTATCTTTGGGAAATTGGATGTGGCTACTGTTGGAAGTTTTATAAAAGATGGAGGCGGAGAAGGACTTAAAGGCGGATTACCGCATTTTCAATGGGATATTTTCAATAAGGTGCCTTTTAACTTGAAAACCTTATGGTTTATTGGGCCTTATGCATTGATATTAGCTGCTGTAGGATTGATTGAATCTTTAATGACCTTAAATTTGGTTGATGAACTAACTGAAACACGAGGCGATACCAATCGGGAATGTCTCGCTCAAGGAGGTGCCAACATCATCACCGGATTATTTGGTGGTATGGGCGGTTGTGCTATGATTGGCCAGTCATTGATTAACATAAAAGGAGGCGGTAGAGGCAGACTTTCTGGAATAACAGCAGCATTGGCTTTATTGACATTTATTTTGTTTGCTTCTGGGTTGATTGAAAAAGTGCCTATTGCAGCATTGGTTGGCGTGATGTTTATGGTTGTTATTGGTACGTTTGCGTGGAGTAGCTTTAGAATTTTGAATAAAATCCCGTTGAGTGATGTCATTGTTTTGGTCTCTGTATCAGCCTTGACCATTATTTTTGATTTGGCCATCGCGGTCATATCTGGGGTGATTATGAGTGCCTTGGTATTTTCTTGGGAAAATGCCAAACGTATCAGGGCGCGTAAGCGGATGCGCGAAGATGGCACGAAGGTTTATGAAATCTGGGGACCGTTGTTCTTTGGGTCTATCATTGCTTTTAATGATAAGTTTGATGTGAAAAATGATCCTCAAAATGTTGAAATAGATTTTGTGGAATCACGTGTGAGTGACCATTCTGCCATTGAAGCCATTTTTAATTTGGTGAACAAATATGAGGCAGAAGGCAAATCAATAAAATTAAAACACTTAAGTGAGGACTGTAAAGTGCTATTGTACAAATCCAATCCTAAATTTAGGGAAGTGATTGTTGAGGCTGTTGATGATCCACGATATCATTTGGCCGAAAACCCGGAAGCGTTTACCAAAGGATTGGCAGAGTATAAACTTTAAAAAAGAAAGTTTTATTTTAGGTATAACTCTTTAAAATATTGAAGACGAGTACCAGGAATTATTATCTTCCAAATGTCTTTTTTAGGAATGATATTCTTCTGGGCAAGGCGATATCCGTCTAAATAAGTTCTGTAAATAAAAGCGTAGAAGAAAAGCAATAGTACAAATGTCAAAGAGTTTATGATATCAACTTTGACTAACCAAATAATTAGGAAAATTGGTGCAAATATGAGGATGTAATAAACTGATAATTTTTTCATATTTATGTTTTTAAATCATTTTACTCTTACGCTATCAGGAACCAATTTGGTGTAATCGCCATTGTTTCTTATTACATCCCGCACAATACTGGAACTTATAAAGGAAGTCCTTGCGGAGGTCAGCAAAAATACGGTTTCAATTTCTGAGAGTTTTCGGTTAGTGTGGGCAATGGCTTTTTCAAACTCAAAATCGGCCGGATTGCGAAGGCCACGTAATATAAAAGGCACGTTTAAATCCATACAAAATTGAACGGTCAAGCCTTCATAAGTAACCACTTTTACTTTGGGTTCGTTCTTAAAGGCATCTTCAATAAATTGTTTGCGCTGTTCTAAAGAGAACATATAATTTTTTTCGGAATTGATTCCAATGGCCACAATCACTTCATCAAATAATGCCACGCCACGTTGTATGATATCGTAGTGCCCCAATGTCAGCGGATCAAATGATCCTGGAAAAAGTGCTTTCTTCATAACTTAAAATTACGATTTTTTATTCAAAGCTTCTTCAATAGCATTATCAAATAACGCACTTAGGCTAATTCCAGCACAAGCGGCCTGTTGTGGTAATATGCTTTCACGGGTCAATCCCGGTACCGAATTCACTTCTAATAAATGCGGGTCACCATCTTTAAAAATAAACTCGCTTCTTGAAAATCCGGTCATTTTTAAAACGTCGTAAACTTGCTTGGCTACTTGGTTTACCTTGCGTTCTTGTTCTTTGGTCAATCTGGCGGGAGTTATTTCTTGCGATTCACCTAGGTATTTTGCTTTATAGTCAAAAAAATCATTGTTGCTTACTATTTCGGTAATAGGTAACACTTTGGTTTTACCTTTATAGGTTATCACACCAACAGACACTTCGGTGCCATCCAAAAACGATTCAATGATAATTTCATCATCTTCCTTAAAAGCAACATCAATAGCTTTCAGTAAGTCTTCCTTTTTATACACTTTTGAAATGCCAAAACTGCTTCCGGCCTTGTTGGCTTTCACAAAACAAGGCAATCCTACTTTGTTGATAATTTCATCTTCGTTAATGGCATCGCCCAAATTCACATAAAACGATTCAGCCGTTTTAATGCCATAAGGTTTTAACACACTTAAACAATCACGCTTGTTAAAGGTTAAACTGGCTTGGTACATGCCGCAACTGGTATGGGGAATGTTCAATAATTTAAAATAACCCTGCATAAAACCATCTTCTCCTGGAGAACCGTGAATAGCATTAAACACACAATCAAACGTGATTTTAGCATTGTTTACCGTAACTGAAAAATCGTTTTTGTCTATTGGAAATTCAACATTATTGGCGTCAACATAAACCCATTTATCTTTAAAAATATGAATTCTGTAAGGAGTATATTTTGATGGGTCTAGAGTATCATATACCACGTTTCCGCTTTTTAGGGATATTTCATATTCACTGGAATAGCCTCCCATAATAATAGCTATGTTTTTTTTCATGTGTTCAATACAGGCTTAATTAAAATATATACCACAATCAATCGTTTTGTAAAAATATCATTTATTTGTTCCAAAAGATAGCAGAACGAGCAAATAATTATAAATTAATACAACCAATTTGGTTTTGTAAAACGTACATATCAAAAACAGAAATTAAACGATTTAAATGATAGAAACATAAATTTGTTTAGTTTTGTTAAATATTTTGACCAGTCATGAGCCTAATTAAATTTCTTACCAGTAAAACGTTTTTTAAACAAGTTCTGTTAGCCGTTGTAGCCTTAGTGGTGTTGTGTTTTATCCTTTTAAAATGGTTGAATATAACCACCAATCACGGAGAATTTGAAACCGTTCCCAATTTAACGGGCAAGTCTATTGATGTAGCCAAAATAGAACTAGAGCAGAACCATTTGGTTATGGAAATACAGGATTCAGCAAATTTCAATCCTAAATATCCCAAGTTTTCAATTATAGAACAAGATCCTATACCGGGCGCAAAAGTTAAGGAAGACCGAAAGATTTATTTAACGCTCAATCCTTCTGGTTACAGAAAAATACCGGTGCCCGATTTAAAAGAACGTACTTTAAGACAGGCAAAACCAACGCTTGAGGCCATAGGATTCAATTTAGGAAAACTGACTTATGTTGATAATATTGGAAAGGACATGGTGCTAAAAATGATGTTTGAAGGGAAAGAAATCAAGCCAGGCGATATGTTGCCCAAAACATCAAAAATAGATTTGGTTCTTGGCAACGGAAACAGACCAAATTAAACATGGACAACACAGAACTTAATGTGCCCGAAGACGAAAATGATGATCTTTATGAGCATTATGCCTTTACAGTAGAAAAAGGGCAGTCACCACTTCGTATTGATAAATATTTGATGAACCGGATTGAAAATGCCACCCGGAACAAAATTCAGGCTGGGGCCAAAAACGGCAGTATTTTTGTCAATAACATTCCTGTAAAATCCAATTATAAAGTCAAACCTTTTGATGCCATCAGGGTATTGTTTGCGCATCCACCATATGAAAACTTGTTGGTTGGTGAAGATATTCCTCTAGATGTGGTTTACGAAGATGATACACTTTTGGTCATTAACAAACCGGCGGGCATGGTAGTGCATCCCGGACATGGTAATTATTCTGGGACTTTAATCAACGCGCTTATTTACAGGTTTGATAATTTGCCCAATAACTCTAGTGAGCGCCCAGGATTGGTCCATAGAATAGATAAAGATACCAGTGGGCTTTTAGTGATTGCCAAAACCGAGCAGGCCATGACCAACTTGTCATTGCAATTTGCAGAAAAGACCAGTGAGCGCGAGTATGTGGCGTTGGTTTGGGGTAATATGGAAGATGATGAAGGCAACATTGAAGGAAATATTGGACGCCATCCAAAAAACAGATTACAAAACACTGTTTTTTTTGGGGACGAAGCCGATAAAGGGAAACCAGCCATTACCCATTACAAGGTTTTGGAGCGTTTGGGATATGTAACGTTGTTGTCTTGTAAACTGGAAACCGGACGTACACACCAAATACGGGTGCACATGAAACACATAGGCCACACCTTGTTCAATGATGAACGTTATGGAGGCGATAAAATATTAAAAGGTACCACCTTTACCAAGTACAAACAGTTTGTGGACAATTGTTTTAAAGTGTTGCCTCGTCAAGCCTTACATGCCAAAACATTGGGCTTTACGCACCCAAAAACGGGAAAGTTCATGCAATTTACTTCTGAAATTCCTGAGGATATGCAACTATGCATTGAGAAATGGCGAAGCTATTCAAAGCATCAAGAGTTGGAAGAGTGATTTTTTGAGATCTGTTTTAATGGTCTTGTGTATGATTTAAAACTTTTCATTAATAGCTTTTCTCCAAAAGTAAATTCCAAAGACGCATGTAACAATTGCAAACATAATTCCGTTTTCACCAAGCCAATGTTCAGTTCCTTCAATGTTCATAGTTAGGGGAGGCATTATTTTTTGAATATACACATTGCTCACTGCGTGAAAAATAACTGCTGGCCAAAGACTTTTAGATTTAAAAGTGTAGTATGTCATAATAAATGACATAGAAATAATTACGATAAAGAAAGTGGTAAATTCTAATAGCATATTGTTACTGTAATATACCAGCAGTGGCCAATGCCAAGCAGCCCAAATGAATCCACTAAAAATAGATACTCCAGTAAATGAAAGTACCTTTCTCAATTCATAGATAAAAAAACCTCTCCACCCAATTTCTTCTCCTAAAGTTGTTGCTGAGGCTCTTATCACTTCTATTGTACCTAACAAAATAATAGCTATGATTGTTATTGCCGTTGGATTTAATGTTCCTATTCCAAACAATCCAAGTTCTTTTCCCCAATATGTGATAGCTTCTTTATTAGCTATATCTCCAAATCCTAAAATCCAAATCAGTAAATAAGTGATTAATCCATATAAAGCAGGAATTATATAAGATAATCGGATGTATTTCCACTTTCCCCAATTCCAATTCAGAGATGAAACTTTACGACCCTTTATTTTTAAGGTAATGATTGCTGCTATTGCAGGACACCACATTATTGCTCCAACATATATTCGTGAAGGATATAAATTTACTATGGCATAATGAAAAGGAGAAGTGAGAATAACAACTAATACAAGAAACAAAATGATTGTTTTCCACGTTTCTTTTCGTTCCGATGATTTTTCTAGCATATTGCTTTAATGATTGGCTTGTTTATGGAAGACGAAGATATAATGGCTTTGTTACATTGTGCCGAACTAATATCATATCAATCCGTTTTAATGGTTTGTATCTAACTTTGAACGAAGTTGTTCTTTTTTTTGACAAAATCAATTTAAAGAATGTCAATAAAATCCATTTATTCTAACATAAAATAAATCAGTTTAAACAATCAGAATTAAAAGAATTTCTTGTGTAATTTTGGGTGATGACAATTCAGGAAATCACATTATTTACCAGTGATATTCAAAAGCAAAAACAGTTTTACAAACAGGTTTTAAATTTTGAACAGATTCTTGATACGCCTGAAAAAATAAGTTTTAAAACGGGAAAAAGCACCTTAATATTTCAATGTAAACCACAAACAAAACCGGCACATTTGGCATTTAATATTCCTTCTAACGCTATTTATGATGCCCTTATTTGGTTAAAGCAACGAATTGAAATATTGCCTTTTGAAGGTGAGCCTATTGTTGATTTTAATGGTTGGAAAGCCAAGTCTGTTTATTTTTATGATACAGACCATAACATTTTGGAGTTTATTGCCAGAGAGCGTATCAATATAGAAAGTGATACGGCTTTTAACCCAAACACCATTCTGTCTATTAGTGAAATAGCTATGGTTACAGACCATATTGAACCTTTATTTGAAACCATAAATAGCATAAACCCAATTAATGTGTTTGATGGCGATTTTGATAGGTTTTGTGCCTTGGGAAATGATGAAGGCTTGTTTATTATGGTTGATAAAAATAAGAAAACCTATTTCCCAACCATGGAAGAAGCCTTTACATCAGATTTTATAATTAAAGGCGATTATAACTTTAGTTTTGAGAATGGCAAAATAAAAGAAATATCGTAATTTAGATACCTCAAAAAAAGATCTATGAAGTTAGTGTTATCCCCAGCAAAATCGCTTGATTTTGAATCTCAAATACCAAATGCAGCAGTAACCGAAGCCCAGTTTTTAAAAGAATCTGAGCGTATTAATAAATTGCTTAAAAAGAAATCGGCAAAGAGTTTATCAAAACTCATGAACATATCCGATGCATTGGGCCAATTGAATTACCAGCGCAATCAAGCGTGGCAATTGCCTTTCACAACAGACAATGCCAGACAAGCCATTTATGCCTTTAGCGGCGATGTGTATAGAGGTTTGGATGCTTATACCATTCCCACAGAAAAATTAGATAAACTAAACAATACCGTAAGAATCATTTCTGGGTTATACGGGTTGTTAAGGCCTACCGATTTAATTCAGCCATATCGTTTGGAGATGGGAACCAAATTGCCCGTAGGAAAGCACAAAAATCTGTATGCTTTTTGGCAAAAAACCATTACAAATGCGTTAAACCAAGAACTTGAAAAAGATGAGCTGTTTTTGAATTTGGCCAGTAATGAATATTTTAAGGCTATTGATGTAAAGACTTTGAAAGTTCCTGTTATCACAGCCACGTTTAAGGATTTTAAAAACGGCGACTATAAAATCATTTCCTTTTTTGCTAAAGAAGCACGAGGCTTAATGGCGCGTTACATTATCGATACCAATGCCAATACATTAGATGATTTAAAAGGGTTTAATTATGAAGGGTATAACTATAGTGAGCCGATGTCCAGTGATACCGAATTGGTGTTTATTAGATAATGCCTACTTTTGGTAATATTTTAAACCCATTAACAACACCTAATGTATTATTACTTAATTATTGCCCTTCAAGCCTATTGTTTATACCATCTGTTTAAACATAGAAATCAGTTCTATTGGGTGTTTGTTATATTATTTATCCCTTTGATTGGTTGTATTATTTATTTAATTATAAATGTTTACAACAAGCGTGATGTTGATGCCATTCAAGAAAATGTGGTGTCTATTGTCAACCCAACCAAAAAGATTAAAGATTTAGAAAAGAAACTTCAATTTTCTGAAACCTATCAAAATAAAGTTGACTTAGCAGATGCCTATGTAAAAATTAAAGATTTTGAAAAAGCCATTCCACACTATTTAAGTGCCCTTGAAGGAAATTTTCAAAATGACTTTTATGTTATTGAACAGCTTGTAAAAGCTTATTTTGCCATTGAGGATTATGACAATGTTATTTTATATGCTGAAAAAATAAAGAATCATTCAGAATTTAAAAAAACAAGTTCGCAATTTTTGTACGGCTTGGCTTTAGAAAAAAAGGGCAGGATAGAAGAGGCCGAAGCCAATTTAAAAGAAATAAATATCCGCTTTTCGTTTTACGATGAGCGTTTTGTGCTGGCTAAGTTTTTAATAGACAGAAACAAAATTCAAGAAGCCAAAACAATCCTGGATGATATTCATAATGAGTCACAGCACATGACGCAACAGAACAAACGAATTTACAGACATACCATTGCCGAGGTTGAAAAACTTAGAAGTAGCTTGTAGTTTATTCTTGTTATGACAGGGTTATTTTACCTTTGCCTTGTTATCAATATCAATTTTGTTTTCTACCGATCGTTTCTTTTTAATACGTGGTCTTCTAGTACCATAAGTGCCTCTGTGGATTTTGCCTCGTTTTGTTTTTTTATCGCCTTTTCCCATAATAAGTTGTATATTTTTTGAATGAAAAAAGTACAAAAATTCAAAATGAAATCCAAGTAGTTTATGTTCAAACATCAGCATCCATATCCACCATTTATTATGGAAGACACTACAAAGTTAATAGTGGGCACTTTGCCGCCACCAAGGTTTTCAACTGGAACGCTTTTGGAAAAAGATGTTGATTTTTGTTACGGAAGCTATTACAATTCACTGTGGCTATATATTGATACAATCCATAATTTAAACTTGCGATATGACAATTCGGAAGAAGCTGTTGAACAACGTCAACAGTTTTTAATTGACCACAAAATAGGTGTTTGTGATATTGTTGAGAGCTGTGAGCGTGACAAAATTGACGCTTCAGATTTAGGGATGCAAAACATAAAACTTCGGAATTTGATAGGCTATTTAAAACAACATCCAACAATTGATACGCTATTGTTTACAGGCGGAAACAGTAAAAATGGTCCCGAATATTTTTTCATAAAACACATTAAGGATTATAATATTAAACTGGAAGTTGTTTCAAATAATATTCCACGTATCCATCAATTCGAATTAAATTCAAGAACCATAAAGACAGTCTCCTTAACATCAGCTTCAGGTTCAGCAAACAGAGCTATTGGCAGTATGCCATTGTATCAGCAATTAAAAAATAGCAATCCCAACTTTACTACTTTTGATTTTAGAGTGATGCAGTATCGTGCGTTTTTTTGAATGTCTCTTTTCAATCCATAAAATTGGATTTTAGTTCAATTCCCATAAAAAGGGAAGTATGTAATATACAAATAGCGTTATGATTATGATTGATATAATGTTCATGGCAAATCCCTTTTTTGCCATATCTTCTATTTTTAAATAACCAGACCCAAAAACCACGGCATTGGGTGGTGTAGCAACCGGTAGCATAAAGGCACATGAAGCGGCCAGGGTAGCCCCAACCAATAAAAAGTACGGATGCACACCAACAGCGGTTGCCAATGAAATAAGCACAGGTAACAACATGGCTGTTGTAGCTAAATTTGAGGTTATCTCGGTTAAAAAATTCACAGAAGCAACTAAAATCAATAACAATACAAATAGTGATACGGAACTCAAAGAAGTCATTTGGCTACCAATCCAAACGGCCAATCCGCTTGTTTCAAAACCAAGAGCCAGTGCCATGCCGCCACCAAACAACAAAACAATTCCCCAAGGCAGCTTTACGGCATTATCCCAAGTCATGATTTTCACGCCTTTTTCCTTGGCAGGCAGTATGAATAAAAGCAGTGCAAAGAAAATGGCTATAATGGTATCATCAATTTCGGGAATAAACCGTTTGATTAAAAACGATCTGGTAATCCAAGCAAAAGCGGTCAATAGAAAAACCAGAAATACTGTTTTTTCCTCATAGGAAATGTTGCCCAATAACTTTAATTGTTTTCTGATTTCGTCTCGTCCGCCAGGGAAGGCCCGTTGTTTAAACTTGAATGCAAAACGTGTTAAATATATCCAGCAGATCACCAATAATATGACTGAAATAGGAAAGCCAAACATAAACCATTGTGAAAATGTAATTTCTACATTATAGGTTTGTTTTATAATTCCGGCCAAAACTAAATTTGGAGGTGTTCCTATAAGGGTTGCCATACCGCCGATGGATGCACTATAGGCAATGGAAAGCATGAGGGCTTTTCCAAATATTAAATTTTCATTCTCAATAGTATCAGGGTTATCCCGTAATTGGGAAACAATGGCCATGCCAACGGGAAGTATCATAACAGATGTCGCTGTATTGGATATCCACATGGATAGAAATGCGGTGGCAATCATAAAACCGAGAATGATATTAATGACGTTGGACCCGACAATATTAATAATGGTTAAAGCAATTCGTCTATGCAATCGCCATTTTTCTATGGCTATGGCCAAAATAAAACCACCTATATAAAGAAATACATATTTATGACCATAAGAAGCGGTGGTCTCACTTAAACCCATTCCGCCAGCTAACGGAAATAAAATAATTGGTAATAAAGCTGTAGCAGCAATGGGTAGCGCTTCAGTAATCCACCAAATAGCAATCCAAATAGCAGATGCCAATACCGCATTAGCGGCATGATTAAGCCCTTTGGGATGAAAGAAAAGTATAATTAGCATGAACGCTAAGGGTCCCAACAGCAATCCAATTTTTTGTTTAGAAATGGTCATATTTAATAAAGGTGCAATTTGATGGCTTTTATATCAAATGCAAAACTAAGTTAGTCAATTTTACACAAATTAAAACGAATAGCGAATGTCTGATAAATAAACGTATCTTTGCACCTTAATAAAAATGACGCTAAAAAATAGATTGTCATTTACAAACAATTTATATGTCATTTAACTCATTGGGCTTGTCCCAAGCCTTGCTAAAAGCTATTAGCAAAAAGGGATATACAACCCCAAGTCCCATTCAAGAAAAAGCCATTCCACCTATTTTAGAAGGTAAAGATGTCCTAGCCTCGGCACAGACAGGTACTGGAAAAACAGCAGGGTTTACATTACCTCTCTTACAATTGCTTTCACAAGGGCAAACCTTAAGGCAACGTCCTGTGCGTGCCTTGATATTAACGCCAACGCGCGAATTAGCAGCACAGGTATATGCCAACGTAAAGGAATATAGCGAGTTTGTAGACTTACGTTCTGCAGTTATTTTTGGAGGTGTTAATCAAAATCCCCAAGTTACCCATTTACGTCAAGGTGTTGATGTATTAGTGGCTACCCCTGGACGTTTGCTCGATTTGTGCAATCAAAAGGTATTATCACTTGCTAATATTGAGATTTTAGTTTTGGATGAAGCCGACCGGATGTTGGACATGGGCTTTTTACGGGATATTGAACGCATTATAAAAATGGTGCCAGCAAAACGACAAAATCTGATGTTTTCAGCAACGTTTTCACATGATATCAAGAAATTGGCTCAAGGTATTTTGAGGCATCCTGTAATGGTTGAAGCTACACCCGAAAATTCTACGGTCGATGCCATTAACCAAAAAATATATCGTGTAGCCAAAGGCAAGAAAACGGGATTGGCCATAAAATTGATTTCAGAAGGCAATTGGAAACAAGTGCTTATGTTTACTCGAACCAAACACGGGGCCAATAAATTATGTAAAAATTTAATAAGTGCCAATGTTTCTGCAGCTGCCATTCACGGAAACAAAAGCCAGGGAGCCAGAACCAAAGCTTTGGCAGGATTTAAAAATGGAAGTGTTCGTGTGTTGGTAGCGACCGATATTGCCGCACGTGGATTGGATATTCCATTGCTTCCGCATGTGATAAATTTTGAAATCCCTAATATTTCAGAGGATTATGTGCATAGAATTGGAAGAACAGGTAGGGCAGGAGCTAGTGGAGAGGCTATTTCTTTAGTGAGTGCTGATGAAACCAGCTACTTACGTGATATTGAAAAATTGCTTGGTTTTAGAATTGAAAGTGATATTATTGAAGGTTTTGAGCCAGACCCGAATGCATCCACAGAACCTGAAAAAAGACAGCAACGACCAAGCAGAAATGCTCCTAGGCGTAATTCAAATCCAAGAAATTCCAGTGGTAATAATCCCAGGCGTCAACATAATAAGCGAAGAAATTAACGGCTATCATTGATGGAAACGCAACCTAATAACCCACTTCACGGAATTACCCTGGAAAAAATCATAACTGATTTAGAGGCTTATTATGGTTGGGAATATATGGGGCATACCATTAAAATAAAATGTTTTACCGACAACCCATCAATAAAATCCAGTTTAAAGTTTTTAAGACGCACACCTTGGGCAAGAACCAAAGTAGAAACTATGTACTTAAACATGCTTAAAAACAAAACGCGATAAGCTAGAATATTCTATCCAAAAACTTGCGAATACTTTCTTGATTGGCTCTAACAAGTTCTGCTCTGGCATTGGCCATATCCTGTGGTTTTTTGTCTTGCGACAGTTTAAATTTTCCTTCCCAATGGGTTATGGTGATTTCAAACATTTTAATGTAATCTAAATTCCTGGCCATTATTGGATTATCTGGTTCTAAAACATAGTTGTGGTCGGGTTGTTCCAAAAAAACCGTCATTGTAATCAGCGATTCCTTTAAGGCTTCTTTACTTTCTATGGCTTTCACGGTTCCTTTTAAATGTACTTTTATATAGTTCCAAGTGGGCAGTTGTGTAGTGGCATAAATACTTGGAGAGATATAACATTGCGGTCCTGAAAAAATAATGGTCACCTCATGGTCTTCCTTTAACAATTCGGCCTGCGGATTGTATATATCAATATGGCCAATGAGTTTGCAGTTTTCTTCTCTATAAATTAGCGGTAAATGGGTTATAAAAGGCCTATTGTTAACTACAGAGATAACCGTAGCTAACGGATAGGTTTTGATGACTTCAACCATATGGGATATGTTGTTGTCCTGGTGGTGTTTTTGCGGATAATTCAAGTTGTTGGTTATTTTAAATTGGTGATTGTTGATTTATAAAATTACAATATTTATCTTTAAGCCATGCAAGAAAAACCCACCTCGTTTTCCATTAAAAATTGGTCACAAGACGACCAACCCAGAGAAAAATTACTATACAAGGGTAAAGCGGCTTTGAGCGATGCGGAATTGGTGGCCATTCTAATAGGTTCTGGTAACAGAGATGAAAGCGCAGTGGATTTATGCAAGCGTATTTTATCAAGTGTTGACAATAATTTAAGTGAATTGGGCAAACTTTCCATAAAACAGCTCATGGATTTTAAAGGAATAGGTGAAGCCAAGGCCATAAGTATCGTGGCGGCTTTAGAGTTGGGAAGACGACGCAGAGGAGAAGATGCCCTTCAAAAAAAGAAAATTACCTCAAGCACTTCGGTTTTTGAATTAATGCAGCCTATTATAGGCGAACTGCAGCACGAAGAATTTTGGATTATTTATTTGAACAATTCCAATAAGGTCATTCTTAAAAACCAATTGAGTAAAGGCGGTATTACAGGGACTTTGGTTGATGTTAGACTGGTTTTAAAACATGCCTTAGAAGTTGGGGCTACAGGATTGATACTTGCACATAATCATCCTTCAGGAACCTTAAAGCCTAGTGAGGCCGATAAACAAATTACCAATAAATTAAAATTGGCTTCAGAAAATTTGGATATAAAAGTTTTAGACCATGTAATTGTTACCGAAAAGGCATACTTTAGTTTTGCGGACGAAAACCTTCTATAATGCTATTAGTTTATACCCATAAAATATCGCCTAGATTAAAATATGTTTTTAAACATATCTGTACCAGGGTTTTGGGTATTGAGGTGTCTTTTACAACTACCGTTGAAGAGTTTATCGCACACGACAGTATGAAAATGTCATACGCCAAGCAGCAATTGGGGAGTGAGTTTTTTGTAAAAAGCCATGATATTTTATTTGAACAAGGCCTGTCAGACGTTGAGATTAATGTCCATGATTGGGAAAACACCAAGTGTTTCTTTTATAATGGTGATAAAAGCAGTATTCCGTTTGATATTTTTGCGGCATCTTTTTATTTGCTGTCACGTTATGAAGAGTACTTGCCACACGTTAATGATGAATATGGCAGGTTTTCAGCAACTGAGAGTATTGCTTTTAAAAATGGCTTTTTGCATCAGCCCGTTGTTGATATTTGGGCATATAAGTTTAAGGAAAAGCTTCAAAAACAATACCCTGATTTTGAGTTTCCACCAAGAACGTATAGTATCAGACCAATCATTGATGTCCCCAGTGCTTACACCTTCAGGCTAAAAGGACTATTGCGAAGTTTCGGAGGTATTATAAAAGATCTAAGTGAGTTAAAACTTAAAAGGTTGTATGATAGGTTTATGGTTGTTTTTGGTTTTAAACATGATCCTTATGATACGTTTAAATATATTATCAATAAGCAAAAACAAACCAAGCATAAATTTCTGTTCTTCTTTCTAATTGGCGCCTATTCTACGTATGATAAAGGTATCAATCCCAATAAAAAGAAATTTGTATCGCTTATCAAGCAAGTGGCCGATTATTGTAAAGTAGGGTTAAAAGCATCTTATTTTGCCATACACGACCCCATTATTTTAAAACGGGAAAAGTTAAGAATGGAATCCATTATAAACACCTCATTAACGGCTTCTAGGCAATCATTCTCAAAACTGAATTTACCGGAATCTTATAGAAGTTTGATCGAACTTGAAATACAAGAAGATTATACAATGGGTTATGTTAACCAGATAGGTTTTAGAGCCGGTAGCTGCACCCCCTTTTTATTTTATGACCTGGATTTTGAAGTGCAAACCCCTTTAAAAATATGGTCTTACCATGTCATGGATTATTCACTCTTGAAAACAAAATCACTGTTGGACAAAAAGCGGGTTTTGACTGATGTTATCAATGAAGTGAAAAATGTCAATGGCGAGTTTGTCCCCGTTTTTCATAACTATACGTTTAGTGATGATGAACGATGGAAAGGGTTTAAGGAATTGTTCAATATGATTTTAGAGTCCGCTAATGAGTAATAAAGCGATTACAGACGTTTTTTTTGATTTGGATCACACACTGTGGGATTTTGATAAAAATTCTGCTTTGGCCTTTGAAAAAATTTTCAAGATAAATGCCTTGGATGTGGATTCACAACAATTCTTGCGGCATTATGAACCCATTAATTTGGCTTATTGGAAACTCTACAGGGAAGAGAAAATTGATAAGGAGTCCTTACGGTTTGGACGCCTTAATGATGCCTTTTTAGCAATTGATGTCAAATTGGATAGAGAGGTTATTTATAAATTATCTGAAGATTATATTACGCACCTAACTACATTTAACCACCTGTTTGAGAATACCATTGAAATATTGGATTATTTAAGACTAAAATACAATCTTCATATCATTACCAATGGATTCAAGGAAGTACAACATAAAAAACTATCACAATCAAACATTGACCATTATTTTAAAACGGTTACCAATTCTGAAATGGTTGGGGTTAAAAAGCCAAATCCACAAATTTTTAATTATGCTATTGACTTAGCTAAAACAAGTGTCAACCAAAGTGTTATGATTGGCGATAATTACGAGGCCGATATTCTAGGGGCCCATAATATTGGGATGGATACCATATTTTTTAATGTGAACAATCAAAATGTTGATAGCGATATCAAACAAATTGATAATTTGATTCATCTTAAAAGATATCTGTAAAATACTAGGTCATTAATATTTTCGTTCTACAAAAGAATGTCCATGCAAGGTTTTAAATATTTAATAATAGCTTTTGTCTTTATTTTGGTAACGGTATCTTGTACCAAAGAGGTAGATTTCAATCAAGCTAATAACATACAGCTAACGCCTGTTTTTGAGTCTAGTTTGGTGTATATTGACGAACCAGCTAACCGATTTCTGGTAAATGGATCAGAGATAACCGTGCTTCAAGATTCAGTTAACATTGATTTTTTTAATGATCAGTTTGTCGTTGATTACCTAGAAAAGGCAGAATTTTTATTCCAAACAACCAATACCATCAATAGAGGCTTTCAAGTTCAAGTAGAAATGCTTGATGATTTTGATCGATTGCAGCATACGTTCACATTTTCTTCAAGCGCTTCACCAGATAACAGTGACGTGGTTACAGAGCATGTAGAGGTTTTTGAAGGTAATTCCTTAACCGCACTCAAAAATACCACTAAAATGGTGTTTACACTTACAATCCTTCCCGGCGAAACAATAGATGAAAACACAATTGGCAGAATAGAATTAAAGTCTAAAGGAGCGTTTTATTTAAATGTACAACCGTGATATTGATAATGAGAAAAATCCCTTTCTTTTTTATATTGATATCATGTTTTGCCATTTCACAAAACAAACAACTGCTCTATGGGTTTTCTGAAATTCCTCAATCCTTATTATTAAATCCAGGAGGTAAGGTAACGAATGATTGGTATTTTGGCATCCCGTTATTGTCCCATATCCATGTAAATGGTGGCACGTCTGGCACTACGGTTTACGACTTATTTGCCAATGATGGCATAAATTTTAACACAAAGCTTAAAAATGCTGTTTACAGTATGAAACCTTCGGATTTTTTGACTTTCAATGAACAGATAGAAGTGTTTTCAGGAGGATTTAAGATTGGAAATGCTTTTGAAAAAAATCAATATGTAAGTTTTGGGTTATATCAAGAGATGGATGTTATAGCTTATTTTCCAAAGGATTATGCCATATTGGCCTACGAGGGCAATCAATCTAACATCAATAGGGTTTTTGATGCTGGTGATTTTAAAGCAAGTGCTGAGGTCATTTCTGTTTTTCATGTTGGTTACAATAAAAAGGTGAATGATGACTTTACTTTTGGAGTAAGGGGGAAAATATACTCAAGTATCATGAATATAAGTTCCACAAAAAACAACGGGTATTTTGTCACGGTAAATGGAACCAATAATTTTTATGACCATATTTTTAATTTGGATTTAGAAGTGCAAACCTCAGGAATAGCCAGTTTAACAGCCGATAATACCGATTCAAAGACGGTGGTCAAGGATTTAAAAAAACGTCTTTTTTTGGGTGGTGACTTAGGCTTGGGCTTTGATATTGGGTTTACCTATCAGTTAAATAAACAATGGATGGTAGATGGCAGTTTACAAGACATTGGTTTTATAAGTCATAGTAAGGATGTTGAAAATTATTCAGTAAAAGGAAATTATGTGTTTGAAGGTGTAAACCCTATTTTTCCCGAGTCGGGCGCAGGGCAAACAGCTGAAAATTATTGGAACGACATAAAAGATAATTTTAATGATCTTTTTATTGCCGACACAACATATAACAAATACACAACTTGGCGCCCTATAAAATTAAATGCGTCCATAAATTATGCCTTTGGAGAGAAAAGAAGCAAAGTGTGTGATTGTTTGTTTGATAAAAGCGGTTATCAAAATGCCGTTGGCTTGCAATTATTTGCAATAAACAGGCCTTTACAACCACAATTGGCCTTAACGGCATATTATTACAGAAGACTTTTTAAAGGCCTGCAAGCCAAAGCAACCTATACTATTGATTCATATACATTCCATAACATAGGTTTTGGGATTTCGGCCAACTTAGGCCCTATCAATTTTTATCTTATGGCCGACAATTTTTTAGAATATCAAAACATATATAACGCACAAAGTGTATCTTTACAATTAGGGTTTAACTATATATTTACAAAACATGAAGATTAAGATTTTTACAATGCTCTTGGCATTATTTATTATTTCAAACACATTCGCACAAGCTAATCTAAATAACTATAAATATGTTATTGTTCCCAAAAAATTTGAATTTTTAAAGGAAGCCAATCAATATCGGTTAAATGAACTGACAGAATTTCTATTCAATAAATACGGTTTTCAAGCCTTGATGGAAGGCGATTCTTATCCTGATGACTTACTTAAAAACAGATGTTTGGCACTAAAATCAAATCTACTCAAAGATTCAGGGCTTTTTAAAACCAAAATCAGTGTAGAATTAAAAGACTGTAACGATCAAGTAGTTTATACAAGTGAAGTAGGAGAGAGCCGGGAAAAAGAATATGAAAAGGCTTATAACGAAGCAGTCAGAAATGCCTTCAAATCATTTGAAACAGTAAACTATCATTATGTTCCTAATGAAAATAATAAAGTTGCAGAAGCACCAGAAGCCACTAAAAATGCTGAGGTGTCACAAGAGATTCAAAAATTAAAAGAAGAACTTCAAGAACTAAAAGCTAAGACTGTGTCTGACGTTCCGCAAGCGGCAGCTGTTAAACCAGAACCGACTTTAACGCCTGTTGAAAAAGCAATGCCAACTGTAAAGTATACTGAAGAAAATGCATCGGATGTTTTATATGCACAGCCTATTGAAAATGGATATCAATTGGTTGACAGTTCGCCAAAAGTGGTTTACAAGATTAAAAAAACAAGTTTAGACAATGTATTTTTAGTTGAAGGCATGAATGGAACATTGCTTAATAAAAATGGCCAGTGGATTATTGAGTATTATGAGAATGGCTCATTAAAACAAAAAGTATTAAATATCAAGTTTTAATAACGGATTAATAACCATATTTATCTTTCCAACGTTGTCTTAAAAAGTCCAGATACGCTTTTTCTCGAGCGTTGTTTCCAGGTTCATAGAGTTTTGTGCCTTTAACTTCATCGGGCATAAATTCTTGGTCAGCAAAATTATTGTCGTAATTATGGGCATATTTGTAGTTGTCACCATAACCAAGTTCTTTCATTAATTTGGTTGGGGCATTCCGTATTTCCAAAGGCACCGATAAATCTCCCGTTTGTTTTACCAATTGTTGGGCTTTGTTTATGGCCATATAGGAAGCATTGCTTTTTGGAGAGCAGGCCAAATAAGTAGCACATTGGCTTAAAATAATTCTGGATTCTGGATACCCGATGGTTGAGACCGCCTGAAACGTGTTATTAGCTATTACCAAAGCTGTAGGATTGGCATTCCCAATATCCTCACTAGCTAAAATAAGTAAGCGTCTGGCTATAAATTTAACATCTTCACCACCTTCAATCATTCGTGCTAACCAATAGACAGCAGCATTTGGGTCACTTCCACGAATGGATTTGATAAATGCCGAAATAATATCATAATGCTGTTCGCCCGTTTTGTCATAACGTACCGTATTATTTTGAACCTTTTGCAGAACGGATTCATCTGTGATGATAATGTCCTTACTTTCATCAGCATTAACAATCAACTCAAAAATGTTCAACAGCTTTCTGGCATCACCACCCGAAAGCCTTAACAGCGCATTGGTTTCTTGTAGTGTAATGTTTTTTTTGGAGATTTCCTTGTCTTGCTCAATAGCACGCTTTAAAAGCGTCTCTAAATCACTTTTATCAAACGCATTTAATATGTATACTTGGCAACGTGACAACAAAGCCGGAATGACTTCAAAGCTTGGATTTTCAGTGGTTGCTCCAATAAGGGTTATCCATCCTTTTTCAACGGCTTGTAATAAGGAATCTTGTTGCGATTTACTAAAACGATGGATTTCATCAATGAACAAAATAGGATTTTTGGTGGTAAACAAACCACCGCTTTGCTTCGCCTTGTCAATTACATCACGGATATCCTTAACCCCAGAATTTATGGCACTAAGTGTGTAAAAAGGTCTTCCCGATTCGGTTGCAATAATGTTGGCAAGCGTTGTTTTTCCAGTACCTGGCGGCCCCCAAAAAATCATGGAAGGTATGAGACCTTGTTTAATGTGCTGGGTCAATACACCCTGTTTGCCAACCAAATGTGTTTGGCTCACATAGTCGTTTAAGGTTTTTGGGCGTAATCGTTCAGCTAAAGGTTCGTTCATACTTGTAAAATTAAAACAATTATTCCTGCGAAAGCAGGAATCCCATCAAAGATTTTTTTATGGCGTGCCCCCAAAATTAATTTGGGGTCGGGTTTTCCGTTGTATCTTTTTTTGTGTAAAACACAAAAAAAGGATGTCTCTTCAACCCCTCACGCAAACACATCTGACAATTTAGCATTGTTGTTAATCTTGGATAACAATTTGCTATCTTTAGTTTATGAACAATCAGGAACATTTTGCATTTCACAAGGGCGTTATTATATATCCTCTGTTTATTGTGCTCATAATATGGTCTGTGTTTTCGTTTGAGATTCAATATGGCGTTAATCTCAATTCGTATGGAATTTATCCCCAAACCATCATGGGCTTACGCGGTATTGTGTTAAGTCCGTTTATCCATGGCAGTATACAGCACATTTATCACAATACCATTCCATTGTTTGTATTGACCATGGCCCTGTTTTACTTCTACAGACCCATTGCCTGGAAAGTTATCATTTATGGGGTGTTGATGTCCGGTTTTTTAACGTGGTGTATCGGGCGACCATCATACCATATAGGTGCCAGCGGATTAATTTATGTTCTGGTAAGTTTCATCTTCTTTAAAGGGGTTTTTACCAAATACTACCGACTGATAGCTTTGTCACTTTTGGTCATTTTTCTTTACGGAAGTTTAATTTGGTATGTGTTCCCCATGGAAGAAAACATATCTTGGGAAGGCCATCTGTCTGGGTTGATAACCGGTTTTGTGTTTGCTTTGGTATTTAAAAAAGATATCACAAAACCCAAAAAATACACTTGGGAGCAAGAGCACTATAATGAAAACGACGATCCATTTTTAAAGCAATTTGACGAAAATGGTAATTTTATCGAGCCGATCAAAGAAGAAAATAGTCAGGACGAAATAATAATAAAATATACTTTAAAAGAGAAAAAGGATGGAAGGTAGTTTTACTTTTAATGGTTGTAGGTCACCAATCTAAAATCATTAATCGTTATTCTTTATTTATAGGCGCTGTCTAACGGCTTCATACAAAAAAGCACCACAGGCTACGGACACATTTAAGGATTCAATATCTCCAAGGAGTGGCAATTTGGCTTTATCATCCACCACTTTTAAAATGGATGGGTTGATTCCTCTATCTTCAGAACCCATAATGATGGCACATGGCTCCTTAAAAGAGATATCATACAACAGATTATTTGTTTTTTCGGTAGCTGCAATCACTTTTATGCCAGAAGCTTGCATATAAAATACAGCATCTTTAATATGGTCTACTTTGCAAATAGGCACTTTGAAAACAGCACCGGCACTTGTTTTTATGGTATCTCCATTTACCGGAGCACCACCTTTTTTTTGTATGATAATACCATCTACTCCAGTACATTCAGCAGTCCTGATTATGGCTCCAAAGTTTCTAACATCGCTTAATTGGTCCAATAATAAAAAGAGTGGTGTTTTTCCAGACTCAATAATGCGCAAAACGAGGCTTTCCATATCATGGAATTCCACTGGTGAAATTTGTGCTACAACACCTTGATGATTTTTATTTGTTAATCTATTTAATTTCTCAACAGGAACATAGGATGAGGTTATGGCATGTTGCCGCAATAATGTTTCCAGTTCACTAAATAAGTCTCCTTTAAGGCCTTTTTGTAAAAAAATCTTATCAATGGTTTCCCCAGCATGTATAGCTTCAATAACAGCCCTAATACCAAAAATTTGTGTTTGTTCTTGCATGGAGTAAAGGTATAAAAAAAACCACCTCAATTGAGGTGGTTTTTAGAAGATATATAATTAACTTGACTAGTTTCCTTGTCCAGTTATATCCCAGAATACTCTTGATGATTTACTATCACCACCCATTGCACTACTAGCAGCCGCATAATTGTCTGGGTTAAGATCTTTATCGTTATTGCCATATAAATAACGTCTAGGCACAGACTCTTCGCTTACAGCAGGTTTGGTGAATGTATTAGGATAATCCAACATTCTCCAAGAGCTCCAAGCTTCAAAACCTCTACCATATAAAGCAATATATTTTTGGTTTCCAATAACTTCTTTCCAAGTACTTCCGGCCGTAGCATAAGCCACAGAAGGTTGAGCTAAATATGCAGTAGCATCTACTTGAGAACCACCCCAATATTCAATGGAAGCTGTAATAGCAGCATTATAATGTGATTCAGCACTTCCTGTAATGAAGCCTCTTTCAACTGCTTCAGCTAATAAAAACTCTACTTCATCATAGCTCAATAATATCCCTTCAAAATCTGGAGTGTGCCATAAATCACCAATATGAGTAAAATCGGTATAAGCAGCTCCAACACCATAAGGCGCTCCTACATAAGGCGTCTTGTTATCTGCCATAAATACAGATTCACGAGGGTCATTTAAAGGATCAATTAAATTTACAAAGGTATCGGCTACAAGAAAATCGTTACGACCTGATTGCACTAAACTTGTCCAAATTGGATTTGTATTAGGTGGTGTTGCTTCAAATGGGAATGAAAAGTTATCGTCATTTGATGTAAACACACCTCCAGCAACTGCTTGGGTAGCTAGTGTTTTGGCTTGAGCTGAATCGTAATCTGCAATACGCAATGCCATTCTTAATTTTAAGGAATTACCAAATTTCATCCATTCAGAAGTGTCTCCACCATAAATAAGATCTGAATCTCCGAATGCGTTTGCTGCACCATTACTTAAGTCAGACAAAGCAGCATCAAGTCTAGTGAATAGATCTGCGTAGATATCTTCATCATTGTCATACACAGGTATTAAATTGTCAACACCTTGTAATGCTTCAGAATAAGGAATATCTCCATAGGTATCAACCAATACATGCCAAGTATAAACTTCCATTAAGCCAATTACGCCTAATTGAGCCGATTTAGTTTGAGCATTTAAGCCTTCATTTTCATTTATAAGACGTTTTGCCTCTTGTAAATCAATTAAAACATCTCTGTAAAGGTATAAAAAGAAATTTCCACCTATATCTCTACCTCTGATATCGTAGTTTACTTCGTCAGTATATTGGGTTTCAGTCCAATATTGAGCAAACAATTTAAATATGTTGTAGTTTACACTGGTACTTGTCATTCTCAAGAATAAATCCCTCTGAGAACTTGTAACCAAGTAACCAGCTGGTACCTCACTTGGATTTTTTTCATCTATATTCCACCCTTTGAAATCTTCACAGGAAAAGGTAATTCCTATCAGAAAGGCTACTAAAATTATTTTTTTCATCTTATTTTTTTTTAAAATTGTAATTTAACACTAAAGCCGTAATCTTTTGTAGATGGATAAGCTCCTGATTGATAACCTTGAACGTTACCAGAACTTAAACCAGCTTCAGGATCAGAATATGGAAGATTTTTGTGGATAATCCAAAGGTTTCTTCCAATAGCTGAAATTGATGCACTTTGAATGAACGTATTTTTCAAAAAGGTTTTAGGTAAAGAATAAGTTAAAGAAACTTCTCTTAATTTAACAAAACCTGCATCATATACGTGTAAAGCTGTAGGAGCCCTAGTATAACCTAAAGCATTAGCGAAATTACTCATGCTAGTTCTAACATTATTAGGTGTTCCATCAGAAGTTGGATTACCATCACCATCAGTACCTGTTTGAAGAACACCAGGTAATATGATTCCTCCACTATCAGCACCAGAAGTAAGTGGATCCCTTTTTGGGTTTCCTAATTCATTAAGACCTGCTGTCTCTGGGTATAAACCAGTTGCAAAACCGTACCAAGTGTCTAATGAAAATACATTTCCACCATGTTTAACATCAATTAGGAAGCTAAGTGATAAACTTTTGTAAGTAAAACGGTTGTTAATACCACCTTTCCAATCAGGTTGGTAGGTACCAAGATTTTCGTCTTCACTTTCAGTCACTAAATATCTTCCGTTGGCTGGATTAATAATCCTATTACCATTAGCGTCAAACTCAAAATTACTACCTCTAATTTCACCATAAGGACGTCCAACTGTTGCGTTGATTGAACCTTCTTGTAAGCTTGCTAATTGTAGATTTTTAAGTCCTGCTGGTAAAGATAATACTTCACTTTTATTTTTAGCCCAGTTTATATCTATTCTCCATTCAAAATCATTTGTTTTTATTGGCGAACCCCATAAAGTTAACTCAATACCTTTATTTTGAACTTCCCCTGCATTTAACCATTGGCCAGTATAACCTATAGCAGGTGTAACTGAAATTGGTGTTAGCAAATCTCTTGAAGTTTTGTCATATAATGACAAATCGAATCCAGCTCTCTTGTTTGCAAACATCATTTCTAATCCTATCTCTTTTTCAGTTGATTCCTCATTCTTCAAATTAGAGTTGTTATTAGTTGAAGGCAATGAAGCAGATGCTTGACCTTGAACTGGCGTATTTAGATCGTAGGTATTGTATAAGGATAATGGAGGTGCAGCATTACCTGTTTTTGCGTAACCTATTCTTAATTTACCAAGGTTGATAAAGTTTGAATCCAACAATTCAGAAAACAAGAAACTACCTGATACTCCATAATAGTCATATTTGTTGTCATTTTCAGGAAGTGTAGATGCAATATCTAATCTATATGATCCTTCAAGATATAATAAGTTATCATATCCAAAAGACAAGTTGGCAAAGTAGCCATCAACACCAGAATAGTATTTATATTCACTTGGTGCATTAAGTGGGTTTACTGTGTTACTTAATGCCCAAAGACCATCAAGGTTAATTCCACCATTAGTCGCAGCTTTCACATTAGAATAATGATTTCTTTGAATGTTGGCTCCTAAAACACCTTTTAAATTTAATTTATCAGTAATGTTTTTATCAAACAAGAATTGTAAATCGTATGTGTTTTGTGTGTAGGATTCGTTGAAAAGGCTATAGCTTGATGGCAAACTTGTACTGCCATTGTTGATGCGTTCTTCTTGGTTCCCTGCATAGGTGTCCAATGTAACTCTACCAAATATGTTTAACCAATCATTAACTTCATAGTTTAAGTTAATATTACCTATCATACGATTTCTTAAATCTGTTTCATAGTTGTTGTAACGCATCCAATATACGTTATCATGGTAGATAGCGTGCAAGTCTTCATCAATATAACTGGTGTTCCAAGTAATATTGTCACCAGTAGCAAAGAAAGCATCTCTTTGTTCTTTTACATCAACGTTGGTTTGCCACCACTGTCTAGAAGTTTGCATAAAGTTTTGAGAGTCATAACCAGTACCGTAACGTCCTTTTCCAAACGTTTTGATATATGAAGCGTTAGCTTTTGCTGTTAATTTATCATTCAACTTGTAACTTGCAGAAAAATCAACATTGTCTCTCAATATCTTACTGTTTGGCATGATACCTTCTTGGTCAGTTTTAGTGTATCCCAATTTGAAAGTACCTTTGTCTCCACCACCATCAATAAACACACTATTAAATAAGGTGTGACCAGTTTGGAAAACATAAGATGGGTCGTGTTTACCTGCTACCCAAGGAGTAGCTTGCCCATAAGTTGGTAATTGAGGATAAAATGAATCCCATTGATGAACCAATCTATTAGAATCAAAAGCTGGTCCATAAGAACCATCCCAATCCGCTAGAGTATAAGGCTCACCGTTTTTATAATAAAAATCATCATGATATACACCTATCCAATATCCGGCACCATATTCTTTTTGGTATTTTGCAAAGGTGTCTGGGTTATAAGTGTTAAAGGTTACAGATGAATTTACAGTAACTCCAATGCCATTGGCGTTTTTATTACCAGATTTAGTTGTAATTACAACAACCCCATTGGCAGCCTGAGACCCATAAAGTGCAGTTGCTGCACCTCCTTTAAGTACGTTGATAGATTCAATATCATCAGGATTAATATCAGAAGCAGCATTACCATAGTCATAACCAGCTCTACCAGTTCTTTGATCACTAGTATTTGTGTTTTTGTTACTAATTGGCACACCGTCAACTACAAATAAGGCTTGATTGTTACCATATAAGGATGAATAACCACGAATAACAACGTTGGTTGAACCACCCATGGTTCCAGTATTTTGAACATCAATACCAGCAACTTTACCTGATAAAGAGTTTACAAAGTTAATGTCTTTAACAGTGTTAACTGCATCACCTTTGACTTCTTGAGAGGCATAACCTAATGATTTCTTCTCTCTTTGAATACCTAAGGCTGTTACCACCACTTCATCAAGTAGTGCGGCATCCTCAGTCATTGTAATGTTAATAGTATTTGATGATCCTACGGCAACTTCTTTTGTAGTATATCCCACAAAGCTAAAAACAAGGGTAGACCCTTGACTTGCTGAGATAGAATATTTACCATCAAAATCTGTTGAAGTACCTGTTGTAGTACCTTTAACTAAGACTGTAGCTCCGGGAAGCGGTAGACCAGATGCATCTGATACGGTTCCTGAAATAGTCTTTTCTTGTGCGAACGTTAGTTGCACAACAAACGCTAGGAATAGCGTTAGAATTCCACTAAACTTTGTTTTCATTTTATAATTATTTGAATTAGTCAATGTCAAAAATCATAATAATAAGTTAATAAAACAATAATTTTCGGTTAAAATTTGTTGTTTTTTTAATAATAGCTTGCATTATTAGTAAATCAAGAAGTGATTTATGTTTAAATGTAAGAAAATGCTTTAAATACTTTTTTTTATAAATTTATTTTAAATGCTTTTACTGGGTGTTCTATGAATTGCAAAATAACTAGTGTGTAAACTTTCTTCCTTTTCTTAATTTGTCATTTTGGTTACTTTTTGCAACTTATCTTTCATAAAAAAAGCATCTCAAGGAGATGCTTTTTTTATGAAAGTCATAAAATAATTTGACTGGTTTTAATCAATAGTGAACGTACCACCCAAATAGCCAACAGATAAATAACTTTTGTATGTTTTGGCCAAGCCGTCAGCATCACCAGGATAGTATATGTCATACTTGATAGTTAAGGTTGGTTTGCTTCCACAATTTCCCCAAGTGCCAGAACCGGCTATTTCATAATCATACAGATCTCCACCATAATTAGTAGTGTAGATATATTGCCTTGGAATAGTCAATGCGCCTGTTTCAAGGTCAACATTCATGGTAAAAGTACCTCCAGAAACAACGGTCTCTCCCCAAAAGCCGACTATAAAGTCCTGAGCTAAACCATCAACCACAAGACTACTACTGCCATCTGCGGTTGTCGTGAAACTGTTTTCATAACCATTAGGATCAGTTGTAACTGAATAAGAACCAACCAAATCATTAATACCAGATAACGGACATTTCTTTTGTATTTCTACATTAAAAGAAGAGCCATTAAAAGCAGAATCACCAGCTAAATCTAAATCCAAAGCTAAGAGTTCAATATCCTCACCTAAATTATTATCTGAAAAAGTGACTTCTATCATACCATCATTTGAATTGGCAGGAATGGTAACTGTTGACGGTACACTATAAGATGCTGGATCTAAAGTGGTGTCACCTGAAACAACAATATTGAAAGTTCTATCAGAACTCATAACTTTGGTTGAATATACATGTACATCAATGGTTGTTGAGCCGTTTTTTAAAACAGTAACAAGGGGCTGATCTACTTCAAAAGTCACATAATCAAGTGAAGGGGCATAGGTGTCTTCACAATTTTGTAAACCAATCAAAGAGAAGAATATTAAAAATATATAAGCTATTTTTTTCATAAATTATATTTTTTTATTTAGTTGCTAAAACTAAATAGATTAGTTGTTTTGATCACTAATGAATGGGTTGTTAAGAATTTCAGATTCTGGAATCTCAAATGTTAAACGCTCATCATCATAAGAAATGGTTTCACCAACATGAGATAGGTGATTTGCCCCTCTGGTTGTGGTTCTTTTGTTTCTCTTAAGGTTCAAATATGATTTTCCTTCACCCCACAACTCAATTCTGGTTTGAAGATAAATTTCGTCCAATAAGGCTTGTCCTGTGAGCGCATCAACATAAGAAGGATCTGCAACCCTTTCTGATAACAAAGCTTTTAAACTAATATGAGCCTGTGGTTCGTCTCCAGTTTTAGCTGACGCTTCAGCATTTAACAAATACATTTCTGCAACTCTCATGTAAACATAATCTGCAGTTACTGTTGTGCTGGCACCATAAGGTACACGGCTTGCGTCATAAAATTTATATAGTGGTTGTAAAAAGCGAGCAGAGCTAGAATTTGCATAAAATTGATCTTTTCTTACGTCATCAGCAGGAATGGCGTTATAAAGGTCTAAATCTATCGCTTTATAATCACCATAAGCTGCATAGCTATATGAGTAATAATCCATTTGACCCCACCAGGACACTAAGTCTAATCCGTTATCGGCAGTAAGATCAACACCCCACATCCATCCAGGTGTGTTAACATCGTTAAAGCCACCTAAAACCTCTGCAGAATCCATTAAGGTGAACTCACCTGATGAAATAATCTCACCAGTTAAAGTTTTTACCATTTCATTATTGCCCATAGCACCATATACGTAAGCTAGTATGCCTTTGGCAACATTAACGTTAATTTCGTTTTTTGCACTTCGGCTGAATCCATTTAACAACGAGATGGCAGAATTTAAATCGTCCACAATAAGGCCATAGATTTCAGAAGCTGCAACTTTAGGGCCATTTTGATCTTGAAGAGTTTTATAAATAGGTAAGATTTCTTCAGATGGATCATAGCTTTTTTGGAAGTATTGCGCTAGATAGAAATAGGAATGCGCTCGCATGGCTTTGGCCTGCCCCAAAATGTATTTATTATCGTCTAAATCTGGAACAGCATCATTACCACCTAACGCATCAATGACTGTATTGGCAGATCTAATGATTCTATAATAATAACGCCATACCATATAATCCCGAGTACGAGTATAATCTGTAGTAGCAACAAACTCAGTTATATCAGCACGGTACCATCCATAAGTACTTACAGATAGGGCCATGTCGCCTGAGAGCATATCACCATATATATCGTACCCTTTTTGTCCAAAATCATCGTGATTGGTTGTGCCACCGGTTCCTGTCTCAAACATTAAAGAGTATATACCGGTCATAGTGCCTCTAATCACATCTGGATTTCTTGAGGCAGCGTCAGCTATTTGTTCGGTTGTAATAACCTGTGAAGGAGTTTTATCTAAAAAATCCTTACTACAGCTATAAGCAAACAAGATTATAGCTGTAACCAATGTTAATTTAACTATTTTTTTCATATCATTTTTTTTTAAAATTTAACTCTAACACCCAAAGTAAATGTTGTTAAAGGAGCATATAATCTACGTCCTGAACTACCACTTTCACTTGTTGTTGGATTAAATCCGTTACGGGCTGTTTTCATTAATAGGTTATCACCTGAAACCCATACATTAATAAGGTTAATGCCTGTATTTGTTAGGAATTTTTCAGGGAATGTATAACCAATCATAGCGTTGTTTAGCGCTAAATAATCCGTTTTAGTTAAAAAACGAGTAGAAGTAGAGGATGCTGTTTGATCCATACCATCTGAAATCCTCGGAACGTTAGTAATATCACCAGGTTGCATCCATCTGTTTGCAATGTCTTTGTGATAGTTTGATCCCAATACTCCAAAACGGTCACTCATTAATTCACCATACTGGTAATCTTCAGCCCATCCACCAATACTGTAGGTAAATTGAGTTGAGAAGTTAAAGTTTTTGAATGTACCGCCTAAACGAAATGCACCTCTAACATCTGGAATACCTGATTTGCCCACATATTTATTCGTTGCATTTGCATATGTTTTGGTAACTTGTTTTGCAACAACGGCATCTGGGTTATCATATAGATATTGAGTCATGCTGGATATAGACTCTTCTCCACTATCTAACACACCATTACTGTTGGCATCATTAAAGTACTGATACCACATTGGAGCACCATCAGAAGGATCAACACCTGCCCATTCACGCAAATAAAAGTCGTAAATAGAGTGTCCTTCGGAATATCCATAATCTCCGGCTGAAACATCAAGCACTTTTGGCTTATTGTCATTTGCAGGATCAAGAGGCATTTTTACAAGCTCATTGTTCAATATCTCTCCGTTTGCAGAAAAGTCCAATTTAAAATCTTTACTATCTATTAAATGAGCGGTAAAATCAAATTCAATACCTTGGTTTCTTAATTTACCATCATTTACCTGAATGATAGCAATACCTTGAGATGGCCCAACTCTTCTGTCAAAGATTAGGTTATCTGTAAATTTGTTATAAAAGTCAATGGATCCATCTAAGAATGAACCTAAAGTAAATTCTACTCCAGTTTGGAACATTTTAGCTTCTTCCCAAGTTAAATCAGGGTTACCGTTGGTGTTTGGTGATATTGCAATACCACCACCCAAAAGTGAAGTATTATAAGTGTCATAACCTGAATAATACCCAACACCGCCTTGGTCACCTATGATACCATAAGACGCTTTTAATTTTAGGAATGTTAGAACATTACTTTTTAAGAAACTTTCTTTGGATGCAACCCAAGCTGCACCTACAGAACCAAATGTACCCCATTTATCGTTAACAAATCTAGATGCACCATCGGTACGAACAGAACCTGTTAAAAAATATTTTTCTTGATAATCATAGTTGATCTGACCAAAATATGATTCAATTGAATAGCCTTCATTGTATCCTCCTGGAGGTGATAAATTGTTTACAAAGTTATCAAGTTCTTTAAGGCCATCTACTACTACTTTTCCTTTAAATTGATCGGATTGAGTAAAAGTGTATTCTGTGCTTTCGTGAGCTGCTAATGCCTCAAGACTATGATCTCCAAATTTATTTTTATAACGTAATAATTGTAAGAAGTTAGTTCCTAATCTTTCTCTGTCACGAGCATAAAGACTACCACCGTCTCCTGTCGCTGTTCCATAAAAAGGGTTGGTGTAAGACTTGTAACGCTCCATAGAATATTGAGCTCCATAACGACTTTCAAATGTTAATGCATCTGAAAATTTAATTTTCATATTAAAATTCCCATTAAGCTCGTGCCTTTTAAAACCGTTGTAATCATAAATAGCAGATGCAATAGGGTTTAGGTTGTTGGCATTATTCCTGTTACGGTCTCCTGCAAATCCATTATTGGTCCAAGAAACACCACCATAATCATATTGATAACCACCAAAAATAGGGTCTGGGACAAGTTGATAATTGCTGTCTCTTAAATAGACTGGAAAAATAGGAGCCATTTTATCAGCAAATTCAAATACGTTTTCAGATCCTACAGTTTGCCCATTATTTAAACTTGTTGCATAGGCATAACCAATGTTTGCACCTACTGTAAGCCATTCCTTAATATTTGAACTTAAGTTTAATCGTGTTGTGTAACGGTCATAACTTGTTTTAATGGCATAACCGTCATCATTTAAATAACCTAAAGAGAAAAAGTAGGTTGATTTGTCATTACCACCACCCATACGAAGGTTTCCTTCATTTCGGAAAGCAGAATCAAACGCAGCGTCTTTGTACAATCCTGGTGTATATCGTCTTGTAACTCCAGGGCGAACCATATGGGTTGATGGGTCAATTAATTGAGATGCATTAGCTACATTCCACATATTGTATTCTGGAGCTAAATAGCCTGCGCCAAATAAATTGGCGTTTGCAAATGCTGTTGGATCAGACTCACCACTGATAACGCCTCTATTATAAATACCTTCCCAAACATAACCTATATATTCTTCTGGTGATTGAATAACATTGTATCTAGGAATCAGCTGTGCATTAATACCAGTTTTTACATCCAATTCAATATATGAATCAGTAGCAGAACCATTTTTTGTGGTAATTAAAATAACTCCATTTGCACCTCTAGAACCATAAATAGCTGTCGCAGTAGCGTCCTTAAGGACGGTTGTGCTTTTTATATCAGCAGGGTTAATAGCGTTTAAGCTACCAGTATAAGGCACTCCATCCACAACATAAAGTGGTTCTCTGTTACCATTAACAGAACCATATCCTCTAATTCGAATTGTGGACACGGTTCCTGGTTGTCCAGAAGTATTTATAACTGTTACACCAGCAACTTCCCCAGCAATAGCTTGAGAGACATTGGAAAAGTTCTTGACCTCAAGATTTTCGGTTTTAATTTTTTGTGCTGTTCCAGCAAAAGCTTCCTTAGTTGAAGTACCATAACCAACAACTAGAACTTCATCTAGGGCAGTAGCATCTTCTTGAAGGGTTAAATTAATTGTATTTGATGTTCCAACAGGAATTTCTTTGGTTGTATAACCAACAAAACTGAAAACCAAAGTAGCTCCTTGGTTTGCTTTGATTGAATATTTACCATCAAAATCTGTTGAAGTACCAGTCGTGGTACCTTTAATTAAGACTGTAGCTCCAGGAAGCGGTAAACCAGAGGCGTCTGATACAGTACCCGAAATAGTCTTTTCTTGTGCGAAAGTTAACTGCACAACAAACGCTAGTAATAGCGTTAGAATTCCACTAAACTTTGTTTTCATTTTATAATTATTTGAATTAGTCAATTCAAAAATCATAATAAAAAGTTAATAAAACAATAAATCAGTTCAAAAACTTAATTTTTTTAACAAAAATCATGAATTTAAAAAAGTGAATACCTAAAAATTAGCAATTAAACTTAAGTGCACCTTTGAATTTGAGAATTTGAATTTTTGGTTATCACTTTTACCAGCAGCATAATTTAATTTGAACAAACCAGCTTTCGAGAGAAGCCCAAGCCCAAACCCAAAGCCATACAGTTTTTCGTTAGTTTTGGTTATTTTGTTCTCCAGTAATGTCATGTCCGTTATGGTATGTATATATAAGGTGTTGTTTAGTTGTAATCTGTACTCCGTATTTATCAATGCATAAGAGGTTGCCAGTAAGCTATTCTCTTCAAAACCACGTATGGAGTTGATGCCTCCAAAGCGTGACAGTTCGTTTTCAAAATATGTATTTGAGACAAGGCTATTACCATTCAATCTAAAATAAAGACTATTTTTTGCGTTCAGATTTATTATTTTAAAAGCATCAAAATTTAGTATTGTTTGTTTTTCTGAAGTATCTGTGTGCCTTCTTTTGCCAAATCCAGATTCAGCATAAATATTTGTTTTTATTGGAAAAAGCAAATTATAAGGTTGTGCTTTTGTGAATTCATAACCAAAGGTTGTAAAGTTTGAATTGTAATCTGAAATGCCAGTATTTGATGTGTTATTAAGAAGATTGCTGGATTGCGTGCTTTTTATACCCATAAAAACTTTGTTCCTTGAGTCTATTTGATAATGCAGTTTGGCTACCTGGTCAACGGTTGTAAAGGTTGAATCTTGTTTGAAAATATGAAGTTGACAATCAACACCAATTGGTGTTTTGAAAAGATATGGGAGCATTACATGGGCTTCAAACCGATTTTGCTGGTTTTGGGTGCTCTTATATTGTAGACCAAATGCTTCTCCGTAATTTAAGTTGTTAACAAGATTTAAATTTAAATACCCATTGAAATCTATTTTGTTAGTTTGTTCGTTGGTGCCAAAACCTAAAAAACCATCAAATGTGTTGCTCTTGGTTTTTTCAACATATATATATAAGGTAGTAGAATCTTTGGTGAACAACACTTCTGGCGCTTTTATTTGGTTTGCGAACCGCAAGTTATTCAGTTGTTCTGTTTTTCTTTGCAAAGTGCTCAAATCAAATAATTGGTTGGGTTTAATTTTTAAATAATATTTTAGATAGGATTTTGGAAATTTCTCATATCTTTTAATTAGAATGGCATTAATGATTCTTTTATTCTCATAATCATCAATCATTAAATCGGCCGTTAAAGTGTCAGCATCTTTTATATTGATATTTGAAAGTTTTAATTTTGAAAACGGAAGGCCTTTTTCCGTTTGTTTAGAGTTTATGAAATTCAAGGCAGTTTCAACAGATTCAATTGGCAAAATAAAATACACATCAAACACTTGTTTTGAGATCATTTTAATCACTGATGGAGAAACTAAATTCTTGTCATAATATATGTATATTTTTTTGTACCTATTTTTAAGATGGAATTCAGCCTGATATGTTGAGTCATTGATTTTAATTGTGTTCTGTTGGTTCTCAAAGTAACCAATTTTTAAAAGCTTTTTTTGAATGGTATCTATTTCAGAGATTACTGAACCATAATCCTTGTGCGTTTTCAAATAATCCAACGAGTCAATTACCTTGCTTTCTTGTTTGTTGTTGCCCGTCACTTGAAGGTGTAAGTTTTGACACCATGACTGTGGTGTAAAAAAAACACCTACAATAATATAAAGTAAAATTTTTGTTTTCTGCACAACTAAAAACCAAGATTATTCAGTTGTAAAACTAACGGAAAAACATGGCTTATAATATAGAGGATAAAGTAATTTTTAAATTCTGTTGAAATTACTGGAATTATATCTTAAATAATATTGGTCAAAATCCTTAATATACTATGGAATAAGCAGCATAAACGCTAGGGTAAATTTAGTGATTACACAATACCCCTAAAAAAATATTGTCTATGTTGTGAAAATTAATCTATTAGGGTTTGAAAAATACTTTTTTATTTCTACATTTGCAGCCCTCTTAGAAGAGGTATTTTAAAAAACATATAAGATATATGCCAACAATTTCACAATTAGTAAGAACAGGAAGAGCCAAAATAACCAAGAAGAGTAAATCGGCTGCTTTAGATTCTTGTCCTCAAAGACGTGGAGTATGTACGCGTGTTTACACTACAACACCAAAGAAACCAAACTCAGCAATGCGTAAAGTTGCAAGGGTAAGGTTGACCAATGGTAACGAGGTAAACGCCTACATTCCAGGAGAAGGACACAATCTACAAGAGCACTCGATAGTATTGGTTAGAGGTGGAAGGGTAAAAGATTTGCCAGGAGTTAGATATCACATCGTTCGTGGTGCCTTAGACACCGCAGGTGTTGCAGGTAGAACACAACGTAGATCTAAGTACGGTGCAAAACGCCCAAAAAAGTAATTTAAACTTTTAAGAAGAAGACATGAGAAAAAGACAAGCGAAAAAAAGACCGCTTTTGCCAGATCCACGATTTAACGATCAGTTAGTAACACGTTTTGTTAACATGATGATGTGGGACGGTAAAAAGTCTGTAGCTTTTAAAGTGTTCTATGATGCCATGGATATCGTAGAAACCAAAAAAACGGATGAAGAAAAAACAGCTCTTGAAGTTTGGAAAGATGCCTTATCAAACGTTATGCCTCACGTAGAAGTACGTAGCCGTAGAGTTGGAGGTGCAACCTTTCAAATACCAATGCAAATTCGTCCAGACCGTAAAGTTTCAACAGCCATGAAATGGTTGATAAACTATTCACGTAAAAGAAACGAAAAATCAATGTCACAACGTTTAGCTTCAGAAATTTTGGCAGCAGCTAAAGAAGAAGGAGCAGCGGTTAAAAAACGAGTTGACACTCATAAAATGGCAGAGGCGAATAAAGCATTCTCTCACTTTAGATTTTAATAAGAAATGGCAAGAGATTTAAAATATACAAGAAACATAGGTATTGCTGCTCATATTGATGCTGGTAAAACAACAACAACTGAGCGTGTACTTTATTATACAGGAGTATCCCATAAAATAGGTGAGGTTCATGATGGTGCAGCCACTATGGACTGGATGGAACAAGAGCAAGAGCGTGGTATTACTATTACCTCTGCTGCAACAACTTGTGAATGGGTGTTCCCTAGAGTTGATGGCTTACCAACTGATGAATCAAAAAGTTATCACTTTAATATTATTGACACTCCTGGCCACGTGGATTTTACGGTTGAAGTAAACCGTTCATTGCGTGTATTGGATGGGTTGGTCTTTTTGTTTAGTGCGGTTGATGGTGTTGAACCACAATCTGAAACTAACTGGAGGCTAGCTGATAACTATAAAGTGCCAAGAATTGGTTTTGTTAACAAAATGGACCGTCAAGGAGCAGACTTCATGATGGTTAACAGACAAGTTAAAGAAATGTTAGGTTCTAATGCAGTGCCTATCGTTCTTCCAATTGGTGACGAAATTGATTTCAAAGGAATCATTGACTTGGTGAAAAACAGAGCTATTGTGTGGCATGATGAAACACAAGGAGCTACGTTTGATGTGATTGATATTCCTGAGGATCTTAAAGAAGAAGCAAAAAAATACAGAGCTTTATTGATTGAAGAAGTAGCTGCTTACGATGAAAATCTTTTGGAGAAATTCATGGAAGATGAAGATTCTATAACAGAAGACGAAGTGCATGCTGCTTTAAGAGCTGCCGTTATGGATATGTCAATCATACCTATGATTTGTGGTTCGGCCTTTAAAAACAAAGGTGTTCAATTTTTATTGGATGCGGTTTGTCGCTACTTGCCTTCACCAATTGATAAAGAAGGAATTAAAGGTATCAATCCTGATACTGAAAAAGAAGAGCTTCGTAGACCAGATGTTAAAGAACCTTTCGCGGCTTTGGCATTTAAGATTGCTACCGATCCATTTGTTGGTCGTTTAGCATTCTTTAGAGCCTATTCTGGTAGATTGGATGCTGGTTCTTATATATTGAACAATCGTTCAGGCAACAAAGAACGTATTTCACGTATCTATCAAATGCATGCCAATAAGCAAAATGCTATTGATTTTATTGAAGCGGGAGATATTGGAGCAGCTGTAGGATTTAAAGATATTAAAACAGGTGATACCTTAACATCAGAGAAACATCCTATCATTTTAGAAAGTATGAACTTCCCTGATCCGGTAATTGGTATTGCTATCGAGCCTAAAACCAAGGCTGATGTGGATAAGTTAGGAATGGCTTTATCTAAATTGGCTGAAGAAGATCCAACGTTCCAAGTGCGTACTGATGAGGCAAGTGGCCAAACCATTATATCTGGTATGGGTGAGCTTCATTTGGATATCATTGTGGATCGTTTAAGACGTGAGTTTAAGGTTGAAGTCAACCAAGGTAAACCACAAGTTGAGTACAAAGAAGCCATTACAAAAGCTGCAAATCACAGAGAAGTTTACAAAAAGCAATCTGGTGGACGTGGTAAGTTTGCTGATATTGTATTTAAGTTGGAGCCAGCAGAAGAAGGAAAAGTAGGATTGGAGTTTGTTAACGAAATCAAAGGAGGTAACGTTCCTAAAGAATATATACCTTCAGTTGAAAAAGGATTCAAACAAGCTATGGCTAATGGTCCTTTGGCAGGTTTTGAGGTAGATGCCATGAAAGTAACACTTGTAGATGGATCGTTCCACGCAGTGGATTCGGATGCACTATCATTTGAATTGGCAGCAAAATTAGGATTCAAAGCAGTTGCTAAACAAGCTGGAGCCGTTATACTTGAGCCTATCATGAAACTTGAGGTGATTACACCTGAAGAGAATATGGGTGATATTGTAGGAGATTTAAACCGTCGTCGTGGTCAAGTAAATGACATGGGAGACAGAGCAGGTGCCAAAGTAATCAAAGCAGAAGTGCCTTTATCTGAAATGTTTGGTTATGTAACCACATTAAGAACATTGTCTTCAGGACGTGCAACATCAACAATGGAATTTTCACATTATGCTGAGACACCTTCAAATATTTCTGAAGAAGTTATCAAAGAAGCTAAAGGTGTACAATCTTAAACAGTCAAGAAAATGAGTCAAAAAATCAGAATAAAATTAAAGTCTTACGATCACAACTTAGTAGACAAGTCTGCAGATAAGATTGTAAAAACAGTAAAAAGTACAGGTGCTGTTGTAACTGGGCCAATTCCATTACCAACACACAAGAAAATTTTCACTGTGTTGCGTTCACCGCACGTAAACAAGAAATCAAGAGAACAGTTTCAATTAAGCTCTTACAAGCGTTTACTTGATATCTATAGTTCATCATCAAAAACCATTGATGCCTTGATGAAACTTGAGTTGCCAAGTGGTGTTGAAGTTGAGATAAAAGTATAGTTTGTCATTCCTGCAAAGTCAGGAAAATAACATGTCCCACCGATGTGGTCGCGGGAAAAACGGTAAAAATACATTCAGGGTTGAACGTATTTCGACCCTGAAATTTTTTAAATAAGTAAGTAATAAATTAAATAAATAATTATGTCTGGGTTAATTGGAAAAAAAATCGGTATGACCAGCATCTTTGACGAAAATGGAAAGAACATTCCATGTACAGTTATAGAAGCAGGTCCATGTATCGTTACCCAAGTCAGAACCGAAGAAGTTGATGGTTATAAAGCCGTTCAACTTGGTTTCGATGACGCGACAGAAAAAAGTGCTACTAAAGCTGATCTAGGTCACGCTAAAAAAGCAGGAACTTCTGTAAAACGCAAAATCGTAGAATTCAAAGGTTTTGAGGAGGAGTACAAATTAGGTGATGCCATCACAGTAGAGCACTTTACAGAAGGTGAGTTTGTTGATGTGTCAGGAATTTCAAAAGGAAAAGGTTATCAAGGTGTTGTAAAGCGCCATGGATTTGGTGGTGTAGGTCAAGCTACCCACGGTCAGCATAACCGTTTAAGAGCGCCAGGTTCTATTGGAGCAGCTTCATATCCTGCAAGAGTATTCAAAGGCATGAAAATGGCCGGTAGAATGGGTGGAGAAAAAGTGAAAGTTGAAAATTTAAGAGTTTTAAAAGTAGTTGCTGAAAAGAACTTACTTGTAGTGAAAGGCTGTGTGCCAGGACACAAAAACGCTTATGTAATTATTAGAAAATAATGAAAGTAGCAGTTTTAGATATAAACGGAAAAGACACAGGTAGAAAGGCAGACCTTTCTAAAGATGTGTTTGCTATTGAGCCTAATAATCACGCTGTATATTTGGATGTTAAACAATATTTGGCAAACCAAAGACAAGGAACTCACAAATCAAAGGAGAGAGCTGAGATTGCCGGAAGTACACGTAAGATTAAAAAGCAAAAAGGAACTGGTACTGCAAGAGCAGGTAGTATTAAGTCTGGAGTATTTAAAGGTGGTGGTCGTATGTTCGGTCCAAGACCTAGAAATTACAGTTTCAAACTTAATAAAAGTTTAAAGCGTTTAGCACGTAAATCGGCCTTGAGTATTAAAGCCGGTGAAAACTCAATCGTTGTGTTGGAAGACTTCAATTTTGATGCTCCAAAAACCAAAAATTTCACAGCGGTTTTAAAGGCTTTAAACCTAGAAAACAAAAAATCTCTCTTTGTGTTGGGAGCGTCAAATAATAATGTATATTTGTCGTCACGCAATTTAAAAGGGTCTGAAGTTATAACTAATTCAGAATTAAGCACTTACAAGATTTTAAATGCAAATCAAATCGTGCTTTTAGAGAGCTCTTTAGAAGGAATTGAATCGAATTTAAGTAAATAAGAAACAGATGAATATCTTAATTAAACCGATAATCACAGAAAAAGCAACTGCTGCTAGCGAGTTAAGAAACTGCTACACGTTTGCTGTGAATACAAAGGCGAACAAGGTGGAAATTAAAAAAGCGGTAGAAGCTGCTTATGGTGTTTCTGTTGAAAAAGTTCGTACTATAAATGTCCGTCCAGATAGAAGAACCCGTTACACAAAAACAGGTATTCAACATGGTAAAACAAATGCTGTTAAAAAAGCAATTGTACAACTGGCGGAAGGTGAAATGATTGATTTATACAGTAACATGTAATTAAAGACTAATGTCAGTAAGAAAATTAAAACCAATCACACCAGGACAGCGATTTAGAGTAGTTAATGGATTTGACGCCATTACTACTGATAAGCCGGAGAAAAGTTTATTAGCTCCGAACAAAAAGTCTGGTGGTAGAAACAGTCAAGGAAAAATGACCATGCGCTACATAGGTGGTGGTCATAAAAAGAAGTATCGTATCATAGATTTCAAAAGAAACAAAGCAGGAATCCCTGCTGAAGTTAAATCTATCGAGTACGATCCAAACAGAACAGCTTTTATCGCTTTGTTGAACTATCAAGATGGCGAAAAACGATACATCATTGCACAAAATGGATTGCAAGTAGGTCAAACGGTTGTATCAGGTGAAAGCGCTGCTCCAGAAATTGGGAACGCTATGCCATTAAGCCAAATTCCTTTGGGAACCATTATTTCTTGTGTAGAGTTAAGACCAGGTCAAGGTGCTGTTATGGCGCGTAGTGCCGGTGCATTTGCACAATTAATGGCGCGTGACGGAAAATTTGCAACCATCAAATTACCTTCAGGTGAAACCCGATTGGTGCTAGTAAATTGTTTGGCTACCATAGGAGTAGTGTCAAACTCAGATCATCAATTGTTGGTTTCAGGAAAAGCTGGTAGAACAAGATGGTTAGGAAGAAGACCAAGAACAAGACCAGTTGTAATGAACCCTGTAGATCACCCAATGGGTGGTGGTGAAGGACGTGCTTCAGGAGGGCATCCTCGTTCAAGAAAAGGAATTCCTGCTAAAGGCTATAGAACGCGTTCTAAAAAGAATCCAACAAACAAATATATTGTAGAACGTAGAAAGAAATAAGACATGGCAAGATCATTAAAAAAAGGACCTTACGTTCATTATAAATTAGAAAGAAAAGTAGCTGTGAATGTTGAATCCAACAAAAAAACAGTCATCAAAACTTGGTCAAGAGCCAGTATGATTACTCCAGATTTTGTTGGTCAAACCATAGCTGTTCATAATGGCCGTCAATTTGTGCCAGTTTATGTAACTGAAAACATGGTAGGTCATAAATTAGGAGAATTTTCACCAACACGATCATTTAGAGGTCACGCAGGTGCTAAAAACAAAGGTAAAAAATAGTAAGCAATGGGAAGTCGTAAAAAACAAATGGCAGACGCTATTAAGGAAGAGAAAAAGCATATCGCTTTTGCTAAGCTTAATAATTGTCCTACATCACCAAGAAAGATGCGTTTAGTAGCCGATTTGGTAAGAGGTGAACGCGTAGAAAAAGCGCTTAGTATTTTGAAATTCAACCAAAAAGAAGCTTCAGCTAAATTAGAAAAATTGTTATTGTCTGCAATTGCAAACTGGCAATCTAAAAATGAAGAAGCAAATATTGAAGAGGCTGAATTAATAGTAAAAGAGATTAGAGTTGATGGGGGCGCCATGTTAAAAAGGTTACGTCCAGCACCTCAAGGTCGCGCTCACAGAATTAGAAAACGTTCCAACCACGTTACATTGGTTGTTGGAGCTAACAATAACACACAAAGCTAAGATAGAAGTATGGGACAAAAAACAAATCCAATCGGAAATCGCTTAGGTATTATCAGAGGATGGGAATCTAACTGGTACGGAGGTAATGATTATGGAGATAAGCTTGCCGAAGACGATAAAATTAGAAAATACGTACACGTACGTTTATCTAAAGCTAGTGTAAGTAGAGTAATTATTGAGCGTACACTTAAACTTGTAACCGTTACTATCACTACGGCTCGCCCAGGTATCATTATTGGTAAAGGCGGTCAAGAGGTAGACAAGTTAAAAGAAGAGCTTAAGAAAATTACCGGAAAAGAGGTTCAGATCAACATCTTTGAAATTAAAAGACCCGAACTGGATGCGTTTTTAGTAGCATCAAGTATTGCTCGTCAAATTGAAAACAGGATTTCATACAGACGTGCAATAAAAATGGCTATCGCTGCTACTATGCGTATGAATGCTGAAGGAATTAAGGTTCAAATCAGTGGTCGTTTAAATGGTGCTGAAATGGCACGTTCTGAACACTATAAAGAAGGCCGTATTCCTTTGTCAACCTTTAGAGCCGACATTGATTATGCTTTAGTTGAGGCACACACTACTTATGGTAGATTGGGTGTTAAGGTATGGATCATGAAGGGTGAAGTATATGGTAAAAGAGAACTTTCTCCGCTTGTTGGATTGTCCAAAAAGCAAGGAAAAGGTGCAGCCGCAGGGCGTGGAGGAAACAATTCTAAACCACGTCGTAGAAAGTAATTTTTTATAAAGTAAAGAAAAATGTTACAGCCTAAAAGAACAAAATTTCGTAAGCAGCAAAAAGGACGTATGAAAGGTCTGTCCCAAAGAGGACACCAACTTTCAAACGGAACTTTTGGAATAAAATCACTAGACTCAGAGTTTTTAACATCGCGTCAAATTGAAGCAGCACGTATTGCCGCTACACGTTACATGAAAAGGGAAGGCCAGATTTGGATCAAGATATTTCCAGATAAGCCAATCACCAAAAAACCTCTTGAGGTACGTATGGGTAAAGGTAAAGGTGCCGTTGAGTATTGGGTAGCCGTTGTAAAGCCAGGTAGAGTACTTTTTGAAGTAGGAGGAGTGCCATTAGAGATCGCAAAAGAAGCGTTACGTTTGGCAGCCCAAAAGTTACCTGTTAAAACTAAGTTTATAATCGCTAGAGATTACGAAGCATAATTTATTTGATATTATGAAACAATCAGAAATTAAAGAATTATCTGTAGCTGAGTTGCAAGAGAAACTTAGTGAGACAAAAAAGAGTTATTCTGACCTAAAATTAGCTCATGCAATATCTCCTTTAGAAAATCCAATTCAGTTACGTACCATAAGACGTACTGTAGCTAGAATTGCGACAGAATTAACTAAAAGAGAATTACAATAATTCTGCTATAAGAGATGGAAACAAGAAATTTAAGAAAAGAACGTATAGGAGTTGTTACCAGTAACAAAATGCAAAAATCAATTGTAGTTGCTGAGGTTAAAAAAGTAAAACACCCTATGTATGGTAAGTTCGTGTTAAAAACAAAAAAATATGTTGCACACGACGAAACAAACGATTGTAACATTGGAGATACCGTAAAGATCATGGAAACTAGACCTTTAAGTAAATCTAAATGTTGGAGATTAGTTGAAATAATTGAAAGAGCTAAGTAATTATGGTACAACAAGAATCAAGACTTAAAGTAGCAGATAACACTGGAGCAAAAGAAGTATTAACAATACGTGTTCTAGGTGGTACTAAAAGAAGATACGCTTCTGTAGGAGACAAAATAGTTGTGTCTGTAAAAGATGCAACCCCTAACGGCAACATTAAAAAAGGTGCTGTTTCTACCGCAGTTGTTGTGCGTACCGTAAAAGAAGTAAGACGACCAGACGGATCCTACATCAGATTTGATGATAATGCCTGTGTGCTTTTAAATCCGCAAGGAGAAATGAGAGGAACCCGTGTATTTGGTCCGGTTGCTAGAGAACTTCGTGACAAACAGTTCATGAAAATTGTATCATTGGCACCTGAAGTGCTTTAATGAATTATAAGATGACAAAGCTTAAAATAAAATCAGGAGATACTGTTAAAGTCATTGCCGGAGACCATAAAGGAGCCGAAGGCAAAGTACAACAAGTATTAGTAGATAAGAACAAAGCGATCGTTGAAGGTGTGAACATGGTTAAGAAACATACAAAACCAAGTGCACAAAACCCTCAAGGAGGAATCGTGGAAAAAGAAGCTCCTATTCATATTTCCAATTTATCATTGTTAACCAAAAAAGGCGAAACAACACGAGTTGGATACAGAATGGAAGGCGACAAGAAAGTAAGATTTTCAACAAAATCAAATGAAGTAATATAGTTATGGCATATTCACCCAGACTTAAAGAAGAGTATAACAGCAAAGTAATTGCTGCTCTTACAGACGAATTTGGTTATAGTAACGTCATGCAAGTGCCTAAACTTAAAAAGATAGTAGTATCTAAAGGAGTTGGTGCAGCGGTTGCAGACAAAAAGTTAATTGACTACGCTGTAGAAGAATTAACAACTATAACAGGACAAAAAGCCGTAGCAACAATATCTAAAAAAGACGTTGCATCTTTCAAATTGCGTAAAGGCATGCCAATTGGGGCAAAAGTAACTTTACGTGGTGAAAGAATGTATGAGTTTTTAGATAGATTGGTTACTACTGCCTTACCTCGTGTAAGAGATTTTAACGGCATAAAAGCAACAGGATTTGACGGACGCGGTAATTACAATTTAGGTATTACCGAGCAAATCATCTTCCCAGAGATCAATATTGACAAAGTGAATAAAATCTCTGGTATGGATATTACATTTGTAACGTCTGCTGAAACCGATAAAGAAGCAAAATCATTATTAACCGAATTAGGATTACCTTTTCAAAAGAACTAAGATATGGCTAAAGAATCAATGAAAGCCCGTGAGGTAAAAAGATCTAAAACAGTAGCTAAGTATGCTGAAAAACGTAAAGCTTTAAAAGAAGCTGGCGATTATGATGCATTACAAAAGCTACCAAAAAACGCATCTCCTATTCGTCAGCATAATAGATGTAAATTAACAGGAAGACCAAAAGGCTATATGAGGGATTTTGGTATTTCACGTGTAACCTTTAGGGAAATGGCCAATCAAGGCTTGATACCTGGAGTAAGAAAAGCAAGTTGGTAATATTATTTTAATAATCAGGTTTAAGGTTCAACACAGGTTGAAAACCAAAATCGCAAAATCAATTCATTATGTACACAGATCCAATAGCGGATTATTTGACAAGAATTAGAAACGCAGTGCGTGCCAACCACAGAGTGGTTGAGATACCGGCGTCTAATTTGAAAAAAGACATCACTAAAATATTATTCGAACAAGGATATATTTTAAGTTACAAGTTTGATGATTCTACTGTACAAGGAACTATTAAAATAGCTCTTAAGTACAATAAAGAAACTAAAGAACCTGTAATCAAGAAGATTGAAAGAATAAGTAAACCAGGTTTACGTAAATACGCAAGTTCAAAAGACCTACCAAGGATTCTTAATGGTCTTGGTGTTGCCATAGTTTCTACGTCTCACGGCGTAATGACAGGCAAACAAGCCAAAAGAGACAATGTAGGTGGCGAAGTATTGTGTTACGTTTACTAAAAAGATAAGACATGTCAAGAATAGGTAATAACCCAGTAGTAATTCCAGATGGCGTTACAGTTGATGTAAAAGACGGCGTAGTTACAGTAAAAGGAAAATTAGGTGAGTTAACCCAAAATTTCGATTCTGTAGATATTAAAGTTGAAGATGGCAATGTTTTAGTAACTCGTTCTTCTGATTCAAAAGACCAAAAAGCAAAACACGGTCTTTACAGATCTTTAATGCGTAACATGATTGAAGGCGTATCAAAAGGATGGACTAAAGAATTGGAATTGGTAGGTGTAGGATATAGAGCATCAAACCAAGGCCAAAAATTAGATTTAGCTTTAGGATTTTCACACAATATTGTTTTAGAAGTAGCCCCAGAGGTAAAAGTTGAAACAATTTCAGAAAAAGGTAAAAACCCAGTAGTGAAGCTAACATCGTTTGACAAACAACTTGTTGGTCAAGTTGCGGCCAAAATCCGTGATTTTAGAAGACCAGAGCCTTACAAAGGAAAAGGTATCAAGTTTGTTGGTGAAATCATAAGAAGAAAAGCAGGTAAATCAGCTTAATAAGTAAGTTATGGCATTGACAAAACACAAAAGAAGAATAAGAATAAAAAACAGAATCCGTAAAATAGTTTCTGGTACAGAAGCTAGACCAAGATTATCTGTTTTTAGAAGTAATAAAGAAATTTATGCTCAAATTGTTGATGATGTTACAGGTGTAACAATCAGTGCAGCATCTTCAAGAGATAAAGACATTAGTACTGCAAAAGTTAACAAAACCGAAGCAGCTGCTTTAGTAGGAAAAGCTGTTGCCGAAAAAGCTTTAAAAGCAGGTGTAGAAACAATCTCTTTTGATAGAGGCGGGTATTTATACCACGGTAGAGTAAAATCATTAGCTGAAGGAGCTAGAGAAGCAGGACTTAAATTCTAAGAAATTATGTATCGAAAATACAAAAGCGCAGAGTTAGTAAAACCAGGTGGATTGGATCTTAAAGATCGTTTAGTTGGTGTACAAAGGGTTACTAAAGTAACTAAAGGTGGTAGAGCATTTGGTTTTTCAGCAATTGTAGTGGTTGGTGATGAAGCTGGTGTTGTAGGACAAGGATTGGGTAAATCAAAAGACGTGGCTAGTGCTATTGCAAAAGCCATTGAAGATGCCAAGAAAAACCTTGTAAGAATTCCTATTAAAAAGGGAACTTTACCACATGAGCAAAAAGGTAAATATGGTGGAGCCAGAGTAAACATTATTCCTGCTGCTCCTGGTACAGGAGTAATTGCTGGTGGTGCTGTAAGAACAGTACTTGAAGCCGTAGGGGTTCATGATGTATTATCAAAATCTCAAGGATCTTCAAACCCTCATAATGTTGTAAAAGCTACATTTGATGCTTTATTACAGTTAAGAGATGCCAGCACCATAGCTTTGGATAGAGGAATTACACTTGAAAAAGTTTTTAACGCATAATCACGATAGAGATGGCAAAGATAAAAGTAACAAAGGTTAAAAGCGCAATCAATCGCACACAAAGACAAAAAAGAACTTTAGAGTCTCTTGGTCTAAAAAAGATTGGTCAAGTAGTAGAGCACGAAGCCACATCAAGTATACTTGGTATGGTTAGTAAAGTCAATCACTTAGTTTCTGTTGAAGAAATTAAATAACAATAAATACTGAAATGGATTTAAGTAATTTAAAACCTGCAGAAGGTTCAGTTAAAAACCAAGGAAAAAGAATTGGTAGAGGGCAAGGCTCTGGCAAAGGTGGTACTGCCACACGTGGTCACAAAGGAGCTAAATCTCGTTCTGGTTATTCTAAAAAGATTGGATTTGAAGGAGGGCAAATGCCACTTCAAAGACGTGTTCCTAAATTTGGTTTTACTAATATCAATCGCGTGGAATACCAAGGTGTGAATTTAGATACCTTACAAAAACTGGTTGATGACAAGAAAATTAAGGATGCTGTTGATTTTGAAACCTTATTCACCAATGGTTTGGCCGGAAAGAATGATCTAGTTAAAATATTAGGAAGAGGTGAGTTAAAAGCAAAATTAAAAGTATCTGCTCATAAATTTACAGCGACAGCAAAAGCTGCAATTGAAGCTGCTGGTGGTGAAGTTGTAACTTTATAACATATTAAAGTATATGAAATTTATAGAGTCAATAAAGAATGTTTGGAAAATAGAAGAACTAAGAAACCGCATAACGGTTACCATTGGTTTAATTTTAGTCTATCGTTTTGGTGCGCACATTACCTTACCAGGTATCGATGCTGCTCAGTTGGAAGGCTTAGCCAATAGTACAGACTCGGGATTATTAGGACTTCTTAATGCCTTTACAGGTGGTGCGTTTGCAAAAGCATCTGTATTTGCATTAGGTATTATGCCATACATTTCTGCTTCTATTGTGGTACAGTTAATGGGAATTGCGATTCCATATTTACAAAAACTACAAAAAGAAGGCGCCAGTGGCCAAAAGAAAATTAATCAAATTACACGTTGGTTAACCATTGCTATCTGTTTATTACAAGCACCTGGTTATTTAGCAAGTTTACCAGCATTAGGAATTCCACAAAGTGCATTCTTGTTGGGAAGTGGATTTTTATTTTATTTCTCATCAGTGAGTATTTTGGTAACAGGAACTATTTTTGCTATGTGGTTGGGAGAGAAAATTACCGATAAAGGTATTGGTAATGGTATTTCATTGTTAATCATGGTAGGTATTATAGCTAGAATGCCTCAAGCATTTATTCAAAATGCAGCCAATAGATTAGAAGGTAATAATGTCATGCTTATTCTTTTTGAATTGGTTATTTGGTTTGTGGTTATTTTAGCTTGTATATTATTGGTAATGGCCGTTAGAAAAATAGCTGTTCAATATGCAAGACGTACAGCATCCGGAAGTTATGAAAAGAATGTAATGGCTGGTTCAAGACAATACATTCCATTAAAGCTGAATGCTTCTGGTGTAATGCCAATCATTTTTGCACAGGCTATCATGTTTGTCCCAGGTTTAATTGGTAGATCATCATTTTTGAAAGACTCTGCTGTTGGAGCATGGATGCAGGCACAATTTTCTGATATTTTTGGTTTTTGGTATAATATGTTATTTGCCTTTTTAATTATTGTATTTACATACTTTTACACGGCAATTACAGTACCAACAAACAAAATGGCAGATGACTTAAAACGTAGTGGTGGTTTTATTCCAGGTATTAGACCAGGATCAGAAACCTCTGAATATTTAGATAAAATAATGTCGCAAATTACTTTGCCAGGATCCATATTTTTAGCCTTGATAGCTGTGTTCCCAGCCATGATCGTTAAACTTATGAATGTACAGCAAGGATGGGCGTTATTCTTTGGTGGAACCTCTCTAATCATATTAGTTGGTGTAGCCATTGATACTATGCAACAGGTAAATTCATACTTGTTGAATAGACATTATGATGGCTTGATGAAAACCGGTAAAAATAGAAAAGCAATAGCTTAATTTATAGATACATGGCAAAACAAGCAGCAATAGAACAAGACGGTACGATAATAGAAGCATTATCAAATGCAATGTTTCGTGTTGAATTGGAAAACGGTCATATTGTGACTGCGCATATCTCTGGTAAGGATGCGTATGCATTACATAAAATTATTACCAGGAGACAAAGTAAAATTGGAAATGAGTCCTTATGATTTATCTAAGGCTCGAATAACTTATAGATACTAATACGATGAAAGTAAGAGCATCCGTTAAAAAAAGAAGCGCCGATTGCAAAATCGTGCGACGAAAAGGTAGACTTTACGTAATTAACAAAAAGAATCCTAGATTCAAACAAAGACAAGGGTAGTTATGGCAAGAATTGCAGGTGTAGACATACCAAAAAACAAAAGAGGAGTTATCGCTTTAACTTATATCTATGGAATAGGTAAAAGTAGAGCAAAAGACATTTTGGCAACCGCTAAAGTTGACGAGAGTATTAAAGTTCAAGACTGGACAGACGACCAAATTGGACATATTCGTGAAGCTGTATCAGCCTTTACTATTGAAGGTGAATTACGTTCTGAAACACAATTGAGCATTAAGCGATTAATGGATATTGGATGTTACAGAGGTATTCGCCATAGAGCTGGTCTTCCTTTGAGAGGACAACGTACAAAAAACAACTCTAGAACTAGAAAAGGTAGAAGAAAAACAGTTGCTAACAAGAAAAAAGCAACTAAATAATAAGTAATATGGCAAAGACAAGTACTAAAAAACGTAAAGTTATTGTAGATTCTGTTGGTGAAGCTCATGTTACAGCTTCTTTTAACAACATTATTATTTCGCTTACCAACAAAAAAGGTGATGTTATAGCATGGTCTTCAGCTGGTAAGATGGGATTTAGAGGTTCTAAGAAAAACACACCTTATGCAGCTCAATTGGCAGCAGAAGATGCTTCAAAAGTAGCTCAAGAAGCTGGCTTGAAGAAAGTAAAGGTGTATGTTAAAGGTCCAGGAAATGGTAGAGAATCTGCCATCCGTTCTATCCATAACGCTGGTATTGAAGTTACTGAAATCATTGACGTAACACCACTACCACACAATGGATGTAGACCTCCAAAACGTAGAAGAGTTTAACGAATTTCGATTTCAGATTTTATATAATCGAATATCGTACTTCGTAAATCAAAAATTAATCAAGTATCAACGGGAGATCAACGTTTATCGAAGGATAAGATTAAGACCTTAATTCATAAACACTCCCACAACTAAATTTATAAAATGGCAAGATATACTGGTCCTAAAACTAAAATAGCTCGAAAATTTGGAGAGGCTATTTTTGGAGAAGATAAATCTTTTGAAAAAAGAAATTACCCTCCAGGTCAACATGGTGCAAACAAGCGTCGTGGAAAAAAATCTGAATATGCAATCCAGTTAATGGAAAAGCAAAAAGCAAAATACACGTATGGTGTGTTAGAGCGTCAGTTCAGAAATATGTTTAAAAAAGCTAGAGCCGCTCAAGGCATTACTGGTGAAGTTCTTTTACAACTTTGTGAGTCTAGACTAGACAATGTTGTTTTTAGAATGGGTATTGCTCCTTCACGCAGTGCTGCAAGACAATTAGTGTCTCACAGACATATCACCGTTAATGGAGAAGTGGTAAACATTCCATCTTACTCTTTAAATGCTGGTGATGTTGTTGCGGTTAGAGAAAAATCAAAATCGCTTGAAGCTATTGATAAATCATTATCAAACTCTAGCCACGTTTACGAATGGATTACTTGGAATAATGAAACCAAACAAGGAACGTATGTTTCTGTTCCTTCTAGAATTCAAATTCCAGAAAACATTAACGAACAATTCATCGTCGAATTATATTCTAAATAATAAATTAACAATATTGGTATTTGGCCAAAGGGTTTATTAGTACTTCTTCAAACTTATAAACCGCGCAACTAAATAACAATTAAAACGAAGAAAAAAGTATGGCAGTATTTAATTTCCAAAAGCCGGACAAAGTAATCATGATTGATTCAACCGATTTTGAAGGTAAATTTGAATTTAGACCTTTAGAACCTGGTTATGGCTTAACAGTAGGAAATGCTTTAAGAAGAGTTTTATTATCTTCTTTGGAAGGATTTGCAATTACATCGGTTAGAATTGAAGGTGTAGATCATGAGTTTTCAGCAATATCAGGTGTGGTTGAAGATGTTACAGAAATCATTTTAAATTTAAAACAAGTTCGTTTTAAAAGACAAATTGAAGATATAGACAATGAGTCTATCTCAATTTCTATTTCTGGGCAAGAACAAATCACAGCTGGTGATTTTCAAAAATTCATCTCTGGTTTTCAAGTATTGAACTCAGAATTGGTTATCTGTAATTTAGATCCAAAAGTGAGCCTAAATATGGAAATTACCATCGAAAAAGGTAGAGGTTATGTGCCTGCTGAAGAAAACAACAAACCATCAGCGCCAATAGGGACTATCTTTACAGATTCAATTTATACACCTATAAAAAACGTTAAGTACAGTATAGAAAACTATCGTGTTGAGCAAAAAACCGATTATGAAAAATTGGTTTTTGAAATCATTACAGATGGTTCTATAACACCTCAAGATGCTTTAACCGAGGCTGCAAAAACGCTAATTCACCACTTCATGTTATTCTCAGACGAGCGTATTACATTAGAAGCTGATGAAATTGCGCAAACTGAAACCTATGATGAAGAATCACTTCATATGAGACAGTTGCTTAAAACCAAATTAATTGACATGGACTTGTCTGTTCGTGCATTGAATTGTTTAAAAGCAGCAGAGGTTGATACATTAGGTGACTTAGTATCATTCAACAAAAACGACTTAATGAAGTTCCGTAATTTTGGTAAAAAATCCTTGACTGAGCTTGAAGAGCTTGTTATTGTTAAAGGGTTGAACTTTGGAATGGACTTAAGCAAATATAAATTAGATAAAGATTAATTAATCATATTTTGCTCCTCGCACGTCGAGTTTGGTAGCAAGATGATAAAACAAATGTCATGAGACACGGAAAAAAAATAAACCATTTAGGTAGAAAAACCGCTCACAGAAAATCAATGTTGGCTAATATGGCATGTTCATTAATTGAGCACAAACGTATTAATACAACCGTTGCAAAAGCAAAAGCTTTACAGCAATTTGTTGAGCCTATGATTACCAAATCAAAAGAAGATACTACTCATAACAGACGTATAGTTATGGCTCGTTTAAGACAAAAAGAGGCCGTAGCTGAGTTGTTTAGAGATGTTGCTGCTAAGGTTGCGGATAGACCAGGAGGATATACAAGAATCATTAAACTTGGAAACCGTTTGGGTGATAATGCTGATATGGCCATGATTGAATTGGTGGATTATAACGAAATCTACAATGCTGGTAAAGCTAAAAAGAAAACAACAAGAAGAAGTAGAAGAGGTGGCAGTAAAACTGAAACTCCTGCAGCTCCTGTTGTAGAGCCGAAAGCAACCAATGATGAAGAAGAATAAATGTTATAAACATTCATAAAATTAAAGGATAAACTGTTTTTAGTTTATCCTTTTTTTTGCAATTTTGCGAAACCTTTTTATAAAATGAAATACCAAAAAAGACAAATAGCCATTATTTTATTAGCTGATGGAACCATTTTTTATGGGAAATCTGTTGGAAACAAACAAGGAACAGCCTTTGGGGAAGTATGCTTCAATACAGGAATGACCGGGTATCAGGAGATTTTTACAGACCCATCTTATTTTGGGCAATTAATGGTAACCACCAATGCTCATATTGGAAATTATGGAACCAACGTTGATGAAGTTGAATCAGATTCAATTAAAATTGCTGGACTTATCTGTAAAAACTTTAGTTATGACTACTCTCGTGATGCAGCCGATAGTTCCTTAGAAGATTTTTTAAACGACAATAATTTGTTTGCTATCTCAGATGTTGATACCAGAGCATTGGTAAGCTACATTAGAGACCACGGCGCCATGAATGCTGTTATTTCCAGTGAAGTTGATAATATAGAAGGCCTTAAAAAACAATTAGCTGACGTACCAAGTATGAATGGTTTGGAGTTGGCCTCAAAAGTGTCTACCAAAGAGCCGTATTATTTTGGAAATGAAAATGCTACTTATAAAATTTCAGCACTCGACATAGGGATAAAAAAGAATATCCTTCGCAATATTGCTAAACGAGATGCTTATATCAAGGTGTTTCCATACAACGCAACGTTTGAAGAACTAGAATCTTTTAATCCGGATGGATACTTTTTATCCAATGGACCTGGTGATCCAGAACCTTTAGTTGAGGCACAAACTTTGGCTAAAGAAATCATCAAAAGAGACTTGCCGCTTTTTGGAATTTGTCTTGGGCATCAAGTAATTGCATTGGCCAATGGTGTATCTACGTATAAAATGCATAATGGACATAGAGGGATCAATCATCCGGTAAAAAACTTAAAAACCGGTAAAGGTGAAATCACCTCTCAAAACCATGGTTTTGCAGTCAATAGAGAAGAAGCTGAGACACATCCAGATTTAGAAGTCACCCATGTTCATTTAAATGATGACACGGTGGCAGGATTGGCCATGAAATCCAAAAACTGTTTTTCGGTTCAATACCATCCAGAAGCTAGTCCAGGACCGCATGATTCATCCTATCTTTTCGACCAGTTTATCGAAAACATTAAAAAATAATAACAAAAAGCCTTAAAAAATAATCTGTTTTTTTAAGGCTTTTAAGTTACTAAAACGTTGTAGATAAGAATTTGTGTAATTCTTTAAAAACATGTAAATTAAAAGGAGATTTAACCGTAAATTTGAATATTAAAAAGTTTTAAAAAGTGTACTTATGAGTATAATAATTAACATCCATGCTAGACAGATTTTGGATTCTAGAGGGAACCCTACTATTGAAGTAGATGTCGTTACAGAAAATGATGTATTAGGTAGAGCTGCTGTTCCATCGGGAGCTTCAACAGGAGAACATGAAGCCGTTGAATTAAGAGACGGTGGGAAGGCATATATGGGGAAAGGCGTTTTAAAAGCAGTTGATAACGTAAATTCTATTATAGCCCAAGAACTACTTGGTGTGTCTGTTTTTGAACAAAACTTAATCGATCAAATGATGATTGATTTAGACGGAACACCAAACAAATCAAAATTAGGTGCCAACGCCATATTAGGTGTATCTTTAGCGGTTGCTAAGGCTGCTGCTGCTGAATTAGGGTTGCCATTATATCGCTATGTTGGTGGGGTATCTGCCAACACACTTCCAGTACCCATGATGAATATCATCAATGGTGGCTCTCATAGTGATGCGCCAATTGCATTTCAGGAATTTATGATTATGCCAGTTAAAGCCAAAAACTTTACACATGCTATGCAAATGGGGACAGAGATTTTCCATAACCTTAAAAAGGTTTTGCATGACAGAGGTTTAAGTACCGCTGTTGGAGATGAAGGTGGATTTGCACCAACGTTGGCTGGAGGAACTGAAGATGCTTTAGATTCCATTAAAAAGGCCGTTGAAAATGCAGGCTATACATTTGGTGGTGACGTTATGATTGCTTTGGACTGTGCTTCTGCTGAATTTTATGTGGATGGAAAATATGATTACACCAAATTTGAAGGTGATTCAGGAAAAATTAGAAGCAGTGCAGAACAAGCTGATTACTTAGCTGAATTGGTAGCTAAATACCCAATCATCTCTATTGAGGATGGTATGGATGAAAATGATTGGGAAGGTTGGAAACTATTAACTGATAAGATAGGAAATAAAGTACAACTGGTTGGTGATGATTTATTTGTGACCAATGTAGAACGTTTATCACGTGGTATTGATGAAGGGATAGCAAACTCAATCTTAATAAAAGTAAACCAAATCGGTTCTTTAACTGAAACGATTGCCGCTGTAAACATGGCCAAAAATGCTGGATATACAACGGTCATGTCGCATCGTTCTGGTGAAACTGAAGATAATACCATCGCCGATTTAGCTGTAGCTTTAAACTGTGGTCAAATTAAAACAGGTTCAGCCTCACGTAGTGACCGTATGGCAAAATATAACCAACTGTTGCGTATTGAAGAAGAATTAGGCGAAGTTGCTTATTTCCCACAAGAAAAAGCATTTAAAGTTAAGTAGCCATCTTACTTTCTATAACTAAAAAGCGATTATTAAATACATTTAATAATCGCTTTCTTTTTTTATAATTTTCAGCGATACATTTATTCCAATTCCTTATTAAGAAATTATAATAGTAGTAAGTTATTTCGTAAATTAGCGAGCAACAAAATACATAATAAATATTTAAAAAAACATGTCAAATACTGCTACTTTAGAGATTAATGGGGAAAAACACGAATTCCCGTTAAAAATAGGAACAGAGAATGAGGTTGCCATAGATATTTCCAATCTAAGAAGTGCAACAGGAGGAATAATTACGTTGGATTCTGGGTATAAAAACACGGGTTCTTGTGAGAGTGCCATTACGTTTTTAGATGGTGAAAAAGGAATCTTGAGATACCGTGGCTATTCTATTGAGGAATTGGCTGAAAAAGCAGATTTTTTAGAAGTAGCGTTTCTGTTGATTTTTGGAGAACTTCCCACTCAAGCACAACGTGATAAATTTCATGCAGATATAAAAGCGCAATCAGTAGTTGATGAAGACATAAAAAAAATTCTGGATGCGTTTCCTAAATCTGGTCATCCAATGGGAGTTTTATCGTCCCTTACCAGTGCATTAACAGCATTTAATCCATCTTCAGTAAATGTTAATTCTGAAGAGGATATGTACCGTGCCATCGTTAAGATAATGGGTAAATTCCCAGTATTGGTAGCTTGGACACATAGAAAAAAACAAGGATTACCGTTAGACTACGGTGATAAAAATCTTGGATATGTTGAGAACGTTTTGAAAATGATGTTTAGACAACCAAATGAAGAATATACACAAAGCAGGGTTTTGGTTGATGCGCTTGACAAACTGTTGATTTTACATGCAGACCACGAGCAAAACTGTTCTACTTCTACCGTTAGAATTACAGGTTCATCCCATGCAGGTCTTTTTGCATCACTCTCAGCTGGAATTTCAGCACTTTGGGGGCCGCTTCATGGTGGAGCCAATCAGGCTGTTTTAGAAATGCTTGAAGCCATAAAAGCTGATGGAGGTGATACCAAAAAGTATATGGCTAAAGCTAAGGACAAAGATGATCCATTCCGTTTAATGGGATTTGGTCACCGTGTGTATAAAAATTTCGACCCCAGAGCGCGAATCATTAAAAAGGCAGCCGATGAGGTTTTAGAAGATTTAGGTGTTGAAGATCCTATATTGGACATAGCCAAAGGATTAGAAAAAGAAGCTTTACAAGATCCGTATTTTGTTGACCGTAAATTGTATCCAAATGTTGATTTCTATTCAGGTATCATTTACAGAGCTATGGGCATACCTACAGATATGTTCACGGTTATGTTTGCCCTTGGACGTTTGCCAGGATGGATCGCACAATGGCGTGAAATGCGTTTAGGAAAAGAACCAATTGGTAGACCAAGACAACTTTATGTTGGAGCTACACAACGATCTTTTGTGGAGATTGATAAACGATAAATTATACAATTCAAAATAAAAAGCTTCATAGTTTCTATGAGGCTTTTTTTTATCTTAGCGCCATGATACAGCTCAATATACAAAATGAAACTTCCAGATTGCGATCTGTTATTTTGGGAACCGCGCAAAGCAATGGGCCTGTTCCAAAAATCGAGGATTGTTACGACCCTAAAAGTATAGAGCACATAAAAGCAGGAACGTATCCTAAGGAGGAAGATATGATCATTGAAATGGAAGCGGTGGCTGCTGTTTTTAAAAAATATGATGTCACAGTATATAGACCAGAAGTCATCAAAGATTGTAACCAGATTTTTTCGCGTGATATAGCTTTTGTTATCGAGGATAAAATCATCAGGGCAAATATTTTACCCAATAGGGAAAAAGAAATAGAAGCCATACGTTATGTTTGGGAACAAATAGCTCCTGAAAATAGAATAATCCTGCCAGAGGAATGTCATGCCGAAGGCGGAGATGTGATGCCATGGAATGACTATATTTTTGTGGGAACCTATTCTGGTGATGATTATCCAGATTATATTACCGCCAGAACCAATATGGATGCCGTTATAGCCATTCAGGAACTGTTTCCTCATAAAACGGTTAAGAGCTTTGAGCTAAGAAAATCCAATACAGACCCTAAAGAAAATGCACTGCATTTAGATTGTTGCTTTCAGCCCATAGGAACCAATAAGGCTATTCTGCACAAAAACGGCTTTCTTATAGAACGCGAGTACCAGTGGCTGGTTGATTTTTTTGGTAAAGACAATGTTTTTGAAATCACCAAAGAGGAAATGTACAACATGAACAGTAATGTGTTCTCCATTTCTGAAGAGGTCATTATTTCAGAAAAAAACTTCACACGGCTGAATACCTGGTTACGAGAGCAAGGATTTACGGTTGAAGAAGTGCCTTATGCTGAAATTGCCAAGCAAGAAGGTTTATTGCGTTGCTCCACATTGCCATTGATTAGGGACTGAGTTTTTTATTTATCTTAATTTATAAATTGATGTGCAATCTTAAGTTTTGTCAATCAAAAAGATAGAACCAAATCCTTATATCTATTCAAATAGACTTACTTTTGTAGCATAATTTATCAGTAATGCAACAAACTACAAATACCATTTTAATGGTTCGTCCTGTTAATTTCAGGATGAACGAGCAAACAGCAGTTAATAACTATTATCAAAAAGCAATCGATAATGTATTGCCCGAAACCGTTAATGCCAAAGCGCAACAAGAATTTGATGCTTTTGTGAAAAAACTTCAAAATATTGGAGTTAATGTGATTGTAGTTCAAGATACTGTTGAACCTAATACACCCGATTCTATTTTCCCAAATAATTGGATATCTTTTCACCAAAATGGAAATGTAGGGTTATACCCCATGTTTGCTGAAAATCGCAGGTTTGAGCGTCGTGAGGATATTTTGGATTTGTTGGAAGAAAAGGGTTTTGAAATCAACCAAATAGTTGATTACACAGATGCCGAAACAGTATCTGTTTTTCTTGAAGGGACGGGAAGCCTTTTGTTGGATAGAGTTCATAGAAAAGCCTATTGTGCCTTGTCACCCAGAGCTAATGAAGACTTGCTTATTGAATTTTGTGAAGATTTTGAATACACACCTGTTGTTTTTACTGCCAATCAAACGGTTAATGGAAAGCGAATGCCCATTTATCATACCAACGTGATGATGGCTCTAGGAGAAACATTTGCCGTCATTTGTTTAGCAAGTATTGATGACAAGAAAGAGCGCAAGAATGTGATTAAGCATTTAAAAGAAGACGGAAAAGAAATTATTGATATAACAGAATCTCAAGTCAATAATTTTGCTGGTAACATGTTGCAGGTGAAAGGGGCTAATAATAAATTGTATCTAGTAATGAGCCAAGCAGCTTATGATTCACTTACAAATAATCAAATAGAAACCCTTAAAAAGCATAATACAGATATTGTGGCCAGTTCTTTGGATACTATTGAAACTTGTGGTGGCGGAAGCGCGCGCTGTATGATGGCTGAGGTGTTTTTACCTCAAGCTTAAGTTATGATGGTTTAGATTTAGGCAATTGTACATAGAAAGTACTGCCAACGTTTAAATTGCTTTCAACCCAAATTTTACCATGGTTTAACTCAACCAACTCTTTACAAATAGATAAACCAAGCCCGGTTCCTTTTTCGTTTTTAGTACCAATGGTTGTAAAGGAATTGTTTTTAAATAGTTTTTCAATGTTTTCTTTTGATATTCCAACACCGGTATCGGCTACACTTATAATACAACTTCCATTACTTATGTGGTTTGAAACCGTAATGGTATCACCTTTTTTACAGAATTTCACGGCATTAGCCAATAGGTTTTGAATTACAATTTCAAACATGCTTTTGTCAGCATAGACAAAATCACGTAGGGAGTGATCTATTAAGTCAATGCCTTTGCTTTCCAGTCGTTGCTCAATTAATTTTATTTTATCTTCAAAAACTTCTTGAACATCAAACAAACTAGGATTTGGTTCCAAAGATTGCATTTGTGACTTGGACCAATTAAGCAAGTTAAACAATAATAAGGATGCATTATTGGCATTTTCACTCAATTCCGGAATTAAGTTATCAAATTCTTCACGGGTTAAGGATCCATCTCTTAATAAATCAATAAAGCCATTGATAGAGGAAAGCGAATCTTTCAAATCATGCGACACAATTGAGAAAAGTTTGTCTTTAACGTTGTTGACATTTTCAAGATGTTCGGTCTGTTCTTGAAAGGCTTTGTTCTGTAATTCAATTTTTATGTTTTTTTCTTCAAGCTCTTGGGTGTATTTGATGCTATTATTTCGCTTAAGATAAATTAAGATTAAAAATGTAGAGACTATAGCTAAGGCGGCCAATAAGGCATAAAAAATAAATTGTAGTCTATTGTATTTGCTGGAAACTAAAAATGTTTCGCCTTGAGACGCTTCCATTTTTGAAGTATCTGTAGATGAAACAAAGTCAGGGTTTAGTTCAAGTGTAGCATCAGATATGGTATCTTTGATGATTTCCTTTTTTTCAAGGGAGTCTTTAAGGTGATAGTATTGCCGTTGCCAAACAAATGCACTTTGAAATTTATTTCTGGCAGAATCCAAAGATTTCATTAAGCCGTAATACCTGAGTAGTTCTGGTTTATTGTTAATGGATTTAGCAATGGCACCTGCTTCTTGCAGCTGATTTTCAGCAAGAATTAATTTCTTTTGGCGTAAATTTAATTCTCCAAGATTGTTTAAAGCAGTGGTCAGCCCCAGTTTGTTTTGTGATTTTCTGTTAAGGGCCAATCCCTGAAGTAAATAATTTGCTGCTTTATCGTAATCATTGAACTTTAAATATTCACCTCCTAATTTTGGCAAAATGTTACCTCTAATGGAATCATTATTGTTTTCTACATACTTTAAGACGGTTTCGTAATATTCAATGGATTTTCTGTATTCTTTTTGAATGGAGTACATTTCGGCCAATCGGCTATTGGACTCTATTATGCCATCCGTATTGTTCAATTGCTTTTGAAGTTCCAGTGTTTTTTGGTAAAAGTCAATGGCTTTATCATAGGCATTCATTTTGTAATAGGCCCTAGCCACATTAAAGTATGCAGAAGACAAGTCTGGATATAAATGGTTTTTCTCCAGCTCTTTTATGGCAGCTAAAGAATATTGCAACCCTTTTATGTAATTGCCCCTATTAATCTCAATTAATCCTATACTATTATTGACTTTTGCTATACCTAGAGTGTCTTGTAATTGACCAAATAAGGCTTTTGATTTGGTATAACCAGACATAGCATTGATGTAATCATCCTTTTTGGCGTAAATTAAGGATTTGTAGTAGGTCACTTCAGCAATGCCCAACGTGTAATTTATGTTACTTGAAAGCTTTTCACTTTCAAAGATATATTTTAATGCTCTATCGTATTCTTGGATATCATAAAGCTTCTTGATAAGTTTTATGGAGGTTTCAACTTTTAAACTATCTGATTCTTGAAACGCTAATTGTAAGGAAAGACTATCTATCTCTTTAGTTTGAGAAAAACCAAAGAACACCGATAAAAATAGAATCAAAGTAATTATTTTCCTCATACAATATATTAGAATACAACCGGTAATATTATAATCATATAATGTTTCTTGTTGAGGGAATTAAGACTACGTTACTTGAGTTGTACTTAGTTAGTTTTAAAAAATAAATAATATATTTTTGAATTATAATAGCAATACACAAACAAAAGTTGCAAAAACCATTTTAAAAATCTAATTTCTGCGTTTTTCTACCAATAAATTAGATTAAATGAACATGATCATTTATCAAAAAATCGACGAATAGATGAACGGCAAAAAACATAGAAAAAATGCAAGGTTGAAATTGTTTTTGTACAAATAAATGTATATTCTTTTGAGTTGTTTTCAGAGGCAGAATTTTTCAAATTGCGGTACTGTACTTCTTTTGTGTGCAGATGACTATTAAAGCGCATTTTAGCAAACAAACATTGATAAAAGTTTTATCTTTGCTCACCTAAAAAAACACGATTAATGAATCTTCAAGAAACCTTATTAAACCACGTCAAACAAGCGGTGCAATCATCTTACGGTGTTTCAATAGATACTGTGGAATTTCAAGCTACCCGTAAGGAATTTGCGGGAGATATTACAGTCGTTATTTTCCCAATGCTTCGTTTTGTTAAAGGAAATCCCGTGCAAATAGGAACGGATATTGGTAATTATTTAGTTTATAATGTAGGTGAGGTCAAGGCATTTAATGTGGTGAAAGGATTTTTGAACATTGAAATTAAAGACGCCTATTACATTCAGTTTTTCAATACTATCTATACGGATGACCAATATGGTTTTGTACGGCCCAAAGCACAGGATAAAGCCGTCATGGTTGAATACTCCTCGCCAAATACCAATAAACCGCTTCATTTAGGTCATATTAGGAATAACTTATTAGGCTATAGTGTAGCCGAAATTTTAAAGGCATCTGGCAAGAAAGTTTACAAAACCCAAATCATTAATGATAGAGGCATCCATATTTGTAAAAGTATGTTGGCATGGAAACGATTTGGAAACGGTGAAACGCCAGAAAGTACAGGCTTAAAAGGTGATAAATTGGTTGGTAATTATTATGTGAAGTTTGACCAAGAATACAAGAAAGAAATTGAAATCTTGATTGGTCAAGGTAAAACAGAAGAAGAAGCCAAAAAACAAGCACCAATTTTGTTAGATGCCCAAAACATGCTTCAAAAATGGGAAGCTGGAGATAAAGAAATCGTGGCTTTATGGAACATGATGAACCATTGGGTGTATGATGGTTTTGATATTACCTATAAAAATTTAGGTGTTGATTTTGATGTGCTGTATTATGAAAGCAATACCTACTTGTTAGGAAAGGAATTTGTGGCAGAAGGATTAAAAAAAGGCGTTTTTGAAAAAGAGGAAGACGGTTCGGTTTGGTGCGATTTGACCCAAGATGGTTTGGATAAAAAAATTGTGCAGCGAGCAGATGGAACAGCGGTTTACATGACCCAGGATATCGGAACGGCCATTCAGCGAATCAAGGATTTTCCAGATGTTGGCGGTATGGTTTATACCGTTGGAAATGAGCAAGATTACCATTTTAAAGTGTTGTTTTTAATCTTAAAGAAATTAGGATTTGATTGGGCCGATAACCTATACCATCTAAGTTATGGTATGGTTGATTTACCTTCGGGAAAAATGAAGAGTAGGGAAGGAACCGTGGTTGATGCCGATGATTTAATTGATGAAATGGCAGCTACAGCAGGAGAAATATCTGAAGAGCTTGGTAAACTTGATGGGTATTCTGAAACTGAAAAACAGGACCTTTACAAAACCATTGGTTTAGGAGCGTTAAAATATTTTATTTTGAAAGTGGATCCTAAAAAGCGAATTCTGTTCGATCCTAAAGAATCCATAGATTTTCAAGGAAATACAGGACCTTTTATTCAATATACTTACGCCAGGATACAATCCATAATCCGGAAAGCCGATTTTGAATATAATATAACCCTGAACGCAGACGAGCTGTCTTTGCATCAAAAAGAAAAGGAATTAATCAAACAGTTGGAATTATTTCCTGAAGTTATACAAAATGCCGCAGACACCCACAGCCCTGCTTTGATAGCCAATTATACCTATGATTTGGTTAAGGAATTCAATTCGTTTTACCAGAATGTATCCATCTTAGGTGCCGATGACTTAAATGAAAAAATCATTAGGGTTCAGCTATCCAAAAAAGTGGCATTGACCATCAAGAGCGCCTTTGGCCTATTGGGTATTAATGTGCCAGAACGTATGTAAAATCTTGAAGTGCTTGTTTTTTTCGTAATTTTAAAAGAATTAAAGCACAATAACTCATGCCAGATACAAAGCAATTGTATAAAATAGCTTTTGGATTAGCCATTTTCACTATAGTTTATAACATAGCTGAAGGTGTGGTTTCAACGTTTTTGGGGTTTGAAGACGAAAGTTTGACCTTGTTTGGTTTTGGTTCAGATAGTTTTATAGAAGTCATTTCCGGACTTGGAATAGCACATATGATCATCAGAATAAAAAAGAATCCAGATAGTAAACGGGATGACTTTGAAAGAACGGCTTTAAAAGTTACTGGGTATGCTTTTTATTTACTTGTAATTGGGTTAGTTATAACAAGCTTCTATAATATTTGGATTGACCATAAGCCTATAACGACGTTTTGGGGATTGATTATATCGGTTCTTTCAATACTGGTAATGTGGATACTGGTTGCCTGGAAACGAAAGGTTGGAAATCAATTAAATTCTGAACCTATTCTAGCAGATGCAAATTGCACCATGGTTTGCATTTACATGTCTGTTATTTTACTGTTGAGTAGTGGAATTTACGAACTATTTCAAATATCTTACATAGATAGTATTGGAACCTTGGCGCTTTCGTATTTTGCGTTTAAAGAAGGCAAAGAATGTTTTGAAAAGGCAAAGAGTGATAAATATTGTGGTTGTATCAGTTGTTAATCAACTACAAATCCAAAAATTTTAAACCTTCATATACAACGATTCCAACAGCGTTCGCTAGGTTAAGACTGCGCACTTTAGAACTGTACATTGGGATTTTAAACAAATTTTCGGCGTGTTCTTTTAGTATGGGCTTTGGCAATCCAACCGATTCTTTTCCGAATACCAAAAACATATTGTCCAAATATTTAATATCCCAATGGTTTTGTGTACCATGACTGGACAAAAACACCATATTGGCATTTTTGTTTTTATCAAAAAATTCTTCAGTGTTGTTATAATAAATGACTTCAAGGTGTTGCCAGTAATCCAATCCAGCGCGTTTCAAACGGGCATCATCAATCTCAAAACCAAAAGGTCTTACCAAATGCAATTTTGATCCGGTTGCTAGTGCTAACCGACCTATGTTACCTGTGTTATTGGGAATTTCGGGTTCAATAAGAACAATGTTTAATGGCATTGGTTGTTGATTAAAATAAAAACATGGCCAAATGTAAAAAAAATATAACCCATGAATGCTCATGGGTTATATTAAAAATCAAGGATAAACAGAATGTCTATTTTTCTTTTTTCTTTTTGTCTTTCATGCCTTTGCCTTTTGCAAGCCCAGCTTTAAATTCTTCTAAAGTAACAGAACCATTGTTGTCAGCATCCATGTGAGCATATCTTTTTTCTAACACCTCTGGTTTTACTTCTTGCTTTCTTTTTTTTGCTTTAAATTCTTCTAAAGAGATAGAACCATCTTTGTTGGTGTCAATGCTGTTAAACATTTTTTGGGGATCGGGTTTTTTGTTTTGGGCGTTTGCTTGGGTAAAGCCAATTAAACCTAATGCCAGAATAACGATTGTTAAGCTATTGAATTTCATTGGATATTGTTTTAAATTGTTAATACGATGCATAAGACATTTTTTTTTCAACAAGGTTTAATGGAAATGGTTTGTTTATTTTTAAAGTTAAAAATTATGGTAATTTTTTTAGTTCGAAAAGATCCTTACGTCGATCTTTTAAGTTTCTCACACTTCCAAACTGATTGAGCTCTCTCAACAAATCAATATCAACATCTGCTATTAAAATCATTTCGGTATTTTGGGTTGCTTCGGCCTTAACACCGTTGGTAGGAAACGCAAAATCACAAGGTGTAAATACCATGGATTGTGCAAACTGGATATCCATGTTTTGAACCTTTGGTAAATTACCAACACTGCCTGCAATGGCTACATAGCATTCGTTTTCAATGGCACGGGCTTGGGCACAATGCCTCACGCGGGAAAAGCCATTCTGGGTATCGGTTAAAAAGGGAATAAATAAAATATCCATGCCTTCATCAGCTAATAACCTGCTTAATTCGGGGAATTCAGAATCGTAACATATCAAGATGCCTATTTTACCACAATCCGTATCAAACGCTTTTAACTGGTTGCCACCAACCATACCCCAAACCTTGGCTTCATCGGGTGTAACGTGTAATTTTTCATAACGTTCCATACTACCATCACGACGGCATAAATAACCGACATTGTGAAGTGTATTGCCAACCATTTCGGGCATGCTTCCTGTTATGATGTTGATGTTGTATGAGATGGCCAATCTTGAAAAGCGCTGTACTATTTCATTGGTGTGTTTTGCTAATTCACGAATGGCCTCAGGAGTTGATAAATGATTGTTTTCGGCCATTAAAGGGGCGTTGAAAAACTCTGGAAACAATGCAAAATCACTGCGATATCCAGAAACAGCATCCACAAAAAACTCGGCTTGCTGCATCAATTCATCCAAGTCTTTATACAACCGCATTTGCCATTGCACCAAGCCCAGTCGAACAATTTTTTTTACTGTAGTAGCCTTTTTGTTGTTTTTTTCGTAATAAATATTGTCCCATTCCAGCAGTACGGCATATTCTTGCGATGAGGCATCCCCTTCCAAATAATTTTTTAAAATCCTAGCTGGATGAAAATCATTGGATATTTGAAAGTTCAAAACCGGATCATGGATTTCTTTTCGTCTAACCTTTTCAATATATTCTTTAGGTGTTAGGGCATCTGAATATTTATGGTAATTAGGAATTCTTCCACCAAAAGCAAGACCTTTCAAGTTTAATCGTTCGCACAGCTCTTTTCTGTAGTCGTAAAGTCGTCTGCCTAAACGCAATCCTCTAAATTCTGGTTTGATGAATATGTCAATTCCATACATCATGTCTCCAGTATTGGTATGCGTATTAAAGGTGTAATTTCCCGTTATTTCTTTGTAGGTATGGTTGTCATCAAATTTGCTGTAATCTACAATAATGGATAAGGCACAGCCGGCTATATGATTGTTTATTTTTATAACAACCTGGCCCTCCGGGAATTTTTTAATCAACGTCCTAATGTGGTGTTCATCCCAAATGGCATCTGGCATGGTTGTGTAAGATGCTATCATGGCTTTTTTAAGTTCCTGATAGTCGTCTAAACTCAGGTAAGCCAGTTCAATATTTTCAATGTCTTTCATCTGTTAATACTTATATGCTTTTTTAAAGGTCAGATGGAATGCCCCAATTATCATTTTGCTTGGTTTGAAATTAATTGTTAACGGACATTTCATAGTCTTAATGATAATGAATTTTATGGTAATATCATAAAGCTAAGACCAATAAAAAGTGAAAGGTGTTTTATGATGTTAAAAGTTATTTCACCAAATAGGTGAGTTTCATGGTAATGGAAGCTGTTTTTTCCTTTGATGAGGTATTGTAGGCACCTCCCCAAGAATAGTCTTCATTGGAGTTTTGTCCAGTAATTTGAAAAATTCCCATTTGCGCAGTGGATAGTTCGCCTAAGCTAGCTCCAGAATTCTCTGAAATGCTTTTGGCTCGTAAGCGTGCATTTTCAGTCGCTCTGGAAACCATTTCAATTTTTAGATCTTCCAATTTTGTGTAATAATATCTTGGCGCCATGGAATACAGTTGAATGCCTTTGTTTAACAGTTCTGTGACCTCCCTGGAAATTTTTTCGACTTTTTCAACATCTTTAGAATTAATCTGAACCGTTTGGCTTAATGTGTAGCCAGTAAATTCTTGTCCCAGATATTTCCCGTCTGAGGTGTAGTTTTGTTTGAAGTTTTTATTGGTTTCAACAGCGTTAAAAACAATGACGCTATCACTTAATCCTTTTGATTTGAAGTATTCAGAAATGGTTTCCTTGTCTTTTTTTAAATCGGCATAGGCCTGTTTTAAATCGCTGTTTACTTGCGAAAATTTGGCTTCCCAAACAATAAGGTCTGAAGTAAAATCGGTTTTTCCCAATCCTGTAACTGATATGGTTCCTGCTTTTTTGTTTCTATTAATTACGGCATGTCCCAATATAACTGAGGCGATAACAATGGCAATGGCAAATACAATGGCACTAAGGTTTTTTTTCATGTTTACAGAATTAAGATTGATAATATAAAATATACGTTAAAAATATTGTTTTTAGTTTTTTTAAAATAACAAAACGTTTTGAAATGTTTGAGGTATTTTACTGTATTCAATCTATTCTTATACAAATCTATCTAATGAGCTGCACTGGTATCTATCTTTCCAGCTCCCTTTTTTATCAATAGCACAAAAGGAACACAGAGCAAGAATAAAACACCCAGAAAAATAAAAACATCCATATAAGATAAAACGGTGGCTTGTCTATTAACTGTATAATCCAACATCTTATAGGCTTTATTTAAGGCTTCATTGATAGCATACCCTTTACTTATAAAAAGTTGCTGCAAACCATGTAGGCGTTGTTGTACGTTAAAGTCCACGGCCGTTATGTTTGGCAACAAATCCACGCGATGTTGTTGAGTCCAACGAGCAATAAATGTTGTGATGATAGCTATTCCAAAGGAACCGCCCAATTGCCGTGTCATACCAGTAAACGCTGCGCCATCCCCAATATCCTTGCCTTTTAATGTGGATAATGACAGTGTGGTGATAGGTACAAATAGTAGTCCCAAACCAATACCTCTAACCACTAAAGGCCAAAAGAAATGTTCCGCTCCAGTATCTGGGGTCATAATGAGATACATCCATAAGCTATAAATGAAAAAGATGGTAAATCCACCAGTGACCAGATATTTTTGAGGCACACCATTTTGTAACATCTTACCAATAAACGGCATCATGATTCCCGTGGTAATTGAGCTGGGGATGAGTAGCAAACCGGCATCTGTGGCTGTAAAACCTAAAACGGATTGCGTATAAATAGGAATGATAAACGTTGAACCATACAAACCAAATCCCATAATAAAAGTCATAATGGTTCCTATTCTTAGATTGCCATCCTTTAGTACCCTTAAATTTACAATGGGATGTTCGTAGGTCATTTCGCGCCATATAAAAAGAATTAAACCAAATAATGAAGCGACGCTTAAGGCCACAATAAGACCATTGTTAAACCAATCGTCTTGTTGACCGTGTTCCAAGACAAATTGTAAAGACCCAATAAACGTAGCCAAAAGCACTATCCCTATCCAATCGACTTGATTTGCTCTTAGTTTTTTGCCGTATTTTGGACTTCTAACATAAATAAAAGTCAAAAAAGCAGCTAAAATACCAATAGGGAGATTGATATAAAAGATGTAAGGCCATGAGTAATTATCTACCAAATAACCACCTAAAGGAGGCCCTAAAGTTGGTCCAACAATAACACCCATGCCGTAAATGGCTTGCGCCATACCACGTTTCGCAACTGGATAACTTTCGGTAATGATGGTTTGGGCCGTAACTAACAGCGCACCACCACCTAAACCTTGAATAAACCTAAAAATGACCAGCTCCCAAATATTATCAGCGTTACCACATAAAAAGGAAGCCATCGTGAAAATGATAATTGAGGTGGCAAAATAATTGCGCCTGCCAAATTGTTTTGACAGCCAACTGGTCATGGGTATGATGATGACGTTGGCAATAGCGTAAGCGGTTATTACCCAAGCAATATCAGTTAACGATGCTCCCAAACTACCACGCATATCATTGAGCGCCACATTGACAATGGTTGTATCCACTATTTCCAAAAGGGCACACAGAATAGCCGTAATAGTTATAATAACCCGTCTGAAGCCGTATTCTACTAAGTCGTTTTCGTCTTGTAGCATAATTTATTTTAAATGGACATCGACAACCACGTTCATTCCTGAACGTAATTTTTGTAATTTATTGGAATCGTTGTTTTTTGTGAAGTCTATTTTTACCGGTAACCGCTGAATGGTTTTTACAAAGTTTCCAGTTGCATTATCCGGCGGCAACAATGAAAAACGAGCCCCTGTGGCTGGTGAGAAAGCTGATACTTCAGCTTGGAATGTTTCACCAGGAAACGCATCGGCCTTAATGCTTACTTTTTGGCCAATTTCCATTTTTTCCAGTTGGGTTTCCTTAAAATTAGCCACTACCCATTTTTCTTGAGTGTTAACCAAATAGAACAATGCTTGTCCCGGTTGAACAAACTGTCCGGTTTGTATGCTTACATTTGACAATTGCCCATCAATAGGAGCAGTGACAACCGTATAGCTTAAATTCAGTTTTGCAGCATCTACTTGAGCTTGGGCGCTTTTTACATTGGCCTCTGCAACAGATACTTGTTTTTCTGAAATTTGGGTTTGTTGTACTGCAGCATTCTTTTGGCTTTGTGTTGCTTTTTGCTGACTTTGTAATGTTTCTAATTGCTGTTCGGCTTCTTGTTTGGCAGCCAATGCTTGTTCATATTGTTGAGCCGTTATGGAATGGTTTTTATACAGATTTTCATAACGCTCAAAATCATTAGTAGCTCGCCATAATTTGGTTTTTGCAGTTTCAATGGTACTCTTCGTTGAGTTTACCTGAGCTTCTGCAGTTGACGTATTAGCTTTATAAGAGCCAATGCTGACTTGCGAGACTGTTAAACCACTTTCAGCAGCTGCCAGTTGAGCTTTGGCTTGCTCAAGTTGAACCACGTAATCCCTATCGTCAATCACAAATAGGGTGTCGCCTTTTTGTACTTTTTGATTGTCTGTAACATATACCTTTTTAATATAACCTCCTACATGCGGAATTATGGGATTCATGTTGGCTTCTATTTGGGCATCATCGGTTTCTTCGTGTGATAAGGAGTGAATGAATTTGTAACTTCCATAAATAACTCCTATGGAAACTAATACAGAAATAATGATGATAAATTTTTTATTGGTCTTTTTCTTTTGTTCCATGTTGATAAAAGAATTATTGTTGATTTAATGTGTTGTTGAGTTGACCTTGAGCGGCCAATAATTCGTAATATTTTTGGGTAATACCTGCCTTGGCATAAGCTACATTTAGTTTGGCTTGAAGTTGATCAACGTCAGCTTCCAGTAAATCATTGGTATCGGCCAAACCATTGTCATACTTGTCTTTTACAATGCGATAATTTTCTTCGGCTTGTATTTGTGATTCTGTATACACATGATATTTTTTTATTGCCAATTGATAATCTTGTTTGGCATTTTCTATGTCAACCTTTATTTGATCGGTCTTCATATTGATTGTATACTGAAGTTCTTTGGTTTTCGTCTTGGCCAACCTAACATCACTTTTAGCCTTGAATAAATCCGATAGGTTATACGAAACACCAATACCAATATTCATGGCATTGGTAACGGTCAATGCGTTTTGTAAATCCAAAGCAATGTAACCGCCTGATAATGCTAGCGATGGAAAATATTTGCTCTTGGCCACTTTTATTTGCTGTTCAGCAGCTTGTTCTTGATACCGAAGGGCTTCCAAATCATTTCTATTGATAACATCTGTTACAGGTTGGTTTGAAACCAAGCCAAATTCTGGAGCAACAATATCAGTTTTGGTGCCTTCCGGAAGTTTTAAAAGCATCGCTAACCGATAGTTTAAAATAGCTTCATTTTTTTTGGCATCTTCAAGTGATAATTCAATGTTTGATTCTTGGATTTGGGCTTTCAGTAAATCATTTCTTGCCAGTAAACCGTTTTGTTCCTTTGCTGAAAAATCAACGACACGCTGGTGGGCACTTTTTAAATTAGTTTCAATAAGGATAATGGTTTGCCTTGCTTTGTATAAGCTCAAATAATCGTTAATGACCTCAAGGCTGAGTTGTTCCTTGTCGTTTTTTGATTTATAATCGGCTGCTTTATACAAACTTTCACTGGCCTTAATGGTGTTATTAAGTTTAAAACCAGAAAATAAAGGAAGCGAAACATTTGCTTGTCCAAGTAATAATTGATGGACATTTGGAGCATTGTTGTTTCCTGTGTTGCTTGAACCAGAGTTATTGCCTGTATTTATTTTTAAATCGACATTTGCATTGGCCAAATACAGGTACTGTCCTGATAATTTTACATCGGGATATTGCAGGTTTTTGGTAACGTTTAATTCGTTTTGGGCAGATAAAACCTTTGTGTCCGCCAGTTTTGAGGCGTCACTGTTTTGCAAAGCCATCTGTACGGCCTCTTCAAGGGTTATTGGTTGTATCTGTTGTGCCTTGAGGTTTGATATGCTAATAAATACAATAACAAGGCTGGTTAAAAATTTACTTGTCATAAGTGAGTAATGCTTTTACTGTGTTTTGTATATGATGCGTAAGTTCGTTATGAACATACTGTTCAATGGAATTATCATCTTCCAGATTCAATAAGGTTTTGTAATATTTTTTGTTGTAATAAAAATGAAAGTAGGTCCCTAAAATGGTAGGCGTTAGCAAATTGATATTTACGTTTTTGATAAACACGCCTTCTTTTTGGCCGTTTTTAACAAAGGTCTCAATCACCTTTAGGTTTTCCTTTTTCTGTTCCAAGTAACTTTCAAAGTCAATTTGTCGACAACTATTGGAATACTCAAAATTGATGATTTTATGGGTGCGCCTATTTCGGTGAACACGTTTAACAATTAAGGCTATGATAGCATCCAAAGTTTCAATGTAAGAAGTGTTTTTTGAAATTACAGACTCCAATTGCATTTTAAAATCAGACATTCTGTATAAGAAAAGTGATTCCAACAACTTTTCCTTTGATCCAAAATAATATGAAATCATGGCTATGTTAACCTCTGCTGCTTTTGCTATTTGGCGAACAGAAGCACCATCAAAACCGTTTTCTGAAAATAATTTTTCGGCGGTTTCCAGAATTTGAATTTGCTTATCGTTTAATTCCACAACACTTAAATTTTGAAATTACGACGCAAATTTAAACATTTGTTTAAATTAAACGTTTGTTTAAATTAATTTTTATAGAATTTTAACACTATAACCTTTTCGCTTATAAGCTGAATGATTTAAATAGTTAGGAGAGAACTGATTTTAAGGGAATTAATCTACTTTGGTTTTAACCTTATTTTTGGCAGGTTTCATGATGATTCTCAAGGTGCTGTCGTTATTAAAATAGCTAATGGTCCAGTTCATAAAAATTAAAAGCTTGTTTTTAACGCTCAGTATCAGCATGAGGTGGATAAACATCCAGGTAAACCAGGCCATGCGCCCTTGAAAACTGAACTTGGGTAGGTCAACAACTGCCTTGCGTTTGCCTATAGTGGCCATGGAGCCTTTATCGGTATATTCAAATTCTTTTTTGGCTTTTTGTTTACTAATGCTTTTAAGGTTTTTAGCCAACAGTTCAGCCTGCTGAAGTGCAACACTTGCAACCTGAGGGTGCCCATGTGGATACTTTTGGGTTTCCATAAAGGCAATATCTCCCAAGGCATAAACATGTTCTAAATGTTTAACTTCATTAAATCGGTTGACGACTAATCGGTTTCCTCTTGTAAAGCTTTCTTTAGGAAACCCTTCAATAAAGTTACCAGTAACACCGGCTGCCCAAATAACATTTTTAGAATGTATTTTCTCGCCATTGTTCAAAGTAACGACCGAGCCGTCATAATCGCTAACAATCGTATTGGTTTTAACAATAACCCCCAACTCTTCTAGATATTTTTGGGACATTTTTTTTGAACCTTCACTCATGGGGTTCAGTGTGTGGGGTGCACCTTCCAATAGGTAAATGGTTAATTTAGAGAAATCTTTATCAGGATAATCCTTAGGAAGAATATAACGTTTCATTTCTGATAAAGCGCCTGCCAACTCAACTCCGGTTGGGCCACCGCCAACAATCACAAAATTTAATAAGGATTGAAGTTTGTCTTGGTCCGTGGTATTTAAAGCATCTTCAAAAGTTTGCAGAATACGGTTCCTAAGCTGAATGGCCTCTGGAATGGTTTTCATGGGATAAGCATAATCCTTCAAATTGTTATTTCCAAAATAATTGGTGGTACAGCCTATTGCGATTACTAAATGATCATAATCAAATGTTCCAATTGATGTTGTTATGAATTTTTTGTTGTAATCAACATGCTTCACCTTGGCAATTCTAATCTTAACATTTTTAGCCTTTTGAAATACTTTCCGCAGTGGAAAAGAAATACTTGCAGGTTCCAACCGAGCCGTGGCTACTTGATACATCAATGGTTGAAATTGATGAAAGTTGTGCTTGTCAATTAAGTAAATTTCAAAATTTGGGTTGTTTATTAAGTCTTGAGCAAGCCGCAATCCGGCAAATCCAGCTCCGACAATAACTATTTTTTGAACAGTATCCATGGCAATTTTTTGAACTACAAAGTTCTCAATTAGTCGTTAGAAAGACGACTTTTTCTTGTTAAATCTTTAAAAAAAGCACCAAACTATATGGTGCCTTTTTAATTTTTAATAAAACTTTTTCTGATGAAAAAAGTCGGATACTCATTATTTTTTGTTTTGCTGTTTTTTTATTGTTTTTTCGTCAATATCAAATGTTTCCTTATGGTTGTCAATATCGATGTTTGTATCAATTGGATTTTTTTGTTCTTTAGATCGTTCAAATTTCTTTTTGTCTTTTATAATTCCCATAATTTTTCTTTTTAAGATTCAATCATAAGATAAAAATATTGAGGCGAAATTTTATTAAAAACGTCTTAAAACCCTTGATGTAATTGTTAAAATTTTTGATAAAAAGCGAACTACCAGCCTAGTTAATTATCTGTTTAGCTATTTTTTATCAATTAAAATTGATTGTAAAAAAGATTTGATTGAACGTGTTCCATTACTGTTTAAATGTTTTATAAAAGCACTACCAATAATGGCTCCTTTTGCATATTCTGTGGCTTGCGAAAAGGTCTTATTGTCTGAAATTCCAAACCCAATAATTTGTGGATTTTTTAGGTTCATAGCTGCAATTCGTTTAAAGTAATCCGTTTGTTCTGTTCCAAAACCAGACTGGCTTCCTGTTACACTGGCACTACTGACCATGTAGATAAATCCGTTTGAAATGGAATCGATAAAGTTGATGCGTTCTACACTGGTTTGAGGCGTAATTAAAAAGACATTGATTAAGCCGTATTTTTCAAAGATGCTTTGGTATTGTTCACTATACACATCAACAGGTAAATCAGGAATGATTAAGCCATCTATGCCAATTTCCTTACATTTTTCACAAAATGCTTCTACACCGTATTGTAACATTGGGTTGAAATAGCCCATAATGATTAATGGAATTTGAACCGTTTTCCGGATATCCTTTAATTGGTTAAAAAGGACTTCTGTGGTCATACAATTTTTTAGAGCTTGTGTAGAACTAGCTTGAATGGTTGGTCCGTCAGCCAGTGGATCGCTAAAGGGCAAGCCTATTTCAATCATATCAACACCGTTTTTTTCTAAGTCTTGAATGATGGAAACCGTGTCGTCCAAATTAGGATAACCAGCCGTAAAATATATAGAAAGCAGTTTTTTGTTTTCTTGTAATTTTTGTTGTATTCTATTCATCGAAAAAAACTTAAAGTTTAAAATAATTGATATAGGTATCTAAATCTTTATCACCTCTTCCAGATAAGCTAACGACAATTATATCATCTGGTTTGAATGTTTTATGTTCAAAAATAGCTAAGGCATGTGAGCTTTCAATGGCGGGAATAATGCCTTCCAACTGGCATAATTTCAAACCTGCTTTCATGGCGTCATCATCGGTAATTGACATAAATTCGGCGCGCCCGGTTTTTGCTAAATGAGCATGCATGGGGCCAACGCCAGGGTAATCCAATCCAGCGGAAATAGAGTAGGGCTCTGTGATTTGTCCATCTTTGGTTTGCATCAACAGGGTTTTGCAACCATGAATAATCCCTTCTTTACCTAAAACAGATGTTGCGGCACTCTCGCCAGAGTCAATGCCCAAACCAGCTGCTTCCACAGCAATGATATTTACATCGTCTTCATGCAAAAAATGATAGTAGGTTCCGGCAGCGTTACTGCCACCACCAATACACGCCACCACATAATCAGGGTTTTCACGGCCTTCATGTTCTTGTAACTGCCATTTGATTTCCTCTGAAATAACAGACTGAAACCGTGTTACCATATCAGGATAGGGATGTGGGCCAATTGCAGAACCAATAATATAATGTGTGTCAACAGGATTATTAATCCAATCACGAATGGCTTCATTAGTAGCATCTTTCAACGTTCTGCTACCCGATAAGGCCGGCACAACGGTAGCTCCAAGCATTTTCATTCGGGCTACATTGGGTGCTTGTCGTGCAATATCAATTTCACCCATATACACAATGCACTCCAATCCCATAAGGGCACAAACAGTAGCAGTTGCCACACCATGCTGACCGGCACCGGTTTCGGCTATAATCCTGTTTTTTCCTAATCGTTTGGCCATTAAAATCTGTCCAATAGTATTGTTGATTTTGTGGGCTCCTGTGTGGTTGAGGTCCTCACGTTTTAAATAAATTTTGGTGTTATATGTTTCGCTTAATCGCTTGGCGAAATAAAGAGGTGAAGGACGTCCCACATAATCTTTTAAAAGCTGGTTGAACTCTTTTTTAAAGGAAGGTTCGGCCATGACTTTAAGATAGTTTTGGCGCAATTCTTCTACATTAGGATAGAGCATTTCAGGGATGTAAGCTCCCCCAAATTCACCATAGTATCCTTTTTCGTTTACATTATAGCTCATAGTTGAGATTTAAATTCTTTTAGTTTTTCAATGTCTTTTAATCCAGGCTCTATTTCAAATTGACTGTTCACATCGATAGCGAAACAATATTTTGAAGCCTTATTTTTTTGAAATTGTATGATGTTTTCTAATGCTTCCAAGCCAATGCCACCACTTAAAAAGAATGGTTTGTTAGATGGGTATTTGTTTAAAATAGTCCAATCAAATGTATAGCCGTTGCCTCCTGGTAATTTGCCCTTGGTATCGAACAAAAAGTAATCACAAACGGATTCATAGGGTTCCAACAAATCAAAATTAAAATGATCCTTGATTGAAAATACTTTGATGATTTCTAATTGGTTGTCATTGCGAGACTCTTTTTTTGAGTTGAAGCAATCTGTATCTTTTGAAGGGATTACTTCGTCGTTTCCCTCCTCGTAATGACGTTTCAATTTTTCACAATACTCTGGAGATTCATGACCATGAAGTTGTACAACCTGCAAATGATATGCATTTATTTTTTCAAGTATATCATTTATTTCAGCATTAACAAATACGCCTACTTTTTTTATGGATTTTGAAATTTTAGGAATTTCACCATCAAAGTAGCGTGCTGATTTTTCGTAAAATATAAAGCCCAGATAGTCTGGATGCAAAGCCGCAACCTGTTCTATGTTATCCAGATATTTCATGCCACAGACTTTTAGCTTCATTTTGTCAGGTTTTTAATGAATTGTTTAGAGCTTTCTCCTGCATTGTCTGTTTTCATAAAATTTTCACCTATTAAAAATCCTTGGTAGCCGTAAGGTTTTAGTTCTTTAATAGCTTCTATTGAGCTAATGCCACTTTCAGACACTTTTACAAAGTTGTTTGGGATAAGCTTACTCAAGGTTTTGCTAATATCTAAACTGACTTCAAAGGTTTTGAGATTTCTGTTGTTCACACCCAACATATCCAGGCTTGGCATAATGGATTTGTGGAGTTCCTCTTCATTATGGACTTCTAAAAGGACATCAAGTTGTAAGCTTTTGGCCAATTCAGAAAATTGCTTGATTTCATGTCTGGTTAAAATAGCTGCAATCAATAAAATTACATCGGCGCCATAAGCTTTGGCTTCTATGATTTGATACTCATCAATTATAAATTCTTTCCGTAGCAATGGTAAATTACAACTGGCTCTTGCAACCAACAAATCGTCTAATGAACCACCAAAATACTTGCCATCGGTTAATACAGACATGCCACAAACACCAGCGTTTTCATAGCCTTTTGCTACATCAAATACATTTGATTTTTGATTGATTATAGATTTTGAGGGTGATCTGCGTTTGTGTTCTGCTATAATGCCCGAATCACTGTTCTTTAAATTGTTTGCCAATGATATTGTATTTCTATTAAACAAGGCAGATTGTTCCAATTGTTTGACAGGAATTATTGATTTTTTTAAATCAACTTCTATCCGCTTATCAGCTACTATGTTATCTAGAATGGTCATTTGCTCAACTCAATTAATGTTTGTAACGCTTTCAGTCCTTTACCGGAAAGTAATGATTCCTTGGCTAATTCAAAACCTTGTTTGTGGTCTATTTGCTTGGTTGTGGCGATGGCCAAACCGGCATTGGCACAAACCACATTGTTTTGGGCTTCGGTTCCTTTTCCTTGTATCACATCCATGAATATTTTGGCAGCCTCTTCAATTGAGTCACCTCCAAAAATAGCGTCCTCATTTATTTGTGAAACCCCTAGATCTTCTGGTGCAAACATACGCTCTGATTGGTTTGAAATCACTTTGGCCTTACCAGTTAATGAAATTTCATCATAGCCATCCAAAGCGTGAACTATGGAGTAGTTCTTATCCGTATTTTGATATAAATATCCGTAAAGACGCAATAATTCTAAATTAAAAACACCGACCATTTGGTTTTTTGGAAACGATGGATTAACCATGGGGCCCAACATATTGAAAAAAGTCTTGACACCCAATTCACGTCTGATGGGAGCCACGTTTTTCATGGCAGGATGGAATAACGGTGCATGTAACACACAAATACCTGCTTTATCAATAGAGCGTTTTAGGAAATCTTCATCATTTGAAAATTTAATGCCTAAATATTCCATAACATTTGATGATCCACAGGCCGATGATACGCCATAATTCCCATGCTTAGCCACATTCACGCCAGCACCAGCTGTTACAAAAGACGCTAAAGTAGAAATATTAAACGTGTCTTTTCCGTCACCACCTGTTCCGCATAAATCAATGGCGTTAAATTCTTTTAAATCAATGGCAATACACAATTCCAGAAGGGCGTCTCTAAAACCCCTAAGTTCTTCAAGTGTGATATTGCGCATCATGTACACCGTGAGAAACGAAGCTATTTGACTATGGTTGTACATACCATTTGATATATTGACCAAGGCCTGTTTGGCTTCTTCGCTTGAGATGCTTTCATGATTTATCAGTCTATTTAGTAAATTCTTCATGACTTAACTATTTATCCAATTTTTAAGAATTTGTTTTCCATCTGGAGTTAAAACAGATTCTGGATGGTATTGTACACCTTTAACATCATAGGTTTTATGACGTAAGGACATGACTTGCCCGTTTTCATCAAAAGATGTAGCCTCTAATGAGTCAGGTAAATTGGGGTTGACAACCCATGAGTGATAGCGGCCTACTTCAATGGTTTTCTCCAAATCTTTAAACAGCGGTTCGTCATCAACAGTAATGGTCACTTTTGTGGACACACCATGATAGACATCTTGTAAATTAATGAGTGTGCCACCAAAAACTTCACCAATGGCCTGTTGTCCCAAACAAACACCTAAGATGCTTTTGGTAGGAGCAAATCGTTCTATAATTGATTTTAACAAACCAGCTTCATTAGGAACTCCAGGGCCGGGTGACAATACAATTTTATCAAAAGGCTTAACATCTTCCAATGTTAATTTATCATTTCTAAACACAGTGACCATGCAATCCAAATCCTCTAAATAATGGACCAGATTATAGGTAAAACTATCGTAATTATCTATTACTAATACATTTGTCATTTCTAATTTATATGTTTTCTGCTAGTTCAATAGCTTTTGTTAATGCTCCTAATTTGTTATATACTTCTTGCAATTCAGTTTCTGGATTTGACTTAGATACCAAACCAGCGCCAGCTTGCCAATGCAATTTGTGGTTTTTGCTCAAAAAGGTCCTGATCATAATGGCATGGTTAAAGTTGCCTTCAAAATCCATAAAACCAATAGCGCCGCCATAAAACGAGCGACTCGTTTTTTCATATTGCTCAATGAGTTGCATGGCTCTGTGTTTTGGCGCGCCACTTAAAGTGCCTGCAGGGAATGTGTCTGCCACCACTTGCATGGTTGGAACATCGGTGTGCTTTTGCCCGGTAACCTTGCTAACTAAATGAATAACATGGGAAAAAAATTGTACTTCACGATACGTGTCAACGGTAACGTGACTTCCATTTCTGCTCAGGTCATTCCTGGCCAAATCAACCAGCATAACATGTTCGGCATTTTCCTTGTCATCAATCTTTAATTGTTTGGCCAGTTCGGCATCTTGTAAATCGTTTCCTGTTCGTTTGAATGTTCCTGCAATAGGGTGGATTTCAGCTTTTCCATTGCTCACAATCAATTGGGCTTCTGGGGAACTTCCAAATATTTTAAAGTTGCCATAATCAAAATAAAACAAATAGGGTGATGGGTTGATACTTCTTAAGGCACGGTACACATTAAATTCATCACCTTTGAATTCTTGTGCAAAACTTTTTGATAAAACCAATTGGAATACATCCCCTCTGGCACAATGTTTCTTGGCTAATTCCACATGGTGTTTGTATTCATCATCGGTTAAATTCGAGTGCATATCTCCTTTTGAAGAAAATGCATACGAAGCAAAATTCCTGGCTTTGATCAGTTGTAAGATATCATCAATAGTATCATCACTGTCATAACAATGCGCAAAAATATAAGCCTCATTTTTAAAGTGGTTTATGGCAATAATATTTTGATAAACCGCATAATAAATATCAGGAATGTTAACAGAATGTTCTTTTTTAGAAATGGTTATATCTTCAAAATATCTTACGGCATCATAGGCTATGTAACCAAATATGCCATTGTTGATGAACTTAAAATCAGTATCTGAATGTATCTTAAACCGTTTGGTAAATTGATGGATTTCTTCAGTGACATTGGTGTGTTCATCAATTGTTTTTTTTGTGGAACTGCCATCTGGAAATGTTTGAAAAACGGTTTCGTTTTCAACCTTTATAGAGGCAATGGGGTTAAAACAGATGTATGAAAAACTGTTGTCATTGGCATGATAATCACTACTTTCCAGAAGAATACTATTAGGGTATTTATCCCTTATTTTTAAATAGATGCTAACTGGTGTGATGGTATCCGCCAGAATTTTTTTGTAATGAGTGTGTAAGCTAAATGTTTTCATTTTTGTTCATTAAAAAAGGCTTGTCGTGAATGACAAGCCTTTATGTATTTTAATTTTTAAATATACCAAGCGACTACTTCACGAAATGACGTTTCGAAAGCTCCACCACCAAGTATTATTTAAAATTGTATTCATTGTTTTTTTATTGCGGTTCAAATATAGAAATCAAAATATAATTACACAATACTTTATGCTTTTTTGTTTAAAAATTTGTTAAACTCTCAACATATCATCAAGTAATAATTAATTTTAGCAATATGAAGTACATATGGTTGTTAATTTTATTAGGTGTTCTTTCAAGTTGTAAAGACAAGAAATCTTCAAGTAATTCAAATGTAGAAAGTAGCACTGAAATCCAAGATGTTTCCAGTAAAGCCAAAACCGTTAAGCTGGATGTCTATAATTTTAATGATTTCAAAAACTTTTTAAACAAAGCCAATGACACAACGTATGTCATTAATTTTTGGGCTACCTGGTGCGCACCATGTGTTAAGGAGTTGCCTTATTTTGAAAAATTAAATCAAAAATATATTGATAAAAAAGTCAAGGTTATTTTGGTGAGCTTGGATTTCCCACACTTATATGATTCTAAATTAAAACCATTTATTGTTGAAAACCATTTAAAATCAAAAGTTATTGCCTTGGATGATGTGGATATGAACGCATGGATACCGCAAATTGATAAAGATTGGTCGGGTTCCATTCCAGCAACTATTATTTACAAGAATAAAACGAGTAAATTTTTTGAGCAATCATTTACTTATGAATTATTAGAAGTAGAAACGCTAAAAATTTTAAACAAATAACCTATGAAAACACCTGTATTCATTTCAATTGTGATGGTCACTTTTTTTAGTGATTATATTAGTAATGATGTTACTATAAATAACAGTTACAAAATAGGCGATGTAGTATCAGATTTTGAGTTAAAAAATGTTGATGGAAATATGGTTTCCATGTCAGATTATAAAGATGCTAAAGGTTTTATTATTGCATTTACCTGTAACACATGTCCTTTTGCACAGGCTTATGAAGGTAGAATTATGGATTTAGACAAAAAATATGCATCCAAAGGATATCCGGTAATAGCTATCAACCCAAATAACCCTGAGGTACAGCCTGGCGATAGTTTTAAGGCTATGCAGGACAGAGCTAAAGAAAAAGGCTATACATTCCCTTATTTGGTTGATGAAGGGCAGCATGTGTATCCCGAATTTGGTGCTACCAAAACACCTCACATGTTTGTGCTTCAAAAAACCAAGAAAGGAAATATAGTGAGGTACATTGGAGCCATTGATGATAATTATAAAGATCCCACGGCTGTTAAAACCAAGTACGTTGAGGAAGCTGTTGACGCTTTGTTAAAAGGCGAAGAGGTCAAGCAACAAGAAACAAAAGCCATTGGTTGTTCAATAAAAGCTTAAAAGTTTACTCACTCCAAAGACTTATAAAAATTATGTTATAAGTCGTGAAGATATGTTATTTTTGTAGCTCATAATTTCAAAAAAATGGAAGATTTAACACAAGAAGAATGGGTAGAACAGCTTGAAAATGATAATAATGCTGTTATTTTGGATGTAAGGACTGATGATGAAGTAGAAGACGGCAAAATACCCAATGCCATCCATATTGATATTTATAGAGGGCAAGAGTTTATTTCTGAATTGGAAAAGCTTGATAAAAGCAAAAATTATTACGTCTATTGTAGATCAGGCAACCGAAGTGGTCAAGCCTGTAAGATTATGAGCCAATTAGGATTTGCAAACGCCTACAATCTCATGGGCGGTATGTTGCAGTGGGAAGGTGATATAGAATAAATAAATTTAATGGGTAATATTAGAAGTTTAGCGATTGTTTTTTTGATGATTTCCTTTGCTGTCTTATCTAGCTGCAAAGGGCAGCACGATACCGACATAATAAAAGATGTCACCGTTGAAGAAATGCAAACCTTGCTTCAAATGGATAACGTGCAACTAGTTGACGTTAGAACGCCTGAAGAATACAGTACCGGGTTTATTGCCAATGCCCAAAACATTGATTATTTTTCCCCAACTTTTGATGAGGATATAAAAAAGCTGGATAAAGAAAAACCAGTGATTGTGTATTGCAAGTCTGGCGGGAGAAGTGCCAAATGCTCTGAAAAATTGCTAAAAGCAGGTTTTGTTAAAATCTATAATTTAGAGGGTGGTATTACCCAATGGCAACATGAAGGGTTGAAAATTAACAACCCCAATTAAATTGAAAACCATTATCAAAAATAAAAAAAATCTTCTTATTTAATCGTTTTTGCCTCATACTCAAAAGGTAAACCAATCGTTTATTTTATCCTGAAAAACGGTTTTTGAGCCCTAAATATTTATTTTAACTACTTTTTAAGTCCTTCAACTATTAATTTTTATTCCAGAAATCTATTTCTATATTTTTGCTGAAAGTTTATGCATTCTTAATAATTGTCTTAAAAATTTTAATAGAATTAATTTTTAAAGCATTTTTTTAATAATTTAATATTATTGGTTTTATGGAAAACGGTTACGTCATTTTGGGTATTATCGCTTTGTTGTTTTTAAGCATGTATGGATATGCATATGCATCTGTTGCTTTAGAAAAAATTCAGGAAAAAAAAGCTAAAAAGCTAGAGCTTAAGAAAGAAGCATTAAGACTTGAAGAAAAGGCTTTAAAACAAAAAATTAGAGACGAAAAAACAAGTCAACTACTTAAGCGCAGCGAAGAAATCAAGCTTGAATTACAAAAGTTGGAAGAAAAGAAAAATGAACAAGAAGTTAAGAGACTTAAAATAAGTTAAACAATTTCTCCGCTGTTTTGACTTCTTAAAACTTTTGTTTTAAGTTAGTTATGTTGTTTGTGTAAAAAAAATCGTAACTTTATAAATTAACTAACTAAAACAAAATCACATGAAACACTTTTTTTTAATGTTGTTTTCTGTCATCCTTTTTATGGGATGTCAAGAAAAAAAAGACAATTCCGCAAACGAAGCATTTGCCAAAAACTCAGAGACTGTAATGGCCAATATTCAAAATTGGCAAAATGAAACACCGGATTATTCCACGTATTCTGATAAATTTGTACTTCGCGACACCGGTATCAATGGTAAAGACTCCTTGAGCCTAGCAGAGATGAAGGAGAGCGATAAGATGCTTTTTAAGAATTTAGACTTTAAATTTTTAACAGATCCTATTGTGTTATTGCCGGGTGTTAACCCACAGACAAAAGAGCCAGATGGGTCAGTGAGATATTATGGTAATTGGCAAGTTACTGTTCCTGCTACTGATTCAACCGAAGCTAAATCTGCAGTTTTAAAATATTATGAGTCTTTTGATTTTGATGCTGATGGTAAAATAATCTACCAACAAGGTTATGGTGACTTTGGTGGTCTTATGGATGCATTATATGGAGATGATGATCAGGATTCCATGGAAGAGTAGCATTTAATTTCACATTACAAAAAAACCATGTAAGATTATTTCTTACATGGTTTTTTTGTTTTGTATTATGATTTTGTATATAAAAAATTTAGTTTTTTAACTAAAATTCGATAAAATCAATTAAATATTAACAAAAAAGATAAAATATATTTTATTTTGATTAGTTATGTTTGTTTTGCTTTAATAGTTTATAGTAAAGAAAGTAAGTGATTAGCATTGTTAAACTCAGAATTGGTTTTAAGTGATAATTGTTAAAACATGTATTTTGAGTAGGGTATAGTGGTTTATAGTTGTAATATAATCAGCCAGAAAACAAAAAATCCAAATACTTGTCAATGCACGTATATAATCAAACCCAAATTGAAAAACTAACCAATTGAACAAACAAGTACATAAGGCCTATATAACCTTAATGGTTTTGATAATCATAGCTGTTACTGCCTATTTAAGCTATGTGGGTTACACCTATTATATGACACCCTTAGAGGAACGTTTTTACCATCCTCAACATAAGTGGTTTAAGCCAAGCGGCATTTATGGACACGGATTGGGAATAGTGGGGACGCTTTTGATTCTTTTTGGAGTTGTCATTTATATTGCCAGAAAACGCTATAACTTTTTGTCAAAACTGATCCGGTTAAAATATCTTTTAGAGTTTCATATTTTTTTGTGCACGTTAGGGCCAATATTGGTTCTGTTTCATACGGCATTTAAATTTGGAGGGATTGTGTCTATTGCATTTTGGAGTATGGTTGCGGTTGTTTTAAGTGGTGTGGTAGGTAGATTTATTTATATTCAAATACCTAGAACGCTTGAAGGAAGAGAGCTTACTCTTAATGAGGTAAAAGGATTAAAGACTGATTTGGCCACAACAATTCATGAAGAGATTGAAGTGGATGACCAAACCAAACAATTAATTCTTAACATATCAAATGCTGAAAAACCATCGTCTAGCGATGTTAGAAAACTTAAAAGAGAACTTAAAAGAAAAAATTTCCCAAAAGAAGACAGGCATTATATTTTGAAACTGGTAAAAGATGATATGTCTTTATCCAGAAAGATAGGTAGGTTATTGCTCATGCAAAAACTTTTTAAATATTGGCATGTAGCACACTTGCCATTTGCATTGATTATGTTGGTGATTGTGGTCATTCATGTCGCGGTTACTTTGGCGTTTGGTTATAAATGGATATTCTAATGGAAGACGAAGTATTTTTAGAACAGGTAATTGTGTATGGTGTAGTCTTCTTGCTATGTGCCATTGTTGTTTTTTTCTACACAAGAAAGAAACGGGTCAAGTCAAAAGACATAGAAAAGAAAGTTACTGTAGCCAAACAAGAAGGATTGTTTGAGCCAGTTTCTTTATATCCACACATAGACCTAAAATCATGTATTGGCAGTGCCGCTTGTGTGGCCGATTGCCCTGAAAAAGATATTTTAGGGATAGTTGATGGTGTGGCAACTGTTATAAATACGGCTAACTGCATTGGTCATGGCGCTTGTTTTCATGCCTGTCCTGTAGAAGCCATTTCACTTAGAATTGGTACGGAAACAAGAGGAGTGGATTTGCCACATATTAATCAAAATTTTGAAACGAATACAAAAGGGATTTTTATAGCAGGAGAGTTAGGCGGTATGGGATTGATAAAGAACAGTGTTGAGCAAGGGCAACAGGCTATTGAAAGTATTGTTAAAAGTAAAAAACCATCAAAACCAAATGTTATTGATGTTGTAATTGTAGGAGCAGGACCGGCAGGAATCTCAGCAACATTAGCCGCAAAACAACACGGGTTAACTAGTGTTACTTTAGAACAAGATTCATTAGGAGGTACTGTTTATACATTCCCCAGATCAAAAATAGTGATGACAGCTCCTATGGATTTGCCACTTTATGGCAAAGCAAAATTATATGATACATCAAAAGATGAATTATTGCAGTTGTGGAAGAAAGTGATTACGGAGCAAGACATAAAAATCACAGAGAACACAAAAGTTGAGCAAATCATTCCGATAGAAAATGACACGTTTAAAGTGACCACATTAATGGGCGATGAATATATATGCAACCATGTACTATTGGCCATTGGAAGACGCGGAACCCCAAGAAAACTCAATATTCCAGGGGAGCAATCCACAAAAGTTGCTTATCGGTTACTTGAGCCTGAAAGAATTAAAAACAAAAAGGTTTTAGTTGTTGGTGGTGGGGATTCTGCCATTGAAACTGTTCTACTATTGAAGGATGAAAATGAAGCTACGCTTTCTTATAGAAATGATAAGTTTTCAAGACTCAAGCCAAAAAACAAAGAACGTATAGAGGAAGCTATTCAAGATGGAAGTGTTAGAGTCATTTATAATTCAAATGTAACCTCAATACATGATGATTATGTGATGATGAAAATCAATGACGGTGAACCAGAACAACTCGTCAATGATTTGGTTTACATTTTTGCTGGAGGTGAATTGCCAACAGGGTTTTTACAAAAGTCTGGTGTTAATATTACAAAACGTTTTGGGTATGTAATGAAAAGGCATGATTAGTTGATTTGAGAGCATTTATAAAACATAGTGTCCTTTTGGTTTTGCTGTTATTACTTTCAGCAACACACAGTTATTCTCAGATATCTCCTGGAGATTTGTCCCAAGCCCATGCCAAGTTAGAAGGCATGACCAATTGTACCCAATGTCATGAAATTGGAGAAAAAGTATTGGATAGTAAATGTTTGGAATGCCACAAAGAAATTCAATCGCTCATAAACAATAAAAAAGGATTGCATGCCAATCCAGATGTTGTTAAAAAGGACTGTTTTCAATGTCATAGTGATCACAACGGACGCAAGTTTGACATGGTTCGTTTTGACCAAGATAATTTTAAGCACAACCAAACAGGCTATCAATTAGAAGGAAAACATAAAACCATTGATTGCAAAGAATGCCACAAATCTGAGTTTATTAAAGATCCAGAATTAAAAAAGCGTAATAAGACCTTTTTAGGATTAAACCAAGACTGTTTAACATGTCATGATGATTTCCATCAAAATACGCTTCCAAAAGATTGTAAACAGTGTCATGATTTTAATGCGTTTAGACCAGCAACTAATTTTAATCATGATGATGCAAAATTTAAATTATTAGGAAAACACGTTGAAGTAGATTGTATAAAATGCCATAAGGAAACTACACAAAACGGAAAGAAATTTCAAGAGTTTATTGGCTTAGCATTCGAAGATTGTAAATCCTGTCATCAAGACCCACACGAAAGTAAGTTACCGGGCAATTGTAAATCCTGTCACACAGAAACGGATTTTAAATTATTCAGTGGTCAAGGAAAATTTGATCATAATACTACCAATTTTACTTTAAAAGGCAAGCACTCAGAGGTTGATTGCTTTACCTGCCATAAAGAATCAACAGATCCCACAAAAGTCTTTCAGGACAATTTACGCATTAAAGAAAATAATTGTGTGAAATGCCATAAAGATGTCCATGAAGGTAAGTTTGGAAATGATTGTGCCAAATGCCATACTGAAAATACTTTTCTGGCGTTGAAAAGTATGAACGCGTTTGACCATAACCTCACAGATTACCCGCTTGAAGGAAAACATTTGGATGTAGATTGCAGGCAATGCCATAAAGGTAGTTATACCAAGACCATTGATTTTTCGGCGTGTAATAAATGTCATCAAGATTATCACAAAGGCGAGTTCAAGGAAAATGGTATATCACCCGATTGTAAAGAATGCCATTCATTACAAGAAGGCTTTGATTACAGTTTGTTTACGCTAGAAAAACACCAAGAAACCACGTTTCCATTAAAAGGAGCGCACGTTGCTACACCATGTTTTGCCTGCCATGTAGGTGAAAAGGAACAGCGATGGACATTTAAAAATCTTGGGCCTGATTGTAATAATTGCCATAAAGACATTCATGAAGGTTTTATAAGTAAGAAATTTTATCCTGATAAAGACTGTAAAATATGTCATAGCAACGACAGTTGGTCCCAAATAAACAATTTTGATCATAGCCGAACTAAATTTAAGTTAGATGGTAAACACAAAGAAGTTGATTGTAAGTCATGTCATTTCATCGAAAAGTCTGATAACAATGCAGTTATGACTCAAAAATTTGCTAATTTGGATTCAGATTGTGCATCGTGCCATGAAAATAAGCATGGCGATACTTTTGCAATTGATGGTGTGACAGACTGTACAAGATGTCATGTAACAAGTAGTTGGTTCCCAGAGAATTTCAACCATAACGCCACCAATTTCCCTCTGGAAGGTAAGCACGCTGAAATAGATTGCAAGGCTTGTCACATAAGTGAAACCATTAACGGGAAAACCCAAGTTATATATAAATTAAAAAAGTTTGAATGCATAGACTGTCATACATAATATTATCAATAGGTTTCTTGATATTTTCTCCAGTTATGGCACAATCGCCACATGGTAAAAATTTAAAGATAAGCTGTGACCAATGCCACAATCCATCAGGTTGGGAATTGGATATTTATCTCATGCGATTTGACCATAATAAAAAAACCAATTTTAATTTGGAAGGCGCTCACATGCAGACGGATTGCAAAGCATGTCATGAGAGCTTGGTTTTCAACGAAGCTCCAAATCAATGTGCTTCATGCCACAAAGATATTCATAGTATGTCAGTTGGAAATGATTGTACACAATGTCATACCACCAAAACGTGGATTGTAAATAATATTCCTGAAATTCATGAAGAAAATGGCTTTCCACTTATTGGTGCGCATAATGCTGTAAGTTGTGCAGAATGTCACACCTCTGAAACAAATTTAAGGTTTGATAGAATTGGAAATGAATGTATAAGCTGTCATAAACAAGACTATGATGCAACTAGAAGTCCGAATCACAGAGAGCTTGGGTTTTCAACAGATTGTATAGAATGTCACTCTCCTTTGGGGCCAGGTTGGGATTTGCAAAATATAAACCATGACTTTTTCCCTTTAACGCAGGGGCATGATATCCAGGACTGTAAGCAATGTCATAAAACCAATAATTATGCAGATGCTTCTCCGGAATGTATAAGCTGTCATCAAACAGATTACAATAACACAAATAACCCTAATCATTCAAGTGTTGGTTTTTCAACAGATTGCGCAACCTGCCATACCACAAACCCAGGATGGACGCCAGCAAACATAAACCATGACTTTTTCCCATTGACACTGGGACATGATATACAAGACTGTAAACAGTGCCATACAACAAACAGTTATGCAGATGCTTCTCCAGAATGTGTTAATTGCCATCAAACGGATTATGATAATACTCAAAATCCAGTTCATAGAGACACTGGTTTCTCAACAGATTGTGCATCATGCCATACCACGAACCCTGGATGGACACCAGCAACCATAAACCATGACTTTTTTCCTTTAACACAGGGTCATGATATTCAAGACTGTACGCAATGCCACAAAACCAACAATTATGCGGATGCTTCACCGGAATGTGTGAATTGCCATCAAACGGATTATGATAATACCCAAAACCCGGTCCATAGAGATGCTGGTTTCTCAACAGATTGTGCATCGTGCCATACTACAAACCCGGGATGGACACCGGCAACCATAAACCATGACTTTTTCCCATTGACATTGGGTCATGATATACAGGATTGTAAGCAGTGCCATACAACAAATAGTTATGCGGATGCTTCGCCAGAATGCGTAAGTTGTCATCAAACGGATTATAATAATACAACGAATCCAAACCATATTGTATCAAGCTTCCCAACAGATTGTGCGTCATGTCATACCACAAACCCAGGATGGACACCAGCAACTTTTGATCATGACCAGTATTTCCCAATTTATTCGGGTAAACATAGGCAGGGACAAACATGGGATACTTGTGTTGAATGTCATACAACCCCTAATGACTATTCGCAATTTGATTGCATTCATTGTCATACTCGTGATCACAACACGAACTTAGGCAACCAAAGATGCTATGAGTGTCACCCAACAGGAAGAGCAGATTAAGGAGAAACATTACCATGAGATATACGTTTTATTTTATTCCCATATTATATATGGCATTGTCGGGTAATGCATTGGCCCAAGATAATCTTCAAACCATCATAGGTAAGGTGACTTTTGTGACCTCAAAAAATGCTTATGTGAAATTTGATAACACCAACGTTGTTAAAATTGGCGACACACTTCAAGCTCCCAATAAAGAAAAATGTTTATTGGTGACCAATAAATCATCAAACTCAGTAGTTTGCCTAAAATTGAATAATTGCCAAGTTAACAAAGATGATAAGATTACTTATGTATATCAAGTTGAAACAGATAATAAAATTCTTGAAACCGAAGAGATTCAAGAAAATATTGGAATAAGTTTTAACGACTCTATTCAGGCAATAGAGAGTACAAAGAAAAAAACCAACTATAAAGAAAAAATAATTGGTCGGTTATCTGCCGCTACATATAGTGACTTTTCCCAAGTTCGTGATGACAACCATAGGTTAATGACCCGATTTTCTTTGGAAGCAAATCATATAAATAACTCAAGATTTTCAGTTGAAACCTATCTTAATTATAGGCAAAGTATTTATCCAAAGGATACAACCAGAACTTTAAGTAAAAGTGATTTGAACGTTTATAATTTAGCTGTAAAGTATGATGTAGACTCTACATTTTCCATAACTGCTGGTAGAAAAATCAATTATAAAATATCATCAATAGGAGCCATTGATGGATTGCAAGCAGAAAAGTTTTTTGGAAATAGCTACATAGGCGCCATTGCAGGTTTTAGGCCAGATATTTATGATTATGGATTTAATTCCAATTTATTGCAATATGGCGGATATGTTGGTCAATTAACTAATAACAAGAATTTCCGCTCTCAAACCACATTGGGCTTTGCCGAACAAAAAAACAATAACGAAATTGACAGAAGATTTGCTTATTTTCAGCATTCAAGTACAATATTTAAGAAATTCAATTTGTTTTCAACCCTTGAAGTTGACTTGTACAATAAAGTCAACGATTCAGTAAGAGATAATACTAGAATCACCAATTTATATGTGTCTGGGCGCTATCGTTTTAATAGCAAAATTAATTTAAGCTTGTCTTACGATTCAAGAAAGCGCATCATTTATTATAAGACCTACGAAACTGATATTGAACAACTTTTGGATGAAGATATAGCTAGGCAAGGCTTTAGAGCTCGACTAAACATTAGACCGTTTAAATATGTTTACAGCGGATTTAGTTACAGTAAACGATTTCAAAGTGACAACCAAAACAAATCTGACAATATTTATGGTTATATGAGCTTGTCTAAGCTTCCTATAGACGGTCGGTTGTCATTTACTTACAATATGAATACATCTAATTATTTGAAAAGTAATATTGCGTCTGTAAGATACTCAAGAGAGTTCTGGGATAGTAGGTTTAGTACAGATATTTATTATAGATTTGTAAATTATAAATATACAACCAATGTGCCCGATTTTAATCAGCACTACATAGGCGGATATTTATCATATTATATTGACCGATCGTTCACTATTGGTTTATCAGGTGAGATGTCAAAATACAATAACGAAACAAATTATAGGGTAAACACTCAAATCATTAAACGCTTTTTTATGAGCAGAAAAAACAGTAAAAGATGAAAATAAAAGTATTAGTTACAGTATTAATTGCAAGTGTTTTTATAGGATGTAAAAACGAGCCAAAGGTAGTTCCAATAACCTCAAGTCCAGATGGCTCTTCAGACCCATCAGGAGTGTTTTCAGCACCTGGTTCTTCAGATTCTGGCCAAGCAATGACGAATGAACTTCATTCGGTTGTTGTTAAGGAAGTTTTGCCCACTTCAAAATATGTATATCTTCATGTAACTGAAGGTGACGAAACGTATTGGGTAGCTACCAGAAAAATGGAGGCTAAAGTAGGTGAGACCTATTATTTTAAAGGTGGTCTATTAAAAACCAATTTTGAAAGCAAAGAATACAACAGAGTATTTGATAAAGTATATTTGGTAGGCGCTTTGGTGCCGGCAGTTCACGGAGGCAATGCCGTATCTCAATCTACCACAGATTATGGAAACGCAAAACCATCTGAGGTTCAAAAAGAAGATATTCCTATGCACACTGAAAAAGTGGTACAGCATCAAGGATCCATGAAAATTGCAGAATTGGTCAACAATCCCAAAAAATACGAAGGGAAAACAGTTCAGATAGACGGTATTTGTACCAAAATAAACGCTGGAATTATGGACAGAAACTGGATTCATGTCAAAGACGGCAGTAAAGATGATTTTGATTTGGTAGTGACATCAGATGCTTTTGTTCCAGAAGGAGCGGCCTTTACCATTAAAGCGGTTGTAACACTGGATAAAGATTTTGGTGCAGGATATAAATATGATATTATATTGGAAAACGGTGTTTTGGTAAAATAATCCTAATGCCTTAAAAAAAAGAGCCCAAACAACGTTTTGTTTGGGCTCTTTTTTATTTATAAACTACAAGTCTTAAGAAATAACTTTGTACTTACGCTTTTTAATGTAAGCTAAAATGGTAATGGTAACAATGCAGGCTACAACAATATAAACCCAACTTGGAATGGGAACGGGATCACCTGTTGCGTATGAATGTAATCCTGACAAATAGTAATTAACACCGTAATAAGTCATAATAACTGTTGCTAGACCAAAAATAGTAGAAACGTTATAAGCAAACAGGCCCGTTAGCTTTGGTATGATTCGCATGTGCAGTATAAAGGCATAGACCAAAACAGTTACAAGCGCCCATGTTTCTTTGGCATCCCAACCCCAGTAGCGTCCCCAGGATTCGTTGGCCCAAACACCACCTAAATAGGTTCCTATGCTAACCATTATTAAACCACCGGTTAAGGTTAATTCGCTTATATAAGACATTTCGGTAATGATAGCTTTAATGCGTTCCTTATTTGTGCTATTGGTAAAAATGAGAAGCGATAAATTAATTAAGCCAATAATGGCACCTAGCATTAAAAATCCATAACTGCCAGCTTCTAATGACACATGAATAGTTAACCAATATGATTTTAAAACAGGAACCAAAGGCGTAATTTCCGGATCTAGAAAGCTTAGCATGGACACCATAAGAATCGTAGCGGCCAAAACCATGGTTGCCGCCAAGCCACCAAATGACTTTCTTGTAAAAATAATGCCTGCCAAGGTAGTTGTCCATGCAATATAAATCATGGATTCATAGCCATTGCTCCAAGGTGCTCTACCAGAAATATACCAACGTAATCCCAATCCAATGGTATGAAATGCAAATCCAATAACTACCAATGTGAACAAAATCTTGTAAATGGTTTTTAATTTAACTCTGGGTTTGAAAACAGATAGGAATAAAAAGAACAAGAAAGCAATACCCAATAAAAAGTATAATAGTGCTAACCTATTAAAAACATTGAGCTTGTTCAATAGTATTTCGGCATGAATTTTTGTTGTACTTGGCATGATATCACCACCGTTTTTAAATTGGTAGTTTTTCAACTGTGCAACCAAGCTATTAGCATCTGAATAGTTTTTTGTTTCAATGCCTTTTTTAAGAGCCACTGTATACGAATTGAAAAAATTGGTAGCTATCTGGCTATCATGCCCATTGCCGTGGCTATGATTTGAAATCCAGGTGTTGTTTTCATCATTGGTATCTGGGATTATTTTTAATAGTCCACCGGTAAACATCATGTTTAAAATATTGAGTCTTTCATCAATTTTTAATAATTCCTTTTCATAAACACCTCGGTCTTTTGGGGTTAAATTATAAACACGCCTGACTTCATCCCTTAATTTATAATTGCCATTAGCATCAAAAAAATCTTCATAAGACGCATAATCGCCTCTAACTCCAATAGCTTTTAGAATATCTTGATGGTTTCCTAATTTGATAATGTTTTCACCATACCAATCTTGGCTGTTCACCAACATACTTAACAAAATTTGATCGGCATTAAGACCTTTATAGCTCTCTTTTCTGTAAATTTTCCGCATAAGCTCTCTTGACAGCGTATGAACAGGTTTCATTCTGCCTTTGTAATCCTGCACCACAAGTTCACTAAAAGCTTCAGCATGTTTAGCGTTTACGGCTGAATGTTTGAGATGTGATATTTGGGTTTGGGGCATAGCCCATTGTGAAGACAACAGGAAACCAACTATCAGAATAAAAGTTGAACTTGAAGCCCTTAGTTTTTTGATTTTTTGAATGACTTGATGAAATCTTGTTTTTTTGCTGAACAAGGTCCAAAGCAAACCAATTGTGAGCAGAATATAGCCTAAATAGGTAATTTTTGTACCCCAAAAATCATGGTTAACACTTAAATAGGTTCCTTTTTCATCTTTATCAAAAGATGACTGGAAAAACCGATAGCCACCATAGTTTAGAATATTGTTCATAAAAATCCTAAAATCCATATTTACGTTGTTATTGTTATCAGTAAGAACCACTTCACTAGCATAAGAAGACGCACTTTCAGTTCCGGGATATTTATCTAAAATGAATTTTTTCAAGGTAATTGTAAAAGGTACATAGATGTTTTTTGATCCGTAAGAAACCGCTAAGTCTAAATCATTAAAGTTCAGAATTTTGGGAGTTCCCGGATTTCCTTTTCCACCATATATTGTAGTTTCTTGTTTTGAGCCGTTTACGGAAATATCTAAGACTACCGCAGTTGTACTCTCATTTTTGACTTTGACACTTTCAGACTCCATTTTAACAATACCTTTCGGATTAAATTCTGGAAACACAAAATTGTTGGTGCCGTTTGAATACAATGCCCGCAATCTTAATGGTTTGTATTGGTTTGATGGGTAAATGGTATCACGGGTTTGTGTAGCCATGACCATTTGCGAAAAGGTTGTGTTGGTTTTAAAAGACAAAGAATCACCCTTGAACATGATATTAAAAGCATTTGGAATATCATTGTCATTAAAATTATATAGGATATTGTTGATGCGTTTGGTGTCACCTTCAGTTAAAAAATATTCCTCTCGTCCATTCATCCCAGAAACAACTATTTTTAGAGTAGGTTTTCCGTCGTTGCTGGTTTCTAGTATTTGCTTCGGGTTTGGAATGAAATCTTTGACTTCAACATCAATTATTTCGCCATCAACATTATAGGATTCTTTAAAATGATTGTTGCCAAGCGATGCAAAAAGAACTTCTTCATCAAAGTTATACGTCTTATTGTCTTTGTTTACCTGAAATTTCAAATAACTGTTAGCAGACAAAAAACTGTTTGATGAGCCATTCTCACGAATGTGCATGACACCTTCATAACCAAAATAACGAGTTACACCGGCTCCAATTAAAATGATTATGATTGCTGAATGGAAGAGGAGCAAGGGCCATTTTTTTTGTTGGATCATTCTGAATTTAAAAATATTTACAAGAATGGAAATTCCAAATAAAATAAGCAAAAGCTCAAACCACCAGGATTTAAAAATAATCTTTTGTGCGGCACTAGTGCCAAAATCATTTTCAACAAATGTTGCAATGGCTATTGAGGCGGCAAACAATAAGATATATAATCCAGCTGCCCTGGTGTTAAACATTGAGGTTATAAATTTTTGTGCGATTTGGATATATTTCTTCATAAAGTGTTAATAAACATGTATTTAAAAATAAAACTATTATTCGGTTGGGGTAAAAATAAACACCATTAATCGATAAAAAGATCAAATTTTTTATGTGAATACTCTATAAACGGTATTTTACAGATTTAGTATAATGATATTACAACTAACAAAGAGAAAACCCTAACAGCAAATTAGTGGGAGCTAGTTGGATAGTTTTAAATAAAATTAAAAAAAGTATAAAAAAGAAATTTATTTCTTAAGTGTTTTTAAATACTTAATTATTAATATGTTAAGGTTTTAAATAGAAAAAGGAAACACATCGTAATGCACTTCCTTTTTCCTCCATAATATCAAGATTGATGCTCCTTTCTCAGGAAACCTCAATATTACAACGCTAATTAACTAATAAATAAGCTTTTTTAAAATGACTTTTGTCATGTTGAAACCTGTTTTTTTTACTTAAATTAATAGATTAATAAAACATCATCAAAATGCCAAAGATTGAAAGTATTTTTCTGAAAAAATTAAATATCCTGAAGCAATCAGAATATTTTAAAAAAGATGCTAATCAAGCACAAAAAGCCTATTCCAGCTATTCCAGCCAATACTTAAAGGCCAGCGATGAGCAAAAAGAATGGATGGACAAAAATTCTGATTATATTTTGAATAAAATCAGAACGCTTGAAAAAAAATATTGGTAAATTAATATTGCAAAAAAGCTGAAAACCATAATCCATTGTTAGATTATGGTTTTTAGTTTGCAGTGAAAATGAAAAGTTTTAAAAACCACAATTGACTTGTTATTTATTGAATATCTTTGTTAATGAAATATAATTTGGACTTTTTAAATATACATGAACATGACATTGCAAAGACCAATATTGGTATTGCAGTTTCCTACTTAAGTTTTAACATTCTAAATGTGTTATGAATTTCTATTTAAAAAGGAATCATTCTAATATTTATATATTTAAAAAAGCATTGTTTCAATGATCTATTATGGGTAAATATTTTTATTTTCTTTTTGTAACCACAATCATTTCGTCACATTTATATTCACAAGAAATAAGTATTCCAACGGAGTTTTCACAAGATGGGAAACTCTATAAAAGCCTAGAAGAACCAGTTCAAGTTTTGACTCAGTTTCAAAGTGATGAGCCATGTCTTGTTATTGACTATTTAGGTAAGGAAAAATACAAAATAAAGTATAAAGATTGGCAGGGTATTGTGGATTCTCAATATTTGGTTATTAATGAAGACATGATGGATTTGTTTTATGCCTTTCAAGAACGGGAACGAATAGAGGCCATCAAAGCAGAGGAAGCCAGAAAAAGGAAAATACAGGAAATTATAAGGAAAGCCGAAGAGGAAAAAAATCCTCAACACCGCGAGGATTCCATAGCCAAGGTACTGGAAACCAAAAGGCAAGAACAAGTAGCGCAAGAGTTGGCAAGGAAAGAGCAGGAAGCGCTCAACCAACAACGCCGAGAAGATTCCATAGAGAAAGTGTTAGAGGCCAAAAAACAGGCCGAAGCTGCCGCAGAGCTTGCCAGAAAACAAGCTGAAAAATTGCGACAACAGCGTCTTGAAGATTCCATAGCCAAAGTACTGGAAACCAAAAGGCAAGAACTGGCCGCACAAGAGTTGGCAAGAAAACAACAGGAAGCACTCAACCAACAACGCCGTGAAGATTCCATAGAGAAAGTGTTAGAGGCCAAAAAACAGGCCGAAGCCGCAGCAGAGCTTGCCAGAAAACAAGCTGAAAAATTACGGCAAGAGCGTCTTGAAGATTCCATAGCCAAAGTACTGGAAACCAAAAGGCAAGAACTGGCCGCACAAGAGTTGGCAAGAAAACAACAGGAAGCGCTCAACCAACAACGACGTGAAGATTCCATAGAGAAAGTGTTAGAGGCCAAAAAACAGGCCGAAGCCGCAGCAGAGCTTGCCAGAAAACAAGCTGAAAAATTGCGACAACAGCGTCTTGAAGATTCCATAACCAAAGTACTGGAAACCAAAAGGCAAGAACTGGCCGCACAAGAGTTGGAAAGCAAACAACAAAAAGATTTAAATCCTGAAACAAAAGAATTAAGAAATACCTGTCATTATGTAATGAATGAAATTGATATTTTTGATAATGTAAGGATTATACGAACTGAACCCTATAAAATCAATACAAGCTTAACCGCAGAGTTGTATAAAAGAGGCAATAGCAAACAGGTGTTTTTTAATTTGTCCCAAGATTTGGGTTGTGCCAGTTATTTACCAAGTAATAGATCATATGTAAAAGTCACCCTTGAAAACAATCAAGTAGTTACCTTTTTCCATTCATGGAATATTGATTGCGGAAACTTTAGGTTTAAAGGAGTCATGTCCAATTCTCAAATAAATATCTTGCAAAAATCACCAATCAAGTCCATAAGTCTTAATGGTACAAAACATTCTGTATATATTGAGCAAATAGATTATAAAGAGTTTTTTATGGATAAACTAAAATGTCTTGATTGATGTCGTCTTTTATTATATCTAAAAAAGTCATGGCTTAATAATGTCTATTTTGAAAAAATTTTCATTGGGTAGAGTGGCACTTCCATTAGCTACTTTAGCAGCCTTAACCGGAGCAATATTGGTATATGTTATTAGAGGAAAGTATTATGTTTTTTTACATGGGTGTTTTTTAATATACATTGTCTTTGGTTCAATAAGGACTTATATTGCCTATAAAAAAGAAGGAGGCTTTAACCAACTTATTAAAGATTTATTGGTGACTAGTTTGGGTATTATAATTTTATTCTTCTTAGGAATATGTTTAGGATGTGTAATAGATTAAAACTAAAGGAAGAAGATTAAGAAGTATATAAAATTAAAACCCCAAACACCATTGAAGATTATCAATGTAGTAGTGTTTGAGGTTTAAAGTGGAGTCGCCGAGATTCGAACTCGGGTCCAAACAAGTAACCAAAGGGCTTTCTACACGTTTAGTTTTTTCATGGTTTTCGTTTGCAGGCTGATTAAAAACACTCTACCTACAACTTAGCTTCTTAAGTTTCAAAAGCAAATCAAAGCACTTTGCTTTCTATGTTAACTTTTACGATGCCCCAAAACTGACCGCCGTTAACCAAGGCTTTCAAGGGACATTTAGCTTGCACACCTTGTGTGCCGAGGCTTATCTTACTATAAATTCAGATTAAGCAGCTAAAGCGTAGTTATTCTCGCCGTTTAAAGTTTGACCTAGCCTTTTACGTGTCTCAAAGTCATTACACGACGTGCTTACCGTTTAATTAATCTCGCTGTCAAAACCAGTCGACCCCAATTAATTTCTTTATTTGTGCGTTACCTTTCAGGTCGCGCTTTCGGCAGTCGCTTTTTGCAAAGAGCTCCAACAAATGCCTTAATCGCTAACGCATATTGCAAAGGTACCAAAAAGTTTGTATAACCTTCCAAATCCTATTACTTTAGTGCAAAATTTATACCAAATCGGTTTATCTTATCAGATTTACCAATAAACAAAACAATATGAGATTCGCCATCATAAAAGAACGTAAGAACCCGCCAGATCGTCGTGTCGTTTTTTCACCATCAGAACTTGTCCAAGCTAAAAATCTGTTTCCAAAGGCAGAATTTATAGTAGAGTCAAGTGATATCAGAGTGTTTTCAGATATTGAATATAAAGAAGCGGGTTTTCAAGTAGTAAATGATGTAAGTGATTGCGATATTTTGATTGGTGTTAAGGAAGTACCTGTTGATTACCTTATTCCCAATAAAAAATACTTTTTCTTTTCGCATACTATCAAAAAGCAACCGTATAACAGAAAACTGTTACAAGCTATCTTAGAGAAAAACATCCTACTTTATGATCATGAAACCATTGTTAATGAAAAAGGATTTCGTTTAATTGGTTTTGGTCGGTATGCCGGTATTGTTGGAACCTACAATGGTTTTAGGGCATGGGGATTAAAATATAACTCTTGGAATTTGCTAAAAGCTGAAACCTTGCACGACCAAAAGGCACTGATTGATGAATTAAATACAATAGCTCTTCCAAATATTAAAATACTGTTGACAGGAAGTGGAAAAGTTGCCAGTGGTTCACAGGAAATGCTGGATGCCATGCATGTTAAAAGCGTTTCAGTTGACGCGTACTTAAGCCAAACTTTTAAGGAACCAGTGTACTGTAAGATAGATGTGTTGGACTATAACAAGCGTAAAGACGGAAAGGTGATTGATACGTTTGATTTTTTTGACAATCCACAAGAATATGAATCTAACTTTATGCGTTTTGCCAAAGTAACAGATTTGTATATCGCTGGTCATTTTTATGGCAATGGTGCACCTTGTTTTTACACTAAACAAGATGTTAAATCTCCTGATTTTAATATAAAAGTGGTAGCTGATGTTAGTTGCGATGTTGATGGGCCAATAGCAACAACGTTAAGAGCCTCAACCATTGCAGATCCCATTTATGGTTACGATCCACAAACGGGTGCCGAAATAGATTATAAAAACGAAAAAGCCATTGCCGTCATGGCTGTTGACAATTTACCCTGCGAACTTCCTAAAGATGCTAGTGAAGGATTTGGTGAGATGTTTTTGCAACATGTCATTCCTGCATTTTTTAACGGCGATAAAGATGGTGTTTTGGCAAGGGCTAAAATAACCGAAAATGGAAAGCTAACAAAGAGGTTTGCTTATTTGCAGGATTATGTGAACAGATTAGATTAGCTTTAAATCCACACTTTTTTTTAAAAACAGAATTCAATTTTATGACTAAAACCGCATTAATAACTGGAGCTGCTTCCGGACTTGGCTATGAATTGTCATTGCTTTTGGCCAAAGACGCTTATAATTTAATTTTGATAGATGTTGATGCTGAAAACCTAAATAAGGTCAAAGCAGAAATTAGTCAAGCATATAGTTGTAAGATTGATGTTCTTGTCAAGGATTTGAGCAAGCCCAATGTTGCCATAGAGATTGTTGAAGATTTGAATGATGTAGTTATTGATGTGTTAGTCAATAATGCTGGTTTTGGACTATTTGGATCATTCAATAATACAGATTGGGATCGGGAATTGGATATGCTCTATGTACATATTATTACGACCACGCATTTAACAAAATTATTATTGGAGGGTATGGTGCAACGAGGTTCTGGCAAAATTCTTAATATATCATCTTTGGCGGCCTTTCAACCCGGGCCACTCATGTCAATTTATTATGCTTCAAAATCATATTTATTGTCATTTTCAGAGGCTATTGCCAATGAGCTAAGAGATACAGGTGTAACGGTCACTGTTTTATGTCCTGGTCCTACAAAAACGGCGTTTCAAGAGGTGGTTTCTGAGAATGCTACAGATAACAAAATTAGTTTTAATATGGCCTGTCCGTCAGAAGTGGCGCACTATGGTTACAAGGCTATGCAAAAAGGGAAAACGGTTGCTATTCCTGGACTGTTCAATAAATTTTTGGCCACTATCCATAGGTTTGTAACCAGGAAAATGGCCGTTAAAATTATTAGAAATATTCAAGAAATGAATAGGGAGTAATTAAATCCTAAAAATACCACCAATATTGATAATGCGCTGTAAATAAAAGAAATGCTGCGAGGCACTTTCAGCGGTATTGCTGGTTGTTCTAATGTCAGGCATATTGATATAGCCGCCTTTTAAATCGGTTTCAATAAAGAAATGTTTGAAAAATGTAACATTGATTCCTGCATTTACAGACATGCCATAACCCGCTAAATGGAATTCATCATACCGGTCTTTTTGTAGTAAGGTTGTATTTGTTTTGGGGTATAAAAAACCACCGCCTACACCTTCGGTAAAGTTAATTTGAAGTTTATCGGTATTTTGAATTTGAAAAATGGAAGAGATGTCATCTACGCGTGCAAATTCCAAATACACATAATTCAATCCGTTGGTGTGTTCAAATTTTAAAAAGTCTTCTGAAACAATAAACAGATCATTATTATACTGCCCATTATATACAGAGCCAGCTTCATCAGTTGGTAAATCTATATAGCCTTCCACACGTCTGGATTCATTGCGTTGCATCACATATTTCATATGATCAACCCCGAACGAAATCACATAGTTATCAGAAATATAATAACCCATTTTTACATTGGTTTGTGGGATGGTAACCCGAGTGGGGTTTATGTAGTCTATATGCCAGCCTTTAGGTTTGTCCTTGGCAGTGGCATCATGAATGGTAAAATCATAATTATCACCTTTAAAATGAATATCAGATTTGGTGTAAGATTCCCTGTTTCCTCCCCAACTTATAAAAAACTTGCCTTTTTTTGTGGATGTGTATTTATCTTGAGATGTGTTTTGTGACCAAGTGGGTAATGTTAACAAAAGGCATAACACGCTCATGATAGGGTTCAAGTAGAATTTGTTCATGAAGTATAAATTATAGGGTATTAATGGTTTTCCTGATGGTCACTAAATTGTTTAAAAGTTTTTCCAGATAATCTAAATGAAGCATGTTGGCGCCATCGCTTTTAGCATTTGCGGGGTCAAAATGGGTTTCTATAAATAAACCATCAACATGATTCACTACGCCAGCTCGGGCAATAGTTTCTATCATGTCTGGCCTTCCTCCAGTAACACCACTCATTTGATTGGGTTGTTGAAGCGAGTGTGTGACATCAAGAATAGTAGGGGCGAAGGCTCTCATAGTTGGAATACCTCTAAAGTCAACAATCATGTCTTGATAGCCAAACATGGTTCCTCTATCCGTAATCCAAGCTTTGGTGTTCCCAGCATCTTTAACTTTTTGAACCGCATGCCTCATGCTCTCAGGGCTCATAAATTGACCTTTTTTAAGATTAACCACTTTGCCGGTTTTTGCAGCGGCCACAACCAAATCTGTTTGACGCACCAAAAAAGCGGGAATTTGTAACACATCAACATATTGTGCGGCCATTTCAGCATCAGATATTTCATGAATATCTGTTACTGTAGGAATGTCAAGCGTCTCAGAAACTTTTTTCAGTATTTTTAAAGCTTTTTCATCTCCAATGCCTGTAAAACTATCAATTCTACTTCGGTTTGCTTTTTTAAAGCTTCCTTTAAAAATATATGGGATTTGGAGTTTGTCTGTAATTTTAACTACTCTTTCCGCTATACGAAGCGCCATGTCTTCACCTTCAATGGCACACGGTCCACATAATAGAAAAAAATTATCGGAATGTATATATTTTAATTTAGGGACATCATTAAGTGTCATAACTTCACATTTAAAAATGCAAAGTTACATATTTAAAAGCTTTTGTGTATACTATTTCTTATTATCCACAAAGCCATAATGAAATTTAAAAGAATAAAGACACCTCCATAAACCATGAACACTTTGATTGAAGGCGATATTGACAACATATTGAGCATATTAAAAAGATAGACTAAAATTAAATAGGATGATACACAGACAAAGGTAATTCCCAGAACAAAATTTAATTGTCTGTTAGGTTTGATGATTTGCCATAAAAAAGGAATGCCTAATAATAAAATGGGGTATGCTGTTAGTCCTTCGGTCTTGTTGATATCTGTAAACCAATAAGCTACAATGCTTATAAAATAAAAATAAGGGATGAATTTTGTATATTGACTGATATATTTCATAACTATATGTTTTTTAATAAAAACGTTTTTTAGAATGGCATATTATTTCATTTTTTAATTATAACATATAATTAACGTAATTACAAAATATAACGTACCTTTGCGCGCTTAAAATAAGGCACTAATATGGCTAATATAAAAAACATTGCAATCATTGCGCACGTAGACCACGGAAAAACCACTTTGGTTGACAAAATCATGTACTACTGTCATTTATTCAGGGACAATGAAAATACGGGTGACTTAATTCTTGACAACAATGATTTGGAACGTGAAAGAGGTATTACCATTACGTCAAAAAACGTATCTGTAATTTATAAAGACACTAAAATCAATATCATTGACACACCTGGTCACGCCGATTTTGGTGGTGAAGTAGAGCGTGTTTTAAATATGGCTGATGGTGTTTTGTTATTGGTTGATGCTTTTGAAGGGCCTATGCCGCAAACCCGCTTTGTATTGCAAAAAGCCATTGATTTAGGTTTAAAGCCATGTGTGGTCATCAATAAAGTTGATAAGGAAAACTGTACACCAGAAGAAGTGCATGAATCTGTATTTGACTTGATGTTTGAATTGGGTGCAGAAGAATGGCAATTGGATTTTCCAACTGTGTATGGTTCAGCCAAACATAATTGGATGAGTGAGGATTGGAAACAGCCAACAACAACCATTGAGCCATTGTTAGATATGGTTATTGATCATATTCCTTCACCAAAAATTTCGGAAGGAACCACGCAAATGTTGATTACATCCTTGGATTATTCTTCTTTTACTGGTCGTATTGCCATTGGTCGTTTACAACGAGGTGAATTAAAAACAGGCATGAACATTTCTTTGGTTAAGCGCGATGGGAAAATTACCAAATCAAAAATCAAGGAACTTCATGTCTTTGAAGGTCTAGGGCGTAAAAAGGTTGAAAGTGTTCAAGCTGGCGATATTTGTGCTTTGGTTGGATTGGAAGGTTTTGAAATTGGTGACACCGTTGCGGATTTTGAAAAACCTGAAGGATTAAAAACCATTGCCATTGATGAGCCTACCATGAGCATGTTGTTTACCATCAATGATTCCCCATTTTTTGGAAAAGATGGTAAATATGTAACCTCAAGACATATTAAAGACAGATTATATAAAGAATTAGAAAAGAATTTGGCACTTCGTTTGGAAGAAACCGATAGTGCTGATAAATTCATGGTGTTTGGTCGTGGTGTATTGCACTTATCAGTATTGATTGAAACCATGCGCCGTGAAGGTTATGAACTTCAAATTGGACAACCACAAGTAATCATCAAGGAAATTGATGGTGTTAAGTGCGAACCAGTAGAAGAAATGACCATTGACTTGCCAGAAGAAGTGTCGGGCAAAGCCATTGAAATGGTTTCGTTGCGTAAAGGTGAAATGTTAAGCATGGAAGCCAAAGGCGACCGCATGATTTGTAAATTCATGATTCCTTCTAGAGGTATCATAGGGTTGCGTAACCAATTATTGACGGCAACTGCCGGGGAAGCTATTATGGCACACCGTTTTAAAGAGTATCAACCGTTAAAAGGAGGTATTCCAGAACGTCAAAACGGTAGTTTGGTCTCTATGGAAAAGGGACAAGCCATTCCATATTCAATAGATAAATTACAAGAAAGAGGTCGTTTTTTTGTGGATCCAGGTGAAGATATCTATGAAGGTCAGGTTATTGGTGAAAACTCACGTGGTGATGATATGACTGTTAACGTGACCAAAACAAAAAAACTGAGCAACGTGCGCTCGTCAGGTGCTGATGATAAAGCCAAAATTGTACCGGCCATTAAATTCTCTTTGGAAGAAGCATTGGAGTATATCCAAAAAGATGAATATGTAGAGGTAACACCAAAGCATTTAAGATTGCGTAAAATCTACTTAACTGAAGTGGAAAGAAAACGAAACAAATCAATATAATTATGGAATTCTTTGGAGTTTCCAGTATTGAATGGATTGGCTATGCGGCCATGGCAACTGTTTTACTATCTTTCTTAATGAAATCGGTTATAAAATTGCGAATAGTAAACTCCTTTGGGTGTTTACTATTTGTTTTTTATGGTTTTGTGTTGTCACCCATTTCCAAGCCAATAATAATCACCAATTTGGCCATACTTTCCATTAATTTATATTACGTGTTTTTGAAAAAAAAATAGAAGCTATTTTCTTGATGGTTTCACTTTTTAAAATAATCTAACAGCTTCAAATCATTTTGTATATTTGGTCAATTGAAAAAAAACAGAAATTTTAAGATTGCATTGCAATTTTTAAAAGAATTATCTGTTTATTCCATGGCATACAAAATCATATTGATTGAGGAAATTAATAGACTACATAAATAAGCATGTTTTAGTCAAGGTAGCATCGTTACAGACGGCGTCAGTTATAACCAGAATAATTGCCGGAATTGTAACCTCAAAAGCCATTGCAATATTTATTGGACCTGAAGGACTTGCCTTGATAGGGAACATGAGAAATTTTGTAAGTTCTGTTCAAACTGTTTCTATTCTTGGTTTCTATAATGGTGTTGTGAAATACGTGGCTGAGTTTAAGGACAATGCTATCAAATTAAGCAGAACACTTTCTACCGCTTTTTATTTTGGATTTATAGCTACTGTTTTAATGTCTGTTTTTTGTTATTTCTATGCAGATTACATCAATGAGATAATTTTTCCAAGCTATAATAATTATACCTACGTTATCAAAATTTTTGCTATAGTGCTTCCCTTTTATGCCTTGAATATGTTTTCATTTTCGATAATGAATGGGTATTCAAATTATAAAATGCTGATAATCATTAATATTATTGGTCAAATTTTAGGTGTCTCTATAACCTTGTTGTTAATTTATCAGAACAGGATTGATGGAGCTTTGATTTCTGTTGCAATAGCTGAGTCATTGATTTGCTTAATCACGTTGGTTGGTATCATCAACCGTCGAAGCCTGGTCCCGCTCATTAAAGTAAAATCAGTCAGTTTCAGTTTTTTAAAGAAAATGAGTTCCTATTCTTTGATGGCTTTGTTTTCTGCAGTAATTCTTCCATTGGTTGTATTGGCCATAAGATCCTATATCATAGATCATATTGGTTATAAAGATGCGGGTTTTTGGGAAGCCATGACCCGGATTTCAAAGTATTACCTTATGCTCATTAGCTCTTTAATGGCACTTTATATTTTACCTCGTTTTTCAGAAATCAATGATGCTAAAGAGTTTAGAAAGGAAGTGTTTGGTTTTTATAAAACGGTGATGCCAAAATTTTTAGCGGGTTTGATTATAATCTATTTGTTAAAGCCATTAATTGTGGTAGGCGTGTTTTCTGATGAATTTAAACCAGTTGAAGATTTGTTTCTTTGGCAGTTGTTGGGAGATTTTTTGAAAGTCCTGTCCATGGTGATTGCCTATCAATTTTTGGCTAAGAAAATGTTTTGGCATTACATTATAACCGAAGCTTTTTTAGTTGTTATACTTTATATAACCAGTATTTATTTTATTGATTTATATGGTGTAAAAGGAGCCGTTATTGGTCATTTTGTGAGTTATTTGATGTATTACGCCTTAATTTTGTTGATATTTGGCACCTCGCTTTTTAAAGTGGATTCGGTTAAGAAAATAAATTAGAAATTGTTCAATTAGATGGATGCTAAATATGAAGTTGTAAAATATTCCAAACGTTTCTATGATGATTGGAATGATTTTGTGGCAACTTCAAAAAATGGAACGTTTCTTTTTCATAGAGATTTTATGGAATATCACCAGGACCGTTTTGAGGATTACTCCTTGATGGTTTATCGTGATAAAAAATTGGTAGGCGTTTTGCCAGCCAATAAAGTAAAGAATGAAGTACATTCACATCAAGGATTGACTTATGGTGGTTTTGTACTCTCAAAGGGTATTAAGTTTGAACTTGTTTTAGAGGCTTTTAAAGTAGTATTGAAATTTCTTCATGACAATCAAATTAAGACTTTGGTCTTGAAACAATTACCGTCAATTTATGCTGCTTTGCCTTCTGATGAAACGCAATATCTTATGTTTTTGCTTCATTCTGAATTGATAAAAAGAGATACATTATCGGTCATAGATTTAAATAATAAATTAGAGATTTCCAATAATAGAAAGGAAGGCTTTAAGCGAGCAGATAAACACCATTTAATCGTTAAAGAGGAATTTGCTTTTGATTTATTTTGGAATGAAATCTTGATTAAGAACCTTAAAAAAAAACATCAAACAAAGCCTGTTCATAGTTTAGAAGAGATAACATTATTAAAAAAACGATTTCCAAACCAAATTAGACAATTCAATGTGTATTACGATAATAAAATTGTAGCAGGATCCACAGTATTTGAGACAGCACGCGTTGCACATATCCAATATATTTCAGCTAATGAAGATAAAAGCAAATTAGGTAGTCTGGACTATTTGTTTGTCAGATTAATTGAGAATATCTTTAAAGATAAAAAATATTTTGATTTTGGAATCTCAAACGAAAACCAAGGATTACAAATTAATAAGGGATTGCAATTTTGGAAAGAAGGTTTTGGTGCTAGAACAGTTGCTCAAGATTTTTATAAGGTAAAAACGGAATATTATAACAAACTGGAAAACGTATTTATATGATTAAGTTTTTGGATTTAGCATTAATTAATAAGCGTTTTGAAAACCAATTCAAAAAAGAATTTGAAAAGTTTATAAATTCCGGTCAATATATATTAGGAAACCAAGTGAAACAATTTGAAGAAGAGTTTGCTTCTTATTGTGGAACAAAGTATTGTATAGGGGTCAGTTCTGGACTTGATGCCCTTCAGTTAATTTTTGAGGCTTACAAAATATTGGGTAAACTAAAAGATGACGATGAGGTTATTGTTCCTGCTAATACCTATATAGCGTCAGTTTTAGCTATTAGTCATACTGGTTTAAAACCCGTTTTAGTAGAACCAGATTTAAAAACATATAATATAGATGTAGCAAAAATAGAACAAGCCATTACAACTAAAACAAAGGCAATTTTGGGTGTGCATTTATATGGACTATTATATAATGTTGAAGTCTTAGAAACTTTAGCAAAAAAACATAATTTATTACTGATAGAGGATTCTGCACAAGCACATGGAGCTATTTATAAAGATGAAAGGAAAGCTGGAAATCTTTCCCATGCGGCTGCTTTTAGTTTTTATCCAACAAAAAATCTTGGAGCACTAGGAGATGGCGGAGCCATAACCACAAATAATGATGAATTGGCCGCGATTCTTTTACAATTAAGAAATTATGGGAGAGTTTCGGCTTATAAAAATGATTTAAAAGGATTTAATGGTCGTTTAGACGAATTGCAAGCTGCATTTTTAAGGATTAAACTGGAATGTCTTGATGCAGACAATGATAAAAGAAGAGAAGCTGCAGGATTCTATTTAGATCACATTTCTTCTGACCATATTGTATTGCCATCCATAAAGGATATCAAACAACATGTCTTTCATCTTTTTGTTATAAGAAGTAAGAGACGTGATGAATTAAAAGCATATTTGCAAGCACGGGGTATTGAAACAATGATTCATTATCCAGTTCCCATACACAAGCAAATGGCTTACAGAGAATTTTTGGAATATAAGTTGCCAATTACAGAGCAGATTCATGAAGAGGTCCTGAGTTTGCCTTTACACCATTTGTTAAGTAATAGTAGTCTGCAAAAAGTAACGGAGATGGTTTCAATTTTTAAATAATATTGGATTCTAATAAAAATTCATATAAACAAATCCTAATGGCAACCACTTTGTTTGGTGGAGTCCAATTTTTTAATACTCTGATTTCTGTAATTAAAACAAAAGTGATTACGGTTTTAATAGGGGTTGATGGCTTTGGTATTTTAGGACTGTTTACATCTACCATCAGACTTATTATAGATTGTACCAAGATCGGACTTGATACAAGTGCGGTCAAGGAAATTTCTGAATTTAACTCTAAAGAAGATAAAACAGATGTCTTGCAGTTTGTGGTCGTATTGAACAAAGTCATATGGATTACTGGAATTATAGGCTCGCTTCTTACAATTTTGTTTTCTAATTGGTTAAGTATTTGGACCTTTGGTAATGATCAATATAAATATGGCTTTATTTGGTTGTCAATTGCCATATTGTTTAGTCAACTTTCCAATGGTAAAACGGCTATTTTAAGAGGGACCCATCAGTTGGGTAATTTGGCAAAAGCAAATTTATGGGGAAGCTTTGCTGGATTGGTGGTTTCTTTACCTTTTTATTTTTATCTTGGTAAAAAAGGAATTGTACCTGCTATAATAATGGGTTTTGTAGTTTCTTATCTAGCTTTTGCTTATTTCTCCAAAAGCAACCAAAATAAACCCATAAAACTCGGTTTTAAAGAACTAATTCAAAAAAGTAAAAGCATGCTTTCCCTTGGTGCCACCATGAGCGTGACTTCTCTTTTTGTTGCTTTAACACTTTGGTTGATTCAAATTTACATCAGAAATCATGGTGGTTTGGAGGATGTTGGATTTTATACTGCAGGATTTCTGATAATTAATGCCTATATAGGCATGGTATTTAATGCCATGGGAACTGATTATTTCCCTAGACTGTCCGTAATAAATAAAAATAATATTTTAATAAATAAGGAGGTAAATGAACAGGCAGATGTCGCCATCCTTTTAATTACTCCCATTATAGCTGTCTTTTTGACATTTGCCCCTTTGATAATTAGAATTTTGTATACTAAAGAGTTTCTTGTTATCCTGGGAATGGTAACTTTTGGGGTTTTAGGAAATTTATTTAGAGCCGTTTCGTTTTCGTTGGGATATATCCTCATAGCTAAAGGAGATTCAAGGGTTTTCATTAAAACTTCGTTAGGTTTTAATATATTAATGTTTTCAATATGCATTTTATCCTATAACTTTTTTGGTTTGACGGGTATTGGAATGGGGCTTATGATATATTATATGATTCATTTCATTGTCTTAAAAATTCTAACAAATTCATTATATGGTGTAATTTTAAATAAAAGATTTTATAAAACATTTTTAATTTGTATTGCTCTTTGTACATTATCCTATTTGGGTACTCTTATAGATACCAATTTATTTAGGTACACGACCATGATTTTAATTAGTGTAGCTTCCGGGGTTTTTACGTTGCTTCAATTGCAGAGTAGAATGAATATTAAGGCTTTATTAATAGATTTTTTAAGAAATAAAAATTAAAACGACTTGATAGATGTGGGTATTGGCTAAAAAAATAAAATTCATATGGTCTTTAAACTGGGTTAAGACACTATATTTTAATTTTAAAATGTTTCCTTTTAAAATTGCAATCAAACTTCCTTTTTATTTTTTTGGGAAAGTTAAACTATCAAGTTTAAGAGGTAAAGTTGTCATAGATGCCCCTATAAGACGCGGTATGGTAGGGTTCGGTCAAAAGTTTGAAAAAATGACAAGAAGTAAAGGTACAGCTCAAATTATCTTAAACGGTAAACTTGTATTTAAAGGTCACGCTCATTTTGGCAAAGACGTATTTTTATGCGTTGAAGAAAATGCTTATTGTGAATTTGGATTTATGGGGTGTTTGGGTTCTGATGTTAAACTAATTTGTACTCAAGAAATCATTATAGGTAATTGGGCAGGAATTGGTTATGAATCACAGGTGGTGGATTCGAATTTTCACCCCATGAAAAACACCATTACTGGAGAAAATTTCCCTCTAAGTTCGCCCATTAAAATTGGGAATTATAATGCTATTTCAAATCGGGTATCAATAATGGCAAAAACTATAACACCAGATCATTGCGTGGTAGCATCCAATAGTCTTTGCAATACAGATTATTCCAGTCTAGGTAATAATATTTTGATTGGTGGTGTTCCAGCCAAGCTCATTAAAAATAATTTTGCCAGGGACTGGGAGTCTGAAAAAGAAGCCCTTAAAAAAGCAAAAAGGGTTCGCTTGGATTAATATCATTAATGAATATAATGCTAGATTTTTTTATGAAATTTAGCAGGATTTCCAAACCATATTTCTTTTTCTGGCACATCTTTATTTACATAGGCTAGGGCGCCTAAAATGCTATTGTCACCGATTTTAATACCCTGGTGTAGAACACAATTTGTACCAATGAAAACATTCTTGCCTATTTGGGCTCCACCTATTTGCTTTTTATTTGTGTCTAAGTTGTTGGTCATTACTTTGGGGCATATATAGGTATTGTCACCAACTTTTAAACCTCTTGCTAAGATACTATCATAGCGTATAGTGACATTATTGCCAACTCTACAGTTACCAGATGATGAAACTCTTGAATCTATATAGCAATTCTCTCCAATTATAGTACCTTTTCTTAGTTCTACATAGTTTTTAATAATGGTATTATCTCCAATTATCACGTCATCATCTATTATGCAAAATGACCCTATTTCAACATTCTTACCAATTTTAGCCTTAGGGGAAATTATATTATTCATAAATTAATTTACTTATTTGTTCCAGGTGTCTAAATATCTTTTTGCAATATTAATATAATTATGCTCCCTTTCTATAAACAAACGGGCATTTTTAGAAATCGTTTCTATTTCGTTTGAGTTTAGGATAAGCCACTCTAACTTTTTAGCAATATCTTGGCTGTCTGGTAATGCATTTATGGCTACGCTGTTTTCTTCTAAATTATAATATTCTAGCCAATCTTGTTCTGCTCCAGTAAAAACCACTTTACCCTTGGCCATGGCTTCTAGTGCATTGTAGCCTTGGTCATAAGCATAAACTTGGTCCAATAAAATATGACAACTTTCATAATGCTTGATATAATGGTTATATGGCATATTTTCAGCAGTAATTATTTCAACTTTGTCTGGATATTTTTTTTGAATGATTTCTAGGGCCTCTTCAAAAAATACATTTCCTTTTTTTATGTAATTTAACCTATTAATGCCATGAAAAATCTTGATTTTTGAGTTGAAATTATTTTTTATATAATGTATTTTGTCTGTGTTAATAGGATTGGGTATTAAACCTAAATATTTTTTATTATTTAATAATGGGATGTGGTAATCTAAATCTGACGCAATGACTCCTTCTACATTTTTGTATAAAAAAACATGAAGTTTATAAAATGATTTTTTTAGATACTTTAATATGAATGCATACTTTTTTTTTAATTTTGGATTATGTTGAAGCGGTGTTAGTATAGAATACTTGAATTTTTTTTCGGCTGCATATTTTACACTCAAATAATCTACACCACAAGATAAAAGAAATATTTTTTTGTTTTGTTTGAAGAACTTTTTAAGCAACCAAATTTCCAGTTTAGGACTTGTTTTTAAACTGTTTTCGTTTATTAGCTGAACCACATCATAATCTTTCAATTCGGGCAGAATTTTGTAGAATTTATAAGCGCATTCCATTTCAACTAAACTAAATTTAACAATTTTGTGTAACGCTTTAGCTATAAGAAAAGGGATGCGTTTTCTAAAAAATGTGGCGTCAATATTAATATCTACAGGATATTTTTTAAAATTATCACCATTGCCAATCAAAGTGACACTATGATTTAATTTTAATAAGCCTTCTTTAAGGCTATTGTGTAGCCGACTATATTCCCCTACCATTAAAATCTTCATTTTATTTTATACATTTGTTTTGTTTATTTTTATTGTAGGTGAGATACATTCGACAACAATGTTGTTGGGATGACATCAACTTTTTACCACACTTGTTTCAAAGATAGTTTTAAATGGTCAATTTAGAAAATAAAGGATTTCCTGTAGAAATACTCATTTCTACCATGTATAGAACATCACTTTCTTTTCTTCATGACATGTTTCCTAATGGTAAGTATTCCAACTATAAAATTTTGATCGTAAACCAAACTTCTGAAAAAGAGTTGTTAATTTCAAATGAAAATAATGTACGTGTAATCAATTCGTTTGAAAGGGGGTTGGCAAGAAGTAGAAACCAAGCTATACAAAATGCTGAATCTGATTTTTGTTTGTTTTCAGATGATGATGTGACTTATTTCGAAGGTTTTGATTCTGTCATAGAAAATGCTTTCAAAAAGCATCCTGATGCTCACATTATTACCTATCAAATGGTTAATGAGAGTGGAATGCTATATAGTGTGTATCCTGATGTTATTGTTCATAATAGAAAAACTGTTAGTACTGTAAATTCAGTAGTCATTTCATTTGACAGAAAAAAAATACTAGCAAGCAGCGTCTTTTTTAATGAGATCTTTGGATTGGGATCAATATTTGAAACGGCTGATGAGTATGTCTTTTTAAGAAGTGCTTTACGAAAGAACTTAAATGTTTTTTTTGAGCCAAAAACAATTTTGAAACATCCTGACTTTAGTTCTGGAAAAGCTGTTGGGTCTAATAAAATTGTATTTGCTAGGAGTGCAGTTTTTTATAAGTATAATGGGGCAATAACGTATTTTAAATTGATTTGGCATCTTCTTTTATTGATAAAAAATAATGATTTAGGAATCAATCAATTTTTTGAAAAATACCAACAAGGATTAAAAGGGATAGGCAAATACAAATCAATATTAAAAATGGGTTTAGAAACCCGCCAGAGTTAGAAATGGATAAAAAAAGCTTTACACCTAAAATTATAGACATCCCTAAAATAATTGATAATAAAGGGAGAGGTAATTTGTCAGTTATAGAGAAAGATAGTATTCCTTTTGATATTAAACGCGTTTATTATTTATATGATGTGCCCAGTGATGCTTACAGAGGAGGACATGCACACAAAGAACAATTGGAGTTTTTAATTGCTTTAAGTGGCAGTTTTGAGGTTATTTTAGATGATGGCTTAAAAAAAACAAAAGTAATGTTAAACAAGCCTAACAAGGGGCTGTTGATACCCATCAAAATTTGGCGTGAGTTAGAAAATTTTTCTTCAGGTGCAGTTTGTTTGGTGCTTGCCTCTGATGTGTTTGATGAAGATGATTACATAAGAGATTATGGAGATTTTAAGTTATTTAAAGGCAGTTAAATAAATGTTTTTTTTGATTAAATATTTTTGAAATTGTTTTATCAAAATTAAAATGGGTTTCGAGCAATTTAATAGTATTTTTTGTTTTAAATTCAAGTTTCTGTAATCTATTTGCTTTTTAAGTTTTTGATAAATTTTATTATCACCTTTTATTTTGCATCTTAATGCAAGGGCATAACGGTTGACATCTAAATATAATTTTAATGAAGCATTGTTTTTTTCTTCTTCCGCAAAACTGTTTATGAAATCGTATCTTATATCATTGTATTCTTTTTTGGAAAGACTATTTTTTACATGAATTTTGTAAGCCATTGTAATTTTTGGGTTGAAACTTACTTTATATTTTAAAGCAAATCTAATCCACAAGTCTAAATCTTGTGCTGTTTTTAAATGAGTCCTAAATTGACCAATAGTATTAAAAATGGTTTTAGAAAAACACACAGCAGAAGTCCATGCGACAGGGTTTACAATACTAGCCTTAAAAAAATCCGGAACCAATAAGCATTCTTCTTTATAATCTAAATTGATTTGTGCTGGCCTGTTAACTGTCTCGGTGTAAAAAACTTCATAATTATTGCAATAAAGTCCGGCGACAGGAAATAATTCAATTTGTTTTTTCAATTCGGCCAAATGATTGTTATACCAATAATCATCGGCATCCAATAAAGCAATATAATCAGCTCTTGCATTTTTTATTCCAGAATTTCTTGCTGAACTTACGCCATTATTTGTCTGTTTGATAATCTGAATTCTTGAATCGGTAAATTGAGATAGAATTTGAAAACTATTATCAGTGCTTCCGTCATCAACTACTATGATCTCAAAATCTGTAAAGGTTTGATTGAGTACACTTTTTATGGTTTTTTCAACGAAAGCTTCTTTATTGTACAACGGGACAATTACTGAAAAAAAAGGCTTCATTTATGATTTTTTAAGTTTACAAAAAAAAGCTAGACGGTAAAAGTCAAATAATAATAATGAAGGATAATTTGAATTAAAATTTTTCATTAATGTTCCCTTTATTTTTTCAAAAACAAAAACCAAGATTTTTTCTAACTTAAGTTTTTTTGTTATGAGGTAGTATTTATATAAACTATGATGTGAACTTATTATTTTGCAGTCATTAATTAATACAATTAAATTAGCTAGTGAATCTTCTGTTTTATTAATGAATGTGTTAGCATCATCAGCAGCATCATGAATAACAGGATTATCTATTTTAATGATACTGATGTTATTTTCCATAAGGGCATCAAAAAAAAGTACATCTTCATAACCATAATTTTTAATAGATTCATCAAAAGGATGTTTGTCAAAAATATTTTTTTTAATTAAAAAATTAGAAGAACACAAGGCATTTCTTTCTCTATATCTTGTATAGATCCATCGTAATTTGAATGGTTTTTTGGGAGGATACTCTTTATGCTTCATACCTCCATTTACTACATCTTCTTCTTGAAAATTAATGTAATTTTTAATAAAATCTTTTTTTTCAGGAAACGTTCCAGCATCTATAAAAAGCAAAGATTCATACGTAGCAGACCTGGCCAATAAATTTCTAATAGAACTGCGCCCGATATTATTAGATAGTTCTTTGAAAATACAATTACTTAATGTATTTATAGGACTATTTTTAGAATTTAACGGCGATTTAGATCCATCATCATAAACCAATATTTCAAAAACAATATTGCTGTCAATACATTGCCTGTGAATTTCCTTGACCAAAGGGTAGACAAAATAGTTATATGTGGGAATTAAAATAGACAGCATTTTTAGGATTTGGTTTTTTTAAAAAATCTAAAGTTAAGTATGTTATTAAAAAAGGCATCATAATATTAAAGTAGCTAATATCAAAAGATGAATTAAAAATACTGGAATAAAATCCTTTATATGCAATTCTAAGTGCAAAAGCCATTGAAATGGGTATTAATAAAAAAATATAACTGTTTTTTAATAATGATTTTAAGTCTTTAATAAGTTTTGAAAAAAATATTGGTATTAGTATTGTAATTAAACTAATAATTGTGGGTAGTTGTCTGTCTTGAAGTTCAAAAGGATTTTGTTTTTTAAAATTTTCCAAGCTTTCAACATTGTGGAAGCATATAAATGAAAAAATGAGTATTGTTAACAAGCCCACAACAATGAATTTTATTTTTCTCTTAAAGCTAAACTTACAAAACCTTTCAAACAATAACAGTGTGAGTGGGATTATGGCTATTAATCTGGTTAAGATTAATGAAGTTGATAAAAAGGATAATCCGATTGTGTTAATTCTTTTGTTCTCGGAAAATTTGTGATATATAAAAATCATGAATGCCAAAACAATTATAAAGTTAGACATTATGTCGCTCTTTACATATATTTCCCATAAATAACACGGGGAAAAAATCAAAATGACCAAGGACACAAATCTAGCTTTGTAATTTTCTAAACAATAAAACATTGTAAATGCAAATAGTAGAAAGCTAAAGGATTGTAAAAATCCAATATTACCTAATAGATAAAAAGGAATTCCTATGAATATGAGTGTGGGTAGATTTGATGTCCTGCCTCCCATATGATCTATTGCAGAATAAGGGTATTCATTATTTAATAATGCTTGAACTCCAGCCTCCATTGCAGACCATCTATCAACATTTAATAAATTACCATTGATCTTGTTGTTAAGATAAATGGAAAATAAGAAAAAGAAAACAGTTATTATTAAAAAAGAATATTTATAGAATGTGTCTTTTAATGAAATTTTATTGATTAAATTAAAAAATAAAAAAGTAAATAATATATAGAGACATGTAAATAAATATTCATTAAAGATTGGTAGCCTAGAAGTGTATTTTAAAACAAACAATGAATTAACAAAAAGGTATGTTAAAAAAGAAAATTTTAACTTCATTTTTATTGTTTTCTTTGCACCACTTCGTATACTTCGTTGTTGTCACATTTCAATGTTTTGCTAGGGTATTTTAGCAATAAAGCATAGTCATGGGTTGCCATTAGTATGGTGTTACCGTTTTTGTTAATGTCTTGTAAAACTTCCATGACCTCAATACTGGTTTGCGGATCCAGATTTCCTGTGGGTTCATCAGCAAGAATCAGTTCTGGATTGTTGAGCAAGGCTCTTGCTATCGCAACTCGCTGTTGTTCGCCACCTGAAAGTTCGTGCGGATATTTAAACCCCTTGGTTTTCATACCTACTTTATTTAAAACCTCTTCAACTCTTTTGTTCATGTCGTTTTTGTCTTTCCAGCCCGTGGCCTTTAAGACAAAAAGCAAATTCTCATTAATAGTTCTATCGGTAAGCAATTTAAAATCTTGAAAAACAATACCTAATTTTCGTCTTAAAAAAGGAATATCCTTGTCTTTCAGTCCTTTTAGATTATGCCCCACAATTTGACCTTCCCCTTCTGTGAGTGTTAGATCACCGTAAAGGATTTTCATAAAACTGCTTTTCCCAGAACCGGTTTTGCCTATTAAATATACAAATTCACCTTTGTTGACTTCAACATTGACATTTGAAAGCACTAGGCTGTCACCTTGCGAAATGGATGCGTCTTTTAATTGTAATATAGGAGTTGACATAAACTTTCTGAATTTTAGTTCAATAAAAAAATCTTTTTCACATTGGACAATTTTGAGATGACAAAGTAAACAATTAAAGCGAAAAACGGAAAACTGAATCTCGAATTTGACCCATAGGCAACCATGGCCTGTAACAATGAACCACAAAGAATTGTGCATATGATCAAGAAATCCATATTTAACTGTTTTAAATCATCTCTAATAAAAAATAATAAGTGAATCAACCCTAAAACCAAGAATATGATATTAAAAATAAATAATAGATATCTCATAAAATATAACCAAGCCCAAACGATAAATCCTTTTATGTAAGGGTTAGTTATCTTTTCTGGATTCCAATATATATTTGTGGGTTTCCAAAAATCTATCCATGAAATGAAGATTTGTTTTAAATATAACTGGGGATATTCCATAATTAATCTTTTTGAAATATCTCCTAGTTTATAAGATAGGTCTTGAGGGCTAAGTTTTGTTTTTTTTAATAATTCATCATAAGCAAACCAGACAGACATTGGGTACTTTTTAGGATCATGTTTTAAAATAGAGTCTCTGTGCTTTACAAAAATATCTCTTATTAATTTGTCGTTGTCTGGTGCCTTATCAAAAAATGAAGTTGCAGTTTGTGATAAATTTATTCCAAAATAATAGGTGTTTGTAAAATAGCCAATATTTTTTTTGTTTAAAGAGTTCCATGAAAAATAAGTAATAAAAGGAATAATTAAAACAATAAAGCCTTTTAGAAAAGAAATGGATTTTAATTGTTTAATCAAGTAAAATAATGTAAATCCAACAGGCAGATAAATAAGCATTGGTTTAGTTAAATACATCCAACTAAAAATTATAGAAAGAACAACATAATTTTTTATTGGGGATTTTGCTTCGAGTAACTTGAATTTTTGAATATACCAAAAGGTGAGAATTACAAGAAAGACTGATAAGGCTTCGGTTAAAATTGCAAATTCAAAAAAGATAACATGTAAGAAAGATGTATATATGATGGCTATCCAAAAGGCAAGTGTTATATTTTTTGTTTTCAGTCTACTAAAATCATAAATTAAATAAGTACTTAGGACACCAATCATCAATTGAAATAAGATAGTAATTATTAAATTATTGTTTGCAACTGCAATTAAAAGGGGAAAACCTGGAGTTCGTTCACCAGTATAATTTTCTAAACTAAAATGAGATAAATAATTACTTAAATTTATATAATTTTGAGAGTCTGGATAGATGGTTATAGCCTGATAAATCAATACTATTGCTAACCGTATTAAAATAGCATAACATATTATGCTTTTTACAGGGTGATTGTAAATAAATAGACGTATTTTTTTTATCATTTAAGTGACATTCATTCTATTTCATAAAGGGTTGGTCTGAATTTTAATATGATTTTCCTTGTCGTAATGAGAGTTAATAAAAAATATTAGTCATTTAAATGGTCAAAGAATTCTTAAACAGAAATTTATTATTTGTAAATGTATTACTAAAAACTCAAAACTTAAAAAAGTAAGGCCTGAAAGTTTTTTGGTATTTGAGCTTTTTCAAATATGACTTTTCAACTTTTAATAACTCGGTTTATAATTATAGCACGATTGTTGCGTTATAAGATTTAGATTGAATTATCTTTGATTTTTAAATTAAAACCACAATTTTAATGACTCTAAAAAACATTGTTTTCCTTTGGATCGCTATTAGTTTAAGCTTCCAATTAAAAGCACAACAGTCCGCCGCCTATACCAATGATTTAGTGGACTACCAAAAAGCATTAACACTCTATAACAATCAGCAATATTTAGCATCACAATCCCTGTTCGGTTCCGTCTTAAAAAACACCAAAGAGGACGGTTTACAGTCAGATTGTGCCTATTATATAGCTAACTGTGCGGTTCGGTTAAATCAACAAAATGCTGATAAATTGATTGAGGATTTTGTGAAAAAATATCCAACAAGCCCTAAACGGAATACAGCATACGTAGATGTGGCCGATTACTATTTTGAAAATTCAAAATACGCTTATGCCAGAAAATGGTACGATAAGGTAAATGAAGATGCTTTATCAAGAAAAGAAATTGAAAAATTCAACTTTAACAACGGGTATTCGGCATTTGCTTCTAAACAATATAAAGATGCTAAAAAGTATTTGAGTCGTGTTGAGAACTCAAAAGAATATGGCTCTCAAGCTAAATATTACATTGGTTTCATGGCGTATGAAGGAGATGACTATACAAAGGCAAACCAATATTTTGAGCAAGTTAGTGATCAAGAGCGCTACAAGGAAAAATTATCTTATTATCAAGCAGATCTTAATTTTAAGCTGGGCAATTTTGAAAAAGCTATTGAATTGGCCAAAGAAAAATTACCAACAAGTGATGCTAATGAAGTTTCTGAGCTGTCTAAAATTATAGGCGAGAGTTATTTTAATTTAGAAAAATACGCTGAGGCCATTCCATACTTAAATGATTACAAAGGCAAAAACGGAAAATGGAACAACACCGATTTTTACCAACTGGGTTATGCCTATTACAAGCAAAAAGATTACGAGCATGCTATTTCAGAATTTAATAAAATTATAGGCGGAAATAATGCGGTAGCCCAAAACGCTTATTATCATTTGGGAGAAAGTTACATCAATCTTGGAAAAAAACAAGAAGCTTTAAATGCTTTTAGAAATGCATCTCAAATGAATTATGATTTAAAGATTCAGGAAGATGCTTGGTTAAACTATGCAAAAATTAGCTACGAAATTGGAAATCCGTATCAATCGGCACCACAGGTTTTGGCTGGCTATCTTGACAAATATCCCAAATCAAGTTATAAAGAAGAAATTGAAACGCTTTTAATCGATTCGTATATCACCTCCAAAAATTATAAAGAAGCATTAAAGCTGCTTGAAGGTAAAAGAAGCTTTGAAAATAAAGTGGCTTATCAAAAAGTGGCTTTTTATAGGGGGATAGAACTTTATAATGAAGGGCAATATCTTGAAGCTGGAAATCTTTTTAGCCAATCATTAAAAGAACCTAGAGATGATAAATATACAGCTAGAGCGACGTTTTGGAAAGCCGAAACCGATTATAACCTCACTAATTATGATGATGCCTTAATAGGGTTCAAACAGTTTGAGCAACAAGCCGTGTCAAAGTCAACTCCAGAATTTGAAAACATAGATTATAACTTGGCTTACACGTATTTTAAGCTCAAAAACTATGAGCAGGCCATTCGGTATTTCAATCAGTTTACAACTAACAAAAAGGATGATACAGTAAGATTAAACGACGCATATTTGCGTTTGGGAGATGCTTATTTTGTGACCAGTGATTATAACAATGCCATAAAGGCTTACACGAATGCCAATAAAATAGGGGAGTTGGATTCTGACTATGCCTTTTTTCAAAAAGCACTCAGTGCCGGTTATATTGGACAATCATCAAAAAAAATATCGGAATTGGAGCAGTTTATTTCAGATTACCCAAAATCAAAACTGCGAGATGATGCCATGTATGAACTGGGAAATTCTTACGTAAAGGCAAACGAAACCGATAAGGCCATGCAAATGTACAATCGTTTGAATACGGAATATAAAATGAGTTCTTTTGTGCCAAAATCGTTGTTACGACAAGGGTTGGTGTATTACAATGCAGGTAAAGATGAAGAGGCTTTGACGAAATTTAAGATAGTAGCTTCAGATTATCCAAATACACCTGAGGCCGTTCAAGCCGTATCAACGGCCCGATTGATTTATATTGATTTGGGACGTGTTAATGAATATGCCGGTTGGGTAAGAACACTTGATTATGTTGAGGTAACAGATTCTGACTTGGATAATACCACTTATGAGTCTGCCGAAAAGCAATATTTGGATAATAATACCGATAAGGCCATAGCACAATTCAATGGATATATCAATCAGTTTCCAAACGGACTTCATGCCTTGCAAGCTCATTTTTATGTAGCACAACTTTACTACAAAAAAGACTTGGCAGCCAATGCCGCACCGCATTACAAGTATATAGTGGAGGCATCTCAAAATGAATTTACAGAAGAAGCCTTATTGCGATTGTCTCAATTTTATTTAGAAAGCAAAAGTTGGGATAAAGCCATGCCACTGTTGCATCGGTTGGAGCAAGAGGCAAACATTCCTCAGAATGTGGTGTTTGCACAATCAAATTTAATGAAAGCCAATTATCAGCAAGATAAATATCAGGAAACGGTTTCGTATGCTGAAAAAGTATTGTCAAATTCAAAAATTGACAAAAAAATAGAAGCAGATGCCCACATTATCATAGCGCGTTCAGCCATGAAAACAGGCGATGAAACTAAAGCCCAAAAAGCTTACTCAAAAGTTGAAGCGGTGGCGACCGGTGAAACAGCAGCTGAAGCTTTGTATTACAATGCATACTTTAAAAACAAAGACGGAAACTATGAAGCATCCAATACGGTTGTTCAAAAACTGGCAAAGGATTTTTCAGGCTACAAATATTACAGTGCAAAAGGTTTGGTTTTAATGGCTAAGAATTTTTATGCACTGAACGATGCCTATCAAGCAACGTATATATTGGAAAGTGTCATAGATAACTTTAAGGAATTTGATGATGTAGTTTCAGAAGCTAAAACAGAACTGACCAAAATAAAAGCTGAAGAGGCCAAAACCAATTCATCCATAAAAACGGAAAACTAATAGAGACATCAATCATATATTTAGAAAATCAAAAAAAGAGCATATGCGCAAGCACATCCATACAGTCATCGTAGCAGTCATCACATTAAGTACAACATTTGTTTTTTCGCAAGAAAAAGACACCATAAACACCAATGTCATTAATGTGGTAAAGCCATATACACCTACGATATCCGATGCGTTTAAGGTTAAGGAAACACCATCAATTGATGATGAAGAAACAGCGACTAAAAAAGATATTAAATACAATATATTTTCATTTCCAGTTGCATCAACTTTTACGCCAGCTAAGGGAAAGGCGGCTGGTGTTGAAAAGGCAGAGCCAGTAAAACTCTATGATAATTATGCAACGGTTGGTGTTGGAACCTATACCACTATTTTGGGTGAAGTATATTTAAACCAAGCCATTAGCAGGACCGAGAGTGTTGGTGGTTATATCAGCCACCATTCCTCACAAGGCGGTATTGATAATTTGTTGTTGGATGATAATTTCTCAGATTCAAAAATCAACGCAAATTATGCCACACATTTAAGGGATTTAACTTGGAATGTGGAAGGTGGTTTTCAGCGGCAAGTCTATAATTGGTATGGTGTGCCACAGTCTATGGTCAGTCAGGCAGAGGCCAATAATGTAAAAGGAGGCCACTCCTTTTTCGGAGCTCATTTAGGAAGTGATGTGACTTTTGAAAACACCTATATCAATTCCGGGAGTTTTCTGTTTAGACGCTTTGGAGACAATCAAGGATCCGGTGAAAATAGGTTTGTATTAAAGGGAAAGGTTGATATCCCTATCAATAAGGAAGAGATTTCAACCGATATTATATTTGATTATATTGGAGGGTCATTTCATAGAAATTATGAAACCACTGATGAATTAAAGTACGGTAATTTTCAAATTGGGATTTCACCAACGTATGAATTAAAACAAGATGATTTGACAGTCAATTTAGGTGTTTCTGCCTTTTATTTAAAAGATACAGAGGCCAGTGAAAGCAAACTTTATTTGTATCCAAACGTGACCGCTTCGTATAGATTGGTAAACGATATTTTAATTGCCTACGGTGGTATTAAAGGAGGTCTCATTCAAAATTCATATTATGATTTTGCTTCGGAAAATCCTTTTATTTCGCCAACTTTGTATATCATGCCTACTGATGAATCATATAATGCTTATGTGGGCTTAAAAGGAAAAGTGTCCAGTAATATGGGATATAACATCAGTGGACGATATGTGGCTGATAGAAATAAAGCCTTATTTAGAAATAATGATATTACGGCAACCTCTCAAAACTATTCCTACGGAAATTCCTTTGGGATTGTGTATGATGATGTTGATGCCTTTAGTATAGCTGGAGAAATTGATATTGATGTCAACAGAAATTTTAAATTGGGTATTAAAGCAGAATATTTTACCTATTCAACAGGTGCACAGGAAGAAGCCTGGAATTTGCCGGATGTAAAAGGTAATTTGTTCTTGGATTATCAAATTGATGAACATTGGTTTGCAGGTGCCAATTTGTTTTATGTAGGACAAAGAAAAGATCAGTTTTATCTAAATGATATTATGTTCCCTTCAACACCTCAAACCGTTGTTTTAGATAGTTACTTTGATGCCAATGCGCATGTGGGTTATCATATAAACGATCAATGGTCAGTATTTGCTAAAGGCAATAATTTGGGTGATCAGGGTTACCAACGCTGGCAAAACTTTCCGGTACAAAGCATTCAGGTTTTAGCAGGTGTTACCTATAAATTTGATTTTTGATATAGTGTCATCCTGAACTTGTTTCAGGATCTCATTTTTTTATAAATTGAGGGATTACTGCCTTCGGAGGAATGACAAGTTTAACACAACCTTGCCAAATAATCAAAATGCGCACCTTCTAAAATGATTTCGCATTTAAAACCAACGGTTTCGCAAGCCAATTTTAAGGTATCAAAATCTAAATAGAGCCATTTCATGGGGCTTTCCTCTTTGCCTTTGTATTTTAAAAAATAATCGAGTTCCCCATAATAGTTAGCATGTGCATCCATCCAAAATCCACCATCGTCATCTTCGTACATGTATTTAATGTCAGATGAGTCTATTAAAATTTGTCCGTTAGGTTTTAAAAGGGATTTTAAATGGGTTAGATATTTTGTAACTTGCGACAGTTCTTGAAAAATTCCCGTACCGTTCATCAACAATAAAATGGTATCAAAGGTTTCGGTTTCATCTAAAAGATGTTTTACCTCGGCATTTAAAATACCCCTAAGTTTACAAACTACAATAGCGCCTTTTGAAATGTCAATAGCTTTAACGTTTAAACCTTTTTCTTGTAAACATAAACTATGGCACCCAGTGCCACAACCTACATCTAAAATGCGTCCTTTGGCTAGTTTTAAAGCTTTTTGTTCCAGTTTTGGCATGTCTTTAAAACTTCTAAATAAATAAGGAAGCGGCAATATATCGTCGTCTGATATACTTGTGGATGTAATAATATCTTCGGTGTATTGTCCGTTTTGATAATCCAACAAGGCTTGCCCAAATAAATCTTTCATAAAATTTTTGTCAGTTCGAGTGATTTCAATTTATCGAAATTTTATCGAGAACTTTATTTATTTTTACACCATGCAAGACTTTATAGATAATCTTCCAAAGCTGGCCAAAGATAAGCATAACGAGAATAAAAAATTCTTCGCTAAGCTAAAAAAGAAACCGCCTAAGAATTTGGATTATGTAATGCAAGAGTTACATGATAACGAGTTTGAACGGACCGATTGTTTGCAATGTGCCAATTGCTGTAAAACCACGGGGCCGTTGTTTACAGCCAAAGACATTGAGAGGATATCAAAACATTTTAAGCAGAAACCACAGCAATTTATTGATACTTATTTACGAATTGATGAAGATAATGATTATGTGCTTCAAAGTGTTCCCTGTACATTTTTAGGAGCTGACAATTACTGCTCAATTTATGAGGTAAGACCCAAAGCTTGTAGAGAATTTCCTCATACTGACAGAAAAAAATTTCAGCAGATATCAAATTTGACATTAAAAAATGTGGCTATTTGTCCAGCAGCTTTTAACATAGTAGAGGAAATGAAAAAGTTAATTAAATAAGCTATTCCTTTTTTATTATATTTAAAAATAGAAATTGTGTAACAATGCAAGATTTTTTAAACTATTTTGAAACCATACCATCTTCACACCGAACTTTAATATTGGTTGGTGGATTGGCCTTTTTTTGGATTTTGGAAAGTGCCGTGCCGTTATCCAGGTTGAGCTACAAAAAGTGGCGCCATGCCATTCCCAATTTGTTTTTTACCCTAACTACCATCATCGTTAATTTTGTACTGGCATTTATGTTGTTCAAATCTGCAGAATGGGTCATGGACAATCAGTTTGGCATTCTTAATTGGTTGCCCAATATGTCGTTATGGGCTTATATTCTCTTAGGAGTACTTTTAATGGATTTTTTTGGTGCTTACTTGCCACACATTGTAGAGCATAAGGTCAAGCCCTTGTGGATGGTACACTTGGTTCACCATACCGATCATTATGTTGATACCACTACGGCCAACAGACATCACCCCATAGAAAGTGTCATTAGGTTTGTTTTTACGCTTTTTGGAGTGTTTATTATTGGAGCTCCCATGGGCATTGTCATGTTATACCAATCGTTATCATTGGTGTCAACCCAGTTTAACCATGCCAATATAAAATTGCCAAAAAAAGTTGATAAACTATTGAGTTATGTTTTGGTGAGTCCAGATATGCATAAAATACATCACCATTATGTGCTACCGTATACCGATTCCAATTACGGAAATATTTTTTCTGTTTGGGACAGACTGCTTGGAACGTACATGTATTTGGATAGAGAACAATTGGTGTACGGTGTGGATGTGTTTCCTGATGAGGTTGAAAATTCCAGAATAGGGAATTTGTTAAAACAACCGTTTCAAAAATATAAAAAGCCAACCATTCTTCCTGTTAAGAAAAACCAGAAGTAAATTATGGATACAAAATATAGTTCAAACGCTTAACTTTGTATTTTTCTAGGTCTTCCTCCCAGGTTTTTCTAATGTCGTTTTCGCTCATGCCACTTTCAATCTGTTTTTTAAGAATGCCATTTCCGGCATGTATGTCAAATGTAGATCCAAAAAAGGTGTTTTTGTCTGGTGTTTTTTGATAGGCATCTATGAGGTACTTGAGTGTAAACTGGTTTAAAAAAGGAGTGTTTCTTAAATCCACGCCATAGCAAAGCTCGCCTTCAAACCGTGGGTGTTTGGCTCCCATATTGGATGTTGGTGTGTAACTAAATTCGCTTTTTGGAAAAAAAGGCGCACCATAGCACTGCATTTGAAAATCGGTTCCGCGACCAACATTAATAATGGTTCCTCTAAATATATCCAGACTGGGATAGAGGTTAATGGCTTTGTCGTTGGGTAGATTAGGAGATGGTTTTATAGGTAAGCTGTAGCGTGTTTGGTGCGTATAGTTTTTTACCTTGATGATGGTAACATCACATTTAACATTATTTTGTAACCAACCTTCACCATTGGCCATTTGGGCATATTCGCCAATGGTCAGGCCGTGAACCAATGGAATGGGATCCATGCCAACAAAACTTTTATATGCTGGTTCTAAAACGGGACCATCAATATAATGACCGTTTGGGTTGGGCCTATCTAAAATAATTAAGGGCACATTATTTTCGGCACAAGCTTCCATAACATAATGTAGTGTTGAGATATAGGTATAAAACCGTACACCAACATCCTGGATGTCAAAAACCATAACATCAAGGTCTTTCATTTGGTCGGCAGTTGGTTTTTTATTGCTTCCGTGAAGCGATAAAATAGAAAGTCCGGTTTTGGTATCCTTACTGTCTTTAATGAGTTCTCCAGCATCAGCAGTACATCTAAAACCATGCTCAGGAGCAAAAACTTTAACAACGTTTATTTGTAATGCCAATAATGAATCCACTAAATGGGTGTAGCCTTGGGATTTAAAAATAACACTGGTAGCATTGGCTACAATCCCAACGCGTTTTCCTTGCAAAAGAGGCAGATAGGCATCCGTTTGATTGGCTCCAACTATTGGTTCTGCTTTCTGTATGGGTACATCTTCCTTTTTTGCATCTTGTTTTGCGAAGTTTCCACAGGAAATCAACCCTAAAAGAAAGAATAAAACTGTATTTTTGAAAACATTAAATAACATCATACACATTTGAATTACGAATATTTTATAGCAAAACGCATTATTGGCAGTAAAGCGTATAAAAGTAGTATTTCGGCTCCAATAATAAAAATTGGCATTGCAGCCATTGCTATTGGGATTGTGGTTATGATGGTTGCCATTGCCACAGGTATTGGGTTACAGCAAAAAATCCGTGATAAGGTAGTGGCGTTCAATGGCCATGTTATTATCAGCAATTTTGATAGCAATAATTCGCAAGAGAGTCTGGTTCCTATTTCAAAAAACCAAGATTTTTATCCTGAATTTAAATCGGTTGACGGCATCAAACACATTCAAGCTGTAGCTACAAAATTTGGAGTTATAAGGACAGAAACCGATTTTGAGGGTGTGGTTTTAAAAGGTGTTGGTGCCGATTATGATTGGGATTATTTTAAGGACTTTTTGGTTGAAGGTAGATTGCCGGACTATACCAAAAAGCGCAATGAAGATGTGTTAATGTCTGAATACATTGCCAACCGGTTAAAATTTAAGGTAGGCGACAAGTTCCAGATGATATTTGCCAAGGACGACCCCAATAAATTGCCCAACATCATTACTTATACCATTGTGGGGATTTACAATTCGGGATTTCAGGATTTTGATGCCACCTATGTTATTGGCGATATCAGGCATATACAACGAATCAATAATTGGGACGATGACCAAATTGGTAATTTTGAGGTCTTTATAGATGATTACAGCCAACTCAAGCAAAAAGGGATTGAAATTTACCAAAACACGCCATCTACCTTAAACACACAAACCATTAGTGACAAGTATTATTCCATTTTTGAATGGATAAAAATATTTGACAAAAACATCTACGGTATTATTGCCATCATGATTTTGGTAGCCGGCATTAACATGATAACGGCTCTACTGGTTTTAATCTTGGAGCGTACCCAAATGATCGGTATTTTAAAAGCTCTGGGAAGCAACAATTGGAGCATTCGTAAGTTGTTTTTATATAATGCATCCTATTTGATTGTTTTGGGATTGTTATGGGGAAATATTATTGGCTTGGGGCTGCTATTTGCACAAAAATATTTTAAGTTGTTTCCGTTAGATCCAACTGTGTATTATGTTAGCGAAGCGCCTGTTTACATCAACTTTGCCTACATTCTGGCCTTAAATATCGGGACTTTGGTTTTGTGTATGGTAATGCTGTTGGTGCCATCTTATATGATAACAAAAATATCACCGGTAAAAGCCATTAAGTTTGAGTGATTTTGTGTGATTGGTCATCAAATCACAATATCATTAGATTATATCAACTCAATACGGTCAATTTCCAATTGAAACGACTCCGCTTTTTTATTGCCAATTAAAAAGGCAATCTGTTCCATGTGTTGTCCAGGGTAGTTTTCCATATTCAAAGGTCTGCCCCTAAATGTAGGTGATAGATTAGAAAAAGGAATTTCAATGGTTTCCCAATCGCCAGACGTGTTAAAATACGCTACATAAGAGTGCGAATCGCTTTCATTGGTTTTTACACGGAATTGGTATCGTTTACCATCGCCTTTTAGCCTAATGCTGACGGATGTAAAATCGTCAACTTGTTTAGTAGCAAAGCTATATTTTACCATAGAGAATCCACCATTGTTGTCTAAGGACACTTCTCCTTTAAAAACGCCAGTTCCAGATTCACTTAAATAAAAGTTACCGTTGGAAACACCGCCCATCACATAATCGCCAATAATGGTCCAGTTTGATAAGTTGCTTGTGGATTTAAATTGGAATAAGGTCATAGTTGCGATTTTTTTATATGTAGTGTTGGGGCTTACTACATAATTATTTAAATATTTTGTCTACTTTTTTTAACTCTTTTGTAAGTTCTCTAATCTTATCATTTAATATTGAAGCATAAGTATAGAATTCAATATCTTTATATGTTTGATTGCCTAAAAGAGTTTTTAATTTTTTGCTTAAAAATTCTAAAACTCCGATTTTTTGTTCATATTCTTCTAAAATCTTTCTTTCCTTTAATCCTTGTTTTACTTTTTTGATATCGTCATCAACCGAATGGTAGGAGTCAATAGTTATTCTGTCATTTTCTTTCGTTAAAAGTTTTTCAAATGTATAAGATGCACTTTTAAAAAGAGAGTCAAACTTTATTTTATAATTATCCATAATTTTTTCAAATTTCAGTTTTATTTCCTTCTTAAATTCTTCCAGATAAGCAATAGTTATCTTTGAATTTTCCTCAATCAGATTGGAAATTATAAAGTTCTCAGATTCGATTTCTTTTTCTGTTCCCCAAAAAAGATGTTTAATTAACTGACTTTGGTTGTTTTCTATATCAAAGAAATGGCGAGTTTTATAATTTCCTGCATTTTTATCAGATGGATGTCCAAAAACTTGATTTCTTAAATCTCTTATTTTTTTATATTCTGATAAGATAAAATAATTACTCCTTTTCTGTTCAGTAATTGCAAATTTTAAAGTTTCAATAGAATCTTGCTCCATATAAATTGTTTGGATTATACCAATAGATTCTAAGTAATTAATAGATTCCAATGATTGATACTCTTCTTTTGGTCTCTGAAGATCTCTAATTATATGAAGAGAAGCACAAAGAGCATCCCAGTTTTCAGGATTTTTTATATAATGATTTTGAATTTGTGGATGATTAATTAAATCGAAAAAACAACTTATTCGTTCTCTTATCTCTTTTTCTAATAGCATTATTTTCGATTAATTTTGATTTTTTGGGTGTGTAGCCCAACTATTATGACATGAAATCGTTTTAATATTTTATACCAGCCGTTACTGAATCAAGTTCAGCACAAGTAAACGAAGATAGTTGAAATTTTCTACAAAATCAACCTATTATACGTGTAATGCACAAAGGTCAATTATTCTCAATATCACTGATGTGGTGCTCCAAGGCCTTTACTGAAATCTGAATTTCCATAATCAACAACGCCAGTGACAAAATCAATAAAACAAGGGCTACACCGAACACCCAAACGGCCAATGCCTGCTGTTGGATATAGATTAAAAACATGGTGAGTACACACAGCAAGAGGCTTGTTATTCCAAAAATTTGCATGGAACGTGTTAGGTATAACCGCTTTTTGATGTTTTTAATTTGGTCTATATAATTTTTGTCCTTTTTTTGAAGATACTTGTCATGCAAATCCCGTATCACGGCTGCATACGCTAAAAACCGATTGGTATAGGCCAACATAATCAATGAAATGGCCGAAAACAATAGAGCAGGCGTGGTGAGTGTTAATTGTTCCATAAACTTTAAAGCGTTAACAGTTTTTCGCCAAAGGCATGCACGCGGTCCCATTGGGTGTATTCAATATCGGCATCTTTGTTGGTAGGGCCGTGTGTCATCCACATAATAAGCTGAATCATTTTTCGGTCAAAAAAGGAATAGCGCTTGTAGTCTATCCTGCCGGCAAACACTTCAACATATGTGGGTTTCCAGTCTATTTTCTCAAAAAACTTAACCACATACGGGTTGGTGGTGGCAGTTCTTTTTTCTGGTTTTCTGGCTACCAGGTTCACGGAAAAAAACACCGATTTTTTTGACTCAAGTAAGTCTTTGTTGGCATTGATGAATTCAATGATTTTTTTGTTGTGAACACCGTACCGTATGCTGGATCCAATCACAATGGTGTTATAAGCATTGAGGCCCCCATGAAAATCATCAATGGAAAAAAGATCGACATCTTGGTTGTGTTCTTTGAGTTGTTTTGTAAGGGCATTACAAATTTTAAGGGTCTGTCCATCTACCGATGAATAGATGATTACAAGCTTGTTTTGCATGGTGTGTTTAAAAAGTTAAAGTTACGTATTTCGGTTTTAAATTCATAGTCTTGGAGCCTCTTAATTAACCATACTTTTCTTATTTTAGAAGCATGCAAGAAGATTTTTTACATTACATCTGGCAATATAAAAAGTTTGATATATCTAAATTAACAACAGATGCAGGTGATTTGGTTTCTGTAGTGTCTGTTGGTGCGTACAATCAAAATTCCGGTCCTGATTTTTTTAATGCCCAATTAAAAATAGGAGAGCAGCTTTGGGCGGGCAATGTTGAGATTCATGTAAAATCATCGGATTGGTATCTGCACCATCATGAAACTGACAAAAACTATGACAATGTTATTTTACATGTGGTTTGGGAGCATGATACCAATATTTACAGAAAGGATAATTCGGTTATTCCAACATTGGAATTGAAACCTTATGTTTCTAAGGAAGCTTTAAACAACTATGAAAAACTGTTTTCAAAATCGCAAAAATGGATTAATTGTGAGCACGATTTTTCGGGAATAGATGAGTTTACACTGAACAATTGGCTGGAACGCTTGTATTTTGAACGCTTGGAAAGCAAGTCAGAACAGATTAATCGGCTTTTAATAGATTCAAAAAATGATTGGGAAGCGGTGTTGTTTAAAATGTTGGCCAAAAACTTTGGGCTTAAAGTAAATGGTGATGCCTTTTTAAGTATGGCCAATTCAGTGGATTTTTCAATAGTCAGAAAATTGCAGAACAATAAAATGGCTTTGGAAGCCTTGTTTTTTGGACAATCAGGATTGCTGGAAGACGACGTTCAGGAACCGTATTATCTAGATTTAAAGCAAGAATATCAGTATTTATCGCACAAGTTCAAGCTATCAAATCAAGGTGTTGTCCCCATTCAGTTTTTTAGATTACGACCGCCAAATTTCCCAACCATCAGGTTGTCACAGTTGGCAAATCTATATCACCAAAATCAAAATGTATTCTCAAATGTAATTGCATTGCAATCCAAGGATGCTTTTTATGATTTATTTTCGGTTAAGGCGTCTGCTTTCTGGGAAACCCATTACACGTTCAGTAAGGCCTCGAAACCTTCAAAAAAGATGGTTACCAAAGCGTTTATTGATTTATTGTTGATCAACACCATTATCCCAGTCAAATTTGCTTATGCCAACCATGTCGGTAAGCATATTGATGATGCCATTGTAACTTTGGTGCAGGAAATAGCTTCAGAAAAAAACAGTATTGTTGATAAATTTAATAGCTTAAAAAAGGTATCAACATCGGCTTTGCAATCACAAGCCTTGCTTCAGTTAAAAAATAACTATTGTGATAAAAATAAGTGCTTACAATGTGCCATTGGTAGTGAAATATTAACAGGAAATGATTAATTTGCAGCATGAACATTTTTTATAAAGCGTTACTATATTTTCAAAAGCGCGGCTATTATGTTTGCCAGCGTATTGCCGATAGATTGGGCATTCGGGCAAAAGTAGTACGCACAACATTTATGTACTTAACCTTTGTTACGGTGGGCTTTGGCTTTGCGGTATATTTGTTTATTGCCTTTTGGATGCGCATTAAGGATTTATTATACACTAAACGCTCTTCGGTTTTTGATTTATGAATCCATTGGTAGCCTTTTTAAAGAAAAAAATTTATATCGCCATATTTTTGTTATTGGTTGTTATATCCTTTGGCATTCTTGGGTTTAAAATTATTTCGCATTACACGTGGATAGATGCCTTGTATATGACCATCATTACCATTACAACGGTTGGTTTTGGAGAAGTGGTCCCGCTTGATAATCAATCAAAAGTGTTTACCATATTTTTGATTTTAATCAGTTTGGTTGTTGTTGGTTATGCCTTATCAGTCATTACCGAGTATATTTTAAGCAAAAACAATATTGAAGAACTAAAACAAAAAAAGATGCAAAAATTGATTGACAGCTTTAAGAACCATGTCATTATTTGTGGTTACGGAAGAAATGGCAAACAAGCTGCAAGAAAGCTAGCTGCTCACAAGAGACCATTTGTTATTATTGAAAAAGACAAGAATGTTATTGAGCGATTGAAGTTTGACCAGGTTCCGTATGTCATCGGAAATGCCAATGAAGATGAAACGCTTTTGCTGGCCGGAGTGGATAGGGCTTCAAATTTTATCTGTGCCTTGCCCAATGATGCCGATAATTTATTTGTGGTGCTATCTGCCAGGCAAATGAATAAAAACATTAATATAATTAGTCGGGCATCCCAAGAGTCGTCGTATGAAAAATTAAAGTTTGCAGGTGCCAATAACGTCATTTTACCTGATATGATTGGAGGCGACCACATGGCATCCTTAGTGGTTGTTCCCGGATTAATGGAATTTCTGGATAATTTATCCATTGTTGGAAAATCAAATATCAACATAGAGGAAGTAGCCGTAGAAAAATTATACAACACCAAAAAAGAAAGAACCATTAAGGATCTGGACCTTAGAAGAAAAACAGGTTGTACCGTTATTGGATATAAAGACGAAAACGGTGAATACATAGTCAATCCGGAAGCCGATTTGATGTTGGCGCGCAATTCAAAAATCATTGTACTTGGTAAACCAGAACAAATAGAATACCTCAATTCAGAGTACAATATTGATTGATTATAACTTCATTTTAACAGCAGATGTTTTAAAAAACCAATTTTTTTTAGCATCTTGCCATTTTTGGTGCGATTTATTCAAAAAAGTGCCGTAATCTATTTAAATTTTTAACAAAAAATAATTTCTTATGATGAAGAAGTATCTTCTTTCACTATGTACTCTAATATTTCCAATTTTAACATTTGCACAAGAAAAAAGCTTAGGAGAATCCATTAACGAGTCTTTTGCAAGATACACCAAACCCGTTGTTGATTTAATATTTTATCCGGTTCAAATTGCAGGAAAGGACTTGCCCATAGTAATCATCCTGCTCTTAACGGGAGCCTTTTTCTTTTCAGTCTATTTTAAAGGTGTCAATTTCAGATATATCAAAATCTGTCTCCGTACCGCCATGGGTAAATATGATCATTTAGATCATCATGTGCCGGCCGATGAAGAGATAGAAGTGAAAGATGGAGAAATTCAAGGAGCTATTAAAATTGAAGGCGAAGTACCGGGAGAGGTTACGCATTTTCAAGCGTTATCCGCATCCTTATCGGCAACCGTTGGATTGGGTAATATTGCGGGTGTTGCTGTAGCTATTGCCATTGGTGGTCCTGGAGCTACTATTTGGATGATCATGGCCGGAATTTTAGGAATGGCTTCAAAATTTGTGGAATGTACACTAGGTGTAAAATATAGAGAAGTGGATGAAAATGGAAAGACCTATGGCGGTCCCATGTATTACTTGACCACAGGTTTAGGTGAAATGGGGATGAAAGGTTTTGGTAGGGTTTTGGCCATATTTTTTGCAGTGATGTGTATAGGCGGTTCCTTTGGTGGCGGTAATATGTTTCAATCCAACCAAGCGGCCTCACAGCTTATAGATTTAGCAAGTTTAACCAATCCAAATGCGGGCTTGTATATAGGGCTTGTTTTGGCCTTTATAGTGGGACTTGTCATCATAGGAGGCATTAGAAGAATTGGCAAGGTAACAGAAAAGGTAGTGCCTTTCATGGCCATTGTTTACGTAGGTGCTGGTCTGGTTATTTTAGGAATTAACTATGATATGATACCTTATGCATTAGGACAAATTTGGGAAGGCGCCACACGGCCTAATGCCGCTTTTGGTGGTGTTATTGGCGTGTTGATTGTTGGGTTTCAAAGAGCCGCCTTTTCCAATGAAGCAGGTGTAGGTTCTGCTTCCATAGCGCATTCCGCCGTAAAGACGCGTTATCCAGCCAGTGAAGGATTAACAGCTTTGTTAGGGCCTTTTGTGGACACCGTTATTATTTGCTCCATGACGGCCATTGTAATTATTATTACCAATGCTAAGCACGATTTATTTTCTTATGGAAATTTAGATGCAGCCAGCAATGTTATCTTAAATGGAACCAATAAACCTATTGGTGGCGTGGATTTGACTTCAGTAGCATTTGATTCTGCTATTCCTCATTTTTCAATAGTTTTAGCTGTAGCCGTTATTTTATTTGCTATTTCAACCATGATATCATGGTCTTATTATGGCTTGCAAGCTTGGAAATATTTATTTGGAAAAGGAAAAGTGTCTGATACTGTTTATAAGATATTGTTTTTGTTCTTTTTGATAGTTGGTGCTTCTTCAAGTTTAGAGGCCGTGATTGGTTTTTCTGATGCCATGATTTTTGCCATGGTATTTCCCAATATCATAGGTTTGGTGATTTTGTCGCCAAAGGTTAATAAAGAACTCAAAAAATATTTAAATGCCATTAAAATAGATAAAATGGATGCGACGGTTTCTGAAGAAGACACTACAGTGCAAGAGGTTCAATAACATTTGTTTTAATAAAAAATAAAAAATTCCATTAAGTTAATTTTAAGCTGACTTAATGGGATTTTTTACAAATTGAAATAATTATCAACTAACTTTTAATTTTTTTGTCGATATTCGCTTTTCTAATTCAATACATAATTAGCAATATCTATGTCAAATACTAATGAATCTTGGGGCTCTCGTATTGGTCTCATTCTAGCAATGGCAGGAAATGCCGTTGGGCTTGGGAATTTTTTGAGATTTCCGGTTCAAGCCGTACAAAATGGCGGAGGCGCCTTTATAATTCCATACTTGGTTTGTTTTTTATTAATGGGAATCCCATTGTTATTTATTGAGTGGTCCTCGGGTAGATTTGGAGGTAAATTCGGGAATCATAGTACGCCTTACATTTTAGACTCTATGGTAAAAGGAAGGGTTTTAAAGTATATAGGCGTTTTTGGAATTTTCACCAATATTGCTGTTGTGGCCTATTATACCTATATAGAATCCTGGACCATGTCTTATGTATATCACTCTATAAGAGGTACTTTTAATGGCATGACACAAGGAGAGGTTGCCGGGTTTTTCAATTCATATATAGATATTTCACACAGTACCACGGGTATTCCATATGAAGCTGTTTGGTTTTATATTTTATGTTTAATCATCAATGTTTACATATTATCAAAAGGTTTAAAAGGTATTGAAAAAGTAGCCAAAATAGGTATGCCCTTGTTGATTTTATTTGGTGTGATTTTGGCAGTACGTGGCTATACGCTTGGTACAAGTGGTGCTTCAAGTATGTTTCCCGAAGCCAATGCTTGGGATGGCTTAAGCTTTTTATGGACACCACAATATAGTTCGTTGCTGGATCTAAAAGTTTGGATGGCCGCCGCCGGACAGATATTCTTTACCCTATCCGTGGGTATGGGTACCATTCATTGTTATGCAGCCTATTTAAAAAGTAAAGATGATATTGCATTGAATGCCGTTTCCGCAGGATTTATGAATGAGTTTGTTGAGGTTGTTTTGGGAAGTGCCATTGTTATTCCAATCGCTGCTGGTTATTTAGGCTTGGATTGGGTTTTAAATAATGCAAGTTTTGGTATGGCATTTCAAACCATGCCATATTTGTTTGAACAATGGGGATCCATTTTGTCCGCTGCTGCCGGATTTATGTGGTTTGGCCTCTTGTTTTTTGCTGGGATTACAAGTTCTTTGGCCATGGGTACACCATGGATGGGCTTTATGCGTGATGAATTTGGATGGAACAGCAATAAAGGCGCCTGGACTTTTGGGGGGCTGGCCTTAATTATGGGATTGCCAACCGTCTTTTTTTACCAACAAGGTGTTTTTGATGAATATGATTATTGGGCAGGCACGGTCAGTTTAGTGGTATTTGCCATGATGGAAACTATCTTGTTTTCATGGATATTTGGCATGAAAAAAGGATGGAAGGAAATTACCGATGGAGCAGATATTAAAGTGCCACATGCCTATAAGTTCATCATTAAATTCATTACACCTTTAATGCTTATAATCGTGTTTTTGGGGGCTTTGTTTTCACCGCTCAACAACGACTGGTCAGGTAATTTAAAAAGTTTATTTTCCGGCAATGGTTGGAGCTTGTCAAATACATCCATCATCAAAACCATAACCCAATCCGGGATTAAAGAACAAATAGCAAATGCTACCGATCCAGCTGTGATTCAAAGTTTAGATGATAAAATGTTTTACATTACCATAGCCAGAATTTTATTGATATCATTGTTCTTGTTTATCTGTTTATTAGTATATTTAGCCTATAACAAACGAGTTAAAGAAGGGAGGGCAACCATATGAATACTGAAGCATTAATTATGTTAATTGGAGCACAAGGAATTGTTATTTCTTTTATGTGCTATTTTTTCTATAGGGTATTAACAACACCTCCTAAATCTGAGCCCGATTCTTACTCAGACAATGATGATATAGAAAGATAATACATTGATATTTAATTTTAACAAATCCTATTTCAAGTTTTCTAAAAGCCAACGGAATGGGATTTTTTTATTATTATTAATCATTGTAGGCTTACAATGCCTATACTTCTATACAGACAGTTCCCAACCAGAGGTTTCAGTTGACAACGACACATTGAATGGATTTCAAAAGGAATTGGATTCGTTGCGAAAAATTGCAATTGAAAAGCAAGCTCCAAAAATATACCCTTTTAATCCTAATTATATTACGGATTACAAAGGATACACGTTGGGAATGAGCAATGAGGAGATTGATAGGTTGATAGCTTTCAGGAATGAAGGTCATTGGATAAACTCAGTCAAACAATTTCAAGAAGTCACCAAAGTATCAGATTTGCTTTTAAACAAAATCTCGCCCTATTTTAAATTTCCAGAATGGGTAAGTAATCCAAAGCCAAGCATAACCTATCAAAATAAGCCAAAAACATTTGCACAAAAGCAGGATTTAAATACGGCTACCGCAGGGCAACTTCAAAAAGTTAACGGGATTGGTGAATATTATTCAAAGAAAATCATCAAACTTCGTAATTCATTTATTGGAGGTTTTATTGCCGATGTTCAGCTTCAAGATGTTATGGGTTTGACTCCTGAAGTGATTGAAAAAATCACCAATGAGTTTACTGTAAAAACGCCAAGACAGATTAAAAAAATCAATTTAAATACCGCCACGGTTGATGAATTGGTAACCATTCAGCATATTGATTATGATCTAGCGCACAATATTGTTGAAGAAAGACAATTGCGAGAAGGCTATAAATCTTTGGATGAATTAAAAAAAGTTAAAGACTTTCCAGTAAATAAAATAGAGATAATTAAATTATATTTGTCCCTCGATTAAAAAAAATAGCTATATGAACAGTATGTACTTCACAGAAGAACATAAACTTTTTAGACAAAGTATTCAAGATTTTTTAAAAAAAGAAGTTGTCCCACATATTGAAAAATGGGAAAAATCAGGAACTATTGATAGATTTATTTGGAAGAAATTTGGAGACATGGGCTTTTTTGGTATTTCCTACCCAGAAGCTTATGGCGGATTGAATCTCGATATCTTTTACGCAATCATTTTACTTGAAGAACTTCAAAAAATAAATTCAGGAGGATTTGCAGCGGCTATTTGGGCACATGTGTATTTGTCAATGACACATCTTAATATAGAAGGGAGCGAAGATATTAAGCAGCGTTATTTAGTACCCAGTATTACGGGTGACAAAATAGGCTGTTTGTGCATTACGGAACCATTTGGTGGGAGTGATGTTGCCGGTATGCGAACTACAGCAGTTAAAGAAGGCGATTACTATATTATCAACGGTTCCAAAACATTTATAACCAATGGTGTTTACAGTGACTATTTGGTGGTTGCTGCTAAAACCAATCCTGAGTTGGGTAATAAAGGCATTAGCATATTTGTTGTTGATAGAGAATCCAATGGTGTTTCCGCATCAAAACTGAACAAATTGGGTTGGAGAGCTTCAGACACGGGAGAAATAGCATTTGATAATGTGAAAATACCGGCAAGTAATTTGTTGGGTAATGAAAATGAAGGTTTTGGTTACATTATGCAGCATTTTGCGTTGGAGCGCCTTATCATGGGGGTTAATGCTCATGCCAGGGCAGAATATGCGTTGGATTATGTATTGGAATATATGTCGCAACGAGAAGCTTTTGGGAAAACTATTGATAGGTTTCAAGCCTTAAGGCACACGCTTGCCGATTTATATACTGAGATGGAAGTGTGCAAAGAATTTAACTATTCCGTAGCCTATAGATTGGATAAAGGAGAGTATGTGGTCAAGCACGCCAGTATGTCTAAATTAAAATCGACCAAAATGGCTGATGATGTTATATACCAATGCCTTCAGTTTATGGGTGGTTATGGCTATATGGAAGATTACCCAATGGCGCGTCTTTTAAGAGACAGCAGGTTGGGGCCAATTGGTGGTGGAACATCAGAAATTTTGCGTGAAATATTGGCAAGGATTATTATTGACAAAAAGGAATATAAGCCAAAAGCGTAATTTTTTTAAAATATTTTTAAAATTTGAAATTATAATTCAGGAAATGTATTTATATTTGCAGCCTGAAATTCTAAAAGAGAGGAGGTTAAGACACTATGTTAATAATACCTATTAAAGAAGGAGAAAATATAGATAGAGCGCTAAAGCGTTTTAAAAGAAAGTTTGATAAAACTGGCATAAAACGTCAACTGCAAAATCGTAAGCAATTCACTAAGCCATCTGTAGAGCGTAGAGCGCAAATTCAAAAAGCACAATACATTCAAGGATTGAGAGATGCAGAAGACATATAATCTGTCATTACATAACATTTAAATCCCGCTTTAGGCGGGATTTTTTTTGCCCATAACTTAAATACAATTAAAAACTTTGTACATTTAGCTTTATACATCACAAAAAAGAACCATGTCATTAAAATCATTTACAGATTACTTGTTACTGGAAAAAAATTATTCCAAACTTACGGTAAAAGCCTATCAAAATGATTTGGAAACTTTTAATGCGTTTATTCGTGAAGAGTATGATCGAGATTCCATAAATGATGTGAATTATCCACAGATACGGAACTGGATTGTCTCCATGGTTGAAAAGAACATTTCCAACAGAAGCATCAACAGAAAAGTGTCAGCTTTAAACACCTATTTTAAGTTTCTGTTAAAAATAGGTGATGTACAATCAAATCCATTGGCAAAGCACCGGGCTTTAAAAACCAGCAAGAAAATCCAGGTTCCCTTTTCAGAATCAGAGATATCCATGGTGTTGGATGAACTGCATTATGATGATGATTTTGAAGGCATCCGTAACAAATTGATCATTGAGCTGTTTTATTCAACAGGCATTAGGCGCATCGAGTTGGTAGAGTTAAAACTTGATAGTATCAATTTTGATAATAAAACGTTAAAGGTACTTGGTAAGAGAAATAAAGAGCGGATTGTTCCGTTAATAAAACCAGTACTGGAAACATTGGTCAAGTATTTAAAAATGCGAAATGAGTTGACTTACATTGAAGATATTGATAGATTATTTTTGACACAAAAAGGAGTTAAAATATATGAAACACTTGTGTACAGAATAATAAATGATTATTTTAGTATTGCATCTTCAAAGGTAAAAAGAAGCCCACATATATTAAGGCATTCTTTCGCAACACATTTGCTTAATCAAGGTGCTGATTTAAATGCTGTTAAAGAACTTTTAGGACATTCAAGTTTAGCTGCAACCCAGGTTTATACCCATAATAGTATTGCAGAATTAAAAAAAGTGCATTTAAATGCGCATCCTAGAAGTAAAAAATAGCAAAAAATAATTATTGTCTAACCAAATAACAAGAGTATGAAAGTTAACACGCAATCAGTCAATTTTAATGCAGATAAAAAACTGATAGATTTTATTCAAAAACGTATGGATAAGTTGGATTTGTTTTATGATAAAATCATTCAATCTGATGTTTATTTGAAAGTGGAAAACACCAGTGACAAAGAAAATAAAATTTTTGAAGCACGAGTCAGTGTGCCAGGTGACAGTCTGGTTGTTAAAAAACAATGTAAATCCTTTGAAGAAGGGACAGATATGGCGGTATCTTCATTAGAAAGACAATTAAAAAAGCGAAAAGAAAAATTAAGAGCAAATTTGTAATAAAATTTATTGAAAAATGTTTTGAATAAAAAAATAAATCTATACATTTGCAGTCCGTTAGAAATAGCGGGCTTTTTTATGCTAAAAATTTAGCTTAAAAAAGACTAAAAAAGCCGATGTAGCTCAGCTGGCTAGAGCAGCTGATTTGTAATCAGCAGGTCGTGGGTTCGAGTCCCTCTATCGGCTCAAGTTCTTTAAAAAGAGTGAAAGTTTTTTAAATGGGGAGATACTCAAGCGGCCAACGAGGACAGACTGTAAATCTGTTGACTATGTCTTCGCAGGTTCGAATCCTGCTCTCCCCACTTTTTAAAGACATGGATTAAAAAAATAATTGCGGGAGTAGCTCAGTTGGTAGAGCGTCAGCCTTCCAAGCTGAATGTCGCCGGTTCGAACCCGGTCTCCCGCTCTAAAATTCCTGCGAAGGCAGGAATCTCATATCAAAATTGTTTTGGTGAGAGGATATAAAAACTTTTGAGTTTTAGTTTAAACTTGAAACTTTAAACTTGAAACCTGCAATTAAAACCGCCGGTGTAGCTCAGGGGTAGAGCGTTTCCTTGGTAAGGAAGAGGTCACGGGTTCAATTCCCGTCATTGGCTCTATCAAAGTTAAAACGTAGACACTAATATATTATATAACTAAGATTAAATAAATTTAAACATGGCAAAGGCAAATTTTGATCGTTCAAAACCACACTTAAATATTGGTACAATTGGACACGTAGATCACGGTAAAACAACTTTAACTGCTGCTATTACAACTGTTTTAGCTAAAGCAGGATTGTCTGAATTGAGAAGTTTCGATTCAATCGATAATGCTCCAGAAGAAAAAGAAAGAGGTATTACTATTAATACATCACACGTAGAATATTCAACTGCAAATCGTCACTACGCACACGTTGACTGTCCAGGTCACGCGGATTACGTAAAAAACATGGTAACTGGTGCTGCTCAAATGGACGGTGCTATTTTGGTTGTTGCTGCAACTGATGGTCCAATGCCACAAACTCGTGAGCACATCCTTTTAGGGCGTCAAGTAGGTATTCCACGTATCGTTGTTTTCTTGAACAAAGTTGACATGGTGGATGATGAAGAGCTTTTAGAGCTTGTTGATATGGAAGTTAGAGACCTATTGAACTTCTATGAGTATGATGGAGATAATGGACCTGTTATTCAAGGATCTGCTTTAGGTGCACTTAACGGTGAAGAAAAATGGGTTAATACCGTAATGGAATTAATGGATGCTGTTGATAACTGGATTGAATTACCAGAACGTGATGTTGAAAAACCATTCTTAATGCCAGTTGAAGACGTATTCTCTATTACTGGTCGTGGTACTGTTGCAACAGGACGTATTGAAACTGGTGTTGCTAACACAGGTGATCCAGTAGAAATCATTGGTATGGGGGCTGAAAAATTAACATCTACTATTACTGGTGTTGAAATGTTCCGTAAAATATTAGATAGAGGTGAAGCTGGTGATAACGTTGGTATCTTATTAAGAGGTATTGAGAAAACACAAATCTCTAGAGGTATGGTTATCTGTAAACCAGGTTCTGTTAAACCACATGCTAAATTTAAAGCTGAGGTTTATATCTTGAAAAAAGAAGAAGGTGGTCGTCACACGCCATTCCACAACAACTATCGTCCACAGTTCTACGTTCGTACAACTGACGTAACTGGTAATATAGCATTACCATCAGGAGTTGAAATGGTTATGCCAGGAGACAACTTAACTATTACTGTTGAGCTTATTCAACCAATTGCATTAAACGTAGGTTTACGTTTCGCTATCCGTGAAGGTGGTAGAACAGTTGGTGCTGGTCAGGTAACTGAGATTTTAGACTAATACAGTAAAATAAATATTAAGTTAAGGTATTCCGTTTTTATGGAATGCCTTGACTTATATTTACGGGTTTAGCTCAGTTGGTAGAGCACTGGTCTCCAAAACCAGGTGTCGGGAGTTCGAGTCTCTCAACCCGTGCTTGGAAAAATTAATAGCTTTTGAAATAGACTTTGTTCATTCAAAAGAGAAAATGCGGAGACTGAAATTTTATGCAAAATAAAATTCAAATCCGTTAAATTAAAGAAAATATAAATGGCTGGAATTGTAAATTATATAAAGGAATCATTTGGCGAGCTTAAAAACAATGTAAGTTGGACACCTTGGGCAGAAGCTCAAAATCTAACGGTTTTGGTAGCCGTATTTTCAATTTTGTTTTCTTTGGCAATTTGGGGCGTTGATACCGTATTCAGTAAAGTGATAGGGTTTTACTTTCAATTGATTAATTAATAAGTAAAAGAAGATTCTATGTCTGAAGCTGGTGGAAAAAAATGGTATGTTGTTAGAGCGGTAAGCGGTCAAGAAAACAAAATCAAGACCTATATCGAGAATGAAATAGCTCGTTTGGGCCTGCAAGATTATGTTGATCAAGTATTGGTTCCAACTGAAAAAGTCATCCAAATCCGTAATGGCAAGAAAATAAACAAAGAGAAAGTTTATTTTCCTGGTTATATTATGATTCAAGCAAACTTAACAGGCGAAGTGCCTCATATCATCCGTTCAGTAACAAACGTTATTGGATTTTTAGGTGAAACAAAAGGCGGTGACCCTGTGCCATTAAGACAATCGGAAGTCAACAGAATGTTAGGTAAAGTTGATGAATTGACTGTTGATGCAGATGCCAATGTGGCCATTCCGTTTACCAAAGGCGAAACTGTTAAAGTTATTGATGGTCCGTTTAATGGATTTGACGGAACGATTGAAAAGATAAATGAAGAAAAGCGTAAGCTTGAAGTAATGGTTAAGATTTTTGGAAGAAAAACACCATTGGAATTGAGCTATATGCAAGTTGAAAAAGTATAATAATTGTTACACTAAATATATGGATACGCTCTTCAGCTTCAATTTTTAAGAAGCGTATCAAACTAAATTATTAAAAATGGCAAAAGAATTAGGTAAAGTAGTTAAGTTACAAGTTCGGGGAGGTGCTGCGAATCCGTCGCCACCGGTTGGACCCGCTTTAGGAGCTGCTGGAGTTAACATCATGGAGTTTTGCAAGCAATTTAATGCTAGAACACAAGACAAGCCAGGTAAAGTATTACCAGTTGTTATCTCTGTTTACAAAGACAAATCATTTGACTTTGTAATTAAGACTCCTCCTGCAGCGGTACAATTATTAGAAGCGGCCAAATTAAAAAAAGGTTCAGGAGAACCAAACCGAAAAAAAGTAGCTAAAGTGTCTTGGGATCAAATCAAAACAATAGCAGAAGACAAAATGGTAGATTTAAATGCATTTACTATTGAATCTGCTATGAAAATGGTTGCCGGTACAGCAAGATCAATGGGTATAACCGTAACAGGGCAATTCCCTAATTAATCTATTAAAGACATTAAGAAATGGCAAGATTAACAAAAAAGCAAAAGGAAGCTTTAGCGAAAATAGAAAAAGGGAGAGTGTATTCTCTTAGTGAAGCGTCTGCATTGGTAAAGGAAATTACCTTTACAAAATTTGATGCATCAGTTGATATCGCAGTTAAATTGGGTGTTGATCCCAGAAAAGCGAATCAAATGGTAAGAGGCGTAGTATCATTACCTCACGGTACTGGTAAGGACATGAAAGTATTAGCATTGGTTACACCAGATAAAGAAGCGGAAGCTAAAGAAGCTGGTGCAGATTATGTTGGGTTAGACGAATATCTTGAAAAAATCAAGAATGGTTGGACTGACGTTGACGTGATTATTACTATGCCAAGTGTGATGGGGAAATTAGGTCCTTTAGGACGTGTATTAGGTCCAAGAGGCTTAATGCCAAACCCAAAAACTGGTACAGTAACCATGGATGTTGCAAAAGCCGTTGCTGAAGTAAAAGCTGGTAAAATAGACTTTAAAGTTGATAAAACCGGTATTGTACATGCAGCAATAGGAAAAGCATCATTCAGCGCTGATAAAATTGCTGGAAACGCAAATGAACTATTACAAACATTAATTAAATTAAAACCAACTACAGCCAAAGGCACTTACGTGAAAAGCATTTTCTTGTCTAGTACCATGAGTCCAAGTGTTGCTGTTGATCCTAAAATTGGTTAATTAGTTAAAAACTTTTATTATGACAAGAGAAGAAAAATCACAAGTAATTGAAGAATTAACGTTACAATTAGCCGATAATTCAAATATATATCTAGCAGATATTTCAGGATTAAACGCAGGTAGCACTTCAAGCTTACGTCGTGCTTGTTTTAAAGCCAACGTAAAACTGGCAGTAGTAAAAAATACATTACTTGAAAAGGCAATGGAAGCCTCTGATAAAGACTTTGGAGATCTTCCTTCTGTACTTAAAGGAAATACATCTGTGATGTACTCTGAAACAGGTAATGCACCGGCCAAAATAATTAAAACGTTTCGTAAAAAATCAGATAAACCTTTGTTAAAAGGAGCGTTTATTGCTGAAGCGATTTATATTGGTGATGAGCAGTTAGATGCCTTGGTTGATATCAAATCTAAAGAAGAAGTGATTGGAGACATTATAGCATTGCTACAATCTCCAGCCAAGAATGTTGTTTCTGCACTTAAATCAAGTGGTGGAAAACTAGCTGGTATTATTAAAACGTTATCTGAAAAAGAAGGATAACACAAAATCAAGTACGCACTTTATTACAATTATATTACAATTAAAAATTTATTAAAACGATAGAAAAATGGCAGATTTAAAAGATTTCGCAGAACAATTGGTTAACTTAACAGTAAAAGAAGTAAACGAGTTAGCTACTATTTTAAAAGAAGAGTATGGTATTGAGCCTGCTGCTGCAGCTGTAGCTGTTGCTGCTGGACCTGCTGCTGGTGGCGAGGAAGCTGCTGAAGCTCAAACTGAATTTAATGTTATATTAAAAGCTGCAGGTGCTTCTAAATTAGCAGTTGTTAAATTAGTTAAAGAATTAACTGGTCTTGGCTTAAAAGAAGCTAAAGAATTAGTTGATAATGCACCAAGCCCAATTAAAGAAGGTGTATCTAAAGACGAAGCTGAAGGTTTAAAATCATCTTTAGAAGAAGCTGGAGCAGAGGTTGAGCTTAAGTAAGCTTAACTACCAAACAATACAAAGGTTTAGGTCTGGAGTTTAACTTCAAGACCTAAACCATTTTGCGTATATAATCATTAGATACGCTATAAATATTTTTTTAATCATAATTCCGTCCATTGATGTTGTCAACACAAGCTGAAAGATTAAATTTCTCGTCTATTGTCAATAGAACCGAATACCCAGATTTTCTGGATATTCAGATTAAATCCTTCCAGGATTTTTTCCAATTAGAAACAAAATCTGAAGAAAGAGGAAATGAAGGTCTGTATAATACCTTTATGGAAAACTTCCCGATTACAGACTCACGTAATCAATTTGTTTTAGAATTTTTAGATTATTTTGTAGATCCGCCGCGATATGCTATTGATGAGTGTATTGAAAGAGGGCTTACATACAGCGTCCCGCTTAAGGCACGGTTAAAATTATACTGTACAGATCCTGAGCATGAGGATTTTGAAACCATCGTTCAAGATGTGTATTTAGGGACCATACCTTACATGACACCTAGTGGTACGTTTGTTATCAATGGTGCTGAAAGGGTTGTGGTTTCGCAATTGCACCGTTCACCTGGTGTGTTCTTTGGACAATCATTCCATGCCAATGGAACCAAATTATATTCAGCAAGGGTTATTCCATTTAAAGGCTCTTGGATTGAATTTGCAACAGATATCAATCAGGTGATGTATGCCTATATTGATAGAAAGAAAAAATTACCGGTAACTACTTTGTTCAGGGCCATAGGTTTTGAACGAGATAAAGATATTCTTGAGATTTTTGATCTTGCTGAAGAAGTAAAAGTATCAAAATCTGGTTTAAAAAAGGTGTTGGGCCGTAAGCTTGCTGCACGTGTTCTTAACACATGGCATGAAGATTTCGTTGATGAGGATACTGGAGAAGTTGTATCTATTGAGCGTAACGAAATTGTTTTGGATCGTGATACAGTTCTTGATAAAGATAACATTGAGGAAATTCTTGAAGCAGAGGTTCACACCATCTTGCTTCACAAAGAAAGTGCGCAACAAGGTGATTATGCTATTATTCATAATACCCTTCAAAAAGATCCAACAAACTCTGAAAAAGAAGCTGTTGAACACATCTATAGACAACTTCGTAATGCCGAGCCACCCGATGAGGAGACCGCTCGTGGTATTATAGATAAACTATTCTTTAGTGATCAACGTTACTCTTTAGGTGAAGTAGGCCGTTACAGAATGAACAAGAAATTAGGTCTTGATATTGGAATGGATAAGCAAGTGCTTACCAAAGAAGATATCATTACCATTATAAAATACTTAATTGAGCTTATCAACTCCAAAGCAGAGATTGATGATATTGACCACTTATCAAACCGTCGTGTACGTACCGTTGGTGAGCAATTATCGCAACAGTTTGGTGTTGGTTTAGCACGTATGGCGCGTACCATCCGTGAGCGTATGAACGTTCGTGATAACGAGGTGTTCACACCAATCGACTTAATTAATGCGAAAACATTATCGTCGGTAATTAACTCGTTCTTCGGTACAAACCAATTATCTCAGTTCATGGACCAAACAAACCCATTAGCAGAGATTACTCACAAGCGTCGTTTATCGGCTCTTGGACCAGGAGGTTTATCAAGAGAAAGAGCAGGGTTTGAGGTACGTGATGTACACTATACACACTACGGCCGTTTATGTCCTATTGAAACACCAGAGGGACCAAATATTGGTTTGATTTCCTCATTGTCTGTTTACGCCAAAGTAAACTCAATGGGATTCATTGAAACACCATATCGTTCGGTCGAAAATGGTGTTGTTGATATCAAAAATGAACCGGTTTATTTAAGTGCTGAAGAAGAAGAAGGTAAATTGATTGCCCAAGCAACGGTTAAGGTTGATGATAATGGAAAAATCTTGCATGATAAGGTTATCGCAAGAATGGAAGGTGATTTCCCTGTTATTGAGCCAACAAATCTTCATTTTACAGATGTTGCACCTAACCAAATTTCATCGATTTCGGCTTCGTTGATTCCATTCTTGGAACATGATGATGCCAACCGTGCCTTGATGGGTTCAAACATGATGCGTCAAGCGGTACCACTATTATTGCCTGAGGCTCCTATTGTTGGAACAGGGTTAGAACGTCAAGTAGCGTCTGATTCCCGTGTATTGATTAATGCAGAAGGTAACGGTGTTGTTCAATATGTGGATGCCACTGAAATAGTTATAAAATATGACCGTACTGAAGATGAGGCCAAAGTAAGTTTTGACAGTGATGTGAAAACCTATCCATTGGTTAAATTCAGAAAAACTAACCAAGGTACCAGTATCAACCTAAAACCAATTGTGGTAAAAGGTGATAAGGTAACCAAAGGTCAAGTGTTGTGTGAAGGCTACGCGACCCAAAAAGGGGAGTTAGCTCTTGGTAGAAATATGAAAGTGGCCTTTATGCCATGGAAAGGATATAACTTTGAGGATGCGATTGTAATTTCTGAAAAAGTTGTTCGTGAAGATATTTTTACATCTATCCACATTGATGAATATTCACTTGAAGTACGTGATACCAAGTTGGGTAATGAAGAATTGACTAATGATATTCCTAACGTTTCTGAAGAAGCTACCAAAGATTTGGATGAAAATGGAATGATTCGTGTTGGTGCTGAAGTAAAACCTGGTGATATTCTTATTGGTAAGATCACTCCAAAAGGAGAAAGCGATCCAACTCCAGAAGAAAAATTATTACGGGCTATTTTTGGTGACAAAGCTGGTGATGTTAAAGATGCGTCTTTAAAAGCCTCTCCATCATTAAACGGTGTTGTTATTGAAAAGAAATTATTTGCACGTGCCGTAAAAGACAAACGCAAAAGAGCGCAAGACAAAGATGATATTGCACAACTTGAAGCAGTTTATGATGCGAAATTTGAGGATTTAAAAAATGTTTTAATCGAAAAATTATTCAATATCGTAAACGGTAAAACAGCTCAAGGTATTTATAATGATTTAGGTGAGGAAGTATTGCCAAAAGGCAAAAAATTCACGCTAAAAATGTTAAATGCTGTTGATGATTACGCGCACTTGGTGTCTGGAAAATGGACGACTGACGACCATACCAACAAATTGGTTGCAGACCTTATCCATAACTATAAAATCAAGGAAAACGACTTGCAAGGATCTTTAAGACGTGAGAAGTTTACCATTTCTGTAGGTGATGAATTACCTGCAGGTATTATCAAGTTGGCTAAAGTTTACATTGCTAAAAAGCGTAAGCTAAAAGTTGGTGATAAAATGGCAGGACGTCACGGAAACAAGGGTATTGTAGCGCGTATTGTTCGTCAAGAAGATATGCCTTTCCTTGAAGATGGAACACCAGTTGATATTGTATTGAATCCACTAGGAGTACCATCACGTATGAACATTGGTCAGATTTATGAAACCGTTCTAGGATGGGCCGGACAAAAATTAGGTCGCAAATATGCAACACCAATTTTTGATGGTGCAACTTTAGATCAAATCAATGGATTTACTGATGAAGCTGGCATTCCAAGATTTGGACATACCTATTTGTATGACGGTGGAACTGGAGAGCGATTTGATCAACCAGCAACTGTTGGGGTTATCTACATGTTGAAATTAGGCCACATGGTTGATGACAAAATGCATGCGCGTTCAATAGGACCATACTCATTAATTACGCAACAGCCACTTGGTGGTAAAGCACAATTTGGTGGACAGCGTTTTGGTGAAATGGAGGTTTGGGCACTTGAAGCTTATGGTGCTTCTTCAACCTTACGTGAGATCTTAACCGTAAAATCTGATGATGTTATTGGTAGAGCAAAAACATACGAAGCTATCGTAAAAGGCGAGCCAATGCCAGATCCAGGATTACCAGAATCTTTTAACGTGTTGATGCACGAATTGAAAGGTCTTGGATTAGACATTAGATTAGAGGAATAATATATAGCACACCCTGAAAGGGGTGTGCAAAAAGTTTACAAAATAATTCGATATCACCATATATTATGGCAAGAAAACAAGATAAGAATACAGTACAGAGGTTTAACAAAATCTCAATTGGTTTAGCATCACCTGAGTCTATTTTAGCAGAATCAAGAGGTGAAGTTTTAAAACCAGAAACTATCAATTATCGAACTCACAAACCAGAGCGAGATGGTTTGTTCTGTGAGCGTATTTTTGGTCCTGTAAAAGACTACGAATGTGCTTGTGGTAAATATAAGCGAATCCGTTATAAGGGCATTGTATGTGATCGTTGTGGCGTTGAAGTAACCGAGAAAAAAGTGCGTCGTGATCGCGTAGGGCACATTAATTTGGTTGTTCCCGTTGCACACATTTGGTATTTCCGTTCATTACCAAATAAAATAGGATATTTATTAGGATTGCCTTCTAAGAAATTAGATATGATCATTTACTACGAACGTTACGTAGTTATTCAACCTGGTAATGCTAAAAATATTGACGGAGAGCCATTACAGCAAATGGATTTCTTAACCGAAGAAGAATATTTAACTATTCTTGAGTCCCTTCCACAAGAAAATCAATATCTAGAAGATACAGACCCAAATAAGTTTCTTGCAAAAATGGGTGCTGAATGTTTGATTGAGTTATTGTCAAGAATCGATTTAGAGGCGTTATCTTATGATTTACGCCACAAAGCCAATACAGAAACGTCTAAACAACGTAAAACGGAGGCTTTAAAACGTTTGCAAGTTGTTGAATCGCTTCGTGAATCCAATGGAAACAGGGAAAATCGTCCAGAATGGATGATCATGAAGGTTATTCCAATCATTCCACCAGAATTACGTCCGTTAGTGCCGTTAGATGGTGGTCGTTTTGCAACATCAGATTTAAATGATTTATACCGTCGAGTAATCATCAGAAACAATCGTTTAAAGCGATTGGTTGAAATCAAAGCGCCTGAAGTGATTTTACGTAATGAAAAACGTATGCTTCAAGAAGCCGTTGATTCGTTGTTTGATAATACCCGTAAGTCTTCTGCTGTTAAAACAGATTCAAACAGACCACTTAAATCATTATCTGATTCCTTAAAAGGAAAACAAGGGCGTTTCCGTCAAAACTTGTTAGGTAAACGTGTTGATTATTCGGCTCGTTCAGTAATTGTTGTTGGACCAGAATTAAAATTATTTGAGTGTGGTTTGCCCAAAAATATGGCAGCGGAACTTTACAAACCTTTTGTTATTAGAAAACTAATTGAAAGGGGTATTGTAAAAACCGTAAAATCAGCTAAAAAAATAATCGATAAAAGAGAGCCAGTAGTTTGGGATATCTTGGAAAATGTTCTTAAAGGACATCCGGTATTGCTAAACCGTGCTCCTACATTGCATAGATTGGGTATTCAAGCTTTCCAGCCAAAATTGATTGAAGGAAAAGCTATCCAATTACACCCATTAGTGTGTACGGCATTTAATGCGGATTTTGATGGTGACCAAATGGCGGTACACTTGCCATTAGGACCAGAAGCTATTTTGGAATGTCAGTTATTAATGTTAGCTTCTCACAATATCCTAAACCCAGCAAACGGTTCACCGGTAACGGTTCCTTCGCAAGACATGGTTTTAGGGTTGTATTATATGACCAAAGAACGTAAATCAACTCCTGAAGCTCCGGTTAAAGGAGAAGGATTGACATTCTATGCGCCAGAGGAAGTGGAAATTGCATTCAATGAAAAGAAAGTAGATTTAAATGCATCTATTAAAGTAAGAACATTGGATATCAATGCTGATGGTAAATTGGCACCAACTATCATTGAAACAACAGTTGGTCGCGTATTGTTTAACCAAAAAGTGCCTCAAGCCGCTGGTTATATCAATGAAGTATTGACTAAAAAATCATTAAGGGATATCATTGGTAACATCCTTAAATTCACATCTGTTCCTGAAACAGCTGAATTCTTGGATGAAATCAGAACATTAGGATTTAAATTCGCTTTCCAAGGTGGATTGTCATTTAGTTTAGGTGATATTATTATTCCACCAGAAAAAGGAGACATGATTTCTGCTGCCAATAAGCAAGTAGATGGCATTATGGCCAACTATAATATGGGACTTATAACCAATAATGAGCGTTATAACCAAGTTATTGATATTTGGACACCTACCAATGCAGCGTTAACCGAGTTGTCTATGAAACGTATCCGTGAGGATCAACAAGGGTTTAACTCTGTGTATATGATGCTTGATTCTGGAGCTCGTGGATCTAAAGAACAGATCCGTCAGCTTACCGGTATGCGTGGTTTGATGGCCAAGCCTAAAAAATCAAATGCTGGTGGTGGTGAGATTATTGAAAACCCAATTCTTTCAAACTTTAAAGAAGGACTTTCAATTTTAGAATACTTCATCTCTACCCACGGTGCTCGTAAGGGTCTTGCCGATACAGCTCTTAAAACAGCGGATGCGGGATACTTAACTCGTCGTTTGGTTGATGTGTCACAAGATGTTATCATCAACACAGAAGATTGTGGTACGTTGAGAGGTGTTGAAGTTGAAGCGCTTAAGAAAAATGATGAGGTTGTTGAAACCCTTCAAGAACGTATTGTAGGGCGTGTAGCATTAAATGATGTTTACAATCCTGTTACTGAAGAATTGTTGGTAGCATCTGGTCAATTAATTGAAGATGATATTGCTAAAACTATTGAAGAATCACCAATTGAAAGTTTAGAAGTACGTTCTGCATTGACTTGTGAAGCTAAACAAGGTATTTGTGCCAAGTGTTACGGTCGTAATTTAGCAACCGGCAAAATGGTTCAAAGAGGTGAAGCAGTTGGTGTTGTTGCCGCGCAATCTATTGGAGAGCCTGGTACACAGTTAACACTTCGTACCTTCCACGTAGGTGGTATTGCAGGGAACATTTCAGAAGAGAATAAGTTATCTGCTAAATTCAATGGTATAGCTGAAATTGAAGATCTTAAAACAGTTAAAGGTGAAGACAGTGAAGGTAATGCAGTTGATATTGTGATTTCGCGTACATCTGAAATTAAAATTACCGATAAGAAAACTGGAATTACCTTAAGTACCAACAACATTCCTTATGGTTCTACACTATATGTTAAAAATGGTGATGAATTAAGCAAAGGAGATGTGGTATGTTCTTGGGATCCATATAACGGTGTGATTATTTCAGAATTTGCTGGTAAAGTAAAATATGAAAACATTGAGCAAGGTATTACTTACCAAGTTGAAATTGATGAACAAACAGGTTTCCAAGAAAAAGTAATTTCTGAATCCAGAAATAAACGATTAATTCCAACACTTCATATTGAAGATGGAAAAGGAAATGTGTTGCGTTCTTACAACTTACCAGTTGGAGCTCACTTAATGATTGATGATGGTGACAAAATCAAGGTTGGTAAAATTTTGGTTAAAATCCCACGTAAGTCTGCAAAATCTGGAGATATTACTGGAGGTCTGCCTCGTGTAACAGAATTGTTTGAAGCACGTAATCCATCCAATCCAGCGGTTGTTAGTGAAATAGATGGAGTGGTTTCTTTTGGTAAAATTAAAAGAGGAAACCGTGAGATTGTAGTTGAGTCTAAGTTAGGTGAAGTTAAAAAATACTTAGTGAAATTATCAAGTCAGATTCTTGTTCAAGAAAATGACTATGTTAAAGCAGGTATGCCACTTTCTGACGGATCAATTACGCCTAATGACATATTGGATATTAAAGGGCCTTCTGCAGTACAGCAATACTTGGTGAACGAAGTGCAAGAAGTATATCGTTTACAAGGTGTAAAAATTAACGACAAACACTTTGAGGTTGTTGTAAGACAGATGATGCGTAAAGTTAGAATCATTGATTCAGGAGATACCATTTTCTTAGAAGATCAGTTAGTTCATAAATCTGATTTTATTGAAGAGAACGATAAAATATTTGGTCTTAAAGTAGTGGAAGATCCAGGAGATTCTGCAACTCTTAAAGCGGGACAAATCATTTCGCCTCGTCAATTAAGAGATGAAAACTCTATTTTACGTAGAGAAGATAAAAACCTTGTTGTTGCCAGGGATGCACAACCTGCAACCGCAACACCAATATTGCAAGGTATCACAAGAGCATCACTTCAAACAAAATCATTTATTTCAGCGGCATCGTTCCAAGAAACCACAAAGGTTCTTAACGAAGCGGCCGTCGCAGGAAAGGTTGATGATTTGGAAGGACTAAAAGAAAATGTAATTGTTGGACATAGAATCCCTGCCGGAACCGGTATGAGAAGATACAACAACATTATAGTTGGTTCTAAAGAAGAGTTTGATGAAATGATGCAAGCCAGAAAAGAAGTAAATTATAATTAATAGACTAGTATTCCCGCAAATGCGGGAATACTTTTTTAATATCGCATATTATGTCAGAGGATAAAAAGGAACCAAAACCAGGACAAATTAATATAGAACTGGATGAAGCAGTTGCCGAAGGGATCTATTCTAATTTGGCAATTATAAACCATTCTGTTTCTGAGTTTGTTGTTGATTTTGTTAGCATTATGCCAGGCATACCCAAAAGTAAAGTGAAATCAAGAATTATCTTGACACCACAACATGCCAAACGATTATTAAAGGCGTTAGGTGACAATGTTGCTAGATTTGAAAAATCGCATGGAGAAATCAAAGATTACGAGCAACCGCCCATACCTTTAAATTTTGGACCAACTGGTCAGGCTTAAAAGATATATTTAAATTTGATGCGTGTTTTGAGTTGTAGCTCGACATATTTTATTGAGCAACCACCAATAGTACAAGCATAAAAAAGCCCTTTGAATTACATTCAAAGGGCTTTTTTTCTTAAAAATATTTGAATAGAAAATTTAACCAGCTTTTTTTTGCTTATTTTTAAAGTACTGTAATGCTCCTGATGGGCATTTTTTTATTTGGTTGATAACGGCACTAGTCTCAGCATCATCAAGATTTATCCATGGAATAATGGAGGTTCTAAAAACACTTGATAATTCCTTAGCACATTTTTCGGCATGTATACAAATGCTTGGCTCGTAGGTTACCGTAATTTCATCATTACTGAATGTATTGGTATAAGAATCCATAGGCAATCATGTTTTGGGGTATGATTTGTTAAAATCGTAAAATAAATTATTTAAAATGCTAAATTACCATTTTTACATAGTAAATATTAAGAATAATTTAAAAATATAAAAATAATTTCGCTAACTGGTTAAAATTCAGAGGTAAAATGGAATTTGATACTAGGATATTTTTGTTGGGTCATTTGCAATGAAAACGCTGAATCCGCCAAGAATACCAACTGATTTTGCTTGTCTTTTGCCAAAAAACGTTGTTTAACTCTTACAAATTCTTTGTATTCATCACTTTTTGATTCTTTAGGATCTACCCAACAGGCTTTATAAACATTTAGGTTTTCATACGTGCATTTGGCGCCGTATTCATGTTCCAATCGATATTGAATGACCTCGTATTGAAGGGCACCAACGGTTCCGATCACTTTACGTCCATTGAGCTCTAAAGTAAATAATTGGGCAACACCTTCATCCATTAATTGGTCAATGCCTTTGTATAGTTGTTTGGATTTTAATGGATCGGCGTTATTTATATATCTAAAATGTTCTGGTGAAAAACTAGGAATGCCTTTATAATTAATTACTTCACCTTCAGTTAAAGTGTCACCAATTTTAAAGTTTCCTGTATCATGTAAGCCCACTATATCACCTGCATAGGAAATGTCTACAATTTCTTTTTTTTCAGCAAAAAAGGCATTCGGACTTGAAAACTTTAGTTTTTTTCCTTGGCGAACATGCAGGTAAGGTGTATTTCTTTTGAACACACCCGATACAATTTTTATAAATGCCAAACGGTCCCTATGGTTAGGGTCCATGTTGGCATGGATTTTAAAAACAAACCCTGTAAATTTATCTTCTTCAGGCTTCACCAAACGTTCTTCACTTTGCTTTGGGCGTGGTTTTGGGGCTATTTCAACAAAGCAGTCAAGCAATTCCCTAACACCAAAATTATTCAATGCTGAACCAAAAAACACGGGTTGCAAAGCGCCATCCAAATAGTCTTGTTTATTGAACTCTGGATAAATGCCTTCTACCAATTCTATGTTTTCCCGCAGTGTATTGGCGGCTTTGTCACCCACAAGTTTATCAAGTTCTTCTGATTCTAAATCTGAAATTTCAATGGTTTCCTCAATGTTTTTTCTGCTATCACCACTAAACAAGTTGATGTTCTTTTCCCATAAATTATAGATGCCTTTAAAATCGTATCCCATACCTATAGGGAAACTTAATGGCACCACTTTAAGATTTAGTTTTTGTTCAACTTCATCCAATAAATCAAAAGCATCTTTACCCTCTCGATCCATTTTATTAATGAATACAATTATAGGAATGTTGCGCATTCTACAGACTTCAACCAATTTTTCAGTTTGTTCCTCAACACCCTTTGCTACGTCAATAACTACAATAACGCTGTCAACGGCGGTAAGCGTTCTAAAAGTATCTTCAGCAAAATCCTTGTGTCCTGGCGTATCTAAAATATTGATTTTAGTGCCGCCGTATTCAAAAGCCAATACAGATGTTGCAACCGAAATTCCACGTTGCCGTTCAATTTCCATAAAGTCACTGGTGGCACCTTTTTTAATTTTGTTGCTTTTAACAGCACCAGCTTCTTGAATGGCACCACCAAAAAGGAGTAGCTTTTCAGTTAATGTCGTTTTTCCAGCATCAGGATGCGAAATAATCCCAAAGGTTCGTCGTCTGTTTATTTCCTTAATAAAACTCATATTCTTTATTGCAAATCGGATGCAAAGATACTATTATTAACGGCAATAAGAATAATTGATACTGGCGCTTTTTAAATTTATGATAAGATTAGTGTTTTTATCATTTTACTTGGTATTTTTACGGTATGAGTGAAGAACGCGTTATACTAGTAAATGAGAATGATGAGCCCATTGGGCTTATGCCAAAAATGGAAGCACATGAGAAAGCCTTGTTGCACCGGGCCTTTTCGGTATTTATATTTAATGACAAAAATGAACTCATGCTGCAACAGCGCGCTTTGGATAAGTACCATTCGCCTGGATTGTGGACCAATACCTGTTGTAGTCACCAACGGGAAGGCGAAAGTAATATTCAAGCGGGAATTCGACGTTTACAGGAAGAAATGGGCTTTGTTGTGGACTTGCAGGAATCTATTTCATTTATATATAAAGCGCCTTTTGACAATGGCTTGACGGAACATGAGTTTGACCATATCATGATTGGTAAATTCAATGGAACACCTAATATTAATCCTAATGAGGTGGCTGACTGGAAATGGATGGGTTTAGAAGCTGTCAAAGACGACATGGTTCAGCATCCAGAATTATACACAGAATGGTTCAAGATAATTTTTGATAAGTTTTATCAACATATAAATATCCTAGATAATGAAAGTAACGGTTAGTAGGAAAGCACATTTTAATGCGGCTCATAGGTTATATAGGAAAGATTGGAGTTTTGAAAAAAACGAAGCTGTTTTTGGGCTATGCAACAATCCTAATTATCATGGACATAATTATGAACTCATTGCTAATGTGACTGGTGATATTGATGCTGAGACGGGATATGTTATCGATGTTAAAATTTTGAAAGAGATTATAAAATCTGAGGTAGAGGATGCTTTTGACCATAAAAACCTCAATTTGGATGTGCCTGAATTTAAAGACTTAAATCCTACTGCAGAAAACATAGCAGTTGTAATATACAATAAAATCAAGGCCAAACTGGATAGTAAATTTGATTTGGAAATAGTTTTGTATGAGACGCCAAGAAATTTTGTAACCTATTCAGGTAAATAGAATATATCTGCTATCAATATCATTTTAAACCAATAAAAAGTGATGTTTAAATTACTGCTAAAATTCATGAACTATAACAAGTTAATGTGTAATTTTGCATCAAATAAAACTATTAAATATGGCAAATGTTAGAGACCTAAAAAAAGACATCAATTATGTTTTAGGCGATATTATTGAAGCAGTTTATGTTTGGGAATATGCAAACACGGATAAAGACACCAAAAAAAGTGAAGCTATTATAGATGAGGCTATTGAAACTTTTGATGCCTTAATCGCTAAGGTTAATGAGAAAAAAGTAGACAATAAAAAGGCTCATTTTAAAGCAATAAGCTCAGAACTTGAAGAAAAAGGAAAAGCGCTTATTGAAAAAATAAATAAGCTTGGATAATTTTTTTTAACGTATTGTTGTAAATATAATTTTTGCGATTATATTTGCATCCGTTAAAATTGCCGATGTAGCTCAGCTGGCTAGAGCAGCTGATTTGTAATCAGCAGGTCGTGGGTTCGAGTCCCTCTATCGGCTCTAAAAAGGGTTCAGCGAAAGCTGAACCTTTTTGTTTACTGATTAGTTTGGCTTTTTTATTGAAAATTTTAGTCCTTTTTTCCTAAAAGCCACGACAGAATCCCTTTTTTCTTTTTCTTTTTAAAGGTTGTTTTATCCGAATTGGTTTCAAAAAGACGTTGAAGAAAATTATCTTTTTTAGTTGGTTCACAATCTAAATCCTTTATAACATCATCAGAAGGTTTTTCAAAAAACGCTCGGGTAATTTTGTTGTAATTAGAATCAGCATTTAATTGTTGCAGGTAGTTAGCAAAAATAGGAAGAGCAGAATTGGCGCCTTGACCAAGAGAGGTATTGCTGAAACCAATTTGTTGATTGTCATTTCCTACCCAGGTCACCGTTACTAAATTGGGCATAATCCCAACAAACCAACCGTCTTTGTTGTCTTGGGTGGTACCTGTTTTGCCAGCAATGTCATTCTTGAAATTGTATGAGCTTCTCAACCGTTGTGCTGTTCCGTCATTTACGGTTGCTTTTAAAAATTCCAACATAACTTGCCTAGTATAATCACTATAGGCTTTTGGAATAGTTTGCTCTGGATTTAAATCATCATAAGATGCAATGACCTTACCATCTTTGTTTTCAATTTTTGTAATGAAAACGGGTTCAGAAGGTCTACTGTCATTAACAAAAGAGGTGTATGCTTTAGCAAGCTCTATCAATTTTAGGTTAGACGAACCAAGAGCAATAGAAGGAACTTTTTCAATATGGCTTTTTATACCCATGGCTTTTGCCTGCGATATAACAGAATCAATCCCAGTTTCATGCAATACTTTAACGGCTATGGTGTTTACAGAATGACTCAATGCATATTCCAATGAATAATTTAAGTTGTCTTCATCACTTTCGGATGCATTTGTTGGTTTCCAATCATCATAATCTGTATAAGTAATTGCTTTTGCAGAAAAGTAGGTGCAAGGAGACATACCGTTTTCTAATGCTGCTGTGTAAACAATTGGTTTAAACGTAGAACCCACTTGGCGTTTGCTTTGCGAAACATGATCATATTGAAAAAACCGATAGTCAATACCCCCAACATAAGCCCTGACCTCACCAGTGGATGGCTCAATTGAAATTAATCCGGCATTTAAAATTTTCAAGTAGTATTCCAAGCTATCTAGGGTTGACATGGATTTTACGGTATCTCCGTCCCAAGAAAATAATTCCTGCTTTTGAGGTTTGTTTAAAGAATCTGTAATTTCTTTTTCCGAGAGATTTAATGCTTTAAGCGTTTTATATTTTTTCAAACGTTTTTTCATCGCCAGAAAAGCTGGTTTGTTTTTTAACCATGGATCATGGTTTCCATATGCTTTTTCATATTGTTTCTGTAATTTGGTCATGTGGTCACGCATGGCAATCTCTGCATAACGTTGCAGTGTGTTGTCTAAAGTTGTAAATACTTTAAGGCCATCCTGATTTATATTATAGGGTTCTCCGTTAGGTCTTTTAAATTTGTCTAGTTGCAGAATGCTATCTAGTTGTTTTTTGATGACTGCTCTAAAATAGGGCGCTAACCCTTGGTTAGGTGCATAATGCTGATAATTTAAAACAAAATCTTTAGCCTTTATTTTAGAAGCTTCCTCAGGATTTAAATAGCCATATTTCACCATTTGATTGATTACAACATCTCTTCTTGAACGGGATCTTTTGTGAAATAATCTGGGATTAAAACTATTGTTTGCTTTAAGAGACCCGATTAAGGTTGCTGCTTGTGAGAGATTAAGTTCTTTTGTGTGAACATTGAAAAATTTAAGTGAAGCGCTTTCAATGCCATACGTGTTGTCAGGAAACGGCACCGTATTAAGATAGAAGGTGAGAATTTCTTCTTTTGAATACAGCTCTTCAATTCTTTTGGCAACAATGCTTTCCTTTATCTTATTAATTACAAGTGTTAATGGTCCATAATTTTGTCTGCCAAACAAATTTTTTGCTAGTTGTAAGGTAATGGTACTTCCACCACCTGATGATTCATCGGCTGTCAATATGGTTTTGAAAAGCACCCTAAACAGACTTTTGGTGTCAATGCCATGATGATCATAAAATCGGGCGTCTTCAGTAGCAACTAAGGCATCAATAAGGTATTGAGGAAAATCACTATACGGGATAGATTGCCTATCATAAATGTAATATTTACCAATAAGGTTGTTTTTGATGTCAAGAACCTCTGTGGCTTGACTTTGCTTGAGGTCTTTTAATTGGTTTATGGTGGGGATCTTGCCCCAAAGACCGATGTAAATGCTTATAAAAAAGAGAACAATTGATACGGTTAAAAACAGCGTGCCTTTAAGTGTGTATTTAAACCATTTATTTTTCGTTAATTTATTCAAAAGCATTTATTCATTAAGCAGTAGATGTTACAAGGAAGCTTGATTCAACAAACTTCCTAATGATAACGGCTATAACCTTTCAGAATTATATATACGGAAATATAATAAGAATTGTTTATTCTTTACTTTTAATTGAGTCAATAAACGATTGCAATTCTTTTCCATATTTAGAAGCTTTAACTTCAGGAGTTAAAGAACTATTAATGGTGTCTAAATATTTTACCTGTGCATTGTAAATCTCAGTAAGGGCTAAGTAAGGAGCTAGTTCACTGTCTTTGTGGTTCAGTGCAAAATTTACCGTGTATAAATATTTTCGTTTTAAGAGATTATTATAGTCCTTTTGAATGCTATTGGATTTTGAGGTGTCTCCATTTTTCTGTGCCTCAAAATTTTCTTTGATCAGGTCAAGGTTGCGTTCATTAAAGCGGGACATGATTTTTTTATACTCATCCCAAGTCTTTTGTTGTTGTGAACCTTCTATTTTGGCATCAAAAGCAAAGTTTTTTAAGGTGGTATTAATATGTGTAATGCCTTTATCTGCAAAAAAAGCAATCCTATCATTTTCAGAACTGTTTTTGTCTAAATATAAAAAGAACACCTCAGGAGATTCTAAATCACTGTGCAGTGCAAATTCAGGATTCCCATTGATGACCATAGAATCTACGGTTACTAAGGCTGTGTCTTTAACTTTTTTAAGATATACTGTTCCTTTTTTTAATCCTTTTATATTGGTTAAGACCGTTAAATCATAGTGTTCTTTACCACAAGAAATCATGGTAAGTGTAACTAAAGCATATAAAAAGTTTCTCATAAATGACTTCGTTTAATTAGCTGGGCAAATATCTTATAATTATATATGAAATACCAATGTCAAGTGATAATTTATTGCAACAAAATAACAATAATATAACGCAGAGTGTTTTGATTTGGCACGAAGATTGAATTATAGATAACAATTACATTCAGTAAGAAAAGTTTATTGAGTGGTTACTTTAAACTTAGAATGTGATTTTATTTTTGGTTGGTTAGTTAAAAGCATCCTGTTTGGGATGCTTTTTTTATGATTTGTTCACAAATTCGGTTATATCTTCTATGAGTTCAGGTGAAAGCTTTCTTGAAGCCTCGTCATACGATTTAGAGTTTTCTAAATTGTCATCTTTAATTGGAACCAAAACATGGTTCATCTTATCAATAATTTTTAAAGACGCACTAGGAACTGCTTCTTTTAACAGGTTGGCTTCTTTTACTTCAACTTGTAAATCACTGGTACCGGTTATAATCAAAATGGGCATTTTTAGTTTTTTGATTTCTTCTCTTGGATTGTATTGCATCCAGTTCATCATAAATGGTTGAATGTCTTTATTAAAAATGGCAGCCAATTCTTTAGGATAGTCATCCGTTTTTTTGCCTTTTCTTAAGCTTGTAAAAATCCTTTTGGCATCGTTGGTAAATACAGGATATGTTTTTTCAATTTGCTCAATGACAATGGAATCAATGGGTTGCGCAACTCCAGCTATTGAAATAAATCCGTCAGCTTTATTTTTAGCTGCAAGCATACCAACCAAGCTTCCTTGGCTGTGCCCCAAAACATAAATTTTATTAAAGGTGTTCGTTTTTTTAAAATAATCAATAGTAGCGCTGGCATCGGACACAAAATCATCAAACATAATGTTTTTGTCTATGTTACCGTGTTTAAGCTGCTTTACAATCCGTTTGTCATATCTAAATGTGGCAATATTGTTATTTAATAAACCCTCCGCTAATTTTTTTAGTGAGTTGTTTCTCATAAAATTTTGATTACCGTTTCTATCCGTTGGCCCAGACCCCCCAATGATGATAACCAAATCTGGCTTCTCAGGAGTATTTGGGGTTAACAATGTGCCATCAATTAAACTGTTAACAGCCAAATCATGAGCCACAAATTTTTGGTCTTGCGAATAGGTTCTGACCATGCAAAAAAGGAATATGATTAAAATTTTGGTTTTCATTTTATTACAACTAAGGATTATATTTTTATAGAACCGAAATTCTTAAATGATTATTATTTTTTGTCATAAAAATATATTAAAATTTTATGACCATCTTGCTCTTTTAATTTAAAAAGACATTACTTAAGATGTGCATTTCGTCGATAAAATAAATAATTTAATCTATAAATGTTAAAATTAAATGTATTTCATCGAAATAATATACTTTTTGTCGTTCATATTGAAATATAATTTTACTTTTGAAGTGTACTAAATAACATACTTTTTAGTTCAATGGATTAATTAATTAATATTTGCGTTATGAGTAGATATAGAGACCCTAAATCTATCTTCGTAATAAAAAAAGCAAATTGAGAAGAAACCGAGATTGAGGGATCTCGGTTTTTTTATGCAATAATTCTAAAGGTTAAATTAATTCGTTCTCCGATATCTTTTTTGGTTTTTGGCAACTGATGTAGCCAATGTTTTTGAGTATCTCCTTTCATTAATAAAAGACTGCCGTGTTTCAAAACAAGTTTTACCTTGTGGCTGGGATCTTGTTTGTGTTTAAAATGAAAAATGCGTTCTGATCCAAAGGTAACAGAAGCTATAACGGGTTTTTTGCCTAATTCTTTTTCATCATCTGCATGCCAGCCGTTGCTGTCTTGACCGTTTCGATATAAGTTGGCCAAACAAGTTGTGAAATTGGCCTTGACCTCATTTTCAATAGCACTTTTTATGTCTGTGAGCTCTTTTGTAAAAGTTTTGGGGTGCATGGTAATGTTTGAATAAGAGTAAGGATTTTTATTGTTTGCATGCAACGCAGTCAATCTTGGTTGTAAATAGGTTTTTCCAAAAACGGTTATGGTATCTTGCTGCCAATCAATGGTATTTAAAAGTTTTTTAAAATAGTAATCAGCCTCATTTGCACTAAAAAAATGAGGGTAATAACATACTTCGGCATCTTTCATATATAAATCAATAACCTCTCTAATCATATTGAACTTTCATTTTAAAAGTTAAGAATAGCCTCTTGTTAAAAATTAATTTCTCTAAATTAGCATAAATTGGGTTGGATATGAAATTTAATATTGTATGGTTGTTTTGTTTAATGTGGTCCGCGGTTTTTCCGCAGTTACCAGAAGGATTTGTGCATGTAGAGGAGATTGTTCCCGATATGAATGTTGAATTGCGATACCATACCAGTTATAATTTTGTGGGTAAGATTATTGACGGATATCAGTCCAATACTCTTATTTTAACCGAAGAGGCTGCCACTGCATTAAAACAAGTTCAAGAAGAATTAGAACAACAAAATCTTTGTTTAAAAGTTTATGACGGTTACCGCCCACAACGTGCCGTGAATCATTTTATAGTTTGGGCCAAGGATTTAAATGATACCATTAACAAACATATATTTTATCCAAATGTTGACAAGAAAGACTTATTTAAAGAAGAGTATATTGCCGCTCGTTCGGGACATAGTAGAGGTAGTACTGTTGATTTAACCATTATCGACGGAAATACATATAAGCCTTTGGATATGGGAAGTCCGTATGATTTTTTTGGACACCAATCTTGGGTGGACTACGATGGAATTACAGAGAAACAGAAAATAAACAGACAGTTGTTGCAACAGGTTATGTTAAAACACGGATTTAGAAATTATCCAAGAGAGTGGTGGCATTTCACTTTAAATAATGAACCCTTTCCTGATACTTATTTTGATTTCCCCATAAAGTAAAAAACCTGCTTTTACTAAAAGCAGGTTTTTAATGTTTTTTGATTGATGGGTTTATTCCTTTTCAAGGTTTTTGGTCATATTGAAACCTATAAATAAGCCAACACCAGCCATAAAGAAAATAACTGCTGGATAAACTGCATCCTCATCCAAGGTTGTATAACTAGCCAAAAGGGAGGCAATAAAAACGCCCAATCCAATACCCATTAGTAATAAGGCAAGGTTTAAGATTACCACTTTCCAAATAGGTGCGGTATGACCTTTTCCTTTCATAAAAATACTGGCATCGGCACCTTTCTCTATAAGGGCCAAGCGTTCTTTATTGCGTGTTGAAAAGTATAAATAAAATATTCCAAATACAGCAGCAATAAAAAGTGGCATAATAATAAATTCTGATCCCATAACTTTCTGTTTTTAAATTGATTATTTTTAATGTGTTCATAGCTTATGACGACGCCTTTTTCATTTAGGTTACAGTTTTTAGCAAAATAATTTTTAAATGTATTGTAACCTAAAACAAATTTTAATCGTCTTACTATCAAATGACCACCAACGAAGACCAATATTATATCAATTTAATTATTGAAGGCCATACCAATGCGTTTAGCACTTTGGTTGACCGCTATAAGGATTTAGTGTTTTCATTGGCATTACGGATGGTTAAAAACAAGGAAGAGGCAGAAGAAGTGGCACAAGACACTTTTGTAAAGGTGTTTAAATCATTGCGACAATTTAAAGGGGATTCTAAATTCTCAACATGGATATATAAAGTAACTTATAATACTTGTTTGGACCGGTTAAAAAAGCATAAACGCGAACAGCATATAGAATCAATTGATGAATTTAATTTGAATCAAATTAAAAATATGGATAATGCACTGGATGACATGGAAGCTGAAGAACGTAAGCAGGCCATTCAAGATTGTATCAAACTGTTGCCAAGTGATGATGCTTTTTTACTGACTTTGTTTTATTTTGAAGAAGAATCTTTGGAAGAAATTGCAAAAGTTGTCAATTTAACAGAAAATAATGTAAAGGTTAAGCTGTTTAGAATCCGAAAAAAGTTAGCCACTATTTTAAAAGAGCGATTAGAACCCGAAATAATTCAACACTATGGATCATAATACCGATAAGCACATAGAAAAATTAGTAGATAAAATGATGAAGGAAACGTCTTTGGAGACACCTTCATTTGATTTTACTAACAAGGTTATGGACCAAGTTTTAGCTTTGAGTTCCAGTAAAGCAACAGTTTATAAACCGTTGATTTCTAAAAAAGGTTGGGTTCTTATTTCACTAGGTATTATAGCTATAACTTGTTATATCATATTTGGAGTTAAAACAGAATCCTCAGGTTTTATGGATACTATAGATTTTAGTATTCTTAGCAATAATAAAATAACCGATACGCTTTCTAATCTTAAGGCTCCAAGTGTATCCATTCCTAAAACATTTGGCTATGCATTGATGCTTTTGGGTCTTATGGTTTGTATACAAATCCCATTTTTAAAGCACTACTTAAACCAGAGATATAAAGTTTAAAGTTTGGCAAAATGAAAATCTGTAATTCATTTAATACCAACGCTTTTTTTTCTTTTTTGAGGCTTCGCTTTTTCTGCCTTTTTTATGCTTGCTTTTGCCAGGTGTTCTATGGGTTTCTTTTTTAGCTTTTGGGTCTAACGGATAGGGATGTGTATCATCAACATCAATCTGCAAATTGATTAATTTTTGAATACTGGCCACATACGGTTTCTCATCAGCCGAACAGAACGAATAAGAAGTTCCGGAATTACCGGCTCGTGCCGTTCTGCCAATTCTATGTACATAGGTTTCGGGTACATTGGGTAAATCAAAATTAATAACGGCATCTAGTTCGTCAATGTCAATACCTCGTGCAGCAACATCTGTGGCAATTAAAATATTGACATAACCGTTTTTAAACTTTTTAAGTGATTCTTGTCTTAAATTTTGGGCTTTATCACCATGAATGGTCTCAACTTTGTAACCATTTTTTAAAAGTGTTTGTTCCAGTTTGTCAACTCCAAATTTTGTACGCCTAAAAATAAGGATGCTTCCTTTTATGGTATTTCGCAATAAGTGTAAACACAATTCAATTTTATTGCGCTTGGGAACATAATACAATACCTGATTGACGTTTTTTGATGTGGATGAATTCGGCGATACTTCCACGCGTTCTGGTAATTTTAAAATGGTATTGGCCAGTTGCTCAACCTTAAACGGAATGGTTGCAGAAAACAGCAAGGTTTGTTTGTCGGCAGGGCACAAGCGTTCTATCTTTTTGACATCGTCAATAAAGCCCATGTCCAACATTAAATCGGCTTCGTCCAGCACCAAGGTTTCAATGTAATCTAAATTAACAATGTCCTGTTTATGTAAATCCAATAAACGCCCTGGTGTAGCGATTAAAATATCAATACCTTTTTTTAAGACATCTATTTGAGGTTCTATGGACGTACCACCAAAAATTACCGTACTTCTTAGATTGGTGTAGGTGCTGTAGGTTTTAAAATTCTCTTCAATTTGTAAAGCCAATTCCCGTGTTGGGCTTACTACCAATGCTCGTATTTTTTTACCGCGTTTTGAAGCGTCTTGCTTGTCAAAAAGCAATTGTAAAATGGGTAAGGCAAAGGCAGCGGTTTTTCCGGTGCCAGTTTGGGCAGACACTACAATATCTTTTTTGGCCAAAACCAACGGAATGGTTTTTTCCTGAACCAAGGTTGGGTTTTCATAACCCGCTTCAGCAACCGCTCTTAAAATAGGCTTGTTAAGTTTTAAGTCTTTAAATGACATGTAACATTGTTTGGGGCAAAGATAGTTTAAAATCAGTTGCTTTGATTTAAGGAAGTGATTTTAAAAAGCTTGGTATAAAAACAAGTTAATAATAATTTAATGCTTGTTTAATTATCTGTTTTTTAAGTTAAACTCAAACACGTCTGGTCTGGAATAATGACCAACGGCATCAAACATACGTTTGGCTGCTATTATTTGTTTAAGATCAATATCAGCATATAAAATTCCTTCTTCAGCTTCAAGAGGGCCTTCAAGGAATTTTCCGTTTGGAGCTATGATGCAGCTATTGCCAACATTGATCCATTCCCTATCTTTAGGATATAGTTTTTTAAACGCAAAATCATCTGGGATATCTTTCATTTTTAGAGGCATGCAACAACTAATGACAAACAAGCCGCCTTCTCTTGCAACATGTTGCATGGTTTGTAGCCAGTTGGGACTTTTATCCCAAGTTGGCGAAATCAAGATTTGGGTTCCTAATTCATAAATGGCATGTCTTGCCAATGGCATAAAGTTTTCCCAACAAATCAGTCCAGCTATTTTTCCTGCAGAAGTACTGTATGACTTTAACGTACTTCCATCACCTTGAGTCCAGATAAGGCGTTCACCGCCTGTTGGAATCAATTTTCGGTGTTTTCCCATTATCACGCCTTGTTCATCAATAAACAGTATGCTATTATAAAGGCTGGTATTACTGGTTTCAGAATTTCTTTCATGCATTCCTATTGCCACGTTTATTTTAGCGGACTTAGCTGCTTTACAAAGTTTATTGGTACTTTCATCTGGAACTGAAATAGCATTCTCAACAAGTTGGATGTATAGGTCATTAAGTTCTGCACCTTTACTATTAGGAATGAGCCAAACCCAATCTGGATATCCTGAAATAAAAGCTTCTGGAAACACAATTAGTTTGGCACCTTTTTTGCCAGCTTCTGCAATAGCCTCACAGGCTTTATCGATTGTTTTTTCTTTATCTAAAAAAACGGGAGCAATTTGGGCAGCGGCTACTTTTATAATATTTTTCATGGTTTAAATATTTAACAAAAAATATAATAGAGCCGATTAAGTTATGAATTTTTTATAAGTCGAAAGAAAACCACCTTACAAAAGCAAGGTAGTTTTTAAAGCTAAGTGGTTAAAATTTATTGTATTATTACTTTTTTTGTTCCAATACCACCATTGTTAAATTTAACTTTTAAAATATAGATTCCTTGTTGCAAAAAGTTTAAAGATGTTTCTTTTTGAATTGTGCTAGACTCAAAAACGGTTTGTGCTAAAAGGTTGTAAATGGATATTTCTTTAATTTCAGATAGATTTTGATTCTCTTTAAAGTGGAGACTGTTGTTATAGATATAAAAGTAATTGTTTGATTTATGTTGATCTAAAATGTTTAATGCATTGTTATTGTAAAGATTTAATACATCTGATTCTGAAAGAGCAGATTTATACATTCTGAGGTCATCAATGCTACCATCAAAATATTCGGCACCTGTTCTTGCGCCAATGGTTAGTGCATTTGTTACTAATCCATAAGGACTTACGGCAGATGTATGGGTTGCAAGTTTTCCATTGATGTATATTTGTTTTGAATTATCTGAACGGGAAACAACAGCAATATGATTCCAGGAATCTACTATGAGAGGCAAACTATTGGAATTAGCAAACTCTTTATATTCAAACGCTAAATAACCAGTTGATTTGGTTCTAAGTAAGTAATTTGTGGCACTTACATAATTTGATTTTCCCAAAATCATGGCGTTTTGTTGGGAACTTGGCTTAACCCAAACCGAAATGGATAATTCATTACTAATATTCAAAATTTCGTTATGAGCTACAGTAATAATGTCATTTGAACCATCAAAGCTATAGGCACTATCTGGATTGCCAAATCTATCATTTGTTAAGGTTGCCCCATTTACGGTTCCATGGTTGCCATACCCACTTTCGTCATTGGCATTGCCATTGAAAGGATAATAAGCAATGAGGTTATTATTATACAATTTTCCTATTTCATCAATTGTAAGGGTTTTGTTATAAATCATAAGCTCATCAATAGCTCCTTTAAAATATTTATCTGCCGTAAAGTTGCTTTTTCCTATAAACTGTTCTGTTCTTAGTAAATAATTTGGGGTAAACCCATCTGTTCTTTGATCAATTTGTATCCCATTTTTGTAAATTGTCATGATACCGTTGGCATCAACTGTTGTAGTATAAAAATCCCATTGACCTAATGTAATGGTAGGTGTCCACATTTTAGTTTCAGTTGCCCCATTATATGCTGAAAAGAATAAACTGTTTTGTGTTTGATAATTACCAACAATGATATTATTGCTTGATGAGCCATTTCCTAAATCAACAATTCTGGAGTAGCTATTAAATGCATCCCAGCGAGCCCAAAATGTAAAAGATATAGCGCCACCATTAGTCCAATCTCCAATATCAATGTAATCATTTACGCCATCAAACAAATAGGCGCTATCTGGGTTTCCGTCTTTATCTAAGGTAAGGCTGGCTTCAAAAACAGAGCCATTGTGGCCGTTGCCACTCAAGTCGTTGGCATTGCCGTTAAAGGGATAGTAGGCCAAGAGATTTTCAAACTCACTTTGTATTTCGGTTTCGGTCAACGCTTTGTCATAGACTTTCATATCATCAATTGAGCCATTAAAATAGCGGTAACTACCTGTTAGATTGCCAATTAGGATAGGATAATTGCTCGATGTGTTGATCTCGTATGTGTTTCCTGTCAAATAGGTAGTATTGGTTAAAAGGTTCCCATCGGCATACATCTTAAAATCTGAAATGTGTTTTCCTGAACCTCCTTCAAAAGCAATGGTATAAAAATGCCAATTATTATCGCTGTTGTCAAATTCTCTAATTAAAACAGAGCCGCCAAGGCTTAAGACCAAGCCATATCTATTGTAAGAATTTAAACTAATTTCTATTCTGTCTCCATAATTAAAGCTTCCTGCATCACCTCCGTACGATAAGACAACATTTGAATGTACTGAAGGAAGCAAGTTGGTTTTTGCCCAGAAACTTATGGTTCTTGGAGATGACCCTATTGGCCCTGGAGATAGACATTGTATATAGTTATTCGTTCCATTGAAGCTGTAAGCACCATCTGTATTTCCAAATCTGTCAGGTGTTAAAGTGGCACCACTAACGGTGCCATTATTTGCATTTCCGCTTTCATCATTGGAGTTTCCGTTAAATGAATAGTAAGCTACTAAATTTTGAGAAAAGGTGAAATGGACACTTAAGATCACTACTGCTAAAAGTAATTTTGTTTTCATTGGGAATGAGGTTTGAGAGATTAATAGACTAATCCTAAATTTAATTTATATACTAGTAGGAAACTATGACAAAAGTCATGCGAATCATAAAAAAAACCACCTTGAATTCAAGGTGGTTTTTTGATTTATAATAGGTTGCTGAATACCATCAGCGCATCAACTTATTTTAACATTTAGCTTCGCTGAATAATTTTGTAAGTTCGTTTTTGTTATCTGTATTTTTTATAAAACACAGAACAAAAATCTTCTTACTTTATCATTTCATAACTACGTTTGATAAAGTTGGTCAATTCTTCACCTTTTAACAAACCTTGTGATAGTCTTGCTAAATCGAGACTTTGGTTTATTAAGCGTTCTTGTTTCTTCTTGGTCTTAGTGTTTAAAATTTCACTCACCAATTCAGAATTTGTATTGACCACCAAATTGTACATATCTGGGAAATTACCCATGCCAAACATACCGCCGCCACCTGTTGCCTGCATTTCCTTCATACGGCGCATAAATTCTGGTTGTGTAATCATAAAAGGAGAGGCATCACTATCCATAGCTTCAAGTTGTACAGAAAATTTTTCTGAAGGAATTAATTCTTTCAACAACTCATCCAATTCTTTGGTCTGTTCTTCTGACAGTTTTGAAATGGTAGTGTCTTCTTTTTTGATTAGTTTATCAATATGGTCAGCATCTACACGGGCAAAAGAAATTTTCTCTTTTGAGGTTTCCAGTTTTTGCATTAAGTGAGACACAATAGGAGAATCCAACAACAATACTTCATAGCCTTTTGCCTTGGCGGCTTCAATATAACTATGCTGTGCATCTTTATCTGACGCATAAAGGATTACTAATTTGTCATCTTTATCTGTTTGATTGGCTTTGATTTTATTATAAAGCTCATCATAGGTGTAATATTTACCATCAACTGAGGGGTATAGCGCAAAGGCATCGGCTTTTTCAAAGAATTTTTCTTCGGAAAGCATACCGTATTCAATCACGATTTTAATATCATTCCATTTTGCTTCAAAATCCTCACGGTTGTTGTTGAACAACGATTTTAATTTATCGGCTACTTTACGGGTGATATAAGAAGAGATTTTCTTAACGGCTCCATCGGCTTGTAAATAACTTCTGGACACATTCAGTGGAATGTCAGGTGAGTCAATCACACCACGGAGCATGGTCAAGAATTCTGGCACAATACCTTCTACATTGTCGGTGACAAAAACTTGGTTTTGGTACAACTGTATTTTATCCCTTTGGATATTTAGTTCCCCAGTCATTTTAGGGAAATACAAGATTCCTGTTAGATTGAACGGATAGTCTACATTTAAATGAATATGGAACAACGGTTCTTCAAATTGCATAGGGTACAATTCTCTGTAGAAATCTTTGTAATCCTCATCTTTTAAATCTGTTGGTTGTTTGGTCCAAGCTGGAGTTGGGTTGTTGATAATGTTATCAACGGTTATTTTTTTGTGGGGTTCTTTGGTTTCTTTACCATCTTTGTCAGTAATGGTTTTAGGCTCAAAGTCCGGATCGTTTATTTCCTTAGTTCCAAATTTAATGGGAATAGGCATAAACTTGTTATACTTTAAAAGCAGCTCACGTATTTTTGATTCTTCCAAGAATTCTTTGGACTCATCATCAATGTGAAGAATAATTTCGGTACCTCTATCTGTTTTTTTAGCTTCAGTAAGACTAAATTCAGGACTTCCATCGCAGGTCCAATGGGCAGCTGGTGCATCTGTATATGATTTGGTGATGATTTCCACTTTTTTAGCCACCATAAAAGCCGAATAAAAACCAAGACCAAAATGACCAATAATACCTGAATCCTTGGCTGAGTCTTTATACTTGTCCAAAAACTCTTCGGCACCAGAAAAGGCAATTTGGTTAATGTATTTTTCCACTTCTTCAGCGGTCATACCAATTCCTTGGTCAATAACGTGAAGTTTTTTTCCTTTCTTATCCACTTTAACCTCAATCTTTGGATTGCCATATTCCACTTTGGCATCGCCTAAAGTTGACAGGTGTTTTAATTTTAGAGTAGCATCTGTGGCATTACTGATTAACTCACGTAAAAAAATCTCGTGATCGCTATACAGGAACTTTTTGATAAGTGGAAAAATATTTTCAACTGATACATTAATATTTCCTTTTGTCATGTTATATATGTTTTTATTGTGTTTGTTACTATGACAGTGAGATAGACAAAAAAAGTACCAAGTATAAAAAAGTGACAAACTGGCACAATTTGTAAAAAATCCAAAATTGATGAATGCTGTTTTTAATCATTGCATTTTAAAGTTTAAATTTTGTACTTTGCTTAAACAAATTAAACGCATTATGTACAACTCAAAGATTATAGGCTTAGGTAAATATCTTCCTGATAATGTGGTGACCAATCACGATTTGTCCAAAATGATGGACACCAGTGATGAATGGATTCAAGAACGTACAGGCATTAAGGAACGCCGATGGATTAAGGAAGGAACTGATGATACCTCTGCAGTTATGGGTGCAAAAGCTGCAAAAATAGCCATAGAACGCGCGGGATTGACAAAAGACGATATTGATTTTATCGTGTTTGCTACCTTAAGCCCCGATTATTATTTTCCAGGTTGCGGGGTGCAAATCCAGGATTTACTGGATATGCCAACTATAGGAGCTTTGGACGTAAGAAACCAGTGTTCTGGGTTTGTGTACGCGTTATCTGTAGCAGACCAATTCATCAAAACAGGTATGTATAAAAACATTTTGGTCATTGGTGCCGAATACCATAGCAACGGATTGGATAAAACAACTAGAGGACGAGGTGTTACCGTTATTTTTGGTGATGGAGCTGGGGCATGTGTGCTCTCTAGGGAAGAAGATACCACCAGAGGAATTTTGTCAACGCATTTACATAGTGAAGGCAAATATGCAGATAAATTAATTGTAGCCTCGCCCAGTATTGCACATTGGGTACCAGAAATTATAGAAGCTGGAGATGAAGACCTATCCTATTTCCCCTATATGGACGGAACCTTTGTTTTTAAACATGCCGTTGTGAGATTCAGTGAAGTTATTATGGAAGGTTTGGCAAAAAACAATCTCAAAAAAGAAGACATTGATATGTTGATACCACATCAAGCGAATTTAAGAATAGCCCAATTCATCCAAAAGAAATTTGGTTTAAATGACGATCAGGTTTTTAACAATATCATGAAATATGGAAATACAACTGCGGCTTCAGTAATAATAGCTTTAACCGAAGCCTGGGAAGAAGGTAGAATAAAAGAGGGCAATCATGTGGTTTTGGCGGCCTTTGGAAGCGGCTTTACGTGGGGTAGTATCATCATTAAATGGTAAATAAAAAAAAGCTGAAACTTTAAAGTTTCAGCTTTTTTCAGCTATTAATCAACTCTAACTAAACTAACATTTAAAAAGAAGTATCTCAACCTATAAGACGCAATAAGTCAAAATTTATTGCATAAGGATATATTTTTAACTTTCAATTAACATTTATGTAGAACAAAAAACCAAAATCAACTGATTTTGGTTTTTTAAAGCTATTTTTTTTAGGGGGTTAGGAATATTACAATCTATTCGTTGTTTTTTGTATTATATGAAGCTGACTAATTCTAAAATAATTATAAATAACGCTGAATAGACTGTATTGTATTTAAAACGTTAAATTTTAAATATTATTGCATAAACAATTATTTTTAACACACTTTAACATTTGTGAGCCAGTAGTTTACACACAATTTTAAAATTAAACCCCAAGCAGAAATTTGCTTGGGGTTTGGTATTTAATAACCAAGCATGACACTAACCATCAACTATTATGCAGGCTATTAAATAGTTTTTACAAAAACCCGCCACCACCGGATTTTTCATTGCTGTCTCTGTTTTTGCGTTGTAAAGCTCTATATTTTCCACCGCCAAAACGGTAAGATAAAGCAATGTTCCAAGTGTTGCTTTCCCAATTAAATTGTCCTTTTGAAGGAAATGGTTTGTCACCTTCAAATTTAAATTTCATGGTATTAAAAATGTCACTGTAGTTAAAACTGAATGTTGCTCTGTTGTCTTCCAAGAAACTGTATCTTAAGCCTGTATTTACCATAAACATTGGTTTTCTGGTAATTTGCAGGCCTTTTTCTTCGCCTCTGTACATGGCAAATAGTGATAGGTTTAGTTTTTTTGTCACTTTAAAGTTGTTGAAAGCCCTAAAATTCCAAACGACATTATTGGCTTCAATGGTTGACACTAAAATGTCATCTACTGTTGCTGTTTCAATAGGGACGGTCAAAGACTCAGCAATCCCCTTTTGTTTTCTGGAATACAAATCAAAGCTTGCGTTGAAATTCCACCAGTTAGTTGGTCTATAATTAGAATTCAATTCCAAACCATAGGCAGTTGTATTATCAAAATTGTCAAAGCTTAAAATGCTTTTGTTTAAATCCAAGCGATCTATAAATAAAGCACGATTTATTTCGTCTTCAATTATCCTATAAAATACGCCTGCTGTAATGCTTCCTTTTTCAAGTTTACGGGTGTAATTAAGTTCCATGGAGTTTGTGAACTGTGGTTGCAATTCTGTGTTTCCGTAAGAAGATATTAAGGGTGTGCTCCATTCCCGTATGGGGTTTACCTGTTCTAAGCCTGGTCTGTCTACACGACGACTAAAACTTGCTTGGTACGAGTTTTTATCAGAAGGGGAATACGTGAAAAATGCGGACGGATATATTTGGAAATAATCATTTTTAAATGGTGTAGCTTCGGTTGAGGTTTCAAGTGTTCTTATTGCGTTAGCATCTTCGGCAACCGTTTCGGCTCTGGCTCCAATTTGATAACTCCATTTGTCAAATGATCGACTGAATGTTGCATACGCTGAGTAAATATCACGTTTATAGGTGAAATCTGTACTTGGAGTTGGTATGAATTCATCACCATTATTGGCAATATTATCTTGGTTTTCGTTTACAGATAAACCCGTTGAACTATAGTCAATATTGGTTTCAAACAATCTGGCTTCCAAACCAGCTTCTAGTTTGGTTTTTTCTGAAAGTGGATTAACATAATCTATATTAGCAACAGTCTGATTTCTTTTGGTGTAAACAAAATCCGTGTAGTTTGGTGGGAATGCAATATTGTAGAAATCAAAATTGGCCACTTCATCTTGATTAAATTTGCTGTAATCTAACTCAAAGTCCAATGTTTCGCCCTCTTTTGCAAACTTATGGTTAAACACACCATTGTATTGTGATGATAAATTGCCGTTTACATTGTTGAACAATTGAAGTTGTAAAGGCTGATTGATATATTGAATAGCTGCTGAGCCACTCCCTTTTCCATCATATTTGTTTTGATTGGTGAAGAATGATAAGGTATTGTTATCGTTCATATAAAAATCAATGCCAGCTTTATATAGATGGGATTTGTTATTGTTTCCAAAGTCAAAAAGCTGTTTAGAGTTGTCATCTAAACGATCTACGGTGCCGTAATTGGCAGAGTTACCAATGTTATTGCCATAGTTTCCGTAAAGGTTGAACTTTCCGTTGCGGTAATTCAAATCAATGGAACTGTTAAAACGCGCATTGATTTCTTTGGTCAACCCTACATTTAAGTTACCATTAAAACCAATATTGGTATTTTTATGAAGGATAATATTGATAATACCGCTCATGCCTTCTGGGTTGTATTTTGCAGAAGGATTTGTAATTAGTTCTATACTTTTTATAGATGTTGATGGAATTTGTTTTAGCAATTGGGCAATAGGTACATTGGATAATTTTCCATCTACCATAACACGCACATTTTCATTCCCGCGTAAACTAATATTGCCTGTTTGTTGATCAACATTAACCGATGGTATGTTGTTCATAATATCTGATGCCGTTGCACCTGAAGTTGTTAAATCCTTACCAACGGTAATGACTTTTCTATCCACTTTTTGCTGAATGGTAGATACTTCGGCCACTACCGTGACCTCGTCCAGATTTGAAACATTTTCTTCAAGCAGAATATTTCCAAGGTCAATATTATAATTGTTTTCTCCAATGGTAACAGTTTTTGTTATGGTTTTAAAACCGATATATTGAATGATTACCAAAACCTTTCCTTCTGGAATTTTTGAAATGTTAAAGGTTCCGTCATCTTGGGTAATCCCGCCAGTTATGGTTTCATTGTTTGTGTCTTTGATAACAACGTTTACGTAAGGCAGTGGCTCGTTTAGTGAAGCATCAATGATTTTTCCAGAAATAGAACCCTTACGGGCATCGTTGTTTAAAGGTTGAGCATTTGAAATTGCGCATAAAAGTATGGCGCATGCAAGCATGAGTTTTTTCATTTTTTAATTGATGAATTGTTTGGTTAATAATTAAAAAGAACTGATTAGGTTCTTACATAGCAGACGACTAATTTTGTATAATGTTACTTTTTTCATAACCCTTAACAAGATTTTAACAAATGAACAAAAAGACTTTGGTTTTAGGTGCCTCTTTAAAACCTGAACGATATTCTAATTTTGTAATCAGGAAGCTTGTTAATCAATGTTTTGAGGTTGTAGCCTTTGGTTTAAAGCAAGGAGAGGTTGCTGGAATACCAATTGACACAGATTTATTGCCTTATAAAGATTTGCACACCGTAACGCTATATGTCAATCCAAAAAAACAAAGCATGTACTATGATTATGTGGTGTCTTTAAAGCCCAAACGGGTTATATTCAATCCAGGAACAGAAAACCCCGAATTTTATGAAATTTTAAAAAAACATAATATATTTTTTGAAGTGGCCTGTTCGTTGGTGCTATTGTCCACAAATCAATATTAAATTTGCTTTTCATTGTTTTTTCATGGAAGAACAGGACAAAAATAAATTACAGGGGATTCAACCAATTTATTTTAAAATTGTAAATTCGTCCCGATGGAATTTTCTTCAAAATTATTAGAGCGCGCCGTTAATGAAATGTCTCAACTTCCGGGTATTGGAAAACGAACGGCATTGCGTTTGGTTTTGCACATGTTAAAACAGCCAAAGGAGCAAATCATGTCTTTGTCAAACGCCTTGCAAAGCATGCGAAATGACATTAAATTTTGTAAGTCGTGTTATAATATTAGTGACGTAGATCTTTGCGAAATTTGTTCAAACCCAAATAGGGACGAAACTATTATATGCGTTGTTGAGGATGTCAGAGATGTGATGGCCATTGAAAATACCAGTTCTTTTAAAGGATTGTATCATGTCTTGGGAGGGAAAATTTCACCTATGGATGGTATTGGCCCCCATGATTTAAATATTCAATCCTTAGTAGATAAAGTCAAGGCCGGTATAGTTAACGAACTTATTTTTGCATTGAGCTCAACCATGGAAGGTGACACCACCAATTTTTATATTTTTAAGCAAATACAAGATTATAAGATAAATGTATCAACTATTGCCAGAGGAATTTCGGTTGGTGATGAGCTGGAGTACGCTGATGAAATTACTCTGGGGAGAAGCATTGTCAACAGAATACCTTTTGAAGCCACTTTAAAACTTTAATCCAATCTCTCATTTGAAACTTTCAGTAATAATCTTAAACTATAATGTTCGTTACTTTTTAGAATTATGCCTAAAGAGTGTAAATGAAGCCATTAAAAATATAGATGCTGAAATCATAGTGGTTGACAACAATTCTGAAGATGCCAGTTGTCAAATGGTAAAAGACTGCTTTCCGGATGTTATTCTTATTGAAAACAAAGAAAATTTTGGATTTTCAAAAGGTAATAATATTGGTGTTTCCAAAGCTAAAGGTGAGTATATATGTGTCTTGAACCCAGACACCGTTTTGCCAGAAGATTGCTTTGAAAAGCTTTTGCAATTTTCTGAAGACAAGGACAATTTGGGTATAGTAGGCTGCAAATTAATTAACGGTCATGGTGATTATCTGCCTGAGAGCAAGCGTAAAATCCCATTTGTAAGGGCCGCAGTCAAAAAACTTTCAGGAAACCCTGAAGATTATTACGCAACACATTTGGGTGAGAATGAAACGGGGAAAGTGTCTGTTTTGGTTGGGGCGTTTATGTTTATGAAACGAGCGGTTTACGCCAGTGTTGATGGCTTTGATGAAGATTATTTCATGTATGGTGAAGACATAGATTTGTCATATAAAGTTTTAAAAGCCGGTTTTGTAAATTATTATTTTGGCGAAACCACAATCATACATTATAAAGGTGAGAGTACGTTGCGGGATAAATTTTATGCTAAACGGTTTTACGGAGCCATGCAAATATTTTACAAAAAGCACTTTAAAAAGAATCACTTTTTTAATTTAATGGTTTGGTTGGGAATACGGTTGGTATATTTGTTCAGAAGAACACCGGTATCCAAAAACAAAACAGTAGATGGATATCTTTTTGTTTCAAACAAATTAAACCCTAAATTAGAGACTGTTTTGAATAAAGAAGTGGAATTGAAACCTGATTTGGATACGAAATTGGTTTTAAAAAACACCGAGATTATTTTTGATGCTAATGTGTTATCCTATAAAAAAATCATTGATTTAATAGAAAGCACACATCAAGATAAATCGATAACTTTTAAGATATTACCGAAAAATTCTAATTTTATAATTGGAAGTGACAATGCAATTGCTAGAGGTGAAATATTGAATTTTGACTAGTATTTGTTATAAATAGTTTAATCAAACCGATGTTTTTTCATTAATTTTGCAAACGGAAATAAAAAAACGAGTATTACATTATAGATATGGCAAGATTTGAGCTTAAGTTACCAAAAATGGGAGAGAGTGTTGCAGAGGCAACAATCACATCATGGTTAAAAGAGGTTGGAGATACTATTGAATTGGATGAAGCGGTTTTGGAAATTGCCACAGACAAGGTTGATAGTGAAGTGCCAAGTGAAGTGGATGGTGTGTTAGTTGAAAAGTTTTTCAATGTAGATGACGTGGTTCAGGTAGGGCAAGTTTTAGCGGTCATTGAAACAGATGAAGAAGAATCTAATGTGTCTTCAGAAGCAAAACCAGAGGTTACAGAAAATGTGCCGCAAGACGTTGTTTCGCAAGTTGAACAATCGGTGACCCAAGCGCAAGAAACTGTTGCCCCAATTGTTTCAAGCGAAGACCGTTTTTATTCACCACTGGTAAAAAACATAGCCAAACAAGAAGGTATTTCACAAGCAGAATTAGATTCTATTGAAGGAACAGGAAAAGATGGTCGTGTGACCAAAAATGATATTCTGGAGTATATCGACAAAAAAAGTGCAAATAAAACCGAATCGAAACCAGAGCCCGTCTATAACGAGCCTGTTCAATCTGTTATAGTTACTCAAAGTCAGAAATCTGAAAAAGCGCCCGTGGTTTCAAATGGAAATGACGAGATCATTGAAATGACCAGAATGGGCAAACTCATTGCACATCACATGGTTGAGTCGGTTCAAACATCAGCCCACGTTCAAAGCTTTATTGAGGCCGATGTTACTAAAATATGGAACTGGAGAAATAAGGTTAAGGATGCTTTTGCGAAACGCGAAGGCGAAAGCTTGACGTTTACGCCCATTTTTATGGAAGCCGTGGCCAAGGCTTTGCGTGACTTTCCTATGATGAATATTTCAGTTCAAGGAGATTCTATTATCAAAAAGAAAAATATCAATTTAGGGATGGCTGCTTCTTTGGCAGATGGCAATTTAATTGTACCTGTTATTAAAAACGCAGACCAACTTAATTTAGTGGGTATGGCCAAGCAGGTCAATGATTTGGCTAATAGGGCAAGAGCCAATAAGCTGAAACCAGATGAAATTCAAGGCGGTACTTATACGGTCACCAATGTTGGAACCTTTGGAAGTATCATGGGAACGCCTATCATCAACCAGCCCCAAGTTGGTATCCTAGCGCTTGGAGCTATCAGAAAGGTGCCAGCGGTCATTGAAACACCTGAAGGTGATTTTATAGGCATTCGTTATAAAATGTTCTTATCCCATTCTTATGACCATCGTGTGGTCAATGGCGCACTGGGCGGCCAGTTTGTAAAAGCGGTAAAAGATTACTTGGAGGCTTGGGATGTAAATAGGGAAATTTAAAACATAAAAGACAATAGCAAAAGACAATCGTTCATGAATCTTAATCTTACCAAACCCATTTGTTTTTTTGATCTTGAAACAACAGGCGTCAATATTTCCAAAGATCGTATTGTGGAAATAGCCATCTTAAAAGTGTTTCCAGACGGAAAAGAGGAAAACAAAACTTGGTTGGTAAATCCAGAAATGCCAATTCCTAAGGAAGTTACCGCTATTCACGGTATAACAGATGAAGATGTGGCAGACAAACCGACGTTTAAAGAAATTGCGAAAGAGATTCATAACATGATTAAGGATTCTGATTTGGGCGGGTTTAATTCCAACAGATTTGATATTCCGCTTTTAGCAGAAGAAATGTTAAGGGCGGAGGTTGATTTTGATATGAAAAATAGAGTGGCCATTGACGTGCAAACCATTTTCCATAAAATGGAACAACGCACGTTGAGTGCGGCCTATCAATTTTATTGCAATAAAGAATTAGAAGGGGCGCATGGTGCAGAGGCAGATACCAAGGCTACTTTTGAAGTGTTAAAAGCACAAATTCAAAAATACGACGATATTGAAAATGACACCAAGTTTTTGGCAGATTTCAGTTCGCGAAAAAAGTTTGCTGATTTTGCCGGATTTATTGCCTACAATAAAAAGGGAGAAGAGTGCTTTTCGTTTGGAAAGCATAAAGGGAAGTCAGTGACCGAAGTTTTGGAAGCAGAACCTGGTTATTTTGGGTGGTTGCTCAATGCAGATTTTCCATTGTACACAAAAAAAGTACTGACCGCCATTAAGTTGAGAAACTTTAATAATAAATTGGGTTAACAATGAAGCTCATTTGTATAGGTAGAAATTACACCGAACATATTGAGGAACTTAAAAATGAAAAACCAACAGATCCGGTTATATTTTTAAAACCTGACACCGCTATTTTAGTCAAAAAGCAGCCGTTTTTTATTCCTGATTTCTCAAATGACGTCCATTATGAAGTTGAAGTTTTGGTCAAGATCAATCGGGTTGGAAAACACATTGATAAAAAATTCGCTCATAAATATTATAATGAGATTGGCTTGGGTATAGACTTTACGGCTCGTGATTTACAAAGCAAATTAAAGGAAAAAGGATTGCCATGGGAAAAAGCCAAGGCTTTTGACGGTTCGGCTGTAATAGGCAATTGGATACCTGTAAAAGAGATAGCCGATGTTAATGCCATTGAATTTTCTTTAAAAAAGAACGATAAAATTGTTCAAAATGGAAATACTAGCCACATGCTTTGGAAAATTGATGAATTAATAGAATATGTGTCAAAATATTTCACTTTAAAGATAGGAGATATTATCTTTACGGGAACTCCGTCAGGAGTAGGCAAAGTATTTGCAAACGACAAACTTAAAGGATTTATAGAAAACAAGGAAATGTTTTCAATAACAGTAAAATAAATGGAACAGCATTATAAATTATTTAGAGTAAGAGAATTGGCCGATAATGATGAAGATTTTGTAGCATCATTGGCTGAAGCCTTTTTAGAGGAAGTCCCCGTAGACGCCGAACGACTTAAAAAAGCCGTCGCAGAAAAAGATTATTATAATGCCTATCAAGCTGCCCATAAAATGAAACCAACGGTTGATTTGTTTGAATTGGGTGTTTTAGATACATTGATTGAAGTGCAAGATTGGGGCAAGTTTGAAAAACGTGATATGGATATAACCAATCAGTTGAACATTGTCATAACAGCGGTAGAAGCTGCTACCAATGAAATCAGATCAGATTTTAATCTATAATGCTTGCTGAGATTATCACTATTGGAGACGAGCTTCTTATAGGGCAAGTCATTGATACCAATTCAGCTTTTATAGCTAAAGAACTGAACAAAATTGGCATATCCGTATACCAAATCACTTCTGTCCAAGATGATAGAAACCATATTTTAAAAGCGTTTAAAGATGCCGAACAGAATGTGGATGTCATTATTATTACCGGTGGATTGGGGCCAACCAAAGATGATATCACCAAGAAAACCATAGCCGACTATTTTAACGATACCCTTGTTCTAGATGAATCTGTTCTAAAAAACATAGAATCCATCTGGAAACAATACGTCAGGCAAACCCTTTTACAAGTCAATAAAGACCAAGCTCTGGTGCCATCAAAGGCAACGGTGTTGATGAACACCATTGGTACCGCGCCAGGTATGTGGATAGAGAACAATAACAAAGTGTTTATTTCATTGCCGGGCGTCCCTTTTGAAATGAAAGCTCTCATTCAAAATGAAGTAATACCAAAATTAACGGAACGTTTCCATCTACCATTTATCATTCATAAAACGTTGATGGTTTATGGTTTAGGAGAAAGTACTTTGGCTGCAAGAATTGAATCGTGGGAAGATGCGTTGCCAGCTATTGTAAAATTGGCTTATTTACCAGATTTAGGTCGAGTAAGATTACGATTATCGGCAAAAGGATTTGATAAGGAAAAAATACAAGCAGAGGTTCAAAAACAAATTGATGCTGTTTTGCCTTTGATTAAAGATGAGTTTTACGGTTTTGAAGATGAAAATGGTGATGTAGAATCCATCGTTGCCAAACAACTCACCAAGTTAAAGCAAACGGTAGCCGTTGCAGAAAGCTGTACCGGCGGCAAAGTAGCCGAACGCTTTACAAGCCATCCAGGGGCATCCAACTACTTTAAGGGCAGTGTGGTAAGCTATGCAACAGAATCAAAAATTGATGTTTTGGGCATTCCAAAAGAAGTTGTTGAAACTTATTCGGTGGTCAGTGCCCAAGTTGCTGAAGCGATGGCCAAACATGTTCTAGGTATGTTCAACTCAGATTTTGCAATTGCTACCACTGGTAATGCGGGGCCAACAAAAGGCGATTCTGATGCAGAAATAGGAACGGTTTTTATAGCCATAGCAACCAGAAATGGTGTCTATTCAGAAAAATTCATGTTGGGAAACCACCGTTCAAAAGTTATAAATAAAGCGGTAAACAAAGCCTTTGAAATGCTATTGAAAGAAATTTTTAAAAATTGATAAAAATTAGATTGTCATAAATTAAAGATTTTGTATATTTGCACCTCGTTTTTAAACAACAAAAATTTAAAGTCAGAAAATAATGTCAAGAGTTTGTGAGCTTACAGGAAAGAAGGCAATGGTTGGAAACAACGTGTCTCATGCATTAAACAGAACTAAACGCAAATTTAACGCGAACTTAGTTAAGAAACGTTTTTACATTCCAGAAGAGGATAGCTGGGTAACTTTAAAAGTTTCTACATCTGCTTTAAAAACTATAAACAAAATAGGTATTTCTGCAGCTATAAAAGAAGCTAAATCAAAAGGGTTTTTAAAATAATAGCTGTATTTAATAAGTAAAAGAAATGGCAAAGAAAGGTAACAGAATACAAGTGATTTTAGAGTGTACTGAGCACAAAGAGTCTGGACAACCAGGAACTTCAAGATACATTACAACTAAAAACAAAAAGAATACGCCAGAAAGAATGGAGATTAAAAAATTCAATCCCATCTTAAAGCGTATGACCGTTCACAAAGAAATTAAATAATTAAGGAGTTTTTAGATACTTCAAAACGCATTGAATCATGGCAAAGAAATCAGTAGCATCATTACAAACAGGATCAAAAAGATTATCAAAAGCAATAAAAATGGTGAAGTCTCCAAAAACAGGAGCTTACATGTTTGTTGAATCTATTATGGCACCAGAACTAGTAAACGATTTCTTGAATAAGAAATAAGCATTACTTTTTATATAATATTTAAAAGCCACTTTATATAAAGTGGCTTTTGTTTTATATTTACATGCCGTTTTAATGACAATTTTTCAGTAACAGCATTAGGGCAAGAAAATTGGTATTTAAAATTTGGGCGTTACCACAAGGGTCAGGCTTTCGCAACTCGCTTTTAAATTTTCAAAAAATTTAAAGAGCTCAGGCACATTGCTCAATCCTTAACGCAAAAACCAACAAACTATAAAATAACATGAGTTTTTTTAAAAAAATATTCTCCACAGAAAAAAAGGAAACCCTTGACAAAGGCCTTGAAAAAACCAAGACCACATTTTTCGGCAAGCTCAGTAAAGCTGTAGCCGGTAAATCAAAAGTTGATGATGAGGTACTTGATAATCTTGAAGAAATTTTGGTTTCCAGTGATGTCGGTGTCAACACAACCCTAAAAATCATAGAACGCATAGAAGAACGTGTCTCCAAAGATAAATATTTGGGCACTGATGAATTAAACCAAATCCTTCGTGAAGAAATTGCAGGACTATTAAGTGAAACCAACAGTGGTGAGGAAACGGAGTTTACCATTCCTAATGATAAAAAACCTTATGTCATCATGGTGGTAGGTGTGAATGGTGTCGGCAAAACAACCACCATAGGTAAGCTAGCTTATCAATTCAAAAAACAAGGTCTTAAAGTGGTTCTTGGTGCCGCTGATACTTTTAGGGCCGCAGCCATAGACCAATTACAGGTATGGGCTGATAGAGTGGATGTGCCATTGGTAAAACAATCCATGGGTAGTGACCCCGCATCTGTGGCTTTTGATACGCTTAAAAGCGCGGTCACCCAAAATGCCGACGTTGTGATAATAGACACAGCTGGGCGTTTGCATAATAAAGTCAATTTAATGAATGAGTTGACAAAAGTAAAACGCGTTATGCAAAAGGTAGTGGGTGATGCACCGCATGATGTGTTATTGGTTTTGGATGGTTCTACAGGTCAAAACGCTTTTGAGCAGGCCAAACAGTTTACAGCCGCTACTGAGGTTACTTCATTAGCAGTGACTAAACTTGATGGAACTGCCAAAGGTGGTGTGGTGATTGGCATATCAGACCAATTTAAAATTCCAGTTAAATATATAGGAATTGGAGAGGGTATTGAACACCTGCAGGTGTTTAACAAATATGAATTTGTGGATTCGTTTTTTAAATAATATTCCTGCGAAGGCAGGAATCCATTTTTAATATCAAAACTAATTAATCAATAAATTAATTTTACCCCATAACTCATTGTCAAAACCTGATAAGGCAAAAGTTGGATTGTCGGGATTGGCAACGTCACCCATTCTGACAATGACCAGTTTTTTGCTGGGAACTATGTAGATTTTTTGATCATTTTTACCCAAAGCGGCATACATATCAGCAGGAGCATTTGGAATTAAAGTGCCATTAAATTCAAGCTGTAAACCAGGCAAATGATAGCTTGATTTTCCATTTAGCCACCACAAATACCCGTAGGATTGATTGATATTTTGAGAGGTATTGGTTGCTTCATTTAAAAAACTTTCAGAGACTATTTGTGTATCGTTCCATTTCCCTTTAGCATAAATCATGAGTCCAAAACGAGCCATACTACGGGTATTGCTCCAATAGACGCTCAAATCATTTAGGTTTACCCAATTTCCAGACATGCCTATTTTATCCCTCAGTGTTGTATTAAAATAATTATTCCAAGTTTGATTACTGGCTGCTGCCACCACATCCTGCATTTTCACATACACGTTGTGATAGGCCCAGCGCGTTCCGGCATCAGCTTTGTATTGAAGATTAGCTGGCGACACGTCATCACCTAAACTATCGTCTAACCCAGAATTCATGGAAAGTAGGTTTTTACAAGTGATTAAATTTTCCTTATCCAATGATTCACTGGTCCATCCAGTCCCTAGATAATCTGATACTTTATCATCAAGGTTAATCAAGCCTTCATCTTGTGCAATACCAGAAACCGTTGAGGTCAAGATTTTACCTGCACTGGCCCAATACCAAAGCGAAGTATTGGTATGACCATTTAAATAGCTTTCAACCACAATTCTACCGTTATAAAGAATCATAAAACCCTTGGTGTTTTTTTCTTCCAAATAATCCAAAAGTGGTTGTAGTGCGCTTTCACTCCAACCCAAGTTCGTAACAGAAGTCGTTTCCCAAGTATTGGAATTTACGGGCGGAAAATATAGAGCAGTAGGAGTTGGTTCAGGATCTTTAGGAGTGTCATTACTGGAACAACAAAAAAACAACCCAAAGATAATTATGATACAGATTTGAAGTGTTTTCATAACAGTAGGTTTCATTTTAAGACCCCTAAATATATAAAAGGTTTAATTAAGATTGTATCTTTGCGCCCTGATTTATAAATCTATGCGAACAAAATCCTTAAAGAAAAACAGAATCAATGTAGTAACGCTTGGCTGTAGCAAAAATGTGTATGACAGTGAAGTGTTGATGGGGCAACTAAAAGCCAGTGGAAAAGATGTGGTTCATGAAAAAGAAGGCAATATTGTAGTAATCAACACTTGTGGATTTATCAATAATGCCAAGGAAGAAAGTGTGAACACGATTTTGGAGTATGTACAAAAAAAGGAAGATGGAGATATTGATAAGGTTTTCGTGACGGGTTGTTTAAGTGAACGGTATAAACCAGATTTACAAAAGGAAATCCCTAATGTGGATGAGTATTTTGGTACAACTGAATTACCGGGCTTATTGAAGGCTTTGGGAGCCGATTACAAACATGAACTGATTGGTGAACGTCTAACAACTACCCCAAAAAACTATGCCTATTTAAAAATAGCCGAAGGTTGTGATAGACCTTGCAGTTTTTGTGCTATCCCATTAATGCGTGGTAAACACAAATCAACCCCTATTGAAGATATTGTAACAGAAGCTAAAAAATTGGCTGCCAAAGGGGTTAAGGAGTTGATCCTGATTGCTCAGGATTTAACCTATTACGGACTTGATATTTACAAAAAAAGAAACCTGGCCGAATTACTGGAAGCTCTTGTAAAAGTGGATGGTATTGAATGGATACGCTTGCATTATGCTTTTCCTACAGGATTTCCAATGGACGTTTTGGAAGTCATGAACAGAGAACCCAAGATTTGTAATTATATTGACATTCCATTGCAGCATATTTCCGATAGGATTCTTAAAAGTATGAGACGTGGAACCACCAAGGAAAAAACCACTAAATTGTTACAAGAATTTAGAAAAGCTGTTCCAGGTATGGCCATTAGAACAACCCTGATTGTTGGGTATCCAGGAGAGACCGAGGACGACTTTCAAACGTTGAAACAATGGGTGCAGGATATGCGTTTTGAGCGTTTGGGATGTTTTACTTACAGCCATGAAGAAAACACACATGCCTTTGCTTTAGAGGACGATGTGCCAGAAGAAGTGAAACAGCAGCGCGCCAATGAAATCATGGAAATTCAAGCACAGATTTCGTGGGAATTAAACCAAGAAAAAATCGGTAAGACTTTTAAGGTGGTGATTGATAGGAAAGAAGGCAATTACTTTGTTGGGCGTACTGAATTTGATTCTCCAGATGTAGATAATGAAGTTTTGATTGATGCTACAAAAACCTATTTGAAAACGGGGCAGTTTGCTAACATAATGATTACTGATGCGGCGGACTTTGATTTGTATGGTGACGTTGTGAAATAGAACGTAAATGTTGTTTAAAACGGATTCTCAGAAAAGAAATCTTGAGTCAATTCGCTAAAAAATATTTAAGTTAACGTATTAGGCACTGGTTTTATTTTTTATACTCTTCCAAGAAATTACCGATTTTCTCTTTGCTCATTGTCCAAGCATTTGAGCCAGAATTGATTACAATTCCATTATAAAATGTGTCATTTTTCGCAAATTCAAAAGCCTCAAATGTATTCATTACAAATCCGCTTGTGTTCATATCACGATTTTTTAACCACAAATCTACTTCTTGCCAATCAGTAAATAGCGGCAGAAAAGGTTTATCATCTTGGTCAAAACAATTTAAAAATTTAATCAAACCACCTTTTTCAACAACTACGTTGTTTGTTCCACTTTTTGATGTTTCCATTTCGTCAGTTATAGCCAAAACAAGGAAATTAGCTTTTAAAAACCCATTAATCACAGTCATAAGATTTTCTTCTGTCTTCTTATTTCGGAATGTTTCGAATGCCTTTTTTAATTCAGGATTTTCAATTGGTTTATTTATGTCAACTTTACTATCCGATTCTGCTTTTTTTTGTCCAAACAATCCTGACCAATTAAATAATCCCATAATTAATAATAATATCGTTAATTTTTTCATTTGTACTTTTTTCTAACTTATGCCAACTTTATTTGTTTATATAAGTTTTTACAAAATCCAATAAAGCCTTACCATGAATGTTTTTGGCAATAACCAAACCCTTATCATCTAGAATGAAGTTAGCGGGGATGGTCTGTATACGGATTTTTTTTAAGAATGGTGCATCATCTCCCTGCAAATCGGATGCTTGTAACCACTTGCTTGCTCCATCATGTTCTGCAGCTTCTTTCCAAGCAGTTTCATCACTCTCCAGAGCATAAGCAATAATTTGTAAACCTTGGCCATGATATAAATCCCAAAGAGGAACTAAAACCTCTCGGTTTTCCTTTCGGCAAGGAGCGCACCATGAAGCCCATAAATCTACTATAGTGAGCTTGTTGCCTAATTGACTTTTAATGGTGAGCGTATCCTTTGTTAACATTGGAAGTTCGAGATTTGGAAACACATCACCTATTAAAACGGGTAAATTAGCACGATCACTTTCAGCACAAAGCTGTTTTACCCAAGGATTATCTGGTTGCTTTTTGGTCCACTTTTCGCATTGACTCACTAAAAATTCGGGCACACGTTCATAATCATTCTCAGGGCTCACCCAACGTAATGCAACCAATGCCGGCATCAGGTATTTTGTACTATCTGCGAATGTTATAAGCTTGTTTTGATATTGTAAGATGGCATGTTCCTTTTCCAATAATTGACTGCCATTTTCTACGTTCCAGTGTTTTCCTGCAAGAAAGGTTTGGTAAGCTCTTTGTTTGATGTCCCTTAAGTCTAATAAACCCTTGTTGGTCTCTGAAGGGTATTCAATTGAAAAACTTTTTTGAAATTCATCTAATTTGGCCGCTATTTGCAAAGATTCTCCAGGTTGCCAAAGAATGGGCATATAGTTGGCTTTATTAGGGTTATCGGTTTGTAAATAATTGGGCGATTTGTCTGATTGTTGTATGGCTAATTCAAATAATTTGGCTTCTTTGGTTTTTGGCAAGTTTTGAAACTCAAAGCTACCATCAGAATTCACCAGAGTAGAATCGATGACCTTACCGAGATATGAAGCGGCGACTTCGCGCAAGCCATTAGGTTCAATTAAATATATCTTTGTGTCTTTATTTATTGTTCCTTCTAATTGTCCTGAGATATCTGTTGGAGAATGACATGCCATTAGCGTTATTGACAATAAGATTAACTTAATTGTGTTTTTTATAGAGGAAGTTTTCATTTTGTTCAATTAATGCATAATTTGTTGCATGATATGTTTAGGTTAACAATCATGTTGTGATTCCTGTATTTAGTTTTAACCCATACTAAAAAAGCAATTGTCTGCTTGAGTGCTTAACCAACGCGTAATATTTTTTCCATTTTTCGGCCTTTGGCTAATTCATCTACTAATTTGTCCAAGTACCTGACTTGTTTGGTCAATGAATTTTCAATTTCCTCAATTCGATAACCGCAGATTACTCCAGTAATAAGATGGGCATTTGGATTCAACTTTGCGTTTTTAAAGAAAACCTCAAATGTTATCTTGTTATCAATAAGTTTTTGCAGTTTGGTTTCATCATAGCCTGTTAACCATTCTATCACTTGATAGAGTTCTGCTTTAGTTCTGCCTTTCTTTTCCACCTTTGCTAGGTAATGGGGATATACCGATGCAAAGGTCATTTTTGCTATTCGCTCATTGTGCTTATCTGTAACTTCCATTTCTAGTTTAATTACTTTTTTAGTTGCATCAAATATACATAAATACCTACAAAGTTGATTAGTAGAAATGTGTAATTACAAGCCTCAAATGAAGACCGGGTATTGTCCGATATTCAAGTGGAGAAGTCCTGAATTATCTTCTGAAGAGATGAAGAAAATTGAATCCATTTATTCTAAATTCATAAAACCGAGCGTACACCAATTGTGGTGATTTTACTTTCAAGAATCGGCTCGTTCTAGTTTTTTATTGATTTTTTTGATGGCGTTTTCAATGGATTTTTCAGGTTCTATGATGTTGTATTCACCCCAGAATTTAGGATCGGCAAAACCAGATGTTTTCTCAGTTAAAATCACATTGGGTTTTAATTTTTCTCCTTGATAAGCACTAGTATCATTTAGTTTCCAATCTGTGACGGCCATTTCGCTATTCAATGTATAAACGCTATTGAATAATTTGTTTTTCCAGTTTACTTTAAATGTAAGTTGAATATTGCCATAGCCATAATACCATTTTCCATTTTTGGTTCTGTAATCAACTCTATATGATGCTTCGGTTGGATAAACTATGACTTTTCTTGGTTTCTTTCTAACAAATAATTCACTTGATAGTTGTTTGTCCTCTACATTTAAATTGAAAACAGCACTTGTTAAGGCCAAGGTCTCAGAATCAATATACAATTTTCCATAATATAATGGTTGCTTGTTGTTGATACTTTGCTTAAAATTGACCACATAAACAGGTCTGTTGTTTATTTGTGTTGATGTGTCAAAACTAAACACGTATTGGGATAAGTTATTTATGTCAAAAATATATTCGGGGTATTTAACCATATCGGTATAAAGCGCACTAAAAGGCCCCCCCTGGAGTTTTATTGCAAGCGTATCAAGTCTTGAATAGTCTGTGCTCTTTCTTGATTTTATAAGACTTATTTCATCATTTTTTAAATTGTAATAGGGTTGTTTGTTGATTTGTATAATAGCTTCAGATAGTGATGCATTTCGGTTGCGCTTTTTAATGGTTTCTCTGTAAAAGGCCGTCATAACGGCATGTTCATTATAATAATTTTCATTTTTTCTATTCAAGGTTGCACGAACCAATGCTTCAGCATTTTTGGCGCCGTAAACATTTATGGAGCTCAATTCCGTCAATGATACATCCAACAAAATTTTGTTGTTGTCTTTTTTTAATTCTGATATATTAATTTCTTTTTTTTCATAGCCCAAAATGGATACCACAATGTTTTTATCCATATAAACAATAGGAACTTTTAATAGAAATTCACCTTCATTATTTGTTATAGTACCAATATGTGTACCATTAATATTGATATCTGCATAAGCTAAAGGCGTTCTGGTTTTACTATCCAAAACAATACCCTTAAATTCATTGTTGGACTGTGTTTGGTCTGAATTTACTGTTTGGGCACTTGTAATACATGTTATAAACATAAAAACCAAAGTTGTAACATACGGTAAGAGTGACGATTTAATATAGCTAGTTGTTTTCATGGTGTATGGTTTAAATAGCTTAAAATAAACATGTTAAGTTACTAAAATGTAGTCACAAAGGCAAGAATTTTTAGTTAAAAAAAGGGCTTATTTTTTACAATGTTAGTTTAAAATGTGTTGAGGAAATATACTTTAAAGCAGATTCAATTTTTAATGTTTAAAATATCCTTAAAAGTGAATTGTTCAACATGGCTTTTTTATATATTTAGAGGAACTCTTAACGTATTTTTTAGAATTTAACAGTTGAATAGCTGTATATTTACGGTTAAAATTTCTACTTATTTAATATGTCTTTGGAAACCATATCATTTAGAAAAACAGGCTATTTTTCATCGCTTATTTGTGATTATTTAGATGAAAAACCCGAGCTGCAACAATTTTACAATCGGTTTCCAAAACATGACAATTTTAAAGCACAGATAGAAGAAAAACAACATTCTGTGCGCGTTTCAGAATCTCATAGAAAGTTACTTGTTAAGGTTTTAAAAGAACAGTATAAGACTATAAATACATCCGATAGTACACAACAAAACATAGAAGCCTTAGTTAACAAAAATACCTTTACGGTCACCACAGGGCATCAATTGAATATTTTTACAGGTCCTCTTTATTTTTTGTATAAAATTTTGTCTGCTATTAATCTCTGCAAAGAATTAAAACAAGCTTTTCCTGCCTATAATTTTGTGCCTTTGTACTGGATGGCGACTGAGGATCATGATTTTGAGGAAATCAATTATTTTAATTTCAAAGGCAAAAAAGTACATTGGAATGCAGAAGCTGGTGGTGCTGTGGGAGCATTGAGTACTGATGGCTTACAGGATGTTTTTGAGTTGTTTTCCAAAGATTTGGGTGAGGGCAAGCACGCTGATGAACTACGTCAGTTATTTAGTGAAGCTTATTTAAAACACAATAACCTTACGGATGCTACACGATATTTGACCAATGCGCTTTTTAAAGATTACGGATTGGTCATTATTGATGCCAATTGTCAAGAATTAAAGCGTCAGTTTGTGCCTTACATGAAAGAGGAGCTACTGCATGAAACATCATTTAAGGCGGTTTCAAATACCAACAAAACCCTATCAAAGGATTATGGCATACAGGTTAATCCCAGAGAAATCAATCTGTTCTATATTAAAGACAATCTTAGGGAACGTATTGCTTTTGAGGATGGTATATATGGCGTTGTCAATACAGATATCACTTGGACCCAGGAAACTTTACTAAAAGAATTGGAAAACCATCCAGAACGTTTTAGCCCCAATGTGATTATGCGTCCGTTGTACCAAGAGGTTATTTTACCAAATCTATGTTATATTGGTGGCGGTGGAGAATTGGCCTATTGGTTTCAGCTAAAAGATTTTTTCAACAAGGTTAGCGTTCCTTTTCCTATACTTTTATTACGAAACTCTGTATTGATACAATCCAGAAAACAACAAGAAAAACTTCAAAAACTAAACATTTCCAATCAAGATATTTTTTTAAAGCGAGATGCTTTTATCAATAAAAAGGTGCGAGAAATATCCAATATAGATATTGACTTTTCACCACAAAAAGAATATTTAAAACAACAATTTGAGAATTTATATAAATTAGCAGAACAGACAGATAAAACGTTTTTGGGAGCTGTAAAAGCTCAGGAAGTAAAACAATTAAAAGGGTTGGATAATCTTGAAAAGCGGTTGCTGAAAGCCCAAAAGCGAAAGTTGTCTGATCAGGTTTCCAGAATGACAGACATTCAAAATGAGTTGTTCCCAAATCAAAGCTTGCAAGAACGAACGACAAATTTTTCAGAATTTTATTTGGAACATGGTAAGGAATTGATTTCTGAATTGGTCAATCATTTAGATCCTTTAAAAAGTGAGTTTGCAATATTTACGTTATGATAAAAGCAAGCTAAATAGCTTGCTTTTATCATACTAACTCAAATAATTTATTAAAACTTAATGTCTTTTCTTAGCATCATTAATTAATTTTTGCAGGGCACCTTCTGGGTTGCAACTAGTTGTATTAACACGTGCGCGTTCAACTAATTCATCTCCGCTAAAAATATTGTACGCTTTAACTGATTTTTCTTCACCATTGATGACAATAAAAGGACTAAATTCCTTTGTATTGTTGTTGTATGTAAAACCAGAAGCCTGAAGACCATCTGTAAGTTCTGAAATACATGCATCAACACCATCTTTTAAATTGTTTAGTTCTTCAATAGTTGGCAACTTATCAAGGATGACCTGAGCATCAAATTTAATGCCTTCTGCCTCGGCTATATATTTAACATTATCTGCCGCTTCCAATAATTGGGATACTTGTGTTGCCGTTAATATGGTGGCTGATATAGTTCTATTTCGTGTTGTGCTACTGGACCAAACACTACATTTGTTTATATCTGGTATTGGACTTGGATTATTAACAGCTTTATTTCCGTAAGAAATGTTAACCGTTACAGTTTTGTTTATTTTATCCAAGGTTGCAAGGTATCTTAGAGCACTTTCCAGTTCTGCTCTTGTTTGCTCATTATCATTGGAATCGTTTACGGCATTTTTCAACCTGTTTAAAGTGTCTCTGTAAGGCTGGACAGCTCCATTGACAATCGAAGAAATATTTGTGCTACATATGGCAGCTCCGTTGCTGCTGGCAATAGAACTAGCCTGACTTTCTGCAGCGGAAACTGCAGAATTTACAGCATTTGTGATTTCTGTATTAGCCCTATCAATAATATCAGGAAGCGCCGCCCTCAAGCCTCTTAAACTTAATTCAAACTCATACTTATCATTGGCGGCCAATAAATCTGCTTTTGCTTTTTCGGTAGTCTCAATGGCTGCATCAATTTGGGATGAAACCGTTTCTGAAATGCCGGCAGTAAAATTCACTGGAGGCGTGGCTATAACCTTTGTCTCATCTTTGGTAAAGGTTGCATTGGCTTGCCATATGTCGTCATTAACAGTTACTTGCCCTTCCATTGTAAAAGCTTCTGGAGTGGCCCGCATGGCACCACCAATAGATTGACTGCCTGTAGGGGTTTCTAAATCAAAAACACCTGATAGGCCAATATCAAAATTACCTGTTTGTTCAACAAATCCATAGGCATTCATATTACCACTAGGAGCTACCGGAATAATACTTGGCCACCAAGAAAGATCGGGCTCCACCAATCCATTAATGAGAGCTTTTGCAACAATGCCATTATTGGTACTGGCTTCTGCAACAATTGCCGCACTACCAGAACCTATTGGAAAACCGAATGAAATGAAGGAAGCAATGTCAAATGAAAAATCTAATTTTCCGTTGATTCCCGCACGATAGTTATATCCAAAATCAGATTTCATGGGTTCATCAAAGTTTACGTTGACATCAAATCCTCTATTTTGATAATACATGCCGGTAGCTTCTAACACTTTAAAAAAGGAAACTGTGCCACCGGTTACCTGATTGGCTTGAAATGAAACGGTTTTTCCATTTACGGGATTTGAGGATATGTATTTGAAATTTGATCCATAGGAAGCCCCAAAACTTACACTGGCTAATTTGGAACTGCTAGAGTTTCCGTTGCTGCCATTTCCACTGCCAGCATTATTACTGCTGCCTCCACCAAGTGCATCTCCACCTAATGAATAGAAAAACATGGGGTCTGTATAATCAGCAATAAACGTTATGTGGCCGCCAATGGGTGCTTTAATGGTCAGTGGTTTTTGTGCTGCTGGATCATTATTGGCACCAAGTTTTAATTCTAGATTTACCGAAACGGCAAACACAAAATACCAACTATCGTCAACTAATTGTATTTCAAAATCTCTATTCTCATTTAAAAACTTACCAGAAAAGAAGCCAACGTCTGCCTGTACAGGGTTTTCAAATTCAAAATAATTGGATGGTGCCGGTATTTCTGAAGTACCAGTAACAGACATTAAGGTGCCGTCATCATCAAACTGGACATCAAGATTGGCGTTGTCAAAAACTACATCCCCCGAAGAAGCCGTGGCAATTGTTAAGCTACCATCAACTGTATATCCGTTTTCAGTATTTGTAACGACCCCTTGAGGTGTGATGCTATTATCAGAAATTTGCTCGTTGGAACCAACAGGTTTAATGGGCTCTGTTAATCCTTCATTGTTGCAATTACAGGTTACTATAGCCAAAAACACCCAACAGAGGTTTTTAACTAATTTTTTTACTGCTTTCATAATTGTTATGTTTTGTGGTTGATAATCCTGTTTTGTGTGACCTGTCCGGAAAACGGTCTGCAGCCCTAAACCGAACAAGACCACAAAACGGTTGTTGTCAACTTAATGACAAAACAAACCTAAAACATGAAATTGGTGAATAAAAAAAAACGGGGTGGACAACGGGTGGACACCTTGTGAATATATTAATGACAAATGGTAGACAGCTTTATAAGGGCATATCATTAAAGGCTTAACACGAAATCTTGTAAAGAATTATCGGTGTTGATATTTAGTTTTTTACGAAGCCGATAGCGCGCTTTTTTAATGCCATCTGGTGAAATATTAAGGATATTGGCAATCTCTTTAGAAGATAGGTTCATTTTTAAGAGGGACATCAAGCGTAGTTCATTTGGGGTCACTTCCGGGAATTTTTCCTTTACATTACTGTTGAAATCTTTGTGGACTTCTTGAAAATATTTACTGAAGTTTTCCCAGTTGTTATCGTCCTGCAAATCAAAATTAATGGTTCTTATAAGTTGCTGATAGCCATTTTTATTGTTCTCTGAAGTTTTTAGCTCTTCGGCTTTTTGTTTTAAACCTTCCAAGACCTCATTCTTTTTGGCCAAATGAAGGGCATGTGTTGTGAGTTCCTTCTTTTTAAAGGCTAATTCGGTATCTACTTTTTCTTTTTCCAGTTTGTTGCGTTTTAATTTTTGTCTAATGGCATAAAAGGCTGCCAAAGAAAATAATAAGCCAATAATTAATAAGATGCGAATTAAATTCTCGTTTTTCGATTTTTGTTTCAATAAGTCGAGTTCTTTTTCTTGTAGTAATATTTGCTGTTCTTTTTTTTCGGTTTCATATTGTGTTTTTAATTCGTCAATTTGTTTGGCCTTGGCTTCATTGAAAATACTGTCATTGTAAATTTGATATTGTCGTTGGTCCTGTAATGCAGCTAAATAGTTTCCTGTTTTTTCATAGGCTTTAGAACGGCCAGAATAGCCATCTCTAATAACATCTAGAGCTTTTACGGAATCTGCTAACTTAATGGCTTTGGTATGGTTATAAATTGCTTTTTTATAATCGTTGGTTCTGTAATAGATGTCACCCAACATGTTGTAGTTAATTATTGAATTATTGATGGACCCAATTTTTTCGGTAATGGCTTGTGCTTTTAAAAGATACTCTAATGCTTTTTTGTTGTCTCCTTTTTTTGAGTAAATATCAGCCATATTAGCCAAATTGGAGGCTAAAAAATCATCTCGATTCATTTTTTCGCCAAGTTCATAACTAAGTCGGTAATTTTTTAGTGCCTCATCATAATCTTTCATATACCAATACAAATTGCCCAATTCTATATACAAAACGGCCGTCCAATGATCATTTTTTAATTCCTTCAATGTATTTAATGCACTATTGAAAGGTTTCAAAGCTTCTTTATAATTGCCCCTTAGCATTTCAATTCTGCCAATATCACCGTTTGCAATGGCTTTCCCTAATTTGTTTTCAGGTTTTATGGTGTCTAAAACATGCAGGGCATTTAAGGTTTCCTTCATCGCAAGATCTAATTTGCCCATATCCATGTAAGTGGTAGATTTTCGTTGAATGTTATCAACCATATGGGTGCCATGTTTCATCTTTGTGGCTACAGCAAGACCTTGGTCGGCGAGTTCTATGGCTCTATTGAAATTCCCTTGAAGCGTTTCAAAAATGGCATATTCATTTAATGCACTCCAAAGACTTTCTTGATTTTTGGTGTTTTTTAATGTGTTTACCGATTTTTTAAAATAATATCTTGACGAATCTATGTTTGGCAAAAATCTATAATAGTATGCCAAGTTAAGATACCCAAGACCTTCACCGCTTTTGTAATTAATTTTTTTGGAAAGTGTTAATCCGAAATTGGCATACCTAAAAGCTTCATCTGGATTTTTATGTTTGTAGGTGTTATAAAGTTTTTGACTTGTTTTAACTTTTTCAATACCATCAATTTGATTATTGAAGGCTTTTAAAAGGCTATCAAGTTTTTTATTTTCTTGGGAAAATGAACCCAAACACATACAAAAGAAAAGAAAGACAATGATTGGTCGCTTCATTTATTGGTGTTTAATCTTTGTTAAAAATAAATATTTATTTATTGTAAATCAAACAGTTGATTTTTTCAAATGATATTATCAGATTTCAAAAACAATATATTCATCAGTTAGTGTTAAATTTACAACCCCTTAAAAAAGGATGTAAAAATATTTAGGAATGGAACCAAGCATGCACAAAATAGATATTGATTTAGTTGAAATGACACTGGATGTCATGAAGTATGCTATTGATAGAATTTCAGCAACAGAACGTACAATAGGCCAACCAAAAAAAGAAGCTGAACTAAGGGCATTGGTAGGCGAAACCATTACCGCAAAAGGGATAGGAGGAGAGAATGCCTTTAATTTGTGGAAACAGCATTTATCAAAAGCCAATGTGCCGGTTGACCATCCCAGAAATTTGGCCTTTGTGCCGGCATCGCCTACCAGGGCGGCTATTATGTTTGATTTGGTTACATCAGCATCCAGTATTCACGGGGCATATTGGATGGAAGGAGCCGGTGGCATTTTTTGTGAGAATGAAGCCATGAAATGGATGGTATCCTTAACGGGTTTGCCCGAAGGCGCTTTTGGTGTGTTTACCAGCGGTGGAACGGCTGCTAATTTATCAGCCATTGTCACAGCGAGAGAATACTGGCGCAGTTTAAACGATCAAAATAAAGTAGAAAAAGGCATTATTATCACTTCCATCGGGGCGCATTCCTCAGTAAAGGCTATGGCCAAAGTGGTGGATGTGGACGTGTTGCTTGTGGATACCGAAGACAGAATGGAAGCTTCAGCCCTTCAACAAACCATTGAAGGATTAACAGACCATCAGAGAAAGCGCTTATTTGCTGTGGTGGGAACTGGTGGCACAACCAATGCTGGTATCATTGATGATTTGGTAGGCATAGCGGCTATTTGTGACAAAGAAAAATTGTGGTTTCATGTAGATGCCGCTTATGGAGGCGGTGCATTGATAGCTGATTCTGTTCGGCATTTGTTTCACGGCATTGAACAGGCAGACAGTATCACCATTGATCCGCATAAGTGGATGTTTTCACCGTATGATTGCGGTGCTGTTATTTATAAAAATCCGGAATTGGCCAAAAAGGCGCATTCACAGGAAGGCTCTTATTTGGATATATTTAAAGATGAAGGCGCCCATGGATTTAATCCAACGGATTATCAAATACAGTTGACCAGACGAGTTAGGGGGTTGCCTCTTTGGTTTTCTTTGGCCATGCATGGAACCGACAGATACAAGGAAGCCGTAGAGCGAGGCATTGAATTGGCTCAAATTGCGGGTAAAATGATTCAGGAAAAACCACATGTCGAATTGGTAAGAGAGCCTAGCTTGTCTTGTGTACTTTACAGAAGAATAGGATGGGAACCTGAAGATTATACCAACTGGACCTATGAAAACCACAGAAAAGGATTTGCTTTGGTGACACCAACTAAATGGAAAACAGGCAATACCTTCCAAACGGTTTCACGTTTTTGTTTTATCAATCCAGATACCACAGAAAAAGACATCGAAATGATTTTGGATTCCATGGTATAAAAAAATCAAAAAATTATCCATCGTGATTCGTCATTATAAAATCAATTATTACTTTTGCGCATGCAACACAATAAGGTACTTATTTTAGATTTCGGGTCACAATACACACAGCTTATTGCCCGAAGAGTTAGAGAGCTCAACATTTATTGCGAAATCCATCCTTACAACAAAAAACTATCAAACGTTACGGAATATAACGCGGTGATCCTTTCCGGTAGTCCGTTTTCCGTTAGAGGTGAGGATGCTCCACATCCAGATCTATCTCAAATTAGAGGAAAGAAACCCATGTTGGCTGTTTGTTATGGCGCCCAATATTTGGCACATTTTTCAGGAGGCGAAGTAGCGCCCTCAAATACCAGGGAATACGGTCGTGCTAATTTGTCATTTATAAAGAATGATGAGCCTTTCTTTGATAACATCAATGCAGGTAGTCAAGTTTGGATGAGCCATAGTGATACCATTAAGCATTTGCCAACCAATGCTGTTTTAATTGCCAGTACCAATGACGTTACAAATGCGGCGTATAGAATTGAAGGCGAAGAAACCTATGCCATTCAGTTTCATCCGGAAGTGTATCATACAACCGACGGTAAACAATTATTGGAAAACTTTTTGGTTCATATAGCAGGTATTCGTCAAGATTGGACACCACAATCTTTTGTGGAAGAAACCGTGGAAGATCTTCAAAAGAAACTAGGTAACGATAAAGTGGTTTTAGGGCTTTCAGGTGGTGTGGATTCATCTGTGGCTGCCGTGCTGCTGCACAAAGCCATTGGGAAAAACCTGTATTGTATTTTTGTCAATAATGGATTGTTGCGAAAAAATGAATTTGAAAGTGTGTTGAAGCAATACGAAGGTATGGGACTCAATGTAAAAGGGGTTGATGCTTCCAAACGGTTTTTGGATGCTTTAGCAGGTATTGATGACCCAGAGAAAAAGCGCAAGGCCATCGGGAATGCCTTTATAGAGGTGTTTGATGATGAAGCCCATCAAATAGATAACGTGACATGGTTGGCTCAAGGCACCATTTACCCTGATGTGATAGAAAGTGTATCGGCAACCGGAGGACCTTCAGCCACTATAAAAAGCCATCATAACGTTGGCGGTTTACCAGATTTTATGAAACTTAAAATCGTAGAACCTTTAAAGGCGTTATTTAAAGATGAGGTTAGGCGAGTAGGGGCTACTTTGGGAATCAATCCATTATTGTTAGGGCGACATCCATTTCCAGGACCAGGTTTGGCCATCCGTATTTTGGGTGATATTACTGCTGAAAAAGTCCGTATTCTCCAAGAGGTTGATGCCATTTTTATCAATGGTTTACGTGAATGGGGACTCTACGATAAAGTATGGCAAGCTGGCGCTATATTGTTGCCTGTTAACAGTGTGGGTGTGATGGGCGATGAACGTACTTATGAAAAATGTGTGGCTTTGAGAGCCGTAGAAAGTACTGATGGCATGACGGCTGATTGGGTAAACTTGCCGTATGAATTCTTACAAAAAACATCAAACGACATAATAAATAAAGTAAAAGGCGTTAATAGAGTAGTGTATGATATTAGCTCAAAACCACCTGCTACTATTGAGTGGGAATAATTTTTGGGAGAATATCAGTTTAAAAGCTATATTTATAAAATTGAAGTCATCTTAGGAAAGACAAATTCACGTATATAACACAAGTGAATTCAAAAGCAATATGACTAGGATTTGCTTTTTGGCATGTTATGTGCATGTAAAAATGAATATAGCAGCATATTCTTAATCTGATAAGTTTAGACTTAACGCAATAAAAAATAGATTACATGATTAAATTCTTTTCCGTTGTATGTTTAACAATTCTTTTTAGCATCACTACCGCTAAAGCGCAAAATTACAAAACCCATAAAGTAAAAGAAGGTGAGACCATTGAAAGTATTTCCAAACAGTATTCTGTAACACCGTTTGATATTTATGCCCTAAACCCAGACGCTAAGAAAGGTTTAAAACCAAATTCATTGTTAATCATACCTAAGCCTAAAATTGATGTTGAGCCCAAAGTCACCATTACAAAGGAATTAAAAGGGTTTAAAAAACACAGAACCAGTAGAAAAGAAACGCTCTATAGTTTAGCTAAGGAATACAATGTGACTGTAGACGACATAAAAAAATACAATACCTTTTTGTATGCCAATACACTCCAAAAAGGTGATAAACTCCAAATTCCGATTTTTGAAACCACAAAAAACGTTGAAACGGCCTCATTAACAAAACCCTATACTGTGTTGCCAAAAGAAGGCAAATGGCGTATAGCTTATAAATTTGGAATCTCAGTGGCGGAATTGGAATCCTTGAATCCAGACATGGGTGAGGTATTGCAAGAAGGGCAAATTATAAATGTGCCCAATATCCATAAGGAAAAAGAAAACGTATTTGATGATCAATATAGCTATTACAAGGTATTGCCCAAAGAAGGGTTTTATCGTTTAAAACTTAAATTGGGTTTAGAACAAGACCAACTTGAAGCTTTAAATCCGGGCTTAAAGGAAAGCGGTTTAAAGGTTGGTATGATTTTGAAGATTCCTTACAATGAGGCCATTGGTTCAGAAGAAACTCGCTCTAATGCAATTAATTTGGCAGATAGTATCAGTGATTTCTCATCAAAGCATATTGCGGTTATGTTGCCATTCCGTTTAGATCATGTTGACTTTGACTCCATCTCAGGAACCAAGGAAAGTATCAAAAAAGATCCGTACTTAAATACTTCGTTGGATTTTCACTCGGGTATTTTAATGGCCATTGACTCATTAAGGTCTTTAGGTATTTCACTTAAAGTGGATGTGTATGATACCAAGCACCAAGTGAGTGAAGTGGAAAGCATTATCAAAGAGCATAATTTTAAAGATGTTGATGCGGTTATCGGGCCCTTAACATCAAAAGATTTTGAAAAAGCTTCGTCAGAATTGCGTTCATACAACGTTCCTATTGTTTCACCCATTGGCGAAAATCTCAATCTATATGATAATGTATTTCAATCACGTCCATCAGCAGATTTGTTAAAAAACAAGATTATTGAGTATGTGAAATCCGTGGCAGATGTAAAAAACATTATTATCATATCAGATAGTAAAAATGCCAGTGTGGCCAGCCAATTGAAACAGGAATTTCCCAATGCCAGACAAGTGTATTCTAGAAAAAACAAAGATGGTGAAGATGAAAATTACGTGTTGGTTGATGATATTAAGAATGTATTGAAACCAGGTTTGAACATGGTGTTTTTGGAGACCCAAAATGAGGGGTTTGCATCCAATGTTACCAGTATTTTAAATTCATCCATACAAACGGAAAATCTGGAAGAGCATAAGCCGAAAATTGATATTATTCTAGCTACAACCAATATGAACGCGGCATTTGAAGGTGATGAGATTTCCAACGAGCATTTATCAAATCTGCAATTTACCTTTGCAACCATGTCTAAAACCAACAACACTGTTGGCACGGATTCATTTATTAAAAAATACGAAGAGATTTATCATGTAACGCCCAATAAGCCAGCAATTAGAGGATTTGACTTGACCATGGATGTGGTCTTGCGATTGGTATCATCAGATAATTTGTATAAATCGGTTATTGAAAGCCCACTGACAGAGTATGTTGAAAACAAGTTTGGATACAAAAAGAAGTTGTTTGGCGGCTATTATAATGACACAGTGTACTTGGTGAAGTACCAAGATTTACGGATTGTAGAGGTTGCTCCACAAGAAGCGGTTCAAGCTAACTAATTGCTATGCTATTACAGCCAGACAAACAGTTTTTGATTGATTTGGCACATACCAAAATGCCTTTTGGCAAATATAAAGACCGGTTTTTAATAGACTTGCCCGAATATTATGTGGTATGGTACCATAATAAAGGATTCCCCAAAGGGAAATTAGGCGATATGCTACAAACGGTTTATGAACTGAAATTAAATGGCTTGGAAGCGTTGATTCGGAATATTAAAAAGCAATACCCTAGGTAGAAAGTGTATTTTGGTTTAATTGTGAGCTATATTTTATGGCTGATACCACATTAAGTTATTTTAATATTCGGCTAGTTTTTTTTCTGATAAATTAGTCAAACTTTGATCAATGTGAATTTCATTAATTCCAATTCTAGAGAACAATTCAATAAGTATTCTTTTTTCTACTTCTGAAAGTCCATTCTCACTCATTTCCATTTGCTGAATAATTCCAACAGAGTTTCTTGTTGAAAGTTTATTGCTAGTGAAAACTTTTTTGATAAAGTTTTCAGCTTTTTCAAACTCCGCAACTAATATTCGATCATTATTGAAATCTACTTTTGATTTTTCAGAGATTGATTTCCCATTAGTCAAATCCTTTATTTCAACTCGGTTTAGAAACAGTTTTATGTAATATCTGTTTTTTTTAAATAGTTCCATTGCTCAGCAAAAGTTAATTATATTTAATGTTACTGAGACAAGTTCAGCACATGTAAACGAAGTTATCTTTTTTTTCTGACAAAACCAAGGTGTTTCGTTGGCATTTATATCTCTAATCATTGTTTATAATTACTCTTTAATTAACAGGCAAATGCTTTAATAAGTGGTTTAATTTTGTAAATTTGCCTGCGTTTATAAACGCAATATGGCACATACAACAAAATACATATTTGTAACGGGCGGTGTAACGTCATCTCTTGGAAAAGGGATTATCGCGGCATCCCTTGCAAAATTACTTCAAGCACAAGGCTATAAAATCACCATTCAAAAACTAGATCCGTATATCAATGTGGATCCAGGCACTTTAAACCCTTATGAACATGGCGAATGTTATGTTACAGAGGATGGTGCTGAAACCGATTTGGATTTAGGACATTATGAACGTTTTTTAAACGTGCCAACCAGTCAGGCTAACAATGTCACAACTGGTCGCATTTACCAAAGCGTGATTGAAAAAGAACGCCGTGGTGAGTTTTTGGGTAAAACGGTACAAGTGGTGCCGCATATTACCGATGAAATTAAACGCCGTGTTCAGCTTTTGGGCAATTCTGGCGATTATGATATCGTGATTACTGAAATAGGCGGAACGGTTGGTGATATAGAATCCTTGCCATACATTGAGGCCGTGCGTCAGTTAAAATGGGATTTAGGTGAAAATAACGCTATTGTTATTCATTTAACCTTGGTACCTTATTTGGCAGCAGCTGGAGAACTGAAAACCAAACCTACTCAGCACAGTGTGAAAACGCTTATGGAAAGTGGCGTACAAGCTGATGTTTTGGTCTGTAGAACAGAGTATGATTTGCCACATGATTTACGCCGTAAACTAGCGTTGTTCTGTAACGTACGTGAAGAAGCGGTCATTCAGTCCATTGATGCTTCTACCATTTATGATGTACCCAATTTGATGTTAGAACAAGGATTGGACAAAGTGGTTTTAAAGAAATTGGCTTTGGAAAGCTCAGTACCTGACATCACACAATGGAACCATTTTTTAAACCGACATAAAAATCCGAAAACCGAAGTGACCATTGGGTTAATAGGAAAATATGTAGAACTACAGGATTCCTATAAATCCATATTGGAATCGTTTATTCATGCCGGAGCAGAAAACGAAGTAAAGGTTACAATAGAATCCATTCATTCTGAATATTTGAATGAGGATAATATTAAAGTCATGCTATCGCATTTAGATGGTATTGTTGTAGCGCCAGGATTTGGAGAACGTGGCATAGAAGGTAAAATAACAGCTGTTAAATATGTGCGCGAAAATAATATCCCATTTTTTGGAATTTGTTTAGGTATGCAAATGGCCGTGATTGAGTTTGCTAGAAATGTCTTGAATCTTAAAGATGCCAACTCTACTGAGATGGACATGGGAACCAAAAACCCGGTAATAGATTTAATGGAAGAGCAAAAAGCCATTACAGATAAAGGTGGCACCATGCGTCTAGGTGCATGGGCTTGTGATCTAAAAATGGGAAGTGCCGTTCACGATATATATAAAGCCAAGAGCATTAAAGAACGTCATAGACACCGTTACGAATTTAACAGTGATTACAGAGAGCAAATTGAAGCTGCAGGTATGGTTGCTACTGGATTAAATCCAGACACTGGATTGGTTGAAATTGTTGAAATACCAAGCCATCCATGGTTTATTGGGGTTCAATATCATCCAGAATACAGTAGTACAGTTGCTAATCCACACCCTTTGTTTGTGGCATTTGTAAAAGCAGCTTTAAAATGTAAAAACAATAAAAAAGGTGCCAGTGTGTCACAAAATTAAACTTGGTTGGCTTTTTGATTAACCAATGTGCTTACGCATTCATATTGTCTAGAGTAACAATGAAAATTTAAAGAATTATAACCACCTCATAATCTTCTTTTAATAAAAGGAGAAATTTTTGATTAAAATGGAAGAAAAAAAATTAGATATCAATTCAATCATAGGGTTTGTACTTATTTTTGCAATATTGCTATACATGCTTTGGCAAAACAAACCAACACCAGAAGAGATAGCGGCACAAGAAAAAGCCAAACAAGAAGAAGTTGCTAAAGAACAGCAAGCAACAGAAGATCCACAAACAAAGGTAACCACTTCAGAAGATTTTTCAGTGCAAGCCGCATCAGATTCTACTCAAATAGCTGAATTGAAAAGTAAATTAGGTGCTTTTGCTTACGCTTCTACATTACCTTCGGCCACAGATCAAGAAACTGTTGTTGAAACCGATTTGTTGAAATTGACATTCAGTAATAAAGGCGGATATCTTTCAGAAGTTAAATTAAAGAAGTTCGTTAACTATGATTCGGTTCCCGTTTACATCATTAAGGATAACAACGCTGCATTTAACATCAATTTTGGAACAACTGATAACCGAATTTTAAACACCCAAGATTTATACTTTGCACCAACCGTGACCAAAAATGGTGATAACACCATTGTTTCCATGAAACTAAAAGTGTCTGAAACCAAATTTTTGGAGTACCGTTATGAGATCAAGAAAGATGATTACATGATGGATTTTGCAATCCGCTCCCAAGGTTTGAGTGATGTCATAAACAGTTCGCATGCCATTGATTTAGATTGGAAAATAAAAACCTATCGTCACGCCAAAAGTGTGTCTTATGAAAACCGTTACACGGATTTGATTTATGAATATGAGGGTGGCAAAGACAACAATTTGGGACAGCGTTCAGATTCAGAAAAAACAGTTGATGACGTAACTTATGTAGCGTTTAAGCAGCACTTTTTCACCTCTATTTTATTAACGGATACGCCGTTTAAAACAGCCGAGTTAAAATCGGTTAACCTTATTAAAGACGAAGAAATTGATACGGTCTATACCAAATCATTTGCCGCTAAATTGCCTTTGGAATTAAATGGAGGCGAAATCAACAAAAACATGGATTGGTATTTTGGGCCAACCGATTATAAAGTACTTAATGCCTATGACAGAAACCTTGATGAGGTAGTGCCATTGGGCTGGGGTATTTTTGGATGGATTAACCGCTATGTATTTATTCCGTTGTTTGGATTTTTAAGTTCCTTTTTGCCTTACGGATTGGCTATTGTTTTTATGACCATTTTGGTAAGAATCGTGATGTCTCCTGTAACGTACAAATCATATGTGTCCCAAGCCAAAATGAAGGTATTGAAACCGGAGATTGCCGAAATCAATGAGAAATACAAAGACAACGCCATGAAAAAACAACAAGAAACCATGGCATTATATAGTAAGGCGGGAGCGAGCCCTATGGCTGGTTGTTTGCCGGCATTGGTTCAATTGCCGGTATTTTATGCGTTGTTCCAGTTTTTCCCATCAGCATTTGATTTGAGACAAAAGAGTTTTTTGTGGGCAGAAGATTTATCATCATATGATACCATTGCAAAACTTCCGTTTCACGTGCCGTTTTATGGAGATCACGTGAGTTTGTTTCCTATACTGGCCTCAGTAGCTATTTTCTTTTACATGCAAATGACTACAGGACAACAAATGGCATCGCAACCTACACAGGAAGGTATGCCAGATATGAGTAAAATGATGAAATACATGATGTATTTTTCACCATTGATGATGTTGTTTTTCTTCAATAATTATGCATCAGGATTGAGTTTGTATTATTTTGTTTCAAACATGATTACCATTGGAATTATGTTGGTTATTAAGAATTACATCATTGATGAGGATAAAATCCATGCAAAAATCCAGGAAAACAAGAAAAAGCCTAAAAAACAAAATAAGTTCCAGAAAAAAATGAAAGAGATGATGGAACAGGCAGAAAAACAAAAACAAGCACAAAAACGTAAATAATTAAAAGCTGCCAATTGGCAGCTTTTTTTATACAATTTCAATACTAAGTTATCGTTATTTAACATATGAAAAATTTATTGCAAGTATTCATTTTATGTTTCGTTACAACTGTATCGGCACAAAATATCAATCAATTGGACACCAATGGTAAACGCAATGGCATTTGGAAAAAATATTTTGAGGGTACCAAAGTTCTACGATATGAAGGGCAGTTTAACCATGGAAAGGAAACGGGATTATTCAAATTCTATAAAAATATAGACGGTAAAGCATCATTAACAGCTACAAAACAATTTAATGACACGGATCATAAAGCCTACGTTACTTTTTTCACATCAACTGGAAAGGTTGTTAGTGAAGGTGTGATGGACGGTAAAACGTATATAGGCGAGTGGAAGTATTATCAGAAAACAAACAAGAAGCTACTAACCTTAGAAAATTATGACGAAAACGGTAATCTTGATGGCGACCGTTTTGTGTATTATGAAAACGGACAAATAGCTGAAAAGCAACATTACAAACACGGAAAGTTGGATGGCAATTCTATTTGGTACACAGAAGATAATGTTGTTTTAAAAGAATACACCTACGTTAACGGAATGTTGGATGGTCCAGCAAAATTCTATAATTCTAAAGGAGAATTATTGGTAGAGGGTTCCTATAAAAAAGATGAAAAACACGGTATATGGAACTATTATGAGAACGGCAAATTAGTAGATACAAAAGATTTTACAAATCCAGGCCATCACATTAAAAAGGATTAAAAGGTGTTCAATATAATGAAACGAAAAGGCTCTTTAACTTAAAGAGCCTTTTAACATTTAGGTAATCAATACCTAAATAAACAAACCAAACTAAAACTATTTATATCAAACTACTAATTAAATTTATATAGATGGTAATGCTACTTTATTGATGACGTGTATCACACCATTTCCTGCTTGAACATCTACGGCTATAATTCCAATATCTGAATTACCGGCACCATCTGTCACATCAGCAATATTACCATTGGTTCCAGGTAATGTGATGGTTAGGTTTTGTCCTTGTAATGTGGGTGCTACCGTATTTCCATTTGGTGTTAAATCACTTGAGGTTACGTTTGCACCGCCAACTACATGGTGCAATAATACTTGTGTTAAAACAGGTTCGTCTGGAACTGAAGCTAGAGCTGCAAAAGCATCATTTGTAGGAGCGAATACTGTAAAGGGAGGATTAATTCCATCTCCATTGCCATCCATGTTCCTACTTAATATACTTGCAAAATCAGTTGCTGGTGTAAGTGTTGTTAGGGCAGAAACCAAAGTTGAAAAATTTGGGTCAGCCACAGCAAAGGTTACTACTGTAGGGATGTCAATAACTGTATCAATTGCATGAATAATTCCGTTGCTTGCAACAATATCGGCTGCTGTAACAGTTGATACACCATTAAACATAACACCACTAGAAGTATTGTAATATAAACTTAAGTTGTTCATATTGGGGCCTGTTGCTAACGTGTTGGTGTATCCTGATCCAGCATCAACTAAATTAGTAGAAGTTACAACACCACCAAGAACATGGTTCAGTAAAATATTTGCCAAAGCATCTGTTGGCACATCAGCCAATGCTGTTCCATTTAAAAATGCTGTAAATGCATCATTGTCAGGAGCTAATACTGTAAAAGGTCCAGCTCCACTTAACACAGACACAAGGTTTCCATCTGCAGTACTCAAAGCCGCAACAAGGCTTGAAAAATTAGGATTCGCTAAGGCATGGTCAACAACTGTTGGTAAACCAATAACGGCATCTACAATGTGAATAACTCCATTAGTGGCATATATGTCCGAAGTTGTTACATGTGAAACACCATTTAAGGTAACACCGTCTGATGTATCAATAAACATGCTTAAATTTAAATCGGTTCCGGATTGCGTTGCTAAAGTTTTCATGTATCCGGTACTTATGATAATTGAATTAAATTGACCTACAATTACATGATTCAATAATACCTGTGTCAAGACATCAACAGGCACATCATCTAGCGACGCAAAGCCGTTGGCGTTTAGGAACGTTGTAAAAGCATCATTTGTTGGTGCGAATACGGTGTAAGAACCTGGTTCACTCAATGTAGTTGCCAAATTGGCTTTAGTTAATGCTGCAACCAAACTACTTAACTCGGGAGTCGCAGACGCTATATCTGTTATAGTTTGAGGTTGTGGCATGGTAACTGGGTCATCGTCATTGTTACAAGACCATGTAGTAACTAATACTAATGTTAGAATTAGTAATGTTTTCAATTTTGGGAATGTTTTCATGTGATTACTTATTTATTGATTTGTTTAACAAAAATATAAAAAAGTTAAACAAAAAATAAAATGTTTAATAGATTTAATTGATTGTTAAACAGAATATTCTTATGAGTTGATTTTTGTCTTGGATGCTTACAGATTTTTAGTCTTATAAATTGTATCTTTGCATTCTATTTTTTTACAACTATGGAACGAGTTATTGTTGGACTTTCGGGAGGTGTTGATTCTAGCGTTGCGGCTTATTTGTTAAAGCAGCAGGGCTATGAGGTCATAGGGCTGTTCATGAAAAACTGGCACGATGATTCCGTGACCATTTCAAATGAATGCCCTTGGTTGGATGACAGTAATGATGCCATGTTGGTTGCCGATAAATTAGGTATTCCATTTCAAACAATTGATTTAAGCGAGCAATATAAAGAGCGTATTGTCGACTATATGTTCAAGGAATACGAAAACGGTAGAACCCCTAATCCTGATGTACTTTGTAATAGAGAAATCAAATTTGATATCTTTATGAAAATTGCCATGGAATTGGGAGCCGATTATGTCGCAACAGGCCACTATTGCAGAAAAGGTGTGATTGAATCTAACGAAACAAAAACCTATCAATTGCTAGCTGGAGTTGATGCCAACAAGGATCAGTCTTATTTTTTATGCCAATTATCCCAAGACCAATTAGCAAAATCTTTATTCCCAATTGGTGAATTGACCAAGCCAGAAGTTAGAAAAATTGCCACTGAGCAGGATTTAGTAACTGCTGAAAAGAAAGATTCACAGGGACTCTGTTTTATAGGGAAAGTGAAATTGCCCGATTTTTTGCAACAGCAGTTAAAACCAAAAGCTGGTAAAATAGTTGAGATTCCTAAAGAAAATATCATATATACTACAGAAGAGCCTAATTTTAATACCAATCAGGAACGTTTGGAATTTCTTTCCAGAAAACTTGATTATCACGTTGAAGACGGTAAAGTTGTAGGAACCCATCAAGGGGCTCATTATTTCACAAAAGGCCAACGAAAGGGATTGGCTGTAGGCGGTCATACAGAGCCGTTATTTGTAATTGAAACGGATGTGGTAGAGAATGTCATATATACCGGCGAAGGTAAACAACATCCAGGATTGTATAAAAAGGCTTTATTTGTTAAGAATGAGGAACTGCATTGGATACGTGAAGACTTGGCTTTAAATCCTGATGAAACCATGCCAGTTCTGGCTAGAATCCGGTATCGTCAGCCATTACAAAAAGCAACTCTCTATAAAGTGGAGTCAGGATTGTATGTAGAATTTGACAATCCGCAGTCTGCCATTACAGAAGGTCAGTTTGTAGCTTGGTATTTAGAGGACGAATTAGTTGGTTCTGGAGTAATTTCATAAATTGCAATACCTTAATTGTGTTGCTATGAGAACAATTCTGTCACTAGTTGTTGTATTTCTATCACTATCTTGTTTTTCTCAAGACCAGGACGCTTGGGTATATTTTACTGACAAGCAAACTGATGTCTATTCGTTGGCAAACCCCATAACATTTCTTACTCAAAAAGCCATTGACAGAAAAAATGCCCATGGAGTTGTCATTGATGAACGCGATGTCCCTGTTAATGAAGCCTATATAACCCAATTGAAAGCACAGACAGGCATTACCGTAATGGCTAAGTCAAAATGGCTTAATGCGGTTCATGTAAGAGGAAGCGAAGCTAATATTAATGCCTTGTCAGGTTTGGTATTTGTGAGTTCCATTGATTTTGCTGATAAAAGTTTGAATACTGGAAAACAAGCCCAACAAAAACAGCAATCAAAATTCCAAGAGACTTTTACAACTTTTAACTACGGCAATTCGGCCAATCAAATACAAATGATTAAAGGCGACCAATTGCATTTGGCAAATTATACGGGAATAGGTATGACAGTAGCTGTTCTTGATGCAGGATTTCCAAATGTGAATAGCATGACGTCATTTCAAAGATTAAGAGATATGGGTCACATATTGGGAACATATGATTTTGTAAATAGGGATCCCGATGTGTACACCAATACAGCAAGTAATCATGGTACCATGGTTTTAAGCACCATGTCAGGTTATGTTGATAATCAATATGTAGGCACCGCTCCTGATGCAGACTATTATTTGTTTATTACTGAAGATGCTAGAATAGTGGGAGGTGTAGAAAACGAAAATCCTGTTGAGGAGAGCTATTGGGTTGAGGCGGCCGAGCGTGCCGATAGTCTGGGTGTTGATGTCATTAATTCTTCTTTAGGGTATGGTAGTTTTTATAATAACACGAATTACAATTATGCAGCTTCAGATTTTGATGGATTGACAACTTATATCACTCGAGGCGCCAACATAGCTTATGAAAAAGGGTTGTTGATAGTTAATTCTGCCGGTAATGAGGGGAATGCAGGCGTGAATGCGCCAGCTGATTCTGAATATGTGTTTTCTATTGGAGCAGTTGATGCTAATGGTGACTATGCCTATTTTAGTTCTGTTGGAAGTAGCATTCAACCTACAATAAAACCTGATGTTGTTGCTCAAGGACTTGCTAGTTATGTCATTAATGAAAATGATGTTATTGGAACGGCTAATGGAACGTCTTTTAGTTCGCCTATTATGGCTGGTGGTTTGGTTTGTTTGTGGCAAGCATTGCCAGATAAAACTAACGGAGAGATTATGCAATTGGTCAGAGAATCGGCATCAAAATATATTTTGCCTAGTTACAAGCTAGGTTATGGAATTCCAGATTTGCAAGTAGCTTTAAACACGGCGTTATCCTCTAATGATGTTATTAATAAGACAGATGGCATAAAGCTATTCCCCAATCCAACATCAAATCGCATTTACATTAAATTTCCGACTAACCAAAGCCAATTGGATGTAACTGTTTTTGATATCCTTGGGAAACAGGTTTTGCATACCATTATAAACCATACTAATCATCAACTTGATTTGTCTAGGGTTTCAAACGGAATGTATATGGCTAAAATAGTGTCCAAAGATTCAATTAAATCCTTCAAAATCATAAAACAGTAAATGGCCAATAGAATCACGCAATTGTTCAATATACAATATCCAATCATTCAAGCCGGTATGGTTTGGAACAGTGGTTGGAGGTTAGCTTCTGCGTCCAGCAATGCCGGAATATTGGGTTTAATAGGTGCTGGTTCTATGTACCCAGAAGTGTTACGGGAACATATTCAAAAATGTAAAAAAGCAACATCAAAACCATTTGGTGTAAATGTGCCGATGTTGTATCCCAATATCCAAGAGATTATGGATATTATTGTGGAAGAAGGGGTAAAGATTGTATTTACGTCGGCTGGAAATCCAAAAACATGGACGTCTTGGTTGAAAGAACAGGGTATTACTGTGGTTCATGTGGTTAGTAGTGTTAAGTTTGCTTTAAAGGCTCAAGAAGCGGGGGTTGATGCCTTAGTGGCCGAAGGTTTTGAAGCTGGTGGCCATAATGGTCGCGATGAAACTACCACCTTCACTTTGATCCCTATGGTTAAAGAGCAGATTAGTATTCCATTGATTGCTGCTGGAGGTATTGCTACTGGCCAAGCCATGTTAGCGGCTATGGTTTTGGGAGCCGATGGTGTGCAAGTGGGAACCCGTTTTGTGGCCAGTAAAGAAGCATCATCGCATGAAGCTTTTAAAAAGGCAGTGGTTGAAGCTAAAGAAGGGGATACCCAATTGACCTTAAAGGAATTGGCACCAGTACGTTTGATAAAAAACAAATTTTATAACGATGTTCAAGAGCTTTATAAAAAAGGGACAACAGTAGAAGAATTGCAAGCATTATTGGGTAGAGCCCGAGCCAAAAAGGGTATGTTTGAAGGAGATTTAGAAGAAGGTGAATTGGAAATAGGGCAAATATCCGGATTGATTCATGATATAAAACCCGTTGCTCAAATTGTTTCAGATATGATGATAGAGTTTGAAAAGGCTAAAAAGAAGATTGCAACGCTGTAATTATAAATTCACTTTTTAAGGAAATTCCCTAATTCAACTTGATACAACCTACTGGAACCATTATCATATTTATCAAATTCCTTTAATAATTCTTCTATACTTTGTGGGTTTTCAAAATTGGTTTTTGAATGGTCTCTTTTACTTGTAAAGTATAGAGTATTAGATTTGGTGTCAATAAAAGGACAATAATCCATTTTGTCAGAATTGACGCTGTTGCCAAGATTTTTTACTTGACTCCAACCGGTATCTGTTTTATAGCTGATATATAAATTGCCACTGCCCAAGCCATCTTCCCGATTATAACAGGTGTAAACCATAAACAATTCATCTGATGCTATAAAGGCATTAAATTCGTAACCATTGGAATTAATGGAATCATCCAAAGGTTTTGGGGGAGAATAGTTACCGTTACGATATTCACTGATATAAATATCGTCCTTTGTGTTTGTTTGGGGGTTGTCCATAGTGAAATAGAGGTTTCTATTATTGGTAATACATGGATAAAATTCATCATTTTTAGTGTTGATGGGACTTCCCATATTAATAGGTTCAGACCATGTATCATCCATAGAAGATCGTTTTACGTACCAAATGTCAAAATCTTTTACAGTTTTACCGGTTGGTTCTAATGGTCTGTTTGATGCAAAATACAAGGTTAATCCGTCTGTTGAAAAAAACGGTTCAATATCAAAAAATTGACCGGAAAATGAAGCTACTTGAGGTGGGTTCCATGTATTCCCATTTTTTGTAACAGTAATAATTGCTGAGGTATTTCCCATGACACTCTGAGCAGAAAAGAGAATTTCATTGCCATTGGGAGATATGGCAGTATCGCGAACATTTGGAAATTGCTTAACAATATTTGCTAAAAAAGGTTCTGTGGTTTGTTGGGAAAAACCAAACAAACCACAACAAACAAAGACAAATAACACCAGTTTCATATCACATTGTTTTATGCAATATACATATTATGAAGTTGTTGAATTATAAATGGAATGTTAATATTGTGACAAACAAAAAGGGGAAAAATGTTTCCCCTTTTTAATATTGAAACCTTATGCCTATAATTATTTTTAATCCCTTAAAATAAAAGCTAAATGTTTCTATATATATATATATTATTAATTGATAATTCTTACGGGGAGTTTTCAAAATTAATAAAAATAAATGGCTGACAGTAAGTAACTTATTGATACTTATCAACAACCGTATTTTGAATGCAATAAATTTTTAAAATCAGTATTCCTAAAATTCGCAAAAACTAACACTAAAGATTACTTTTGCCAGATGCAATTAAAAGACTACACAAAAGAATTTAAATATAACTGGCAATTGGCAGCACCAGTGATGTTAGGTATGTTAGGGCATTCGTTTGTGAGTTTTGTTGATAATGTTATGGTTGGTCAGTTAGGTACAGCTGAATTGGCCGCAGTTTCTTTAGGGAACAGTTTTATGTTTATAGCCATGTCCTTGGGGATTGGGTTTTCAACAGCCATTACACCATTGACCGCAGAAGCAGATGCAGAGCAAAACTTTAAGTCAGGGAAATCGGCGTTTAAACATGGCTTGTTTTTATGTACCGTTCTTGGTGTTTTATTGTTTTTATTGGTGTTTTTCGCTAAACCACTTATGTACTATATGAAACAACCAGATGAAGTGGTTGCCTTAGCTATTCCGTATCTTGATTTGGTGGCATTTTCATTAATACCCTTGATTGTTTTTCAGGCATTTAAGCAATTTAGCGATGGTATGTCCATGACCAGATACCCAATGTATGCTACGCTATTGGGAAACATTGCGAATGTTGTTTTGAATTATGTGTTGATATTTGGGAAATTTGGATTTCCAGAACTAGGCATTGTTGGAGCTGCTTATGGAACCTTGGCTTCTCGGTTTATCATGGTTTGGTTTATTTGGTATTTGCTTAAAGGAAAAGAAAAATCAAAAGCATTTGTCACTCATATTAAAATCTTTGTATTGGATACCTTGATGCTAAAAAAAATTATCAATCTTGGGATGCCAAGTGCTATGCAAATGTTTTTTGAGGTTGCTATTTTTACAGCTGCTATTTGGCTAAGCGGAACGTTGGGGAAAAATCCGCAGGCAGCCAATCAAATTGCCTTGAATTTATCGTCCATGACGTTTATGGTGGCTATGGGGTTAAGTGTTGCTGCCATGATTAGGGTTGGAAACCAGAAAGGTTTACAAAAGTATTTTGAACTGCGGCGCATTGCTTTTTCAATATTTTTATTCGGAATATTGTTTGCCATAAGTTTTGCGATTCTGTTCTTTTCATTTAAAAATCAATTGCCTAAATTATATGTGGATTTCAAAGATTTCAAAAATCTTGTTGATAACACCGAAGTGGTAAGTATTGCTTCAAAACTACTTATTGCGGCGGCCATTTTTCAAATTAGTGATAGTGTTCAGGTAATTATGCTAGGAGCATTGCGAGGTCTTCAAGATGTAAAAATACCAACATTGATAACGTTTATTTCGTATTGGCTTGTTGGATTTCCGGTAAGTTGGTTTTTAGGAAAAGAAGATGCGTATGGCAGTTTTGGTATTTGGCTCGGGTTATTGGCCGGATTGACAACAGCAGCAATTTTATTGTATATTCGGTTTAATTATCTGACTAAAAAGTTAATTTTGTCAAATAACTAGAATTCACAGCAATCATGCAATTACCAAAATTCATATTAGGGGACAATACAGATTATCCCAACGCCATTTATGTTATCCATACAGAATTTCCAAGGTTCATAATTAATCTTGAAAATGACGAGGTAGAATGGTTTGAGGATTTTGATGAGGAAGACCAAAGCGAATTAGAAGCTGAAACGGAGAACATGATTAAATTAGCTACTGAATTTTACGACCGGGAAATTTCTTTATACGAAGAGTCATGATTGAACAACTTCTTGAATATGACAAATCCCTGTTTTTATTCTTAAATAATTTAGGATCTCCTACGTGGGACAATTTATGGTTGACCATAACTTATAAATTTACGTTTATTCCGCTGTATGCACTTTTATTATATCTGCTTTATAAAAAGTATGGCTTAAAATCGCTTATGATTTTAGTAGTGGTCATAGCCTTAATGATAACCTTTACAGATCAAATGACCAACGTATTTAAGCGCACATTTGAAAGGCCACGTCCATGTGGCGAGGATGCTTTGATTGATCACATGCGCTTTATAGCAGTTCGTTGTGGGAAATATGGCTTTTTCTCGGGGCACTCATCCAACTCCATGGCGGTAGCTTTATTTGCAGGGCTCTTGTTAAAACCCTTTTATAAAAATTTGATTTTTATTTTAATGTTTTGGAGCGTGATTGTTGGTTACAGTAGAATTTATGTAGGAGTTCATTATCCGTTGGATATTATTTGTGGCTTTACCTTTGGAGCATTTTCTGGATTTTTGTTTTATAAATTGGCAACGTACCTTATAAAAAGGTTCATTTAGGCAATAATGCTCAAAGTTTGTTCCTGAATGTATATTTCTATGTTTGAATCATCAATGGTTCTATGTTCTCCATCAATTTGCATATCATAGAAACTGCTGTCTTTTTGATTGATGGTTATTTTTTTTGTTTGATAGCTTTTTACTTCTTTTAGCAGGTGGTGTTTTTTGAAAATCATCAATAAGCAAAACAAGAGTACTTTAAAACTGTTTAATCTTGAAACAATAAGAACATCCAATAAACCATCCTGTAAAGACGCTTTAGGAGTTAAACTGACATTATACCCCAATACGTTTGAGTTTGAAACAAATATCATAAAGGGTTTTAAAACCAAATTTTCATTATTTAAGCACACATCAAACTCGCGGTCATATTTTATATCCCTCAGTGATTTTAGCGTTCCTTTTATATAGCTTAAAAGCTTACGGCCATTGGATGCTTCATAGTTTTTAATGACCAATGCATCAAATCCAACACCGGTATTGCTAAAAAAATAGTTACCATTTAAGGAGCCAATATCAATTTTTTTTACATCTTGTTTTTTAATTAATGAAATGGCTTTTTGGATGTTTTTAGATATTTTAAGATTTGAAGCCAAACCATTTCCAGAGCCTAGCGGGATGACTCCCAAAATAACCGAGGTACCAATAATGCAAGAAGCGACCTCATTAATGGTGCCGTCACCACCGCAAGCTATAATGATTTTTGCTCCCTCTTTTATGGATTCTTGAGTGAGTTTAACCGCATGTTTTTTATAGACAGAGTTTTTTACAGATAGTGTATATCTGTCTTTGCTAAAATGCCCTTCAAGGAACTTTATATTAATTTTATTATCACCAGTTCCCGCAATTGGGTTTACTATAAAATGTATGTGTATCAATATTATTCCTTTATTTTAAGGCCATCATTTCTATATAGATAATCGGCTACTTGGTAATACGAAATCGTTTCATCCAAAAAATTAGTGTCATTTTGGATTTTGTTCAAACTATTGTCGTCTTTATTCCATTGGTAAAAATCAGATTCTTTTTGTTCATTCAATACCATTAATTTGTTGTTTTTCAGTAGACCTAGCTTTCTATAATTTCCTATAAGAGCCCGTTCGTCTTCAGCTTTCATCTTTAAGATGTCTTTGCCAAAAAAGTTTGATGTATAATCCCAGTTTAACAGCCCAAAAACAGTAGGAAATATATCAATTTGAGAACATAGTTTATCAATGTTTTGTGGTGCTATCAAGTTAGGGTTGTAAACAATAGCAGGAATATGATAGTTCTGCACATCTAATTCCCATCTGCCAGCACTACTTGCACAATGGTCCGCCATGATTACAAAGATGGTATTGTTAAACCAAGGTTTTGATTTGGCTTTATTTAAAAACTCACCGATTGCATAGTCTGTGTATTGTACAGCACCTTCTCTTCCGGTACCCGAAGGAATGGCAACTTTGCCTTCTGGGTAGGTGTAAGGTCTATGATTTGAGGTGGTCATAACAAAATCAAAAAACGGTTTTCCATCTTGATAGGTTTTATCAGCTTCTTTAATGACTTTATTATAGATGTCCTCATCGCAAACGCCCCATGCATTTTCAAAAGTCACCTCATCATCTTCAATATTGGTTCGTTTGGTTGTAATACTGGCATCCAACAAAAAACCACGGCCTCTATCTACTATATCAAAACCATTACCGCCAAAGTAGGTGTTCATATTGTCAAAATAGCCATCACCGCCATAAAAGAACGTCCGGTTATAACCTTCTTTTCTAAAAACCTCACCGATGGTCATGAGGCCTTGATTGTTTTTACGCTTCACAATACTTCTGCCAGGCGTTGGTGATATGGACAATGTTATGGCTTCCATGCCTCTTACGGTTCTGGTTCCGGTTGCAAACAAATTATTGAAAAACAGTCCGTTATTTGCCAATGAATCAATATTAGGAGTAATGTTTAGGCTGCTGCCCAATGAATTTAAAAACTTACCGCTTAAGCTTTCTATACAGATAAAAACGACATTGGGTTTTATAGGTGTTTTTAACGAGTCTGAATTTGTAACCGTTCTTAATATTTCATGTTTATCAGGGTGAATAAATTGTTCTTTCTCTGATTTAAGTTTATTTTTTAAAATGGTAAATGCCTTGTTTTCATCAATGGTTTTGTAAAATTTCACATAAGGCAGTTCGTTATTTCTAAAGGCAGCAAAAAAGGAATAGATGCCGGTTTTAGATAGCTCATTGTTATATCGATTACTAAATTGTTCTGAATCTTGATTTTGTACAAATACCCAGAAAAAAGCCATAATTCCACCAATAATCAGGGTTGGAAAAATTTTACTTTTGAATGGTGTTGTACTCTTAAATGTATTTGAAAATGATCCTCTTTTTTTTGTGACGAACAACAGAATTACATACGCAATTAATATAATACCTACCAACAACGGAATGGGGTAGGATTCATTGATGTTCTTTACAACTTCATTGGTGTAAATCAAGTAATCAACAGCTATAAAATTAAAGCGGCGTTTAAATTCTTCCCAAAAGGTAATCTCGGCAAAAAACGAAAACAAGAAAATAATCAGACCTAAAGAATAGCCAAAATAAGTAACCACTTTATCCAAAATGCTGCCATGAAATCTACTGGGCATAACCAATAGATATAACGCATATGGAAAGGCAAAAAATGAGACGGTGCCAATATCAAATAAAAAGCCTAATAGGAACGTGTAAATTAAATTAAAAACTGACGTGTCAGCTTCTGAAAAACTCCATGCAAATAAAATCAATCTTACAGCAAATGATAATGTCAAGAAGATTACAATAAATGTTTTTAGTAATGAAAACCGGCTTGGAAATAATTTGTTTAGCATAATAAAGGTTTGTTTTTTACGTCACTAAGTTTGCAAAGGTAAGCTGAATACTTAACTTTAAGATTAAGTAGTTTCTTAATTTTATTTAAGTAACGCGCAAATATCATAAAAGGCTATAATTAAACGCAAACTTTATTGTGTTTTACAATAAAAAAAGCAACCAAAGATTAGCTTCAATTGCTTTTAAAAAAGTTTATGTATGTTAGTTGGTTTATAAATCAATCATTATCTGAGTCTTCTTCATCTTTCATTTCTTTTTTTACTATGTTTCCTTTAGAGTCAATAACAATCTCCATGTCTGTCTCGCCTTTCTCAATCATAAATTCATAGAAACGGCCTGATTTTGTGTCAGATACTTCTATGTCCTCAATCTTGCTATCAGGAAAAGCAGTTGTCAAAGCCGTTTTTATTTGTTCTGGAACTTCTGATGATTTGACCTTGTGTTCGGTTTCTTTCCAGGCGCCATCAGTGTCAAAGTTGGCAGAATATTTAATACCATCCATTTTAAATTCTGCTTCCCATTCTGTTTCGTTTTCTTTGTCCCATTTCACATATTTGGCAGTTGGGAATTTTTCAGAGAAACTGTCCAATACTTGTTTTGGTGTTTTGCTATTTTGAGCACAAGCCAAAAAGCCAGTCAAACAAAGTCCCATAATTGATACTTGCAATGCTTTCATTTTTTAATATTTAATTGTTAATAATACATAAATGTAGCACTGAAATCTAAAGACTTTTTAAAGGGCTTTTAAATTATTAATCAAAACGTTACACTAAATTGATGCAGTGAGTCTTTAAATGAATAATGAACCTCAAAACCATAATAATCACATATTTTTTTTACAATAGCGAGACCTAATCCCAAAGATTGTGAATTTTTATCTGCTTTATAAAACCTTTGGAACAGTTGGTTGTGATTTTTAATGGCTGAATTTCCTGAATTTTGTATTGTAAATCTAGTATCTTTTAAAACCAGTGATATTTTACCCTTTGAATCGGTATATTTAATAGCATTGCCAATCAAATTGGAAAACAGTATATCTGCCAAAACCCTGTCCATTTCAATATTCACTTTTTGAAAACACAAAAAGTCAATGTTTAAATGTTTTATAGATGTAATATCTTCAAAATTATATAGTATGGATTCAATTAAGGAATTGATTTCAATGATTTCAGTATTTTTGAATTGAAGGTTTTCAATTTTAGTAAGTAATATTAAACCTTGGTTGAGTTTTGATAACCGTTTTGTATTTTTTTGTATGTCGTTTAAAACTAAATGGGTGTTATCATCAAAATTATTGTTGTCAGTTAAGTTTTCAATTTTTGCCTGAATGATTGATAGCGGTGTTTGAACTTCATGAGATAAATCTTCAGTGAATTGTTTTAAATTTTGATAGTCACTTGTAACTTTTTCAGTCAGATTTTTAATATGTTGGTTGAGTTCTGTAAACTCCAATACCTCTGATTGTTGCAGTTCAATAGGTTGGTTTGATTGCAATGAAAATGCTTTTATGGCTTCCAGATTTTTAAAAAAAGGAGTCCATAGTTTTTTATTTATGGACTTATTATAAATGTATTGAGCTATATATACAAAAGAAATAATAAAGGCAAAGGATATTAAAATTGAAATCAAGGTTTCGTCAAAGTCGGCAAAAAGGGTTCTAGTGATAATGTGGTATTTTTTTCCGTTTATTGCTTTATAAGTATTCAATTCCCTGAAAACTTCAAATTCTTTTTGTTGTTCATCATAAATAAGCGTATCCTTTATTGTTTGTTGATGTAAATCCTTGACTTCTAAAACTTCGTAAAGTGGTCTTAAAGAGCTTATGTTTTGATTGGTTTCTATTGTCTTTTCAATTCTATATGCTGTTGAGTACAAGCTTTCTTCGGCTTCAGCTTTTATATAATATCGGGTTAAAAAAAATAAAATAACCAAACTCAAAAGCACTATTATAAGCCCAAACTGCAATTGCTTTTGTGAGATTTTTTGTAAAAGCTTTGTTTTTGTTGCCATGGTTATTCTTTAATGAATTTCATAATTGAAGGTAAAACCACTAACAACAACGGTAGGGCAAACACCAATCCACCAATAACAGCAATGGCAAGCGGTTGGTGTAATTGTGCTCCAGCTCCAATGCCAAAAGCCAAAGGTGTCAGCGCCATAATGGCGGCAAAAGCGGTCATTAACTTAGGTCTTAAACGCGCCGCAATGGAGTATTCAATTTTTTCTAAATGGTTTAATGAGGCATCACTGTCTTGATATTGTCTGTAGGTAAAAATAGCATTCTCACCAATGATTCCAACAATCATAATAATCCCGGTGTAACTACCAATATTTAATGGTGTTCCTGTGATAAATAAGCTAAAAAAGCAACCAGCAACACCTAAAATAGCCGTACTTATGATGGCCAAAGCTATTTTTACGTTTTTAAACAAGAACAAAATCACAATAAAAACCAACAAGATCGCCGAAATCAGAATCATCAATAATTCCTTGAATGCTTTTTGTTGTTGTTCATATAAGCCGCCATATTCAATATGATAACCTGAAGGCAAGCTAATGGTTTCAGCCAGACGCTTTTTTATATCTTTTAAAGTGGAGCCTAAATCCCTGTTGTTTAAACGGGCAGTCACAACACCCATGGATTTTTGATTTTCCCTGTTGATTTCTGCAACACCTTTTCCAACGGTAATTGTAGCTACTTTTTGAATGGGAACCAGTGCACCATTTGGAAGTAAAATGGTTGTGTTTTTTAAATCATGAACCGTTGTTTTGTTGGCGTTTGGATAAATAATCCTAACGTTTACAATCTGTTCTTTTTCTATGACATTACTAACAACAATTCCTTCAATTTGAGCTTGTAGCTGTAATTGTAAATCGGTTGGCGTAAGTCCCATTTGTGCTAAAATGGGAACGTTAGGCTGTATGGAGATATTGGGTCCGGAAATCACTATACCATCAAATACATCGGCTGTACCATCAACGGTTTCAATTTCTGAGGCAATTTGTTTTGAATAATCTTCCAATTGCGCAATGTCATCTCCAAAGACCTTTATTTCTATCGGTTGTACCGAACTCATTAAATCGCCAAGCATATCACCAATTACTTGTCCGAAATCAACAATGAGCTGCGGGACGGCTGCTTCAATTTTTGTTCGTATTTCATCAGAAACTTCGGTTGTTGTTTTATTGCGCCTATCCTTTAGTTTTATCAAATAATCTCCTCTATTGGGTTCGGTTATAAAAAATCCCATTTGAGTGCCCAAACGTGCCGAGTAGGCTTCTACTTCGGGTTGGTTGTTAAGAATATTATTGACTACAGTGAGCATTCGGTCGGTCTCTTCCAAGGTTGTCCCAGGTGGGCTATTGTAGTCTAGTACAATGCTACCTTCATCCATTTCAGGCAGAAATCCTGAAGGTAGTTTTGACGGTATAATTATTAAAATGAGAATGCATAGAACAACAAACAATGCAGGGATGATAGGCTTTGATAAGATAGCATGTATCCATCTGGTTTTAGCTGTATGTTTACTTTTTAGGGTTTTGTTTTTTGAAAATATAATATACAGTACAGGAGCAATGAGCCACGTTACAAAAAACGAAGAAGCCAATGCTATGATCATACTAAAGGCCATCACCTTGAAATACGAACCCGCAACACCTGTCATTAAAATAAATGGAATAAAAATGACCAAGGTGCTCAATGATGAACCAATCATGGCCGGAATTAAATGTGAAATAGCCTCTTTGGTACAAAACCAAATGGATTGTTTAGGCTGTTCCTCACGTATTTTATGTATTTGCTCAATAACGATAACAACATCATCAATCATTAATCCTATGGCAGCAGCAATGGCTCCAAGAGTCATGATGTTAAAAGTATATCCAACAGCATCCAACATAATGAGCGTAAGCGACAAAGAGACTGGAATGGTAAAAAGCACCACCATACTTGCCGAAAAGGATCTTAGAAATAAAATAACAACAATCAAGGCCAAAACAAGACCAATCCATAATACATCCTTAATACTGCTAATGCTTTTGTTTACAAAGTTGGCTTGTTTGTAATACGGCACTAGTTTAACATCTTTTGGAAGAATGTTCTGTAACTCTTTTACTTTTTGCTCAATGGTGTTATTGACTTCAATAAGATTGGCCTCTGGTTGTTTAATAACAGCAATGAGCGGAACATTTTTGCCATTGGCCAAAATTTTTACATATGCTTTTGCTTCTGAAACTTTAATATCAGCAACATCTTTTAAACGTATTAACCTATTTTGGCTATTTGTAATGACCAGATTTTGTAAATCGGAGATGTTATCAATAGCGTTATCTGTTAAGGTAAGGTACAAGCGGTTGTAATCATTTAAATAGCCATTGGATTGAAGGATGTTGGAGTTTACAATGGCGTTTTGGATTGTGGCAATTGAAATCCCGAGTGTTTTTAAAGTATTAGGCTTTAAAACTACTTGATATTCTTTGTCTTTTCCACCAATAATTGCAATGTCAGAAACGCCTGGAGTAGCAGCCAGATAAGGTTTTATCTGGTATTTGGCTATTTTTTTCAGATCAACTTGTGAATAATTGTCACCTTCTAATGAATATCCCATAACGGGTAAAATAGAAGGATTCATTTTTTCAACAGAGATGTTTGTGTTGGGTAACAGATTGTTCTGTGATTGATTTATAAAGGATTCAATTTGTGATTTTGCCAGATTGATGTCCATATTCCAATCTAAAAAAACAGAGATTTCACAACTTCCTCTTGAGGTGGTACTCCTTATATATTGCAGGCCTTCAGTACGTCTGATGATGTTTTCCAAAGGAATGGTAACAGTTGTCATCATTTTGTCAACGGGTTGTTGACCAGCGTCTGCAATGACTTTTATTTTTGGAAATGTAATATCTGGAAATAATCCCGTTTTTAAATTTTGGTAAGTAAAGATGCCACCAATGAGCAATAAAAACGCAATGGCCAAAAGCGGGAATTTATATTTTGAATGCTGGCTATTTGGCAAACTCATTAGTTTTGGTTTTGAATGGTTACTAATGTTGAATCTTGCATTTGGTAACTACCTTTTGTCACAACCCAATCATTTGTTTTTATATCTTTTGATTGTATTTGTATTAAGGAATCATTACTTAGTAAGGGCGTAACGGGTTCTTTTATGGCAAGTGTATCATCAATAATTTTCATGACCCAATACTCAGTCATTAATTCATTGGTTTGTAAGGCATCATGTGGCACGCATATTGATTTTTTAGCCTCTTTGTAAATCATTTTTACGGTTACATTCAAATTTTCAGGCAAATCATGGTTTGGCAAAGCAATTAAAAATGCTTGAGATTGTGCAATGGTATCAATAATTGGTAATGAACCTGTAATTTTGGAACTTATGGTTTCACCATTTTGAAGCACAATGTCACAGGGTGTCCCAATTTTTATATGGTTTTCATATTCATAAGGAACATTCACTTCTATTGATAAGGAACTAGGCTGTGATATGGTTGCCAACAGATCACCTTCGGCAACATAATCGTTTTTTTGAATGTTTAACATGGAAATTATTCCAGAAGAATTGCAATTAATGCGAAGTGGTTTTGAAAACTTGGCTAGTGAACTATCAATTTTTATGGCTTCGTTAAGTACATCCTGTTCTTTGGTTCTTAAGGTGGCAAATGTTTGGCCTGATTTTACGGCGTCACCGATTTTGTAGGGCATCCATGAAATATAACCCGTTACATTAGCGCGAATATTTTCCTTTTTTAAATAACGGGTTGTTCCATTAAAATTTAGGTATTCTTTTAATGTCTGTTCTTTTACCAAAGCAGCTTTAACAGCTATTGGTGTTTTTTTTGGTGTTTTGGTTTGGGTTTCATTTTTGCAGCCAAAAACAAACATTAAAAGTAAAAATGATATGTATTTTAAATTCATGATATTACCAATTTATAAAATTATACTGATTGTAAAGCAACCACAAATTGGTTTGCATTTGCAATTTTGTATAGACGGTTAGCTTATAGTTTTGTATGACGTTTAAGTAATCAATAATGCTTGTTTGCCCTTGTGCCAGTTTGCCTTTAAATATTTCAAGTAAGTTTTGTTGTTGTGCTATTTGTGATTCTATGAGTTGCCTGTTTTTTTGTAAATCATCAATTTGTTGTAAAAGGCTTTTTAGATTGTTTTGTAGTTGGATTTCTTTATTTTCCTTATAAAACTCAAGAGTTTCTTGCTTTAAGTCATTTTGTAATGCATTATATTTTTTTTGGTTGCCATCATAAATGGGGATTTTTAGTTTAATTCCAGCACTGACCCCGAAATTATGAGGAATGTTTTTGGCATCAATGGCGTTCAGGCCAGTATTGCCGTAAACAGAAACCTGAGGTTTATACTGGTTTTCAAATACATTTTTATCAGCTAAAATTTGTAGACTGTCGTTTTTGAATGTCTTCTCAAAAAAGAAAGTGTCTTGTTTATCGTTTAATTTCAGTAATGGAGCTTCCAATGTGTTATGATTTTCTAGCGGAATACCACAAAGATTGTAAAGTTGGGTCTTTGCTTGATTGATACTGGAACGGATTTGTTGTAATTCTAAATTTTTGGAATCAATATTGGATTGTATCAATAAATAGTCGCTTTCTGATAAAAGCCCGCGCTTTACCAACAATTCAACAACTTGCAGTCTTTTTTCTAAATCGGTTTTTAGCTCATTGGTAAAGGTTTCTTGTAGTTGATATTGATAAACTAATATATAGTTGTCAATAATATTTTTTTCAAGATTGTGGAAAATATCTTTTGAAGATAGCGTAATAGCCTCATTTTTAAGTTTATTCTGAAATAATAGATTGTCAGTTGCAGCACCGTTAAACAAATTTTTGGTAATGTTTATTTGAGCGGAGTACAAGCCGCCATTGGTTATGCCTGCATCATAACCGTAAGCATTATTTGATGGATTTGTTGTGATGTCTATGGCTCTACCATTGCTGTTAAAAAAAGGAGCAAATAACACTTCTGATGTTGCATCAATTTTAAAATCTTGGTTTTGGGCAATTATAAGGGCATTTTGAATGGCACCAATTTTTAATAGGTTTTCATTTTCTTTCAAGGACACGGCATTTTCTTTGGCTTTGTCCAAAAAAAAGTCTAGACTTTTTTGTTGTGCCTGTGTTAAACAGAACGCTAATAGTGTTAATAGCGTTAAAAAGAAAGAAACATATCGTTTTATATAAATTACCGTATCCATATCAAAAATTATATCTCTTTAAATGTATAACCTGTTCCATAAGCAGTTTGTATATATTTAGCGCCATCTGCAGTGAGTTTTTTTCGCAAATTATTGATATGAACATAAATAAAATCAAAATTATCCAACATGTCACTGTGGTCTCCCCAAAGGTGTTCTGCTATAATCTCTTTAGAAAGCACACGATTCTTGTTGGTAATAAAGAACAGCAACAAATCAAATTCCTTTCGGGTTAATTCTATAGCAGTATTATTGACTAAAACCGTTCTTGAACTGGTATTCATTTGTATTTCATTAAAAATAATGGAGTCGTTACCATTGAATTGTCGTCTGCGTAGCACGGCTTTTATTCGCGAATTTAATTCCGCTAGATGAAACGGTTTTGTTAAATAATCATCAGCTCCTAAATCCAATCCCAGCAATTTGTCATCTATTGAGCTATTGGCAGATATGATGATAACCCCCGTGTTTTTGTGTTGTTGTTTTAAGGTTTTTAAAATATCAATGCCACTACCATTGATGAGGTTAATATCCAGTATGATTATGTCATATTCGTAAAGTGAAGACTTATAAGAGCCTTCAACAAAATCTGAAGCCGTTTCACAGATGTTGTTGTCTTTTTGCAAATAGCTTGCAATGGATTGCTGTAAATCCAATTCGTCTTCTACAATTAAAATCTTCATCAGTACACTTTATAAAACATTTAAAAGTAGATTTAAATTCTTTAGAAAATCTAAAGTTGTTATGTCTAAAAAATGCGGGTTATTAGTTAACTTTTTTCATATAAGAAAATAGATGTTGTATGGTTGGATTCTAAAAACACCAATTGATTTTTAAATGATTCAGGAATCTCCTTAATTCTTTTGTTTAAAATAATAAAATAAAATGTGTTGCCTCTATTTTCTAAAGTTTCCAAGTCATCGATTGTCTCTATTTTTTTTACTTGCCCTTTTGAATAAAACTCACCAGAGTAGGAAGTGTATTTCCAGTAATAAATAGGTGCTGGTTTTTCTGAACGTTTTGCGGTTTGATGTTCTAAGAGGTATTTATCAGAATTCAATTGTTTAAACAAGCCTTGATTGAAACACAAAACTAGTGATAAAATGATAGCTCCAACTGGAAAAATGGAACTTAAAATGAGGGCTGTTTTTTTGTTTTTGTAAGCTTCCCACCAATGAACCATTAAAAGTGTTATTGGTATCGTAGTAGGTAAAATGTACGTGTGTAGAATATTTTTGGATATGGTAAAGAAAAGCGGTGTCCAAAACAACCATAATATCAAAAAGGATACCCACTTATCTTTTAAAACAGTTGATTTGTTTTTCCATAATTTTATCAAAACTATTTGAAGCCAAGGAAACGTAAAAAGCAACAAGAACACCCAAATCATTCCCAGAGGTTGTGAATGTCCGCTACCATAAAGATCACCGTGCCATTCAGGTTTTACAAATCTGTTAAAGTGTTCGCCTACAATAAAGTAATCTAAAAATCCTGGAGATCTTTTTTCGGCTAAAATGTACCAAGGTATAGCAATGAGAACTGTTAATAGCGTTCCTGAAATCCAAGGTAATCTTGATAAAACATCTTTTATTTTTATTTTTTGAATGATTATCCAAGCTAAAATTGGAGGTCCGGTCAATACCAAAATAATGGGGCCTTTTGAGAGCAAGCCCAATCCAATTCCAATAAAAAACAAATAGTCCCAAATGGAACGCTCATTTTCTTGGATGGCTTTCCAAAACGACAGCATAACCAATGTAATACTAAAACACAAAGCAACATCTGTTGAAACAACACCCGTATGCAATAAAAACTCGGGCATGGTTAACAGAATGAAAGCAGGCAATAAAAAGGATGTTTTTGATTTTTTTACCCAATACCCCAAAATGATAATGATTATCACATTTAACAGATAAAAAGGGAGTCTGGCAGATAGTTCATTCACGCCAAAAATGCTGAAACTAATGGCAGAAAGCCAAGTTGATAAAGGAGGTTTGGCCCAAAACGGAACACCATAATCTATTTGCAATACAACCCATTCCTTGGTTTGGTACATTAAACGGGCAATTTCAGCATATCTTGATTCGGTTTTGTCCAATAAGGGAATGAATCCTAAAAGTATAAATCTGAAAATCAGGATGATTACTACTGATGAAGCTATATATTTTGAATACGGTTTAAGTATTTTACTGGACATTTTTAATGAGAGATTTTTGAGTTTTCAGAACGTATTTCAATTTTTCATGTTGTAGCGTTTATGTATCAGGTAGATATCTACCCACAATCTTAAAAAGTAACTTGTCTTTACTTTAGAATCTCCAACATCTACCCATCTTTTTAATGGAATTTCCAGCATGTTGTTTAATACGTTTTCACGTCCGTAAAAATCAATAATACGATTAAAAATTTCAACATCAAACAACCATTTTGAAATGAAAGGTTCTTTAAAAACGTGTGTGGATAATTCTTTGGTAAAAACCTTACAGCCGCACTGGGTGTCATATACTTTTAATTTCAATACTGAAGAAATAACTGTGGCAATAACCCGTCCAATCAAAAAGCGGTGTTGGCGTCTTTCTATTACCGACCCAATTTTCATAATCCTTGAGCCAAACACAAAGTTTATATCATCCGTTAGATAGGTGGTTAAAGATTTGCATTCTTCTAAAGATGTTGATAAATCAGCATCTAAATAAGCTATGTAGTTAAATTCTAAATTTTTATTTGAAAACAGGATGCCATTTCTAACGGCTTCGGCCTTGCCCAGATTTTTTGGGTTGGATATAACAAAAACCCTATCTGCAAATTTAGCTTGTAATGTTTCAAGCTTTTTAAGCGTATTGTCTGTAGAACCATCGTTTACAAAACAAATTTGGACTTCAGAATTTGACCGTAAGAAATTTTGATATGCTGTGAGAGCTATTTTTTTTTCTTCGTTATAGCAAGGGACTACAAAACAAATATGGTTTTTCAATTTTTGAAATAAAGCGTTTGGTTATAATGACAATTTAAGTCATTCTTCTAATTTAAAAATAATTTCCGCGGCAGCAAAAGGAGTTGTCTTATTATCTTCAATTAATTTTAATTGGTGAGCCAGTTCCTTTTTAATATCTGCTCGATTAAAAAAATTGGTTTTTAGTTTGTCTTCAATGGTTTGGATAAGCCAAAACTTATTTTGTTCTTGTCTTTTGGTGTTAAAATAGTTGCTTTTTTTGGTCATGGCAATATACTCCTGAATAACGTCCCAAATCGTGTCAATTCCTTCGTTGTTTACGGCGCTGCAAAGTGTTGTTTTAGGTTGCCATTTTGATGCCTTTTCAGGGTAAAAATGAAGCACTCTGTTAAACTCAACCATAGCCAATTTGGCATGTTTTAAATTGTCTCCATCAGCTTTGTTGATAGCTATGGCATCGGCCATTTCAATGATGCCTCTTTTAATGCCTTGCAATTCATCTCCTGCACCTGCAAGTTGCAACAGCAAAAAGAAATCTACCATACTGTGAACAGCCGTTTCACTTTGGCCAACGCCTACAGTTTCAATGATGATGATATCAAAGCCAGCCGCTTCGCATAAAATAATACTTTCACGGGTTTTACGGGCAACACCGCCAAGTGTATCGCCTGTTGCAGATGGCCTGATGAAAGCATTTTTGTGTTTCACCAAGTCTTCCATTCTGGTTTTATCACCCAAAATACTTCCTTTTGAAATCGAACTGCTGGGATCAATGGCCAAAACTGCTACTTTTTTACCCAATGAAATCAAATGTTTGCCAAAGGTTTCAATGAAGGTGCTTTTACCAACACCCGGCACACCTGTAATTCCTATGCGTATGGATTTATTGGCATACGGTAAGCATTCTTTTAACAGCGTGTTGGCTTTATCAAAATGAGCTGGATTTTTACTTTCTATTATGGTGATGGCCCTGCTTAATGCCGTTATGTTACCTGTGATTAAATCATTAACTAAAGTATCTACACTGGGATGTGTCTTTCGTTTTTGTTTGATATTTGAAATGGAAGACAGGTTGGTGATTTCTGATTGGGAAATACCCTTGTTTTCATGTAAAGCATTTTTTGTTTTTGCTTTTTTAGACAAAATAGATTTGATTTACTTATTTTATTCCGTTTTATGGATATTTAATGGTACGGCAATTTTTGTTTGGTCCCATTTCATAACAAAATCAACTTTATCATCTTCATTTTCAAAACCTATGGTAAATTGCTCAACTACAGAGTCCAGTTTTTTAACGGGTACGTCAATTTCCAATAAATCGTAATTGGGGTCCCACATGGGTCGCATTTCAGCATCAACTCCCCAAGGATATTTTTTGGTATTGAACATGACTTGCCAAACACTGTCTTTTGGTACGGTCCAAATAGTATATTCACCTTCAGGAATTGTAAATCCTTTTATGTAAAGAGGCTTATTGGTAGTAAACGTAGTGGCTTCATTGGCACCAGTTCGCCATACTTTATTGTACGGCACTAAGCCACCAAAAATTTCACGTCCTTTTTTATAAGGTCTGTTGTAAGTGACTTCAAGCTTTAAATCATTAAATTCAAACTTAACGGTGTCTTTTGGACTTAAGCGTGTTTCAAAGATGTTTTCAACAAAATAAGAATATAAAAAAAGGCCTAATGCTATTATTGATAAAACTATAAGGAGTCGTTTTAAAAACCTATTCATAAGTTATAATGTGTTTTAATAATTAGTGTAAAGATAATTTAAAAGCATAGATACAGAAAATACTTAACGTAGTTTTATAAAATTTTGGTATGAATTAAAAAAAATAAATTAAATTTTGCAACACTCTATTTTTTTCATCGTCTTTTAAAATGAACTAACTAAAACCAAAAGTAGCATTAGCATGTTTCAAGTTGACATTATTGAGCAATGTAAACAAAACAATCGGAAGGCACAATTGCAGTTATACAACCAGTACTGCGATGGTATGTATATTGTTGCCAAACGGTTTTTAAAGGATGCTCATGATGCCGAGGATGTTGTGCAAGAAGCGTTTATTAAAGCGTTTACCAAATTGCACCAATACAAGGCAGAGGTTACTTTTGGCGCTTGGTTAAAACGTATTGTTGTCAACAAGAGTGTCGATTTTTTAAAATCCAAAAAGCAACGTTTAGTTGATTTAGAGGAGGTGCACCTAAAAGTGATTGATACTGATGACGATGACAAATGGTTGGTAGATGATGCTGTTACAATTGACGATGTAAAAAAAGCTATTGAAAAGTTGCCCGACAAATATCAATATGTATTGATGTTATATTTAATAGAAGGCTACGATCATCAAGAGATTTCAGAGATTTTGAACATTTCGGAAATAGCATCAAGAACACAATTATCTAGAGGAAAAGTAAAATTACAAGAACTGTTAACACTTAAAAAAAATGGCACAAGATATTAGAGAGTTGTTCAAGGAAGCACAACATGTTAGTCATGAAATAATGCCAGACAATCACCAGAGCAGGTTTCTTGATAAGCTAGACAAAGCATTACCGGTTAAAAATAAGTCAAGCTTTAATGGGTTGAGGATAGCTGCCAGTATTGTTTTGTTAATCGGTTTAGGCTATGGCACATATAAATATTATGGGCCTTCAAGCACGATTGTCCCAGAAACCAATGTAGCCGCCACAAAAACGGTTACAACCAAAACATTGGGCGATGTGTCTCCGGCGCTTAAAAAAGTTGAAGATTATTATTTGGCCAGTATTAATTTGGAGTTGTCCAAAATGAAATACACGCCCGAAACCAAGGATCTTTTTGACGGATATCTTCAGCAATTGGATGAACTTAACAAAGAATACCAGCGCTTGTCGGTTGAACTAACTGAAAATGGGCCAACAGAATTAACAGTAAACGCCTTGATAGATAATTTAAAATTTCGATTAAACCTATTATACCGATTACGAGAACAATTAAAAGAATTCAGTGCTTCAGACACGCAAAGTGATGAAGCCTCACAATCAATCTAAAAAATCAAAAAATGAAACAGTTTTCTATATTAAAACAAACACTATATATAGGCATGATTTTTATTGCCACAAGTGTTTTGGCACAACAAAAATTAACCAAAGTGTCACAAAGTATTAAGGTTAACAAAGATGTTACCTTAGATTTAAACACCAGTCATTGTAATATCATTTTTGATACTTGGAATAAAGATGTTATTGAAGTAGAAGCCTATATTGAAGGTGATAATCTTTCAAAAGAAGAGATGCAAGACGCATTAAAAAATTGGAACGTAGATGTAGATGCTACAAAAAACTCGGTTTCAATTTCTACTAGAGGCAATGCACAGGTTGCTTGGGCTTACAGACATAATCCAGGTGATGAAGATGCCTACAGAGCCGTGTTGGAAGAGCTGAAATTTGAATTGGCAGATTTGCCTGAAATAGATTTTGAAATTCCAGAAGTCCCTGAAATACCGGAATTGCCCGAAATGCCCGAGATGCCTGAATTACCAGAATTGCCTGCGGGAATTAGCAATATCCATTTTGACTATGATGCCTATAAGAAGAATGGTGATGAGTATATGAAGCAATGGTCAAAAGATTTTGAATCTACCTTTGGTGAAGAATATGCCAAGAAAATGGAAGCTTGGGGCGAGAAATTTGGAAAAGAATGGAACGAGAAGTACGGTAAGGAAATGGAAGCCTGGGGAGAAAAATTCAGCAAGGAATGGGAAGAAAAAAATGGCAAAAAAATTGAAGAATGGGGTGAGCGATATGCCAAACAAATGGAAGAAAGAGCCAAGCAACTTGAGGAGCGAAGCAAACATTTAGAAGAACGACAAGAGCTTTATGGAAAGCTTGCTGAAGAAAGAGCAAAAATGGCTGATGAGCGTGCCAAACTAGCGGATGAGAGACGTGCCAAAATTGAAAAAATGATTCATAGTGGCACTAATCCAAAAGTTAAAAAAACAATCAAAATTAGAATGCCAAAAGACACCAAGGTAAAGGTTAATGTAAAATATGGTGAACTTAAATTTGCGTCCAATATAGATAATCTTAAAGCCGATCTGTCTCACACCAAATTTATAGCTACGAGCATTAATGGAAGTAACACTTCCATTAATGCTTCCTATTCACCGGTGTTGGTAACCAACTGGAATTTGGGATCCCTCAACTTAAATTATGTTAAAGATGCAGAGATAGATAATGTGAAACGATTGATGCTGACCTCAAACTCTTCCAACATAAAAATAAATAATTTAATAAACAATGCTATCATTGATGGCAGTATTGGCGATTTGGAAATTTTAAAGATAGATGATGCCTTCACCAATTTAAACGTAACCCTTCAAAACAGTGATGCTGTTATAGCGATTCCTAAAGTGGATTATAGTTTGCAATACAAAGGATCAAAATCTCGTTTTTCACACCCCAAAAAAACCACAAAAGATAATGCTACCAGCTTTTCAATTGGCAATTTAAGCAATTCAAAAACCATTGTTGTCAACGCCAAATACAGTAATGTTGCCATGAAATAAAATTTTCTGTAACACACAAAAATTCCTATGTAAAAGGAAGCCTTGCAATCATTGGCGAGACATAAATATTTTATTAAAAATTCCTATTAGAACTTAATCCAAAGTTCTTTTTTGTTTTAAAGGCACTTCTGTTCAAATAAAAATTAAAAAAAAGTTAATGACATTTTGACATTTTTATAATAATGGCAGTACTTTTGCCAACCAACTTGTGTTTTGCATTAATTAAAGTATGACAATGAGTAAAAAAGACAAAAAAGAAGATATAGAAAAGGAACAGCTTGAAAGTGTTCAAAATGAAACGGAAACTGTTGAAGCAGAAGCGCAACAAAGTGAGGAGCAATCTTTAGAGGAGAAATTGCAGAATGAACTCAAGCAAGAAAAAGATAAATTTTTAAGGTTGTTTGCCGAATTTGAAAATTATAAAAGGCGCACCTCAAAAGAACGCATAGAGCTTTTTAAAACAGCCAACGAGGATGTTATGAAAGCCTTGTTACCTGTTCTGGATGATTTTGACAGGGCTTATGCAGAAATTTCCAAAACAAAGGAAAAGGACCTTTTAAAAGGTGTTGAGTTAATTAGCAACAAACTAAAATCAACATTGGAACAAAAAGGACTTGCACCTATCAAGATAAAAAGCGGGGACGTTTTTAATGCTGATAACCATGAGGCTATCACGCAAATACCTGCTCCTTCAGAGGATTTAAAAGGAAAAATCATAGACGTTGTTGAAAAAGGTTATACTTTGGGAGATAAAATAATTCGTTTCCCCAAAGTAGTTATCGGACAATAAGACATTTACATGGCAAAGAGAGACTTTTACGATATTTTAGGCATAAATAAAGGTGCCTCACCAGAAGAAATAAAGAAGGCTTACAGAAAGATGGCTATTAAATACCATCCGGATAAAAACCCAAACGACAAAGAGGCCGAAGCCAAATTTAAGGAAGCTGCCGAGGCATATGAGGTTTTAAGTAATCCTGACAAAAAAGCACGCTATGACCAATTTGGTCACCAGGCCTTTGAGAATGGAGGCAGATATGGCGGTCATCATATGAACATGGATGACATCTTCAGTCAGTTTGGTGATATTTTTGGGGGCGCTTTTGGTGGCGGTGGTTTCTCAGGTTTTGGCGGTGGCGGTGGCCAGCGTCGGGTTAAAGGAAGCAATCTAAGGATCCGGGTAAAATTGACGTTGGAAGAGATTGCAAATGGTGTTGAGAAAAAAATCAAGGTAAGACGTAAAGCCCAAGCCAAAGGAACTACCTACAAAACATGTACAACCTGTAATGGTAGCGGTCAGGTAACCAGAATTACCAATACTATTTTAGGCAGAATGCAAACGGCTACTACGTGTAATGTTTGTGGAGGAGCCGGACAAATTATTGATAAAAAGCCAGCCGATGCTGACGCACAAGGATTGAAAGTAGTTGAAGAAACCGTTTCAATAAAAATCCCAGCGGGCGTTGTAGATGGCATGCAACTTAAGGTAGCGGGTAAAGGAAATGATGCCCCAGGAAATGGTGTTCCTGGTGATCTTTTGGTAGCCATAGAAGAAGAAGCGCACGCAACATTACAGCGTGAGGGGGATAACCTGCATTACGATTTATATGTTAGTCTGCCAAATGCCATATTAGGAACTTCAGAAGAAATTGACACGGTTACAGGTAAAGTTAGGATCAAAATAGAACCTGGCGTGCAGTCTGGTAAGATATTGAGATTACGCGGAAAAGGTATTCCAAGTATCAATGGCTATGGTAAAGGAGATTTGTTGGTTCATGTAAATGTGTGGACACCTAAAACATTAAATAAAGAACAACGGGAGTTTTTTGAAAGCATGCGTGAGGATGAGCATTTTACTCCAAAGCCAGAAAGTACAGATAAATCATTTTTTGAAAAAGTAAAAGATATGTTTTCTTAAGAAGGTTCTTTTTTTAGAACGTTTCTTCCTAAGAAATGCCCTTGTCACTAAAAGTTATAGTGTTCTTTTATTAATTATTTAATAAAAAATACTATATTTGGGTTATCACTAATTTATTAGTGATATTTTCTTTTTCATAGCAATTTTTTTCCCATCCTTAATTTTTTTAAGGGTGGGTTTTGTTTTTTAGGCTATTGGTTTTTTTAAATACTTGGTATATAATACCTCACAATCTTTTGTGAACTTTTATCATTTTATTATAAATGTTAATAAGCAACATTTAATATATTTACACAATTGACAATAAAAATTAAGAATGGGTAACATATTAGAAGTCCAAGGAGTTTCTAAAAATTTTGGATCATTTACTGCTCTCAATAACGTATCTATTTCGGTTCCAAAAGGTAGTATTTTTGGGTTATTAGGACCAAATGGTGCGGGAAAAACAACACTTATCAGAATTATTAACCAAATCACGATGCCCGACTCTGGGCATGTTTTTCTTGATGGCGAACCTTTAAATCCGCTTCATATCAAAGATATAGGTTATTTGCCTGAAGAGCGTGGGCTGTACAAATCCATGAAAGTAGGGGAGCAAGCCTTATATTTGGCACAATTAAAGGGATTGAGCCACAATGAAGCAAAGGCGCGTTTAAAATATTGGTTTGACAGATTGGATATTGGCGATTGGTGGCATAAAAAAATTCAAGAGCTCTCAAAAGGAATGGCACAAAAAATCCAGTTTGTGGTAACCGTTTTGCACCAACCTAAATTATTGATTTTTGATGAACCTTTTTCTGGGTTCGATCCTATAAACGCCAATTTAATAAAAGACGAAATTTTAAAATTAAGGGAAGACGGCGCCACGGTTATTTTTTCAACACATAGAATGGAATCCGTAGAAGAACTATGTGATGAAATTACCTTGATAAACAAATCAAACAAAATATTGGACGGCAAATTAATTGATATTAAAAGACAATTTAAAACCAATACGTTTGAGGTAGGTATCTCAACCAAAAAGCAAGATGTTTTGGAACAGGAACTGTCAGAAAAATTTCAAGTTTCCTCGGCCAATTTTAAATCTTTGGGTAATGAGTTAAAGCTAAACATCAAATTATCTGATAATGACAAGCCCAATGATTTATTGAGCTTTTTGTGCAATCATGGTGAGGTATCCCATTTTGTAGAGTTGATACCAAGTGTGAACGATATTTTTATTCAAACAATACAGAATAACTGATTATGAATCATTTACGGTTAATTATAAAACGAGAATATGTAACCAAGGTTAAAAATAAGTCCTTTATTGTTATGACCATACTAAGTCCTATTCTTATGATTGGACTCTTTTCTTTGGTTGCCTATCTGTCACAATTAAATGAAGAAAAGGAACGTGTTATCTCGGTTTTAGATGAATCTGGCATGATACAAGATGTGTTTAAAAATGGCGACCATATTTCTTATAATATCTTGGAGAATATGTCTCTAAAAGATGCCGAGGAATTGGTTAAGCAAACAGAATCTTATGGCTTGTTGCACATTGACAAATTAAATAATGTTGATTCGGTATCTGGTCATATAAAGTTCTATTCAGAAGATTCACCATCACTATCGGTCATTTCAAATTTAGAATCTAAAATTGAAAAGCGATTAGAGAACCTAAAACTTCAAAACAAAGGTGTTGATATAGGTATGATTGAAGCCGCAAAAACAAAAATAAATATTGTACAAGAAAGTTTTGAAGGCGAAAAGACCTCAAAAATTGACAGTGTTGTTAAACTTGTTTTTGGTGGATTGGCAGGTTATTTGTTGTTCATGTTCATTATAATATACGGTAACATGATCATGCGAAGTGTTATAGAAGAAAAAACAAGCCGTATTATTGAGGTTATTATATCATCTGTAAAACCTATTCAGTTGATGTTGGGAAAAATCATAGGTACTTCATTGGCAGGAATCACACAATTTGTCATTTGGTTGATAATTGGTGGTAGTTTGCTTTTTGTGGCATCGGCAATTTTTGGAATTGATATGGGGCATATGCAATCACCTAACCAACAAATGATGCAGCAAGCTATGGAAAATCCAGAAATGAACATGCAAATTCAAGACGTGTTAGCAGCTTTTTATCATCTTCCAATTGCTAATTTAATCATTGCGTTTATCGTGTTTTTTATCTGTGGGTATTTATTGTACAGTTCACTATATGCTGCCATTGGTGCCGCAGTTGATAATGAAACTGATACGCAACAGTTTGTGTTACCGGTTTTGATGCCTTTAATGTTGGCAGTTTATATAGGTTTTTTTACGGTTATTGAAGATCCGCATGGAACGGTATCAACTGTATTTTCATTTATTCCGTTTACCTCACCTGTTGTCATGCTTATGCGGATTCCGTTTGGTGTTCCGATATGGCAACAAATACTGTCGTTATTGATTTTATTGGGTACCTTTATGCTAACCGTTTGGTTTGCAGCAAAAATATACAGGGTCGGTATTTTGATGTATGGTAAAAAACCAACTTATAAAGAGTTGATTAAGTGGATAAAATATTAAAATAATGATGACTCAGGATTTAGATAAAATTGAAAATGTCATTTCTGAAAGTTCTCTTTGGGAAAAGTTTGTCAAGTTTTTAGACATTGTTGTCTATGAAAATGCTAAGCATACCATTGAAATAACCATTGGCTATGTTCTTTTGATTCTGATAATTTTAATGGCTACTTCATTTTTGCTCAGGTGGGGCAGAAAACTGTTGACACGAAGAATGCCAGAAGAAGACAAGGTTAAATTTGTAACGGTGTTTTCGTTTGCACGATGGCTTATTTATTTAATAGTGCTGCTGATTGTTATGGACTCAATCGGTATTGACGTAACAGCCGTTTTTGCAGCCTCTGCAGCCTTATTGATTGGTGTTGGTTTGGCGCTTCAAACGCTCTTTCAAGATATCATATCCGGAGTCTTTATTCTTGTTGACCAAACAGTTCATGTTGGGGATATTATAGAAATTGATGGCAAAGTGGGACGTGTAGAGGAAATAAAACTTAGAACAACCCGTGCGGTTACCATAGATAATAGGGTGTTGGTTATTCCAAACCACTTATATCTTACCAATAGTTTATTTAACTGGACCCAAAACGGAACCACTACAAGAGAGAGTGTAACCGTAGGTGTTGCATATGGAAGTGACGTGCAATTGGTTAAAAAATTACTGCTTGAGGCAGCTAATTCTCATCCTGAAATCATCGACCCTGCAGAAACGATTGTACAGTTTATGGATTTTGGAGATAGCTCATTGAATTTCAGGGTCATTTTTACTTTGGGAGACAGTTTCAATGCCAACAATCCTAAAAGTGATATTCGTTTTGAGATAGATAGATTATTTAGGGAAAACAATATCACCATTCCATTCCCACAAAGGGATGTTCATATTTTTCAAAATAAAAGTTAAAAAAGATGCCGAAAATATTAATTGTAGAAGATGAAGCAGCCATTAGGCGCGTACTTGTCAAAATTCTTTCAGAAGAAAGTGACACGTATGATGTTGAAGAAGCTGGAGATGGTTTGGAAGGAATTGAAAAAATAAAAAAGGATGATTTTGATTTGGTGCTATGCGATATCAAAATGCCTAAAATGGATGGCGTTGAAGTCTTGGAAGCCGTCAAAAAAATAAAACCCGAAATACCTATTGTCATGATTTCTGGCCATGGTGATTTAGACACGGCTGTAAATACTATGCGTATGGGAGCTTTTGACTACATATCAAAACCACCGGATTTAAATAGGCTGCTCAATACGGTCAGGAATGCTTTGGACAGAAAGGAACTGGTTGTGGAAAATAAACTGCTCAAAAAGAAAGTAAGCAAGAATTTTGAGATGATAGGAGAGAGTCCCGCTATTTCCCAAATTAAGGATATGATTGAGAAGGTGGCCCAAACCGATGCTCGGGTTCTCATCACTGGTTCCAATGGAACAGGAAAAGAACTGGTAGCCCATTGGTTACACCAAAAAAGTGAGCGCGCCAATGGCCCTATGATTGAGGTAAACTGTGCTGCTATACCAAGTGAACTGATTGAAAGTGAATTGTTTGGTCATATAAAAGGTGCCTTTACAAGCGCTGTAAAAGACAGAGCTGGTAAATTTGAAGCTGCCAACCAAGGCACTATTTTTTTAGATGAAATAGGGGATATGAGTCTGTCTGCGCAAGCCAAGGTTTTACGCGCCCTTCAAGAAAATAAAATTCAACGAGTAGGTAGTGATAAAGATATCAAGGTTAATGTTCGTGTTATTGCTGCTACCAACAAGGATTTAAAAAAGGAAATTGAAGCAGGACGGTTTAGGGAGGATTTATACCATAGATTGGCCGTTATTTTAATTCAAGTACCTGCTCTAAACGACAGAAGAGACGATATTCCGTTGCTTATTGATCATTTTGCCGAAAAAATCGCCAGTGAACACGGAACTGCCAAAAAGGTGTTTACTCCCAAAGCCATTAAGTTATTGCAGGATTATGACTGGACCGGAAACATTAGGGAATTACGCAATGTGGTAGAGCGTTTAATTATTTTAGGAGATAAAGAGGTCACCGAAAATGATGTTAAAATGTTCGCTTCAAAGTAATTAGTTGCTACAACTATTTAAATAGGATAAGTAGCTTGTAGTCAATTCTTTAAGATTATTTAAATAATAGATTTTGATTTCCTCAATACTTTTGGATGTTAAAGTATTGGAATTGCTATTTGGGTTACTCATTGTATGGTTACAACCACACATTTTTAATAGGTCATTATAATTTTTTATACTTGAGGAAATGGCTGTGTTATATTGACTGATCAGTTGTTCTTTTTGTAATGTCAATTCTTTTTCCTTTTGTTCTGCCAGTTTAAGTTTAATTTCTTGTTCCTTAAGTTTCAGCTCCATTTGTTGCTGTTTTAGTTTGGCTTGCTGGTCTTGTAACTGTGCTAAGTCATTATTGTTATCATCACTATTATCATCTGGTTGCTTCACTTGTTCTGCAGCGGTACATTTGTCCAATTCAATAATGCATTGTTTGGCAATATCCCTGGCTCTTTTTACAAAAAAACGACCATCTTCAAACGTTTCTGCATCTTCTACCTTAGCTAATAATTCTGCAGCATCATATGCATTGTTGTAAGAAGTCTCACAGCCACAATCTTTCAATTTGGGTTTGGCGCGTTCAAACGCTTTTAATGATCTATAGGCGTATTCCTTTAAGTGAGAAATGTTATTGGCTTCATAAGAAGTCTTAACATCTGAGTATGCATAAATGATATCAGAATCAGCTTGAGAGCAATTAGTCTGGCATTGGAATTTCAAAAAAATAAGAAAGAATAAAATAAAAACGTATTGTTTTTTCATGGTGTTTGGGTTGTTAATTAATAAGTAGGTGCGCCAAATGTATAAAAATACTTAATAGAGGCTTAACATTTCATCGAAATTATTGTTTTATTATATTTACTGATAATTAATAAAAAAGGATATGATAGATATAGATCATAGTGATTTTAAAGTAACAAGTACAATTTCTTTAAAAAACTCAAAAACAAATTTTGATTTAGGGGTTTCTGAAAAAAAGATAGATAAAGCATTGGAATCCGTTAGAAAAAAATTAGGAAAACTTCAAGATACCATGTACGCGCAAGGCAAATATGCTGTTCTGGTGTGTTTGCAGGGCATGGATACCGCTGGAAAAGACAGCTTGATTCGTGAGGTATTTAAAGATTTTAATGCCAGAGGTGTTGTGGTGCATAGCTTTAAAGTTCCTACTGAACTGGAGTTAAAACACGATTATTTGTGGCGTCATTATATTGCACTTCCTGCGCGCGGAAAGTTTGGTGTTTTTAATAGAACACATTATGAAAACGTGTTGGTAACGCGTGTGCATCCTGGGTATATTCTTTCAGAGAATATTCCAACCATACATTCTGTAGAAGACATTAATGATGCTTTTTGGGAAAAACGGTTTGAACAGATCAACAATTTTGAAAAGCATATTGCTGAAAGTGGCACCATCATTTTTAAATTCTTTTTAAACCTGTCAAAAGACGAACAAAAACACCGATTGCTTCGCAGATTGGACAAACAGGAAAAAAACTGGAAATTTTCACCAGGTGACCTCAAAGAGCGTAAGCTATGGGATACTTACCAAGAATGTTATGAAGACGCCATCAATAGAACGTCTAAACCGCATGCCCCTTGGTACAATATTCCTGCTGATGATAAGTCAACGGCCAGATATATTGTTGCAAAAATTATGTATGACACCTTAAGCAATCATGATGATATTCAAGAACCTGAGCTTGATGATGAGATTAAAGCAAATATTAAAAGTTATAAAGAACAGCTTAAAAGTGAGTAGTTTTTTATGATTTCTTTTGGATTTTAATCTCATATTAAAAGGTATATTTGAAATTAAAAATATTGCATGCACATTCACAAACTATTCATTTTAATAGTGTTATTGGCTTTTTCAAACACTGTCAGTTCCCAAACTGATGAAACAGTCATCAAGGATATATACCACACATCATTAACTAATGGAAAAAGTTATGAGTGGCTTGAATATCTGACTAAGCAAATAGGTAGTAGATTGTCAGGTTCTTTAGGAGCAGAAAGAGCCGTGACATGGACAAAAGAAGAACTTGATAAATTGGGCTTGGACAGAGTTTGGTTGCAACCGGTTATGGTGCCCAAATGGGTTCGTGGAGCCAAAGAATATGCATATATTGAAAGTGCCGCTGGAAAAACAACCAGTGTTAATATTTGTGCACTTGGCGGTTCTGTGCCAACGCCAGCTTTGGGTGTTAAGGCCAATATTGTTGAAGTTCATGATTTTGAACAGTTGGCAGCATTGGGAACAGCTGGTATTGAAGGAAAAATTGTATTTTATAATAGGCCCATGCAGACCGATTTGATAAACCCGTTTGATGCTTATGGCAAAGCAGGAGACCAACGGAGGCAAGGAGCTTTTGAAGCTTCAAAATATGGTGCGGTTGGTGTGATAGTCAGATCGTTAAATTCACGATTGGATGATCTGCCCCACACTGGAAATATGAGCTATCGTGATTTGCCAGAAAGCAAACGCATTCCAGCTGCTGCGATAAGTACTAATGATGCGGAATTGTTAAGCACTATGTTAAAGCTTGATGACAACATTAAGTTTTATTTTAAGCAAAACTGTAAACAGTTCAATGATGTACAGTCTTACAACGTGATTGGGCAAATTACGGGCAGTCAATTTCCTGATGAGTATATGGTTGTTGGGGGCCATTTAGATTCTTGGGATTTGGGAGATGGTGCTCATGATGACGGTGTTGGTGTTGTGCAATCAATGGATGTACTGAGATTATTTAAGGAATTGGGGATTAAACCCAAACGCACTATCAGAGTGGTCTTGTTTATGAATGAGGAAAATGGATCACGGGGTGGAACAAAATATGCTGAAGAAGCCAAACGCAATAATGAAAATCACATTTTTGCTTTGGAAAGTGATTCAGGAGGATTTACACCAAGAGGGTTTTCATTTGATTGTAACGATGCACAATTTGGTAACATAGCCCAATGGGAGCCGTTGTTTAAACCTTATTTAATCCATTATTTTGAAAAAGGCGAATCAGGAGCAGATGTGGGACATTTAAAAAATGGAACCACAGTTCTAGCTGGTTTATTTCCAGACCCACAACGGTATTTTGACTATCATCATGCCAGTAATGACACGTTTGATGCTATTGATAAACGCGAGCTTGAATTAGGAACAGCCACCATGGCGTCTTTACTGTATTTAGTTGATAAATACGGAATTAAGTAATTTAATTTAGCATGAAGCAGTTCGTATTACTATTGGTTTTTATTAGTTTTGGAATGCAATCACAAACCAAGTTGAAAACAGAATTGCCATATTATGAAATCCCTGATTATCCTGAAAGCTTTACAGCAGGTTCAGTAGCAGCACGCATGCTGGACGGTTTGGGTTTTAGATATTATTGGGCTACTGAAGGCTTGCGCATTGAAGATTTGGCTTTTAGGCCTAATGATATGGCACGTACCACTGCTGAGACCATTGACCATATTTATGGATTGTCTCAAGTGATTGTTAATGCGACACTTAAAAAATCAAATGACAATAATAATCAAAGTCTTGAAATGTCTTTTGAAGAAAAGCGAAAGCAAACCCTACAGAACATAAAAACAGCTGCGGATATATTGAGAACGTCTGATGATATTTCCCAGTTCAAATTGATTTTCGGAACGCGTGAATTCCCGTTTTGGAACAATCTTAATGGTCCTATTGAAGATGCGGTTTGGCATTGTGGACAAATTGTTTCCTTTAGGCGAAGCTCTGGAAATCCTTATAATTCAAAAGCCAGTGTCTTTACTGGAAAGGTTAAAAACTGATCTATTCTAATTCCAACTAATATTTTAATTTTTAGTATGATAAAAGTCATTTTTTATGTGACTTTAAAATAAGACCTTTTTAGACAATTGTGTTGTCTAACTAAAATCATACTATTATGAATCCCATCATGCTTTTCTTTATTATTGTGGCTTTATTTCTACTATCCGGAATACGCATCATTTTTGAATATAAACGTGCTCTAAAATTTAGGTTCGGTAAATATGTGCATACACTTAAACCTGGTTTTAAATGGATCATACCGTTTATAGAAACCATTCAAGTGGTTGATATTCGGGTTATTACCATAAATATTATATCTCAAGAAGTGATGACTGAAGATAACGTGCCATGTAGTATTGATGGTGTTGTGTTTTTTAAAATAACGAATCCAGAAAAAGCCGTTCTGGAAGTTGAGGAATACAAATATGCCATTACACAACTATCCCAAGCAGCCTTAAGAGATGTGTGCGGTAAAGTAGAGTTGGATACCATTTTGTCCAAACGTGAGGAAATGGGAAAAAACATAAAAAAGATTGTAGAACACGAAACCAACCACTGGGGCATTGAAATTATTGATGTTAAGATAAAAGACATACAATTACCTGAAAATATGCGTCGTATGATGGCCAATCAAGCCGAGGCGGAACGCAATAGACGAGCCAAAATTATTTTGGCATTGGCTGAAGAACAAGCTGCCGGTAAGCTATTGGAAGCAGGTAAGTTGATCGATCAGTCGCCATCAGCAATTAAATTAAGATTATACCAAACCTTGTCTAACATAGCGGCTGAGAAAAACTCAACCATTTTGTTCCCATTCCCAGAAGAAGCTTTGCCTAGACGAAAAGGGAAAAAACAAGAATAGTAGATTATTATAGGATGATTTATTTTAATTCTTCATCAATATGTTGGAGAACCCTTTCGCAGCTATGTATTAATTCTTGATAATAGCCATTGCTGGCACTTTGATTAAAAGCGGTTGCAGCAATGGCTTTTACAAACATTTTAAACCTTGGATCGTTTTTGTCATTTAAAAAGGCATAATCTTGTTCATTAAGCATGTCTGGTGATGTAAAAATATCTGAAACACCATCATTAAATTTCAAAAAATCTGTTTGTATGGTTTCTGCTGTGGCAACCGTAATCATCCATTGGCCTATTCCAGAAAATAAAGCACTTTTTTGATCATATTCACTATACAGATCAATGATTTCATCTTTTAACTCCAAATTTTGAATCAGTCCCAAAGTCCCTGAACTGACCATGCCCCTGTAGGTGTTGTCATTTGGAGAAAACACTTGGTCTAAAGCTTTGTCATAAATCGCGCCGATGTATTTAACTTGCTTTATATTGTCAATACCATGATATATTGTATCAAGCGCCCTTTTAATATCTTCTCGCAAAGCTTTATTTGAAGTGATTATGCTTCTAAAATTAATGGTGTCTTGAACGATATCACGATGAATTCTGAATAAAAAATCCTTGCCCAAGTGATGGTCTTTTGTTTTTTGGTTCCAGTTGTTTACCTGTAAAGCAATCAAAATCCCAATGACCACGAGAACAATTTCACCAATGGCGTATTTTAGGTAGTTGGTGGTTTTGCCTTCTTTGAGAAGGTTTTTACGGATATTTCGGAAGAGTTTTATCATTGCTTTAATTTAATTTTTCTATTTCTCTTGAAATACCTTCAATTAGATTTTTAAGTTCTGATTTTAAATCCTGACTTCTTCTAACACCATCGGATCGCATTACAATTAAGCTGGTAACAATGTTTTTAAATTCAGCAGTTTTCATCAATTTATTATAATCATTTGGGAATGCATTATTATTTTTTATATCGCGTTCTAAATTTTTGGAACAAAATGGATGAACAACAGCAGTAGAGTAATTCCACTCTGATTTGTCATAGTCATTTACCAGAAACTCTAAGTCTCTGTCATACATTCTTATAATTCTTTTTTTAAGACTGTCATTGGATATAAGTTCAGCACCCAAAGTTTTTAAAGTGTCAAATGCGGAATAATTAAAATATGGACTCACCCAATGTTCTAATTGCCCAAAATAAAAATCTAAAGACTTATTATACGGTAGGTTATTATTGATATGGTCTAATAGAATTGTATAGTTGTCAACAAATTTTTCATTTCTTTGGATCATATCATTTATTTCATGCAGTGATTCTTGCAAGCTTGCTCGTATCTCTGTAAGCATTGAAACTTCAAGATTTTTGTATTTTCTTTGCTCATTCCAATTATTGATTTGGAGCGCAATCAAAATCCCAATAACAACTAGTACAATCTCTCCAATGGCGTATTTAACGTAGTTGGTGGTTTTGCCTTCTGATAATAGTTTTTTTCGAATATTTCTAAAAAATTTAATCATTTTTTTTGTTTGTGTTTTTTAGAATATTATCAATTAATCCATTAATGTCATCTAATTTGTCTATTGAAGCAGTGAAGAAATACAGTTGTCCTTCCAGCATATTTTCATAATATAGCTGACTGAATAAAGAGGAAGGGTCAATTTTAAAAACAGACTTTTTGTTCCAAAAAACCATTCCGTAATTATCAACATTTTTAAAAGATATATATCTGTTCAAATAGTCGAAAACTTTATCATTATTAAACCTGATCATTTCATTATATTGACTTTCGGCTTCTTTTATAGTGGGGGACCACTTAAAGAGCAGGTTTCTTAAATGGGTATTTGTTATTAAATGAAGCCGTCCTGATTGAAGCAAATCGTTCAAAACACTACTGCTTGGATTAAATTCAGGCCAAGTAAGACTATAATAAATTAGGCTATCTGTATTGATTTTTTGAATTTCTGAGGAACTTTTTCCAAATAGACCCATCAGTTCTTTAACGGCATTTTTACTGATATTCAATTGATTGATTTTTACATGCATATTATTTTGAATTTGTAGTAATTCTTCCTGTAAGTTTGTTTTCACTATCTTTTCTTCGGCTCTGTTTTTTCTGTTTTCGTTCCAATTGTTTATTTGTAAAGCAATTAAAATACCAATAACCACAAGGACAATTTCACCAATGGCATATTTTAAGTAATTGGTTGTTTTACCTTCTGCTATAAGCTTTTTACGGATATTACGGAAGAGTTTAATCATAACTTAAAAGATTATTTACAAATAACTCAACCACCATTTATCCTTATTGTTGGCTTTATAAACCATATATTTTTTACAAAAAGGATAGAGAAGTAGTACAACACCAATCCAAACTAAATACACGACAAACAAGGAATAGCCATAGTTTATTAACTTGGTGTGTGTAAACACGTCTTTTGTTAAAATCATATCGTGCCAATTGCCACCAAAAAGCATCATTCCTATAATGGCAACTATATGAATGACCAATACATGCAAAAAGTAATAGAACAGAGGCACCCTACCGAAGACCAAAAAGAAATTGGTCAGCTTATTTTTTACTGATTCAATTCCATATAAAAACAACAATGCAGGTCCCATTGTTATTAATACGTAATCTAATGAAGGTGGATATTTGGTAACATTGAAGAAGGATAATATGGTTTTGGTAGTGGTATCTTGAACGGACCATGGCACCAAATCGCCATAAATATTAATACCTCTAATTATAAAGAATATAGCAATAGAAGTAACGCCAATAATTAACAACCATTTTTTTCTGATTTTTACATCAAAATCTTTTGCATAAAACTGTCCAAAACAGTAGCCCAAAACCATGATGCCAATCCAAGGCAAAACGGGATAATATATACCAATATCCTGATTGTTTCCAAAAGGGATAAAATTTGGTTGATGCAGTAAGTACCAAACAATGTCTGTTAAGCCATTGCCATTTCTAACAATTCCATCTAAAGTGTTATGCCCAAAAACAATTATTAAACCAACAATCACCAGTGTTTTTTTTGGTAAATAAATTAGAAATGAAAGTGTTATCATGCTAAAGCCAATGGCCCAAATAACTTGAAGAATAAGCCTGCTAAACGTGATGTCAAATTTCCAAATGAGATTGTTTACTATAATTTCTAAAAAAATCAACCAAATACCACGGGTCAATAAAAATTTAAACAGCTCGTTCTTGGTTTTTTTACTACCATAAAGAAAAGCAGAGGTCCCTGCCAAAAACACAAATACCGGAGCGCAATAATGGGTTATAAAACGCGTAAAAAACAAAAAGGGTGTTGTGGTTTCTAAATTGGTTGGGTCGCTAAAAAACGATCCATAATAAAAATAATCACGGACATGGTCTAATGCCATGATCACCATTACCACACCTCTTAATATGTCAATGGATTCTATACGGTTGGTTTTAATTTTCATATTTGTTTTTAATCTATTCCTACTGTACCATTTACCGATTCAAATAATTTTTTAGAATCATAACCAACACCGTTTCTAAATACATACTGTACTTTTCTAATATCACTGATGTTTTTTGAAGGATCTCCATCTATTAAAAGCACATCAGCATTTTTACCAATTTCTAAAGTTCCTATAGTAAGATCAAAACCTAATGCTATAGCACCATTTAAGGTTGCTATTTTTATAGCTTCTAAAGGGGTAAATCCGTCAGCTTCAACTAATAATTCAATGGTCCGCCAAGTTCCATATCCAGCTAAGGTTCCTCCATTTCCTGTGGGATCCGTTCCAACTGTAAGCAAACCTCCCATATCATAAAATTGCTTTTCCATTTTGGCATTATTTTCATAAGCTTTGTCCATATAATAAGGTGTAGTTACCTGTTTGAATCTTTTCAGAAAACTTAAATAGTTATTTTTTGTATCTGGTGACATGGCATTAAGAACGATATTTGAAGTTTCAGGTTGCGTAGTTATAAATCCTTCTAAAACTGCTAGTGTAGAAGTAATACCAACTTTTTTATCAATTAAAAATTGCATCAAATCTTTTACCTCGCTACTGGTAGTATCTAAATCAGCAATCGACTGATCTCCTGTTGTCGGACATTCATTTTCTTTTTTATCAGACACAAAATCAGTGCTTGCAAAAAAGCCATGCTCTAAATTATCAATGCCCAACTCAGCAGCTTCACGATAGGTAATCGCACATAAATGACCTGTAATTTTCAAATCTCGCTTATGAACGGCGTCAATAGCTGCTTTTAACATTTGTTTATCAATAGCCATATAAGCCTTGAAAGATGTAAAACCCTGATCTGCCCAGTAATTAACAAATGCAATGGCATCTTCCGGATTTTTTAACTCATTCATTTGAGGGAACATAGCTTCTTTTCCTTCCAGATAAGGTGCCGTAATATCAATGTTGGGTCCGGGATATAATCCAGATTCTATATCTTTTTTGATTCTTAAATCTGAATATGGTTCTATACTTCCACAAGTTCTTATGGTTGTAGCTCCAGAGGCAAAATAAAGACGTGGAAAACTGATAGGTAATTGTTTCGTGTTTGGATATGGCGTAGTACTTGATGGCATATACATATGTTCATGAAGCATCACCAATCCAGGCATGACTGTTTTGTTGCTTCCATCTATAACCAATGTGTTTTTTGGAATTTTAACTGTTGAATTATCCCCTAATTGTACAATTTTACCTTGACTGAAAACCAGTGTTTGATTTTGTTTTTCAGGTGCGCCAGTTCCGTCAATAATGGTTACATTTTTAATGGCAACGGTGTTTGTGTCTACGGTTGTAAATTTTTTAACCTCTTGTGAAAAATTTTGAGCAAACACCAAATTGCCTATCAACAAGAGCATTATTATTTCAAACCCATAGACTTTTTTTGAAAAGGATTTCATTATTATCATACTTTTTTAAAATTGAAAATAAATAAACTGTTCGCCACTACCTTGAGCAATGACAATCAAGAAAAACATAAAAGCCCATACTGCCCCAAGAGCCCATGGATGCATTTTTTTTGATACGGCTTCAACCGAGGTGTTTCTCATAAACCAATGGCACAGAAACAAAATTCCAATGATAATGCCTACTTTTAGAATATCAAAAGAGGCTAAAACTTTGTCGCCATCAGGATTTAGATAAAACATGGATGTTATCATGTTCCAAGCGGTTTTAAATTCCCTGGCCCTAAAAAACACCCAAGTAATATTAACGCAGGTAAATGTTGTGAACGCTAAAAACATACCATTCCAAGCGGTTATTTTAAAGGGAATATATTTACGTTGTAATCGTTCTAAAATGAGATACGTACCGTGTAAACCACCCCAAACTATAAAGGTCCACGCTGCACCATGCCAAAGACCACCCAACAGCATGGTTATCATGAGAGCGGCATACATTCTTGCCACACCATGTCTGTTTCCGCCCAATGGAATGTACAAATAGTCTCGTAACCAAGTTGATAAAGTGATGTGCCAGCGTTTCCATAAATCTGAAAAGCCCAATGAACCATAGGGATATTTAAAGTTGTCTGGTAAAATGATGCCTAGCATTAAAGCAATTCCGATGGCACAGGTTGAATAGCCCGCAAAATCAAAAAATATCTGTCCCGAAAATGCCAAGGTTCCCATCCAAGCATCCCAGAAATTCAATATTTTACCGGCACCATAGACTTTATCAACAGTATCTGAAAGTAACGTGTCAGCCATGACCACTTTTTGAAATAGTCCTAGAGTCAGTAAAAACAAGCCCCAAATAAATTGATTGACCGTAGCTCTTTTTTCTTCATAAAATTGAGAAATTAAATCTTGTGCCCTTACAATTGGGCCCGCCACCAGTTGTGGAAAGAAGGTAACATATAAAGCAAAATCCAGGAATGTTTTAGCACGTTCCGTACGTTTTAAATACATGTCTATGGTGTAAGACATGGTTTGGAAGGTGTAAAAGGAGATTCCCATGGGTAGAATAATATCCATTTTGGCGGCATGATATCCGTAGCCATAACTGTTTACAACGGTAGTGAAATTGTCCAAAAGAAAATCACGGTATTTAAAAAAGGTTAAAAAACCCAAGTTGACCACCATGCTCAATAGCAACCAGTATAATCTTTTGCGTTTGTTCTCTTCTGTGGCCAGTTTTTTTCCTGTAACCCAATCTACTGCAGTTGATATCCATAGTAAGATGACTAAAGGTGGATTCCATAATCCATAAAACACGTAACTGGCAAAAAGCAACATGCGTTTTTTACCGGTCCAACTAAATAGTTTTGAATAGTATAGTGCGAGTACAATGACTAAAAAGACGACGAAACTTAATGAATTGAATAACATGATTAGTTGGTTTTAAGGTTGGTTAAAGCGCCATCGGCTTTCATAATTTTAATGAGTTCTTTTGTGAAAAACTGTGCATCTTTTGCTGCTAGATGCGACCATTCAGGACAAAAGAGGTCTTTAAATTGGCTATAATCTTGATAATTATATGCCTTCGCTTTAGTTTTGGTTACAAGCTCGTCCCAGAACTGTTCTTTTGAAAATGCCTTACTTTCTATTTCTTTAAATAGACCTGATGATGGACATCTTACCAATATTAAATTGCCTCCTCTTTTCTTGAATTTTTCAGCTAGTTCAACAAAGGCATTGGTTGTGGATTCTTTATCTGGTGGCGGCATGTCGCCAGAAAGTAAGGAAGTCCAAACTTTTTTTACGGTATTGGCATAAGCTGTATCTGTTACCATTCTTTCAGGCATTTTCATATGTCTGTCAAGTGAAATATCTTCAAAATTATTGAATGGTGGATAAGCAGGACCTTCTCTTGTTCCAATATGAATTTGCTTAAGTAGTGTTTTTAAATCAACATCTGAATCCCAACTTTCGTCACCATCACGTATAAAAGCAAGATTTTGTTGTAAAGGCACTGATAACTTATGATTTAATATTTGTGCATAGGTTCTTTTTTTATCATAGTCAACTAAAGATTGGGAACGTTTATTAAACGGGGCTTCTGGATTGGCAGAAGCAAAAAACAACGGAGGAGTTACGCCAACCAAAAGAGTTCCATTAAACGTTGTGTTTTCGACAATATCCCTAAAAACAGGTATTGGCGAAGCGCCCTGGGTTGCTAATTCAATAGCATTAGTGCCAGTTTCCTTTTCCCAAATGTCCAATTGTATGTCATATAGAATTCTTGAAGATCCAATAAAAACAACGGTTTTATCGTCATAATTTTCAAGTTTTGCCCGCTGATTGGCCCATAAGTTTTTATTGTCATCAATATTTGGCTGAAGTCCTTGTGAACGCCAGTAGAATTCCCAAGCACTAATACTTATTACGCCAAGCGTAAAAGCAATAATTAAGGTTTGTTTTAAATTCATAATTGGTTGGTTTAAATTATTTTTAATTTTTATAAGATTGGAGATGACCATCTTCAATCATTTTAGTTACTATATCCTTAGTGTATTTTAAAGCGTCTGTATAATACATATGGGACCAATCAGGCAAGGTGTATTTAGACATAAACTCATAATCTTCAAAATGATAAGAGGGGCAATTGATCATTTTCATGAATGGATCATAAACTTTTTCCCGAGGTAACATTCTTTTAGTATGTTTATTCCATTCTTCTTCAGATTTGTGGCGCACAAAAATAATTTTACCACCACGAGCCTTAAAAAGATTTATGACATTACGATAGTATTCAAAAATTTCAGGCATATCATCTTTTATTGTTTCATATTCAGGTAAATAGGGGAGAAAACCGCTCCATACATATTGTATTTTTTTTGCAAAGTTTGGTTCGTTAATCATTGCAGGAAACATTATCAGGTTTCTATCTTCATCGTGATAACTGAAATTGTAAAGCATACGTTCTTCTTCAATTCTTCCTGGAATGTAAATTCTGTTTATTAGCGATTTTAAATCTAAATCATTGTAGAATTTAAGTTCAGATGATGTCAGCATTACTAAATGCCTTTGCAGTGGTTTTGATAGGAAATAACCAAGTTTTTGTGCATAGGTTTCGTCATGGTAATGATCTACCCATTTTTGAGCACCTTTCCACCATGTATTATTTGCTTTGTCAAACCAAAACACGGGTGTTATACCAATAACAATGGTTCCATTGAAGGATGTATTATGAACTATGTCATCTAAAAAGGGACCAGGTGGTTTTCCATCTGTAGAAAGATTTATAGGTTTTATACCTTGAACCTCTTCCCAAACATGGGTATTAAAATTAAAACCAGTTCTTGAAGAACCAATAAGAACAATATCTTGGGTGGTAGCCGTTTCTACTTTTGCCCTTTCTTTTGCCCACAGATACCTATCATCTTCTAAACCTGCTTTGAAATGATCTGTTTGAGAGCGCCAATACAATTCCCATATGCTCAAGCTTAATATACTTAGAGCTACAGCAATAATTAGGGTTGGTTTTAAATTCATGGTTGGTTGGTTGGTTCTAGTTGGTCTTATAAATGTAATTAAAATGTTTTATTGTCTACATCCTCTATGAATTTAATTAAGCCATTAAAATATGTTTTTTGGTCATCGTATTGTGATAAGTGACTGCCATTGGTCAATAGAAAGCGTCCGTTCTGAACTTGGTGAGACATCCATTCCATGTATTTGGGGTCCATGGTGTCATATTTAGCGCCAATGACTAGAGTAGGAATGGCTAATGTTTTCAATCTATCTGACACATCCCAATTTTTTAAGGAGGCATTGCCCACCATGCCAAACTCACTGGGTCCTTGCATGTATAAATAGATATTGTAGTTGAGGTGCTCAAATAAAAGGTTAACCGATTTAGGCCATTTATCAAGAGGCATTCTTAAAATATGTTCGGTGTAATAATGGTTCATTAACAATTCTTCATATCGAGGATTGGTATAGTCTTTATTGGCTTCCAATGCTCTGATTTCGCTCAAGACGTCCTTTGGTAATTGAGGTCCTAATACTTCATTGGCATATTTTCCATACGCAGGAGCACTAGCCATCATATTAGAGATAATAAGCCCTTTAAGATGATCTTGGTATTTTAAGGCATACTCCATGGCCAAAATGCCGCCCCAAGATTGGCCGAGTAGATAAAAATTGTCTTTGTTGAGGTTTAAAGCTTGACGCACTTGTTCCACTTCCTCTACAAAACGGTCAGTGGTCCATAATTTGGAATCGTTTGGTTTATCGCTGTAATAAGAGTCCAACTGGTCATAATAAATATATTCAATGCCTTCTTTTGGTAAATAGCCGTCAAAACACCCAAACTCTTCATGGGTACCACCAGGTCCGCCATGAAGGAGCAAAACCTTCATTTTTGGGTTGTTGCCAATCCGTTTTGTATAAACATTAAATGTGCCTTTGGGCGTGGTAATGGGTATCATATTGATGCCGCCATCCAATTGATCCGGGCTATTGGAATAATCCATGTAATTCGGGTTGCAGTCAATATTTTCTTTTGAATGGTTACTGTCTTTACAACTAACAATGAGTGTTAATGATAATAGAAAATAAAAAAATGTGGTTTTCATAATGTTGGACTAATAGTTACTTTATTTCATTGGCTTTTAAAACCCGTAAAAAGTTTTTACCTAATATTTTATTGATTTCTTGTTTGTTGTAACCTCTTTCCAGTAATGCTTTTGTAATTAATGGATATTTAGAAACATCATCTAGTTCTTGTGGCGTAAGGTTAATACCATCAAAATCAGAGCCCAAACCAACATAATCAATACCAACTAACTTAACAATGTAATCAATATGGTCAATAAGCATGGACAGTGGCGGTCTCATAGTTTCCGCTTCAGCTGTATATTTTTTATAAAGGTAATCCAGTGAATACCAATCATCAAAACCGTTTTTCATTAAGGAGTCCATTTCGGTTTTATGGTTTTCTATAAAAATTGTTTCTTTTTTTTCAAAACTTGGGTCAATAAATCCGGGGTGAAAGTTAACTTGAATAACACCACCATTTCTGGCAATGGCTTTTATTTGGTCGTCTTTTAAATTACGACGGTGAAGAACTAAACTATATACGGAGCTATGTGAAGCTATTATTGGTTTTGAAGATAAACCAATGACGTCCCAAAAGGTCTGGTCGCCGGAGTGGCTCACGTCTATCATCATACCCAATTCATTCATTCGTTTTATAACTTGTTTGCCAAAGTCAGTCAGTCCTTTATGAGTTAAATTAGGATTGGTAACTTCATCGGCAGCACTTGTTGCCCAAGAAGGTGCAACATTATGTGTTAAGGTTAAATAACGAGCACCTCTATTGTATAATGCTTCTAATTTTGACAAGTCGTCTTCTATCATATGACCACCTTCAACACCAAACATGGCAGCTATTTTATGCCGTTTTACTGCCTTAATGAGCTCTTCATAATTGGAGACCTTTACAATTTTATCTGGATTTCTGGCAATAGCTGCATCTAGACTGTCCATTTCCCTATTTGCCAAGTCATAGGGATTTTTTGTGGCACCATCACTAAATACTGAAAATACTTGAACGTCCAGGCCACCTTTTTTCCAACGTGCTAAATCACTATGGGTTTTGCCTGATAGGTCTTGGTCAATTAAAAAACCATCATGGACCGTTTTCATTAAGATATCATTATGTGTATCAACTACAATTGCATTATTATGAATGTTTTTATAGGATTGCGCCATAAAGTATTGGGTTAAAAAAACAAAGAAAATTAATGTTTTAGTTTTCATTTTGCATATTATTTAAGACAATTTAATTCAAATTATTTATTGGTCTTTATTAATATTGATAAACGGACTTTTTAAAAGATACCAAAAGGCTTGTTTTTTTGGATGGTCAAACTCTTTTAAACCAAACGTAATTTGTTCAACAGGTTTGTGTTTGAATGTTCCAAATAGTCTATCCCACAAAATGAAAATATCGGCATAGTTTGAATTGGTGAAATGTTCATCCTGCTCATGGTGGACTTTATGTAGGTTTGGAGTTGTAAATATCCAACCAAGTGTTTTGTCCAGCCAATCCGGTAAATTAACATCAATATGCTCTATGACCAGAAAAGGTGTTACTACAAGAACATATAATCCTAAAGTTAGAAGATCTAGTCCAAATATGGCTGAAGCCACTATATTAGAGGTTCCGAACCAAAATAAGACCTCTATGGGATGTGCTCTAAAATAGGTAGTTGAATCCATATTCGTATCACTGTGATGTACCCGATGGAACCGCCACAAAATAGGTACATTGTGTGACATCCTATGGAACCAATAGGTTGTCAAATCTAACAAGGCAACTCCTAAAATTAGCTTTAGCCACACGGGTATTGTAATGTAATAAAAAAAGCCAATATGATTAGTGTTCAACCATTCTATGGAAGCAACTACAACAGCTGCCCAAAATAAATTAACAATAAAGGTCACAATTTCAAATGGTATATTATGAAGCAAGTGTTTCACCTTTTTTTCATTTGATAAAAGTTTTGAACTTAAAATTTGCTCAACGGTATAAAATAAGGCAATCAATGCATAAGCCAAATAATTGGTGTTGATACTGGTTATTTTATCTACAATTTCCATAGACAATTATTTTTTATCTGCGTCAGCCAGTTGTTTGGTGTCAACATATTGTTGAAAGGCTGTTATTTTCCCATTGTTAAGTGTCCAGAGATGTGCCGCTTGTACATTATATTTTGCACCATTTTTCTTTAATTTTCCATCATAGCGCAGCGTGGCAAGAACTTGATTGTTGGACATATCATGCAATTGGATATCTGCTAGTTTGAAGTATTCATGATCTTCGCCTATGCGAGAAAAGACTCCTTTTAAAACGGCATCAGGGCCTATATATGGGTTGCCATCTGCATAGCCGTTTCCTTCGGCTTCATTCCAAACAATATGGTCATCCATTGCGGCAAGTACCGCAGGAATATCACCAGTTCCAAACGCTTTGTATAAATTATCAATAATTCCTACGTTTTCAGGAGAAGACACAATGCCCAATTGTTGCATAAATACCATATTGTCCATAAAATCCTGTTCTTGGGCTATTTTGCCATCTTTCATTTTGACAAGGGTTACACCATCCACATCAACTGTTTTTCCAGTTGCTGGCATACCAAAAAAATCATCTGTATGGGTGCCCTTAAAGTTCCAGTGCTTTACTATTTTGTCACCTTGGCCAAAGACATCAACAATGGTAAAAGTTACATCGGAAAAACCATTGATGAAGTTTGAATAATAGTCTTTAAAAGCGTCTATGCCAACAATATTTTCTGGACTTGTTACAAGTGTAATGTCATCCGTGAAATTGGTGTTATTAATAAGGTCTAAGTTGGCATCATTGACAATATGATCCCAAATTTCAGAATACATTTTAATGTTCTTTTCAACTTTCGCATTTTCGCAAGATGTTAAGCCAATTAAAAGAATTGAAATGCAAGTGTATTTAAAAAAGGTTTTCATGGTTTGTAAGTTATTAGTTAGTATGGTTTAATTATTCATTATTGCTCCACATGCCGTAAATGGATATCCATTTACCTTCGGAGTTGCGTTTAAGTATTTCGGTATATTTTCCTGTGTCAGTTATAATAGCACCATCTTCTCCTTGAAACTTTAATTCAAAAGTCCCAATTTCATATCCTAAATCACCATCACTACTGGCATCAATTGTTTTTACTGAAGCATCAATCAAACCTGCATCTATGAGAGCTTGCCAATAATTTTTTATGTTTTCTCTTCCAGTTACAATCGGTTCATTTGGTGGTAAAAGTGACGCATTTTCATCATATAAATTGGCAGCGGCAGTGGCGTCTTTTGCTAATAGGGCCTTAGCAAAGTCGCGGTTCATTTGTCCCAATTGTTCTACTGTTGCGGTTTCTTTGGTTTTTTGGCCACAACTTATTATGGAAGTCGCCAATAATAATGCGACAATTCCTAGTGTTAAAAATTTTGTTGGTTTCATAGTTATTTCAATTAAAATGCTATTAAGTTTAGTTAATCAAATCAACAATATTTATCTGGCATTTAAACCAAAATCCTGCTCAACGGATTTATACCAGTCTTCATTACTCGCAGCGTTCCAGTCTATCCATTGCTCATCAGACATTGAAGCCCGCCATTGTATAAATGGTTCTGAATCTGGCCCAACAGGATGTCTTAATTTCCACGTGTTACTTTCTGAAATTTCCAATATTTTATCGGCTACCAAGGTTGGTTGTGTTGGTGTTTTAAGTGAGGCAGCAAAAAGGCCCCCAAAGCGGCTCACTTGTGGATAAATGGAATTGATGGTTTTGGCGCTTTTAATATCCTGGGCCATTTGTGTATTTATAATTCCGGGTTCTACTATAGCGACTCTTATGTCAAAAGGTTTTACTTCCTGTGCCAACGCCTCGCTTACTGCTTCTAGCGCAAATTTACTTGCGGCATAAGCTCCCAGCGGACTGTTAGAAATATGCCCTGAAACTGAGGCTACATTTATAATGCAACCATTTTGATTTTTCCTCATTATAGGAAGTATCTTTTTGGTACACCTAAGCACACCAAAATAGTTGGTTTCCATAATTGATTTAAAATCTTCCATGCTTAGTTCTTCTATAGATCCGTGACGTTCTATCCCGGCATTGTTTACCAAAACATCTACCTTGCCGTGTTTATCGATTATGGAATCAATACATTTTTTAACTGAGACATCAGAGTCTACATCCATTTCAGATATAGTAATATCCAAAGATTCATTTATTATTTTTTGTTTGAAATCACTAGCTTTAGATGGGTTACGCATCGTGGCAAATACTTTATAGCCTGCTCTTCCAAAGGCAAGAGCAGTTTCAAGACCTATGCCTTTACTTGTGCCTGTTATTAAAACTGTTTTCATTTTGATTGGTTTTTTGTGGGTTTTCAAAAACTCATGATTATTCTTCTGCACCATTTTTGAGTTGACTGTTATAATCATCAGCATCAAAATTGCCAATAGACTCTTTTATCAGGCCATTGTCATCCATTTGCCATAGCTCAAAACCACTTATTTTTACTTTGTTTACTGAACCATTTGGCCCAGTGTTGGTTCCTGTTAATGTCCAATGAAATTCTACACCTTTTGAAGTATTGATTAAACTATCCATAGAAACAACCATATCAGGAAATGCGTCCATGAAACTTTTAGCGTCTTTTGCTATAGAGATTCTACCAATAGAACTCTTGCCGTTGTTTATGGTCAATGAGCCATCTTCGGCAAAAAACAATGCCACTAATTCTGGTTTTTGACTGCACCAAGCCTGTGCATAACCTTTAGCGAAACTCATGGTCACTTCATTATTTTTTTCTGGGGTAAATGGTATTGAAGTAAACGAGGTGTTTACTATTTCCCAGCTGCCATTTTCTTTTTTTAAAGTAAAGTAATCCGTATCATGCAAGATGGGCACACCATATATAGAAGAAATGGCATCGGACTTTACAAGTGCTAAATTCTCATCGCTAAAATCAATTTTATAGCTAATGTCTCTTGTCATCATTTTTTCCATAGCCTTAAGCTCATCTTGTCCGGCCAGTGTTAAAAAATGTGCAATAGTTGTTTGGATTGCCGTTTCATCATTTGTAAAAGTGTGCTTCTTTACTTTGGTATGATCTTTATTGTTATAGGCAAAAGAATTTTGGCCAATAAGTATGCTCGGTTTCATTAAACTAAATGCTAAACAGGCATAGAGCGAAAATTTTAGAATTGTTTTCATTTTGGTTGGTTTTTTTAAGGTTTATTTTAAATTGGTTTTATTATGAGAAATGCGTCAACTTTTTTCGGTGTTTTTTAAAATTCATCAATCGTAACAGAAATATTGCTATAAAAGGCATCAAAGCTGTAATGAGCAACACATATTCCCAAGACATTGTTTCTTTAAAGGTGCCTACTAGTCCAGAGCCATAAGCACGACCCATATTTGATAGTGCCATAAACAGTGTAAACTGTGTGGCGGCAACAGTGTTCCAACACAGTTTCATGCAAGCGGCAAATAGGCCAATACAAAGAAATGTGTACATTAAATAGTATAATAGAACGAAACCGAAAATAACTTTACCATTCCCCCACAAACTGGGCATTAGTCCTAAAGCTCCTATTATAATAACTAATGTAATTAGGTAAAGGTTTGTCATTTTTTTAGTTCCAAAATAATCTACCAAATAGCCGCCTATAAACATGCCGAAAAAGCCACCAACTATCGTGGTGGATGAATACACTTGTGAGTAGGAGGTATTGGTCCAGTCTAATTCTTGAATGGTGAAAATAGGAAGTAAGGTATCGATCAATCCAAACATAAGCCCCAGGATGAAAATACCAATGCCCATTAACAAACTGGAAGGTAATATCATGACTTTAAAAAGATTTTTAAAAATCTGTTTCCAACTTTCCAGTTGAACTTTTTTTGAATTTTCAGACACGTCGCCTTTTGTCCAAGGCAGGAGTTTTTCGCCAGGTCGTTCTCTAAATAGTATGGGCACAAAAATGATACAAGCAACAGCAATACAAATGGATGATATGGCCATTGAAAAACCAATGGTATTTATTAAGGCCGTTGAAATGACAAGTGATAATGAGGTGCCAATTGTTTTAGAACCCCACATAAGACCATTAGCTCTAGCTTGCTGGTCTTCTGGAATCACATCTATAGCCATGCCGTCTGTCGCTACATCTTGAAACGCACCAAAAAAACTAATGAAAAATCCAGCAATCATAAGTCCTTTTAAATTGTTCAAAGGATCTGGAACAAACCCAATAGCCAAAAAACTTAAAATCAAGCCCAATTGGCCAAAAATAACCCATGGGCGTTTACGACCCATAGATAAAATGGTAAAACGATCCATGAGTGGGGCAATAAGGATTTTAAAACTCCATGGAATTCCAATGACAGCCACAAAACTTGCTATCTCAATAGGGGTTTTGTTATTCATGGCCAACCAAGCAGGTATAGCAAAAAAGGTTATACCCTCAGGGATACCTTGTGCTAAGTACAGAGCAGAGAATGTTAAATATCTCAGTACGGTATTCTCAGTTAAAAACCGATTTAGGTTTGTTTTGTTATCTATAGAGCTTTCAAAAGCCATGTTATTGGTTGGTTAGTTAGTGGTTGGTTATTTAAGTGCTATACTCTCTTAAGGTATCTTTTACATTTTGAAATGAGATGCCCAATTGACTTGTAGCCATATTATTTTGATAGATTATTTTTGCTTTGTTTTTTGGTGGTAGGCCATTTAACATCAATGATACGTCAGAAACGGAGTAGGTTTCGCTTGTGATTAAGAAGTTTTTACTATGTAAACCATCAATAGTAGCTGCTTTTAAAACGGCCTTTGCAACATCTTTTACATTGACAATGGCAAAATCGGCATCGGTGTCAAAAAGCATTTGTACAAATGGGTTTGGAGCGATTTTGTTTTTTAATAAAAATTGTAATCCAGTTGAAGTAGAATCTTCCCGGTTTGATAACGATTTCCCAAAAACGGCTACTGGTGAGACGCTGACGATTTCAAAATCAAGATTTGGATGTGTTTTTATAAATGTATTTACCGTTTCATTGGCTATAAATTTGGCTTGCGCATACGGGTGACTTTCTTTGCTCATAAAAGGCGTATCTTCCTCACTTATGGAATCTAATGCTGATTTTCCATCAGGAGGCAAAGGAAAGTTTGTGTTGTAAGCAGCAACGGAAGCTATAAATACCACTTTTTCTATACTGGGAATATCATTGACAACTTCCAAGAAATTTTCGGTGCCTTTAATGGTTGGAACAAACAATTCGGTTTGAGGATCTTTTACATCCAATTGAAATGGTGTGCCACCATGAATGACAATATCACAATCCTTTACAAATTCCCTTAAAACCGATTTATCTTCAACATTTAATTCACTAATGTACAAATGATCTGAATGCTCAAATTCCATTAAGTGTTTGTACTTGTTCTCATTGGTAATGTCAGTTGCAGAGACCTTAACCTCAAAACCATTATTTAAAAATGTTTTTGTGATATGGCTTCCTATAAAGCCAGAACCACCTATGATACCTACTTTTTTCATTATAAAAATTTTGTGCTATTTTTTATTCTGTTTGGGAGTCTTCATTGGCGTTTATCGCAAGTATATCCATCATTAACTTTGAGATATCCCAATATCCATCTTCCCTTACAATTTTACCATCTACAAATAGTGCAGTAATATGAGTAGGTATTACATACTGTTTTCCGTTTGCTTTTAATTGACCTTCCCAATGGCCCCAAAAATTCACCCACATTTCACCTTTATCAGTAATGACCCTTTCATATTCTACACTTTCAGGGTCATATTTCCAAGATGAAAATAATTTAGCGTCCTCTTTGTTTTGTTCAATTAATTGCGCTACCGTTTGAGCATCTTTTTCGGTCACATTATTTAATATTTTGGCATTATCGGCATAATAGGTTGCCATAGTGCTCCAATCTTGTTTTTGGTAAGCCTCAATGACTTTTTTGTACGTGTCAATTTCTGGAGATTGTTGTGTGTAGCGTTTGTTGCAGGAATAGAATAAAACAACTACAATTCCTAAAAGGAAGTGTTTTTTCATAGTGGTTGGTTTTGTTTTAAAAACCGGTTGAAATTCATCAACCGGTTTTAGGGTTGGTTAGGTTGTTTTAGGATATTTAAGTATCCTGTTCATTAAAATAACAGTTAATTAATTTCTAATAAAAACGATATAGGACGAGTACCGGGGTTTTATGTCCGAAGCCTTTGATTTAATTATCAAAGCTAAATAGTCTGCAATCGGTTTAGTAGTTCTTCTTTTAGCGCTTTACTTACGGGTATGGCTTTTTTGCCAATAACAATATGATTAGCAGCTAGTTCATCAATTTGTGATACATTCACAATAAAGGATCGGTGTACTCTTATAAAATGCTTGCTTGGTAATTTTTCATCAAGGTCTTTTAATGTCATGACCAACAAATATTCTTTTGACTTTGTGTAGATACGACAGTAATTGCGTTCTGCTTCAATGTAAAGAATATCCTTAATATCTATTCGAACCATCTTTTCAAGATGCTTAACAAAAATGCTATCACTTAAAATGTAGGGAGCTAGTTTGTCTTCGGAAGTGCTTTTGGGGTTGTTCTCGGCTTCAATCCTGGCTACCGTCAATTCAATGGCGCGTTGCAGGTCCAGTTTTTTAAACGGTTTTGAAATAAACGCGTAAGGGTTTGTTTCTTTTGCTCGATTAAAGTTTGCTTCATCAGCATTTGCGGTTAAATAGATTATAGGAATATTATAAGACCTCTGCATGATTTTGGCGGTTTCTATGCCGTCTATCTTGCCTTTTAAATTGATGTCCAATAAAACAATTTCTGGTTGTTGTTGCTCTATATGCATCAGCGCTTCTTCACCTCGCGGAATGATTCCCGTAACCTCATAACCAAGCGTTGTGAGTTGTAACGATATATTGGCAGCGATAATCATTTCATCCTCAATAATCAATATGGTTGTTGGCTGACTCATTTAGGCTGCGGTATTTAATTTAAAATGAAATAAAACGGCAGTTCCATTTTGTGAGTCTTCTGTCATTTCACCATTAAGTTGTTGCGTTAATAGTTGAATGAGCTGAGAACCAAAACCGGTACCTTTTGCAACGGCACCTTCTGTTTTTCCAACGCCGTTATCAGACACTTTAAGCGTTAAGGTTTCTGGATTTGGTTTTGATAGACTTATTTTGATATTTCCTTTTGCTTCCTCTGGGAAGGCATATTTTAATGCATTGGTTAGTAGTTCATTGACGATTAATCCAATAGGAACGGCCGTGTCAACATCCAATTCCAAATTATCCATGGCACATTCTATTGACACTTTGTCTTCGGCATTAAAGGTGTCTAAAATACCTTCACCTAGGTTAAGAAAATAATCTTTCATTTCTATACTGCCAAGATTATCGCCTTGATATAGTTTTTGGTGAATGATTCCCATGGATTGTACCCTGTTTTGGCTGGCAATCATGGCGTCTTTTGTCAAGGAGTCTTCTAATTTTGCTGATTGCAATGCTATTAGGCTTTTTACAAGCTCCAAATTGTTTTTTACACGATGGTGAATTTCTTTCAACAGTAACTCATTTTGTTTGTTTTTTAAAGCCAATAATTGATTGCTTTTTGTCCTGGCTTTATAACTTCTGTAGCCAAAAAACAAAAAGCCTAAAAGCAGACAAACAACACCTATGGATAACCATTGCACTAATTTTTGTTGGGCCAATTGTAGTTTTTGGGAGGCTATGGTGCTTTCCTTTTTCTCGGTTTCGTATTGGGTGAGAAGTTTTGACATGGTTTGGTCACTTTCAATAGCTGCGGTTTTATCTCTCATGGCACGTGCTTTTTTTTGGTATTCCAAGGCCATGGGATAGTTTCCTAACTTTTCATAAATGGTACTTAAATGTCCATAATTTTCTGTTAGATTGGAATAATCTTCATCTTCTTCTTGAAACTTAACGGTTTGTAATTGATAATTGAGGGCTTCCTTATAATTACCAGTAAGCAAGTTAATTTCACCTAGGTTGGCAATAAGTACCGTAATGGCATTTCTATAATTAGCTTGTTTTGCCAAAACCAAAGCGTTTTTATATTGTGTTAATGCCTCATTGTATTTGCCCAGCCGCTTTAACGCATTACCTAAATTGTTCATGAAATCACATAAATGCATTGGGCCAAAATCCAATGATTTGGCCAACTTTAGTGCTTTATCAAAATATAAAAAGGAATCTTCAGGATTATCCATAGAAATACAAGCATCACCTGCCGATGTATATGTATAGACCAGTTCTTCTTGTAAGTTATTTTTTTTACAAAAATCAATGTTTGTTTTTGCGTAAGCCAAAGCTTCTTCATTTCGACCTTGCCTGGATAAATCCTCAGATATTCTGTTGGTCGCTCCGGCAATGCCGATATTATCTTTTAGAGATTCCATGAGGCGTAATGCTTTTATGTCAACTTCCATGGCCTTTTCCAATTCTCCTTTTTTCTTATGTACCCAGCCAATTTTAAAGTATGTGGTTGCTTGCCCTTTTTTATCATCAATAGCGATATAACCTTTTAAAGCTTTTTCAAAATGATAGGATGCCGAATCCAACTCTAATAAATTTGCATGGATTCTGCCTTTCATTTCGTTGAATTTTGGTTGCCAGTTTGTATCGTAGGTTTTATTGGCCAATGTCATACCTTGTCTAGCATAAACTAGTGCTTTTTCAAAATCAGTGTTCGATTCTATAGTTACAATTTTGCTTAACAATTCAAGCTTTTCACTGCTTTTGGTTTCTTTAGAAAGTAATTGTGTAAGACTGTCAATGGTTTGGTTTTGCGCAAACGTAGCTTGAACTATTAAAAGAAGTAAAAATGATGTTTTTTTTACTTTAATTAATATGTAATTGAATTGTAGCATGTTGTCTTTTCATTATAATAGCATTAATAAAAAAGACTTAGGGGGTTGAGATTTTAAATATAATAAAAAACTTACGTGTTTTCAAAAAACTTTAATGCTTTAAAAAATGAAATATTTTCTGAATAAAAAGGCTTAACATGGTTAAGCCTTTTAAACGTAATTAAAGTTTATATCAACTTTGGCTAAGATTAATTAGACAAGTCCTTGTTTAGGGTATACATGTAAGCCCAATCACTTGACACTAATGACCTAAATTTTGCCCGTAAAGCATCAGTTTTGGATTTGCCATTGGCTTTTTCATAAATTTCCCAAACGCTATCTTTGTCTTCATCTAAAGCAGCAAAGTTTTTAAATGGAACGGCCACAAAATAATTGGATACTTCGGGACCTCCTCCAATAACACTGTACCATGTGACATCAGTATCACCTTTAGCTTTTTTAACGGTACTCTCTACTTCTTTGACAACATCCATAAAAGCTCCTGAGTTGTTCGTTTTAACATTGTAAACCCAAACAAGTTTTGTGTCATCTGGCATGGGCGATGTTCTACTTACTTTAGGCATGGAACGGGCAATGTTGTAGTTCACGCTTTTAACATGTGGCATAATTAAATCGATAACTTTAGTACGACATTCTTTTCCTGCAGTGTCTTTGCTATCGTCATCCATTTCTGCCCATTTGGCCATGGTGCTGGTCATGGTGTAAACAGAACCTTCACCTTGAACGCGGTGCCACATGTTCCAGTGGTCTTTACCATCATTGTCCATGTAGCATTTTTTCCAGGATTTCACTCCTTCAATAAATTGGGCGGTATGCCCAGTTTTAACAGTGATTTCGGATAAGTTTAATAAAAAACTTTCATTTTCTTGTGACACAACTACTAATGGTAGCAATAGCATCAAATACAATAATTTTCTCATAATTTTGGTTGGTTTTAAATAATTAATATAATTGTGTTAGACGTATGTCTAAACATTGGTGTTCAAACTATAAAAATCAATTCAGGGCGAATGTGCTAAATTCTGAGGAGGATTTGAGAGTGTAAATCATTAAGTCTGTATTCAAACTTAATTTTATAAATATAGTAATTTTTTTACAAAACAGATAAATTTTTTAAAAATTCAGCTTCAAATATTTATAAATAATTAAAAATCAATTTATTGCAAAAAAAAGACCCAACTTACGATGGGTCTTTGATAACTAAAATTTAGTTATAAGGTTTAACCAACCAAAACCTTATCTTTTTTTGATGTAAAATCAATGTCAATTTGATTTTTTATGATGTCATCAAATGTTTCACGTTTCCTTATTAAATGCGCCTTTTTATTATACCACAATACTTCAGCAGGACGAAATCTGGAGTTGTAATTGCTAGACATTGAAAAACAATAAGCTCCTGCATTTTTGAAACATAAAATATCGCCTTCATTAATTTCATTGATGCGTCTATTGTTTCCAAACGTATCGGTTTCACAAATATATCCGACTACTGTGTAAAAGCGTTCGCGTCCATTAGGATTAGAAATGTTAACTATTTCATGGTGCGAGCCATAAAACATGGGTCTGATTAAATGGTTAAATCCAGAATCCACTTGTGCAAAAACGGTTGAGGTAGTTTGCTTTACAGCATTTACTTTTGTTAAAAAACTTCCGGATTCACTTACCAAAAACTTACCAGGTTCAAACGCTAAGGTTAAATCTTTACCATATTCTTTGCAAAACGCATTGAATTTCTCACTGAGTTTTTTACCTAATTCCTCTATGTTGGTTTCTATATCACCTGGCTTATATGGTACTTTAAAACCAGATCCAAAATCTACAAACTCTAGGTTTTTAAATTGTTTAGCGGTTTCAAACAATATTTCACTGGCATACAAAAACACATCAATATCCAAAATATCACTTCCCGTGTGCATATGAATGCCATTGATGGTCATCTTTGTATTTTCTACAATCCGTAATAAATGTGGTATTTGGTGAATGGAGATTCCGAATTTTGAATCAATATGCCCAACAGAAATATTGCTGTTGCCACCGGCCATAACATGCGGATTAATCCGGATACACACAGGAACCTGAGGATGTTTGGTTCCAAATTGCTCTAAAATGGATAGGTTGTCGATATTGATTTGCACACCTAATTTTGTTGCTTCCTCTATTTCATCCAAAGACACACCATTAGGCGTGAAAATAATTTGCTCTGGCAAAAAGCCTGCAGCTAAGCCCAATTGAACTTCTTGTATGGAAACGGTATCAATACCAGAACCCAGCGTTTTAAACAGTTTTAATATGGAAATATTTGAAAGCGCCTTAACGGCATAATTAATCTTAAGTTGTTTAACGTCCTTGAACGCATCGGTCAATCGGTTATATTGTGATACTATTTTTTCAGCATCATAAACGTATATGGGACTTCCGAACTCTTCAACTATTTTAAGCAATTGTTTTTTCACCATGGCAAACGGTCATTTTTTTTGCAAAGTTATTTTTTTCCGCAATACTAAAAATAAATTATGTAATAATTATACAAATTAAACATAATGTTAATTATTTAACAAAGTGATATTGTAAAGCGAATAGTCAGTTTTATTACTCCATAAAAGATTAGTGTAATTAATAGGTATTCTATACATTTGTTGTTCTTAAACTATCAAGAGAATTATGAATTTACATGAATATCAAGGTAAAGAAATATTAAGCACCTTTGGGGTGCGAATTCAGCGTGGTATTGTAGCCCAAAATGCGCAAGAGGCTGTTACAGCTGCAAAACATTTAACATCAGAAACCGGAACAAAATGGTACGTTATCAAGGCACAAGTTCATGCCGGAGGCCGTGGTAAAGGTGGCGGTGTTAAACTTGCTAAAAACTTGCAAGAAGTTGAACAAATTGCAGGGCAGATCATTGGAATGAATTTGGTTACGCCACAAACATCAGCCCAGGGGAAAAAAGTACATCAGGTTTTAGTGGCAGAAGATGTGTATTATCCAGGTGAGAGTGAAACGGATGAGTTTTACATGTCTGTGTTGTTAAATCGTGCTACTGGACGAAACATGATCATGTATTCTACCGAAGGCGGAATGGATATTGAATCTGTAGCTGAAAAAACACCGCATTTGATTTTTACTGAAGAAGTGGATCCTAGTGTTGGATTGATGCCGTTTCAAGCCAGACGCATAGCGTTTAATTTAGGACTATCCGGAACTGCATTTAAAGAAATGACCAAGTTTGTATCCAGTTTATACACAGCTTATGTAAAATCAGATTCGTCTTTGTTTGAGATCAATCCGGTGTTAAAAACAAGCGATAACAAAATCATGGCTGTAGATGCAAAAGTGACAATAGATGACAATGCGCTTTACAGACACAAGGATTATGTGAATTTACGCGATTTAAGAGAAGAAAACCCTATTGAGGTTGAAGCAAAAGAAGTCGGATTAAATTATGTGGACCTTGATGGTAATGTTGGCTGTATGGTAAATGGAGCAGGATTGGCCATGGCGACCATGGATTTAATAAAACAAGCAGGAGGTGAGCCAGCTAACTTTTTGGATGTTGGAGGAACTGCTGATGCAGCACGTGTTGAAGCCGCCTTTAAAATTATATTAAAAGACCCAGCGGTTAAAGCCATTCTTATCAATATTTTTGGAGGTATTGTGCGTTGCGACCGTGTAGCACAAGGTGTTATTGATGCCTACAAAAATATGGGAACTATCAATGTCCCTATCATTGTGCGCTTGCAAGGTACCAATGCCGATCTTGCTAAGGAATTGATTGATAAATCTGGTTTAGATGTACAAAGTGCTGTTGAGTTTCAAGAAGCTGCAGATAAAGTACAAGCTGTTTTAGCTTAGTTTTTGTATTGAACCTGTACGAGCTTTATATCAAAATACAAAGAGAGCAACGTTAATCGTTGCTCTTTTTTTTGGATATTGTTTTACCTTGAGTTTTGCCTTTGTAAATTTCCTTTTTATGGAAAGGTGTTTTTTGGTTTTTGGTAGTGTCTTTAATAGTTGTTTTTTCGGGCATGGGACCTCTTAGGTGAATGACCAATCCGTTTAAGAAATTCCGAAGAATTTGGTCACCACATTCCATGTATTTGGGATGGTCTTCTTTTCTGAAAAACGCGCCGAGTTCACTTTTTGAAATCCTAAAATCCACTAACTCCAAAATCTTAACAATATCATCATCTCTCAATTTTAAAGCAACTCGTAATTTTTTAAAAATATCGTTGTTTGTCATATGTCAGTCTTTTATTAACCATTGATAGGCTTCAGGAAAGTATGTACTCCATAGTGATTCATTATGATGTCCATTAGGAATTACCTTATCCATTATGTTATTGTTTTTAACGCCTTTGTCTATTAGCAATTGAACCATTTCATGTTGATCTGAGACCATTCCAGCAGCATCTTCTGTCGTTTCACCTTCTTCAGATCCCACTAAAAAGTAAAATTTTTTATCAGGATCAATAGTAGCGTTTTGGACCAAGGTAAACATTTCGTCTTTATTGATCCATATAGCAGTTGAAAACAAACCAGCTTTACCAAAAGTTTCAGGATATTTAATTATAGCATAGAGTGAAATTAAACCGCCTAACGAAGAACCCCAAATAGTGGTATGCTTGACATCCTTTAATGTATTGTAAGTACTGTCAATTTTGGGTTTCAGAGTGTTTACAATAAAATCTAAATACAAATCACCTTTACCGCCACCATATTTATCATTGTGAAATGGCGTTAATTCATCAGTGCGTTTGTCATTACCGTGTTCTATACCTATTATTATGGATTCATTGTTATCAATGGAATCTAAATACTCATCAATTTTCCATTCTCCAACAAAAGACGTTTTGTCATCAAAAAGATTCTGGGCATCATGCATATATATTACAGGATATGATATATTGGAATCTTGATAATCTTTTGGCAAATATATCCATATCTTCTTTTGGGTTTTTAATTGAGGCGCATCTATGGTGAATGTTGAAACTTGTTTTGATGCTGTGCTTTGTGCACTAATATTAATGCAAATAAAAGGTATAAATAGAAATAGTAAATTTTTAAAAATATTGTTATTTGTCATATTTATAATTTATCCTAATTAATGACATGGTTTTTTGCAAAATTAGGTGTTTACTTAGCGATTTCTAGCGTTTTTGTGATTTTTATAAAACTAGTGGCAATTTTTTGGCTTTTTAAAGCATGAATTATTTAGTGTTTTAAATTTAAAATACTGATATACAGTTATTTGTAATTTTTATTGATTAATTTGAAAATGCCATTTTGGTGTGCTTTTTTAAAGCTTGAAATAAAAATATGTGATGAAATAAATAAAATTATCGATGAATTAACCCAGTGTTTTCGATAAGTTACAAGATATCAACGATTATAAAAGTAGCCTTGTGTTGTACCTTTATAATGTAATTATTTAATTCATTCCCTGATGATTAACAGAGTAGAAAAATTAAGTCTTCTATCGGAAATGATCGCTTTTGCAAAGTACGATAAGGATATAAAAAATATAGAGTACAATTTCTTGTTGGGAGTTGCCAAACAACTTGACATATCACGAGAAGATTTTGATTATCTAATAGAACACCCTATTAATTATATCCATTTAAAATCCCATAGTGAGCGCATCGTTCAATTCCATAGGTTGGTTTTGTTAATGAACATAGAAAATAACAATGGTGAAAACAATTCATCTGGCGTTATTAAACTATATAATTTTGGCCTTAGAATGGGATTAAGCCATGAATCAATTACCAAGGTGCTCTACTTAATGGAAAGTTTTCCAAATAAAATAGTACCACCAGATGTATTGATTGATATTTTTAAAACTCAATATAACTAACAATTAACTGCTAAGAGTGTTAACCTTTTGTTGGGTTCATAATGAAAGCTAGATGTATTAAACATCTAGCTTTTCAAGTTTATTTTGATAGCTCTTTATCTCATCACGTAGTTTTGCTGCCACAATAAAGTCCAAGGCTTTGGCGGCTTCCTCCATGAGCTTTCTGGTTTCTCTGATTTTCTTTTCCAATTGAGGTTTGCTCAAATACTCACTTTCTGGTTCGGCGGCTTTTGCAGCTTGCAATTCATAACTATAAGTGCTTACGGAATTTTTTGATAAGGCATTATCCAAACTTTTATTCAAAGCTTTAGGTGTTATGTTATGTTTGGTGTTGTATGCTATTTGTTTATCCCTGCGATAATTGGTTTCATCAATGGTTTTTTGCATGCTGTTGGTGATTTTATCAGCATACATAATGGCTTTACCATTCAAGTTTCTGGCTGCTCTACCCACGGTTTGGGTCAATGACCTTGCCGATCGTAAAAACCCTTCTTTATCGGCATCTAAAATAGCCACCAAGGATACTTCGGGTAAATCCAAGCCTTCTCGCAATAAGTTGACACCAACCAAAACATCAAACAAGCCTTTTCTTAAATCCTGCATAATCTCAACACGTTCTAAAGTGTCCACATCACTGTGGATGTATCGGCATCTAATTTGTATTCGCTCAAGATACTTGGTCAATTCTTCGGCCATCCTTTTAGTCAGGGTTGTGACCAAGGTGCGCTCATCTTTTTCTACTCGAAGCTGTATTTCCTCAATTAGATCATCTATTTGATTCAAGCTTGGACGAACCTCTATTTCTGGATCCAATAAACCTGTTGGCCTAATCACTTGTTCTACATAAACGCCATCGGTTTTTTGAAGTTCATAATCAGCAGGAGTGGCACTTACATAAATCACTTGGTTTTGTAATGCTTCAAATTCTTCAAATTTCAAAGGACGGTTATCCATTGCTGCCGGCAATCTAAAACCATATTCCACTAAATTTTCCTTACGACTTCTGTCGCCACCATACATAGCATGAACTTGCGAGATGGTAACGTGGCTTTCATCAATCACCATTAAAAAATCATCAGGGAAATAATCCAACAAGCAGAATGGGCGAGAACCTGGTTGTCTGCCATCTAAATAGCGTGAATAGTTTTCAATACCCGAACAATAGCCCAATTCACGTATCATTTCCAAATCAAATTCAGTACGTTCTTTCAATCGTTTAGCTTCCAGATGCTTGCCTATTTCCTTAAAATAATCATGTTGTTTAACTAAATCATCCTGAATGTCTTTAATGGCATTTTGTAATACATCAGGTGAGGTTACAAACATGTTGGCTGGATAAATATTGAGCCTGTCATATTTTTCAATGATTTGATTGGTTTGAATATTAAACGATTCAATATCCTCAATCTCATCACCAAAAAAATGGATTCTAAAGGCATCATCAGCATAACTTGGAAAAATGTCCACGGTATCACCTTTTATTCTGAAATTTCCATGATTAAATTCACCTTCCGTTCTGGAATATAAACTTTGCACCAATCGATGCAATAATTTAGTCCGTGAAATAACTTGGTCGCGTTCCAAAGAAATGACATTTTTTTGAAACTCAACGGGATTTCCTATACCATACAAGCATGAAACCGATGCCACAACAAGCACATCACGACGACCAGAAAGTAGGGAAGAGGTCGTACTCAACCGCATTTTTTCTATTTCCTCATTAATGGATAAATCTTTTTCTATGTAAACACCTGTAACAGGAATGTAAGCTTCGGGTTGATAATAATCATAATACGATACAAAATACTCAACAGCGTTATCAGGAAAAAACTGTTTGAATTCAGAATACAGCTGTGCTGCCAAGGTTTTGTTATGCGCTAAAACCAAGGTTGGTTTTTGAACCTCTTGGATGACATTAGCCACGGTAAATGTTTTACCAGAACCCGTTACACCCAACAAAGTTTGGTATTTTTCATTGGCATTTATGCCATTGACAAGTTGGGAAATAGCTTGTGGCTGATCTCCTGTTGGACTAAAATCTGATTTAACTTTAAATTGCATCTTGCAAAATTACGGAAAAATACCGTCTTAGCGTTTTAGAGTAAAATGTCCCATAAACTGCCTGCCGTCTTGAAGAATAACCTTGAACCAATAGTCGTCATTTGATAATAAATGTCCATTAAACGTGCCGTCCCATCCGTTACTTAAGGGATTTAATTGTTTTAACAATTTTCCGTATCGGTCAAATATATAAATAGTGCTATTGGGTTGAAACTGCGCATTAATACCTTGGATCTGCCAGTAATCATTTGCCCCATCACCGTTTGGTGTAAAGAACTTGGGATATCCAATGATCGAGATTTCGAGAACAGATGTGCCACAGCCTTTTTTGTCCCTTACATAGAGTTTGTAAAGACCACCTTTTAAATGGTTAAAAACCAAATCGTCCTGATAGTTAAAAAAGGGCTCGTCCTGCAACGTTGAAGTGGCATCTTCTAAGGCAAACTCATAGTCTCCTTGTCCAAGGTTTGAATTATCAATTGTTAGGCTATTGTCATTTGAAATATCAACAATGGTAATATCGTTTTGAGTTATTGTAGCCAGTTCTGAAGCATTCACAAATACATCTCTTGTTCTGGAACACCCTGTTCCATCGGTTTTTGTAAGCGTTACAGAATACGTTCCTGGAGTGGACACTGTTAAAGTTGAAGCGTTAGAAAGAATGGTTCCATCTTGGTAAGTCCACTGGTAATGAAATACTTCCGAAGGGTTGTCTTCTAAAGGATCCAGAACAACCGTAAAACTAGGGTCTGATGAACACACAATCTGTGGTGTGTCAATTGAGAACTCAGGAAGTGGGTTTACAATCAATTCAATGGTTGTTGATGCGGTGCATGATAGGTTTATAGGGTTCACTACTTCTACTTTGATGATTTGATTTCCAGAAATCAATGGATTTGGTAATGACTGGCTATGTGTGATTGCCATACCATTTTCATCTATATAATCATAATAAATGTCCATACCTGTTTGTCCTTGTAAAATAATATTTGCAAAGGAGGAAGTATCAAAAGGGTATAGGCCATCATTGTCAATATCACCAGCGTCACCATCACATACAATTTGCTCTGGCACTGCATTGGCAACAGGTTGGGTATCTACAATAAATTCCAAAGTGGTTTCATCATAGCAAGCATTAGGTGTGTTATTGTTAAGTCTGATTGTCATGGTTTGGCTATCCATTAATAGCGTGTTGGGCAGGGGACTGGTAACTGGGTTTCCAATAAAGTCGGTTAAGGGGTTGCCAGAACTATCAAAATAGTTTATTGACACATCATTTGAGGATTGACTTCCTAAAACCGTTGCTTCCAATGTTGAAACATCAAAAGGATAAGCGCCATCAAAGTCGTCATCACATTGCCTTGGAATGTTAACTTGGTTTGCAACTGGCAAGGCTTCCACTATTAATAAATTTGGAAACTCTTTTAAGCCCAAACAATTATTGCCCAAATCACTTTTTACACGCACCCAAATATCTTGGGAGTTGGGTGAATTGGTGTTTTGGTGATTTGAAATATCGGCTATTTCGTTAATCTCCAATTCAGCATCGGTTTGATTTTCGTAAAAATTGACGGACACATTAATGGATGGAAAAATAACATTTATGATATGGTCTTTAATTGACGTTAAATCAAACGTTGAAATTCCATCCCTGACATCAATACCATCGTCACATTGGTACATGGAATTTGGATTATAGTTGTCTAATACTGCACTGGAAGGTGTAACTTCCAAGGAAAGTGGTACAACGCTAGCGCAACCTTTTGGAGTTTCAACGCGTATCCAAACTGTTTCTGGAGAAAATCCTAAGCTGTCCTGATAGGTATCTGGATTAGGAATTGGTGAATTACCTGATTCGGCATCGGCCTGATTCAAGAAATATGAAAATGTGAGGTTTTCAGCAATATAGTTGGGGTTAACGTCTTCTTTGATACTATTTAAAGTAAGATTAAAAAACGCTTGACCATCATTGGATGCATCATCACATTGTGAATAGATACTAGGGGTGTTAGCTACTGGCAAATCATTAACGGTTAACGTTATTTCATCTGAATATATGCCACAGATATTGTCGGTTCTATTTAAAAATGCTCTGTATTTGTTGTTATTATAGGTTAGTGTTACCGCTAGAATAGTTAAATTATTGGTTGATGAATCACTATAAAAAGCACCATCTGTTATAGGATTCCAATTGATTCCTCCATCGGTGCTCAATTCCCATTTGATAGCATCTATTGGGGAACTGATTAGAGAAATAACAGTGTCTGATAGATTACAAACTTCAGTATCTACAGGTTGTGTAGTAATTGTTATGGTGCCGTCAATTAGATATACACTATTAGGCAAGGTGTAACCATCACTAGAGTTTGTTACAAGTCCTTGTATGTTAACTATTGGTGGTGAATTGCCTAGGAAACCATCATTGTTTCCATCTGAAAACCCGGCCTCAATAACATCACTACAGCCATCACCATCGCTGTCAGAATCCAGATAATTAAATATTGAATCATTATCAAGATCACTCAGCGTATAACCAATAATATTACTGTCTGGAGTTGTTTCGGCATTGTCGTCCCAACCGTTGTAGCCCACCAGAGTATTTACGTTATCAATAACACCATTAAAATCGGTATCCGGTAAACCGCTTCCAGATTCTTTCACATCATAAATACCATCATTGTCACTATCCAAATCATAAAAATCGGGTACATTATCGTTGTCTGTATCAATTGGGTTTGCATACAAATCATAGATGTCATCTAGTCCGTTAAAATCTGCATCAATTCCTGATAAGATTACTAATTTGCCTTGATTTTCAATATAATCAGGGATACCATCATTATCACTATCTAAGTCTAAACTGTCTTCCACACCATCATTATCAGAATCTTTCGCCACACAGGTTGCAGAAATTTTAAAGGTCGCTTGGTTGCTATTGTTTTCTGAATCATTTTTATGAATGTAGGTAAAAGAGTCCACACCATTTGCAGAAAAACTAAACGTGCCAGCACCAAGGGCTAACTTTGTTCCATTTAATTTAAACCGTATTTCAAAAGCTGAAATTTGGGTGATGCCTGTCTCATACACACCATCGTAATTAGTGTCAATAAGCAGTTGGTCATCTGGGTCTAAAAGTGTAAAAGTTCTGTTATTTGGAACCCGAATTATAAATTCCTCATCATTGGTCATTACACCATTGCCAAGCGTTGATGATGTAGCATATTCAAACAACAAGTTAAGGTTTTTATTGAAATTTAAAGCATAGGTTACACTGGTTTCAATAGTGCCATTTTTACTCGGGGTTTCGCTCATAAATGTTCCGTCACTAGACCCTAAAAAAGGAGTTGTGGCTGCATTGCCAGTAGTGGAAAGCGTTCCAGTATAGGTGTAATTTCCAACGGGAATAGTACCGCCTGTAAGATTTGACAAATTGATGGTTTGATTGCCATTGGATTCCGTACAATTTAAAATGCCATCATTATCATTATCTATATCAATATTATCAGGAATACCGTCATTGTCAATATCGTCTGGACATATACTTACGGGGACCTCAAGAGACTCTAAAGTTAACCCAGAACAAATTAATTTTCCTATTAATTTGTAAGTTCCAGATGCTGAGGGGGTATATTGCATACTTGTTGAGCCTGTTGACACAAAACCGCCTCCAGAGCCATCATCAAAAAACCATTCAATACTGTCAAAGTTTCCCATGTTTGCCACTTCCAAAGTCACGTTTGGAATACAAATTCCCAAGGTTACAAAGGAAGTGTCAAAATTTATTTCGGGTGCCGTTGGAAAACCAGAGTAGAAACTTCCCGATGTGGCTGCACCATTATAGTTGAAATAAGCACAATATAATTCGTCATCACATTGAACAGACACATTACCATTTAAACCAAGAACTTTATAGGTCACGTAACTTGAATTGCCACTTACAGTACTTGGTCCTATTGTTGAAAAACTCGAGATGGGTGTATTGTTTATGGTTACGGTAGCACCCACTTTGGTAACTATTGAAATACCTCCAGAATAGGTGGTGTTTCCAATGTTGTTTATAAACGCAATATTATCCAAATTACCACGCGTTTCACAACTTAAAGGTGGTACAAAAAACATGCCTTGGTTGGCTTCACTGGTGGTTGCTCCTAGACCTTGATAAGCAAAAACAGGTTGTGATGTGGCCACGTACATATTGCCGTTTGCATTATATTTATCACCCTCAATTAAATAGTACTCCCCAGCATTAATAGTTGAGGTAGTTGTACCATTGATGCTTATAGACGTATTGTCTGAGTGGGCTACAATCAAGACGTTTTCCCAATCATTAGTGCCGTCACCTTTTACAAAAATGTATTCGTTGCCCACTTTTGAGAGATCAACAATTTGGTCAATGCCATAATCTCTGCCAGTTCCATTGCTAAAACTTCCATTTGCTGAACCACAATTAACCACAATCGGTTTATCTGATTGTACTAAAGCTCCAATGAGTCCATCTCTGTTAATTGCACTATCAAAGCTATTGGTTGCTATGGTATAGCTTTCTCCCTTATTTAAAGTTATATTAACTGGTGTTGGTCCAAAATAATTTTTTATGATTAATCCGGTTGGTAAATTACTAAATGTTACGTTGGTATTATCTTCTGTTGCCATAACAGATACAAAATTCAAATAATTGCTTTGAGGGTTTTCATTCGTGTAACAACCAACCCTAAAAGTGTTACCTAATGCTGCCAATCCTTTGCTGACAAGGGCGCCCGCTTGAGCACCATTACCTGCATTCATTCGTACCGATACATAAATAGGAGCTTCAGCTTCAATGATGAAACCTCTATCATTAACCACTGTGCTTGTTATGGTTGATGGTATAAACAATTGTCCGTAGCCAGTGCCTAAATAAATTTCTTGAGGATTAGCATTTGAAACAGTACCTGTTATCTTACTTGAAGTTGGCTGTCCTACAGGTATGATGGTGTAGTTTATATTTGCCAAACTAGGGGTTGATATATAAATATATTGTTCCTCAGGGTTGGCATTGCCAAATTCGGCACTTGTTAATGGGGGAATATAATGGGTTTTGCTTAATTGGGAAAATACAGCATGATGAATAACAATAAACAGGATGAAAAGAAAGAACCTCTTAAAATTGCTATTATTGTTCATGCGAAATTTTAAATTATATAATTGATAATTCAGGGTGATTTTTAACCAATGCTAAGATAAATCATAAACCAATTCATTTTATTTTTAATATAACGGAAAGGTCTGTTTTTCGTCAAAATGAGTATTATTATCATTTATCTGATGAGGTAGATCAACGTTTTAATGCAAAATGGCCTCTATATTCTGTGCCATCAGCTAACAGGACAACATACCAATAGTCATCACTTGGCATCAAATTGCCATGAAGCGTACCGTTCCAACCAGGTTCAATAGGATTGATTTGTTTGACGAACTTGCCATAGCGATCAAATATTTTAATGTCAATATCTGAATTGAACTGCGCATTCACACCATAAGGTTTCCAGGTGTCGTTTGTTCCGTCATTATTTGGCGTAAAGAACTTTGGAAAACCCAAGACTGATATTTCTTTTTCAAGGGTTCCGCAGCCATTAGTATCCATCACATAAACCGTATGAAATCCTGGTTTTACATTTGAAAAGGTATTGCTGTTATGAAATATGGGAACATCAAGCGCATATTGATAATTACCTTCACCAGAAGCAGAAACTGTAACCGTATTGTTTTCAGTTGCTTGTTGGATGTCTATTTTTTCTATTGTAGCGATGTTGGAAGGAATAACGGAGATGTCTCTACTTGAAGAACATCCATTTGAAAATGAAACCACTACGGTATAAGTGCCAGTTTCATTGACATCAATACTAGTTGTGTTTGCAGTAATCATTTGGTTGTTGTAAAACCATTCATAAGTTGGGTTGTTGCCAGAACCATTTAGTAAACCAGAATCTATGCTGATGGTTTGTGGATAACTATTCAAACAATAGGGTACCATTTCATCGGGCAAAAGTTGGGATGAATTATTTACAATTAAATTTATAGTTGTAAATAGTTCGCAAAAGATTACTTGTGCTTTAACGTAAATTTCTTGCGAAAATGCTGTTGTATTTATATAGGAATCACTTAATTGATTAATATGATTGGCCGCATCATCATAGGTATTATAAAACGTGATTTCTGCACCTTGAGAAACTTCAGTTTTAATCAGATTTCTTAATTCGTTTAAATTAAAGGTTGTAAACCCATCACCGTCATCATCACAAGCTTCAAAAGACTTAACATTTGAACTCGTGTAGTTTGCTTCAAGTGTTAATGGTTCAACAGCAAAACAGCCATATTGATTTTCAAGTCTAGCAAATACAACCTGCATTGGTATTGTGTTAATAAAGCTATTGGGGTTTGGGATTGGATTTATATTTTGAATAGCATCATTTTCGGTCAAATAAAAATCAATAACAGGTAACTCAGGATAACCATTAAGCGTAAAAAATGGATCAGCTAAATGTAAATCAAAGAAGGTTATCCCATCATTATCATTATCACAAAGGTTCAAGTAGTTTTGAGTTGTATGAAGTTTTTCAGCATATTCCACGGTCACATTTCCATTGGCTATACAACTGTTATTCAAAGTCACTTCAACACTGTATGTGCCAGGTGTTGTAACCATGTAAGTGTCATTTGTCTCGCCCAAAATTTCATTGCCATCCTTAAACCATTTGTAGGTATTATTGCCTGCTTGAGAGGCGTCAAGAAGTAAGGTTTCATTTTCGCAAAGAGGATTATTGGTTGCAATTAACCTATCCGGACCTAAATCTGTACTTAATTGAAAACTGCCTGCTTCCAAAAACACGGCTGAGTCATACCGATAATTTGCTTCATCACCAATCACGAGTTTTACATGATAGGTTTCATTGGGCACTGTGTTTGCGGTGGCGGTTAAAATGGCTGTCTGTCCATTAAAGTTTATGGGAGCTGACGCATTGTTCCAACTGCCAAAATACGTTTCATTTTGTGCAGCGCATCCTCCCGGAATATTGGGGTGAACAGTTGTAACTTTAACAGGTGTTTGTGTATTTGGTATGACAGCAATATTGGTATATTGACTGCTGTTGATGTTACGTATTAAAAATCCAAACAAGTCTGAATATTGACAGGTATTGGAATTGTTTATCTGATATTCTTCTGAAGCAAATAAATATCTAAAACTAATTTGAGAGGCAATGGCGGTGAATTCAAATTCAATAATAGTGGCATTTGTGGTATTGTTTTCATTTAAAATGGTTTCCAAATCAGTATCTCCACCCCAATTGGTAGCATTATCGTCACTTAAGGTATTGTTTGGCCCAGGAACATGTGCTAAACGGCCAGTGCTTAACACGATGCCGCTTTGAAAGGGGAACGACGTTCCAGAAGCATCAAAATAGCCATAACTCTGATCGGAGCCACCAAAATCACCACCAACAACATTGGTTACAGTGACTTTGGTAATGCAATTGCTGTTAATTAAAATATCTTCAATGAGTTGTTGTGGTGTATAGGTTTGGCTATCAACTTGTACATTTTGCCCAAATGACAATAAACTAACCGTAAAAAAACAAATAAAAAAAAGGTGTTTCATTAAAAAATGATATGGAAATACAAATATACGTAGTAGATGGAAATCAATTGATTTTTTAACGCTTTAAAGCAAAATGCCCTTTCACTTCAAAATCAAGACCGTCTTTTTTTACTTTGGCTACAAACCAATAATCATCAGCTGGCATGTTTTGTCCATTAAAAGTGCCGTCCCAGCCTATAGAGTAAGACGGTAGGGTTTTTAAGAGTTTTCCATATCGGTCATAAATATAAGTAACGGTTCCTGGAATTTCTTCAATTCCTACAATTTGCCATGTATCAAAATTGCCATCATTATTTGGAGTTACAAATTTTGGATAATCAATAACCACAACATTTTTTGAAACATCTTGGCAACCATTGAGATCTCTTATGGTCACGGTATGGAGGCCAAACGTAACATTATTAAATACATTGGATGTTTGCGGTGTTCCACCATCTAAAATATACACGTAATCACCTATTCCACTTATATCAACCGTGATGCTGTTTGGGTCCGCAAAATCAACAGTTGTCGTGAAATTTATAGTAGCTTCTTCTGATTCTATGACAGTAAAAGCTTTGGTAGCTTCACAGTTATTAGGTGTTGTAACGGTGACCCAATAATCTCCTAAATCTTGAGGTTGAATCTGTATTTGAGGTGTGGTTTCACCTGTTGACCACACATAAGTATCGTTTAAGTTTCCTGTACTTGCATCAACTATCAATGGTAAGTCATTGGCACACAAGGGAACAATGTCATTAATGTTTATTATAGGCAAAGGGTTAACAATGGTGGTAAATGATGTAGTATCAAAACAGCCTGTAACATTGTTTTCCATTCTGGCATAAATAACTTCGCCATCATAAGCTGCATGAGTATAGTTTAAGGCATTTATTTTATTAACGGCATCATCAACACTTGTGTAATAGCTTACCGAAAAATCATTGGGGTTTTCTGCTCCAATAATGGCGTTTTTTTGCTGAGACAAATCAAATGTTAGAAAGCCATCATAATCATCATCACAATCTTCAAGGTTTGGAGGGGTCATTGCAACAGGATTTGGATTGATTTGTAAATTGAATGATTGTATTATGATACAACCAGTAACTGGATCTTCAACTCTTGCAAAAAACGTGTTGAAGGAATTGATGTAATTAAAAATATCTGGTAATGGATTAGAATTGTTTTCTGCTTCAATCAATGAATTGTGATAACTGATAATTGCTGTGTTTGGGTCATTAACAATCATGGAGTTTACCTGAGATAAGTCATAGGTGTTTGTGTCATTATCACAAATTTCAATGGTTCCAATTGTATTGGTAGGGATTGGCAGGTTTACAATTAAATCCAAAGGAACAATAGTGTAACAACCCGTTAAGGTATTGGTAACTTTTATATAGACTGTTTGAGGATTGTTGATGTTGGTGTAGTTTCCTGGGTCAGCAATTTCTTTTGAAGGGTCTTCAACATCATTTATATCTTCAAAATAGCTTATGGACAAATCTGTTGTTACTCGATCTAAAAGTTGAAAATTTGCATCGTTTAAATTAAAGGATGTTTTGCCATCATAATCAGTGTCACATTGCGTAAAAGGATCTGCTTGAGAGACGTCAGGAGCAGCAATAATGTTAATGCCAAGCTCTTCTATAACATAACAAATGGAATTGTTTCCTTCAATTCTTACATAAATAGTTTCAGGATTGGTGGAATTGGTATATTGAAGCGGCAATGGGTTTGTTTTGTTTTCGGCATTTTGAATGCTGGAATAAAATGTAATATCCAATGGAACTGACGCGCCTTGGGATATTTCAGCAATTTTATCATTTAAATTAAAAACATTTTTACCATCGTTACTACTGTCATCACAAATTAAATAGTCAGAAAAAGCGGTGTTATAATCCGGATTGGAAGACACCAGAATGGTAAATGACGTGTCGCCATAACAACTTGGGTCTATGGTATTTTGTACTCTTACATAAATAGTTTGCGGACTTGATATGTTTTGATACAATGTGTTTTTATCAATTGGAACTGTGTGACTGGAGTCTTCAAAATACAACACCTCTTTTCCAGCTTGGCCATTTAAAATTTCATTGTCCTTGTCTGAAAACAAAAAATCTGCTTTTCCATCACCATCGTCCTCACAAATTTCATAATCACTAATATTGGGGAAAACGGGTTGGGTACTTACAATCACGTTTAATGTGGCAATGTTAAAGCATTCAGACAAGTTGTTTTCTACTCGTACAAAAATATTTTGAGTATTTGAGTTATATGCGTTAGGGGTGGCTATAGCATTTGTATTGGTTTCGGCATCTGTTAATGATGTGAAGAAGCTAAAGTTTAACCCCGTTCTATCAGTCACTATTTCATCAATTTTGGTGTCAAGGTTTATGGTTGAAAAACCATCTTGGTCATCATCACAAATAATAAACGGACTCGGTTGCGCTATAGCAGGAGCGGGAACTACAGTTATTTCAAATTTATTTTCAGTATGGCAACCAGAATCAATGTTTTCAATTCTGGCCCAAAAAGTTTGTGTTCCAGAAACCGGATATAATGGAGTTAATTCGTTGCTGTTGTCTATAGCGTTTTGTTCAGTCAAAAAATAATGCACTTCAAAGTTTGTGTTTCCGCTTGTTACTGTATCATCTAGTGAATGCAAATCCACATCAACAATGCCATCTTCATCAGAATCACAATATTTTATTGGTTCCACAGGCTGAAACAATAAAATTGGGTTTACCAATAATTTGATTTCAGCATTTTCCTCGCAATTACTGATAGTGTCCCTTATTTTTATATAAAGGAGTTGTGGGCTTGTTGCAGTATATGGAACACTTGGGTCTAAGGCATTGGCTGTATTATTATTGAGTAAATCTGTTTCGTCTTCATAATAAGTGACGGTTAAATCTGGTAAATCGTTCGCAATATAAGTTGTAATTGAATTGAGATAAAAATCTGCTTTTCCATCATTACCAGCATCATCGCATAGCGCAAAATCTCCAACATCTGTACCGGTTAACAGTAAATTGGTATGAATCTCAATAGGCACAATACTGGGGCAACCTGTATTATTGTCTTCAACCCGAATAAAAACGGTTTGGACATCTGGATTGATGTTTTGATAATTTGTTTCGTTAGCAATGGCATTGCTGCCGGATTCCGCATCTTCATAGGTGGTATGAAACGTAATGGTAACTCCCGATGCTGGCAGACCATTCAACACACTAGGAATGACTTCGGTTAAATCAAAAGTGGCCGTTCCATCATGGTCTGGGTCACAGGCATCAATAAATTGTGTGTCTGTATTTACAATTGGGCTGTTTATGATATTAACATCTAGTGTGGTTGTGTTAAAACAGCCAGTTTGTGTATTAACAACTCTAACAAAAAATGACTGTGAGTTTGGAGAACTTGCATTAACATAAGGTGATATAATTGGGCTGTTACCAGAAAGTGCATCTGCTTGGGTGAAATGATAGGAAACGGATAAATTTGTGTCTCCCCCTGTTATTTCACTGTCTTTTTCAGTTAAATTAATATCAGTAATACCATTTGGAGTGGCGTCATTATCACATACTTTTAAAGGTGTTGGAGGTGTTATATTTGGAATTAAGTTTACGATCAAATTAAACGGCGCATAAGAAAAACAACCTGTATCTGTGTTTTCTATTGCCACGTAAACTTGTTGTGGATTTGCTGTGTTTGGAATAGGTGCTGCTATGGCATTGACATCATTTCTGGCATTGGCTTCAGTGTAATAATATTTTAAATTGTAGTTGCCAGTTGGAAGAAGCCCTAATATTTCTGCATTCTTATTTTGGAGGTCAAAAATTTCGGTTACGTCCCCACTTAAATCATCACACATTTCAAAATCTGAAATGGGACTTACTGGGGGTTCTGAGTTTAAAGTGACTTGAATCTCATCTTCTTGTGTACAAATCTTACTATTTAAAGGCACTGATATTTCAACTCTATACGTTCCATCTTGAGTCACATTTAACTTTGGACTTGAAGCTCCACTAATAGGATTGTTGTTTAAAAACCATGAATACGAAGCTTGAGGATTTTGGATATCGGCATTTAATGTGGCTGAATTCAAACAAGTTACAATATCAGGCCCTAAATCTAGATTATCAAAACTGATGCCTTCAATAAATACGGCAGAATCATATTGTAAATCAGAATAATCAGCGATGATTAATTTAATGTGATATTGTACATAAGGCACAATAGAAGCGGTTGCAATTAAAGGAACGGTTCTACCATTGTAATTGGTGTCTCCAAGTTGATAACCATCAAAATACTGGTCGTTTTGTGCTGGACAAATCCCAAAAATCTCATCATGAATACTATTGGTGCTTACAGGTGTTGAAGTACCAGGCACTACTGCAATATTTTGATAGGGGCCGGCGCTTGCAGTGGGTTTTATTAAAAATACAAATCCATCAGAAAATTGACAGGGATTGATACCAAAATATTCTTCAGAGGCCAATAAATAATTAAATTGAACCAAATTGGAAGTTGATACCAAATCAAATTCGATGGATGTGGCATTAAGGGTGTTTGTGATGCCCAAAGCTGTTTCAAGATCAGGATCGGTACCCCATATAGTTGACCCTTCGCTGAGTGTTGGTGTTCTTGGGCTGTTCCCACCAGATTCGGCATTACCAGTAGATAACATGACTCCATCTTGAAAGGGAAAATTAGAGTTGGCTTTATTAAAATAACCATAACTGGCAAGTCCGTATGAACTACCGTTGACAGACGATTTTATATTTGAAATTTCAACACAACCTTTAACTAAGTTATTTAAAACCAGTTGGTCAAGAGGAACAGAAGAGTCTACAGATATTTGTTGCTGAGAAAACACAACATTATAGCTACAGAACAGTAGTAGTAAAAAGGCATAATATTGTAGGTTACTTTTCACTTCGCTTTATTTGGGAAAAACAGCATTGTGTTTTAAACATTAATTCAATTTGAAAAGTAGATAATATTTAGATGATACTCAAAAAATATCGTGCAAAACATGATTTTGTTGGTTTTAAGCTATCTAATTTCAATTTTTTAGCGTAAAATGGCTTTTAAAAATCCTTCCATCTTGAAGCGTTACAGAAAACCAATAATCATCCGTTGGTAGTTTTGCGCCGTTAAATGTGCCGTCCCAACCTTTACCTGAAGGGCTTATTTGCTTGAGCAATTTCCCAAACCGGTCAAAAATAAATATTTTGGAATTTGGTTGAAAAACATCAGAAACGCCATACACTTGCCAAGTATCATTTTTTCCGTCATTGTTTGGTGTAAAGAATTTTGGAAAGCCTATAACCGAAACTTTATAGTTAATACTGCCACAATTGTTCTTAATGTCTTTAACAAACACAGTGTAAATGCCCGGCGATACATTTTCAAACACGTTGCTTTCTTGGTAAGGGGCTGCCACTACGTTATTGCTGTCCAATAGTCGGTATTCATAATTGCCTTCACCAGAAACCAAAACGGTAATCATATTGTTTTGTGAAGCATCAACAACATCAATGGATTGAATGGTTGCAATATTGGATGCTTCAACAACAATGTTTCGTTCTTTTGAACAGTTGTTAGCATTTGTAACCGTAACGGTATAAGTTCCAGGTTCATTGACTTCTATCTCATAACTGGTCTCACCGGTATTCCAAACATAACTATAATTATTAGGAGAATCGTTAATTATTCCTGCGTTTAGTGTAATGGTTTCAGGAAAGGTGTTTAGGCAGTAATAAACAGTATCGGTAGTTTTGATGTCAGGTAGTTTGTTTACGGTCAATTTTAGCTCACTTATACCATAGCAGTTATTAACGTTTTCAACTCTGGCGTAAATAATTTGAGAATACGGAATGGTGTTTGTAAACAGCGGATTTAGACTGTTTTGTTCCAATAAAGCATTCTCGTATGTTTCATAATAAGCTATATCTAAACCAACAGGAAGGCCTGAGATAATTTCAGAATCAGCTTGTTTCAAATTAAATTCTACAAATCCATCTTCTGTACCATCATCATCACAAGCAATCAGTTCACTATCATTAGAGTCGGTTACACTTACATCCAAAAGAAGTTCGGCATCACTAGTGCAACCTGTTAAATCATTAATGACTTCTACATAAATAGTTTGTGGATTTGTAACATTGCTGAATGAACTGGGATTTGGTATTTCATTCAGTCTTGAAGTGTCTGCATAAAACTTAGTGGATAGATTTTGAACACCACCCGTTAACGCCTCATTAGCCTCGTTAAGATTGAATTCTGTAAGGCCATCTTTGGTACCATCCTCATCACATTGAATCAATGTTGTATTAAATGCTTCTGGGTTTTCGTTGAAAATCACATATGCTTGCCCTTCAATGGCACAGTCACCATTATTAGGATCAATATAAACTTCATAATGACCACTACTGGATACTTCTAAATTAAAGCTTGTTTCAGGCAATGGATTGCCATCTTTTGTCCATGAATAGGTTGCGCCAGGTAAATCTTCAGAAGTAAGCAGGTAGGTGTCTCCATCACAGAGTGCTAAATTAATACTGCTCTCGCCATTTTTAATGATGTCAATTTGAGTATTGAAAAATGACGCAATAAATGGAGGCAGCCCTTGTGCTGATTGGTTTGGAGTAAGATTAATGGCGTTGTGTTTGTAATTACAGGATACACCTAAATTATCAGGATTGTTTATGACTCCAAGATAAGGTAAACCTTTGTTGTAAGTTGCGCTTAAGGCTCTGTATATTTTACCATCAGGACCTAACTGTAAGCCGCCTCTGTACAAATTTCTGGAATCGACGATGGTTGCAGAGGCCTGAACATTTGCGGCTAAGAGGTTGTATTGTATTAAGTCTGAACTGTGATTGGTTGGATTTTCAGCTTCGGCAAAATCATTGCTAAAAAAATTATTGGAAGCATGAACATAAAGCAGTTGGCTGTTTGGTGAAAATTCCACACCATAAGGGAATCTGTTTTTGCCAGATATGCTTAATTGTTGTTTGTTGCTTAGTTTACCCGTAGCCGTATCAAAATCATATAAAAACAATCCGTCAACCACATTGGCGCATGCTACTTTTGTGCCATCTGGAGATAATTTTAAATACCCTCTAGCATCTTGAATGGATATATCATTAAACGTTGATTTTACTGATGTGGTGTTAATGCCTGCACTGCTAATTTCAAAAGCATGAAAGGTGTTAAAAAAACTACTGGTTCCGTTTTCCGAAGCAAAGGTTAAGACCCAAATGGATTTGGAGATACAATCTTTTAAAACAGCTGTTATTTTTTCAGAACTTTCTTGTAATAAGTTGACGTTTTTAACGGTTATGTTGCCCAAACCATTATCAAGTGACATATCAACTTCGGAATAGCTTAATCCATGATTAATATCATCCAACCAATTATCAACAGTAAATATGTAGTATATGTTTGGGTCATTGGGTTTTGGAACAATAATGGCAGATTGTGTGCTGGACGAGTCTCCATAGAGTCCGTACCCATTGGGCATGACAGAGTGATTTTTGTTCCACACCCTAGAGCCATCCGTATAAAACAACAAATTCCCTGAATCATCAGAAATGGAGGTGCAGCCTTCATTGGTGAATAATTGACCGTCATCAAGTGATGTAATGGTATTATTGCTTTGGTTAAAGCGAATCCCGCCACCATAACCAAAATACCAGTTGGCAGCCTCACTTTGACAGAATGCTATAACACTAATAAGACAACATACTATGGCTAGCGTAATTTTTTTCATCTTCAACAGCAAAGCTATCAAAAGATATTACAAATCGCGCATTTTTAACAATCTGTACGATAAAACGATAAATATGGCAGTCCAAGCCAAAACAATAGCTATTTCATACCAGTGGACCGCATAATCAAAATCAAATTTTTCTCCCACTTGATTGGCCACGGATTGAACGGCGCTTAGGCGTGAAAACGGTTGTTTGATTAAATTAGACATGGAGTTTAAAGGGAAAAATTGCATCACACTTGTGGCGGTTTCTGCATCGGTTTTCCATCGTAATATCCCAAAGGCAATGCCTTCAATGAACTGCCATACAAACAGAAAACCTAGTGCAAAAGCAGAACGTTTTACCAAAATGCCCAGAAATAAACAAAAAGAAAAGAACCCAACTAGTTTGATGAAAAATGCCAACAAAAATTCCATATCAGAAAAAATGATGCTCAGTTCAGTATAATTTGAAAAGCATAAGCCTAAAATCATTGATACAACAAATAAAAAGACTGTAGAAATCAAAGCAAACACGATGACTGTGTAGAATTTAGATAATATAAATTCCTTTTTGCTCAGTCCATCAATAAGATTTTGCTTTAAGGTTTTATTGCTGTATTCATTAGCCATCATGGAAACAATGACAATGGCTAAAAACAATTTAAAAATGGCAGCAATGTAACTGTTAAAATGCCAAATATAAGGGAAGTTGAAGATGCCCATTTCGGCCAAATGGAACTTTATGGGGCCAATATCAAACTTAATGGCAGCTATCAGTGCTATGGAGGTCAGCAGAACAAAATAGGTGATAATTAAAATTTTACTAGCTCTGCTGTGTTTTAATTTTTGAAATTCTATATTGAGTAATCGGTACATATTATTTGTTGTTGGTTAATGTTAGGAATTGCTCTTCCAAGCTTTCTTTGCGTTGCACTAAATGTGACAATACAAAGCCTTGTTCAAACAGTAATTTATTAAAAGAAGCAGATTCTAGAGGTTCATTTAGAAACGCCGTAATTAAACGGTCCTTGACCTTTACAGTTCCAAAAGAACCATGACTTTCTAAAAACGTAACCAATTCATCTTGTTTATCACATTTAAGTTCAAAAAAGCCGTAACTGGATATCATTTCATCAACTCTACCAGAATACAATTTTTCACCTTTTCTCAGAACAACAACATGTGTGCAGACTTTTTCCACTTCATCAAGCAAATGTGAGGCTAATAAAATGGTGGTGCCATTACTGGCAATTTCTTTTATGATTTCCCTAATTTGATGGATTCCTTTCGGATCCAAGCCATTGGTTGGCTCATCCAGAATTAAAATTTCAGGATCATTTAAAAGGGCAGAGGCAATGGCCAAACGCTGTTTCATTCCCAATGAAAACGTACTGAATTTGCTGTCTTTTCTGTCCAGTAATTCAACAATTTCAAGCTTTTCTTCAATTTTACTGTAGTCAACTTCTTTTATTTGGCATACCAATTTCAAATTTTGATAAGCCGTCATATATGGATAAAAGTTGGGGCGTTCAATAATAGCTCCCACTTTTTTTAAGGCATTATGCGTAGATGTCTTGCCGTCAAACCAATGAAAGTCCCCAGAAGTTTTATTGACCACGTTAAGCACGATGCCCAACGTTGTGGATTTGCCACTTCCGTTAGGTCCTAAAATACCGTAAACATTGCCTTTGTTGATGGTAAAGGATAAATCTTTAACAGCGGTTAAATAACCAAATTTTTTTGTTAGATTGTTGATTGTTAGGATTGGCTCCAAGTTGTTTTATTTTTATATGTTGAGGTAAATTCAACAGGTTAGTTAAAAAATATGACGATAGTTGCGTAAATTTGTTACAAATAACTTTATAAAAATAAGGTTTAAATATCAATAGTTTTATAATGGAAGATTTAAAAATTTCAAAGAAAAAACCATCGTATCCTGTAAGTGTAGAGTTACATGAGTATCTTTCAGAATATAACAGAAACATAAAGCTTCCTATTTTTTATGAAGATTTGCTTAGGTTTCAAGGTTCTGTGACGGTTTATGACAAGTTTGAAAATGACACACTTTGGATTCGTGTTTATTACAGTGAATTTGAACGAGAGGAAATTGATTTAAGCCTTAAAAAAGTATATACCATTTTGCATTCTGATGGTAATGAAAGCTCTATACCATTTCTTAATGTAGATGCCATTGATTACTGTACCTTTGGGAATTCCAAGCCTTTCAGAATAAAAGTCAGGAATATCTTGAACGATAACTTTACCTATTTTTATGTAAAAAAGGCAGATGCTTCCCGTATTTATGGGTTGGAGCTTGAGCATATGCTATCTCCATACAACTTAAATTTTTTAGTTTATAAGGACACATTAATTGAAGAGCATATCTCAGGAATTCCAGGAGATGAATTTATCAAGAACATGCTGGAAACCTGTACTAAATCTGAAAAATCGCAGATAGCCAAAGAGTTTGTAAAGTTCAATGAACGCTGTATGATTCGGTTACTTGGCGATATGCGTTCCTACAATTACGTAATTGTGCCAACCCATGATTTTGATCAAGTTGTGTATAAAATTAGAGCCATCGATTTTGATCAGCAATCTTATGAAGGAAAAATGAACATTTATCGCCCTCAGTTTTTCAAGGAAAATGCCATCATGGTAAAATTGGTTTCTGACAGCTTTCAGAAACTCTCCATTGATCAATATAAAATAGAAGAACGTTCTATCATCGCAAAGCGTTTAAAAAGCTACCATGATAGGATTGAGCATTTGCTGGAATGCATGGTTGTTGATACCATTTCAACCAAAGAAAATATAGATTCGCTTAAATCAAAGATTTATGAATACACTATGGACGTAAAATTCAAGCGTTGTAAATCAATGGGAGATATCATAAAAAACGCCTTGGCTTATGTGCTTAGGAACTACGAAAATGTGAATGTTAATAATTGGTATTAAGATTTAATTCCAGTTTTCGTCAAAATCCAAATTGTCATAGTCGTCAATATCCAGGTCATCTTCAAATTCATCGAACTCATCAAAGGTTTCAGCTTCAAAGAGTTTTTCAGGAGCTGTATCAGGAATTTGCCCTTTTACAAACATGAGGTTTGGGTAGCTAGCACCTTCGGTTTCATCAACTATTTCAGCCAATTCCACAAAAAAGGTCCACAAACTATAGAAGTCATATACATAAATTAGTTTGGGCTGCATTTCATGAACAACACTGTTAATGGCCGTCTCGTTCATTAAGCGCACCGAGGCGTCTTCGCTTAAGTCAAACAACGAAATCTCCTCGCCTTGGTTCCACATGTCGTCACTGATGTAAAAGGAAGCCATTTCCGTTCCATCAAAACCAAAAGACTGTGTTATGATATTGTGCAAATCTTCTAGAGTATCGGTTTCCCTGATCTCTAAATCACGAAAAATATCTTCGTCAGTATCATTGTCAAGAATGACCCTAAACCTGTAAATCATAATAATGAATTAAGCTACAAATGTACGTTTTTTTGAATTATTTACTAAACCGGTGCAACGTAAATACCATAGTGCTAAGTAAGAAAAAAGCGCCCACTTGATGAGCTACTCCCAACCAAACCGGAACTTGCAATAAAATGGTGAATACGCCCAGTAAAAATTGGATGCCTACCATAATCAGCAATGCGTTTATACCTTTTGATTGTAAAGTGGTCAATTGTAGTTTTCTTGATTTAAACCAAATGGCAAATACAAAAATAACAACTACATAGGCAATCATGCGGTGCACAAATTGAACGCCGCTCTTCCCTTCAATAAGGTTTTTATAAAATGGATGTTGCTCTGTATAAACAGTAGGGTGCATAAACTTGCCTTCGCTCATCATGGGCCAATGGTTGTGTATAAAACCAGCATCCAAGCCAGCCACAAAAGCACCATAGGTAATTTGAAGCAATAAAACGGCCAATCCCCAACGTATTAAATTTCTGAAATCAATATTAACCTCTTTTTTGGTTGGAAACATTAAATCCAGTGCCACCCAAAAGGTGTAAGCAAAGGTGATAAATGCGGTCATTAAATGGGCCGCTAACCTGTAATGGCTAACATCTGGATTGTCAACCAAACCGCTTTTTACCATATACCAACCCATAAACCCCTGAAAGGCTCCAAGCCCCAATAAAATAACTGCTTTTTTGATGGTTGGTTTTGAAAGTTGTTTGGTGATTAAAAAGTATAAAAACGGAATAAAAAACACCAAACCTATAAGACGACCTATTAGACGGTGCAACCATTCCCAAAAGTAAATGTCCTTAAAATCCTGAAGGTTGAAGTGATTGTTGAGTTTTTGATATTCAGGATATTGTTTATACAAATCAAATGCTTGTTGCCATTCGATGTCGTTCATGGGCGGAATGACTCCGGAAATCAATTTGTAATTTGAAATGGACAAACCAGAATGTGTGAGCCGTGTAATGCCGCCAACAACAACCATAATGAATATTAATAAACAACCTGTCAATAGCCAATAAATGACTTTTTTGTTATCCTTTTTCATATTGTTAAAGCATTTTTTTAAAACATAAACTATTTGAAATATTTATATATTGTCCGTAATTTGGGATTATTGTGTACTGGTTCTTTTTGTAAAAATTTACGGCTTCCACTTGTCGAATGCCAGTTTCTAAAATACAAGATTTGTAATTTAGTTCTGAAGCCCAAATCTCCAATTCACTTAATATTTTTGTAGCGATACCTTTTCCTCTGACCGTAATATCAGTAAACATGCGTTTTATTTCAACACAGTCCTTGTCAAATTTTTTAAAGGCGCCACAACCTACAGGTTTTTCATTTAGGTAGGCTACAACTGTGTGTTTTAAAACATCTATATTGTTATATTGTTTGTAAAAAGCATGCTCATCACCATCAATCACTTTTAAATAGGCATCCAAATCTTTAACTAGATTGATAAAATCTGGATTTTCAGAATTTGTTCTAACGAGTTTCATCAATTGTGGTTATTGACAATTAAACCTAGCCGTTTACCCTCTTTCAGCATTAATTGATAGGCCGCCTCATAGTCATTGGGAATTTCGCCTTCAAGTATGGCTTCTTTTATGGCTTCTTTGATAATCCCAATTTCTTTTGAAGGTTTTAAGTTGAAGGTTCCCATAATGACCTCGCCAGAAATAGGTGGTTGGAAATTTCTAATATGATCACGCTCCTCAACTTCAATGATTTTCTCTCTAACAATTTTAAAATTGTTATGGTATTTATTGAATTTTTTAGGGTTTTTTGTAGTGATATCGGCTTCACAAAGCGTCATTAAGTCATCCACATAATCACCAGCATCAAACACGAGACGTCTTACCGCAGAATCGGTCACTTCATCATTGGCCAATACGATGGGTCTGGAACTCATAAACACCATTTTTTGGACAAATTTCATGGAATCATTCAATGGCATTTTTAGGCGTTTGAATAAATGATACACCATTTTTGAGCCTTCAAATTCATGTCCATGAAAGGTCCAGCCCACTTTTTTATTGAATTTTTTGGTAGGTGCTTTCCCAATATCGTGCAACAAGGCAGCCCAACGGAGCCAAAGATTATCGGTACTTTTCGAGATGTTATCAACCACTTCAAGAGTGTGGTAAAAATTATCTTTGTGGCGCTGTCCTTCAATTTCATCAATACCTTTTAAGACGGTCAATTCTGGTAAGATATAGTCTAATAATCCTGTTTTTTCAAGTAAAATAAATCCAACAGACGGTTTTTCGCTTTCCAGAATTTTGTTGAGTTCAACAACAATCCGCTCATTGGTTATAATTTTAATTCTATGGCTATTTTTTGAAATTGCCTCTAACGAAGTGTCTTCAATATTAAACTGCAATTGGGTAGAAAACCTGATGGCACGCATCATACGCAATGGGTCGTCACTATACGTAATATCAGGATTTAAAGGTGTTCTAATGATTTTGTTCTTCAAATCTTGAATTCCATTAAAAGGGTCAAGCAACTCACCAAAATGGTCTTTATTTAAGTTTAAAGCCAAAGCGTTTATAGTAAAATCACGCCTGTTTTGGTCATCTTCAAGGGTGCCGTTTTCAACTTCAGGGTTTCTGCTGTTTTCACTGTAGGATTCTTTTCTGGCACCAACAAACTCTATTTCTGTACCCTCATGGTGCAGCATGGCCGTGCCATACGTTTTGAAGACTTGTACCTTTGGTTTTTCAGGAAGGTTTCTAGAAACCTGTTTAGCTAGTTTAATACCGTCTCCAACGGTAACGATATCAATATCTTTGGGCAGTCCGCGTTGCAACATAAAATCCCTAACAAACCCACCAATAACATAGCTTTCTTGGTCTAGTTCTTTGGAAGATTGTGATATAATCTTAAAAATGGGATGTTGTAAAGCGTCTTTGTAATTCATCAATTAAATTTCAATAATCAAATTCCAAATTCCAAACCAGCTTATATTGGAATTTGGTTCTTGAAATTTGAGTTTTTATGCCCTTATAACCTTAACTTGTCCACCATTACCCAACTTGATAATGGATGATGGTTTGCTGCAAATTTTTTCGTGGTGCAAATTTACAACATAGTCTACACCTTTTAAAACCTCTTGTGATATTTCTTTAAATGATTTTGGTGTTGGAAAACCACTGATATTAGCCGAGGTTGAAACGATGGCGCCATTAAAACGCCGTAATAATTGAAAACAAAAATCATCATCTGGAATTCGTATGGCAATAGAGCCGTCTTCAGCAATTAAATTGGGTGCCAAATTTTGAGCATCATCATAAATAATTGTGGTTGGTTTATCGGTAACATCCATAATATTTAAAGCGGCTTCAGGGATTTTTTTGACATATTTTTTAAGCATGCGATCATCAGCAACCAAACAAATCAAAGCTTTGCTGTCATGACGTTGTTTTAATTTATAAATATGTTCAATCGCATTGCTGTTTTGAGCATCACAGCCAATACCCCAAACCGTATCTGTAGGGAAAAGAATAAGTCCACCGGCTTTTAAGGTTTGTAATGCATTATTTATTTCCTCATTCATTTTTTGAATCATATATTTGCTTGGTACAAATTTACAACACAAATTTTAATGAATTGCCTTAAAATACTGGTTGTATCAATAAGCAATTTGCACGTTGAATTTATTTGAATGAAGGAAACAAAAGTTTTTAATGAAGAGTTAGATGATAATTTCAAATTGAAATTGAATAACATTATTCATGATTTTGATAGTTTAGAAGGAGGCGTAGGCGATAGAAACGTTATTAAAATCATAAAAGTCAATGGATTAAAATTGAACATTAAAGCCTTTAAAACTCCCAATGCCATTAACAAGATTGTTTATAGGTTTTTTAGAAAAAGCAAGGCTGAACGGTCTTTTGAATATGCCAATAAATTGATGGAATTAGGTGTTGGAACCCCCAAACCCATAGCATATTTTGAATACACAAGTCCTTTTCTGTTTGGTAAGAGTTTTTATGTGAGCGAACATTTGGATTGTGATATGACCTACAGGGAACTCACCAAAGATTTTAACATTCCAAATCACGAGGCTATTTTAAGAGCGTTTACAAGGTTTACCTATAGTTTACACCAAAAGAATATTCATTTTTTGGATCACTCTCCTGGAAACACATTGATAAAGATTGATAATGGGGGTTATAAATTTTATTTAGTAGATTTAAACAGAATGCATTTTGGCCCAATGGATTTTGAAACCCGGATTAAAAATTTCTCACGATTGACCATTCATAAATCCATGGTTGCCGTTATGAGTGATGAATATGCCAAATGCTCCGGTGAGGATTACAATGCGATATTTGATTTGATGTGGCAAGAAACAGAAGCGTTTCAGGAGAAATTTCATCGAAAAAAGCGATTGAAAAAGAAACTTTTAGGGAAAAAGTAAATTAAGCCTTTGGGTTCCAAAGTCTATAAAGTTTTACGTATTTTAAAAACGTCACATTATAGGTTTGAACACAAATAACCCATCCATTCAATCCATCTAAAAACCCCAATCTTAAAAAATACGCTTTAAAAAAAGCCCAGGTCGGTCTGTATAAGATTTTCCAGATAGACGATTTTTTCCCTAGTTTATAATAGGCATGGGCGGCAATGGTTGAGAATTTTTCAATTTTCAAATTGTGTTCAGAATAATCCCTATAAATCCAATGCAGTAAATCGCCTTTTAATTTGCCAGATGTAAGTCCTTTTTTCAACGTGTAGGTATCATGCGGATTGATGCCTTTCCACTCACCACTTCCTTTTTTAAATAGTCTTAATTTTTTATCTGGATACCAATCAGAGTGTTTAATCCATTGTCCACAATAGTTGTTCAGTCTGTTGCAATAGTAACCATCTAACTGCCAATTGGCCTTAACACTTAAAATGCTGGTTTTTAGGGTTTCTGAAAGGGCTTCATCACCATCAAGCGATAAAATATAATTATGGTTAGCCAAGGAAATCGCATAGTTTTTTTGCTCAATATAGCCTTCAAAGGCGTGTTGATGAAAGGTTACATTGAAATGCTTACAGATCTCTGGTGTTTTATCGGTTGAAAACGAGTCCACTACAATAATTTCATCAGCTACACCAACTAAGGAACTTAAACATTTTTCTAAATGTTCTTCTTCGTTATAGGTGATGATGACTGCTGAAAGTTTAATCATTGATTGGATTTTGTTTATTTTTAAAGGCTTAACGATGTATAAGCGGCAAAGATAAAGTATTAGTTTTTTATTTTTTGTATTAGAACTACTTTTCATAATTTGCCCAAATATTTATAATGGATTTCCACAAGACAAAAATGCCTGATATATCTGTCATAATTAGCACGTATAATGCCGAAGCTTGGCTTGAAAAAGTTCTTTGGGGCTACAGTTGTCAATCGTTTAAGAATTTTGAAATTGTTATTGCCGATGATGGTTCTGGGCCAAAAACAAAAGAACTGATTGAAGATTTTAAAGCCAAGGGTATTTTGGATATCAACCATGTATGGCAGGAAGATGAGGGTTTTCAAAAATCCAGGATTTTAAATAAAGCGATTGAGGCCTGCAAAGCCGATTATATTGTGATGAGTGATGGCGATTGCATCCCGAGAGCCGATTTTCTTGAAGTCCACAACCAATATAAACAAAAGGGTTATTTTTTATCTGGCGGTTATTTTATGTTGCCAATGGATATTTCATTAAAGATAAATAAAGAGGATATTTTATCAGGAAACTGTTTTGATTTAAAGTGGTTATCAGATAATGGTTTAAAGCGGTCATTTAAAAATAACAAATTGACTTCAAAAGGCTTGAAGTCTGAACTGTTGAATGCTTTAACACCAACCAATGCTAGTTGGAATGGCCATAATGCTTCAGGTTGGAAGCAAGATATTGTTGCTGTTAATGGTTTTGATGAACGCATGCAATACGGTGGGCAAGATAGAGAACTTGGTGAGCGTTTATTTAATTTGGGTATTAAATCCAAGCAAATTAGATACAGTGCCATTTGTGTTCATTTGGACCACAAACGAGGTTATAAAACGCCAGAATCCATAAATAAAAATTTAGAGATACGGGCAGCCACAAAAAACGAAAAAAAGAAGTGGACGGATTATGGTATAGTCAAAAAATAACTATTTCTTATCTTCAATAGCTTCTTTGGCCAAATTATAAAGCTTAGTAATTTGCTTTTTTTGATGATAATTTTTCTCGATATGCTCCCGACCATTTAAACCAAGTTTTTCAGCCGTTTCAGGGTTTTCAAAAAGTTTTATCATATAATTGGCCATATCCTTATAATTGGTCTCTTCAACTAAATAACCTGTTTCATTATGAATAACGGCATCTTTAATTCCACCATGAAGAGTGCTAATAATAGGTAATCCAGAAGCACTGGCTTCCATAATGCTAACCGGTGTACCTTCCATGTCTCCATTAGGTGCAGTAACCGAATGTTGAACAAATGCCAATGAAGATTGCATTAAACTGGAAATTTCAGTTTGATTTAAAACACCAGTGAAAATAACGGAATTCTGCATGCCAAGATCAGCTATTAATTTTACACACTCGTCATAAAGTCCGTTTTGTTTACCAACCATAGTAAGTGTGGCGTCTGGGAATTTTTGAAAAACTTGATGAAATGCACGAATGGTATAAAGAGGTCCCTTTTTAGCAGTGAATCTACCAACAGCAAGAAAGTTTTTCTTTTTCTTTATGTTAGTTTCTGGTTGAAATTTCGTGATGTCTACACCACATGGAACGACTCTTATTTTTTCTTCTGGTGCTCCAATTTTCATCAATCCTTTTTTCATTTCCTCTGAAACAACAATTACTGAAGCGGCATAATCAAAAAGCTTGTTGTATTTCTTTTTGTATTTATGCAGTGTTTTTTTGTTTGTTGCGTCATGACCGTGAAAAATAACAAGTAAAGGAATGTTTAAGGCCTTGCAAACAGGCACCATATGTGAGGCCGATATTCCATAATTAGCCAAAACCACATCAATTGAATTATTGTGCAGGTATTTTTTTACACCATAATTACTAAAAAAATTATTTCTGCCAACGAACGTTTTTATCACTTTGTGAAGTATCCAAAAAGCTTTTGGGCTTAATAGTGTCCCATCTTCTTGTCTCTCAGGAAAACGTCCGCTATGGATTGTGAAAACATCAGCTAGTTCAGAAAAACCTGCAATCTGGTCACGTATGAAAGTTTCGGAGTAAGCATGTTTTTCTGAACGAGTGATACAAATGCGCATTGATACAGTGTTTTATTACTTTATAAATGTGAAAACTTAAAACTAAACAGCCACATCGTTTTCACGAAGTGCGTTGTTTAACGAGGTCTTCTTATCGGTACTTTCTTTGCGTTTTCCAATAATCAATGCACAAGGCACTTGATAGTCCCCTGCTGCAAATGTTTTGGTGTAACTTCCTGGAATCACTACAGAACGAGCTGGAACCCGACCTTTATATTCTACAGGTGTCTTTCCTGTGACATCAATAATTTTGGTACTCATGGTTAAAACCACATTAGCACCCAAAACAGCTTCGGTTTCCACGCGAACACCTTCAACTACAATACAACGTGAACCAATAAAAGCATTGTCTTCTATAATAACAGGAGCAGCTTGTAAAGGTTCCAATACACCACCAATACCAACACCACCTGATAAATGCACGTTTTTGCCAATTTGAGCACAACTACCCACGGTAGCCCAAGTGTCAACCATGGTGCCTTCATCTACATACGCACCAATATTCACATAACTAGGCATTAAAATAGTACCTTTTGAAATATAAGCACCATGTCTTGCAACAGCATGTGGTACTACACGGATGCCTTTTTCTTTATACCCGGTTTTCAAAGGTATTTTATCATGAAATTCAAATGGGCCTACTTCAATAGTTTCCATGTTTTGTATAGGGAAATATAAAACCACCGCTTTTTTTACCCATTCGTTAACCTGCCAACCATCAGCAATTGGTTCTGCAACCCTCAATTTTCCAGAATCTATTAACGAAATAACTTCTCTAATAGCGTTGGTTGTTTCGTCTTCTTTTAAAAGGGTTCTGTCATCCCAAGCTTTTTCTATGATTTGTTGTAATTGTGTCATTGGTTACTTTCTTTTTTGGCAAAGATAGTATGTATGTTCAAAATACAAAGGTTAAGGCCTTAATATAAATTTTATTTAAGGATGAAAAGCATGTTTTTTATGGTTAAACAGGGCGCTTTTTTTATTGATTTTTCCTTTTAAATAAAATTATTTATCGGTGAAATGCATTTTGAGAGTATTTGAACCTTAAAAAGCAACGTTTTATCTGTTTATCGATAAAAATATGTACTATCTCTAATCATCGAAAATCCGCATGGTTACAACTAATTTTTTGTGTGCAAGGCTTTATGTGTATATATATTTGAACCATCAAAATAACCCAAATCAAATGAAAACAAATTTTTACATATTTTTATTCTTCTTACTTTCTTTCTCTTATGCTAACGCTCAAGAAAAGTCTACTTCTTTAAAAGTTGTATCTGTAAATGAATTACATGTAAATAATACAGTTTCATTAACTATTCAAGATTCAATTGAATTTAATGCAAATGAGAATACAGATTCTAATAACAAAATCATTGCTCGTGCAGCCAGTGATATTAGAATTCTTTTAAACCGTGATAGAAATCTTGAAAACATTAATTTGTTGTTCCCAAAAATTTACAAAGAAATAGTAGCTTAATATCAATTATTCATATCTATATCTATATAAGGAAGATTGTCAGAAATGACAATCTTTTTTTTTTATTGCTTATTTTTGACCAAATTAAAAACATGGGACGAATTGTAGCAATAGATTATGGATTGAAAAGGACAGGCCTGGCTGTTACAGATGACCTGCAAATTATTGCATCGGGGCTTACTACGGTTGCTACAAGTGAGCTGATGTCCTTTTTAAAAGATTATACCCAAAAAGAAACGATTGAATTGTTTTTGGTTGGAGAGCCAAAGCAAATGGACAACTCACCTTCAGAAAGTGAAAAACATATAGCGCCATTTATTAAAAAATTGGAAAAAGCATTTCCAAGTATAGAAATTAAGAGAGTTGATGAACGGTTTACCTCAAAAATGGCATTTCAGACCATGATAGACAGTGGCTTGAAAAAGCAGCAACGTAAAAACAAGGCACTTGTTGACGAGATTAGTGCTACACTTATTCTTCAAAGCTATCTATATTCAAAGTGATTTTTTCCTTAAAAGAGCGCAATAAATCTTAAGTATTGTATTTTTGCATAAAATTATCAAAAAGTAACTATGATTTTACCAATTGTAGCATATGGTGATCCTGTTTTAAGAACAATGGCAACACCAATAACCAAAGAGTATCCAAACCTTGATGGACTTATCTCAAATATGTTTGAGACCATGTACAATGCTTATGGTGTTGGTTTGGCGGCGCCTCAGATAGGGTTGCCAATCCGTCTGTTTGTTATTGACACATCTCCGTTTTCTGAAGATGAGGGTTTGTCAGAAGACGAAAAAAACAGTTTAAAGGATTTTAAAAAGGTGTTTATCAATGCTAAAATAACTAAAGAAGAAGGCGATGAATGGGCCTTTAATGAAGGGTGTTTGAGTATTCCGGATGTAAGGGAAGATGTCTTTAGGCAACCAAAACTGACTATTGAATATGTTGATGAGAATTTTGAAAAACATGTTGAGCAATATGAAGGTTTGATAGCTAGGGTCATACAGCATGAATATGATCATATTGACGGTATTCTGTTTACTGACAAGTTATCTGCCTTTAAAAAACGTTTATTAAAAGGGAAATTAACCAACATCTCTAAAGGCAAAATAAATGTTGATTATAGAATGCGTTTTCCCGATCAAAAAAAGAAACGATAATACTAGGATAACATTAGCAAAGAAGTGATATTTGCCTTTTTTTAAAAATAATTTATGAGCTTAGAAAAAATAATAGCTATTGCCGGAAAGCCAGGATTGTTTAAACTCATTGCCCAAACTCGTGGTGGTTTTGTGGCAGAATCCTTGCTGGACAACAAACGTCTATCAGTAAATGTGCAACAAAATGTAAGCGTATTGAGTGAGATTGCTATATACACATTGACAGAAGAAGTGCCTTTGAGAGATGTTTTTAGTAAAATAAACGAAAAAGAGCAAGGAAAGCAAGCAAGTGTGAGTCCAAAAGACAGTAAAGACAGGCTTGAAGAGTACTTTTTTGAAATTTTGCCAGAGTATGATGAAGATAGAGTATATGCCAGCGATATTAAAAAAGTAATACAATGGTATAATTTGCTTCAAGAGCATAACATGTTGGATTTATTGAAAGCTGATGATGCTGACAATACATCTGATGAAGAAGAATAAAAATAGATTTATAGCCTATAAAAAGCCTCCTGAATTCAGGAGGCTTTTTATTTTCTTGTTAGATTTGTTAAATGCTTTCGTCTTAATCTTGAAAAGAATCTTTTATCTATGAAATTATCAAAATCACAAATAAGCAATCTGGCTTTTATATTGGTTATAGCAGTTCTTCTTATTCCACAAACCAGAAAACCAATTCAGATTTTTTTGAACAAAGGAATGGCTTTAATTAGTCCATCTTTAGAAAGCAAAGAGAAATTAACTGTTTTAAAAAGTTACGATTGGAAATTACAGGATGAAGCTGGCCATGTTTTTGATTTTGAACAAACAAAAGGCAAAGTGGTTTTAATTAATTTCTGGGCCACTTGGTGCCCACCTTGTATTGCCGAAATGCCAAGTTTGCAATCACTCTATAACGATTATCATAATCAGGTTGAATTTTTGTTTGTAACCACTGACTGGTATAGTGAAATCAACCCGTTTTTAGAGCAAAACAACTATACTTTCAAAGCGTACAGGCCGCTAAAGAATGAGTCTGAATTGTTTGATGTGTCAACCATTCCCAGAACGTTTTTGATAGACAGAAATGGGAATATCATTATTGATGAAAGTGGAGCTGCCAATTGGAACAGTAATAAAGTGAGAACAACCATTGATGGGCTGTTAAAACAATAGCGTTTTAAAAAAGGCTTTAATAAAGGGTACCGAAAACAATGATTGCATGATTTTAAAATCTTCAGAGAACGAGGATTCATCATCTAAAAAACGAAACATGGTTTCAATGGTGTTTTTAGAATAAAATTGTTCAAAAATCCATTCGCCTTTGTCATTGTTGTTTTTTAATACGTTTAAAAACACGGCGTCATAAAAAGTATGCCTTGTGTTGTATAACCCTTTTGATGGCATATTATTCTGCTTTAGATTGCCGATAATTTTTGCTACTTTTTTTTCGGTATGCTTAAATGAATAACCAGTTGAGCCTTTTATCCAACCGCCAGCAGTACCGATTTTTGTGATATGTTCAGAAGATTCTTTTGAAAACGGAAAATTGGTCATGGGTATATTACCTGTTTCAACTTCTAACACCGTATAGGTTTCAATGTTTAATACATCTGAAATATATTGCTTGAGATATTTATTATATACACTGTCTCCAACTAAATGCGGCGTGAAATAAGTGAATTCTATTAACGCTTTTGTTTTTGAAAAGGGTAGAACGTAAGTAAAAGCTGTTTGTTCACCATCTTTTAAACGGTAATCCATCATGGTAAATGAATGGGTGTTAAAAACATCCGTTTCACTTTCTATAATCCAGCCTTTAAAATGTTGGTTGATTCTGATGTAATTATTTTTTTTATTGAAAAAATCAGGATTAATTCTACTGTCAAAAACATGGTCTGCTGTATACAAACCCTTTTTAGTTGTAACAACAACTGGTTTTTTTTCTTCAACACAAATAACATCGTCAATTATAAAATGGATATTATTTTTTTGTGATAATATGCTTTTGGCTTGCTTGTAAAAATCGATTGAGCGGACCATCTTGTAGGTGTATGGTTCTAGGTTCAAGTCTATTTTTTTTTTGGAGGAGTAAAATAATGCTGAATCCCAAGTATTACTGACAACAGAATCCCATTTCCCATAGCCTTTTTCCCAAAAACACCACGTTTTATCATTGGTGTCTTTCTGCGATTTGTCAATTAAAGCAATTTGCTTATCATCAAAAAACGGGTCATTTGATAACTCTATAGCTAATTGTAAACCAGCCAAACCATTTCCAATAATGATGTAATTGAAATGATTATGTAATGACATGGAATACTTTTATGATTTTTGTTTGAAGTATTTAAAGGGAACTACAAGCATACCAAAACATTCGCCGTCCTCTTTGCCTAGATGTTTATGGTGTATTTTATGTGCTCTCCTTACACCTTTAGCATACCAACCATTGGCATTTCTGAACAATTTAAAACGTTGGTGGATAAAGATGTCATGAACAAGAAAATAAGCAGCACCATAGGCCATAATTCCTAAACCAATCGGGAGGCCAAACCAGATATTCTCATAACTCCACAAATAAAAGCAGATCATACTTACAACAGCGTAGAAGATAAAAAACGCGTCATTGCGCTCAAACCAACCGCCATGATCTTTTTTGTGATGGTCTTTATGCAAACTCCACAAAAACCCATGCATGATGTATTTATGGGTAAACCAGGCCATAAATTCCATGAAGCAGAAAACCCCAACAAAAACCAATATCCAATACACTGTTTGCATACTATAAAATTACATTAAATTTAATTGATATTTAACATAACTGCGCATTAACAACTCTATTTTTTTATGATTGGCCACACGTATTCTGGCATGTTTTATTTGTAAAGCGGGTGTTTTTTTAAGTTTTTTCAATAATTGACTGTAATATCTATAAGCCATGAAGACGCCAAATTTAGCCTCAATAGGCAACATTTTGATGCCGTTTAGGCCTTTTGCAAAATCAGCTTCAATATCATTTATAATATCTAGTTTTGAGTTTTCGTCAAGATTGTTCAAGTCAGTGTTAGGGAAATAACTTCTGTTCAACCCTTCGTGGTCTGCTTTTAAATCCCTTAAAAAATTTACCTTTTGAAAGGCTGAACCCAATGCCATGGCAGAATCCTTTAATTCATTATATCGGGTATTATCACCATTCACAAAAACCTTTAAGCACATAAGCCCAACAACATCGGCAGAACCATAAATATAAGTTTTGAATTCTTCTTCGGTAAGATATTTTGATTTATGAAGATCCATACGCATACTTTGCATGAACGAATCCACTAAATGTTTGTCAATTCCATATTTGTGATATGTATATTGAAATGAGTTTAAAATTGGGTTCAAACTTATCTTGTTTTGTAAAGCATCTTCTAAATCCCTTGAAAAATTTTCAAACAACGTTTTCTTGTCATAATCATGAAATGAATCTACAATTTCATCAGCAAACCTGACAAATCCATAAATATTGTAAATATCATCCCTGATGGACTTAGCCAACATTTTGGTAGCTAACGAAAACGAGGTGCTGTAAGTTTTGGTAACAATCTTACTGCAATGGTATGAAGCGGTATCAAATAATGCTTTCATCTGTTTGAATTTATTGGTTTTTATAGGTCAGATGTAATTTGCCAAAAATCATTTTGGTTGATAAATATTGATTTTTATGGCACATTTCATTTCTATAATTTATGATATTTGGTTATTAAATCAGCTACTAACTTTCCGGATATCAAAGACGGTGGAACGCCAGGTCCTGGTACGGTTAATTGTCCTGTAAAAAAAAGATTTTTTACTTTTTTACTTTTTAGTTTAGGCCTTAAAAAAGCAGTTTGCATTAAGGTATTGGCCATTCCATAAGCATTCCCTTTGTACGAATTGTAATCTTTTATAAAATCATTGATACAAAAGGACTCTTTAAATATAACATGATTTTTTATAATTTGTGATGTTAATGTTTCAAAACGAGTCATTATTTTTTCAAAATAAGCTTCTCTTAAGGCAGGTGTATCTTCTAAACCTGGAGCCAACGGAATTAAAAAAATAGCAGCTTCTTGCCCGTCTGGGACTGAATTGGCGTCTGTTTTGCTTGGAAAACTAGCGTAGAACAATGGTTCGTCAGGCCATTTTGGATTGTCATAAATCGCTTCGGCATGCAGGTCAAAATCAACATCAAAAAAAAGGGTGTGATGATTCACGTTAGCTATTTTTTTATCAAACCCTACATAAAACAGAAGGGAAGAAGGAGCAAATGTTTTTTTGCTCCAATAGCTTTCTGAATATTGTCTGTACGGTTGGTCTAATAAAGTTTCGGTATGATGATAATCTGCACCACTTAAAACAATATCACTTTTGTACGTTTTTCCGTTGGAAACAATGCCTTTAGCTTCTCCGTCTTCAATGAGTATGTTGTCAACAGGACTCTCGGTTTGTATGGTCACACCAAGTTCCTTTGCTAAAGATTCCAGAGCCAAGATAACTTGGTACATTCCTTTTTTTGGGTGAAACGTTCCCAAACCAAAATCGGCATAATTCATGAAACTGTAAAAGGAAGGCGTGTCACTGGGCTTTGCACCTAAAAAAAGCACAGGAAACTCAAGAATTTTGACAAGTCTTTGATTTTTAAACTCCTTTCTAACATCTCGTTTAATATTGCTAAAAAACTGATTGATTTTTTTAAATGTTTCAACAGTGACCAATTCTAATGGAGAAACACCTGGGTTATAAACCAAGTCTTTGATAGCAATATCATAATTGCTCTTTGCGTTTTCAATGAATTTTTTAAGCTTTTTGGAGGAGCCTTTTTCTTCTTTTTCAAAAGCAATGCATATTTTATCTAACGTGTCTTCAATAGTTATGTAATCATTAATACCAAAATAGACACTGTAGGCCGGGTTTAGTTTTTCAAGAGTATAATAATCAGCGGGTGATTTGCCAAAATCTGAAAAAAATCGTTCAAAAACATCTGGCATCCAATACCAAGTGGGTCCAATATCAAACGTAAATCCATCTTTGATTAGCTGCCTGGCACGGCCTCCAATTGTTTTGTTTTTTTCGAAAATAGTGACATCATATCCGCTTTTAGCCAGATAGCATGAAGCAGCTAATGATGAGAACCCAGAACCAATTATTGTTACTTTCATTGTTTAACAAAAATACTAAAAAGTTAAACAAAATAACAATATTTAACTTATATTTTTTAAATTACTGATTAATTTTTTTATTGAAGTAAAAGGAGTGATTTGGTCAGGTATATTATTTGTATCTATGTGTTTAATCAAATAGCCCAAAACCCATAACTCATTGCTCTTGTTTTTTAATAGTTTGTTGTAAAAGTCATCCAAATAATCATCAATATCTTCTTTAACTGGTTTAACCGTGAAGTAAGTGATAAAAATTATATCATCAAAAAATTTCAGTACATCTTTTAAGTTATCGGTTGGAATACTTTGCCCTAAAAATAGCGTCTCGTAGCCTTTGTTGATCAACTTGTAGTCAATGAAGAGCAGTCCTATATCATGAATTTCATTCTCAGGAAGAAAGAACACAAATGTTTTTTTGCAATTATTTTTAGGAGTATCTTGAGTCTTCTCAATATTCAATAAAATTTTTTGTTTGATACGAGTTGAAATAAAATGTTCATGCGCTGGAGTAATGGTATCTGTTTGCCACAAAAGACCTATCTCATTTAAAAGTGGTATAAAAGCGTCATAAAAAACGTCTTTAAAAGGCTTTTTATCTATTAATTCTTTATAGGTTTTGGAAAACAATTGCTGGTCAAAAGTTAGCATAGCCAGTTTTAAATCGTTTATGCTATGGTCATTTTTGCTAAGTTCTTTTGATGCAATTTCTTTTACGAGTGAGGAAATATCTTCATTACTGAGTTTAGATATTTTGGAAATCTTATAACCATTATTGTTGAGGAAAGCAACATTCAAAACCTTCTGAAGACTTTCTGTTGAATAATATCTAATGTTGGTGTCTGTTCTTTTGGGCTGGAATAAATCATAGCGTTTTTCCCAAATCCTTATAGTGTGAGCTTTGATTCCACTCAGGTTTTCAAGATCTTTTATGCTAAACTCGGTTTTAATATTGTTCATTTTTATCAAAAAAAAGTTAAACAATATTATGTAAAATATTTGAATAAATATATTTGAAGTGAATAAAATTTAAAAAAGTGCGCACGAGAAGACTCGAACTTCCACATTCTAAGCGAATACCAGCCCCTCAAGCTGGCGCGTCTACCAATTCCGCCACGTGCGCAAATGAATGATGTAAAAATAAAAAAAGTTAAGCTATAAATGCTTAACTTTTTTGTGACCGGGCTGGGGCTCGAACCCAGGACCCTCTCCTTAAAAGGGAGATGCTCTACCAACTGAGCTACCAGGTCTTGTTTCTCTAATGAGGGTGCAAATATAAAATGTTTAATTTATAAAACCATACTTTTTTTGAAGAAATTTTTGTTTTTTTGCCAAGCTTTTAGGTATGTTTTTAATAATCAATTTATAACAAATTCATGATCATAATTTTAATTGGGTATATGGCTTCTGGTAAGTCAACTTTAGGAAAGCTTTTGGCTAAAAAACTACATTATAAGTTCATTGATTTGGATGATTATATAGAACATGAAGAAGGAATGCCTGTGAAAGACATTTTTAAAAAGAAAGGAGAGCTTTATTTCAGAAAAGCTGAAACAACATATCTTAACAATATCATTAATAAAGAAAATGATGTTGTATTGTCAGTTGGTGGTGGTACACCTTGTTATGGGAATAATATGGATGTTATCCTGCAAGTTAGCCATGTTAAAAGTTTTTATTTAAAGGCGTCATTATCTCACTTGGTCGATAGGTTAAAGACCAAAAAAAGCAAGCGTCCTTTACTTTCACATTTAAAAACAGAGGATGAGCTTAAGGAATTTATTGGAAAACATCTGTTTGAAAGGTCGCCTTATTACGATCGCGCTAATTATAAGATATTGATAGATAATAAGTCCAAAAAAGAAATTATTAAAGAACTGCTTAATGCTTTAATCTAAGTAAGCCTCAAAAACTTTCCCTTCTAGAATAACATGGACATGTTCATGCAAGGAAGTTGATAACGAAATGCCCTTGAAATCAGCCTTAACAGGATATTTTTTATGGTTTCGGTTAACAAGTACAGCCGTTTTAAATTGTTTTAGCGGCACATTCAAAAAATGCTTGACACCATATATTAAAGTAGTTCCAGAATTTAATACATCATCAACAAGAATCAATGATTTGTTTTCATATTCACTGGAAGGAATAGATGTCCGTATTGCTTCTAGTGGGTTTTTCTTATTGATACTGACTTTGCACAAAACAGGGTTGATGTCAGATATTTTTTGGAGAACTGTTTTCAATTTTTTAGCGAACACATAACCGTTTTTGTCTATTCCAGCTAAAATAATTTCTTTCTCATTGACATTGTTCTCATAGATTTGAAAAGCAATACGTCTTATTTTGTGCTGTATCTCATTATGGTTTAGAATAATGTTTTTTTCAACGGTCATGGTTGTAATATGTTAAATTAAAATATAAAATTACTCATTTTTATCTGTATATCTTATTTTTTTCAGAGGACAGATAGAACATCCTTGTAAATATTTTTGGTGTGTGACTAAATTTACGCCTAGGATGTTTCATCATTAAAATTGTCAATATCGCGTCTATCTTTTTTAGTTGGTCTGCCAACACCTTTTTTTCTGTAATAATCTTTTGAATATTTTAATAGTTCTTGAGCTTCAAATTGGTCTTTGGGCGTTTTGTCAGTCCTATAGATATCAACCAGTTTGGCGCCAACTCTGCTTTCGGGGATATCATTCACAATGAGTTGGTAGTTAATCTGATCTTTTCTAACATCAACTTGGTCTTGAGGAAAAACCTCTCTGCTTGGTTTGGCAACTTCCTTATTGATTTTTACATGCCCTTTCCTGCAGGCTGTTGTAGCAAGTGTTCTGGTTTTGTAATACCTCATGCACCATAAATACTTATCTATTCGCATATAATTATTGTGAAAACTACGTTAATGTTGTTATGCAAAATTATATTTAAATTGTATCTTGCGGCTCAAAAATAAGCAATAATGAGAATACGAAAAGGCGCTTTATGTGTTTTATGTTTAGCTCTTGGATTTTTATCATGTAAAAAAGATAACAATACAAGTACCCCTACAGTTGAGATTAGAGACCGAGGCGAACAACAAATCATTGATAATGACTCTATAGTTGGGTATTTAGAAACCCACTATTATAATAAAAGTGCTTTTGAAGGTAATACTGACCCTAAAATATCAGATTTGGTTATAAATGAAGTTGCTAGTGATATGAACATATCCACTGATGCAGATTCACTGTTAATCAATGCCATAGAAACCAAGACAGTTACCTATGCAGATACTGACTATGAATTTTATATACTGAAGCTAAATCAAGGTGGCGGTGATTCACCTACATTTGCCGATCAGGTTCGCGTTAATTATGAGGGTAGATTATTGGATGAAACCGTTTTTGATAACACAGCTAACCCTGTGACATTTAATTTGTTATCATTAGTTCCTGGTTGGAGCAAAGCGGTGCCTAATTTTAGTACAGCAGAAAGTTTTGCTGATGTTGGTGATGGTACCATAGATTATATGAACCATGGTGTGGGTGTCATGTTTATACCATCCGGATTGGGGTATTTTTCATCGGCAACATCAAATATTCCTTCATATTCCCCTTTAATTTTTAAGTTTGAAGTATTACAAATGTACCAAAATGATGACGATGGAGATGGCATTCCTTCTTATCTAGAAGATTTAAATGGTGATGGCGAGTTTACTTTGGCTGATGATGATACAGATGGTGATAATATACCAAATTATGGCGATACTGATGATGATGGTGATGGTATTTTAACAGCTAATGAAATTGTCGTTAAAACGTATAATCAAACAACCAAAGATGCCATAGAGAATATGTCATTGGCTTCAAACGAGGTTCTAATCAAGATAAAAGAAGAGTCAGATGGAACGTTTACAGGAACTACTGTAACTTTTACAGATACCGATGGCGATGGTGTTCCAGATTATTTGGATGCTAATTAGACAAAAGAAATTATAAAACAAAAAATCCCGCAATTTGCGGGATTTTTGTTTTTTAACTAAACATGTCTTTAAAGTTCAAGGGATAGTCCTAATATCAGTTGATCTGGCCGTGTGTCAATTCTACTTGGATTAGACAATCCTATGTTGTTTACAAAAGTCGCTTCATTTTTACTAAAACCACGCTCATATCTCAAATCGATTCCTACTTTGCTGAAATTCAGTCCAATGCCAAAATTAAGACCAACGGTAAAATCATTTTTTACATCATTGACGGTAATATCACCAAATTTAGAATCTAAGATATATTGAAAAGATGGACCGCCAAATACACTTATGGGGCCAAGTACTTTTAAGCCAACCAACATAGGTGCGTCAAGTTTTTGCATTTTAAAGCTATCATTATCATAGTCACTTTTTGTACTGGTATAAATGAGCTCTGGTCTAAAATACAACTGATCGCCTATTTTCCCAAAAAGGCCTAAGTGATATCCCACATTTCTATCAGGATGTTTGGCGTTTTGACTAGCTGAATCAAAATAATTACCGTTGGCATTGTAATTTAAACCAGCCTTAATACCAAAACCACTACCAGTTTGGGCGAATGTAAATGCTGAAATGGTTGCAAAAAATACTGTAAATAAAAATAGTCGTTTCATAATATTCGTTTTTTTTGAATTTGATTTGTTCATAATCAAAAACGTTGCCAAACAAATATTATTTTCTTTTGATGACTAATTCTGCTTTTGAAACAATCGCCGTACTATTCAATTCGTACTTATCCATAAGTTGGGCAGGCGTTCCAGATTCACCAAAGGTATCATTAGTCCCAACAAACTCTTGAGGAGTTGGATTGTGTAATGCCAAAACCCTAGCAACACTTTCTCCCAATCCACCAAGAATGTTGTGCTCTTCAGCCGTTACAATGCAACCAGTCTTTGAAACGGATTCTAAAATAGCAGTTTCATCCAGAGGTTTAATGGTGTGTATATTGATAACTTCAGCAGAAATTCCTTTTTCAAACAATATTTTTGATGCTTCAAGAGCTTCCCAAACCAAATGGCCTGTAGCAACAATGGTAACATCAGTTCCTTCGGTTAATTTGATGGCTTTTCCTATTTCAAATGTTTGGTCAGCAGGTGTAAAAATTGGTACTGATGGTCTTCCAAAACGTAGATAAACAGGGCCTTCATGGTCTGCAATGGCAATTGTTGCAGCCTTTGTTTGGTTGTAATCACATGGATTGATGACTGTCATGCCTGGAAGCATTTTCATAAGTCCGATATCTTCCAATATTTGGTGGGTCGCTCCATCTTCACCAAGCGTTAATCCAGCGTGAGAGGCACAGATTTTTACGTTTTTACCCGAGTAAGCAATGGATTGACGTATTTGGTCATAAACACGTCCTGTTGAAAAATTGGCAAAGGTTCCGGTAAACGGGATTTTTCCTCCAATGGTCAATCCGGCAGCAATACCCATCATATTAGCTTCGGCAATCCCTATTTGAAAAAATCGCTCAGGGTTTTCTTCAATGAATTTTTCCATTTTTAGTGAGCCCACCAAGTCTGCACAAAGCGCAACAACATTAGGATTGGTTCTTCCCAGTTCAGCCAAACCAGCACCAAACCCACTTCTTGTATCTTTTTTTTCAGTATATGTATATGTTTTCATGTTTCTTTTTTGATTGGGAATTAATAGTCTCCTAAGGTTTCTGGGTTTTGCGCTAAACCAATAGCTAATTGCTCATCATTAGGAGCTTTACCATGCCAAGCGTGCGTATACATCATGAAGTCAACACCATGCCCCATGATTGTTTTAAGCAACACGCAAACCGGTTTTCCTTGACCTGTTTTTGATTTGGCTTCAGCCATTCCATTTAAAATAGCATCAATGTCGTTACCTTCTTCAATTTCAAGAACAATCCATCCAAAGGCTTCAAACTTTGCCTTGATACTTCCCATTGGTAATACATCATCTGTAGCGCCATCTATTTGTTGACCGTTTAAATCTACGGTGGCAATGATATTATCAACTTTTTTAGCAGATGCGTACATGATGGCTTCCCAGTTTTGTCCTTCTTGCAACTCGCCATCACCGTGAAGTGAGTATACCAAATGGTTATCTCCATTAAGTTTTTTTGCTTGCGCTGCACCTAAAGCAACCGACATGCCTTGACCAAGTGAACCTGATGCAATTCTCACGCCCGGCAATCCTTCATGGGTAGTAGGATGGCCCTGTAAACGTGAATTAATCAATCTAAACGTGCTTAGTTCCTCTACGGGGAAATAACCAACTCTTGCCAATACACTATAAAAGACAGGTGAAATATGACCGTTTGATAAAAAGAACAGGTCTTTTCCAATTCCGTCCATATCAAAACCGGGTTTTCTATCCATAATACTGTTGTACATGGCTACCATAAATTCTGCGCAGCCCAATGAACCACCTGGATGGCCCGAGTTCACTTTATGAACCATTCTTAAGATGTCTCTTCTAACTTGAATGGTCAAATCGTTTAATTGTTGTGTGTTTGGCATGTTTTAATACTTAATTTTTTTGTGTCGCAAAAATAATGTATTATGACAGTTTAACAAATTAATAATGTGCTATTTTGGGCTCCACTCTATCTGCTGTTAACAAGTTTATTTTTTGTTAATAACAATCAATATAATTTTTAGTTATTTATCTTTGCCGACCTACGATTTTATGATTATGCAATTTGATTTAAAAGGAACAGATAGCCAAAGCAAAGCCAGGGCAGGCACCATTACCACAGACCATGGTGTTATTGAAACACCAATTTTTATGCCTGTGGGAACGGTAGCCTCTGTAAAAGGAGTCCATCAGCGCGAACTTAAGAATGACATCAACCCTGATATTATTTTAGGGAATACATACCATTTGTATCTCCGTCCGCAAACGGGAATTTTGGAACAAGCAGGTGGACTTCATAAATTCATGAATTGGGATCGTAATATTTTAACTGATTCTGGCGGCTATCAGGTATATTCCTTATCAGCTAATCGCAAGATAAAGGAAGAAGGCGTTAAGTTTAAATCTCATATTGATGGAAGTTATCACGTCTTCACACCAGAAAACGTTATGGAAATTCAACGTAGTATTGGTGCTGATATCATTATGGCTTTTGATGAGTGTACACCGTATCCTTGTGATTACAATTATGCAAAACGATCCATGCACATGACACATAGGTGGTTGGATAGATGCATCAATCATTTGGAAAAAACACCTTTAAAGTATGGTTATAATCAAGCGTTTTTTCCAATAGTTCAAGGTAGTACCTATAAAGATTTACGTATCCAATCGGCTGAATATATTGCCAACGCAGGCGCTATGGGAAATGCCATAGGTGGTTTATCGGTAGGTGAACCGGCTGAAGAAATGTATGCCATGACTGAGGTTGTATGTGGTGTTTTGCCAGAAGATAAACCTCGATATTTAATGGGTGTTGGTACCCCTATAAATATTTTAGAGAATATTGCGTTAGGTATTGATATGTTTGACTGCGTTATGCCAACAAGAAATGCCAGAAATGGTATGCTATTTACCGCACACGGAACCATGAATATAAAAAACCAAAAGTGGAAAGATGATTTTTCGCCTTTAGATGAGATGGGGATGACATTTGTTGATACTGATTACAGTAAAGCCTATTTAAGACATTTGTTCTCCGTTAATGAGTTATTGGCAATGCAAATAGCTACCATTCATAATTTAGGGTTTTATTTATGGTTGGTTCGTGAAGCAAGAAAACATATCTTAGCAGGAGATTTCAGTATATGGAAAAACAAAATGGTCAATCAAATGAATAAACGCCTTTAGACTTGAAAATACTTGATTGGTACATATTAAAGCGTTATTTATTCACATTTTTTATGATGCTATTGCTGTTTATACCAATTGGTATCACAGTGAATTTAGCTGAAAAAATCGGGAAGCTCCTTGAAAATGAAGTTCCATTTAAGGAAATAGTCATTTACTATATGGAATTTACGGTGTACTTTGCCTATTTATTGTTTCCATTGTTTTTGTTTTTATCTGTGATTTGGTTCACTTCAAAGCTGGCCAATAATACAGAAATAGTCGCTTTTTTAAGTTCAGGTGTATCGTTTTCAAGATTTTTAAGACCTTATTTAATTGGCGCAACCATTACGGCAGGATTGGCTTTGTTTTTAGGAATGTATCTTGCTCCTATTGCCAGTAAAGGTTTTAATGAGTTTGATTACAAATATTTGCATCCAGACAGAAAACCTACCGATGACAGAAATGTATTCAGACAAATAAACGATAACGAATTTATTTATGTGAGCAGTTTTAATGCGCAAAACAAACTAGGAACTAACTTTACGCTTGAGCACATTGAAAACAATAAACTGAAATATAAAATCAGTGCCAAAAGTATTAAATACATTGAGAAAGACAGTACTTACAGATTAGTGGATTATGTTAAACGAAATGTAGGCAAGTTTAACGACACCATAGTCAATGAAAAGAGAAAAGACACCCTGTTTTCATTTGATGTAGAGGATTTAACTCCGGTAATATACATTGCCGAAATATTGCCTTATGGCGAGCTTACAAGATTTATAAAAAAAGAAAAGGAAAGAGGGTCCTCCAATATTGGTCGCTATGAATTGGTACTTTACAGGAAATGGAGTTTACCTGTTTCCGTATTTATTTTAACCATTATTGCCGTGGCAGTATCATCCATCAAACGGCGAGGTGGAATGGGTGTCAATCTAGCTGTCGGTATTTGTATTGCCATGGTTTTTGTGTTTTTTGATAAGATTTTTGGGGTCATGGCAGAACAATCCAATTTTCCACCCTTAATAGCGGTGTGGTTTCCTAATGTCATTTTCGGTATTTTAGCTATATACCTGTTACGGAATGCAAAACGCTAAGCTAAAGAATTACCTGCACCTGCATCTTTTGGTTTTTATTGCTGGATTCACGGCTATTTTGGGTGAATTGATTACCATTTCTGCCATTCCATTGGTTTGGTTTAGAATGCTCATGGCATCCATTTTAATTTTTGCTTACATTAAAATAGCCAAAATCAATATTAGGATAGCACCTAGATTAGCTTTTAAACTGTTTGTTGCTGGCATTATCATAGCGCTTCATTGGATTACCTTTTTTGGAGCCATTAATGCGGCCAATATTTCCATTGCATTGGCTATGTTTTCCACGGGAGCATTTTTTGCATCAATTATAGAGCCCATAATCTTTAAACGAAGAATAATTTGGTATGAAATTGTTTTTGGCGTGTTTGTCATTGTTGGTATTTTTATGATTACCCGAAGTGAAATAGAATATCTTACAGGTATTGTTCTTGGCATTAGCTCTGCTTTCTTGTCATCATTGTTTGCTGTACTTAACGGGAAGTTTTCGCAAAAATATCCAGCTACGGTTATTTCGTTTTATGAATGTGTCAGTGGCGTCATTTTTATTACGGTTTTTATTTTGCTGTTTAGAGGCGGGTTTTCTTTTGAGTTTTTTAATTTGAGTGTTTCAGACTATTCCTATCTGTTTATTTTAGCTTCAGTTTGTACCGCTTACGCTTTTATTGCGGCTGTTCATGTTATGAAAATTATTAGTCCGTATACGGTTGTTTTAACTTATAATCTAGAGCCTGTTTACGGAATTTTAATAGCCATGATCCTGTTTCCCGAAAAAGAACGAATGAGCCCGACTTTTTATTACGGTGCCGCAATCATACTGGTAACCGTCATGTTAAATGGTATTCTAAAAAACAAGAGACTGTTAAAAAGAAAGCGATCTTAGACTCTTATGATGATTAAAGTTTTTATATTTGTAGGCTAACTAAATTGAAAAATCCTTTTTAAAATTATAAATTCCTATGGAATATTTAGAATTTGAACTCCCCATAAAAGAACTAGAAGAGCAGTTACAAAAATGTAGATTGATAGGAGAGGAAAGTGAGGTAGATGTTACTGAAACGTGTTCACAAATTGAAAAAAAATTAAAACAGGCCAAAACCGATATTTACAAAAACCTTACATCTTGGCAACGTGTACAATTGTCCCGTCACCCCAATAGGCCATACACAATGGACTATATAAAGGCTATTTGTGGCGAGACGTTTTTAGAGCTTCATGGAGACAGAAGTTTTAAGGATGATAAAGCCATGATTGGAGGTCTTGGCAAAATTGGCGACCAGAGTTATATGTTCATCGGTCAACAAAAAGGCTATAATACAAAAACGCGTCAGTACCGTAATTTTGGCATGGCCAATCCAGAAGGTTATAGAAAAGCACTGCGCTTAATGAAATCTGCTGAGAAATTTGGTATTCCAGTAGTGACATTGTTAGATACTCCTGGAGCTTATCCCGGCTTGGAAGCTGAAGAGCGCGGACAAGGAGAAGCCATTGCCAGAAATATTTTGGAAATGACCAGGCTTAAAGTTCCAATCATTACAGTAATCATAGGTGAAGGAGCGTCTGGTGGTGCTTTAGGAATTGGCGTTGGAGACAAGGTGTTAATGCTTGAAAACACATGGTATTCGGTCATTTCTCCAGAGTCTTGTTCATCCATACTTTGGCGCAGTTGGGAATACAAAGAACAAGCTGCAGAAGCGTTAAAGTTGACTGCAAAAGACATGAAAAAGTTAAAGATGGTTGATGAGATTATTAAAGAACCATTAGGAGGAGCACATAGAGATAGGGAACAAACATTTGCCATTGTGAGCAATGCCATTTCCAAATCCTATGAGTCCCTTAAAAACTTATCACCAAAAGAATTGGTGGAAAACAGAATGAATAAATATTTAGAAATGGGTGTCTTTAAAGGGTAATCCTTTTAAAACCATAACATAGTAAAATCTGAAGTTCATTGCTTCAGATTTTTTTTATCGTTATTGACAATATTTTTAAGTTGTTAACAGTTAGAATGTTAACTAACGGTTAATAATCCAAGTTTGTTTTTACTTTAAAACTAGCGTCATTTTAATTACTTTCGTAGCTATGGAACAGCCTAACCAAATTAAAGGATATAAAGTAGATAGAAGCACCCTTATCAGTCTTGAAAAAGGAAAAGTTCCACCTCAAGCACTTGATTTAGAGGAAGTTGTGCTTGGAGCTATGATGATTGATAAAAAAGGGGTTGATGAAGTTATTGACATTTTAAGCCCCGAAGCTTTTTATAAAGAAGCCCATCAGCATATCTTTGAGGCCATTTTTCAGCTGTTTGAAAATAGTGAACCTGTTGACTTATTAACTGTTTCAACACAATTAAAGAAAAATTCAAAATTAGAGCTGGTTGGAGGCGATTTTTACCTGATTTCCTTAACCCAAAAAGTATCATCCTCAGCACATATTGAGTTTCATGCCAGGATTATTTTGCAGAAGTTCATTCAACGTAGTTTAATCAAAATTTCAAGTGAAATTATTGAAAACTCGTACGATGAAACCAAGGACGTTTTTGATTTGTTGGATGAAGCTGAGGCAAAATTATACGAAGTAACCCAGGGCAACATAAAAAAATCAAGTGAAACGGCACAAAGCTTGGTTATTCAGGCCAAAAAGAAAATTGAGGAAATATCCAATAAGGAAGGTTTAAGTGGCATTCCTTCTGGTTTTGATAAGCTTGATAAATTAACTTCGGGCTGGCAGGAAAGCGATTTGATTATTGTGGCCGCCAGACCAGGTATGGGTAAAACAGCTTTAACGTTGTCCATGGCTAGGAACATTGCCGTTAATCACAATATTCCGGTAGCCTTTTTCTCTTTAGAGATGGCATCGGTCCAATTGATAACCCGTTTGATTTCCAGTGAGACCGGATTATCTTCTGAAAAACTGCGTACCGGTCGTCTTGAAAAGCACGAATGGGAACAGCTAAACGTTAAAGTAAAAGGCCTGGAAAAGGCCCCATTGTATATTGATGATACACCGTCGCTGTCAATTTTTGATTTGCGCGCCAAAGCCCGTCGTTTGTCATCGCAACACGGTATTAAACTGATCATTATTGATTATTTGCAGTTAATGACAGCTGGTGGAAGCCAAAAAGGAGGGAATAGGGAACAGGAAATTTCAACCATTTCACGTAACCTAAAAGCATTGGCTAAAGAATTAAGTGTCCCAGTAATTGCATTATCCCAGTTATCCCGTGCTGTTGAAACGCGTGGCGGAAGCAAACGACCGTTGTTAAGTGACCTTCGGGAATCTGGGGCCATTGAGCAGGATGCTGATATTGTGTCGTTTATTTATAGACCTGAGTATTATAAAATTGATGAATGGGATGATGATGAACGGTCTCCAACAGAAGGGCAAGCCGAATTTATCGTAGCCAAACACAGAAATGGTGGTTTGGACAACATCCGATTGAAATTTATTGGTCATTTAGGTAAGTTTGACAACTTGGATGATTTTGATTCGCCATTTGAGTTCCACTCTAAAATGAATGCGGCGGCCAATGATGACACGTTTAAATCAGACAACTTTAAAGCTAGCCCAGACCAAGCATTTGGCAGTTCCTTTAATGAGGATGATGACAGTGATGTACCATTTTAATTCCTTAATATTGTTATAAAATATTTTTCAAGGTCTGATTTTTAAGTATCTTTCAGCTTAAATAAATTTTGCCTCATTTTGAAAAAAATAATCATAACATTCTTTTTTCTCATAATTGGTTTGCAATCTTTTGCGTCTTATATCCTCATTCCTATGGATGCAGAAAGCCAAACCAATCATTTAAAGGCTTATGGAATTACCTACTGGGTTCTTGAAAAGCAATTGAAAGTAAAATGGTTGTTAAATTACAGAGGGGGCTCTTTCTTGTTGCCGGATCGTGATGATATTCGCCTGGAATGTAAAGTTCGTGGTGTTTCTTTTGAATTACTTTCAGATTCTAAAACAGAACAAATTTTAGAAGAAATAAGCAGTCCCAGCCAAAATATGGATGCGGTAGTACTAGAGAAAGCACCAAAAATAGCAGTCTATACGCCGTATGGTAAACAGCCTTGGGATGATGCGGTGACCATGGTTTTGACCTATGCTGAAATTCCTTATGATACAGTTTATGACGAAGAAGTATTGAATGATGGTTTGGTAGCGTATGACTGGCTGCACTTGCACCATGAGGATTTCACGGGGCAATTTGGCAAGTTTTATGGAGCCTATAAAACAGCCGCTTGGTATATACAAGAGAAGAAAGATGCTGAGGCATTAGCCAAAAAACTTGGTTATGAAAAAGTTTCACAGGAAAAATTGGCTGTAGCTTTAAAAATAAGGGATTATGTGATAGGTGGTGGTTTTATGTTTGCTATGTGCAGTGCTGCCGATAGTTTTGATATAGCATTAGCAGCAGAAGGTGTCGATATTTGTGAGCCCATGTTTGATGGTGACGGCAGTGACCCAAATTACCAAAGTAAGATTGATTACAGTAAAACCTTTGCTTTTACCAATTTCACCTTGGAAAGAGACCCCAATGTTTATGAGTTCTCATCTATTGATATGACGCAAAAACGCATGATTTCAAGAACGGTTGATTATTTTTCCTTAATGGATTTCTCTGCAAAATGGGATCCAATTCCAACCATGTTGTGCCAAGATCATACAGCCTTGATAAAAGGGTTTATGGGGCAAACAACATCATTTGCAAGAGATGAAATCAAATCAAATGTGTTGATATTAGGGGAAAACAAATCCAATGGCGAGGCCAAATATATTCATGGAATAAAGGGAAAAGGCTTTTTTACGTTTTATGGCGGTCACGACCCTGAAGATTACAGACATAGAGTAGGCGATTCAAAAACCGAACTTGATTTGCATCCCAATTCTCCGGGTTACCGTTTAATATTGAATAATGTGTTGTTTCCTGCAGCCAGAAAAAAGAAACATAAAACCTAAAAATCTTAATTGTTAATCAACTGGATTTTTTCATTGACCTGATCCATAAAGGTGTATAAATAGGCAGGCACATTATTTTTATATTGATCAATTCGACAACTTTTTACAACACCATTTTTTGAAATCTCAATAAATAGTCCACCTTGGTCTGCGCAATCGGGACAACCAAAAACAGATTCAGTTTCATTTAATAGTTCTGAGGGAACATAGTTTGCCAAATCTTTTACTTGTTCAAATGTATTGTTATCTAACGCTTTAAAATTCAAATCAGTTCCTAAATAGTTGTGATTTATATCTTCATATAATGTGTCGTCAGTTAACTTATAAGTTAAAACACAGCCATCACCAGCGCACATACCATAAAAATGGCCAAAGATGAGATAATCATTTTTATCAATATGTATGCTGTCGTCTGAACTGCAATTATAATTTAAGACGGTTATAAATAGCAGGGCAATTAAAGTTAATTTTTTCATGTTTTGGCTATGTTAGTTTTTTTAATTTAAAGGTTGGATAATTGTTTTTACTCAATAACCGTTGTTTTCTGGAAGGTATAAACATAGCCATCAGCTCCGGTTCCGCCAGTTGTAATATTTTGATCTATTATCAATTGGTTTCCTGAAACCGTAAAACTTCCAAATTCAGTTCCGTCTATGGATAAAAATAAATCGTGGCTATTGTTAATTACTGAATAGGGATATGTTCCAGAATCCAAACCGTCTTCTAATGTGTCATCTGTATTGGTATTGGTAACGGTCAGCTTTGTGTTTACTTCGTCAAATAACCAAACAATATCTCCTACATTATAGTCAATATCAACACCAGAAACACCACCACTTACGTTTACTAAATTCCAGTAAACCGTTATAACTTGTGGTTGACTGGTGTCGTTTGTGTTTATTGAGCAACTTGTCAAAGCAATACTAAAAAACAAAATCAAGAGGTAACGTTTCATAATTAAAATATAGTTTTATTTATAGATGGTTTAAAACGAAATGGTTGCGTGGTTAAATAAAAAAAGAGCCTTAAATTTAGCAACAACGTTTATGTTAGGAGCTATGAAGTTTTACCAAAAGGAATTACAATTAAAACCATATCCAAGGGGTTTTCATTTGATTACTGATGCAATTGAGAAAAGTTTACCAGAAATCAACCAAATAAGAATAGGACAATTACAAGTGTTCATTAAACATACTTCGGCTAGTTTAAGTTTAAATGAAAATGCAGATGCTACGGTAAGAAGCGATTTTGAAAGTCATTTTAATATGATGGTTCCAGAAAATAGGTCCTATTACAAACACACTTTTGAAGGACCTGATGACATGCCGGCACATATAAAAGCATCATTGCTTGGGGCTTCGGTACAAATACCCATAACCAATGGAAAGCTCAATTTAGGAATATGGCAAGGTATTTATTTATGTGAACATAGAAACCATGCTAGTGGCAGGCAATTGGTGTTAACTGCATTTGGGAATTAGTTTAGACCTTTTAATTAATGCGCTTAAACATGTAAGGTGTTTTTTGCCTCAACAAGCTTTTCCAAAATATATTCCACTCCCAAGTCATCATTGCTTTTGGTTTTAAAATTGGCAATATCCTTAATGTTTGGATGGGCGTTTTCCATAGCAAAACTATAAGTGGCTTGTTTTAGCATTTCTAAATCATTATTATAGTCGCCAAAAGCCAAGGTTTCATCTTTGGATATGTTATAGTTTTTTTGAATCAATTCAATAGCATGCCCTTTATTGGCTAAATCATCTGAAATGTCCAACCAATTTTTGCCTGATATTTTTATTTTATAATCTGATTCCAAATGCTTAAAAACAGGGTAAACATATTTTTCAGAATCCTCATCATGATATAAGGCAATTTTAATGATGTCTTCTTCAATCTCATCAATACTGTCTATAACCGTAAAAGTTGGATAATATTCTGTCAAAAGCATAATATGACCATTGGAAGCCTGCTTAAAATAGGCTTTTGTTTGGGTACAAAATACGGGGTGGATGTGGTTATTTGAGTTCAACAACGTTTCAACTTGTGATAAGTTATCTTTTTTAATGGGAGTTGATAGTAAAAGTGTTTCTTGTTTGGTAACGATGCCTCCGTTTTCAGCAACAATGATAATGTCATCTTTTATGGCGCCCAATTTCTCAACTATACTGTAATGTGGTCTGCCACTGGCCGCCACAAATATAATATTGTACGTTTTTATTTTTTCGAACAATTCAAAAAATAAAGCACTGACTTCATGGTTTGAATTGAGCAGGGTACCATCCATATCGGTGGCAATTAATTTGATTTGGGATAAATCCATAGATAACATTTTAAGGCGCAAAAATAAGATTTCTCAGTTTAACAGATGTTTCCAATGTAATAATTTGTTGAAATAAAAAATCCGGTTCAAATTTGAACCGGATTTTTATTAAGCGAATAATATGTTTTACAATAGGCGAAACGCCTTATTTTACTTTCTCTATTACGGCTTTAAATGCCTCTGGGTTATTCATAGCTAAATCGGCTAAAACCTTACGGTTTAATTCAATGTCATTAGCTTTTAATTTTCCCATAAATTGAGAATAAGACATTCCATATTGTCTGGCTCCAGCGTTAATACGTGTAATCCACAACGCACGGAATGTTCTCTTTTTGTTTCTACGGTCTCTGTACGAATATTGCATCGCTTTATCAACCGCATTTTTGGCTACTGTCCAAACGTTTTTACGTCTTCCAAAGTAACCTTTTGCTTGTTTTAGAACCTTTTTTCTTCGGGCTCTTTTTGCTACAGAATTTACTGATCTTGGCATAGTTTTTAATTTTTTTGTAGTAGGCGGTCGATAATCGACACTTTGATTTTTTGCCTAACTCCAGGGTTATTAATTTGTTTTAACCAGAACAGATTACTTTAAACGTAATTGTTCTTTAATACTATTAACATCACTTTTATCTACTAGAGTGTCGTGAGTTAACGCTAGCTTACGCTTTTTAGACTTCTTTGTCAAGATGTGACTTTTAAAAGCGTGCTTTCTTTTAATCTTACCAGTGCCTGTTAGCTTAAAGCGTTTTTTGGCACTAGATTTGGTTTTCATTTTAGGCATCTTTTTCTCCTAGTTTTTAATTATTTCGCTTAATTATTGTTAATCCTGAATTGCTTCAGGGGATATTTATTTTTTTGGAGCCAAAAACATGGTCATTCGCTTACCTTCCAATCGTGGCATTTGCTCAACCTTTCCGTACTCTTCTAAATCTTGAGCCAATTTCAACAGTAATATCTGTCCTTGCTCCTTGAAAACAATTGAACGTCCTTTAAAAAATACAAACGCTTTGAGTTTGGCACCTTCTTTAAGGAACTTTTCAGCATGTTTCTTTTTAAATTCGTAATCGTGGTCATCAGTCTGTGGCCCAAAACGAATTTCCTTAATAACTACCTTGGTAGCTTTTGCTTTAATAGCTTTGTCTCGTTTCTTTTGCTCATAAAGAAACTTTTTATAATCCATAACCTTACATACAGGAGGATCTGCATTAGGTGAAATCTCTACAAGATCTAACCCTTGTTCGTCAGCTATCTTTAAAGCATCTCTGGTAGAATAGATACCTATCTCTACGTTGTCTCCAACCAAACGTACGTTAGGTGCTGAAATCTTAGAGTTTATTTTATGTTTATCCTCTTGTGAAACCCTTCTATTGGGCTGTGATCGTCTTCTAATTGCTATGGCGTTATCTTTTTAAATTAAACTTATTTTTAGAACGGTTTTAACGTTTTATTTATTTCTTCTTTAATGATTTTTGTAAATTCTTCAATAGAAATCATTCCTAAATCTGCTCCACCATGCTGACGCACAGTTATTTTACCTTCGCGTTCTTCATTCTCACCGATAATAACCATAAATGGATGTTTTTGCATTTCGGCTTCCCGGATTTTCTTTCCTATCGTTTCATTTCTATTGTCAACGAGGGCGCGAATTTCGTTATTTTCTAGCAAATTTAAAACTTTTTCGGCGTATTTTTCATATTTCTCACTAAGAGACAATATAATAGCTTGTATTGGCATGAGCCAAAGCGGGAAATTACCACCCGTGTGCTCCAGTAACAAAGCTACAAAACGTTCCATGCTTCCAAACGGTGCTCGGTGTATCATAATGGGTCTGTGTAGCTCATTATCACTGCCTTTGTACGTTAAATCAAAACGCTCAGGTAAATTATAATCCACTTGAATAGTACCCAACTGCCAACGTCTTCCCAAGGCGTCTTTTACCATAAAATCTAACTTCGGACCATAAAAAGCGGCTTCACCGGTTTCAATAACAAAATCCAAGCCTTTGTCAGTCGCGGCATTGATGATAGCTTGCTCGGCTTTTTCCCAGTTAGCAACATCACCTATATATTTGTCGGGATTTTCAGGATCTCTTACAGAAACTTGTGCCGTAAAATTTTCAAACCCTAAAGAACCAAACACATACAGAACTAAATCAATAACGTCTTTAAATTCTTTATCCAATTGTTCTGGCATACAGAATAAGTGGGCATCATCTTGAGTAAAGCCTCTTACACGGGTCAAGCCATGTAGCTCGCCACTTTGCTCATATCTGTAAACCGTACCAAATTCAGCATAACGTTTTGGCAAATCTTTGTATGACCATTGATTGCTGTTATAAATTTCACAATGATGTGGACAGTTCATGGGTTTTAGCAAAAACTCTTCGTCTTCTTTAGGTGTGTGAATGGGTTGAAAACTATCCGCACCGTATTTGGCATAATGACCAGAAGTCACATATAGTTCTTTTTGGCCAATATGAGGCGTTACTACCATTTCATAACCCGCCTTTTTTTGTGCCGCTTTTAAAAAGTTTTCCAGGCGCTCACGTAAAGCTGCTCCTTTGGGCAACCATAATGGCAAACCTTGGCCAACTTTTTTAGAAAACGTAAACAGTTCCAATTCCTTGCCTAATTTTCTATGGTCACGTTTTTTTGCTTCTTCCAGTAATTCCAGATATTCGGTAAGCTCTTTTTGTTTAGGAAATGAAATACCATAAACTCTGGTTAGTTGCGGATTATTTTCATTACCTCTCCAATAAGCCCCGGCAACCGATAATATTTTCACGGCTTTTATAATCCCCGTGTTTGGTATATGGCCGCCACGGCATAAATCGGTAAACGTTGAATGGTCACAAAATGTAATGGTGCCATCTTCCAGGTTTTCAATCAATTCCGTTTTAAACTCATTGTCTTTATATAATGACAAGGCTTCTGCTTTACTGGCAGAACGCATCTTAAACTCATGCTTGCCTCTGGCAATTTCGAGCATCTTATCTTCAATGGTCTTAAAATCCTTTTCAGAAATGCTGTGTTCCCCAAAATCCACATCATAATAAAACCCATTTTCAATGGCTGGACCTATGGTCAACTTAACGCCTGGGTACAATTCCTCAAGAGCCTGCGCCAATACGTGGGCAGATGAATGCCAAAAGGCCTTTTTGCCTTCATCATTGTTCCATGTATACAAAACCAAAGCACCATCGGTCGTTAAAGGCGTAACCGTTTCAATAGTTGTACCATTAAAGCTTGCCGAAATCACATTTCTGGCAAATCCTTCACTGATGCTTTTGGCAACATCCATAGGTGTAGCGTTTTGTTCAAACTGCTTGACACTTCCATCGGGCAATGTTATATGTATCATGAAATCAAATTAAATTCAGGTGGCAAAGATAATAGTATAAACATAGACATACAATATATATATAGGTATAATTTTTTTATGTGCATATTTCCATTTTAATTCCTTTTGGCGTTCCCTTGCTGCGCAAGGTCGGGCTGTCCATTATATCTTTTGCTGTGCAAAAGGATGCCATTGCCATCCCTAACGCATTTTGAGAGCAAAAGACAGCTTTCCAATCACCATTAAAAAGGTCATGATCTCTAAAAATTTTCGTTTTTCATTTATGTAACCAATTCAGGATCAACCCATAAAAAGTGGTGTAAAAAAAAGGATAAAAAAAGGCTTAAAAAGTTTGTGCGGAACGGAAAAAGGGTCGTATGTTTGCAGC
>NZ_BMNR01000003.1:486471-488859 GCF_014646655.1 Yeosuana aromativorans | reverse complement strand
TTTGACCCGAAACATTCCAATCACAGAGAACATACCGATTACACCGAAGGCAATGCATGGCAACACAGCTGGTTTGTACCTCAAGATGTTGAAAATCTAGTTCAACTACATGGAGGGGACGATATGTTTGCTAGCCGCTTAGAACAATTATTTACAGAAAGTTCTGAGATTACAGGCGATAACGTATCGGCTGATATTTCAGGTTTGATTGGTCAGTATGCGCATGGTAATGAACCGAGTCATCATATTGCTTATATGTTTAACCATGCCGATAAACCATGGTTAACACAATATTGGGTGCACCATATTTTGGATACCCAATACAATACTACACCAAATGGTTTAAGCGGTAATGAAGATTGCGGGCAAATGTCCGCTTGGTATGTGTTCAGTTCCATTGGGTTATATCCTATGAACCCAGCTTCGGGCGATTACGAAATAGGAAGCCCAATTTTTGAAAAGACAACCATTAATCTTCCAAACGGTAAAACATTTGTGATTGAAGCAGAAAATGTCTCAGACCAAAACATTTACATTAAAGCAGCCACACTTAATGGTCAAGAATTCAATAAGACTTCAATTTCCCATAAACAAATAACCCAGGGAGGAGTTCTGCATTTTGTTATGAGTCCGAAACCAAATAAGAATTGGGGTATAACAATTAAAAGCAACCAATAACAAATGGATCTCATAGATTTAAGCATTATTATATGTTATGTTCTATTAACCGTTGGTGTTGGCGTTTGGATTTCCAAAAAGGCATCAAAAGGATTGGATCATTACTTTCTTGGTGGCAAATCTATAAAATGGTATTATTTGGGCTTAAGTAATGGCTCGGGTATGTTTGACATATCTGGAACAGCTTGGATGGTTGGTATTTTGTTTTTATATGGTGTGAAAAGTTTTATGTTTATGTGGCTTTGGCCCATATGGAACCAAATTTTCGTCATGATGTTTTTAGCTGTCTGGATACGTCGCTCTAAGGTGATGACGGGTTCTGAATGGATTTTAACTCGTTTTGGAAATGACCGAGCAGGAAAAGCATCTCATATTATAGTCGCCATCTTTGCTATTGTCTCAGCTATCGGGTTTATAGCATACTTTTTTGAAGGCATCGGTAAGTTTTTGACTGTGATTTTACCATGGGACTTAACCCTTCATTTGGGTCATACCGTCCTATTTAATTCAGAACAATCTTATGCGTTGATTATTATATTTTTAACAACGGTATATACTGTTAAAGGCGGCATGTTTTCTGTGGTAGCTACTGAAGTATTGCAATATGGTATCATGGTTATTGCTGGTCTTCTTGTAGCGGGCTACACGTTAATCTATTTTACGGATATTCAAATAACCTCTGTGATTTCTGAGGAATGGAAAAACGTGTTTTTTGGTTGGGAACTTGATGCGCAATGGAGTTCTAAATATCAAGTTTTTAATAATTTAATTGATTCTGAAGGCTATAAAATGTTTGGCGCCTTAGTTGGAATGTCTTTATTTAAAGGGTTTTTTGCCAGTATCGCCGGGCCAACACCAAGCTATGATTTACAACGCATTCTGTCTACAAAATCAGTTAAAGAAGCCGCTTATATGAGTGGGTTTACCAACCTAATTTTATTTATCCCAAGATATTTGTTGATTGCTGGTATTGTTGTTATTGCCTTGGTTACATTGACTCCAGAAATGGCTTCAAATACCGCTTTAAGCGGGGTTGACTTAGAAATTTTATTACCAAAAATCATAAACTTTCATGTGCCAGTTGGTGTTAAAGGTCTACTTTTGGCAGGCTTATTAGCGGCTTTTATGTCTACCTTTTCGGCATTTGTAAACGCGGGTCCAGCCTATATAGTCAATGATATTTATAAAAAATATTTTAAACCCAAAGCTACAAACGAGCATTATATAAAAATCAGTCACGTAGCATCTTTTGTTGTTGTTGGTCTGGGTGTTTTTATGGGCTTTTTTGCAGACTCCATTAACTCATTAACACTATGGATTACAAGCTCTTTATTTGGGGGCTATGTGGCAGCTAATTTTTTAAAATGGGTTTGGTGGCGCTTTAATGGTTGGGGTTATTTTTGGGGGATGTTTTCAGGACTTGTAATTGCTTCACTGCAATTTGTGTTAGACCATAACAAAGGAAACTTTGCTACAGGAACATTTTTTTACCATTTATCTGAATTGCAGGCTATTTACTTATTCCCAATAATATTTGGGTTTTCAATGCTAGGATCTCTTTTAGGAACCTACTTAACAAAGCCCACAAATATAGATGTGTTAAAATCATTTTATACCAATGTGAGACCATGGGGTTGGTGGAAACCGGTTTTTAGAACATTGAAATCTGAAGACAACTCCTTTACAAAGAATAATGATTTTTATAAAGAT
>NZ_BMNR01000003.1:485273-486461 GCF_014646655.1 Yeosuana aromativorans | reverse complement strand
TCATTTTATACCAATGTGAGACCATGGGGTTGGTGGAAACCGGTTTTTAGAACATTGAAATCTGAAGACAACTCCTTTACAAAGAATAATGATTTTTATAAAGACATGGTTAACTGTGTAATAGGAATCGTTTGGCAATCTAGTATGATTGTACTGCCTATATTTCTTTTAATTAGAGATTATCCAAAAACACTGGTTTCATTATTTGTTTTTTTGGTTACCTCAATCATTTTAAAATATACGTGGCTGGATAAGGTAAAAAGGCTTCCAGATTAACAAGTATGGCCTAATTTTATAAAAGAAAAGTCAAAAATAATTAAACAACAAAAAAGTGAGTAATATTCCTTGGCAAGATAAACCCAAAAATAGTAATGACGTCATGTGGCGGTATTCTGAAAACCCAATTATTGACAGATATGCTATACCATCATCAAATAGTATTTTTAATAGTGCTGTGGTGCCTTTTGGCGATGGGTTTGCGGGTGTTTTTAGATGTGATAACAAAGCGGTGCAGATGAATATTTTTGCAGGTTTTAGCAGTAATGGAATTGATTGGGAAATCAATCATGAGCCTATTGTTATGCAAGCTGGAAATACAGATATGATAGATTCTGATTATAAATACGATCCGCGTGTTGTGTTTATTGAAGATCGCTATTGGATCACTTGGTGCAACGGCTATCACGGTCCAACCATCGGGATTGGCTACACATTTGATTTCAAGGAATTTTTTCAGTGTGAAAACGCCTTTTTGCCTTTCAATAGAAATGGTGTTTTATTTCCGCAGAAAATAAACGGAAAATACGCGATGTTAAGCAGACCAAGCGATAATGGACATACACCATTTGGTGATATTTACATTAGTTATAGTCCAGATATGAAATATTGGGGAGAACATCGTTGCGTTATGAAAGCGGCACCGTTTGAAGACAGTGCATGGCAATGTACCAAAATAGGGGCAGGCCCAATCCCAATTTTAACTGATGAAGGCTGGCTGATGTTATATCATGGTGTTATAACTACCTGTAACGGATTCCGTTATGCCATGGGTGCGGCTATCTTAGATGAAAATCAACCTGATAAAGTAAAGTACAGAACACAACCTTATTTATTGGGGCCTGCGGTTTCTTATGAGCAAAATGGAGACGTTCCAAACGTGGTATTTCCATGTGCAGCCTTACATGATAC
>NZ_BMNR01000003.1:483720-485098 GCF_014646655.1 Yeosuana aromativorans | reverse complement strand
GAAGTCATTGAGTTCACAAAAAATAACAGTTTATAAATAAGCATGCAAAACAAGTTTAAGACAGTATTAATAGCAGTAAATTTAATATCCTTGTTTGGGTGTGCTCAATCAAACAAGGACATCACACCACGAACGTATGTTGCGTATAATACTTCGGAAAAAATGATTATTGACGGTGATGATTCTGAAGTATCATGGAATAAAGCACAATGGACAGATGCTTTTATTGATATAGAAGGCATTGAACAACCCAAATACAAGACACAAGTTAAAATGCTTTGGGATGACACCTATTTTTATATCCTAGCAAAACTGGAAGAACCTCATGTTTGGGCAACTTTAAAACAACGTGATACCATAATTTTTTACAACAACGATTTCGAGGTATTTATAGATCCGGATGGCGACACCTATAATTATTACGAATTAGAAATGAACGCGTTAAATACCGTTTGGGATTTGTTTATCAATAAGCCATACAGAGAAGAAGGAAACGTAGTACTGAATGATTGGACATTAACAGGGTTAAAATCGGCAATAAAGATAAACGGCACCATCAATAATTCTTCAGATACAGATCAAGGCTGGCAAGTAGAATTAGCCATTCCTTGGGCGGCTTACAAAACATCGTATTACCAAGATAATGTTCCTAGAGATAATTTTTGGCGAGTTGATTTCTCAAGAGTCAATTGGCAAAATGATATTTCAAATGGAACATATACTCGCAAAAAAGATGAAAATGGGAAATTTCTACCGGAATACAATTGGGTCTGGTCACCAATAGGCGTCATTAACATGCACGAACCAGAGAAATGGGGTTATGTGTATTTTTCTTCAAAAGCAATTGGTTCAAAAGACACCTTTTCAATTCCGCAAGACGACAAAGTTAAATGGGAATTGTACAATCTCTATAAAGCTCAAAAAGCCTATTATCATAACCATCAATCTTGGGCAACGTCATTGGACAGTATCTCAAAAGCATCTATTTCTGTTGATGATAAACCCTTAAAACCTATAATGGAAAATCACGCAACTGGATTCAATATTTCAATCAAGAGTCCTTTTTCAAATAAAACCCTAATCATTAAAGAAAGTGGAAAAATCATATCAAAATAAGACTATTATGAAACTATCAAAATTAGTATTACTACTATTAGCAATTAGCCTATTTTCATGTGCTAATAAAGAAACAAAACCAACAACAAAAGAAGAAACAAAACCAGCCTTTAATTTTGGAGTGTGGACTACTGCAAACGCAAAAAAATCGAATGAAGATTATGTGGCTGAATTTCAAAAATATAAAAATGCAGGAATTGATGAGGTTTTAATAAATACCAATACAGACCCAGAACTTTTAAAACGATTGGTGCCTCTTGCA
>NZ_BMNR01000003.1:161048-483710 GCF_014646655.1 Yeosuana aromativorans | reverse complement strand
TATATTTCTTTTAATTAGAGATTATCCAAAAACACTGGTTTCATTATTTGTTTTTTTGGTTACCTCAATCATTTTAAAATATACGTGGCTGGATAAGGTAAAAATGCTTCCAGATTAGCCAGTATAACCTAAATTTATAAAGAAAAATAAAAACAATTAAACAACAAAAAAGTGAGTAATATTCCTTGGCAAGATAAACCCAAAAACAGTAATGACGTCATGTGGCGGTATTCTGAAAATCCAATTATTGACAGATATGCTATACCATCTTCAAATAGTATTTTTAATAGTGCTGTGGTACCTTTTGGTGACGGGTTTGCGGGTGTTTTTAGATGTGATAACAAAGCGGTGCAGATGAATATTTTTGCAGGTTTTAGCAGTAATGGAATTGATTGGGAAATCAATCATGAACCTATTGTCATGCAAGCTGGTAATACAGATATGATAGATTCTGATTATAAATACGATCCGCGTGTTGTGTTTATTGAAGATCGCTATTGGATCACTTGGTGCAACGGTTATCACGGTCCAACAATTGGTATTGGCTACACATTTGATTTCAAGGAGTTTTTTCAGTGTGAAAACGCCTTTTTGCCTTTCAACAGAAATGGTGTGTTGTTTCCGCAGAAAATAAACGGAAAATATGCCATGTTAAGCAGACCAAGCGATAATGGACATACACCATTTGGTGATATTTACATTAGTTATAGTCCAGATATGAAATATTGGGGAGAACATCGTTGCGTTATGAAAGCGGCACCGTTTGAAGACAGTGCATGGCAATGTACCAAAATAGGGGCAGGCCCAATCCCAATTTTAACTGATGAAGGCTGGCTGATGTTATATCATGGTGTTATAACTACCTGTAACGGATTCCGTTATGCCATGGGTGCGGCTATCTTAGATGAAAATCAACCTGATAGAGTGAAGTACAGAACACAACCTTACTTATTGGGGCCAGCTGTTTCTTATGAGCAAAATGGTGATGTACCTAACGTGGTATTTCCATGTGCAGCCTTACATGATATAAAAGAAGATAAGCTAGTTGTATACTACGGCGCAGCAGATACGGTTGTTGCGATGGCTTTTGGAAAATTAAGTGAAGTCATTGAGTTCACAAAAAATAACAGTTTATAAATAAGCATGCAAAACAAGTTTAAGACAGTATTAATAGCAGTAAATTTAATATCCTTGTTTGGGTGTGCGCAATCAAACAAGGACATCACACCAAGAACGTATGTTGCGTATAATACTTCGGAAAAAATGATTATTGACGGTGATGATTCTGAAGTATCATGGAATAAAGCACAATGGTCAGATGCTTTTATTGATATAGAAGGCATAGAACAACCCAAATACAAGACACAAGTTAAAATGCTTTGGGATGACACCTATTTTTATATCCTAGCAAAACTGGAAGAACCTCATGTTTGGGCAACTTTAAAACAACGTGATACCATAATTTTTTACAACAACGATTTCGAGGTATTTATAGATCCGGATGGCGACACCTATAATTATTACGAATTAGAAATGAACGCATTAAATACCGTTTGGGATTTGTTTATCAATAAGCCATACAGAGAAGAAGGAAACGTAGTACTAAATGATTGGACATTAACAGGGTTAAAATCGGCAATAAAGATAAACGGCACCATCAATAATCCATCAGATACAGATGAAGGTTGGCAAGTAGAATTAGCCATTCCTTGGGCGGCTTACAAAACATCGTATTACCAAGATAATGTTCCTAGAGACCAATTTTGGAGAGTAGATTTCTCAAGAGTCAACTGGCAACATGACATAACAAATGGAAAATATACGCGCAAAAAAGACGAAAACGGAAAGTTTCTTCCAGAGTACAATTGGGTCTGGTCACCAATAGGCGTCATTAATATGCACGAACCAGAAAAATGGGGTTATGTGTATTTTTCTTCAAAAGAGGTAGGAAATAAAGATGTATTTACAATCCCAAAAGAAGAAAAGGTAAAATGGGAATTGTATAGTTTGTATAAAGCACAAAAAGCGTATTATAAAGATCACGAATCTTGGGCAACGTCATTGGACAGTATCTCAAAAGCATCTATTTCTGTTGATGATAAACCCTTAAAACCTATAATGGAAAATCACGCAACTGGATTCAATATTTCAATCAAGAGTCCTTTTTCAAATAAAACCCTAATCATTAAAGAAAATGGAAAAATCATATCAAAATAAGACTATTATGAAACTATCAAAATTAGTATTACTACTATTAGCAATTAGCCTATTTTCATGTGCTAATAAAGAAACAAAACCAACAACAAAAGAAGAAACAAAACCAGCCTTTAATTTTGGAGTGTGGACTACTGCAAACGCAAAAAAATCGAATGAAGATTATGTGGCTGAATTTCAAAAATATAAAAATGCAGGAATTGATGAGGTTTTAATAAATACCAATACAGACCCAGAACTTTTAAAACGATTGGTGCCTCTTGCGACTAATGCAGGTTTAAAAGTCCATGCTTGGATTATGACCATGAATAGACCCGGAGATTCTGTTGCTTTGCAGCATCCAGATTGGTATATGGTGAGTAGAAGCGGAAAATCATGTTTTGATGATCGCCCGTATGTAGATTACTATCAATGGTTATCTCCTAGTAATCCTGAAGCGCGGCAACATATTTATGATTTGCTGGAAGGCTTGGCAAAAGTAGATGGCGTTAAAAGTATTCATTTAGATTACATCCGGTATCCTGATGTGTTTTTGCCAGTGGGATTATTACCTAAGTACGACCTAGTTCAAAACACGGAATTACCAGATTTCGACTTTGATTATTCCGATGCCAGTGTTAATGCTTTTATTGAAAAATTTGGTAGAGACCCTAGAAAAATGGAACATCCTGAAATTGATATTGAATGGAAACAATTTCGTTTAAATCAAATTAGAAATGTTGTAAACCATGCTTATGAAATTGCTCATGAGCACGGTAAAATATTAACGGCTGCTGTATTCCCTTATCCAGAAATGGCCGATCATATGGTACGTCAACGTTGGGACAAATGGGACATTGACGAAGTATACCCCATGATTTATCATAACTTTTATAATGAAGGCTTGGATTGGATTGCCTTTGCCACAAAACAAGGAGTTTCCGATTTAAAAGCGAAAGAAACCAAGTTGAATACAGGTATTTATATTCCGGGGTTAGAGTCTAAAGAACAACTTAAAGAGGCCATTTTGTTAGCCAAGGAAAACGGCGCTAAAGGTGTTGCCTTTTTTGATGGAAACGCCTTGTCTGATGAGTATTTAAATACCATAAAAGAAACAAAAACTAGTTTAAAATAAAGAGGAGGTAATGGGTAAATATGGTTTTATATATTTAGTTTTTGTATCGCTATTATTTAATTGCGAGCAATCTAAAGATGTAAACCTAACTAATTTTACACATTACGTCAATCCGTTTATTGGAACAGATGGCCCTGGGAATACATATCCTGGGGCAACCGTTCCTTTTGGGATGGTACAATTAAGTCCAGATATTGGTATTCCCGGTTGGGACAGAATTGCAGGCTATTTTTATCAGGATTCGATTATTTCCGGATTTTCACATATGCATTTATCGGGTACCGGTGCAGGCGATTTGTATGATATTTTAGTGATGCCAACCAATAGTAGGTTTTCTAAACGGATAGCAGATAACAACTACAAGCCATTTTCCAGATTTTCCCATAATTCTGAACAAGCCTTACCAGGGTATTATAAAGTCAATTTATTGGATTATGGTATCAAGGCAGAGCTTACCACTACAGCAAGAACGGGTATTCATAAATATACCTTTCCAAAAGATAGCTTGTCACAAATTCATATCGATTTAGGTTATGCCTTAAATTGGGATGCACCAACAGATACCTATATTCATGTAGTGGACAGCACAACTATTGAAGGGTACAGAAAATCCACAGGTTGGGCTAGAGACCAACGTGTTTATTTTGCTATCAAATTATCAAAACCATTTAAATCGTACCAGATTTTTAAAAATGATACACTGGCAACAAATCCGGTTGAAGCTAAAAATTCAAAAATCATATTGAATTATACTACTACGGATGATGAAGTTATTATTTTAAAAACGGGACTTTCCACAGCATCAATAGAAGGCGCTTACAAATCTCTTGAAACAGAAGCACCCGATTTTAATTTTGAAGCCTACAAGGAAAAAGCAAACGCTATTTGGGAGAAGGAACTTCAAAAAATAAGGATTAAATCGTCTGATGACAATCAAAAGACCATCTTTTACACCATGCTCTATCAATCTATGTTGGCGCCCACTTTGTTAAGTGATTATAATGGTGAATACAAAGGCGCGAATGACAGCATTATGAATGCAGAGGGTTTTGATAGATATGATACCTTTTCACTATGGGACACGTATCGAGCGGCGCATCCATTATACACCATTATGCATCCAAAGCGCGTATCGGATATGATAAATTCCTTATTGTCACATTACAAGGAAACTGGGCTGTTGCCCGTTTGGTCCATGCAAGGGAACGAAACCAATATGATGATTGGTAATCATGCCATTCCAGTGATTGTAGATGCTTATTTTAAAGGCATTACAAACTTTGATGTTGCGTTGGCGTATCAAGCATGCAAAGAAAGCTCTATGGTTAATTCCAGACAATTGGACACTTATAAAACCTTAGGCTATGTTCCCGCTGATGAAGACAATGAAAACTGGTCGGTTTCAAAAACATTGGAGTGTGCTTATGACGATTGGTGCGTGGCCCAATTTGCAAAAGCACTGAATAAAACAGACGATTATAACTATTTTTTAAATCGTTCTGAGAATTGGCGAAACGTTTACGATTCAAAAAGTACATTCATGCGTCCCAAATTGGCGAATGGCCATTTTATAAAAGAATTCATCCCTAAAGAATACACCCCTTATTTCTGTGAAAGCAATGCGTGGCAATATGTTTGGTCGGTTCCTCAAAACATAGAAGGCTTAATACAAGCGGTTGGGGGCAACGATGCTTTTGAAAAAAAGTTGGACAGTATGTTTTCTTTAAATCCACTACCAGAAGACAAACTTCCCATATTCAGTACCGGAATGATAGGTCAATATGCTCATGGAAACGAGCCGAGTCATCATGTAGCCTATCTTTATGACTATATTAACAAGCCATGGAAAACCCAAAAATTGGTCAGGGACATTTTAAAGACCCAATATAAAAATGAACCCAATGGACTATGCGGTAATGAAGATTGCGGACAAATGTCATCTTGGTATGTCCTGAGTTCCTTAGGCATCTACCCCGTTAACCCGGCACAAGGGGTGTATGCTTTTGGGTCGCCGTTGTTTGATGAGGCTACCATTAATTTAGAGAACGGCAACACCTTTGTCATCAAATCAATCAACAACAGTAATGCCAATATCTATATACAATCTGTTAGCCTCAATGGAAAAGAAATAGATAGAAATTATATCACACATCAAGACATTTTACAAGGAGGCGACTTGGTTTTTACCATGGGAAATACTCCAAATAAAAACAGAAAAGCCAATATGGCTTTGTCCTCAAAAATCTATAATTAAAAACAATTCTATGTCAAACAGAAGAGATTTTATAAAAACAACCGCTTTAGGAACCATTGGAGTCAGTACACTGTTTAGTTGTAAAGACGTTGCTAAAAGCGAGTCAGAAGGCGCACCTGCTATCATAAACGCTCAAAAAAAACCATTGATTATTTCTACATGGAACCATGGCTTACCGGCCAATGAAGAAACTTGGAAACAATTAAAAGAGGGTAAACCCACCCTAGATGCCATTGAAGCAGGCATGAAAATCCCTGAAGCTGATCCTAAGATTAGAAGTGTTGGGTATGGTGGTTATCCTGATAGAGAAGGCAAAGTGACTTTAGATGCCTGTATCATGGACCATAACAGCGATTGCGGATCGGTTTGTTTTTTAGAAGGTATTATGCATCCTATCTCGGTAGCAAAACGGGTTTTAGAGAATACACCGCATGTCATGTTATCTGGTGAAGGCGCTTTGCAATTTGCTTTGGAAGAAGGATTTAAAAAAGAAAATCTATTAACGCCAGAATCTGAGGCAGACTGGAAAAAGTGGTTAGAAGAATCTAAATACAAACCCGTTATAAACATTGAAAACCATGATACCATCAGTATGTTGGTGATTGATGATGATGGCAACATTTCTGGGGGCTGTACCACCAGTGGAGCCGCTTGGAAAATGCATGGGCGAGTAGGTGATTCACCCATTATAGGAGCCGGGTTATTTTTAGATAACGAAGTTGGTGGAGCGGCCGCAACTGGTTTAGGCGAAGCGGTCATGAGAACGGCGGGAAGCGCTATGGTAGTTGAATTGATGCGTCATGGAAGAACACCTTTTGAGGCTTGTAAAGAAGTAGTGGAACGCATTTACAACAAACACAAAAACCACAAAGACATGGAGTATTTACAAGTTGGATTTATCGCCGTCAATAAACATGGTGAACATGCTGGTTATAGTTTGCGATCTGGATTTAACTATGCGGTTTACGATGACGAGAAAGGAAACAGAATGGAAGATGCCCAATTTAAAATGTCATGGGATAACTAGAGAACCTTAATCGTCTTGCTGTCAATGGCTAACCGCTCAATTTAAAATGAAAACATAGTACACTAAATTAAATAACATCAACTTTAAACTCATTACATGAAACTAGTACATCAAATTTTAATGGCGACTTTACTCACGGTTTTTTTCGCTTGCGAAAAACAAAAAATGTTTACAGAAAAGGATATCCAAATCATTCCTAAACCAGCAGAGTTAAAACTTTCAGAAGGTGCTTTTGAATTTTCTGAAGCCACCAAATTTGTGGTAGCCAATGATTTTCAGAAGGAAATCTCAAAAGCGTTGATTTCAAAATTTGAAAAGGCAGCAGGATGGAAACCTGAAGTTTCAGAGTTAGCTCCAAAAAGCAATTATGTACAATTTAATGTGGATGATAGTTTTGAAAACGAAGCCTACAAGCTAGATGTAAATAACGAAAGAATAACCATTACAGCTAAAGATAATTCCGGGTTTGCTTATGCGTTGGAAACCATCCGTCAATTACTACCTGTTGCTATTGAAAGTAATGATGTTGTTTCTAATACAGAGTGGATTATCCCTACTCTTGTCATAAAAGACCAGCCACGCTTTCAATATAGAGGATTGATGTTAGATGTGTCCCGTCACTTTTTTGGCACAGATTATATCAAAAAAACCATTGATCGTCTAGCCATGCTTAAAATGAATGTCTTGCATTTACATTTAGTGGACGACCAAGGATGGCGTATTGAAATTAAGAAATACCCAAAATTAACAGAAGTGGGTGCTTATAGAAACGGAACCATTGTTGGGCATTTTCCCGGCAGTGAAAATGACAATAAAAGAGATGGAGGCTTCTATACCCAAGAGCAAATAAAAGATATTGTTGCGTACGCTACCAAAAAAGGGATAACAATTGTTCCAGAAATTGAATTACCAGGCCATAGCAGTGCGGCCATTGCGGCCTATCCCTATTTGAGTTGTTTTCCTGATGAACCAACTGAGGTGCCAAATGGTATGATGTCTAAAAAATCTAAGGAGCAGCAAGAAAATGGACACCCCAAGATTGTCCAAGAATCATGGGGCATTTTTAAAGATATTTATTGCGCAGGTAAAGAAGACACATTCACATTTTTAGAAGATGTGTTAAGTGAAGTACTGCCATTATTCCCGTCAAAGTATATTCACGTTGGTGGTGATGAAGCTATAAAGCCTCATTGGAAAACGTGTCCCAATTGTCAAAAAAGAATGAAAGAAGAAGGTCTTAAGGATGAACATGAACTGCAAAGCTATTTTGTTGAAAGAATAGAGAAATTCGTCAATTCAAAAGGTAAAAAAATAATAGGCTGGGATGAAATATTGGAAGGTGGTCTGGCACCCCAAGCCACAGTAATGAGTTGGAGAGGGACCAAAGGAGGAATTGAGGCTGCAGAACAGGGGCATGACGTGATTATGACACCAGGAACCCATTGTTATTTTGATTATTACCAAGGCCCCCAAAACGAAGAACCTTTGGCCATTGGTGGTTATATTCCAATCAGTAAAGTCTATGAATTTGATCCGGTTGTAGACACCATGACGCCCAAAGAAGCCAAATTTGTTCTTGGAGGGCAAGCCAACCTTTGGTCGGAATACATACCCACAACGGAACAGTCTGAATATATGATTTTTCCAAGATTGACGGCTATGGCTGAAGCGTTATGGAGTCCAAAAGAATTAAGAGACTGGAATGATTTTTCAAATCGATTGGAAACCATGTTCAAGCGCTTCGATTATTTGGGAATAAACTATGCTAAAAGTATGTATTCAATAATTTCAAAAGAGACTGTAGACGCCAATAACAAGAAGGTTTATGTGTCGTTGAAAAGCGAATTACCAAATGCAGATATTCGTTATGTTTTGGGAGATAGTCCGTTAGATGAAACGGCTAAAAAATATACAGATTCAATAGAGATTAATGAGACTGCTATTTTAAAGGCATCCTTGTTTAAAGCCAATAAACCTATTGGCAAGACCATGATAGATACGATTGATTTTCAAAAGGTTTTTAGTAAAAATTAGTTAAGAACCATAATATCTTAAAAAATATCTCTTTAAAACAAATACAATGAAGACATTATATCAAATTTTAGTAGTTATTGCAGTTACGGTTTTCAGTTCCTGCGCCAAGCAGAAAGTGTTTACAGAAAAAGATATCCAAATAATTCCTAAACCGGCCGAGCTAAGCCTTTCAGAAGGCGTATTTGAGTTTTTAGAAAACACCAAGTTTGTGGTCGCTGACGACTTTCAAAAGGAAATTTCAAAGGCGTTGATTTCAAAATTTAAAAAAGCTTCGGGCTGGGAACCACAAATCACCAATACCGTTCCAAATAGCAATTATGTTCAATTTACTAAAGACGACACCTTAAAAGACGAAGCGTATCAACTAACAGTCAATAAAGACAATATCACCATTACTGCAAAAGATCATGCTGGATTTTTGTACGGGCTGGAAACCATCAGGCAATTGCTCCCTGTAGCGATTGAAAGTAACGATAAGGTTTCAAACACAGAATGGATAATTCCAGTAGTAACCATCAAAGACCAACCACGATTTCAATACAGAGGATTGATGTTGGATTTGTCCCGTCATTTTTTTAATGCAGATTACATCAAAAAAACCATTGATCGGTTAGCCATGCTTAAAATGAATGTCTTGCATTTGCATTTGGTAGATGACCAAGGATGGCGGATTGAGATAAAAAAATATCCAAAATTAACCGAAGTAGGTGCTTGGAGAGTAGACCAAGAAAATAAACATTGGAATGCAAGAGAGGCCGTAGACGCCAACCAAAAGGGAACCTATGGCGGGTTCTTGACACAAGAGGATTTGAAAGACATCGTAGCTTATGGCCAAACAAAAAATGTGGAGATCATCCCAGAAATAGAAATGCCCGCACATGTAAGTTCTGCAATTGCCGCTTATCCAGAGCTATCGTGTTTTAACCATCGCATAGGGGTGCCTTCTGGAGGCGTTTGGCCAATAACTGATATTTATTGTGCTGGAAAGGACAGTACGTTTAAGTTTTTGGAAGATGTTCTTGATGAAGTGATGGCTATCTTTCCTTCAAAATACATTCATATAGGCGGTGATGAAGCCACTAAAACCAATTGGAAAACCTGCCCATATTGTCAAAAAAGAATCAAAACAGAGGGATTGAAAAATGTAGAGGAACTGCAAAGTTATTTTGTAAAGCGTATTGAAAAATATATCAATTCAAAGGGCAAAAAATTAATTGGATGGGATGAAATTTTAGAAGGCGGTTTGGCACCCGAAGCAACCGTAATGAGTTGGAGAGGGACCGCAGGAGGTATTGAAGCCTCTGAACAAGGGCATGACGTCATCATGACGCCTGGGACACATTGCTATTTTGACCATTATCAAGGACCACAAAATGAAGAACCTTTGGCCATTGGTGGCTATACGCCATTAAGTAAAGTGTATGAATTTGACCCTGTTGTAGATTCCATGAGTCCTGAAGAAGCAAAACACGTTTTGGGAGGCCAAGCCAATCTTTGGGCAGAATACATTCCAACAACCACACACTCAGAATATATGATCTTTCCCAGATTGGCGGCCATGTCTGAGACTTTATGGAGCCCCAAGGAACTGCGCAACTGGGATGATTTTTCATCTCGAATAAAATCCATGTTCAAACGCTATGATTATTTGGGAGTAAACTATGCAAAAAGTGCCTATTTAGTAACCGCTGACACCAAAGTTGATTTAGCCAACAAAACGATTCATTTAACATTGCAAAATGAATTTCCAAATACCGATATTAGATATGTTTTGGGCGATAAAAACTTAGAAGAAACAGCCATAAAATATAAGGACCCAATAGAACTTAAAGAAACCACTATAATAAAAGCGTCTTTATTTGAAGACAATAAGCCTATTGGCAAAATTTTTACAGACACCATTACATTCCATAAAGCGGTTGCACACAACGTAAATTATACCATCCCTTACAGTAGCAGTTATCAAGGTGCCGGTAGTTTTAATTTAGTGAACACACTAAGAGGTACAAAAAACTTCCATGACGGGCAATGGCAGGGATGGCTGGATAGCGATATGGAAGTTGTTATAGATTTAGAAAACGAAACCTCCATTAGCAGTGTTACCGTTGGATGTATGGAAAACCAAGGGCCTGGCATTTATTTCCCTACACATCTAAAGGTTTTGGTATCTGAAGATGGAGTTAATTACAGTGAGGTTGGAAAACTTGAACGTCCATATGCAGATAATTCCCAAGCTGTTTTAAAAGACTTTAAAATTAGTTTTTCAGAACGAAAAGTCAGGTACGTTAAGGTAAAAGCGTCTCATTTAAAAGAAGGTAAAAATGGCGGAGGCGTTTGGTTGTTTGTAGATGAAATACTAGTCAATTAATAGGAATGAAGTATTTAAAGATCATATTGATTTTATGTTTTCTGACAATACATCAAGTGGTTGGTCAGGAAAAAGAATTGTCAAAAGACCAACGCCTGGCTTGGTTTAAAGATGCCAAATTGGGAATCTTTATCCATTGGGGCATTTATGCTGTTAATGGGATTGACGAATCCTGGTCTTTTCATAATGGTTACATTTCCTATGATGATTATATGAAACAATTAGATGGGTTTACCGCTACAAATTATAACCCAGAATATTGGGCAGAACTCATCAAGGAAAGTGGGGCAAAATATACAGTGATCACCACAAAACATCACGACGGTGTTGCCCTCTGGGACACCAAATATAGCGACTTAAATGTGGTTGACAAAACCCCAGCAAAACGAGATGTATTAACGTCTTTTGTAAAAGCTGCTCGAAGTGAAGGCTTAAAAGTGGGGTTGTATTATTCATTACTTGATTGGTCACATCCAGATTATCCTAATTTTTTGAGGGATAAAAAACGATATACCGATGATGCGAAACGATGGGCAAAATTCACCAAATTTAATTTCGGACAAATAGAAGAGTTAACAAAGTTCAATCCTGATTTATATTGGTTTGATGGTGACTGGGAACAATCGGCCGAAACATGGAAGGCTAAAGAAATCCGTGATTTATTATTAGAAAAAACACCAACAACCATTATCAATTCAAGGTTGCAGGGCTATGGTGATTATGCTACACCAGAGCAAGGCATCCCCATAACAAAACCAGACAGCAAGTATTGGGAGTTGTGTATGACTATGAATAATTCCTGGGGCTATCAACCCAACGACACAAATTACAAATCAGTCAATCAAATCATTCGCATTTTGGTTGATTGTATTAGTATGGGCGGAAATTTACTGTTGGATATCGGCCCCAAACCCGATGGTATCATTCCGCAAGAACAAATAGATATTTTAAAAGGTCTTGGCCGATGGACCAACAAGCATAAAAGTGCTATTTATGGTACGCGTGCGGGCATTCCTTTTGGTCATTTTAACGGGTATACGGCTTTATCAAAGGATAAAACGATTTTGTATTTGTATGTAGATAATAAGCCTAATGGGCCATTATTAATAAAAGGCCTGAAAAACAAAGTAAACAGGGCTTGGGTAGTAGGTAATGGCACAAAATTAAAAACTAATGTCGTTGGAAAATTATATTGGAGCGATGTGCCCGGGTTATTGTATATTGATGTGCCAGAAGACGTTCAAGACCAAGACGTGACCGTAATCGCCATGCAATTGGATGGAGAAGTTGATTTATACAGAGAAAAGGGACAAGTAATAGAAAGCAATTAAATGAAAAGCTTAGACAACAAGATTAAATTATTAGTGTGTTTTATGGCATTGATTAACATGTCATGTAATCAAGTAAAAGAAAAATCCAATGAGAATAGTATGGTACAAAATACTGATTTGGTGGATTTTGTAAATCCGTTGATGGGTACCAATTCCGATTATAGCTTATCAAACGGAAACACCTATCCGGTTATTGCAACACCTTGGGCAATGAATTTCTGGACACCCATGACCTCTAAAATGGGAGATGGTTGGACTTACAAATATGATTCAAATAAAATCAGAGGGATTAAACAAACACACCAACCCAGTCCGTGGATTAATGATTATGCAGCTTTTTCGCTAATGGCCGTTACGGGGGATTTAAAATTTCAGGAAGACGAACGCGAATCGTGGTTTTCACATAAAGCTGAAATTGTAAAGCCCTATCATTATTCGGTGTATTTGGCCGATTATGATGTGACCGCTGAGGTCGTTCCAACCGAAAGGGCTTCTCAATTTAAGTTTACCTTTCCTAAATCTGAAAACTCATATATTCTTCTGGATGCCTTTTTTAAAGGGTCTATGGTTAAAATCATTCCTGAAGAACGTAAAATTATAGGCTATTGTAGAAACAATAGCGGTGGGGTTCCTGATAATTTCCATAACTATTTTGTAGCCGAGTTTGACAAGGATTTTGAAATAACGGATACATGGACTGATGGATGGAAATTAATGGAGAATTCAACAAGCAGCGAAGGAGATCATGTGGGGGCCATCATTGGGTTTAAGACAAAAAAAGGAGAAGTAGTTCATGTTAAAGTGGCGTCATCATTTATTAGCCCTGAGCAAGCAGTATTAAATTTAAATAGAGAAATTGGAATCGACACATTTGAACAAACTAAAGAAAAAGCCAAACAAGCTTGGGAAAAGGAATTGAATAGAATTCAAATAGAAGATGATAATATAGACCATATCAGAACTTTTTATTCATGTTTATATCGTGTTCTGTTGTTTCCGAGAAAATTCTATGAGTTTGACAAGAACAATGAAGTAGTACACTACAGCCCCTATAACGGAAAGGTTCTTCCAGGCTACATGTTTACCGACAATGGCTTTTGGGACACGTTTAGAGCCGTCTATCCATTTTTTAATATGATGTACCCAGATTTGAACAGTCATATCATGGAAGGTTTGGCAAACGCATATAAAGAATCTGGTTGGTTGCCAGAATGGGCCAGTCCTGGGCATAGAGATTGTATGATTGGCTCAAACTCAGCACCCATCATTGTGGATGCCTTTTTAAAAGGGAATGTTAAAGAAAAAGACGTCAATGTGTTGTTTGAAGCTATTTTAAAAAACGCAACGGTTGAAGCTAGACGGCCCGTAAAATCTGTTGGTCGCGAAGGTTTAAATTATTACAACACCTTAGGTTATGTACCATACAATGTGGGCATTAATGAAAACGTGGCACGGACTTTAGAATATGCCTATGCTGATTTTACCATTGCAGAAATGGCTGAAAAACTCGGAAAAACAGAAATAGCAGATAAATATTTCAAGCAATCCATGAACTATAAGAATGTGTTTGATTCTTCAACAAATTTAATGCGTGGTAAAAATGAAGATGGCAGTTTTCAAACACCGTTTAATCCTTTAAAATGGGGTGATGCATTTACCGAGGGTAATAGCCTGCATTACACATGGTCTGTGTTTCAAGATGTCCAAGGGTTGATAGATTTAATGGGAGGCAAAAAACAATTTGCTTCAAAACTAGATGAGGTTTTTGAAATGCCACCCACATTTGATGATTCTTATTATGGGCAAACCATCCATGAAATCAGGGAAATGCAAGTGGTAAATATGGGAAACTATGCGCATGGCAATCAACCCATTCAGCACATGATTTATTTGTACGATTATGCTGGGGAACCCTATAAAGCACAAGAAAAAATACGGGAAGTGCTTACCAAATTGTACGCTGCCACACCAGACGGTTATTGTGGGGATGAAGATAACGGACAAACCTCGGCTTGGTATGTGTTCAGTGCGTTGGGCTTTTATCCGGTTACCCCTGGGGTTAATCAGTATGTTATAGGAAGCCCATTGTTTAAACAGGCGACACTTCATTTAGAAAACGGAAAGACGTTTGAAATTAAAGCCAGTAATAATTCAAAAGATAATTTTTATATAGAGTCGGCAAGTTTAAACGGAAAGCCCTATTCAAATAGCTTTTTGAGATATGAGGCTATTCAAAATGGAGGAACATTAGAATTTCAGATGGGAAATGTTCCTAACAAAAATTGGGCGAGTGCCCCAGAGGATGCGCCTTATTCTTTGAGCAATTTTAAATAAATAACGCATAATTATGATAAAAAGAGTTGTTGTTTGTCCTTTCTTGGTTCTTTTGGCCGTATGCTCTCTCAAAGCACAGGAACAACCAGTGGATTATGTAAACCCGTTTATCGGAACCTCTAATTTTGGAGCCACCTATCCGGGCCCTGTTGCGCCAAGGGGTATGGCAAGTATCAGTCCGTTTAACGTAGCAGGTCCACAAAATCTACCCATGGAAAAGGACAGCCGGTGGTTATCCAATCCATATGTTCATGAAAATACCTTTTTAACCGGATTTTCCCAAGTCAATTTAAGTGGCGTTGGTTGTCCGGATTTAGGCGTAATATTATTAATGCCAACAACAGGAGACCTAGAAACCAATTATTTAAAATACGGATCTACGTATTCCTTTGAACTTGCAAGAGCCGGTTATTACAGTTCTAAAATTGATAAGTACAATATTAGAGCAGAATTTACCGCATCAAAACGAGTAGGTGTCAGTAAGTTTACGTTTCCAAAAGGACAATCCAATATTTTAATTAATCTAGGTTTAGGGTTAACCAATGAACAAGGAGCTATGGTAAAAATAGTGTCTTCAACAGAAATTGAAGGCATGCGTAGTGTTGGTTCTTTCTGCTATAATAGTCCAGAAGATGCTTATCCAGTCTATTTTGTTGCCAAATTTTCTAAACCTGCTGACAATTTTGGTGTATGGAAAACTCCTGCAAAATATGAAGGTGTAGAAGCACAATGGATGGGGTATAACGGCAAAACCCGATTGATGGAACGTACAACAAAAATGGTTGTAGGCGATAGTATAGGGTCTTATTTCATTTATAATTTTGAAAAGCCTGAAACGGTAGAAGTTAAGATAGGAATTTCGTATGTGAGTATTGAAAATGCACGTCAAAATTTAGAAGAGGAAACTGGAAATAAATCCTTTGAAACCATACATAAAGAAACTTATGATGCATGGAATACCCTACTTTCAAGAATTAAGGTTGAAGGCGGCACCGAGGAGGATAAAACAATCTTCTATACCGCATTATATCATGCTTTGATTCATCCCAATACGTTAAATGATGTCAATGGTGATTATCCAGAAATAAAAACAGGCAAGATAGGTCATACCGAAGGTACACGTTATACGGTTTTTTCACTTTGGGACACGTATAGAAATTTGCACCAACTCATGTCTTTAGTTTATCCAAAGCAACAATCCGATATGGTTAAAAGCATGTTGCAAATGTATGATGAGAACGGATGGTTGCCTAAATGGGAGTTAAATTCAACCGAAACCTTTACCATGGTTGGCGATCCAGCAAGCATTGTTATTGCTGATACGTATTTAAAAGGCATTCAAGATTTTGATATTCAAAAAGCCTATAAGGCCATGCTAAAAAGTGCCGACCAAATTGATAACAATCCGTTGCGCCCCGGTTTAAAACAGTATATCGAGAAAGGCTATTTAACTACTGATATAGGGGGGTCTGTTTCAACAACCGAAGAATATAATATTGCAGACTATTCTATTGCATTGATGGCGAAAGCATTAGATAAAAAAGATGACTACAAGCGGTTTTATGGACGCTCACTTTCCTATCGAATATTATTTGATAAAAACTTAAAATTATTGAGACCCAGATTACCAAATGGCAAATGGTACAGGCCTTTCGACCCCGAAGCAGGAGCTAATTTTACTGAGAATGTAGGGTTTGTTGAAGGTAACGCCTGGCAATACGCCTTTATGGTGCCACATGATATTGAAGGTTTAATAAAACTTATGGGGGGTGAACAAGGATTTTCAGCACAATTGCAAAAAGTATTTGATACCAATCAGTTTGATATGGCCAATGAACCCGATATAGCTTATCCTTATTTGTTTAATTATATAAAAGGGGAGGAATGGCGAAGCCAGAAATTGGTACAAGATTTAGTAAAAAAATACTTTAAAAATACGCCTGATGGTATCCCTGGGAATGACGATACTGGTGTCATGTCAGCTTGGTTGGTTTATTCCATGATGGGAATTTACCCCATATTACCAGGAGAACCTAAATATGCCATTACAGCTCCTATGTTTGATAAAATCACCATTCAGTTAGATTCTAAATATTACAAAAACAATAAACTGGTTATTGAACGAGTAGGAAACAGCAAAGGGACTATCGATAAGATAGAGCTTAACGGGAAAAGTTATAAAGGGTTTTTCATCAATCACTCTGATTTGGTCAATGGAGGTCATTTAAAAGTGTTTCTAAAATAGTTAATGAAAAATTTAAGAAAAAACTACTCTATGAAAACCACATATTTAATACTAAGCTTGATGCTCTGCTTTTGTTTTAAAAGTGTAGCGCAAGATGCATTAAACTATACTGTTTTTAAAAACCAACCTATTAATTTTGGTGGTAATCCAGGAAATGATCAAGAAACCACTCGTTTGCAAAATGGGCGAATAGTCTATAAAAAGGTCACGGTTCCAAATTTTCCTTTGGGTACTGATGTTACAATAAAACTCTCCCTACGTTCCAATGGTGATAGGTGGGATAAATCCGGATCTTGTTTTGTGGTTACAGACACTAGTAAAATATCCATTTTAGATGTTTCAAAAGGAGAAAAAACATTTCCAGTGTCTTCCACTTTAAATGACAAATTCGGGGGTGTAAAAGCATCAGACACATACAGTCCTGTTATTGAATTATTGCGCTTTATGACGCCTTTTGGAGTGGGTTATTATAGCAACGAAGAAGGCAAACACAGAAAACCTGTTTATATCCCTAAATGGGAAAATGAAGTGGTTTGGGAGTTGGATATTTCACAATTGGCAACTCTTGTAAGTAATACATTTTATGTTGGAGTCTGGATAGATTCTTGGACAAAAGAAGGCTATAATGTCGATTTAAGTCTTGTGTATTCCAATAGGCCAAGAAAAACCGTTCAAGTGAAATCTTTGGTAAATACCATAAGCTATGTGGATGGGCAATCGTTACCTGATTTTTTTGCCATAACACCTTTAGAGGAAAATTTTAAATTAGATAAAGATGCTAAAAACGTAAAACTGTACTATACAACAACAGGACATGGAGGCCATGAAGGAGGTGATGAGTTTATTAAAATCAAGAATAGTGTTTTTATGGATAACGAACTGGTTTTAGACACCATTCCATGGCGAGACGATTGTGCCTCCTTTAGGCGCTTTAATCCTACATCTGGGGTTTGGCTTAAAAAAGACACGGCTTCCTATATAGATGAAGAATCCCACACCTATAAGACAAAAGAAATTAAAGAGCGCATTGCTTCATCAGACTTGTCAAGATCCAATTGGTGTCCGGGTTCTTTGGTTAAACCATTTGTTGTGGAGTTGGGAGATTTAAAAAAAGGGGAACATATATTAAAAATAAGTATTCCAGCAACATTGGCTACAGAAGATAAACTCAATCATTGGTTGGTGTCTGCATATATAGTATATCATTGATAAATTATGGCATTAACCGGTTTTTAATTTCATTGAAGATTGAACTGTTGATTGAAAAACCTTAAGACCATTAGATGTATCCCCATAAAACAGTAAAAGCAAATAAGAAGGTTTACCTGTTTTTGTGGAAATTGAAATTAAGTAATTCCATAGTATGAAACGACGAAATTTTATTGTTCAAAGTTCATTGTTTACAGCAGGAGCCTTGGTAATGCCCAAAAATATGGTACTGGTTTCACAAAACAAATTTGTGAGTAAGAGACCAAAGTTAGCAGATAGAAACTTTGTAAGTAAAGCCGTAGAACAACTGATTAAAGAGGTAAAGGCTGTTATTAAAGACGAAGAAATGTCTTGGCTTTTTGAAAATTGTTATCCAAATACGTTGGATACCACCATTGATTTTGAGATGATTGATAGAAAACCTGACACCTTTGTGATTACAGGAGATATAGATGCCATGTGGCTGCGAGATTCCACTGCACAGGTTTGGCCATATTTACCTTTAATTAATGAAGACGAAAAACTTAAAAAACTTGTTCAAGGATTAATTAACAGACAGGTAAAATGTGTATTGTTAGATCCGTATGCCAATGCCTTTTATAAAGACACAACTAAAATATCGGAGTGGAAAAGTGATCAAAAATTAATGCTTCCTGGAGTTCACGAACGCAAATGGGAAATTGATTCCTTATGCTATGTTGTTCGTTTGGCTAACGAATATTATCAAATTACGAAGGACACTTCCATTTTTGATGATGATTTTAATAAGGCCATGCAGCTCATTGTAAAAACATTTAAAACAGAGCAACGCAAACATCATGAATCTGAATATGTGTTTAGTAGATTAACCACTTCAGTAATAGATTCGCCACCATTTGGTGGAACCGGAAGACCCGTTAAACCAAACGGGCTTATTTGTTCAATGTTTCGCCCGTCGGACGATTCAACATTATTTCCCTATTTAATACCTTCAAACATTTTTGCGGTATTGTCTTTACGCCAATTGGAAACTATCTATAAAGAGGCATATAAAGACAATGAGTTTGCAAATATGTGTAAACAATTGGCTGATGAAATTGCTACTGCTATCAAGGAATTTGCTGTAACAGAACATTTAAACTTTGGTAAAATGTATGCTTACGAGATAGATGGTTATGGAAATAAACTCTTTATGGATGATGCCAATGTGCCATCGTTAATGTCATTGGCGTATTTAGGAGCACATAAGCCGACAGATGAACTTTATAAAAACACCCGTCGATTTTTATTGAGTGACAACAATCCCTATTTTTTAAAAGGGAAGTATGCCGAAGGACAAGGAAGTCCACATACCGGAAAAAATAAAATTTGGCCTATGGGTATCATTTTAAGGGCCATGACCAGTACAGATACCGATGAGATCATAAAATGCCTAAAAATGTTAAAAGCTACCCATGCAGGAACAGGCTTTATGCACGAGGGATTTGATAAGGACAATCCGAATGATTATTCCAGGGATTGGTTTGCTTGGGCTAACACATTATTTGGCGAATTAATCATAAAATTGTTCAAGGAAAACAAAGAACTATTGTCCTTAACATATTAAGAAATAACAATAATAGATGCATTAATAATTATCCTAATTAGTATGATTGATAAATATTTATTTTCAGTATTCTTTTCAGCAATGTTTTTAACTGCTTGTGTTAATAAAGAAACTCGAGTCATAGTAAAGGCGGATAACTATAAAATAGTTGCTTATGTTCATGGATGGCAGGACAGTTGGGGTGAAAACAATGAAAAAGCAAACCAAGTAACCCATATCAATTATGCTTTTGCCAATATCAAAGAAGGAAAAGTTGTTGAAGGTAATGAGAACGATACAGAAGCACTAAAAAAATTAAACCAATTAAAGCTTACTAACAAAGATTTAAAAATTTTAATTTCTGTTGGAGGCTGGAGTTGGTCCAAAAATTTTTCAGATGCTGTTTTAACCGAAAGTTCTAGGCAAAAGTTTGCAAATAGTGCTATAGATTTTGTGATTAAACACAACATAGATGGTGTGGATTTAGATTGGGAATATCCAGGGCAAATAGGAGACAACAACCGGTTTAGAGCAGAGGACAAAGAAAATTTCACGGCAATTTTAAAGCTACTAAGAAAAAAACTGGATTCATTGGTAAACGGAAAGAAAACCTACTTGTTGACTGTTGCAACCGGTGCCAATCAAAATTATTTAGATCATACCGATATGAGACAAGCACAACAATATCTTGATTATATCAATATAATGACCTATGATTTTGTGACTGGAAGTTCTAACAGGACAGGGCATCATTCCAATCTTGAAGAATCAAAGTTTGATTTAGAAACACCCAAAAAGAGCAGTCGAAATTCTGTACAAGAGCATATACTAGCCGGAATCCCTTCTCATAAAATTGTATTGGGTGTTCCGTTTTATGGAAGGTATTGGAAAGGTGTAAACCCAAAAAATCAAGGTTTATATCAATTAGCAAATGGTCAAACGGGAAGTTATGGGTATAAAGCTATTGCAGACAGCATAAATAGTAAGGTATTTACTTCTTATTGGGACGATAGTGCTAAAGCACCTTATGTATGGCGAGATAAAGATTCGTTGTTTATTACTTATGGAAATATTAAGTCAATACAATACAAAGTTGATTTTATAAAAAATGAAAAATTGGGAGGAGTCATGTTTTGGCAGTTCAGTGGTGACAATGGCGATCTATTGAAAACATTGGCTGATCATTTAAAAAATGATAATTGATGTCTATGGTTTCAATAAACAGAAAGCAACCAATTTTTTTGGAATTTAAGAAGGCTCAAATTATTCAACATTTAACCTCTTTTTAATTACGATTCCTATTTGTTGGAATTTCTCCTATAGCGATTCAGAAATGTTATTGGTCGAAATAATGTAAACTATAACGTTTTAGATTTTTAGATTTAACATACTATTAACTTAAGGTTAACTCAATAAACCAAATTATTAACTCAAATAACTAAATTTATGATTCAAAAAGTACTAAAACTACTGTTTGTGTTTTGTTTGTTTGCATTTCAGAATGCCAAAGCGCAAACGACAGTAACAGGGACAATCACAGATGCTGCAACCGGAATTCCGTTACCGGGGGCAAGTATTGTTGTTAAAGGAACAACAAATGGAGTTTCTTCAGATTTTGATGGAAACTACAGCATAGATGTGTCAACAGCAACAGCAACATTTGTGGTTTCTTATGTTGGGTATGCAACTAAGGAAGTTGCTTTTACCGGCACAACACCTTTAAATATTTCGTTATCAGAAGATGCTGAACAATTAAACGAAGTTGTAGTAACAGCTTTGGGAATTAGTCGTGAAAAAAAATCTTTAGGATATGCCGTATCCACAATAGAGGGCTCTTCGGTATCATTGGCTAAAGAAACCAACGTGGTCAGCTCTTTGGCTGGTAAAGTAGCCGGGGTTGTGGTTTCAAGATCTACCTCTGGCGCTGGTGGTGGAACCCGTGTTGTAATTAGAGGTAATGGATCTTTAACTGGAAACAACCAACCGCTTTATGTTGTTGATGGTATTCCTATTGATAACTCAGGCGTATCTAATGCGGGAGCTGGAGAATATTCAGTTAGAGATTTAGGTACAGGTGTTTCTGATATCAACTCAGATGATATTGAATCCATGTCAATCTTAAAAGGGCCAAATGCTGCTGCATTATATGGTTCCAGAGCGGCCAATGGTGTGGTTCTTATCACTACAAAAAAAGGTAAATTAAATCAAGGTTTGGGCGTGTCTATTAACTCAAGTGCCGTTTTTGATTCACCTTTGGTTTTACCAGACTACCAAAATCAGTATGGACGTGGAACAGATGGAGATTTTCCAAATATCGTTCCATCGGACCCATTGAGCACACAAGTAACAGCTGTTACCAATACAGCTTCTTGGGGGCCAAAATTTGATGGGTCTTCACATTTAGAGTTCAATGGACAAATGAGACCATACTCAGCACAACCAAATAATGTTAAGGATTTTTTTGAAACAGGCGCTAGTTTTGTAAACACTATTTCAATAAGTAACAGCACCGATAAATCGTCTGTGTTTTTCTCTTATACAAATTCTGATATACAATCCATTTTGCCAAATTCTGGATTAAAAAGAAACAACTTTAACTTAAGAGGATTTACCAAGCTATCAGATAAATTGTCTTTTGATGCCAAGGTTACCTATTTCTTACAGAGTGCTAAAAACAGACCAGAACAAGGAACAGAAGGTTTGGCAGCATACCTTTGGGGGCTTCCTAGAAACGTAAGTTTGTCCGATCTTAAAGTGTATCAAAACATAGAAAACCCAATAGACCCAAATAACCCATATAAAGTTATTTCACCTAGAACTGGAACAGGAAACCCGTATTGGATTTTATACAATGATTCCAATGAAGATCAAAGAACCAGAATAACTGGATTTGCAAAAGCAACCTATGAATTTACAGATTGGTTGTCTGCTTTTATACGAGTAGGTAGAGATGCGGTTAGTCAAGATACCAAACAAATCCATGCCATAGGACATCATTTTTATCCTGGTGGAGATATCCGTTTTGGACAAAATGACATCACAGAAACCAACTATGATTTCTTATTGATGTTCAATAAAGATTTAAATGATAAATTTAATTTGTCTTTAAATGCAGGTGGTAACATGTTGCATTCTACAAGAATTAGCTCAGGATCGTTTGGAAAAGACTTTAAAATTCCTGGTAAATATTTCTTGGATAATGCTGATGGAAACACCATTGTTGCAACGCAGTCTGATTTAATTGAAAAGAAAGTTAATTCAGTATACGGTCAAGGGTCATTATCATATATGGATATGGTTTATTTAGACCTAACTGCAAGAAATGACTGGTCTTCAGCTTTGGCGGCAGAAAACAGATCATACTTCTATAGTTCAGCAAGTTTAAGTTTCTTGTTGCATAAATTGTTTAATTTACAAGGGACCAAAATTGATTTCCTTAAATTAAGAGCAAGTACAGCAAATGTGGGTAATGATACAGAGCCACAACAAATTGTAAATTTATTTACTGTAGCTGCTGATGGTTATCTTGGTGTTACGCAAGTAAATAGACCAACCATTAAGTTTAGTGAAAGTTTAAAACCAGAGGACATCAGATCTACAGAAGTTGGATTGGAAGCCAGAGCTTTTAAAAACAGGTTGTATGCAGACTTTTCTTATTATTCAATTACAACAAAAGACTTAATATTTGATGTTCCTGTAGATCCAGGAACAGGTTATAGCTATTTTAGAGAAAATATTGGAAAATTGACCAATAAAGGATTTGAATTGATGATTGGTGGTAAACCAATTCAAAATGAAAATTTCTCGTGGGATGTGTCTGCCAATATATCTAAAAATGACAATAAGTTAGAAAGCTTGATTGCAGGGCAGGATAATTTTACGTTTAGTACAACTAATGGTGGTATCGTTGATGTTAGAGCTCAAGTTGGTGGCGGATATGGTGATATCTATACCACAACTTGGTTGCGTAATGATCAAGGTCAATTAATTGTGACTGATGAAGGAAGGCCTCAAGCCACTTCAGAACGTCAAAAATTTGGAAATTATCAGCCAGATTACACAGGCGGTATTACAAATACATTTAATTACAAAAATTTCACCTTAAACTTTTTAATTGATTTTAGAATTGGTGGAGATGTGTATTCAGGAACCGATGCTGCTCTAGACGCTTCAGGTGTTTCTAAACGCTCTTTACAGTACAGAGAAGGAGGCGTTGTTGTTCAAGGCGTGCATTCAGATGGAACTCCTAATACCACAAGCATTAGTGCCCAAGATTACTGGGGAGCTGTTAGTGGAATAGGTTCAGAATATGTATATGACCAATCAAACGCAAGATTAAGAGAATTGAGTTTGACATATCGTTTTGCTAAAAAACTATTAGAGAAAACATTTGTGCAAAATGCCTCTGTTAGCTTAACAGGAAGAAATTTATTTTTCTTATGGAAAAAGACCGATAACTTTGATCCAGAGTCATCTTACTCAACAAACAACTTTAGTCAAGGAGTATTGTTTTATGCTTTGCCTACAACAAAGAGCGTTGGACTTAGTTTAAATGTTAAATTTTAAAAAATTGTAACTATGAAATATTTTAAATTTTCGATATATACATTATTACTATTAATGACTATATCATGTACAAAAGATTTCGATGCAATAAACACAAATAATAGTGGGTTTACGGCATCCGAAGTAAGTGCAAAATACTTTTTAACGAGCACGCAAGTTGGACTCTATGCGCCTAGTCGTTATGAGTATTGGAGAGCCCATTTGATACATTCAGACCGATATGCAGGACATTTCTGTTTTGGCCATAACCACTCTTGGTGGAGTGATGGTTTGGGGTATGATTACAGTGCTGGATATACAGATGCGTCTTATGATTGGTTAGCTGGTTATTTTGGAAGGGTTAAAGGTTTTGCAGATTTAACTAAAGAAGGAGGCGAGTTTGAAAACCAGTATTATTACGCCATATCATTGATAATTAAAGGACTTTATTATCAAGTATATACAGAGACTTTTGGGATGGTACCTTTTAGCGAAGCTGGTGTAGATGGAATTTTAACACCAAAATATGATGCCCAAAAAGATATTTACAAGGGTATTATAGCAGATTTGGATAACGCCATGTCAATTATTGGCTCTGCCGAAAAAACTGGAATTGGGGTTGAGGATGCTGGAGATAATGATGTTTACTGTGGTGGTGATTTGCAAAAATGGAAAAAATTGGCGAACACTTTAAAATTAAGAATAGGAATGCGTGCGTTAGGAGCTTCAGGAGATGATTTTGCAAGCAATGCAATTACGTCAGCTTTAGCAGCACCACTTCTTGATGAAACATCAGGTAGTGTTGTAATGAAGAAGGACTTCGTTATTAGTGAGTGGGCCTCTGCTTCATATGGTGACATCTGGCACGACTTTGGTGTTGGCGGTGGTGCATCATGGACTATGGGAGCTACACTTATAAACTTGCTAAGGGACAACAATGATCCAAGATTATCAGCGTATGCATTACCAGCACCTGGAGGATCATTTATTTTCACTGATGATGGTGATGCAAATTTCCAAGAACGCTTAAACTTTGTGATAGCCACCTTAGATGATGCTAACGCAACATACACGGTTACCACATCTGGAGCAGATACAACTATTGATGTTCCTTCTGGCCAATATATTGGGCAGCCAAGCCGTGTAAATGGTGATTCTTATGATTTCATGCGTTATGATATGTTCAGTGTTCCAAGTGAAGCCGTAACCCATAAGAGAGGCACACAGGTTGACACGGCCTATCCAGAAATTGTTCTTTCTAGTGCAGAGTCTTATTTTTTACAAGCTGAAGCAGTGGTAAGAGGTATCGAATCTGGTGATGCACAGGCTTTATTGGCCTCAGGTATAAAAGAGGCTATGAAATTATGGAACATTTCAACTGGTGATGCAGATACCTATATTGCTAATGCACCTATTGCAGATATTTCAAGTGGTACTATGGATGAAAAATTAGAAAAAATAGCATTACAAAGATGGTTGGCTGATTACACCGATGGTTTTGAAGCTTGGGCTGTAGTTAGAGATACAGGATATCCTTCAGAATTATATGCTGGTGTTTCCAATGCTACTATTTTTGCGTTAGGAAATTTAAACGGAGCTTATCCACAAAGATTACGATATGGTAGTGGAGCTCAAGCCAACCCTAATTATTCTACTGCAGTGTCTACTCAAGGACCAGATGTTCAGGCAACAAAATTATGGTTTGCTAAATAATAAGAATTGATAAAGTTTTAAAAAGAGGTTGATACATTCAGCCTCTTTTTTTTCAACCTATAGTAACACACTTCATAATTTTACTATTGAATATAGTCTTATACAATATTTAAGGGACAGAATCTTAAAGTATAGTTATAGGTGGTGAATATTTCATCTTGTTAAGCAAAAATCTGAAAATCATTAATCATTAAACGAAACAGTAAACATGTCTAATCAAAAAGCACTGTCTTCATCAAAAAGCAACACCTTAGTTCCTATAATAATCATAGCTGGTTTATTTTTCATTTTTGGTTTTGTCACATGGATCAATGGAGCTTTAATCCCTTTTATGAAAACCATTAGCGAATTAACTTCAGCCCAATCATTTTTAGTGGCATCAGCATCCTATATCTCTTTTGTAGTCATGGCTTTACCAGCATCGTATGTACTAACAAAAACGGGTTATAGAAAAGGGATGTCCTTAGGGCTTTTTGTTATGGGAATAGGAGCTTTGGTTTTTATACCAGCCGCTGAGGCAAGAACCTATTGGATGTTCTTATCGGGTATTTTTATTCAGGGAGCTGGAATGACTTTGTTGCAAACGGCATCAAATCCGTATATAACAATCTTAGGGCCTATTGATAGTGCCGCTAAACGAATTGCTATCATGGGGATTGCTAATAAGGTAGCAGGTGCTTTGGGGTCGCTTATTTTTGGAGCGCTTTTATTATCTGGTATAGATGAAATAAAAGAAAAGCTAAGTACTGTTTCAGCTTCAGAAAAAACACAATTATTGGACGTTATGGCTGATAGCGTTGTGGTTCCTTATGTGGTTATGGCCATTGTTTTATTTGTGCTAGGGTTATTGATAAGAAAGGCTCCATTGCCACATGTTGAGGCAGAACCTATTGAAGAACCAAAGGATGGTGAGACAACAAAGACCAGTATCTTTCAGTTTCCACACTTATGGCTAGGTGTGTTAACCCTTTTTATGTATGTAGGTGTTGAAGTTGTAGCGGGTGACACCATTATTGCCTATGGAATTTCCTTAGGATTTCCAGCAACGTCCGCTAAGTTTTTTACAACCTTTACCTTGCTGGCTATGGTTGCCACTTATGGTTTAGGAATCTTTTTGATTCCAAAATATATTAGTCAGTCTTTGGCGTTGCGAATTAGTGCAGCCCTAGGGATACTGTTTACTTTTTGCATTGTTTTTTCTTCTGGGCTTACATCCATTTTATTTGTGGCTTCACTAGGTATTGCAAACGCACTGGTTTGGCCGGCAGTATGGCCACTAACGTTAAAAGGACTTGGCAAATTTACCAAGACAGCCTCTGCATTGTTAATTATGGCCATTTCTGGAGGAGCAATAATACCACCATTATATGGTAGGTTGGTTGATTATAATAAGGTTGAGTTTATGGCTCAAGGAATGAGTGACGCAATGGCTTCGGCACATGCTTCAACCAAAGGATATTGGATTTTATTGCCCTGTTATATCATCATTTTATATTATGCCATAGCGGGACATAAATTAGGCTTAAAAAACAAATAACTTATAATTGTTTGTCATGAAAAACAGAATAGAATCAGTTGATATTTTACGCGGTTTCACTATTGCGGCTATGATATTGGTGAATACACCAGGAACCTGGGGGCATGTTTATGCTCCTTTACTTCATGCCGAATGGCATGGATTGACCCCAACAGATTTAATCTTTCCATTTTTTTTATTCATAGTTGGGATATCAATTCACTTTGCTTACAAGCAGAAACCCAATACAATATCCATCTATAAAAAAATTATTATTAGGAGTTTGAAGCTCATTGGTTTAGGCCTGTTTTTAGGGTTGTTTTTACCATATCCCCCTTTTTTAAAAGATTTTGAAACATTGCGTTTTTTGGGCGTTTTACAGCGTATTGGAATTGTTTTCCTTTTTTCTGCTATTCTATATCTTAATTGTAACTGGAAAGGTTTATTGGCTATTGCATGTGTGATTTTAATTGGCTATTGGATATTTCTAGGGTATATACCTTTGCCTGATGGCACTTTGCCAACCTTTGATAGAGCAAGCAACAATTGGGCCATGTACGTAGATTCTAACCTATTAGGAAAGCACATGTGGAAAGCTGATTATGACCCTGAAGGTCTGTTAAGTTCATTACCTGCTGTGGCCACTTGCATCATTGGAATTCTTATGGGTAATTTGTTAGATACCCTTAGAGATGTAAAATTTTTAATTATTGTGGCGTTTCTGCTCTTATTGTCTGGTTACATGTTTAGTATATGGTTTCCAATTAATAAAGCATTATGGAGCAGTAGTTTTGTATTGGCGACAAGTGGTTGGGCAACCTTGATACTATCAGTTATTTACTATTTAACAGACGTAATGAAATTACAGTTTGGATCTATTTTTAAATATGTGGGTATGAATGCCATCACTATCTATTTTTTGTCCAGTTTCATTACCAAGATTTTTTATCTAACTAAAGTGGGACAAACAACTATACACGGATGGCTTTATAATAACCTATATATTCATGATTTTTTGAGTGATAAGTTATCGTCATTACTTTATGCCCTAACGGTTGTATTATTTTACTTATTACTCGGGTATGTCCTTTATAAAAGAAAGCTATTCATTAAAGTATAACCACAAAAAAAAGCGAAGATAGTTCTTCGCTTTTTTTATTTTCTATATGTTATATGCTATTGCTCTCGGCTTAATCTGCAAGAACAATGACTTTATTGTCTTTCATTTCAACAGTACCAGAATTGATCTTCACTGTTAAAACTTTTTTGTCATCAAAATGAGGAACAACTTGCGCATGCAGATGGTCAAATTCCAAATGACTTTGGGTGTGTGTTTTAATTTTGATGGTTCCTTCCCTTAAAAGCGAAACAATAGGAGCGTGGTCTTTTAACATCTCAAATTGCCCATTAACTCCCGGAACAGATACTGAATCTACTTCTGAGCTAAATAAGGTCGCCTCTGGTGATACAATTTCTAAATACATAATCCTTAAAATTGATAATTAATAACTGTCAAGAATAGACAATTACCAATTAAATTAAGCTTCTGCAAGCATTTTTTCTCCAGCTTCAATAGCTTCTTCAATCGTTCCTTTAAGGTTAAAGGCAGCTTCTGGTAAATGATCCAATTCACCATCCATAATCATGTTAAAGCCTTTGATGGTTTCTTTGATATCAACCAATACCCCAGGAATACCTGTAAATTGCTCGGCTACGTGGAATGGTTGAGACAAGAAACGTTGTACACGTCTTGCTCTGGATACAGCTAATTTATCTTCTTCTGATAATTCTTCCATACCAAGGATGGCAATAATATCTTGAAGTTCTTTGTAGCGTTGCAATAATTCTTTAACACGTTGTGCACAAGCGTAGTGTTCATGTCCTAAAATATCGGCCGTTAAAATACGTGATGTAGAATCTAACGGATCAACCGCTGGATAAATACCTAACTCAGCAATTTTACGAGACAATACAGTAGTAGCATCTAAGTGGGCAAATGTTGTAGCAGGTGCAGGGTCTGTTAAGTCATCCGCAGGCACATATACCGCTTGCACCGATGTAATAGAACCTCTTTTTGTTGAGGTAATTCGTTCTTGCATGGCACCCATTTCTGTTGCCAATGTTGGTTGGTAACCTACCGCAGAGGGCATACGGCCTAATAATGCAGATACCTCAGAACCAGCTTGTGTAAAACGGAAGATATTATCTACGAAGAACAATACGTCTTTTCCTTGACCTTCACCAGCACCATCACGGAAATATTCAGCAATAGTTAAACCTGATAAGGCAACACGCGCACGGGCTCCAGGAGGTTCGTTCATCTGACCAAACACAAACGTAGCTTTAGATTCTTTCATACCAGCTTTATCAACTTTGGTCAAATCCCATCCGCCTTCTTCCATAGAATGCATAAAGTCTTTACCATATTTAATGATACCAGATTCAAGCATCTCTCTCAACAAATCATTCCCTTCACGAGTTCTCTCTCCAACTCCGGCAAATACTGAAAGTCCACCGTGTCCTTTTGCAATGTTGTTAATCAATTCCTGAATCAATACGGTTTTACCAACACCGGCACCACCAAATAACCCAATTTTACCACCTTTTGCGTAAGGCTCAATCAAATCGATTACCTTAATACCAGTGAACAACACTTCTGTTGAGGTTGATAAATCTTCAAATTTTGGAGCTTGACGGTGAATTGGTAACCCAGCGTTTCCTGCTTTTGGCAAATTCCCTAGACCATCAATAGCATCGCCAATCACATTGAACAAACGACCGTAAACATCTTCGCCAATTGGCATTTGAATAGGTGCACCAGTAGCAACAACTTCAGTCCCTCTACTTAAACCGTCTGATGAGTCCATAGCGATGGTACGCACAGTATCTTCACCAATATGGGATTGTACTTCTAGTACCAATAAAGAGCCATCAGGTCTTTTAATTTCTAATGAATCATAAATTTTTGGAAGTTCTGAATCAGTTCCGAATTCAACATCGATAACCGGACCTACTATTTGTGCAACTTTACCTGTAACTTTAGCCATTGCTTATATGTTTAATATTATGCGTTTTAATTGTGAAAATACACGTTATGTTTTCGCGTGCAAAGATAATTTTTTTAATTTAATATAAAAGCTGTTTTTTCAGCTTTTTTCCAATAAAAAAACACCTTCAAAAGGAAGGTGTTCTCATATCATATCGTATTTCAATTATTGCAAAGCGGGCGAATAATTGGTTGGATAGTCTCCTATATTGGCCACATTTCCAGAGGCAACAAAATTAGAGCCAAAGGTCGTGTCAATGGCTTCCAAAAATTTGTCGGCCATGTAAGCATAACCCCTTGCTGTTAAGTGTATGCCGTCCAAACTAAAGGCACCACCTAAGACCAAGTTGGTAGTAAGGGTAAAGTTGTCTGCTATGATACCGCTGGTTGAGGCATCTTGTAAAATACCATTTAAATCAACCAAAGCTACATTAGGATTTGCGCTGGCAACATTTTCAATGGTTGCGTTATAAGCATCAGTTGCCATTTTAATTTCGTCTTGTTCACTTGGCAATAACACCCATTTGTCTGCTAAAGGATTGGTAACGCCTTCCACAGAAAATTGTCCTGCTAAATTAGCTGGTAAGCCTTGACCGGTCAAATAAGCATAGGTGGTTGTGTTCACGGTTCCAATAACAGAGCTACTAGGTAGCACAAATAAATCATCAGCAGTTGCCTGTCTTGCTTGTCCATACATAGAACCCAATAAATTGGCCACTAGTGGAGCCGCTTGAGCAGGAAGTCCAAAACTTTGTACAAATGCGGGAAATGTTGGGCTGGCATTCAAGACGCCAGCAATTTGTGCTGATAAATCCGTAAGAGTCTCATCTTTTATGACAACGGCACTAGCCTCGGTAGTTGAAAAAACGATGGATCTTTCGGGTACGCCTAAGTAAGCAAATACTTGATTAAGCTGCCCAAAAACTCCGTTAAGTGTTGGGATTAATGGTCCAAAACTAGGGTTAGCTGGGCTCAATGGATTATAAGGTACCGTTGTGAAATGTGGTAGATCTGTAATATAAGGAACATTGGTCACAACGCCTTTAGCGCCCCCAGAAGTCAAGGTAGTAACTAAGGTGTTAAAAGCAAAATCAAAGGTAGGTGAATCTGTAATGGGATTAGAACCATCACCACCTGATGTAGCATACCCCAAAACATCATTACCCCCAATTTCTGATAAGGTGAAAAATGTTGGGTTTTGAGCCATTGCCAGTTCTAAAATAGAGGCATTGGGTGTACTTCCTGTAAGTCTCACCGCATACGGATTTGCCGCAGCAGGAAAGTTGGCTATGTTTCCGTAACCATTTGCAAGCAGGTGAAAACTTTTTGCACCTGGGACACCTAAATTATTAAATGGTCCCGATGGGTTATTAAGTACTATGTCTGTGCCAACAGTTACTGGACCTATTACTGATTCTAATGGTACAGGACCTGAACCTCCAAAAACCAGTCTTGGGTTGGCAATTCTTGTGCCTCCAGCGGCTAAACCACCATAATTATCACTCATTAAAGGTTGTGTAAATGCGCCACCACCAGCTTTAGAGAATTCTTTGGCAATAATATTGGGGAATGAGTTTTCTTGGCTAGCAATAAACAAAGCATTGTCTGTGTAACCCGCTGTAAACGAAGCTCCAAGTGCCACATAGTTTGAAAAATCTGCTGTACCAGTAGTTAGGTCAGGTAATGCAACTGGTGCGTCTGTTCTACTGACATCTTCTATAGTGTTACAAGCTGTAAATCCTAATAGGATTATTAACAGCCATATATATTTTGTGTTCATAATCAATTTTTTATAAGTTGTTAATAGTCCATGATACGTAGTACATTGATCCTATATATCCTGTACCAAAAGCGGTTGTGTATTCTTTTCCGGTAAGGTTGGTGCCACCTATTTTAAAAATAGATTTCATACTTGGAACGAGCAAGTTGATTTGTGCATCCAATACATGATATTCTGGAACCACACCGTCACCAAAGGTTGCTTCCCAATAGTAATCATCACTGAATCTGTATGATACATTAAATCCGAAGTTTTTAAATAACTCAGTATTTCCAAAAGAAGCTTTGAATTTATGTTCTGGTGTGTTGAAATAGGTCGCAATGTCTGGATATTTAGCTTGGTCAAAGTCCAGTTTTGTATAGGTATAACTTCCACTTAAATCAAAATTACCAAAGATTTTAGTGGACAATCCTAATGATGCTCCATAAGATTTTATCCCTACAGGAGAGTTGGTGTAGGTTCCATAAGCTTGATAATCGTTATTTGCTATGGCTGCCACAGACAGTGAATTGTCTCCCACGGTTCCATATAATGGAGCAATATCAATTTCTTGAGAAATAAAATCTTTATAGCTGTTGTAATAAGCACTTAAATCAACAATTAATGACTCAAATTTTCCTCGGTAACCAACTTCTGTAGATGTTACTTGTTCTGGTTTTACTAAATCTGGATTAGCAACTTCTAGAACAGAAGGGTCTCCTGTTGCAGCTAATTTCTCTACAGAACTTCTGGTATATGAATTATAATAACCAGCAGCCCCGGTTTGGGTGATGGTTGCTGGCTGACCTAACATTTGTCCAGCTCCACTAACATTGTAAGGTACTGAATAGCGGTCCAAGTTATCTGGTGCTGCACCAATCAACACATAAGGACCTACATCCAAGCCTATAAATAAATCTTGTGTGGTTGGGTTTCTGAATCCAGTTTGGATAGACGCCCTAAAATTATGATTTTTATTTACTGTTAAACCAGCAGATAATCTAGGGGAATAAAAACCGTCAAAAAACTTGTTTTTATCATATCGCAAGGATCCAGTTAGTTTTAAATCAAGGTTTTCATTTAATTCAATATTTTTTTGAATCTGGGTGTACATTCCATATTCATAATAATCAATTGGTCCATTTTTGTCGGTATAAATGGTTCCTGAAGAGTTTAAGCTATATTTTCTGTAGGAACCACCAACTTGTATCTCTGCCCAATCTATTAAGTTGCTAAAATTATAATTACCATCGGCATGGTAATATTTAGATGCATCCTGGAATTTAGAACCCGTTAATAAATCAGGGTCATTGATGCTTCTGTTATAGGCAGCTTGAAATTCTGGAGTTCCAGGTAAATATCTACCAGATTCTGCTTGGGCTCTCGCTGCTGCATGTGCCTGTTCATTTGTTGCTCCCGCAAGCGTGGCCTGTACATAAGTTCCTGTATATTCACCAAACCATGTACTGTCATCTTTCCAAGCACGGTTAATCTGGATAGCAGTTGCTACCATATCATATGATTTTCCTGCTTTATCATCAACAACGTAGCCTCTTAAAAAGAAATTATCGTTTCTTATTTCTAGTTTATGTTGTTCTTGAAAAAAACCATCTATATGATATCGGTTACTACCTTGGTATATGGTAGATCCGGTTCCTACTTTTCCAACATAGGATATTTCAAAGTCATTTTCAAACGGTCTGTAGTATAATCCCCAATCTGCTTTAACACTTTCAGCATTATAGTCTGTTAAGTCAGCTTCATCATAACCTGTTCTACTCACATTGACAGAGGGAACCAACGCATTAGCACCTGCCGGCAAAATACCCAAACCTTCAAGAGTCACCGCAACAGATTTTATGTTTGTTGACACTAAATCACCATAAACATTAACGCCATTATAGTTTAAATCTGTAGCTCTGGTGCCACCATCAGAATTTTTGTCAACCGTACTGTTTGCAGCCCAATCGGTTCCTTTTAGATATCCAAAATTTACTTTGGCAGCAAATTTGTTACTAAACTTATAGGCCATTCTTATTCCAAAGTCTGTATACGGATTGTCTCCAGCTGCTTTTTGGGATGTCATTCCTTGCTTATAATAAGCGCTTATACCTGCATGATCAAACGGATTTTTACTTCTCATGAACAAGATACCATTAAAGGCATTGGCACCGTATAGGGCAGAAGATGCTCCTGGCAGTAATTCAACACTTTGCACATCGGTTTCAATCATACCCACTAAATTTCCAATAGGGAAGTTCAAGGCCGGTGTAGAATTGTCCATACCATCTACCAATTGCATAAAACGGTTGTTTGCAAAGGTGGCGAAACCTCTGGTATTAACAGATTTAAAAGTCAAACTATTGGTGTTAACATCAACACCTTTAAGATTTTCCAGCCCGTCATAAAAATCAACAGAAGCTGTATTTTTGATTTCTTTAAGACCGATTCGTTCTACGGTAACAGGTGATTCAAAAATACGTTCTGGTGTTCTGGAAGCCGAAATAACAACTTCATCTAAAGAAGTTCCTTCTTTAAGAATAAAGTTAACAGTTTGATTGTTTGAAGTTATTTCTTGTGTTACCGTTTCAAAACCAACACTACTAGCTTGTAGTGAAAATGGCGGATTTAAATTAGTTTTAAGGCTAAAAGCTCCGTCAAAATCTGAGACAGTTCCAGTAGTAGTTCCAACAACTATAACATTGGCGCCTGGTATAGGTTGACCGCTATCATCAACAACAGATCCAGTAATTGTTGTTTGTGCATTTGCTAATCCACAAAAAAGCATTAATAAAATCGGGAAAATTGTTTTCATTTACGAGAATTAGTTTAGTTATTTTTGTGAGCAATATAAAAAATATTATAAGTTATAATTACATAAATGTAAAAAAAATTATGCGCGCATAGTAAATTTTAGCATAAAATTGCTTTTATATTTGCTGAATTGATAAAATAAGGAAGGTTTATTGTAAATATAGCATATTTGATCTATAGCACAAAATATATATTTTATAAGGTCAATTATAAGTTATTCAACAGTAACGGACTTAGCTAAGTTTCTTGGTTGATCAACATTTTTTCCTAGTAATACAGCTATGTGATAAGACAATAATTGTAATGGAATAGTTGTTAGTAAAGGGGATAGTGATTCCAGTGTTTCTGGGACTTCAATAACATGGTCTGCCAATTCCCTTACATCAACATCGCCTTCGGTTACAATTCCGATAATTTTTCCTTTTCTGGATTTAATCTCTTGAATGTTACTGACCACTTTTTCGTAGTGTCCTTTTTTGGTAGCAATGACTACTACAGGCATGTTTTCATCAATAAGAGCAATTGGGCCGTGTTTCATTTCTGCCGCAGGATAACCTTCTGCATGAATGTATGATATTTCTTTAAGCTTTAAAGCGCCTTCAAGTGCAACGGGGAAATTGTACCCTCTTCCTAAATACAGACAGTTTTTGGAGTCTTTGTAAATGTCTGCTATCATTTTAATGTGAGCATCAGATTCCAATGCTTTTTCCACTTTTTTTGGAATCATTTCAAACTCCAGTAAATGGTGACGGAAGTCTGAACTTGAAATAGTGCCTTTGGCTCTTGCTAGACGTAACGCAATAAGTGATAAAACCGTAATTTGAGTGGTAAATGCTTTGGTAGAAGCCACACCTATTTCTGGGCCAGCATGCGTATAAGCTCCCGTATGGGTTTCTCTGGCAATGGAAGAACCAACCACATTACAAACACCAAAAACAAAAGCACCTTTTGATTTTGCCAATTTAATGGCGGCAAGTGTATCTGCTGTTTCACCAGATTGCGAAATGGCTATTACAACATCTTTTTCAGTTATGATAGGATTCCTATATCTAAATTCTGAAGCGTATTCAACTTCAACTGGAATTCGTGCAAGGTCTTCAAAAATGTATTCAGCTACCAAACCGGCATGCCAAGATGTACCACAGGCTACAATAATGATGCGGTCTGCGGCGAGAAACTTTTTCATGTTATCTTCAACACTTGACATTTTGATAATGGCTTCCTCTCTATTGAGACGACCACGATAGGTGTCGGTAATGGCTTTAGGTTGTTCGTAAATTTCTTTTAGCATGAAATGTTCAAAACCTCCTTTTTCAATCTGGTCCAGATTCATTTGAAGCTTTTGAACATAAGGAGCAACTAAAGAGTCATCTTTTATTTTTCTAACCTTAATGTCTTTATGTAGGCGTATGATAGCCATTTCCTCATCTTCTAAATAAATGGCATTTTGGGTGTATTCAATAAACGGAGATGCATCACTGGCTATAAAAAACTCATTTTTTCCAACGCCAATGGCCAACGGGCTACCTAATCGTGCAATAACTATTTCTTTAGGTTGGGTTTTATCAAAAACAGCAATGGCGTAGGCACCAATAACTTGGTTTAACGCAATTTGAACAGCTTGTCCCAACTTGACATTTTCTTTCTTTTTTACATCTTCAATTAGGTTGACCAAAACTTCGGTATCTGTATCTGATTGAAACGTGTAGCCTCTGGAAATCAGCTCTTTTTTTAAAGAATCATAATTTTCAATAATACCATTATGAATAATGACCAGATTACCAGAATTTGAATAATGTGGATGGGAGTTGATATCATTAGGGACACCATGGGTTGCCCATCTTGTATGTCCAATTCCAATATGTCCGCTTTTGGAAGTATGAGAGTTAAACTTGTTTTCTAAGTCGGCAACTTTCCCTTTGGTTTTGCAAACGCCAAGGTTTGTGCCATCAAAAAGCGCAATACCGGCACTATCATAGCCTCTGTATTCTAAGCGTTTAAGTCCTTCAATGATGATTGGGTAAGCTTCTCGGGGTCCTATGTATCCAACAATTCCACACATAATTAATTTGATTTGGGTTTATAATAGCAGAGCAAATATTAAAAAATAAAAGCCAATATGCGACAATTATTATATGAAGTCATTAATTTATACGACGAACTTCATTTTCAACAGTATATAGATATAGAATTAAAAAGACTTTTTGAAAAATCACTTAAGCATCTAATTATTTGATTTTGTATCAGGTACGGTAGAAAATATTTCTAAAACCATTCTTTTGTCTTCTGCCACGTTTTGATTACTGCCATATAAAACAGTGCCTCTAGGAGTTAGCAAAGACATGGATGGTACACCGCTCACATCATCATAACTATCTAAAAGAGCTGAACCGGAAGTTTGGTTAACGTTTGTAGACAGAACAAGACCTATTTTGGTGTTGGTTGAATCTTTGAGTAAAATATTATTTAATTGTTCAGTAATACGTATCTTATATTTAGTAACGCCATTGTCATCGGTCATTCGCTGCCCTAAATGAATGTATCTTGAATTAAACGGATCTGTTGTATTGCCTGTTGGATCATAATCATAATCGGCCAAGGGGATATTATTTTTAATGTCATAAGCATACAACCTGTCATATTTATGATAATCATCTGTAGGTTCTGCCATGGTTTCATCTTCATGAACTACCAATTGAGCCTCATTGATAAGTCTTTTTAACACAAAGTCACCATTTTTAATAATGTAGTCACCGTTATCATCAACCGCTCTGTAGGTTTTTTTAAAAGCCTCTAAAGCTGGGATTTGTGTAGTAACTTCATTTTCATCTGTATAATCTACTAATCCAGTGAATAAATCAACAACAGCCATTGAACCAGTTCCCTTTAAATACAGTTTTTCATCACCAAGATTGGGGTCACCATTTTCTAAAGGTGTTGTAAAATCGTTTATAAAGGTGTTAAGTTTAATACCAGTAAAACTTAAGACATAACTACTTTGAACTCTTTCCCCATCAGTAATAGTAGAGTCGTAAGAGTAATTTATGGTTATGTTAGCGCCGCTAGCACCTAGGTTAAATAAAATCATGTTGCCATCATTACCAATAGGTTCTGCTTTAAAATATAAGCCTCTAAAATAATTGATGAAATTATTGGCATTACTTAGTTCAGTGCTCCCTACTTTATCTAAAATGGCAGATTTCCAAAAAGTAGTATCTAATTCAACTCTGAGGGCAGGAGCTAGACGTTCTGTAGTTTCCGTTCCATCAGAAGCTGTTTTTGTAATAACAATGGCGTCACTGCTTGGCACAAACGATGGATCGTAATAAAGTGTATCTGCAGATTTAAAATCATCAAAATTAATGGTTCCGTTTTCGGTTACTGCAAAATTATCCGTGTTATTGGCAGGATTATTTGCGTATGAATAATAGTTTTGGGCACTATTGGTTTCGGAATTTGGGTCAAAATCCCTTAAAAAATAGTTGTTTTGATAAATAGATAATTTAATAGGGGAATCTCCAAATAAAGAGTCTTTAATTGTATAGGTAGAATCTGTTATGGCTCTACTATAATATGGAATGTTTAATATGACCGATTCAATTTTTGGGTTATCACCAAAACTAGGATTAAATGATGACGGTATTACTTGTGCAACAATGCTAGCCTTGGTCTGTCCGTAAACAGGGTCATTGAAAACACCAAACAAGCTGGCTCCTAGATTATTGATTTTAACAGAATCAAGTTTCCTGTTATAAGATGTTATCGGGGCAAGTGTGTAATCGGTATTAAAATTTTTTGCAGCAATGACATCACTTTGAATCGTATTAAAATCTTTGTCACAACTTACAAACACTGCAAGAATTAAAGAAAAAACACAAGTAAATTTAAGGGCATTAAATATTTTTTTCATATCGTAATTTGTAAAGGACAGGGTTTAAACTAAAACGCTTGAATTCAAGAAACTTGTATAGGCTTCTCCAAATTCGTCTTTATGTTTAAATTCTAAAACAGGTTTTTCTGAGTCTTTTAAATAGGTTTCTAAATCTGTTGGGATATTTTCAGAACCAACTATCAATGCATCAGAATAGTTAATAGCAACTTTCATTAGGTTAATATATGATGGCTCTTCAAGTATGTTAATGGCACTTTCCTCAATACCGTCAAATTTAATTTTGTTATGCATGTCTTTGTTAAGAGTATTATCAAAATTCTGTCCATAAACGGATGTCACAATTTTACTGTCACTAAACAAAGGCTCGTCCTTGTAATATTCTTTTAAATAAAGCGGCAACAATGATGCCAGCCAACCATGAACATGAATAACATCTGGAGACCAATTTAATTTTTTCACGGTTTCAATAACGCCTTTGGCAAAAAAGATGGCTCTTTCATCATTATCCGGAAACAAATTTCCGTTTTCATCGGTTAGGGTTGCCTTTCTTTTAAAATATTCGTCATTGTCAATAAAATAAACCTGAATGCGTTCTTTTGGAATAGAGGCTACTTTAATAATAAGAGGCATGTCCAGATCATTTATCACCAAATTTATCCCTGATAACCTTATAACTTCGTGCAGTTGATGTCTTCTCTCATTAATATTTCCGTATCTAGGCATGAATATTCTTATTTGACCACCTTGTTGATTCACCAATCTTGGTGCTTCAAATGACATGGATGAAATTTCGGTCTCAGGTAAATAAGGTACTACTTCAGATGATACATATAATATCCTCTTATCTTTCATATGTTCGTTTTTGTTGCTTTTTTGATAGGTATATGTAACAGAAAATCATGATTTTTTGAAATAAAAAATCGTCTTTTACAAGTTGCATAAACTGTTCGCTTTTGAAAATTCAAAATAAAAAACACGCAAAAGTACAAAAATTTATGCAGATTGATTGTAAAATCTTAAGTTTGCACCCGTTAATTTTTTATTAAAAAATGCAGGTTTTTTCAGATACAGCGCAAATTAAAGAGGTTGTTGATGCCTTTAAAGCACAACAATTAACCATTGGGTTTGTGCCCACTATGGGTGCTTTGCACAAAGGTCATTTGGCTTTGGTTGAAAAAGCATTGGCAAACAATGACAAGGTTTTTGTGAGCGTGTTTGTAAATCCAACGCAGTTTAATAACACGGATGACCTTGACAAATACCCAAGGGACTTAGAAAACGATATGCACCTTTTGGAATCCATTTCTAAGGAGCTTTTAATATTTGCGCCTTCAGTAGATGCCATGTACCAAGGAAATACCGTGTCACAGCAGTTTGATTTTGATGGGCTTGAGCACGTAATGGAAGGGAAATTTAGAAAAGGGCATTTTGATGGTGTGGGAACGGTAGTAAAACGCTTGTTTGAAATTGTTAGACCAGACAACGCTTATTTTGGTGAAAAAGATTTTCAACAGTTGCAAATCATAAAAAAACTGGTTGACAAACACCATATCCCTGTCAACATAATTGGCTGTGAAATCCATAGGGAGTCTAGCGGTCTTGCTATGAGTTCGCGCAATTCAAGACTGACAGATAAACAAAAAAAAGCTGCCGCTTTTATCTACAAAACCTTAAAAACTGCCAAACAATATTTTGGCACAAAAAGTGCTAATGAAGTTACTAAATGGGTTACAAAGCAGTTTGAAAACCAAGAGCTTCTAGAGCTGGAATACTTCATAATTGCTGATGTTGAAACCTTAAAACAAATTAAACGAAAATCAAAAACCAAAACATATAGGGCGTTTATTGCGGTATATGTTGGCGAAATTAGACTTATAGACAATATCGCATTAAATTAATTATCTTTGCCACATGCAAGTTCAAGTTGTAAAATCTAAGATTCACAGAGTAAAATGCACAGGTGCAGACCTTAACTACATTGGTAGTATCACTATTGATGAGGATTTAATGGATGCTGCCAACATTATACAAGGCGAAAAGGTCCAAATTGTCAATAACGATAATGGCGAACGTTTGGACACTTATGTCATTCCTGGTCCACGCAATAGCGGTGAAATAACCCTCAATGGGGCTGCTGCCAGAAAAGTATCGGTTGGTGACACCTTAATATTGATAACCTATGCCTTTATGGATATTGAAGAGGCCAAAGTCTTTAAGCCGTCGTTGGTCTTTCCAGACGAAGCTACTAATTTGTTAAAATAACCCCTTGGCTTTAAATATAAAAAGAACGCTAAAGATTATACTCCCATTGTTACTGGGAGTTTTTTTGGCCTGGTATGCGCTTTCAAAAGTGTCTTTTGACGAGTTGTTGGTGTATATAAAAAAAGCTGATTATAAATATATAGTTCTAGGTGTTTGTTTGGGGTTGTTAAGCCATTTATCCAGAGCGTATCGTTGGCTGTTTATGCTGGAACCTATGGGTTACAAAGTTAAATTGGGAAACAGTATCATGGCTGTTTTTGCTACCTATTTAATAAATTACACCATTCCAAGAGCAGGAGAAGTAGCCAGGGCAACCATCTTAACAAATTATGAAAACGTCCCTTTTGAAAAAGGCTTTGGAACCATTGTCTCTGAACGTATTGCCGATTTGATTATGATTTTTGCAGTCATTTTATTGGCATTATGTCTGGAGTTTGACCTTATTTACAATTTTTTGATAACCAGGTTCAATCTTACAAAAATCGTTTTTCTTGCACTTATATTTGTGGTTCTAGCTATTTTACTTTTCATATATATTGCAAGAAGCCATTCAAAAATTGCTTTAAAAGTCAAAGCGTTTTGTAATGGTCTTATAGAAGGTGTGTTGAGTATTTTTAAAATGGAAAAAAAGTGGCCATTTATACTTCATACTTTATTCATTTGGGTCATGTATGTCCTGATGTTTTATGTAACGTCTTTTGCCGTTGAGGAAATACAAGGCATTTCTTTGGGAGCTATTTTATTTGGTTTTATTTCGGCGAGTTTAAGTATTGCTGCCACAAACGGAGGAATTGGGTCTTATCCTTTAACTATTTATGCGGCGTTTTCACTCTTTGGAATTGCAAAAGAACCAAGTTTGGCGTTTGGCTGGATCATTTGGTCATCACAAACCCTTATGATTATTATTTTAGGAGGTCTATCATTGATTTACCTACCTATTTACAACAGAAATAAAGCAAGTTTAAAAGTTTAAATCAAGTTTAAAGTTTTTAAAATACTTTGTTTTTAAACGTTCGCTTTATTTATTACCTTGCTCTCAACTAATTCTCAAGTCATACAAATGAAATCAATTCTTTACGTTTTATTGTTGGTATTAACCTTTAATGCTATTGAGGCTCAGGTTATTTATGAACCTTTTGAATCCAACAAGCTAGGTGAATCCCGCGAACTTAAAATTCAATTGCCAAGGGGTTATAGCAATGATACTGATAAAGTCTATCCATTATTCATTGTGCTTGATGGCGATTATTTATTTGAAGCCGTTGCCGGTAATGTAGATTATTATTCCTATTGGGAAGACATGCCGGAATCTGTTGTGGTTGGTATCAACCAAGTTGACAAACGTTATGATGATTGTATGTATTCTGAGCAAAATTCACTGCCTATAGAAAAAGGAGCCAATTTTTTTGAATTTATTGGTACTGAGCTTATTCCTTATATTCAAAATAAATATAGAATTGGGAACTTTAAAGCAGTTGTGGGTCATGGAGAAACTGCTAATTTTATTAATTATTATCTGTTGAAAGAACAGCCATTATTTCAGGCCTATATAGTGGTCAGTCCAGAGCTGGCTCCCCAAATGAGCACGTATGTTCCTGATAGGTTGACTAAGATTAAAAGCAGGCTATTTTATTATTTGGCAACCACGACCAACGATGTTCCTTCCATAAAAAAAGGAGTTGATGAATTAAATACAAGTTTGAAGGGAATTGATAATGACCAGGTATCTTACTATTTCGACAATTTTGATGGCCCTTCTTATTACTCGGTTCCGGCTCATGCAATTCCCAATGCGCTAGAAGATATTTTCTCTGTTTTTAGGCCCATTACCAAAGATGAATACAAAGAAAAAATACTTAAGTTGGAAACCTCTCCAGTAGCCTATCTTGAGGAAAAATACCAAACCATCCATGATTTATTTGGCATTGAAAAACAAATACTTATCAATGATTTTAAGGCTATTGAAGCTTGTATAGAAAAGAAGGAAGAATTTCAATATTTTGAGGATTTAGGAAAACTGGCCAGGAAGGAATACCCTAAAACACTTTTAGGAAATTATTACTTAGCACGTTTTTATGAAGAAACAGGAGAACCCAAAAAAGCCATGCGAACCTATCAATCAGGGTATTCATTTGAAGAGATAGGTGGTATAACCAAAGATTTGATGATGGAAAAAGCGGAGGCAATTAAAACAGATTTCGGATATAATTAAAAGTTTTCCGCATCTCTGTGGAAAGTGAAAATGGCTAAAGTAAAAACAACATTTTTCTGCCAGAATTGTGGCAGCCAGTATTCCAAATGGCAAGGCCAATGTACGGCTTGCAAAGAGTGGAACACCATTGTAGAAGAGGTCATTCAAAAGGTAGAAAAAAGCGATTGGAAATCGCCTACCTTATCTGTGAAACGTGTTTCAAAACCACTTCGTATTCAGGATATTGACACAAGCCAAGAGTCCAGATTGGATACTTTTGATGGGGAATTTAATCGTGTTTTGGGCGGAGGCATCGTACCCGGATCTATGATACTTTTGGGTGGCGAACCCGGTATTGGAAAAAGCACGTTGTTACTTCAAGTTGCTTTAAAATTGCCTTACAAAACCCTATATGTTTCTGGAGAAGAGAGTCAAAAACAGATAAAAATGCGAGCGGAGCGTATTTATCCGGGAGATACAAACTGTTATATCTTAACGGAAACAAAAACTCAAAATATTTTTAAGCAAATAGAGGATTTGGAACCCGATATCGTGGTTATTGATTCCATTCAAACCTTGCATAGTGATTATATTGAATCGTCTTCAGGAAGTATTTCCCAAATTAAGGAATGTACAACCGAGCTGATCAAATATGCAAAAGAAACAGCGACACCAGTCATTTTAATTGGGCACATAACCAAGGATGGTAATATAGCAGGGCCAAAGATTTTAGAGCATATGGTAGATACGGTTTTGCAATTTGAAGGTGACCGCAACCATGTGTTCAGGATTTTAAGAGCCAATAAAAACCGTTTTGGTTCCACAAATGAATTGGGCATTTATGAAATGCAAGGTTCCGGATTGCGAGAAGTGACCAATCCATCAGAGATTTTAATTTCTAAAAAAGATGAGGAATTATCCGGAAATGCAGTAGCGGCCACTTTAGAAGGCATGCGACCTTTAATGATAGAAGTGCAGGCTTTGGTAAGTACAGCCGTTTATGGCACACCGCAACGTTCTGCTACGGGTTTTAATGCCAAACGACTTAATATGCTTTTAGCTGTTCTGGAAAAGCGGGCAGGATTCCGTTTGGGCACTAAAGACGTGTTTTTAAATATTACGGGCGGCATTAATGTAGATGATCCTGCCATTGATTTGGCAGTGGTGGCATCCATTTTATCGTCCAATGAAGATGTGGCCTTACCAAAAGATTTTTGTTTTGCTGCAGAGGTTGGTTTGTCTGGAGAAATACGACCTGTACAACGTGTAGAGCAACGTATTCTTGAGGCAGAAAAACTAGGATTTTCCACTATTTTTGTATCTAAATACAACACCATTTCCTTAAAAAATACGGCTATTAAAGTTCAGCTTATTTCTAAAATTGAAGATTTAGTTGGCAGACTTATTTAATCAATTCTCAATAAACACATTTTTATTTTTAATAAGCAAAACGGTTCAATATGACACTTCGTCGTTAAAAAACTACTTTTAATCTGATTTTTTTTAGGTTTTGTCGATTTTTTGAATTAATATTGTAATTATTTTAAATAAATAGTAATCAACAAATTATGATTACATATTTAAAATAGTGATGTCATTAATCTATGTTTTATGCATTTCATGTTTTTAAAATTGCATTTAAATGGGTTTTTTTATTGTTTTATCGAAAAAACAACCATCTTATGTTGGTATGAAATTATTATGTTTTAATATTGTTATATTATTGATTTAAAGGCAAATAGTGTGTCTTTATAATTAAAAAGTTTACTTCCCTCAATTTTTTACAATCCATTTTACTACATAGTGTGTCTATTAGGTGCTTAAAAATTAATTAAGTAGTCCCAAACTATTAAAATTTAACCTAATGAGAAAAACTGTACTATTTAGAGCATGCTTTTTGTTCTTACTGTTTTATACTAATTTATCATTTGCCCAAGATAATGATGGTGATGGTATTGTTGATTCAGTAGATTTAGATGATGATAATGATGGCATTTTAGACAGCAATGAATTTGCTGGTGATACTGACGGTGATGGTATTTTGGATTATTTTGATTTAGATAGTGATAATGACGGATGTTATGATTCTATAGAATCTGGAGGTGTAGATGCCAATAATGATGGTATTTTGGATGGCACTGGTATTGATTCAAATGGAAAAGTTACTGGAGGTTCTGGAGGATATAATGGGTTAAATGGCGATGAGGTAATAGCTACTCGCGTAACAATATCGTCTACCCCAAGCGACAAGAGCGTAACTATTGGAGGTTCTACTTCGTTTAGTGTTAACGCTTCTGCTCGTAACACTACAAATTTCAATAGTGGAAATCCTGATTATTCTAATGGAAAATCCTCAAGCTCTAATAATAGAATTAATTACAAATGGTATTTGGGAGACCCAGCTTCAGGCGGAATTGCATTATCAAACGCTGGTGTTTATAGCGGGACTACTAATTCAACATTAAACATAAGTGATGTTACCGGTTTGGACGGTAATGAGTACTATGTGGTAATAACACATGATGATAATAAATGTATTTCAGAAGTCTATTCTGCAAAATTAACAGTTATAGACCCATGTGATGCAGTTGCTTCTGGAAATCCTGACTTTGATGGGGATGGCATTAGTGACATTTGTGATGAAGATGATGATAATGACGGTATTATTGATACGTATGAATGTTCCGCTATTATACAGTTTAATAATGCAGCTCCTTTAACAGCATCAAGTTTAAATGATGTTCAACCAGGAGAAAAAGTAATTTATTCCAATGCTATTTTATACCAAAACCAATATTATGATATAATACTTACCATTATTTCTAAAAATGGAAACTTTACAGTTGATTGCAATAATGAATTGAGAGTCGATACGTTTGATGCTAGTGCAGATGAGTATGTAACCTATTCTTTTGATTTGGTTAAAGCTGGTAGTGCAACACCGGCAAATCCTGCTGGTACACCAACAACGCTTTATGATTTGATTTTAGAGTCTAGGGATATTGATACTAGAAGCGGACGTGATTTTACTGAAATAGCTGGGTTTAATTCAACAACGGTAACATCGACCATAACGCCGTCTTTAAGTACAACCACAAATTTGGAACAGGCAGGTTTTGTAAATGGTGCAGCTCCGGCCAATTTTACTTTGTTTAGACTAGATCCAACAATTGCCACTCCAAATACTGACTGGGTTAATGAGCCTGATGATGGTGGCACCCAAGGGGATGACCCCGACTTTTATTTGTATATGGAGTTCGACAAGTTTTCACATGTTGATTTGTTATATGGAGCCACAGGAACCGATACCAATACCGGTACACGGTTGACCAATTTTGGCATTAGTTCTGTTTGTGATTCTGATAGAGATGGACTGTTAAATACTGTAGATATTGATAGTGACAATGATGGTATTCCTGACAATGTAGAAGCACAAACAACCTTAGGGTATATAGCACCAACAGGAACAGTAAACCCATTAACAGGTATTTATGATGTTTATGGAACAGGCCTTATCCCAGTTGATACTGATGGTGATAATAATGTTGACATGTATGATTTAGATTCTGATGATGATGGTTTGCCTGATATTGAAGAAAACGGAATGGCAAATCTTATCGTTACTTATACTGACAGTGATAATGATGGTTTAGACAATTTATTTGAAGGTTCAAACCTAAATGACCCAACAGATATTAATGATGAAATTGATGACCCAACTTCATCTATTTTACCCGATGTGGATAATGACTTATTCACAGGAGGCGACTTAGACTATCGTGATTATTTTGATGGTAATCCACCGCCCATATCCATGCTTGATTTTGATGGGGTAGATGATTACCTGTCAAATCCTTCACTGATTAATGGCCTTAATGATGTTACCATCATGGCATGGGTAAAGTCTGATTCTGGAAATGCAATTGACATGAATATTGCAGGAGAAGATATCGCTCTTAGGTTGTGGTTACAAAATGGTAACAGGCCTACATTTAGTATAAAAACGGCTGGCAATTCGCAACAATCAGCAGGTGGTTGCAGTTGTACCACAATTCCTTTTAACGAATGGCATCATTTGACAGGGACTTTTTCAAGCAGTACAGGAATCATCAAACTTTATATTGATGGAGCACTTGCGGACACCTATGACACAGGGGTTACAGGAGCTTCCATAGCAGTAAGTTCAGATACAAATGACACATTTGAAATAGGACGATTTTCAAACGAATCGACAGACGGACAATATTTCAAGGGAGATATTGATGAAGTACGGGTTTTTGATACAGCTCTTACAGCAGACCAAATTCAGCAAATGGTATATCAGGAAATTGAAAATAATTCAGGAAATGTTGCAGGTACCATAGCACCAAAAGATGTTGAGGATTTGTCTACATCCAATGCAGTGCCATGGTCAAATTTATTGGCTTATTATCCCATGACAAATATTGTGAATAGTACCATAGAAGATTATTCAAGCAATGGTCATACAATGCGGTTACATAACATTACTACCGTTGAAGAGCAAACAGCGCCCATGCCCTATGTAGCATCCAATGCAGGAGCTTGGACATCACAATCAACTTGGTTGCACGGGGATGTATGGGATATTGAAAACACCTCTAACAATAAGGACTGGAGCATCGTTAAAATCTCAAATGATGTTACGGCCAATCATACCATAAAAACAGTTGGATTAATTGTTGATTCAGATAAAACATTTACCATAAACAGTGATAATCTTATTCAAAACTCATGGTATCTTGAATTAAACGGAACCATTGATCTTCTGGGTGATTCGCAATTGATACAAACTGAAAATAGTGATTTGGTGACTTCTGCCAATGGTAAAATTTTAAGACGCCAAGAAGGAAATGCCAGTTCATATTGGTATAACTATTGGGCTTCTCCAGTTGGTGCTAAAGCAGCGACGACATTAAGTGATAATAATGCATCAACAAATAATGCGAACAATACAGACTTTAGAATTGAAATGCTAGAAGATGGTACTGGTTTTCCGGTTCAGTTTACTTCGGCTTATTCTCAAGCTGGTTATGTAAGCTCGTATTGGTTATATACGTTTATAAACGGAGTAACCTATTGGGATTGGGCATCTATATCGCCAACAACCAACATAGCCCCAGGAGTTGGGTACACACAAAAAGGAATGGACAATCCCGTGCCTCAGCAAGAGTATATTTTTGAAGGAAAACCAAACAATGGAACAATTTTAATTAATGCAACTGATGTTGGAGGTCCAGGTTCAGTAGAATCCGTATCAAAAACGCAGTATTTATTGGGAAATCCTTATCCATCGGCATTAGATATTAATAAATTTATTGATGACAATGCGGGCGTTATTAGTGGTACTTTGCAACTTTGGCAACAATGGGCAGGATCATCACATAACCTGCGTGATTACGAAGGAGGCTATGCCCAAGTAAACAAGCTAGGGTCATGTAGAGCTTATCAATTTGTTGGGTTTTATGGAGCAACCAACGGATCTCAAGATGGCACAAAAACCCCAACAAGATACCTTCCTGTGGGACAAGGTTTTATGGCTGATGTTGTGGCCGATGGTACCATTAAGTTCAATAACGGCCAGCGTGTTTATGTAAAAGAAGCAGATGCTGATGGCAACTATAGCAATGGATCAGTGTTCTTTAAATCAAGCAACACAAAATCTAAAGGGCAAAGTTCATCATCCCAAAAACAAACTGATAGTATTCAAAAAATACGTTTGGAATTCAATTCTGTTGTAGGTCCCAAAACCAGACGGGAATTGCTTTTAGGATTTAGTGACTTTACAACAGATGGTTATGATTATGGCTACGAAGCCGAATGTGACGAAAACAACAACAATGACTTAAACCTGAATTTTGAAGGGAAAAACATGAACATGGAAGCCTATGGCCCCATTACAGATGATAAGGTTATTCCTTTAAACTTTAAATCATCAGGTAATAATTCCTTTGAACTTAAGATTTCAGAAACAGAAAACATTGATAGTAATCAAAAAATATACTTAAAGGATAATCTAACGGATGAGTATTTTGATTTAACACAAAATCAAGCATATAGATTTGATTCAGCCCAAGGTAAGTTCAACAATAGGTTTGAGATTGTATTTCAATCAAAAGAACAAACATTGAGTGTAGAAGAGTCTGCCACGTCTGAAAATTTTGTTTTCTACCAACATAATACACATAAATTATTTGCCAAAAAACTAGAATCTGCTGTAAAAAGATTTTCTTTGGTAAGTATTTCGGGGCAGTCTGTTTTAGAACTGAACGATGTATCACAAGAAACCTTTAATAGTGGTTTACAAGTTCCAAATATTTCATCAGGAACCTATATTGCCTGGTTTAGAACAGACTCAAATCAAGTTTTTACTAAAAAAATAATTGTGAATTAGAGTACAATAAATATTAAAAAATCCAAAGCCAAAACAATTGTTTTGGCTTTTTTGTATCAAACTCAATATCTTTCTAACACGCTTTTAATCGAATTTTTTTATCATTTCGTCGAAGAAAAATCGTTTTTTCTTTGTCTACCTCGTAGGAAAAGTTTAATTTTGCATTATTAATTAACAGGTTTTTTTCTGTTAATTAATAAACTTCCCTCAAGTTATAATCCATTTTACTAAATGGTGTTAGGTAGTTCTTCTTATGTGTTAATTAAATGGTCCTAAATAAGAAACTTAACCTATGAAACCAAATTATTACAATATCAGCTATTTGTTACTTATAATGGTTGTTGTTGAATTTTTGACATCAAATCATCTTCAAGCTCAGTATTGTACACCAAACAACATTAACAACTATTGGAATTTTTATATCTCAAATGTCACGTTAGGAAGCATTGATAATTCTAGTTCTGGTACTACGGGTAATTACAAGTATTATTCATCAGTAGCGGCAACAGATATCACTGTTGGCGAAACAATTAATGGTTCTGTAGACATAACACTTGATGGTTGGAATAGGAGAACAAACACCGTTGTTGTTTGGATGAATTTTAACACAAACGAGGATAATGACTTTGAGGATAGTGGAGAACGTTTTTTGTTTACTTTTAAGGATGATAATTCTGTAAGCGGAAACAAAACAGTAAATGTGCCAATTAGTATTGCTGTCCCTTCCACGGCACAATTAGGTTCTTCAAGAATGCGCGTCGGTCTCATTACAGATAGTAGTGGTTTCACGCCCTGCGATTATAATTGGAAATCTGGAGAGGTTGAAGATTACAACATCAATTTTAAATCGAATGTTTCTAGTCAAGACACAGATGGTGATGGCGTTACTGATGATGTAGATTTAGACAATGATAATGATGGTATTTTAGACTCACAAGAGAACAATATACTAAGTTACGGTGGTTTTGAAAACGTTCCTGTGCTAAACAATGGTAATAATCAAGCTGGACAGGGTGTTAATGCAACAACCATTTTACCTTGGATCTTAATCCCCGGTGGGTTAGGGTCTGGTGGGACACCAAATGTTGTTCAAGTTGATGGCGATGTCTATAATTATGGAAATGGAGGGCCTCCATTTGATGCTGACCTTAATACAAATACTGTTGGATTTAAACAGCACTATTTTGATATTAATGGGAACGCAGATGTATACCAATCATTTAAAATTACCTCAACAACCAATATAACGTATTCGGGGTATTTTTCACCTAGAGATAATAATAATTCGGCAACTGCTAAAATTGCTATTTATTCAGGTATAGGAAATGATCACACTGGAGCTACTCTGGTGACTGATACTGGAACAATAGCCATACCAATTCAAAATGGATCGTCTAAAGCAACACCTTGGACCTTGGTTCAGGGAACGGTTACGCTAAGCCCAGGAACCTATTCATATGTAGTAACCATGTCCAACTATGGGAATTTTGATGAAGGATCTGTAAAAGTAACCGATTCAAATTTAGATACCGATGGTGATGGTATTGCAAATATATATGATCTAGATAGTGACAACGATGGTATTTTTGATGCTGAGGAAGCAGGTCATGGACAAAGCAATACAAACGGTGTAGTCAGTAATGTTGTTGGTACAGATGGTATTCCAGATGTTGTTCAAGATTCACCCAATTCAGGTACTATTAATTATGTTGTAGCCGAGAGTTTAAATGATTCTGATTATATTTTGAATTTTTTGGATATAGATAGTGATGGTGACGGAATACCTGATAACGTAGAAGCACAACCAACCATTGGATATGTCCCACCAAGTAATGTAAGTACCAGCATAACTGACTCCAATAATAACGGAGTAGATGATGCATACGAATCTGCAATGGGAGGAACGGATATAAGCCAGTTGATTGATACTGATGGTGATGGTATAAAGGATTATTTGGATACTGACTCTGATAATGATGGTGTACTGGATATAGAAGAAAACGGACAAGCAAACACAACAACCAATATAGATGTTGATTGTGATGGTCTTGATGACAATCTAGATGCCATTACAAATTATCTTGATGTAAATGATGAAGTGTCAACAGGAGATATAAATGATCTCATCAATACATTTGGTGATGCTAATGGTGATGCAGATTCTGCAGGAGATTTAGATTACAGAGATGATTTTAATTCCAACCCAAGACCATCTGATGGGATGTTGTATTTTAATGGAGTAGATGATTACTTGTCAAGAAATTCAATTATTGATGGACTTAATGACGTTACTATCATGGCCTGGGTAAAGTCAGATTCAGGTAATTCTACAAACATGACTATTGCGGCGGAAGATGTTGCCTGTAAATTGTGGTTAAAAGATGGTGATATCCCAACATTTACCATACGAACAAAAGATTCTGAAAAATCAGCAGGTGGTTGTAAAAGTTGTAATGCCATTAATTTTGATGAATGGCACCATCTTGCTGGAAGTTACTCCAGTTCAACAGGTATCATAAAACTTTACATTGATGGCGCCTTGGTAAAAACAAAAAACATTGGGAAAAAGGGAAATCCAATAACTACATCAAATAATGCCAATGGAACCTTTGAAATAGGACGATTTTCAAATACGTTGACCGATGGAGAATACTTTAAGGGAAATATTGATGAAGTTAGAATATTTGATACCTCATTAACTGATAGTCAAATACAACAAATGGTGTACCAGGAAATTGAAAACAACTCAGGAAACATACAAGGCGTTACCATACAGAAAGATATAGAAGATATATCTTCAAAAAATAAGTTGCAATGGACAGATTTGCTGGCGTACTATCCAATGACCTACATTCACAGTGGATCAATTTCTGACCATTCAGGTAACGGGCATACAATGAACATCCATAACATTAAGGATGTTCAGGAGCAAACGGCTCCTTTGCCCTATAAAACAATTTCAGACGGTAATTGGTCAAGCCAATCAACATGGTTGCATGGCGATGTTTGGGACATTGGAGATGTGGCAAACCTTAAAGATTGGTGCATCGTGAAAATTTCCAATGATATCACAGTAAATAATTCCATTATAACCAATGGATTAATTATAGATTCAGACCGTACACTAACTGTCCAAGGAGACAATCTTGTTGAAAATTCTTGGTATTTTGAGTTAAACGGCACCTTAGACCTTCAAGGAGATTCGCAATTAATACAAACGTCAACCAGTGATTTGGTAACATCGGCAACAGGTAAAATTTTAAGACGTCAAGAAGGTGTGTCCAGCTCATATTGGTATAACTATTGGTGCTCTCCAGTAGGAGCCGCTGCTGCAACAACCTTAATGGATAATAATGCAGCAACAAATAATTCCAATAATACAGATTTCAGATTAGAACTACTTAAAGATGGTACAGATTTTCCTGTACAGTTTACCACAGCGTATTCTCAAGCTGGCTACATAAGCACCTATTGGTTGTATACATATATGAATGGTGTAACGTATTGGGATTGGGCAAAATTAACTCCTAAATCTAACATTAAGCCGGGCGTTGGCTACACCCAAAAGGGGTCAGGTAATGGAGGAACCGAAGAACAATATATATTTGAAGGGAAACCCAATAATGGTACCATATTAGTTGATGTATTGGACAAAGGAGGCCCAGGTTCAGTGGTTTCGGTTTCAGCAACCACTAGTTTATTAGGAAACCCTTACCCGTCGGCACTGGATATTTATAAATTTATTGATGACAACAAAGGCGTTATTAAAGGGGATTTGCAATTATGGCAACAATGGGCAGGGAGTTCCCATAACTTAAAAGATTATGAAGGAGGCTATGCACAAGTTAATAAACTGGGTGGTGTTAGGGCCTATCAATTTGTTGGTCTTAATGGGGCAAAAGGGTCCCAAAACGGAACAAAAACACCAACACGGTACTTGCCCGTTGGTCAAGGCTTTATAGTAGAGGTTGTCAAAGATGGAACCATAGAGTTTAATAATGATCAAAGAGTTTTTATAAAAGAAGCAGACTTTGTAGAGGGCAACTATAATAACGGATCAGCATTTTTTAAATCAAGCAATACAAAGTCAAAAGAAGCAGCCACTACTTCAAATGAAGTAATAGCCAACGAAATTCAAAAAATCCGTTTGGATTTTAGTTCTGTTGAAGGCCCTAAAGCACACCGTGAATTACTATTAGGCTTTAGTGACATTACTTCAGATGATTATGATTACGGGTATGATGCCGAATGTGGAGAAGTAAATAATAATGATTTAAACCTTAATCTTGATGGAAAAAACATGAACATTCAAGCGTATGGACCCATTACAGATGATAAAGTTATTCCATTAAACTTTAAGTCGTCAGGAAATAACACGTTTGAACTTAAAATGTCTGATATTGTGGGGATTGATAGTAGTCAAGAAATTTATTTAAAGGACAACATGACAGGTGAATATTTTGATTTAAAACAAAATCAAGCATATAGATTTACTTCAGAAGCTGGAAAATTTAATAAAAGATTTGAAATTGTTTTTCAATCTGAAGCAACAACGCTTGGTGTTGAAGAGGCTAAGGCTACTGAAAACTTTGTTTATTATCAAAACAACACACATTCATTATTTGTCAAGAAGTTAAATGGTTCAGTCACTAGGTTTTCGCTAATAAACATTGCGGGGCAGTCTGTTTTAGACCTCAATGACGTGTCTCAAGAAACATTAAATAACGGACTTAAAATACCGAATGTGCAATCAGGAACCTATATTGCCTGGTTTAGAACAGACACAAATCAAGTTTTTACTAAAAAAATAATTGTGAATTAATCATTAAACAATAAAAACTAAAAAGCCAAAACAATTGTTTTGGCTTTTTTTTTGTTTTAAGATTATCCATTTAAGGATAATTCCTTAATTTCGCACCTCGATTAGAAATTGGATATAATGAACGCGAAATTTCCTGAATATAAAGGACTTGACTTACCAAAAGTTGCAGAAGAAATCCTCAACTATTGGCAAGATAATAACGTATTTGAAAAAAGTGTTTCCACTAGAGAAAGCCATAAATCTTATGTGTTTTTTGAGGGGCCACCTTCTGCTAATGGTCTTCCAGGAATTCACCATGTTATGGCTCGTGCGATTAAAGATATTTTCTGTCGTTATAAAACCCAAAAAGGGTATCAAGTTAAGCGTAAAGCTGGTTGGGATACCCATGGATTGCCCATAGAGTTAGGTGTTGAAAAAGAACTGGGCATCACTAAAGAAGACATTGGTAAAACCATTTCGGTGGAGGATTATAACGCTGCCTGCAGAAAAGCCGTGATGCGTTATACCGATATCTGGAACGACCTGACCGAGAAGATGGGCTATTGGGTAGATATGGATGACCCATATATTACCTATGAACCTAAGTACATGGAAAGTGTTTGGTGGTTGCTCAAACAAATTTATGATAAGAATTTGTTGTACAAAGGATATACCATCCAACCCTATTCACCAAAAGCAGGAACGGGTTTAAGTTCGCATGAGTTGAACCAACCTGGAACGTATCAGGATGTTACCGACACTACCGTGGTGGCACAGTTTAAGGCCAAACCAGAATCGCTTCCAAGTTTTTTACAAAATGAAGGCGATATTCACTTTTTAGCTTGGACGACCACACCTTGGACCTTGCCAAGTAACACGGCTTTAACCGTTGGTCCAAAAATTGAGTATGTGTTGGTTGAAACCTATAACCAATATACGTTTGAACCCATAAAAGTGGTATTAGCTAAAAAGTTAGTTAACTATCAGTTTTCAGGAAAGTATTTTGAAGTTCTGAACGAAACTGACTTTAGTAAGTTTAATAATATTGTTAAAGAGGAAGAAGGACTAGATGCTAAAGAAAGACTTTCATTAATTCTTAGTAGAGAAATTACTCAATCTGATTGGGATAATATTTGGCAAATTTTTGTTAATAAAAAGAAATTATCTGATTTAGAAAAGCTAAGCATATTAATAGAATTAGGCTACGATTTTGATGAAAAGCATATAAAATCAATAAATAATTCTGATGTTCAAAAAGTAAGCGGAAAAATCCCTTTCCGTGTTATTGCCGAATGTAATGGTTCAGATTTAGTCGGCATTACATACGAACAATTATTACCCTATGCCTTGCCATACAACAATCCCGAACATGCTTTTAGAGTGATTTCCGGGGATTTTGTAACCACAGAAGATGGTACCGGAATTGTACACACAGCTCCGACTTTTGGTGCCGATGATGCTTTGGTAGCGAAACAAGCTGTTCCTGAAGTGCCGCCTATGTTGGTAAAGGACGAAAACGGCAACTTAGTTCCTTTGGTCAATTTACAAGGTAAGTTCAGACCAGAAATGGGTGAATATGCCGGTAAGTATGTCAAGAACGAATATTACAATGATGGCGAAGCACCTGAGCGTTCGGTTGATGTTGAATTGGCCATCAAACTAAAAGAAGAAAACAAAGCCTTTAAGGTTGAAAAATATAAACACAGCTATCCAAACTGTTGGCGAACCGATAAACCTATTTTATATTATCCATTGGATTCTTGGTTCATAAAAGTGACCGATGTAAAGGACCGGATGTTTGAGTTGAATGAAACCATTAACTGGAAACCAAAAGCAACAGGAACGGGTCGTTTTGGAAACTGGTTGGCCAATGCCAACGATTGGAACTTATCGCGGTCTCGTTACTGGGGTATTCCATTACCAATTTGGAGAACCGAAGACGGTAAAGAAGAAATCTGCATTGGTTCGGTTGAAGAGCTGAAAAGTGAAATGCAAAAGGCCGTTTTGGCAGGTGTGCTTTCAAAAGATATTTTTGAGGATTTTGAAGTCGGCAATAATTCCGAAGAGAACTATGCCAAAATCGATTTGCATAAAAACATCGTTGACGAGATTGTATTGGTTTCTCCATCAGGAAAACCCATGAAACGCGAAAGCGATTTGATTGATGTGTGGTTTGATTCGGGTTCTATGCCGTATGCACAATGGCATTATCCGTTTGAGAATAAAGAAAAAATAGATGGACATAAATCCTATCCAGCAGATTTTATAGCTGAAGGAGTGGACCAAACACGAGGCTGGTTCTATACGCTTCATGCTATTGCAACCATGGTATTTGATTCGGTAGCCTATAAAAATGTGGTGTCCAATGGATTGGTACTGGATAAAAACGGACAAAAAATGTCCAAGAGACTTGGTAATGCGGTTGATCCGTTTGAAACGTTGTCAACCTATGGAGCCGATGCTACGCGTTGGTACATGATCAGCAATGCCAACCCTTGGGACAATTTAAAGTTTGATTTAGAAGGAATTGAAGAAGTGAAACGTAAGTTCTTTGGAACATTGTATAATACCTATTCGTTTTTTGCACTGTATTCAAATCTTGATGAATTCAAATATACAGAAACAGATATTCCATTACAAGAGCGACCTGAGATTGACCGTTGGATTTTATCTGAATTACATACCTTGATTAAAAAGGTAGATGAATTTTATGCTGATTATGAACCCACAAAAGCGGCACGGGTTATTTCAGACTTTACACAAGACTATTTAAGTAACTGGTATGTGCGTTTAAGCAGAAGACGTTTCTGGAAAGGGGATTACCAACAAGATAAAATTTCGGCATACCAAACACTTTATACGTGTATGGCCACCATAGCAAAGTTAGGAGCACCTATTGCGCCATTCTTTATGGATAGGTTGTATATGGATTTGAATACTGTAACCGGCAAAGAATCTTTTGAAAGTGTTCATTTAGCTGATTTCCCTGTTTTTGATGCGTCTTATGTCGATAAATCCCTGGAGCGTAAAATGGAGAGCGCACAAACAATATCATCATTGGTACTCTCGTTAAGAGCTAAGGAGAAGATCAAGGTGCGCCAACCGCTTCAAAAAATCATGATACCCATTACCAGCAAACAGCAAAAAGAAGAAATTCTAGCGGTATCCAATTTGATAAAACACGAAGTCAACGTCAAGGATATTGAACTGCTGGAAGATGCCTCTGATATTCTTGTCAAGCAAATAAAACCCAATTTTAAAACCTTGGGACCACGTTTTGGAAAAGACATGAAAGCCATTGCCAATGCAGTAATTAACTTTAATGCAGAAGATATTAACAAAATAGAACAAAGTGGGCATTTGGACATTGATATTAATGGAAAAAATATAACTTTAGCCCTCGATGATGTAGAAATTACATCACAAGACATTGAAGGATGGTTAGTTGCAAATGAAGGGTCTTTAACAGTAGCGCTTGATGTTACCATTACCGATGATTTGCGTAAAGAAGGAATTGCTCGCGAGTTAGTAAACAGAATTCAAAATTTACGAAAAGATTCAGGTTTTGAAGTAACCGATAGAATTGATGTGGCTCTTCAAAAAGACGATAAGATTATTAAGGCTGTAGAAACAAACATGTCGTATATTAAAGCAGAGACACTGACCGAAGAACTTGAAATTATGGATCACTTAAACAATGGTATTGATATTGTATTTGATGATGTAAATACAAAATTGTTTATTAAAAAACATTAAAAAATTATGAGCACAGATACGGTAAGATATTCAGATAAGGATTTGGCTGAATTCAAAGAGTTAATCAAAGAAAAAATTCAAAAGGCACAACACGATTTAGAGCTTATTAAAAGTGCGTATATGAACGACCACAACAATGGTACCGAAGATACGTCACCAACATTCAAGGCCTTTGATGAAGGTAGTGAGGTTATGAGTAAAGAATCCAATTCGCAATTAGCGATTAGACAGGAAAAGTTTATCCGTGATTTAAAAAATGCCTTGATTCGTATAGAGAACAAAACCTATGGTGTATGTCGTGTTACAGGAAAACTGATTAACAAAGAACGATTAAAGTTGGTTCCTCATGCCACCTTGAGTATTGAAGCAAAAAATATGCAACAATAAACGCTTGAAAAAACTATATTTGAAACGTCTCAAAACACTGGGACGTTTTTTGTTTTATTAATCTTGCACCCTTACAAAGTCTAAAGGTCTTTTGTGAAATATTACCACTATGTCGCTTAAAAAATCCATTTTAATAATCATCCTGATTTTACTTGTTGACCAAATTAGCAAGTTCTACATAAAAACACATTTTGCTCTAGGAGATGAGTTTAGAGTTTTTCATTGGTTTCGTATTTATTTTGTTGAAAATGATGGCATGGCTTGGGGCACAAAAATCAGTGATTTTTTATCATTTGTGTCAGACAGAGCTGCTAAAATAGCGCTGACCGTATTTAGGATTGTGGCCATTTTTGGTATTGGTTATTGGTTGTATGATGCTACCAAAAAGAAAAGCCCTATGATATTTTTAATAGCCATTGCGCTTATTTTTGCAGGCGCTCTTGGTAATATTATAGATTCTGTGTTTTATGGCTTGTTGTTTAATGACAGTCACGGACAAATAGCAACGTTTTTACCAAGTACAGGGGGTTACGACGGATTACTACACGGAAAAGTGGTTGATATGCTGTATTTCCCTATTTGGAAAGGCTATTTGCCAGAGTGGCTGCCCGTTTTTGGTGGTAAGTTTTTTACCTTTTTTGAACCCGTTTTTAATGTAGCCGATATGTCCATAAGCACCGGGTTTATCATGCTATTGGTATTTAATAAAAAGGCGTTTCCTAAAAAAGAAGAGTAGTCTTAAAATCTATAAATGGTCTTGGGTGTTACACAATAGTTTAAAGTAACATCGTCTTTATGAATATCTGTAATGGAATCCTCAACTTCAAAAAAGGATAATCCAACAGTAATGATTTCAGGGGTGCATTTTGAAAGAAACCGATCGTAAAACCCTTTCCCATAACCAACTCGATTGCCATGATTGTCAAAAGCTAAAAGCGGGACAAAAACAACCTCAAGTTTGTTGGAAGGTATTTCAATACCATCAATAGGTTCTGGAATATGGTAACTGTTTTTTTTAATGACGGTATTGTCGGTTAACAGATAATTTGTCATTGTTCCTGACTTAAAATCACTTTTTGAAACGACGATGTTTTTGTCTTTGCCCGATAAGATATTCAAAATATAATCCGTATTGACTTCCTTTTTCTCTTCAATAGATAAAAACAGATGGTAATAGGTATATTCCCAAATAGGAAGCTTAAGCAATTGATTAGCAATGGCGATACTTAAATTATCCACTTGATTGCTTGACAAACCCTCACGAAGGATTTTATATTTTTTTCGCAATTCGGCTTTAGTCAAAACGATTAGCTTTTTAATTTTGTGGTAATGTGGAACAGCGCATCACCTTGATATACCAGCGAGGCTTCATTAAGATTGATGATGTAGCCATCAATGGATGATTTCACATTATAATGCACTTTTCCGTAAGGATCGGTTATTTGGCCAATAACATCATCAATCCTAACTTTAGAATTCATGGTAACTCGCGCTTTAAACATCCCCGAATGTTTTGCCCTAACCCATTTACTGTCTTCAACAAATACCGTGGGCGTTTTTGGCGGACTTGTTTTTTTATTCACGTTCAACATATCAAAATGGTTCAAAATGCGTTTAGCCCCTTTAAGGCCAATTTTTGAGATGGTATCATCAACAAAAAATGACTTTCCACCTTCAAACAATAAAATGGGTTTACCAAGTTGCTGGCACGCATTTCTAAAGGATTTGCCTATGTTGTTGGAGTACAGCGTAAAAGGTGCTCCAAATATTGAAGCTAACTCATCTAGCTGTGGATCATCTTTTATTATTCTTATTTGAGCGGCATTAAATCGGCTAGCACCACCCGTATGAAAGTCAACAATTAAATCCACATCGGGAATAATTTCTGTCATCAATCTGTGGGCCACACGGCTGGCCAAAGAGCCATTGGCAGAGCCCGGGAACACACGGTTTAAATCCCGTCCATCAGGAAAACTTCTGGAGCTGTTTAAAAATCCAAACACATTAAGGATGGGCATGCAAATAATGGTGCCCCGTTTGGGTCTGTTTATTTTTTTTGCAATAAGTTGGCGAACAATGTCAACACCGTTTATTTCATCCCCATGAATACCAGCTGTAAACAATATGGTAGGCCCAAGTTTTTTAGAGCGTTCTATAATTACAGGAACTTCAATAATGGTTGCCGTGTGTAGTTTGGCAATGTTAAAATTGATTTCTTTCGAGGCTCCTAAAGGGATTTCATGACCTAAAATTGAAATAACACGTTTGTAATTTTTAGCCATAATTGCAGATTATACGTTTCGCTCTATGTAACGAATAATGGATTTTGCAATATCTTTTTTTGTGGCCAACTCAATACCTTCCAAACCGGGAGATGAGTTCACCTCTAAAATCAAAGGGCCTCGTGCTGATTGAAGCATATCAACACCACAAATGCCTAAACCAAGGGCTTTAGCAGCTTTAAGAGCAGCGTTTTCTTCTTCATCGGACAATTGGATAATTGTAGCACTGCCACCTCGGTGTAAATTAGATCGGAACTCACCAACTTTTCCTTGACGTTTCATGGCACCCACCACGTTACCATCGACTACAAACGCCCTGATATCGGCTCCTTTTGATTCCTTAATGAATTCTTGAACAATGACTCGGGCTTGCAACCCATTAAAAGCTTCTAAAACCGATTCGGCCGCATTATTGGTTTCTGCCAATACAACACCCAAACCTTGTGTGCCTTCCAACAATTTAATCACTAAAGGAGCGCCGCCCACATAATTGATGATTTCAGCAACATCTTTGGTATAGTTTGAAAACACGGTTTTGGGCATGCCCAAACCAGCACGCGATAACACTTGTAAACTCCTTAGTTTATCACGTGATCGAACCAAAGCTTGTGATTCAACCGTTGAAAACACTTTCATCATTTCAAATTGTCGCACTACAGCCGTTCCATAAAAGGTGACACTGGCTCCAATTCTGGGGATGATGGCATCAATGTTTTCAATGTGTTTTCCTTTGTATAAAATGGCCGGATTCTTTTTTTCAATAATAATCTCGCACTTTAAAGGGTCAATAATCTCAACATGGTGTTTGCGCTGTACAGCAGCTTCAACGAGTCTTTGGGTAGAATATAGATGAGGATTTCTTGATAATATTACAATATTCATTAGCTATTGTTTTGTTCTTTAGTTTTAAAAGATAAGTTTTTTAAATTGACATCCACAACAAACTTTTTGTTTAAAAAGCGCCGCCCAATCAAAATGGGATATTTCATGTCATCTCTGGTGCTTAAGGTCAAGTTTATTTTGTATTTTTTATTGAAAATCAACATGGTGGTCTTTACCTTATACCGTTGTTGTACTATGCCATTACTACTTTTAACCTTAGCAATATCATAGGTTTTAAAAATAATTTCTTTACCGTTATAAAGTGGATGGCCTTTGTCATAAAAAGTACATTTTAGCACACCATCCTCGACATGTACCTTGTGGCAATGTATGGAAGAGGTGTAAGCACCTGTGTCAATTTTTACATCAATATCAAATAAACCAAGCAGGGGAAAATCAGCTTTATCTATTCTACCAATAACTTTTTTAGGCATTGTTAAATTTAAAATAGTCATGCAAGGTAACAAAAAAATGAATGTTAAATTAAACTCAAAAAGCGGATAACATTGAAATGTTTTTGGATATGTGTTATCTTTGGATGTATGAGTCAGCCTACTTTGGAAATCCAACTACAAACGCTACCTAATCAGCCAGGGGTGTATCAGTATTTTGATGCAGAAGGTACTATTATTTATGTTGGAAAGGCCAAAAATTTAAAGAAAAGGGTGTCATCTTATTTTACAAAAACACATGATAATGGCAAGACCCGTGTTTTGGTAAAAAAAATAGCAACCATAAAACATATTGTAGTTGACACTGAGACTGATGCACTGCTTTTAGAAAACAACCTAATCAAAAAATATAAACCCCGCTATAATGTCATGTTAAAAGACGACAAATCCTACCCATGGATTTGTATTAAAAATGAAAGGTTCCCTAGGGTGTTCTCAACACGACGGGTTATAAAAGATGGTAGTGAATATTTTGGCCCTTATACCAGTATGAAAACCGTTTCAACTTTAATGGACTTGATAAAAGGGCTCTACCAATTGCGGAATTGTAATTATGATTTGTCTGAAGAAAAAATTAAAAATGGGAAATATTCGGTGTGTTTGGAGTACCATTTAGGGAATTGTAAAGGCCCATGCGAAGGTTATGAAACTGAAGACGAATACAATGAAAACATCCTGGCCATCAAAGAGATTTTAAAAGGGAACTTTAAAGATTCGTTGACACAGTTTAAGCAGCAGATGAAACAATATGCTGAAGAGATGCATTTTGAAGAGGCTCAAAAAATAAAGGAAAAAATTGAAGTCCTTGAAAATTACCAATCAAAATCAACCATTGTCAATCCAAAAATCAGTAATGTAGATGTGTTTTCCATAGTGAGTGACGAAAGCTATGGCTATGTCAATTTTTTGCAATTATCATATGGCTCCATCATTCGGTCACATACCTTGGAAATAAAAAAGAAATTGGACGAATCTGATAAAGAATTGTTAGAGTTGGCCATTACAGAGATTAGGCAACGGTTCCATTCAAAATCAAAAGAGATTTATGTGCCGTTTCAAGTTGATTTGGGCGAAGACATCAAAGTATCGGTTCCAAAATTAGGCGATAAAAAACACATTTTGGATTTATCGCTTCGCAATGCAAAATATTACAGAATGGAACAGCTCAAACAGATAAAAATCATAGATCCTGATAGACATGTTAACAGGATTATGGCGCAAATGAAAGCAGACTTGCGTTTAAAGGTTGAGCCCAGACATATAGAGTGTTTTGATAATTCCAACATTCAAGGAACCAACCCTGTGGCGGCTTGTGTGGTATTTAAGAACGGGAAACCTAGCAAGAAGGATTACCGACATTTTAACATAAAAACCGTTGAAGGGCCAAATGATTTTGCATCGATGGAAGAAGTTGTTTACAGGCGCTACAAACGGTTGTTGGATGAAAACCAATCCTTACCTCAATTAATTATTATTGATGGTGGTAAAGGACAATTATCGTCAGCTTTAAAAGCTTTGGACGACTTACAGTTGCGAGGTAAAATAGCCATTATAGGAATTGCTAAACGTTTAGAAGAATTATTCTATCCAAATGATCCAATTCCCTTATATTTAGATAAGAAAAGTGAAACCCTTAAAATCATCCAACAATTGCGAAATGAGGCGCATCGATTTGGAATAGAACACCATAGAAATAAGCGGAGTAAAAGTGCTTTAAATACAGAATTGGAAACCATTCCGGGCATAGGAGAAAAGACCGTAGTAGAATTGTTAAAACAATTTAAATCTGCAAAACGCGTGGCTCATGCTAAATTGGATGAATTGGAATTGATTGTAGGGAATTCTAGAGCTGAAAAAATATATAACTATTACCATAATAAATGAAACACAGCTTACTTATATTATTATTCTTTATTTATTTCATTGGGTTTTCTCAAGAGCTTGATAAAGATGATATTAAAGTAGGTCTTGTGCTTAGTGGTGGTGGTGCCAAAGGGTTGGCGCATATAGGCGTTTTAAAAGTCATTGATGAATTAGGTATTCGTGTGGATTATGTTGCAGGCACCAGCATGGGGGCTATCATTGGGTCGTTGTACGCCTCTGGTTACACAGGTAATCAAATAGATTCTATTTTCAAGGCAGCCAATTTTGATGACCTTATAAACGACAATTTACCTAGGGCGGCCAAAACATTTTACGAACGGGAAAATTCTGAAAAATATGCAGTGACATTACCGTTTGATCATTACAAGATTAAATTACCGTCAGCGCTTTCAAGAGGCCAAAATGCTTTTGGGTTAATGTCAAAATTAACTTTGCCGGTCAATAGTATTGAGAATTTCAAGGACCTTCCTATTCCGTTTTTTTGCATTGCAACCGATGTAGAGACTGGTCAACAAGTTATTTTGGATAAAGGAAATTTGGCGCAATCGGTCATGGCCAGTGGGGCGCTTCCCTCATTGTACCAACCCGTTGTTATTAATGATCAGGTTTTGGTTGATGGCGGTGTTGTTAATAATTATCCAATTGATGAACTCAAAGCAAAAGGCGTTGATGTTATCATTGGTGTTGATGTGCAGGATACATTGGCAACAAGGGATGAATTAAACTCTGCTCCTGAGATTTTACTTCAAATCAATAATTACAGAACCATCAGGGATATGAAAGTGAAGTCTAAAAAAACAGACATTTATATAAAACCAGATGTAGGTGATTATACGCTTGTTTCTTTTAGTGAAGGCCAAAAACTTGTTCAGCTGGGTGGCTTAGCTGCATTAAAGCATAGTGAAGCCTTACACCAAATTGCAATGCACCAATCAAAAGAAAACAGAAAAAAGATACATATAAAGCCTATTGATAGTATCAAGATCAATTCTATTTCCATTAAAGGGAACACAAATTATACAAGGGCTTATGTTTTGGGAAAACTAAAACTAAAGAATAACCAAAAGATAAGTTACAATGATTTTAATAAAGGCATCAACAACTTGGTGGCCACAAATAACTTTGACAGCTTTTTATACGAATTAAAGCCTACCCAATATGATGATGGTTACAATTTAAACGCTGAAGTAAAAGAAAGTTCAAAAACCACCTTTTTAAAAGCGGGAGTCCATTATGATAAGTTGTACAAAAGTTCTGCGTTATTAAACATCACAAAAAAGCGATGGCTCATGAAAAATGACGTGGCTTCATTAGACCTTATTCTTGGTGATAATATTCGGTATAATTTGGAATATTATATTGACAACGGTTTTTATTGGAGTGTTGGTTTTAAATCAAGGTACAATGAGTTTAACAAAAACATCTTGGCTCAATCAATTTTAACACCTGAACAATTAACTGCAATGAACGTCAATAAACTAGATGTCACATTAAAAGATTTTACCAATCAGTTTTATTTGCAAACACTCTTTAGAAAAGACTTTTCCCTAACTCTGGGAGCCGAGCAAAAGTATTTGAAAATTACTTCGGAAACCATTCTTACAAACACAAATAATGAAGAGACCACGTTTGAAAAAAGTAATTATTACAGTTTGTTTGGAAAGCTAAAATTTGACACCTACGATAATTTTCATTTCCCCACAGAAGGGTTTTTGTTTGACGGCGATTTTCACATGTACCTTTACTCGTCTGATTATAACAAGAATTTTTCTCCGTTTTCCATTGCTAAAGCCACTATTGGTTATACCCAAAGCTTATCTAAAAAGGTCTCGGCAAATTTAACGGCACAAGGCGGTTTTAAAATTGGGGAAAGCGCTGGTGGACCCTATCTCAATTTTGCGTTAGGAGGATATGGTAATCATTTGATCAATAATTTAATCCCTTTTTATGGCTATGATTTTATTTCACTGGCGGCCAATAGTTTTGTAAAATCAACATTGACTGTGGATTATGAAATTTTCAAAAAAAACCACCTTAATATAGCCGGCAACATAGCCAACGTAGAAGACAATCTTTTTGAAACAGGAAACTGGTTTTCTGCACCAACTTATACGGGATATGCGCTGGGATATTCTTTAGAAACCTTTATTGGCCCTATAGAAGCAAAGTATTCATGGTCTCCAGAAACAAAACAAGGTTTTTGGTTTTTTAATGTTGGATTTTGGTTTTAATAGTTAGTTGTAATATGTGATTCACATGTTAGGCTAAAAACCCATAATAAAGTACTTTTGCAAAATTAATCTTTATGGAACAGAGCAACTAATGAAACATTCATTGCTAACCTTAAAACCACACTTCGGAATGACAATTTGGATGCCGCATCTGACCATTAAAAATCAAATAAATAGTAACAGATGAAAGTCTCAAAACGAATCAATATGTTAAGGATGCGAATCATGCATCGCTTAACAAAAAACATCGGGAATTCAAACAAAAAAATTAGTTTAAAGCCAGGTGAAAAACCAACTATTAAGCGTGTTTTAATTTCACGTCCCAATCACAGGTTAGGTAATCAATTGTTATTGACACCACTGGTTCAAGAAGTTACAAACACCTTTCCAGGTTGTAAAATTGATTTGTTTGTTAAAGGAGGTGTTGCCAATTTGGTATTTCAAAATTACGAACAAGTTGAAAACATCATACAGCTTCCAAGAAAACCATTCAACGAGCTTATAAAATATATAGGATGTTGGTTTAAGTTAAAAAAGCACACCTATGATTTGGTTATTAATGGTGATAAAAATTCGTCTTCCGGAAGGCTGTCTACACAATTGGTTAATGCCCCGTTTAAAGTGTTTGGTGAAACGGATAATAATTTGGAATCTAAATTTGATGATTATGACCACATAGCAAAATATCCCGTGTATCATTTAAGGGACTATTTAAAAACCTTAGGCTTTCCAGAAAACAAAACGCCTATTGCAACACTAAACATTAAACTGAGCGCTGATGAAATCAGTGCCGGTAAAGCCATTTTAAAAGGTGTTGTAAAAAACGACAAACCAACCATTTGTATTTACACAAATGCAACAGGAGATAAGATTTATGATGAAGATTGGTGGGCTATTCTTTATGAGCGTTTAAAAACTGATTTTCCAAATTATAACATCATGGAGTTACTGCCCATTGAGAACATTTCAAAAATTAATTTTAAGGCACCAACATTTTACAGCAAAGATGTACGTGAGATGTGTGGTCTTTTGGCCAACACAGCCGTTTTTATAGCGCCTGATAATGGGGTTATGCATTTGGCAAGTGCGTCGCAAATTCCAGTCGTTGGGTTTTTTAAGGTTACCAAACTTGAAAAATATCAGCCGTATGGCAATAATAGCATAGCATTTAATACCAATGAGACAAATCTTAATGATTGGTTAAAAGGCATTCACAATATCTTGGATTAATATTTTTTTACGATATTTGGAGTGTATGACACTCTTTTGGCAAGGCTTATTACAATATCTACACTATCTCATCAAGAGAAATCCTGAATGAGCATGCTTTTAGTATAATTTTACGTATCTTTTTAAGGTTTAAGGGTTTACGCTTTTAAACTTTGATTATTAATCTTAAAATTTAAAAGAAATGCCATTGTATCATAAATTAGGAAAGATTCCCCCCAAGCGGCACACACAGTTCAGAAAGCCAGATGGCAGTCTGTACTCTGAACAATTGTTCGGTACCATTGGCTTTGACGGTATGTCAACCAATAGTTACCACGAACAGCGCCCCACTCAAGTCAAGGAAATCAAAAAACAATACAGTGTGGTGCCAAAGATTGCTAAGGCCAATAATATACAGTCGTATCGGTTTAGAGGGTTTCAAATACAACCAGAGAACGATTATTTAGAAAGCAGAAAAACGGTTTTGACCAATAGTGACTGCTCTATTATCTTGGCCGCTCCAAAACAATCTGTGAAAGATTATTTTTATAAAAATACCGATGCTGACGAATTGATTTTCATTCACAAAGGCTCCGGAAAACTACGGACGCATTTAGGAAATATCGATTTTAAATATGGAGATTACCTATTAGTTCCAAGGGGCATTATTCATAAAATAGATTTTGATACAGAAGACAATAGGCTCTTTATTGTAGAATCACACAGACCTATTTACACGCCAAAAAAGTATAGAAATTGGTTTGGTCAATTGTTGGAGCATGCACCATATTGCGAACGCGATATTCGCAGACCAGAAGAACTGGAAACCTATAATGAAACAGGTGATTTCTTAATAAAAGTAAAAAAGCAAGGAGACATCATTGAAATGGTGTATGCCTCCCATCCGTTTGATGTGGTTGGGTATGATGGCTTTAACTATCCTTATGCATTCTCAATTCATGATTTTGAACCCATCACAGGCCGCATCCATCAACCGCCACCGGTCCACCAAACTTTTGAGACCGATGCCTTTGTGGTGTGCAGTTTTGTACCAAGGCTGTATGATTACCATCCGCAATCCATTCCAGCCCCCTATAATCACAGTAATATTGATAGTGACGAGGTGCTCTATTATGTAGATGGTGATTTTATGAGTAGAAATGATATTGATGCGGGTCACATATCGCTACATCCGGCAGGCATTCCACACGGGCCTCATCCCGGAGCGACTGAACGAAGTATTGGTAAAACAAAGACCGACGAGTTAGCAGTAATGGTTGACACCTTTAAACCGCTTATGGTCACCGAGGAGGCCATGAAAATAGCCGATGGGGATTATTATAAATCATGGTTGGAATAAAAAAAGCGAAAAGAGAGGCAAGAAAAGAGAAAACAGAAAATGGGTATTAGGAAAAGACATAATTACAAGAATTTGAAGATATGGCAGTTAGGCATTGAAATTGTAGATGATGTTTTTAGCCTAATGAAAGATTTTCCATTAGATGAAAAATTTGGCTTACATTCTCAAATTAGTAGAAGCTCAGTGTCTATACCCAGTAATATTGCCGAAGGTTCATCAAGAACAGATAAATCTTTTTCTCATTTTATAGATATTTCCCTTGGCTCATCATTCGAACTTGAGACACAATTAATAGTAGCTTTCAAACGCAATTATATTACACAAGAACAATTAACAAAGATTGAAGAAAAAATAGAAGAGTTTCAAAAAATGACAATGGGTTTTCAAAACAAACTCTAAAGTCTTTTGTCTCTGTTCTATCTTCTCTATTCAAAATTAAAAAAATGAGTAAACAAGTAAAATCAGTAGACTACGGTTTAGAAAAAATATTTGAAGGGGCACAGGACTTTCTGCCGCTTTTAGGCACCGATTATGTAGAATTCTATGTTGGCAATGCCAAACAGGCGGCTCATTATTATAAAACAGCCTTTGGGTTTCAATCCTATGCATACAAAGGTTTGGAGACTGGCTCAAAAGACTCGGTGAGTTATGTTTTAAAACAAGATAAAATCAGATTAGTACTCACCTCGCCACTAAATAGCAAATCACCAATTAACAATCATATTGTCAAACATGGCGACGGAGTAAAAGTCATAGCGCTTTGGGTAGAAGATGCCAGAAAGGCTTTTGAAGATACCACAAGCCGGGGCGCAAAACCCTATATGGAACCTGTTCTAGAGACCGATGAATTTGGTGAAGTGGTAAGATCGGGCATTTATACGTATGGTGAAACCGTTCACATATTTGTAGAACGAAAAAATTATCAAGGTGTCTTTTTACCGGGTTTCAAGAAATGGGAATCTGACTATAACCCATCACCGGTAGGACTTAAATTTATTGACCACATGGTTGGCAATGTAGGTTGGGGGCAAATGAACAACTGGGTAAAATGGTACGAGGATGTGATGGGCTTTGAAAATTTCTTGTCCTTTGATGACAAACAGATCCATACCGAGTATTCAGCATTAATGAGCAAAGTGATGAGCAATGGTAACGGACGGATTAAATTCCCAATAAATGAACCTGCCAAAGGCAAAAAACGCTCTCAAATTGAAGAATATCTTGATTTTTATGAAGGCGAAGGTGTTCAGCATATTGCTGTTGCAACAGATGATATTATTAAAACCGTAAGCCAACTAAAAGCCAGAGGCGTTGAGTTTTTACCACCGCCGCCACAAGCATACTATGATGATATTCCGAGACGGCTTGGAGAACATAAAAACATGATGCATGAAGACATGCGTGAACTTCAAAAGCTATCCATAATGGTCGATGCCGATGAAGAAGGCTATTTACTGCAAATTTTTACAAAACCTGTTGAAGACAGGCCAACCCTATTTTTTGAAATCATCCAACGTATGGGAGCCAAAGGTTTTGGTGCAGGAAATTTTAAAGCACTGTTTGAATCTATTGAACGTGAACAGGCAAACAGAGGCACACTTTAAGCAAAACAAATTCCTCATAATCAATAAACTCTATCATTTTATTTTGATGGAGTTTTTTTGTTTTAATACTTTTGGAACAATAATTGTAAAAATCTATTCTATACATAATAAAATAAATGTATTAAAGTTTACATTATATTTACCCCAAACAAATGAAGAGAAAACTACTTATAATACTATCAGTAATCACCATGCAAATGGCATTGTCACAAAATGATGCTTCATTTGGAGATGGTGAATGGTTTAAATTCAGGATGAGCTATAGTGGATTTTTAAAAGCAGGTAATGCCACACTATCGGTCAAAGAAACCAAATTGAATAACAAAGATGTTTTCCATGTGGTTGGAAAAGGTTGGACAACCGGGATGATCAAATGGTTTTTTAAAGTGAAAGATAGGTATGAAAGCTACTTTGATATAGAAACCCTCTTGCCTTACAAATTCATAAGAAATATAGATGAAGGCGGCTATACAAAAGACATTGAAATAGATTTTGACCACAATGAAAACAAAGCCTATGTCAATGATAAAAAAAACAATGTCAAAACGGTATATGCTACTACACCAAATATTCAAGACATGGTGTCAACCTATTACTATTTGCGTAATTCAATTAACCCAAGCGACCTAAAAAAGGGCGATGAGATAAGAACCGATATGTTTTTTGATAAAGAAAACTATGGTTTTAAACTAAAATATTTGGGAGAAGAAACCATTAGCACTGACTTTGGAAACATAGAATGTTTAAAATTCAGGCCCTATGTTATGGCAGGCCGTGTTTTTAAAGAGGAAGAAAGTTTAACGCTATGGGTTTCAAAAGACAAAAATAAATTACCTTTGCGCATCAGGGCAGATTTGGCCGTGGGATCTTTAAGGGCTGACCTTGAAGCTTTTAAAGGCTTGAAGCATTCTTTCAAAATACTTGTTGATAACTAAAAAAGCTTGGAAACAAAAATAATCGATCAACTAAACGATAAATATAAAAAGCTTGAGCAGGATCTGAATGTTCACTTAGAAGGATTGTTGCACAGCAAGCCCATTAATTATTGGGACTATATTCAAACCGATGCGCTTTTAAATCTTCAATTGCCACGAACTGCATTGCCAGATGAAATGGTGTTTATCATGTACCATCAAATCAATGAATTATTGTTTAAAATGATTCTTGGTGAAATAGAACAGGTGGCAAAAAACGATGCGGTAGATGCTGCTACATTTTCATCTAAATTAATGCGGATTAGCCGTTATTTTGATATGTTGACCTCTTCTTTCAGTATCATGAAAGATGGTATGGATGTAGAACAGTATAATAAATTCAGGACTACATTAACACCAGCAAGTGGTTTTCAAAGCGCACAATACAGAAAAATAGAGTTTGCCTCAACAGAACTTATTAATTTAATTGATAAACGATTTAGAGATACCATAGATAGAAATTCATCCTATGAAAATGCATTTGAGCATTTATATTGGCAAGCAGCCGGAAAAGATTATAAAACCGGCAAAAAAAGTTACACATTAACAGTTTTTGAAGACAAATACAAAGATGAATTTATTAGATTTACCAAATTTTATAACACACACAATTTGTGGACAAAATTCAAAGGATTGCCACAAAAGGAAAAAGACAATAAACAGTTAATAAAAGCCATGCGCCATTATGATTATACCGTTAATATAAAATGGGTTATGGCACATTATAACACAGCAAATCATTATTTAAACATAGGCGGTAAGACTGCCGAAGCAACAGGAGGAAGTGAATGGGTAAAGTATATGCATCCAAAATATCAAAAAAGAATATTTTTTCCAGAATTATGGACAAAACAAGAATTAGAAGAATGGGGAGCCGAAGTTTAATACTATTTTTATTGGCAATATCGATTTTTTCATGTAAAGAGAAAGTAGAGCAAAATTTAGAAAAAGAGCAAGAGGATTTGGCTGTTGTTGAGCCAGAAGAAGTGTATGAATTTGGATTTAATTTAAATGATTTTGTTGTTAAACGTGATACAATAAGACGAGGTGATACCTTCGGAGACATTTTAGAACGCAATAAAATAGGATACCCTAAGATTTTTAATATTGTTCAAAAAGCCAAAGATACTTTTGATATTGCAAGAGGATTACGAGTAGGAAAACCATATACATTACTTTGTTCAAAGGATTCTTTACAACAGCCACAATGTTTTATTTATCAGCCTAATCTTGAGGAGTATGTGGTGATTAATTTTCAAGATTCCATTCACGCCTACATAAAAAGAAAACCCATAACTTACATTGAAAAATCTGCCACAGGCATCATTGAAACCAATATTTCTGAAGCTTTGGATGACCAAGGGCTTAGCTTAAGACTGGCCTACAAAATGGCAGATGAAATTTATGCCTGGACCATAGATTTCAATAGGCTTCAAAAAGGGGATAAATTTAAAGTTTTGTACACCGACAAGTATATAGATGACACTATTTATGCCGGTGTTCATGATGTAAAGGCAGCTTACTTTTTACACAATAACGAACCGTTTTATGCTTTTGAGTTTGAAACCGATAGCGTAAAACACATACGGGATTATTTTAGTGACGAAGCAAAAAACCTACGTCGTGCCTTTTTAAAAGCACCGGTTCAATTTAGCAGAATATCATCCAGATATAATTTAAAAAGGCGTATAGCCTATTATGGTAATAAAATAAGACCTCACAAGGGCACTGATTTTGCAGCACCAATAGGAACACCCATTATGGCTACGGCCAATGGAACCGTAACAAAATCCAGTTATACAAGTGGTAATGGTAATTATGTGAAAATAAGACATAATGCGACTTATGAAACGCAATATCTTCACATGTTAAAAAGAAAAGTTAAAGTTGGTCAGTTTGTAAAACAAGGTGACATTATTGGCTGGGTAGGTATGACAGGTCATACAGCAGGCCCACACGTGTGTTATCGTTTTTGGAAAAATGGCAGACAGGTAGATCCACTAAGGGAAAAGCTGCCAGAGGCCGAACCTATTTCTGAAAACCTTAAAAACAAGTATTTTGATTTTATAAAACCCATAAAAGCAAAACTGGATAGCATTCCTTTTAAAAAAGTAAAACCAAAGTTACCAATGGAAAATAATTTAATCTCTCAAGCAAAATAATGGCATTCCCAAATATAAATCCAACAACAACTAAATCTTGGAAACAACTACAAGAACATTTTGAGATCATTCAAGATGTTCACATGAAAGAATTATTTACCAAGGATAAAAATCGTGCTGATAATTTCACCATCAAATGGGATGATTTTTATGTAGATTATTCAAAAAACAGAATCACTGAAGAGACTCTAAAATATTTATTACAACTGGCAGATCAGGTCAAGCTTAGGGACGCTATTGACAGTCAGTTTTCGGGCGAGATTATTAACCAAACCGAAGGAAGAGCCGTATTGCACACCGCATTGAGAGCGCCAAAAAACTATAAGTGTATGGTTGATGGCGTTAATGTGATGCCAGAAGTATATCAAGTAAAACAAAAGATTGAAACATTTACCAATCAGGTTGTAAACGGCGAACGAAAAGGATTTACAGGAAAACCATTTACTGATGTTGTGAATATTGGTATTGGAGGTTCAGACCTTGGCCCAGTGATGGTTGTTGAAGCTTTGCAGTTTTACAAAAACCATTTAACCACTCATTTTGTGAGCAATGTTGATGGTGACCATGTTAATGAAGTCATTAAAAAATTAGACCCAGAAACCACACTTTTTGTGGTGGTTTCAAAAACATTTACTACTCAAGAAACACTGTCTAATGCCAACACCATCAAAGACTGGTTTTTAAAATCGGCTCCTCAAGATGCCATTGCTAAACATTTTGTGGCAGTATCAACCAATATTGAAACCGTTCAGAATTTTGGAATTGATGCAAGCAATATATTCCCTATGTGGGATTGGGTAGGTGGCCGGTTTTCACTTTGGAGTGCTGTTGGATTATCCATTAGTTTAGCCGTTGGTTATAATAATTTTGATAGTTTGCTTCAAGGAGCACATAAAATGGATGCCCATTTTAAAACTGAAGATTTTAAAGATAATATCCCTGTTATTTTAGCGCTTATAAGTGTATGGTATAACAACTTTTTTAAAGCAGAAAGCGAAGCGATTATTCCCTACTCTCAATACCTAAACCAGTTCGCTACCTATTTGCAGCAGGGAATTATGGAAAGCAATGGAAAAAGCGTGGATAGAAATGGAAACCCTGTTGATTATCAAACGGGTACCATTATTTGGGGAGAGCCTGGTACCAATTCACAACATGCCTTTTTTCAATTGATACATCAAGGAACCAAACTCATTCCAGCTGATTTTATTGGGTTTACTAAATCCTTGCATGGTAACCAAGACCACCAAGACAAGTTAATTTCAAACTTTTTAGCACAAACAGAGGCGCTTTTAAATGGTAAAACAGAGGAAGAAGTAAAAGCAGAAGGAGCAAACGCCAAGTTAATACCTTTTAAGGTATTTGCAGGTAACAAACCAACGAATACTATTTTTATCAACAAATTGACACCTGAAAGTTTAGGTAAACTCATCGCCATGTATGAACATAAAATATTTGTACAAGGTGTTATTTGGAATATTTTCAGCTATGATCAGTTTGGAGTTGAGTTAGGTAAACAATTAGCAAGCAAAATTTTAAAGGAATTTAACAATACAGCCGTTGAAAAGCATGATTCTTCCACTGCTAATTTGTTAAATTATTACAGAAACTTGCAATAACCACACTTATTTTCTTAAAAAACAAACAAATCTACAATCTGAACAACCCTATTTTTCAGATAATTAGCACGCACACAATTGTTAACAATTGTTAACATATTCATAATATTGGAAATAATATTATGCTTAAATTTGTGCTGACTAATTTCAAATAATAATTAATTTTTCTATTTAAAGATTATGAAAAAAACTACTCAATTTTTATTGTTGGCTGTAGCATTTGTTTTTTCTACAGTTGCAATGGCACAAAGCACGGTATCGGGTACAATCATGGATGCCGACATGAATGCGCCTTTGCCTGGTGCAACTGTTATTGAAAAGGGGACATCAAACGGGACAAGTACCGATTTTGATGGAAATTTCACGTTGACAACAAAAAGTTCTTCAGGTGAAATTGTTATTTCTTATGTAGGGTACACTACACAAACAATTTCCTTTTCTGGGGACAAAGACTTTGGAACCATCAATTTGGCATCAAGTGAAGTGGGACTGCAAGAAGTTCAAATCATTGCTTCAGTAGCAGTTGATAGAAAGACACCCGTTGCTGTTTCAACAGTAAAGGCCGCGGATATTGAACTAAAACTGGGAACACAGGAATTTCCAGAGATTTTAAAATCTACACCAGGTGTTTACGCAACTAAACAAGGAGGTGCTTATGGCGACGGTAGAATTAGTTTACGTGGGTTTGATTCAGAAAACGTAGCGGTGATGATTAATGGTGTTCCCGTAAACGATATGGAGAACGGAAAAGTATATTGGAGTAACTGGGCTGGTTTAGGTGATGTAACCAGTTCAATGCAAGTACAAAGAGGTCTAGGAGCTTCTAAAGTAGCAGTGCCTTCAATAGGAGGAACAATCAATATTTTAACAAAAACCACTGATGCTGAACAAGGCGGAAACATATCCATGGGAGGTGGTAATGATGGTTATTTTAAATATGGAGCAACTGTTTCTACAGGATTAATGGATAATGGTTTTGCAGCAACGGTTTCTGCAGCAAGAATTTCAGGAGATGGATATGTTGAAGGAACTCAATTTAGTGGAGTCAATTATTTTATGAACTTATCCAAAGAGATAAATGATCAACATAGATTATCGTTTACAATTTTTGGAGCAAAACAAACTCATGGTCAACATTATAATAGAAGAACTATAGCGGAAACCAAAGCTACTGAAGCTGGTCCTCAAAGATTTAACCCTGACTGGGGTTATTACAATGGACAAGTTGAATATATATCTTATAACTTCTATCATAAACCACAAATGTCTTTAAACCATTATTGGACAATCAATGACAATACCTCATTGTCAACATCTATATATGCTTCTTTTGGTAGCGGCGGTGGTCGTCGTGATGATGGTGATAAACTAGGAAGTAGTGATTACAGATTGGGCGGTAGTGACCAACCAATAGATTTTGACAAAGTAGCTGAAGAAAACGCAGCAAGAGGCTCATTAGGATCATCAGATATTTTGTATGATTCACATAACTCACATCAATGGTATGGCATTTTAAGTACATTTAAAACTGATTTTAATGATAAACTTACCTTTTTAGCAGGTTTGGATGCAAGATATTATATTGGTTCTCACTGGTATCAAGTTAAAGATTTATTGGGAGGAGAGTTTTATATAAATCCTAATAGTTCTGATAACAATTATAATGCAGCTTTAAAAGTAGGAGATAGATTTAGTAAAGATTATGATGGAAAAAATGTTAATGCAGGACTTTTTGCACAAGCTGAATATCAAGTAAATGATCAAATTTCAACATTTATAGCTACATCGCTGTCAAATACTCAATATAGTACTCAAGACTATATAAAATATGCACCAACGGATCCTAAAAGGAAATCTGAAAAAGCAAATTTTGTTGGGTATAGTATCAAAGGAGGGGCTAACTATAATTTAGACGGCACTAACAATGTGTTTGTAAATATTGGATATTTTTCAAAAGCGCCCTTTTTGACTGGTAATGTGTTTTTGAGCGATAGGTCAACTGAAGTTAACAAAAACGCTCTTAATGAAGATGTGTTTAGTGTTGAAGTAGGTTATGGCTATAGAAGCGCAAAACTCTCAGGAAACTTGAATGTTTATAGAACATCTTGGTTAAATAAATCGTTGTCAGGTTCTAGAAGTGATGGTAGTGGTAACAGGTTTTATTATAATGTGCCAGGTTTAGATGCATTACACCAAGGGGTAGAATTAGATTTTAAATACAGACCTGATGAAAAACTTTCACTTACAGGAATGTTATCATTAGGTGATTGGACTTGGGATAGTAATGCTACTGGCTATGTACGTGATGAGGCTGGTAATTTGATAGGAGACCCTGTAGAAGTATTTGCAAAAGGCTTAAAAGTAACCGATGCTGCACAAACCACATTTGCTTTAGGAGCTAGTTACAAATTCCTTGATAAAACTACACTTTATCTGGATTATAACTATGCTTCTGATTTATATGCTTTTTATAGTATTACAAGTATAACCAGTGAAGGCGCTCAAGATTCTTGGAAGGTGCCAGCATATGGGTTATTTGATCTTGGTTTAAACCATGGGTTTAAAATTGGTGATTTTGACACCACAATTACAGGAAGAATAAATAATGTATTAAATACATTATATATTTCTGATGCAAACAATGGTAGTTCAAATACATATGAAGATGCTTCTGTATATTATGGGGCGGGACGGACATTTAGTCTTGGTGTAAAACTTAATTTTTAAAAAAATTGAACATGAAAAGAATAATTTATTTAACAATAATTCTAGGAACAATCTTGGTAGGTTGTAATCCTTTAGATGATATTAATAAGAAACTTGATTCACAGGATCAAGGTGTTGTAGGAACTGCTGAATATACCTTAACAAGTGATGATTATGATGAATTAGGGTTGACTTACGGAAGCTTTAATTCTGAAGATGATGCAAAAGCAATGCTGCCAGATTTTTTAACTGGTATGTATCCATATTTTGGCAATGGGTCATCAGTATTAGTTGGGTATAATTTATACATTGGAAATGCTGAAGGTGTTAGTGATTATACAGGAGCAGATGTTTATGCATTAACTAATGATGATTATGCCGCCACAGGGAGTGATGCATTTGGATTCTATCCAAATGTAGATGCGACAACAAAAATTCCAGATGTTTTGATGGCTAATATTGCAAGTCCAACAGAAGGTCAAATAGTATTGGCAAGTTACAAACAATATACTGAAACTCCAGTAGTTGGTTTGGCTAATGTTGTTGCCTATAATTTTGCTGGTAGTTTAGAAGGTTGGTCCGTTAAGGAGGAAGCTGGAAATTTTGATGTTTGGACTTCACAATCAGGTTACGTCCAAGGTAATGCCTATGGAAGTGCAGAGGATAATATTGAATGGTTGGTTTCACCTTCAATTAATCTATCTGGAATTAACAATCTCAAATTTCAAATAGCTCACGCCATTAAATATGCTTCAGATCCTTCGTTGCTTAAAATATTGGTGTCAACAGATTACACAGGAGACGTTTCATTGGCTACATGGGATGAGATTACCTTGGCTACTCCTCCAGGAGTAGATGATTATAATGCCCTCTCCGAAGACTATGATTTTTCTGCTTATGATGGGCAAACTATTAATGTGGCATTTAAATATCAGTCATTGGGGTCAGATGTTGGACGATGGAGAATTTCAAGCATGGCTATTAAAACACTTGGAGTAACTGGCCCAACAGACTCAAAAGGAGAATACTTTATGTACAATGGAACATCATGGGAGGCCGTTGATGGGGTTTATTATTTGAGTGCTTCCGATTATAATTCAATGGGAGAAGCTTCTGGACAACCAGGACGATATGATAACTTTAGTAGTTCTATTCCAGCCGATGATTATATCACCAAGTTTTTAAGCACAACAAACCCATATACATATGGGCAAAACGATGATCAAGTTATTGTAATATACAAATATTATTCTAGCTCTGCTAATGCAACACAAACAAGGGGCAACTTATATACAGTCGTTGATGGTATGTGGACACCACATACATCTACAATAGCTACTACATTACAGTTTGGTGTAGAAAATGGAGTGTTTGTGCCAGATAATACCATTAGATATACAGTGACAAGTGGTGACTATGAATATATGGCCACTGCATTAGAAGGAGATTCAAATGTTACTGGAGGTTTGGCTACTTTGAGCAATTATCATGATTATGATTCTTCTTGGAGCCAAGATGATATTAACTATTCCTTAGGTGTTTTATTAGACCATATTGATCCAAACGCAGCAGAAGGGCAAAAATATTTGGTGTCTTATCTTGTTTATGCTGGAGGTATAGCAGAATTTTCTGTTAAACTAATTAAGGAAAATGGTAAATGGGTTGCTTTATAAGCTATAACTAACAATCTATATTTAATCAAAAACCCGCATAATCAATTATGCGGGTTTTTTTATTTTCAAAATCATTACATTTGCTTTTATAACATAATTTAATTTTTAAAACATGTATAATACTGTAAAAATAATACATTCCTACTGGGCTTATTTAGTCTTATTGGTTTTGATCATAGCATCAGTAAATGCTTTGGTTAAATGGTTTTCTGGAAAAGAATATGAAGCTAGGGATTTTAGAATCTCGCTTTTTACCTTAATAGTGTCGCACATTCAATTGCTTATTGGTTTACTGCTTTATTTTGTATCCCCTAGATTAAGTCTTTTTAGTGAATTGGGAATGGGAGGTGTTATGAAAGACTCTATAAACCGTTTGTATTTGGTTGAGCACCCTTTAATCAATATCATAGCAGTAGCGCTCATAACCATAGGCTATTCTAAACATAAAAAAAAGCTTACATCACCAGCGAAGCTAAAAATAATAGCCATTTTTTATACATTGGCATTACTGTTATTTTTATCTAGGATACCTTGGGCGGTTTGGCCTCATTGAATAAAAAAAGCGACCCATATGGGTCGCTTTTTTTATTCATTTGTATACATCAATCCACTTCTTTGATTACATACATGTATACAGGAAAGTGGTCACTATAGCCATCGGTAAAACCACCATAGCCCCAACTTCTGTATGGATAGCCTTTATATTGACCATCTTTTTGGGTTAAATAGTTTTTATTAAAAATGCCCGCTTTATAAAATCTATAGGATGAAAAATCTTTGTCTAACAAAGGTTTGGTTATCATGATTTGGTCAAATAAACTCCAGGCATCTCTGTAGGCGGTTGTACCAATACCGTTTCTAAAGAAATTTTCAAACGGGTTATAGATTTCTTTAAATTTTACTTTGTCTTTATCTTTTTCAGTTTTTAAGACATCTTTTATGCTTGCATTGGTAGGGTCATCATTCAAATCGCCCATAATAAAAACTTTGGCATACGGATCAATAATTTGAAGCGAGTCCACTAGATGTTTAGTCAATTTGGCAGCAGCAATACGCCTGGGCCTACTTCTGGCTTCACCGCCACTTCTTGATGGCCAGTGGTTTACAATAATATGTATGGGATCGCCATCTAAATTGCCACTCACCAATAGTTGATCTCTGGTATAGACACGTTTTCTAGTTTCATCATCATAAATTTTCAATTCATGACTACTGGTTGAAGTAGGTGTAAAAAATTGTTTTTGGTACAAAAGAGCCACATCAATTCCGCGGGCATCAGGTGACGGATAGTGCACAATGCCATAATTTTTATCTAGTAGTTGTGGGTCATTTATCAAATCTTCCAAAACCTCTCTGTTTTCAACTTCTGAAACGCCAATAGCCACCGGGGAATTATGCGTATCATCAAATCCAATATCAGCTATCACATGTGCCATATTATGGATTTTCCTTTTGTAGATTTCAGAACGATTGGCCTTTAGTTCCATCATGGGGCTCGCTTCATCAAATTTGGTCGGGTCATTTATGGTATCAAACAAGTTTTCCAAATTATAAAAAGCTATAGTGTGTATTTTAAAGGTTTTTTTTGTCTGTGAAGTTACATGAGTCAACGAGCATAAAAGCAAGACGGTAATAAGATGTTTAAATGTTTTCATTAAAAAAAAGTTACATGAGTATTATTTTGTTTACAAAACGTATTCCAAAAGTAGATATTTATTATAAATAACGTAAATTTGTAGGAGTTAAATACAGATTATTTAACTAAATTTTTTCTTATAAATTAAATTCAAATATGAAAAAAAAGTTACTTATTTTTTTATTCGGAATTTTTTCAATTGTCACAACCTACGCACAGCAAACCCTTATCAAAGGGAGTGTAAAGGATGCCGTTTCTTTTGAACCAATTCCAGATGTTACTATTACCATTGAAAACACCAATCAATCTACCAAAACAAATGCGTTGGGTGAGTTTGAGTTTTCTGGTAAAGTCCCTTTTGGGGAACAAGTTTTAAAGGTTTTTAAGGACGGATATACTGCCAAAAGATATCCTATTGTTGTCAATGAAGGTCAGACCGTTAATATTACCGATATGACTTTGGAGTTTGATAACTCAAGTTCTAATGAACTGTTTACCATTACTTTATCTGATGATGAACTGAATGATGACACCAGCGGAGCTGATAACATTTCAGGACTGTTATCATCGTCTTTAGATGTTTTTCAAAGAACAGCAGCTTTTGAGTTTAGCTCATCTTTCTTTAAAGTTAGAGGACTGGATTCTGACAACGGATCTGTTTTGATAAATGGTATTGACATGAACAAACAATATAACGGACGACCACAATGGAGTGATTGGGGCGGTTTAAATGATGTCTTGCGAAACCAAGAATTATCTTCTGGTTTACAGCCTTCAAGTTATACGTTTGGAGGGGTCTTAGGTACCACTAATATTAACGTGAGAGCGTCTCAATATAGAAGCGGCGGTAGAGTCACGTATTCATCTTCAAACAGAAGTTATACCAACCGGTTATTGGCCAGCTATGCCACTGGGCTGATGAAAGACGGGTGGTCCATGGCTTTCATGTTGGGAAGACGTTGGGGAAATGAAGGGTTTCAAGATGCAACGCTATATGATGCCAATTCGTTTTTTGCATCCATTGAGAAAAAACTGGGCAAAAAGCACAGTATCAACTTTACATCCATCTATACACCAAACAGACGTGGTAAATCATCTCCAAACACTCAGGAAGTATATGATTTAAAGGGGATAAAATATAATGAATATTGGGGTTGGCAAGATGGCGAAAAACGAAATTCCCGTATTAAGGAAGTTGAAGAGCCTATTATTATGTTAAACCATTATTGGGATATTTCGGATAACACAAAATTGAATACCAATGTGGCCTATCAATTTGGAAAAATAGGTAATAGCCGACTCGATTACAACGGTCAAAGATTAAATAGCGATGGCATTCCTGTTGGAGGTGGTTCCAACCCTAGTCCGTCATATTATCAAAAGCTACCTAGTTATTGGACCACACCTACTGCTGGGCCCAATTATGAGCAAGCATATTTAAATGAGCAACAGTTTTTAAATGATGGCCAGATAGATTGGAACAGTATGTACCAAACCAATCTAGACAATGTTGACAACTATTCAACATACATATTGTATGAAGATAGAACAGATGACAAGCAGTTTACCGCTAATTCCATATTGACGTCTTATTTAAATGACCATGTCACTTTGAATGCGTCTGTTAATTACCAGAAGTTAAAATCATCAAACTTTGCTGAAATTATTGATTTACTTGGTGGTAGAGGCTATTTAAATGTGGATTCATTTGACGGATTTCAATTTGATGAACAAAACCCAAACCAAATAGTTGGAGAAGGTGATAAATTCAGGTACAATTACAATTTGTTCTCAGACATTGTATCAGGATTTGCTCAAGGGCAATTCAAGTACAACAAAATTGATTTTTATGTCTCTGCAAGTGCCACAAATACACAATATCAAAGAGAAGGACTATACCAAAATGGAGCGTATCCAGACAATTCCTTAGGTAAAGGAGACAAATTATCATTTACTGGGATTGGTCTAAAAGGTGGATTTACGTATAAATTTACCGGAAGCCATTTATTTGATGTAAATGCTGGCTATATAACTAGAGCGCCATCTATACAAAATACGTTTTCTAATTCTAGAGAAAACCAAAATATTGTTAGTGGTATTTCCGAAGAAAAAATAAGTACCGTTGATGCTAGTTATATTTACCGGTCACCCATTGTTAAAGCCAAATTAACAGGATACTATTCTAAAATCCAAGATGCCAATGAAATCTCGTTTTATTATGCAGATGGTGTTGGAGGAGACAACACAGCATTTGTTCAAGAAATTTTGCAAGGCATCGATAAAAAGCAAATTGGTTTGGAAGCAGGTATAGAGGCTCAAGTGACACCAACCATAAAATTAAAAGGTGTAGCATCCATAGGCCAGTTTACCTATGACAACAATCCGAATTTGTATTTAACATCTTCAGATTTTGAAACAGGAAGACAAGATTTTGGTAAAGCAAGCTTAAAAGATTATAAAATAGCAGGCGGCCCACAAAAGGCATATTCAGTTGGGTTTGAATACAGAGACCCTGATTATTGGTGGATTGGTGCCACAGCAAACTTTTTTGATGACACCTATATAGACATTAGCCCATTAACAAGAACCAAGAATTTCTATCAAGATTCTGATGGGTTGCCATTTAATGACTACGATCCTGAATTAGCAAGACAACTGTTAAAACAGGAAAAATTTGATAGTTATATGTGCGTTAACCTGATTGGTGGAAAATCTTGGAGAATTGACAATACCTATATTGGCTTTTTTGCCAGTATCAACAACTTACTTGATAAAGAGTATAAAACAGGTGGTTTTGAACAAGGTAGAAATGCCAACTACAGACAATTACGTGATGATACCAGTAATGATACACCCGTATTTGGTTCAAAATATTGGTATGGTAGAGGAACCACTTATTTTATGAATGTCTATTTTAGATTTTAAGAAAAAAATTATGAAAAAAATTATATCACAACTTATGAAATGCCAAGCATTCACTAACTCAATAAATAACAAGAACATGAGTAAAACGAATACATTTTTGCCATTAACACTAGTTTTAATAGCTATGCTATCGCTATCATCTTGTGTACATGATGATGATTATAAAATCCCTAGTGTTGAAATAACAGAACCTAATATAACAGCCAATACAACAATAAATATTGTAAAAGATATGTATGCTGGTAGTTTAGTGGATTTTGATGAAGCCAGTAATGGTGGAGAATTAATTATGGAAGGTTACGTAGTCTCCAATGATGAAGCCGGTAATTTTTACAAAGTACTGATCATTCAAGATGCACCAGAAAACCCAACAGCCGCTATCCAATTGGATGTTGATGTAACGTCTTTGTATTCAAAATACAAACCAGGAAGAAAAGTGTATGTTAAATTGAACGGTCTTGGTATGGATGAAATGAATGGTGTTTTGCATATTGGTAGCATAAATGGCTCATCAATTGAGCGTATTTCTTCGGTAAACTATGAAGATTATATTATTCGCTCTTCTGAAGTGGCAACCTTAGTACCTAAAGTAATTACACCTAGCCAATATAACGATAGCTATATCAATATGTTGGTTCAAATAGATGATATGCAATTACGAAGTGAAGAACTTGGTAAACCTTATGCTAATGCCGCCGACACCTATACCGTGAACAGATACCTTAAAAATTGTGTGGATGATTCCCAAACCATTTTAAGAAACAGTGGCTTTGCATCATTTAAAGGGCAAGAATTTCCACAAGGACGCGGCTCCATAGTAGCTGTTTTCAGTAAATACAATTCAGATTATCAATTATTTATTAGAGATACAGATGACGTGATGTTTGATAATGACCGTTGCGATCCGTTGTTTGAAGAAACATTCAGTGCCGCTGTTGATAACACCAATCTTGATTTACCAGGATGGATAAATTTTGCTACTGCTGGTACCGTAACATGGTCTGAACAAGTTTATAGTGGTAATGGTTATGCGGAATTTAACCCATACAATTCTAAAGATGTTTCCAATATTGGATGGTTGATAACTCCAGGTATCGATTTAGATGCCCAAGATGGAGAAATTTTAACCTTCCAAACAGAACATGCTTACCCAGATTCTGGCCATGATCCATTAGCCGTTTTAATCTCAACAGATTTTGATGGAACAACTGCTGGTATTTCTACTGCAACTTGGACGCCTTTAACTTTTGATGTGAGTTATAAAGTGGATTATGGAACGTGGTTTAATTTTACCAACTCTGGTGAGATAGACTTATCAAGTTATACAGGAACAGCCTATATTGCTTTTAGATATACAGGAAGCGATACGGCTAATCAAAACATGACATTACATGTTGATAATGTTAAGGTGTATGTGCCTTAATTTATTAAATGATTAAAAAAAAGACCTCTATTTAGAGGTCTTTTTTTTGCTTTATAGATTCTTTTTTAACGTAGCATATACCGGAAAATGATCACTATAACCACCTTTGTATTTCTTGCCAACATAGGTTCTAAAAGGTTTCCCTTTGTATTTACCATTAAAGAGTTTTAAAAAATCATCATCAAAAATGTTTGCTTGTTCAAAACTGAATGTGTTGGGAACTGATTTAAAAAAGGTTTTGGTAAAAATAATTTGATCAAATAAGTTCCATTTAAAATTGTGAGATGTTGAACCTCTGCTATAGGAAAGCAATGTTTCCATAGGATTGAATAAATCCTGGGTTTTTACTAAATGTGTAATACTGTTGTTTGTAGGATCATCATTAAAATCACCAATCACAATAATTTTAGCTTGTTCGTTTTGGGTCTTTAATCTATCAATAATTTCAATGACTTTGTTGGAGGCTGCCATTCGTTTGTTTTCCGTTTCATTTTCGCCTTCACGCCTAGATGACCAATGGTTGACAATGATATTAATTTCCTCATCTTCAAGCAATCCGGTTACCAATAAAATGTCTCTCGTGTAATCAGGGCTTCCGTCATCATCTACCAAATGAATTGAAAACGTTTCAGAATGGGTCACTTTAAAATAAGTCGTGTCATATAATAATGCCACATCAATACCACGCTCATCCAAAGAATCATAATGCACAAAACCATAATTAAATTCATGTAAGTGATGTGATTCTACAAGATCTTTTAAAACTGTATCATTTTCCACTTCTGCCAATCCAATAAGAGTAGGGTGCTTATCGGTTTCATTTCGCCCAATATTCGATATGGTGTAACCTAATTTTCTAAGCTTGTTTTCATAGCGTTTGTGGGTCCATTTTTTTACTGATGTAGGTAAAAAATCGTTATCATTGGTTTCAGGGTCATCTCTAATATCAAACAGGTTTTCAAGATTGTAAAATGCTATGGTATGACGGTGGTGTGTATCTGAAGTGTTCTTTGAAATGCTGGTCATAACTTAAAATTATGGATAAAAATATAAAAATTAAAATCATTACAATTGCGTAACTTTGTGCATTAACTAATTTTATGATAGAAAGAAAAGATATAACCTTAGAAAAGGCTGTATTGGTTGGGATTGTAACTAAAGATCAAGACGAAGCCAAATCTAAAGAGTATTTGGATGAACTTGAATTCTTAACGTATACAGCTGGTGGCGATGTTGTGAAGCGGTTTACTCAAAAAATGGACATGCCAAATCCTAAAACTTTTATAGGAACTGGTAAAATTGAAGATGTCCGTCAATTTATTGAAGAACACGATATAGGAACGGCTATTTTTGATGATGAACTCTCAGCGGCACAAGAACGGAACATCAGTAAAATACTCAATTGCAAAGTCCTTGATAGAACCAATTTAATCCTTGATATTTTTGCGCAACGGGCACAAACCAGCTATGCCAGAACCCAAGTAGAATTGGCTCAATGCGAGTATTTGTTACCTAGACTTAGAGGAATGTGGACACACCTTGAACGCCAAAAAGGAGGTATTGGTATGCGTGGTCCTGGTGAAACTGAGATTGAGACGGATAGACGTATTGTACGCGATAAAATAGCACTTTTAAAAGAGCGTATTAAAACCATTGACAAGCAAATGTCGGTGCAACGCGGCAATCGTGGAGCCATGGCACGTGTGGCACTTGTGGGTTATACCAATGTGGGTAAATCTACCTTAATGAACGTAATTAGTAAAAGTGAGGTATTTGCAGAAAACAAATTATTTGCTACCCTTGATACCACTGTTAGAAAAGTGGTTATTAAAAACCTGCCTTTTTTGTTGTCTGATACGGTTGGTTTTATTAGAAAGTTACCTACGCAATTGGTTGAAAGTTTTAAAAGTACCTTGGATGAAGTAAGAGAAGCCGATTTATTGCTGCACATTGTAGATATTTCACATCCTAATTTTGAGGAGCACATCGAATCGGTCAATAAGATTTTAGGTGAAATTAAAAGTTCTGATAAGTCTACTATTATGGTATTCAATAAAATTGATGCGTATCATCCGGAGCCTTTAGACCATGATGACTTAGAAACAGAACGCACCAAAAGACATTATTCACTAGACGAATGGAAGCGAACCTGGATGGGTAAGGTTGGTGATAACGCCTTGTTCATTTCGGCCTTGAATAAAGATAATTTAGAAGATTTTAAAAAGCGAGTCTACGAAGAAGTTCGGCAAATACATATCACGCGATTTCCATATAATCATTTTCTCTATCCAGATTATGATGAAAATCAAGAATAAAAAAAGAGCTTCAAAATTTGAAGCTCTTTTTTTATTCCAATCAGTAAAGAATTAAAATTTATAGCTTAAACCTATGGTGTAATAGGTTTGTAATTTGTTGTCAACAGTATCAAAAGTTTCGGCTGTATTTCCTAAGGTATTTATTGAATAGTTTAATGCTTCTTGTTTGTTGCTTCTTAATCCAAAATCAAACCCAACACCAATCATTTTCCACAAGGTATATCCAAATGAGTTGTTCCAGGTCCAGTTTGAATAATCAGAACTTTTATAGCTTTGGAACATGGACAAGTTGGTTTTAAAGTTAATCGCACCTATTTGTCTGGAATAATCAGCTAGTATTTTTGTTCCAAAAGATGATTCAAAAACAGTATCTCCTTTGCTAAATACAAAGTTGTAGTCAAACGGATGAATCACAACAACTAAATCCTTAATAGGTGTCCATGTAGCACCAATACCAAGGTCTAAATAGCCTGGATCATTAAAGTTGTTCAATAGCGTAGTTCTATATTCCATTAAACCTGAGGCAGCCAGTGTTTTTGTAATATTCCTTCCGTATAGAGATGAAATATTAAATACATCTGTTGTAGGATTAAAACTAGAATCATCATTAGGATCGTCTTTGTTATCTAATTTTACCCAGTTTAGATTGGTTGTTAGTGCATTTCTCCAAAAGAATTTTTCCTGAATTAAGTTGGCGTGCCCATTAAAGGTAAATCCAATATTTCCTGAGGAATTGTTTGGCTTTCCTTGCGAATACCAGTTACTGAAGTTTGATAAACTTCCGCCAATGGTTCCAAAGGCACCAACTCGCCAGCCAGGCATTGCATCAATTTGACTTTGAATGGCATCAACCCTTGTTTTGATAGCGGCTATAGAATCTTCCTTGACTTTTTTATCGGCCTTTAGCTCATCTAGAGTTTGTGAAAAGCTGAACGATATACTGAACAGTATAGCCGTGGTTAAAAGTAATTTCTTGTTCATGTTTAAGGATATTTGATTTTTTATGACTTGTTTTTGTATAAAGGTACAGAAGAACAGGCTTCGCCATACATAATGGATTTAACAATTGGTTTCAATTTATTGGCAAGCATGATGTAGGCATTTTGGGGCACAGGTTTTTTTGAACAACCTTTTATTATAATGGGTTTGTCTTTAAATTCAGAAACATCCAAGTTTTGTAACACATCTTGGTAAATAGCTGTTTCAAGTTGCTCAAGGTTGCCGATAATTGTTTTTTTTGTGAACGGTTCTAAATGAATACTAACCAGTATAAAAGCCCATGCCGGAATAATAGCATCACTACTACAGGTCAAAGCAACGTATGTATCTTGATATTGAGACCAATCAAATTGTTTGGCCTGCTCTCTAAAATCTTTTTCACGCAGCACAAACCCTTCAAACAACCAATCTTTTATGTCAAAAACAATACGTGCACCTTTGGGGTAATAATCCTCAAGATTGATAGTGACCAAGTTGCTGTTCGCTACGCGATTTATAATTTCATCTGGCATTTATAAAAAGAAGAATTACAACATGCCTAGTTCCAGCTTGGCTTCCTCACTCATCAAATCATGTGACCAAGGTGGGTCAAAAGTAATTTCTACTTCTGCACTTTTAACAGCGTCAAGTGATTTGATTTTTTCTTCAACTTCTAAAGGAAGTGTTTCTGCAACAGGGCAGTTGGGTGTTGTTAAGGTCATTAAGATTTTTACATCATAATCTTCATTCACAAAGACATCATAAATCAGTCCTAATTCATAAATGTCTACTGGAATTTCAGGATCATAAATCGTTTTTAAAACGCCTACTATTTTTTCTCCTAATTCTGTGGTATCTATAGTTGTATTGCTCATGTTTTTTAAAGTTTATTTGTTAATTTGAGAGTTGCTTAGAAAGTTAAATCCAAACAACAAACAATTAAACTAGTTTAACTGTGTTTGGTATGCAATGGCATACATTTTTAACTGCTTAATCATGCTTACCAAACCATTGGCTCGCGTTGGTGATAAATGCTCTTTTAAACCAATTTTCTCAATAAAGTCTGTGTCAGCATCAATAATGTCTTTAGGACTTTGGTTTGAAAACACCCGTATCAATATGGCAATAATGCCTTTGGTAATGATGGCATCACTATCGGCTGTGAAAACAATTTTGTCGTCTTTCATTTCGGCATGGACCCAAACTTTACTTTGGCAACCTTTTATAATATTGCTTTCGGTTTTGTATTGGTCGTCAATTAATGGCAATTCCTTTCCAAGATCAATCATGTATTGATAGCGTTCTTCCCAATCTTCAAACATTGAAAATTCGTCTATAATGTCGTTTTGAATATCTTTAATAGTCACAATCATAATTTTATACAAAAATACAATAAGAATTGTTGCTATTCAATATTTTTGGCAATTGATAAGATTTCTTTAACAAGAGATTCTATTTCTTTTGGTGGATGACCATGATCAAAACTTGTGGTTTCGTAAGTTTTCCCGTCATAATTTATTTTTAGATTGGCAATGGCAGCACCATCATAAAACCGAGCTTCTGTTGGCGCTTTTAGCTTTGAAATATTTTCAACATCAACGGTTTTTAGCAAATCGATTATATTTTGCCAGTCTGATTGATTGCAGGGTTTAACCGTGGGCTTTGTATTTCTTTTATCAACAACCGAAATTGTTTTGTTATTAATGACAATATGATTATACACGCCTCTGGAATGGGCTGTATACTCTACGGAAATAGTGTCTTGGTCAACTTGGTTCCCAACACAACCTTTATCAAGAATGGTCAGGGAAATGAGTAGCATTATTATTTTCATTTTAATTCATCGTTTATTTTAATAATACAAAAAAGACGCCAAAGTTGGCGCCTTTTTAACTGATAATTATAAAATTTTTAGTTTCCTGCCATAGCAGCTCTTGCACCGCCAGAAGCAAAAATAGCTCGCATTCTGTTACGTTGTCCATCAGTAAACATATACATACAGCCGTCATCAGTGTAATCCATGTAGTTCATGGTCATATCTGTAGAACTACAATGTACTGTTGGGTAAGGAGGGCAGCCGTAATTTGATCTATCTGAACTTGGTGTGTCGGTTACAAAATCATCCTGTCTGCATCTGCCATCACCCCAAATATGTCTTAAATTTAAGTAATGGCCAATCTCGTGGGTTGCAGTTCGTCCTAAATTATATGGAGCTGATGAACCACCAGGCAAACTTGAGTATAATATCACAACACCATCAGTTGAAAGTTTGCCTCCAGGAAATTGAGCATAACCCAAAATACCGCCACCAATATTACAAACCCAAATATTTAAATGAGTTTCTGGCGTAATAGGAGGATAAGCAGCTTTCACTGCGTCATTTGTTCCCCAAGATGATGTATTGTCATTATGTCTAAAAGTGCCAGCTAAAGAAAAATGAATATCTGTTATTGTGGCATCGTTGATAAAGTTAGTAGCACCAGATGGCAATAAATTGGTATTTGTGCTGTTGAAATCAGAGTTTAGTACACTTATTTGATCTGATATTTGTTTATCTGTGACATCGTTGGAATTAGGCAATACAACATGTATATAAACTGGAATATCAATAGCTCCCAATCCATCATTTATAGGTAATACATCAACATCGGCTTCACCTCCAGAGCCAGATCCGCCTCCGCCTGGTTTGCCTTTTCCATTGTTGCTTTTTTGTGAAATAAATTTTCTTGTTTGGTACTCAATGTCATACATTTTTCGTTCTAAACCTGGATTTTCTTTGAGTTGTCTGTTTAAAACATCCATTGTGTAGCAGGTTTTAAAGGGCTCTTTGGAGTTGGCTGTTTTAGAACTTACATCATCAGCATGATCAGTGTAGACATAAAAGTCACTCATGTCAATTTGTTGTTGCTGTGTAAGTTCACTTTTGTCGTTGTTACAAGACGTGAAAGCTAAGGCAATAACAGCCGTACTTAAAAAAAGTTTTTTCATTTTATATAATTTTTTGAATTAGTCGGTGATGAAGATAAAATTTTTTTGCAAAAATGAAGCGAACTTTTCAAAATTTATGTTAATTATTCGACAAAATACATGATTCTGTTAAATATTAAACATAAAAAGATAATTTGGGAATTTAAGTGAAATATTGAAAAAGGGGATGATTAAGCCAACATCATATTGGCTTTTTTAACGGCTGATACCAAGCTATCAATCTCTTCTTTTGTGTTGTAAAACGAAAACGAGGCTCTAACTGTTCCTGGTATTTTGTAATAATCCATAATGGGTTGTGCACAGTGGTGTCCTGTGCGAACAGCAATGCCCATTTTGTCTAAAATAGTACCAACATCATACGGATGAATACCTTCTAGGTTGAAAGAAATAACCGATGTTTTGTTTAGTGACGTTCCGTATATTTTTAAACCCTCTATTTCAAGAAGTTTTTCAGTTGCATATTCTAGTAACTGGTGTTCATATTTAGCAATGACATCAAACCCAACAGCGTTCATATAATCCAATGCAGCTCCAAAAGCAATGCCACCACAGATGTTTGGTGTGCCTGCTTCAAATTTATGTGGCAGAGCGGCATAGGTGGTTTTTTCAAAAGTAACTTCTGCAATCATTTCACCACCACCTTGATAGGGTGGTAATTTGTTAAGCCATTCTTCTTTTCCATAAAGCATGCCTACACCTGTTGGGCCGCACATTTTATGGGCAGAAGCCACATAAAAATCAACATCCAAAGCTTGAACATCTGGTTTTATATGCGGGCAGGCTTGTGCGCCATCAACTAAAATGGCTGCACCAGCTTCATGGGCTTTTTTTATGATGGTCTCAATTGGGTTGATTGTACCCAGGGCATTGGAAACATGATTTACAAAAACAAGTTTGGTTTTTTTTGATAGGAGTTTGTCATAATCAGCCATAACCAATTCTCCTTCTTGGTTCATGGGGATGACCTTTAAAATAGCACCGGTTCGTTCACACAACATTTGCCAAGGCACAATGTTACTATGGTGCTCTAATGCTGACACAATGATTTCGTCATCTTGCTTTAAAATGGAGGAAAATCCATTAGCAACTAAATTAATGCTGTGCGTTGTACCTGAAGTGAAAATGATTTCATGGGAAAACTTCGCATTAAAATGTGTTTGGATTTTTTTGCGTGCTTGCTCGTATTTGTCGGTTGCTTCTTGGCTTAAACTATGGACACCCCGATGGATATTGGCATTGTAATTTGAATAATAATCTACAATCACATCAATGACCTGTTGCGGTGTTTGTGAGGTTGCGGCATTATCAAAATACACCAACGGTTTTCCATTCACTTTTCTCGAAAGTATGGGAAAGTCTTTTCGGATGTCTTCTACGTTGAACATAGTATTGTGTTTAGCCCCGATTGAGGCATTTGTTGGAGCTCCTCAATGAGAGCGACTGCCGAAAGCGGGATTTAGCTTCAAATAATTTTATAAATCAAACCCGATGTTGACACCTAGTTTATTGGCAATGATTTTATTGATACGTTGTTTTATCTCTGGGATTTTAACTGAATTCAACACGTTGTTACTAAAAGCGTACATCAATAACGCTTTGGCTTCTTTTTCTGGAATACCGCGAGAACGCAGGTAAAACATAGCACTTTCATCCAACTGGCCAACGGTACAACCATGTGAGCATTTTACATCATCGGCAAAAATCTCAAGTTGTGGTTTGGTGTTGATGGTGGCTTTGTCACTGACCAATATATTTTTGTTGGATTGGAACGCATTGGTTTTCTGTGCAATTTTATCAACAATGATTTTTCCGTTGAAAACACCGGTTGCGCTATCTCCAAAAATGCCTTTGTAATCTTGGTGGCTTTCGCAATTTGGTTCTACGTGGTGCACTAACGTATTGTGGTCTACATGTTGCTTGTCACCAATAATGGTAACGCCTTTTAGGGTAGAATTGATACGCTCACCTTGTTGTGAAAAATTAAGGTTGTTACGAGTTAATTTCCCTCCAAACGAAAATGTATGGACCGAGCAAATGCTTTCTTGTTTTTGTTTGATATAGGTATTGTCAATTAAAGACGCGTTTAAATTGTCGTTTTGTATTTTGTAATAATCAACAATAGCACGTTTGTTTACAAACACCTCAGAAACGCTATTGGTCAGTACTTGGTTGTCTGTTAAACTTTGGTGGCGTTCAATGATTTGTACATGCGAATTCTCATCAACCACAATTAGGTTTCTTGGTTGCAACATGATAGCCGATTCATTTCCTGTAGAAAAATGGATGATTTGAATAGGCTTTGCCACCATTTTGTTTTTTGGGATATGAATATAGGCCCCTTCACTTGAGAACGCGGTATTTAACGAGGTTAAACTTTCTTGTTCAGCTATTTTATTGAAATAATTTTCAATTAAAATACGGTACTTTGGTTTTGATAATGCTGAAGACATCAGGCAGATGTCCATACCATCATGTGTGGTTTGGGATAGGTGTGACGAATACTTCCCGTCAATAAACACAATTTTATAGGTGTCAATATCGTGGATGAAATATTTTTTTACGTCATTATACTCTATTGCATTTTCTTGTTTAGGAAATACGCTGAAGTCATGTTTTAAAACACTGTTTAGTGAAGTGTATTTCCAGGCTTCTTCTTTTTTTGAGGGGAAGCCTTTTTCTTCAAACCTTTTGATGGCATCAGTCCTTATGGGATGCAAATAAGAATCTTCATCAAGATGATTTTCAAATGCCCAAAAGGATGATATGAGTTTTTCTTTTAAATCCATTTGCTTGTTGTTAAGCGTTCACTTCTTCTTTAATCCAATCGTAACCTTTTTCTTCTAGCTCATGAGCCAGTTCTTTGGTGCCGGATTTTACTATTTTACCGTTGTACAGAACATGCACAAAGTCTGGAACTATATAATCCAATAACCGTTGGTAATGTGTGATGACCAAAACAGCATTGTCCTTGCTTTTAAGTTTGTTAACACCATTTGCTACAATACGGAGCGCATCAATGTCAAGTCCAGAGTCTGTCTCATCAAGGATAGCTAATTTAGGTTCTAGCATGGCCATTTGAAAAATTTCATTTCGTTTTTTCTCGCCTCCTGAAAACCCTTCGTTTAATGAACGAGATAAAAACTTTCTGTCTATTTCTAAAAGCTCTGCTTTTTCTCTGATAAGCTTAAGCATGTCTTTGGCAGGCATATCTTCAAGACCTTTGGCTTTACGAGTTTCGTTGATAGCGGTTTTCATAAAATTGGTAACCGAAACACCTGGTATTTCCACTGGGTATTGAAATGATAAAAAGATGCCTTTATGGGCACGCTCCTCTGCGGCTAATTCATCAATGTCGTTGCCTTCAAAGGTTATATTTCCTTGAGTAACCTCATAATCTTCTTTGCCAGCAATGACCGATGCCAAGGTGCTTTTACCAGAACCGTTTGGTCCCATTATGGCATGAACCTCACCTGGATTTATTTCTAAATTGATACCCTTTAATATGGATTTGTCTTCTACACTGGCGTGTAAGTTATTAATTTTTAACATGTTATTATTTACCTAATGTTACTACGTTATTATCTTCTAAATTTGGTTTTGAAACCTTAACTATTTCTTTTATTTCTACTCTAAATGGCCACCCTTCTTCATTGTCTGGCTTGGGTATTATCTTGCCTTTGATTTCAACCGGAACCATATCGGTAGGCAATTTTTTATAAGGCTGTACTTGTTTGTCCAGTTCATGCATGTTGTCGTCTATAACAACACCATAGATTTCAGTCGGCGTTTCTAAAACGGCAGCATCTGCATAATAAATGAACTCACCTTTTAAAAGTGTCAGGCCGTTAGCTTCTGTAGCCACCTTTTCTGTAGAAGACGGTTCTTGCGTGATTTTGGTGTCTTCTTTTTTGTTTTTGCAATTGAACAACATTGCAAAAGTTACTAGAACAATAAGTACTTGTTTCATGTGTTTATTTTTGTTTAACCAACACTACCTTCTAAACTTATCTCCAGTAATTTTTGTGCTTCTACAGCAAACTCCATAGGGAGTTTATTCAGGACTTCCTTGCTAAACCCATTAACAATAAGGGCAATGGCTTTTTCAGTATCAATACCACGCTGATTGCAATAAAAAATTTGGTCTTCACCAATTTTACTGGTGGTTGCCTCATGTTCTATCCTAGCACTTTTGTTTTTTGCTTCAATGTAAGGAAAGGTATGGGCTCCACAATCATTTCCCATTAACAAGCTGTCACATTGTGAAAAGTTTCTGGCATTATCTGCACGAGCATGAACCTGTACCAAACCACGGTAACTGTTTTGCGATTTACCGGCCGAAATACCTTTTGAAATAATGGTTGATTTGGTGTTTTTTCCTAAATGGACCATTTTGGTGCCCGTATCAGCTTGTTGGTGATTATTGGTAACTGCAATGGAGTAAAATTCACCAACCGAGTTGTCACCTTTTAAAACGCAACTAGGGTATTTCCAAGTAACGGCGCTTCCTGTTTCTACCTGTGTCCATGAAATTTTTGCATTGGTTTCACACAATCCACGTTTGGTCACAAAATTATAAACACCACCTTTTCCTTCGGAATTTCCTGGATACCAATTTTGAACAGTGCTGTATTTTATTTCGGCATTATCAAGAGCAATCAATTCCACTACAGCAGCGTGCAATTGATTTTCGTCTCTACTGGGCGCTGTACAACCTTCTAGGTAACTTACGTAACTGCCTTCATCGGCAATGACCAATGTTCTTTCAAACTGTCCGGTTCCGGCTTGATTAATTCTAAAGTAGGTCGACAGTTCCATAGGGCATTTTACGCCTTTTGGAATGTAGCAAAACGAACCATCACTGAACACTGCACTATTTAAAGCTGCATAAAAATTGTCTTTTTGGGGAACAACCGTACCAATATATTTTTTCACCAATTCTGGGTGTTCTTGAATGGCTTCACTAATTGAGCAAAAAATGATACCTTTTTCGGCAAGGGTTTTCTTAAATGTAGTTGCTACAGATACCGAGTCAACCACCACGTCCATTGCTACACCACTTAGTTTTTTTTGTTCGTCAAGTGAAATCCCTAACTTTTGGAAAGTCGCCAATAATTCAGGATCTACCTCATCCAAGCTGTTGTATTTTGGTTTACTATTAGGAGCCGAGTAATAGGAAATGGCTTGAAAATCGGGTTTTGCATAATGTACATTGGCCCATTCTGGTTCAACCATTTTCTCCCAAGCACGATACGATTCAAGTCTCCAATCCGTCATCCATTGCGGTTCTTCTTTTTTAAGTGAAATAGCCCGAACAATGTCTTCGTTTAAACCAACAGGAAACGTGTCCGATTTTATGTCGGTGTAAAAACCATATTCATATTCCTTGGTTTTAAGTTCTTCTCTTAAATCGTCTTCAGTATATTTATTCATTGCTTTTGTCTTCAAAATTGTAGTTTTTATAGTGAAAAAGATTCACCACAACCACATGTTCTGTTTGCATTGGGGTTATTAAACACAAATCCGGTTCCGTTAAGTCCTCCAGAATATTCAAGTGTAGTACCTATTAAGTACAGAAAACTTTTTTTGTCAACAATGATTTTAACTTCATTATCAACAAATACTTTGTCTCCTTCCTGGCTTTCTTTATCAAACTTTAAATCGTAAGATAAACCAGAACAACCACCACTTTTTACGCCAACCCGAATATAATCTGTGCTAGGATTATAACCTTCGTCATGCATAAGCTCAATGACCTTTTTCTTAGCTGTTTCTGAAACTTTTATCATAATTCTTAATATGGGCAATAAAACCCCGATAGTTACTTAATATTAATTTTCAGTAGAAACTCAGCTTCAATAAAACTATTTTTTATTAAGAAAGTTTCTAAATAAAGTACAAATATACAATATAAGTCACGGATTTCAATATATCCTAACATTATATTAGTATATCATTTTATAGGTTTTTCTTATGGAACTTGTTCACAATACGTTCTTTTCAAAAAACAATTAAATCGAATAATAATTATGCCATTTTGTTTGATATTGTAACTGTTTGGGTTTTTTAAATATAACGAATACGAATTATATTGATAAGCTTCTTATTTTTGCACCATGATAGAAGATAAAAACCAACAACGAACCCAATTAAGTGATTTAGGTGAATTTGGCTTGATTGACCATTTAACAAAGAATTTCAAAATAAAACAGGCCTCTACCGTAAAGGGTATAGGAGATGATGCGGCTGTTTTGAATTTTAAAAACAAGAAAATTGTTGTAACCACGGATTTGCTTGTTGAAGGTGTTCATTTTGATTTGACTTATGTGCCGTTAAAACACCTTGGGTATAAAGCGGTAATAGTCAATCTATCAGACGTCTTTGCCATGAATGCAACAGCAACACAAATCACGGTTTCCATAGCGGTTTCAAACAGGTTTCCTTTAGAAGCTTTAGAAGCGCTTTACGCCGGAATAGAAACGGCCGCCACTATTTATAATGTTGACGTGGTAGGTGGTGATACAACATCATCAAATAAAGGTTTGTTGATTTCAATAACTGCAATAGGAACCCTTGAACCAAATGATGAAGTTTACAGAAACAGCGCTAAACCCAATGATTTGCTAGTCGTTACTGGTGATTTGGGAGCTGCCTACATGGGCTTGCAAATACTTGAGCGAGAAAAAGAGGTGTATAAGGTAAATCCCAACAATCAACCGGATTTGGAACCTTACACCTATCTTATTGAACGACAACTAAAGCCAGAAGCCAGACAGGACATTATTAAACTTTTAAAAGATTTGAAGGTTAAACCATCTTCAATGATAGATATAAGTGACGGTTTGTCTTCAGAGATTATTCATTTGTGTACCCAAAGTCAAGTTGGTTGTGACTTGTATGAAGAAAAAATACCATTGGATCCAGCCGTGATTTCAAGCTGTGAAGAATTTAATATAGACAGTACAACAGTTGCACTAAATGGAGGTGAAGATTATGAATTATTGTTCACCATATCACAAGACGATTACCCAAAAATAAAAGCTAATCCAAATTTTACGGTAATAGGATATATTAAAGAAAAAGAAGCAGGATTACATTTGGTGACAAGAGCTGACAACAGAATTCCAATTACAGCTCAGGGGTGGAAAAATTTCAACGATTAGGCAGGAATCTGGAATCCACGTTTGGTATATTTCTTTTCGCCAGATTTCATCATCTTGCGTTTGTAGTGAACACGCTCTAGAACGTCATTGATTTCCTTGAATTTTGGTGACAGTTCAATTAAGTGGCCATTTCCGTTGATAGTTAATTGTTTTTTACAGGTTTTGCAGGTGTATTCTTTAACATGATAGGTAACTTTTCGGGTTACAATAAAATCATGGCCAAATAACTTGCACTGGATGTTTTTCATAAAAATTTTGCGCTTTTTTTAATTAATTTTCTTAAGGGGCCTTAAGGTAAAAAAAGGTTTTTGATGTTTTAAACAAGTAGTTAATAAATCGACGAAGTGATCATTTTCTTCTTTGAACGTTCTGCTCTGGAGTTGTGTATGCGTTCCAGTATGGCATTGATTTCCTTAAACTTTGGGGTCAATTCAATTAAATGACCATTACTGTTAGTTGTTAGTTGCTTTTTGCAGTGTTTACAGGTATACTCTTTTACGTGGTAAGTCACTTTTTTACTGACTTCATAATCATGGCCAAAAATGTTGCAGTACATGCTTGGAATGAATGCTGGTTTGTTAGTAATTTTTCCCATAAGCTTCAGATTTAGAGCTTACTAATATAAAATAAAAATCGATAAAAACGTTAAAAAGCTATATATTTTCGATGAAATGCACAATATTTTGTAAGAATAAGCTTTTGTTTTCGACATGGCTCATGTGTCCATCAGGAAATTCCACGATGTTTACATCAGAATTTAGAACTTGTTCCATCAAATCATTATAATTCAATACAGGGTCTTTTTTGCTTACAATCATTAGCTTTTTAAAAGGAGAATTTTTTAATAATCTTGTTCTATCTTTTCTTATTTTCATGCCTTCCAAAGCCGCAATGATTCCTTGAACGGGAGTTTTTAATGCGTCTTGTTTTATCAATTTGATTTGTTCAGAAAAAATGGTTCTGTTTTTTGGTCTGAATAAATTCACGACCGCTATTCCAACAAATGATTTATAATTTTGTTTAACAGCCGCAATGGCCCTGTCTCTATTTTGTTTGCGGTCTTCACTATCAGCTTGAGCAGTAGAATTCATCAAGCACAAACCAAGAATTTCCTTTGAATATGTCTCTGCATAAGCAAGAGCCACATAGCCTCCCATGGAGTGTCCTATAAAAATTGAACGGTTTATTTTTAAATGTTTAAGAACCGCGTGAACAGTTTCAGCCATCAGTTCCATGGAATGGATGTAACCCAGACAACCGGTTTTGCCATGACCCAGCAAATCAATACAAATTACCCTATTGGTTTTAGACAGTTTAGAAACCAATGGTTTCCACATATTAGAGTTTTCCAAAAAACCATGTAGTAGCACCACTGCATTACCCTTACCTTTATCTGTGTAAAAAACCTGTATGCCTTTGTGTTGTAAAATCATGGTAGTTAAACCTTTAATCTTAATTAAGTCTTAAACCGTTTGATTGCCAAAAACGCATTATCCACATAATCTTCTTCAACTAATATGGTAAACTCATTAGTGGTTGAAATAACTTCGTACAACACAACACCTTCCCAGGCCAAGCGTTTAAAAAAGTGATAATAGAGTCCTGCTATTTTCGAATTGTCTTCAGGCAAACTTATGCTAATGGCGGTCAACCCTTCTTGAACTGCTATAAACGTTTCATGTTGAAAATGCGTGTTAATGTAATCGTTCAAACTACTTGATACAATAATATTGCTTTCGTGGATACCTCTTGTGAAGGTGTAAAACAATTTAGACTCTTCATTTATTTTTTGAAGAATTTGTGCATGGTTATCAATTAGTGTTTCGGAATTTTTAACTGTAAAATCAGTCAAATTTGATCGTACCGTAATATCACCTAAATTCTGGATCACCTTTTTCATTTTTATGGAGTTTGATAATGAAATTGGTGGATTGTAGCGCCTTAAGGCCATCATAATGGCTCCCGGTTTCACATCTTTTTTAAGCATTTTGCTTATGGGCTCCGTCAACTCAATAGCTAAAGCACTGAAATTGATAATGTTTCTGGAAAGTGCTTCCTCAAGGTAAGGCTGCGCTATTAAAATGTCTTCAACACAGTTAGATACAGTTTTCATGTTAATTATTTAACAATTTGTGCAAAAGTAATCTTTTTTTTTAATAAATATCTTAAATTGAGTAATGTAACATACTTTCGCCATAGAAAATATGAATATTAACATATGAAAGTATTAAAATTTGGAGGAACTTCTGTGGGAAGTGTCCAAAATATGCGCAACGTAAAGAGCATTATTGATGATGGCAACAAAAAAATCGTGGTTTTGTCGGCTATGTCTGGCACAACCAATGCCTTAGTTGCCATAGCCAGTAATATTGCCAACGGTATGCCAAATGAGGCTATTGAAAAAATAAACAAATTGCATGAGGCTTACTTTAATACCATTGACAATCTCTTGCTTGATGAGGCTTTGAACAGTGAGGCCAAAAACTATGTGACCGAAATATTTAACTTTTTGGTTGAATGTACCTATGCAGAGTATTCCATTAACCTGGAAAACCAAATTGTAGCCCAAGGTGAATTACTGTCTACTTTTATATTTAACTGTTTCCTAAAGCAGGAAGGTGTATCTTCAACAATACTTCCCGCGTTAAGTTTTATGCGAATTGACAAAAATAAAGAACCAGACTTATTTTACATCAAACAAGATTTAAAATCCGTTATGGATGCTGCCGAAGATGTTGATATATATATTACCCAAGGTTTTATTTGTTTGGATGAAGAAGGGAATATTGCCAATTTGCAACGGGGTGGCAGTGATTACACGGCAACCATTATTGGAGCGGTTATAAAAGCAGAAGAAGTTGAAATCTGGACAGATATAGATGGTATGCATAACAATGACCCACGGTATGTAGATAACACGCATCCTATTTCAAATCTGTCGTTTGATGAAGCTGCTGAGTTGGCTTATTTTGGAGCTAAAATCTTGCATCCACAAACCGTCACGCCGGTAAGGGAAGATAATATTCCCGTACGATTAAAAAACACGCTTAATCCTGAGGCTTTTGGTACCTTAATCAATAATGACCATACTGAAAATGGAATCAAGGCCATTGCTGCAAAAGACAACATTACGGCCATCAAGATAAAATCTGGACGTATGTTATTGGCTCATGGCTTTTTGAGAAAAGTATTTGAGATTTTTGAAGTGTATGAAACATCTATTGACATGATTACAACATCTGAAGTAGCCGTTTCATTGACAATAGATGACGATAGCAATTTGGATAAAATCTTATCAGAACTTGAAAAATTCTCAACGGTGGAAGTTGATAAAAATCAAACCATTGTTTGTTTGGTAGGTCATTCTATCGTTAATCACCAAGAAACCTATAAACTGTTCCAAATATTGCAGGATGTTAAGATTAGAATGATTTCTTATGGAGGCAGCAATAACAATATTTCTTTATTGGTAAACGCCAAAGATAAAATAACAACGCTGGGCAAACTAAACGATTATTTATTTGAATTAGTCACTCTGTAAATGTAAAATTTAGTAGTAAAATCAGTGTTAAGGGTCGTTTGAAAAAACGACCCTTTCTTCTTTTATTTAGAATTCATGATGTCTTCAATTTCTTCAGCTTCAATAGGAATATTACGCATTAAATTAAAAGGCTCACCAGTTTTTTTAATGACCACATCATCTTCCAAACGGATTCCAAACCCTTCTGCTGGGATATAGATGCCAGGCTCTACGGTAAAAACCATATTGGCTTGCATGGGCTCGGTTAAAATACCATAATCATGTGTGTCCAATCCCATATGGTGGGACGTTCCGTGCATAAAGTATTTTTTGTAAGCTGGCCAATCAGGATCTTCGTTTTTTACATCTGCTTTGTCCAATAGTTTTAATCCTATCAGTTCAGAAGTCATCAGCTTGCCAACCTCAACATGGTATTCAGCCCAATCGGTTCCAGGAACAAGCATTTTGGTCGCTTCGTTTTTTACTCGGTTCACGGCATTGTAAACTTCTTTTTGGCGTTTGGTGAACTTTCCAGAAACAGGGATGGTACGAGTCATATCACTAGAGTAATTGGCATATTCAGCACCAACATCCAATAATATTAAATCGCCAGCCTTGCATTGTTGGTTGTTTTCAATGTAATGCAGTACATTGGCATTATTACCTGATGCAATAATAGGTGTATAAGCAAATTTTTTAGAACGGTTTCTTAAAAATTCATGCATAAATTCAGCTTCAATTTCATATTCCCAAACATTTGGTTTTACAAAATTCAGCACACGACGAAAGCCTTTTTCTGTAATATCACAGGCATGCTGTATCAAATCTATTTCAATTTGGCTTTTAACAGATCGTAAGCGCTGTAAAATAGGAGCGCTTTTTGCTACGCTATGAGCTGGGTATTTATTCTTTAACCATTTTGTAAAACGGTCTTCTCTGGTTTCAACTTCTACATTAGCCCGGTAATGTTCATTGGTGTTTATATAAACGGTATCACATTGGGTCATGAGCTCGAACATGATTTTTTCCATATCCTTCAACCAATAAACCGTTTTGATTCCAGAAACTTCAAAAGCAGCCTCCTTGGTTAGTTTTTCGCCTTCCCAAATAGCAATATGGTCATTGGTTTCCTTTAAAAACAATATTTCACGGTGCTTTTCTTTTGGGCAATCTGGAAATAGCACCAAAATGCTTTCCTCTTGGTCAACACCGCTTAAGTAAAAAATATCACGTTGTTGTTCAAAAGGCAAGGTGCTATCGGCACTAATGGGATAAATATCATTTGAGTTAAACACGGCTAAGCTGTTTGGTTGAATTTTTGCCGTAAAGTTTTTTCTGTTTTGGATAAAAAGAGACTTGTTTATAGGATTATATTTCATGATAGTTTTATTTTCCATAAAATTAAAAAAACAAATAGACATATTGGGATAATTCGCTATTTTTGATGACATCACAATAATTTAGCCATGAAAAAAATTCCAAGTGTTTTTATATTGACTTTATTAGTCTTAAGTGGTAACCTGTTCTCTCAAAACATGTTACGAGAAATCCCCTTAAGTCAACAAATTATTAATTCTGATTTGGTGATTGAAGGTAAAGTAATTTCCAAGATATCTTATTGGGAGAATAATTTAATTTATACCAAAAATACTATTCAGGTTTATAAAGTTTTTAAAGGGAATTCCGTAGCGACCGTAGATGTTGTAACAGAAGGAGGTAGAGTAGGGTTAGAGGCTTTGGATGTTTCATCTGCTCTTAAGCTCAGAAATAATGATACGGGAGTATTTCTGTTAAAGCAAGATGCCAATTCAAATAGGATTAGCAAAACTTCTGTCAATAAAACATATAAGGCTTACAGTGCAATACAAGGGTTTTATAAATATGATTTAATGGATAATATTGCAACCAACCCTTTTAATAAAAAACAAGGGATTTCATCTGCATTTTATGATGAGATTAAATCAATAACACGTAAAAATTACGTTGAGGTTTCAGGTTTTAATGCTGCGGAAATAAACAAGTCTTTAAATCAAAATAAAACTCTCGCAGCTGTGATTTCAAGTTTCAACCCTACAACGGCAACAGCAGGAACCCAAAACCAATTAACCATTAATGGTTCGGGGTTCGGAACTTCTATTGGAGCTGTAGGTTTTGCCGATGCTGATAATGGAGGTGCAGGTTTTGTAGATGCCCTAGAGACCCAAATCGTTTCATGGAATGATAATGAAATTGTTGTAGAAATCCCTTCAGGGGCGGGCACAGGAAAAGTTCGTGTCACACCACCATCCAGTTCAAGCGCCATTTCTTCTTCAGATTTAACTGTCAGTTATTCAGAACTTAATGTTGTTTACGATGCGGATGACCATACAGGAGATACACCGCCCGGAGTAAATGGGCCATTAAAGCCAATAGCTTATCCACTTCAGCATTATGGACAAAGTTTTCAAACGGGAGGATATATCTGGAAAATGCAAACGGATTTTTTTAATGATACAGAACATCCTGGAGCCAAAGCGGCCTTTGAAAGAGCTTTGGAAACATGGCGATGCACAACTAAAATAAATTGGACCATTTCAAATACCCCCGTTGCTACTGATGTTAAGGCCAAAGACAATATAAACGTTATTCGCTTTGACAATGGTAGTGAGTTAGGTGCAGGGGTTTTGGGAACTTGTTATTCATATTATAACGGATGCTCCAATGGCGGATCTTATGACTGGTATGTTAGCGAGTTGGACATTGTATTTGATGATGCCACCACTTGGTATTATGGGACTGGGATTCCTACCTTGGCTTATGATTTTGAGAGCGTGGCCGTACATGAATTGGGCCATGGCCATCAGTTGGGTCATGTAGTCAATACCAATGCCATCATGCATTACAACATATCTGCCGGAGAGGCCAATAGGACGTTGAGCAGTGATGATATTGCTGCAGGCAATGACATACAAAGCAGGAGCACAACTAATCAGATTTGTCTTTTAGATTTAATGACCAACTATGCCGGAAGCTGTAGTTTGGGTGTAGATGATATAGCTTTTAATGACGCTGTAAAAATCTATCCCAACCCAAGCCATGGCGAGTTTTATATTAGTAATGAGTTAAATGTGAACTTAACCAAAGCAACCGTCTATGATTTAAGTGGTAGGCAAATTTCTGAGTTCATTTTTTCCGATGCCTCCAAAACAAAATCTATCAACCTGCCAGGAGCTTCAAAAGGAATTTATTTTGTGAACATTCATTCAGACAGTGGGTTTGTAACCAAAAAAATAGTAATTGAATAATTAACCAATAATTCGATAAAAATGGACTCATTTGTGAGTCCATTTTTGTTTGATGAAACAAAGTACTTTAAAATGATTCTAAATAATCATTTAGAAGCCTAACTTTTTGTCTATAATGTTATTGAAGTGTACTTTTGTATTCACATAAATAACTTCAAAATAATGAGCGGATTTTTTAAATCTTCGATTGGAAGAAAAGTGGCCATGGCGCTTTCAGCTTTTTTCCTAATGATTTTCTTGTTAATGCACGTTTCTGTTAATTTATTATCTGTTTTTAGTGAAGAAACATTTAATGCAGCATCGCATTTTATGGGAACAAACTGGGTTATACAATTTATCATGCAACCCATATTGATTTTTGGTGTCGTATTCCATTTTGTGATGGGATTTGTACTGGAAATTAAAAACAAAAAAGCTCTCGGGGTTCCGTATGTGAAAAACAACGGAGCGGCAAATTCATCGTGGGCAAGCAGAAACATGATATATAGCGGATTGGTAATTTTAGCCTTTATCGTACTGCACTTTATAGATTTTTGGTTTCCGGAAATCAATTATAAGTATATAGAAGCTTTGCCAGCCGATCCAACAAGATATTATGCAGAATTGCATCACAAATTTGTGAGTCCGTTACGTGTAGGCGCCTATGTGATAGCATTTGTGCTTTTAGGATTGCATTTGGCCCATGGTTTTACATCGGCATTTCAATCAATGGGAATAACGGCTGGTAGAAAAAAAACCTTGAAATCAATAGGTAAAGCGTATGCCATCGTCATACCAGCACTGTTTATTATCATTGCATTATATCATCATTTTAACCATTAATCTTATAAAAGAATGGCTTTAAACTCAAGAGTACCAGAAGGTCCAATTAAAGATAAATGGACAACTTATAAAGATAAAATCAATTTAGTTAACCCAGCCAACAAACGTCACATTGACATTATTGTTGTTGGAACAGGTTTAGCTGGTGGTTCAGCGGCTGCAACGCTGGCTGAACTAGGATATAATGTAAAAGCATTTGCCTATCAAGATTCGCCACGACGTGCACACTCTATTGCAGCGCAAGGAGGTATCAATGCCGCTAAAAACTATCAAGGTGATGGAGACTCAACATATCGGTTATTTTATGATACTGTAAAAGGGGGCGATTATCGCTCTCGTGAAGCCAACGTATATCGTTTGGCTGAGGTGTCTGCAAATATTATTGACCAATGTGTGGCTCAAGGCGTTCCTTTTGCAAGAGATTATGGAGGATTGTTGGATAATCGTTCGTTTGGTGGGGTTTTGGTCTCCAGAACATTTTATGCCAAAGGGCAAACAGGTCAACAATTATTGTTGGGAGCCTATTCGGCCATGAACCGACAAATAGCACGTGGTAAAATTGAAATGTTCAATCGCCATGAAATGTTGGATGTTGTAAAAATAGATGGTAAAGCAAGAGGTATTATTGCGAGAAATTTGGTTACCGGAGAAATTGAGCGTCATTCAGCGCATGCTGTAGTAATAGCATCTGGTGGTTACGGTAACGTATATTACTTATCAACCAATGCCATGGGAAGTAATGCAACAGCCGCTTGGAAAATCCATAAAAAAGGCGCCTATTTTGCTAACCCATGTTTTACTCAAATCCATCCAACTTGTATTCCGCGTTCAGGTGATTACCAATCAAAATTAACCTTGATGTCTGAGTCATTACGTAATGATGGACGTATTTGGGTGCCTAAAAATATTGAAGATGCCAAAGCGGTGCAACAAAGAAAATTAAAACCTACAGATATAGCCGAAGAAAACAGAGATTATTTCCTAGAACGACGTTATCCTGCTTTTGGAAATTTAGTGCCTCGTGATGTCGCTTCCAGAGCAGCTAAAGAACGTTGCGATGCCGGATATGGTGTGAACGCTACAGGAGAAGCTGTGTTTTTAGATTTTGCATCGGCCATTGAACGGTACGGAAAAGAGCAGGCCAAAATCCACAACATAGAAAATGCGTCTGCAGAAAAAATATATGATTTAGGTAAGAAGATTGTAGAGGCTAAATACGGAAACCTATTCCAAATGTATGAGAAAATAGTTGATGAAGATCCATATAAAACACCGATGATGATTTATCCTGCAACCCATTACACCATGGGTGGTATTTGGGTAGATTATAACTTAATGACTACGGTTGACGGTTTGTATTGTATTGGTGAAGCCAACTTCTCAGACCATGGAGCAAACAGACTTGGAGCTTCGGCTTTAATGCAAGGTCTAGCTGATGGATATTTTGTATTGCCATACACGATTGGCGATTATTTATCACATGAGATTAGAACAGGAAAAATTCCAACAGACACCAAAGAATTTGATGAAGCCGAAAAAGAGGTTAAAGACCGTATTGATTTCTTCATCAACAATAAAGGGAAACATTCAGTAGACCATTTCCACAAAAAACTAGGAAAAATTATGTGGGATAAATGTGGTATGTCACGTAACGAAAAAGGTTTAAAAGAAGCCATGGCAGAAATTAAAGCATTACGTGAAGAATTTTGGAAAGAAGTGAACGTTCCTGGATCAGCCAATGAAATGAATCCTGAATTGGAAAAAGCCGGACGTGTAGCTGACTTTTTGGAGCTCGGCGAGTTGTTTGCTAAAGACGCCTTGGAGCGCAATGAATCCTGTGGAGGTCACTTCCGTGAAGAATCTGTTGAATTGGATGGTGAGCAGAAAGGAGAGGCTAAGCGTAATGATAAGGATTACGCCTATGTGGCTGCTTGGGAATATAAAGGTGAACCAGCCGATGCCGTACTGCACAAAGAACAATTAGAATTTAAGGATATTGAACTGAAACAACGTTCATACAAATAAGACATTATGAATTTAACACTTAAAATTTGGAGACAAAAAGACTCAAATACAAAGGGTCAAATGGTCGATTATAAAGTAACTGATATTTCGGAACATATGTCTTTTTTAGAAATGATGGATGTTTTGAATGAACAATTAATAAATAAAGGAGAAGAACCTGTTGCATTTGACCATGATTGTCGTGAAGGGATTTGTGGTATGTGCTCCATGTACATCAATGGTGAAGCCCATGGTCCAGACCGGGGTGTTACCACCTGTCAATTGCACATGCGAATGTTCAAAGATGGCGATACCATTACCATTGAACCATTTAGAGCTAAAGCATTTCCTGTAATAAAGGATTTAGTGGTAGATAGAAGTGCTTTTGAACGTATTCAACAAGCAGGGGGTTATATTTCAGTGAATACATCAGGAAATACCCAAGATGCCAACTCTATTCCGATTTCAAAACATGCCGCCGATGAAGCTATGGATGCAGCAACTTGTATAGGTTGTGGTGCTTGTGTAGCAACTTGTAAAAACTCATCAGCTATGTTGTTTGTTGGCGCCAAAGTATCGCAATACGCTTTATTGCCACAAGGACAGATAGAAGCGGCAGACCGTGTTAGAAATATGGTAGCCCAAATGGATTTGGAAGGGTTTGGAAACTGTACCAACACTGGAGCTTGTGAAATAGAATGCCCTAAAGGTATTTCGTTGGATAATATTGCCCGTATGAATAGGGAATTAATGAAAGCCAGTTTATCATAATTGTTCCATTCATCGATAATAAAAAAAACCTAAGCTTTAGCTTGGGTTTTTTATTTAGCTTTGCCCTCCATTTAAAAATCCCTTTAATGAAATTTAAAATCAGTTTATTAACAATATTATTTAGCTTCGTTTTTTGCCTGACTTTTGGGCAAAGTAATTCTCAAACACATTATAATTTAGTTTCTAAACAGCTTTTTAATGAGACTTCATTATTGCAACACATCAAGGCTTTGTCATCTGATGCATTTGAAGGAAGACGAACCGGGACTAAAGGCGGCATTAAAGCAAGACGATATGTTATAAATGAATTTCAAAAGCTTGATGTATTACCATTATACAAAAATTATGAGCAACCTTTTTCATTTTTTGAAGGGGGTAAGCAATATAATGGGAGTAATATATTAGGTTTGATAAAAGGTACAGAAGAACCAAATAAATATATTGTAGTAAGTGCGCATTATGATCATGAAGGCATAAAGAATGGTGAGATTTACAATGGAGCAGATGATGATGCTTCTGGAACATGTGCCCTGTTTAGTTTTGCCGAATATTTAAAGAACAATCCACCAAAACATTCGGTAATTTTAGCCGCTTTTGATGCTGAAGAGTTAGGTTTAAAAGGCTCTAAATATTATGTAAATAATCCAATAGTGTCCTTAAAATCCATTATGGTTGATTTAAATATGGACATGATTAGCCGAAGTGATAAAAATGAATTATTCGCTGTAGGTACAACATCCAATAAAACGCTCAAATATCTCATCTCGAATTTCAAACAATCTGAAACCTTTAAACTTATTGCGGGGCATGATGAAGCGGATGATTTGGAAAATTGGACCTATTCATCAGATCATGGGTCATTTAATAAAAAAGGAATTCCCTTTTTATACTTTGGTGTTGAAGACCATAAAGATTACCATATGCCAACGGATGATTTTGAAAACATCCAGCCAGATTTTTATATAGAATCCGTTAAGAGCATTATTACTGTTTTCCAAAAAATAGATTTGCTTAATTTTTAAAAATAAGCTTTTAACTGAACGGTTCCTGTGTGAATGGTTTTGCTGGTTTCGGTTTTTCTGCCAAAATAGCTCAGGTTTAAGTCTAAAAATTTAGTTAGTTTTTTTTGTGCCAATAAACTCCAAGTGAAGTTTTTTCCTGGTTGTAAACCTTCAAGCATTTGATAGGCAACAGGCGTGTTTGGATTTCCAACAAAATTATTTGAAAAATAATTAAACTCACCATTAATAGCGCCTTTTTGATTGTTTGATAGCGTAAAGGAAGCCCCGTATTTTTGTTGTTTTAACGATTCTAAATCACCGATGGAGTTTTTGGTTGAAGTGTATTGGTAAAATAGGTCAAAGCGCGAATTATCATTAAACAAATAGGACAGTTTTGGATTATACCGCTGCTCATTGAAATTGAAATTCTTGCTACTGAAATTTTCACTTGTACTTGAATTGGTTTCAAAAATAGAAGACAGGTCAATTAACCAGCTTTCCTCAATTTTATGATTGAAGTTAAATTGATGGCTTTTTAAACTGCTTTCCAAAAATCCAATGGATAGAACATTTCGGGATTTATTGGTTAAAAATGTGTATGACGTTGTATAATGTTGCTTGCCTCTATTAAAAAACAATACATTCCGTAAATTTAACTGCAAGCCCAATTGGTTGTCGGCATCTGCTTGAAACGGATTAATGTTAAAGTTGTTGCCAGTATTTTTAATTTTTCTGTCAATCAAATAACTGGTTTGATTGTAAAAGTGCGACCAGAATTTTCGGGATGTATTATCACTCACGGCCCATTGTGATGGGTTTATGGTGAGCGTTTGGCTCAATCTGTTTTGATGTGTTTTAATGTATATGCGATTGGGTAACAGTACCCTTATGTATTTGCCTTGGTCTTGAAACTGTGCAATTTCAAATTCCTCTAATTCCTGAATGCCATTTTCATTATAGTCAATCCATGTGTACGTACCTTTTCCCGGATCTACTTCAACATAGGTAAAATCTTGTTGCGGTAAGGTTCCTGAATTGGTTTCAAAAACGGTATTCCACTGTACGATTTGATTAAAAAACTTTTGACTGTATTGCAATCTGGAATTTAAGGATTGGTCATCAGCAACGGTTTTGTCCTCATTTTTAAGGGTTCGGTAATTGACATACAAAGACAGGTTTGTATTATTATTTTGAATGAGTTTAGAATCTAAATATAAGGTATTTGATGTGTTCACCTTTTGCAGTCGGTTATTCCGTATACTGTCATTTACCCTGTTTTTATAACCAATTTCAGCAAACACATTTGTACTATCACCAATACCATAAAACACGTCGTATGATTTGAATTTTTGACTCAATGGTGTTAATTCTTCAGTGGCAGTGTTTTTTTGTTCATTATCCTCAAGGGCCAGTTTGGTACCTAGCCAACTGTGATTCATGCTGTACGTTATACGGTTGTAAGACCTTAAAAATGTTGAAGTGTTGATGTTTGAAGAAGCTTTTAAAAAACTGGAATAAGATGTAATGCTAAATTTATCAAGACGTAAATTGGCGTTTATAACGTGTCTGTTTCCATTGAAATTCTCAGAGTAACCCAAGTGCTCAAATTGATAAGTAGCCATCCCTTTTTCAGGATGGCTCAATTGCATGCCCGTTGTAAACAATTGTTGGTTACCCAATGGGTTTTCTATATTCCAATCCCGATTGAATTCTGCCGTGTACAAACGTTCAATGGTCTTGAAATTCTTTTGAATGTAATCAATATCGGCAAAGGCTTTTAAGTTCCAAAGACTATCATTTTTGGTAAGGGATTGTGATATTTTAAGTTTTCCGGCAAACCCGTTATTGTTGGCATCGTCAAGATTGGAAAACAAGTTCAAATCGTTTTTGCTGCCAGCCATTTCAAAATCAAGACTTGTTTTTTCTGAAGGGTTATATTGCCCATTTATTACGGCCATTTGAAGTTTGGAAGGTGCCACAAGCTGCACAACAGGCGCATAATTTCCTTGTGGAATGCCAGCATTGGGTTCTACATATTCATAAATGTTATTAATAGCATTGGTACTGCTCAATACATAATCGCCTTGATTATTGCCAACCAAACTAAAGGTAACGCGATAGAGTTCATCATCAGGATTATTTGAAAACACAAATGCTTCTTGACCATTAATCAACTCTTTTTTATATAAAATCCTGTTGTCAGTATAAGAATCTTTAACGGCTGAAGGGGCAACCATTAACGCTCTGTCATCTCCAGCATTTGATAGTATTTGCACCTGTTCTTCAGACAGGTTTTGTTGCAAGGGTTGGTTTTTGGCATCGTTTTCAGAATAGACCGAAACCCCAAAATTAAGCTTGTCGCTTTCAAAGGTTCCGCCACCGTAGGCCACCAAACGGGAGTAGTTGCGTTCGCTGTATTGATAATCAACCGTAATGCGCATTTCAGAAGTTATGGGAAATGTTGAATTGAAAATGATTTCACCTGCGTTATAGTCAATAATATAATCTTGGTCTTCACCGCGTTTTACGGCCACGCCATTAACATAAACCGTTTCACTTCCGGACACAATGAGCACATATAATTCGCCATTGGGACCTTGTAATTTATAGGGCCCTTGATTGCCTTCTTGAGCTGTAAACTGGCTTCTTGTAAACTGCCCTCGCACCAAAGCACCTGCGGCAAACAGATTTGTTTTTGCGTTCTCATCACCCAGTTTAAAATTTAACATAAGACCTTGAACCCGTTTTGAAAAATTGCCGAAATAGGAATTGGTCTTCAATAAATCAATGTCACCGGCGCGAACATTCCAACGGTCACTATAGAGTTCAATAAATACCTGGTCAAATTCATCCAATCGTTGTGAATAACCACTTTCCTGTAACGGAATATTGGCATCTTGAATAGAGGCTCGTAATGAAACCTTATCGTTGAGTTTTCCTGAGATCTGTAAATCCAGTTCACTGTTTAAAACAGAATTTTGATTGTTCCCAATGGTCACACCACGCGAAATACTGCCCGAAGTTGTCAATCCATCAAAAGGAATGAAATTAGACTCTTGATTGCTTTGTGATAGTTTATAAAGGGTTTTTGCAGTTGCATTGTTTTTGACAATAATATGTTCATCTAATTGCTGATAGGTCTTGGTTAAAAATTCTGGAAATTTCAAGTAATTTATAATGATAGAATCTGCCTCAATAGACTTTAAAAGTGTTAGTTTGGCATTCGGAAAATCAACAGTATAATAGGAATTGTCAATAAATAGACTATCCGTTGTTTTTATGGAAAAGTAATTGGGATTTATACTGACGATATCAATATCAATGGTATCCTGAACAGCAACTTTTTTACTTCTATAGTTAGAATTCGGGTTTTGTGCTTTGGCACAAAACCCGATAAAAAACACAAAAAGAATGGCTGTTAGTTTCATTTGATATTTAAACTACAAATGGTTTAAAATATTTTGTTAATACTTTTCGTTAAATGTGCTGTAAAATAATAGTGTAAAAGTAACGCATTATTTATTTTAGCTGAAATTCTTATTAGAAACATGAAGATAATATCCTATAACGTCAATGGTATAAGAGCAGCAATTAATAAAGGGTTTATAGACTGGTTGAAAAGTGCCAACCCCGATATTGTTTGCTTACAGGAAATAAAGGCATTAAAAGAACAATTGGATTTAGATATGTTTACTGAAGCGGGATACCAATACACCTATTGGTTTAGCGCGCAAAAAAAAGGATATAGCGGGGTTGCCATTTTAAGTAAGATCAAACCCAATCATGTTGAATATGGCACAGGAATTGAGTCAATGGATTTTGAAGGCAGAAACCTTAGAGCAGATTTTGATGGATTTTCAGTCATGAGTTTGTATTTACCCTCAGGAACCAATGATGCCCGTTTAGACCATAAACTTGAATATATGGACATGTTTCAAAACTATATCAATACCCTTAAAAAAGACATCCCAAATTTGATTATTTGTGGTGATTATAATATTTGTCATGAAGAAATCGATATTCATAATCCAAAAGGCTTGAGCAATACCTCCGGATTTTTACCGGTAGAGCGCAAGTGGATTGGTAACTTCATTAAAAGTGGCTTTATAGATTCTTTCAGGTATTTAAATAAAGAGCCCGATAATTATACCTGGTGGAGTTATCGTGCCAATGCCCGAGCTAATAACAAAGGATGGCGTTTGGATTATGCCATGGTTTCGCAACCATTACAAGAAAACATTAAAAGAGCCGTTATATTGTCTGACGCTGCCCACAGTGATCATTGTCCTATTTTATTGGAAATAGAAAAATAAGTTAAAACAAACCTTAATCAGAATATAAAAAATGATAAAAAAAATCCCATTAGCAGTCGTAACGTTAGCATTTGTAGCTTCTTGTGTGTCTCCTAAAGTTTATAAGGAGTTAGAAGGAAAATACAATAATTTAAAACAGGAAAACAGGAAACTATCTGATGAGAACGAATCTCTTTTAAGCGCCAAAACAGCGGCAGAAAATGAATTGAAGCAACTGCAAGCGGCCTATGATGAAGCCGTAGCAGACCGTGACAGATTACAAAGTGATTACAATGCCACAAAGGCCAACTACGATGCGTTAAAAGATTCGTATGATGCTTTGGAAAAAAACAGTTCAGCAGCTATTGCTGCAAATTCCCAAAAAAACAGGGAGTTATTGGCTCAGCTGGAAGCTAAAGAACAAGCTTTGGCAGCTGAGAACCAACGTCTTGTAAAACTTAAAAACGAATTGGAAGACCGTTCTAATCGTGTGGCAGAACTAGAAAAAGTGATAGCCGATAAAGATGCGGCCATGAGAGCATTAAAAGATGCTATCTCAAGAGCCTTGACCGATTTTGAAGGTAAAGGACTAACTGTTGAGCAACGCAATGGTAAAGTATATGTCTCTATGGAAAATAAATTATTGTTCAATTCAGGTAGTTGGGCTGTTGGTTCAGAGGGAAGACGAGCCGTTCAGCAACTCGGTAACGTTTTAGCACAAAATCCTGACATAGCTGTGCTAATTGAAGGACATACCGATAACGTTCCATATCAAGGTAACGGACAGTTAAGTGGTAACTGGGATTTATCAACCAAACGAGCCACTGCTATTGTTAATATTTTACGAGAAAATGATGGCATTAATCCTGAAAACTTAACCGCAGCAGGACGTGGGGAGTATGCACCAATTGCAACCAACGATACACCTGAGGGACGTGCCAAAAACAGACGAATAGAAGTCATTTTAACACCTAAGTTAGACGAGCTTTCCAAGTTGTTAAATGATAATTAATAAGTGGGCGTTACCACAAGGGTCGCGCTTTACGTTGCAATCTTTTATTTTTTAGCATAAAAATAAAAGGATTTACACTGCAATCGCTAACGCAAAAACCTTAACATAGTTTTAAACCTTTCAGAATCTATTACTCTGAAAGGTTTTTTTATCTTTAAGCTTTTTTCAAAAGCAAAATTTAATAGATGAAATATACAACCTTACCTAATACCAATATAAAAGTCAGTAAAATATGTTTGGGCACCATGACATGGGGCAATCAAAACACAGAAGCAGAAGGGCATCAACAAATGGACTATGCTTTGGAGCAAGGTATCAATTTTTTTGACACCGCAGAAATGTATCCGGTTCCTGCCGAACCCAAAACCCAAGGGCGAACCAGTAAGATTATTGGAACGTGGTTCCACAAAACAGGCAATAGAGATAAGATTATTTTAGCAAGTAAGATTATTGGCCGTTCCAGCGACTATACCAAACACATACGCAGTACGGGTTTAAACCCTGAATCTATTACTGAAGCTATTGAAAAGGAGTTAAAACGCTTGCAAACCGATTATATTGATTTGTACCAAATTCACTGGCCAGAGCGCTTAACCAATACATTTGGTATTAGAGACTACAAACATGACCCCAGTGATGAATGGCAAGATAATTTTAATGAGGTGCTCCGTGCTCTTGAAGAGCAAATCAAAGCAGGTAAAATCCGCCATATTGGTATATCCAATGAAAAAGCATGGGGAACCATGCGTTATTTAGAGGAATCAAAAAATAATGGTTTACCAAGAATGAGCACCATTCAGAATGCGTATTCCTTGCTAAACAGAACATTTGAAGGCGACTTAGCTGAGGTTTCTTTAAGGGAAAACATTGGGTTGTTGGCCTATTCGCCCATGGCATTTGGAGTGTTGTCCGGTAAATATATAAAAGGCACGGCCACAGATGATTCCCGATTAAAATTGTTTCCAAGATTTGCAAGATATAGCAGTGAACAATCTACCGAAGCTGCCAAACGCTATTTAAAAATTGCAGAGGATAATAATATGAGCTTGGCGCAAATGAGTTTAGCGTTTGTCAATCAGCAACCGTTTGTTACCAGCAACATCATAGGTGCCACTAAAATGGAACAGCTTAAGGAAAACATAGATAGTATCAATGTAACGTTATCTGAGGAGGTCTTGGCACAAATCAATGAAGTCCATAAAGTGATTCCTAATCCGGCACCTTAAAATTCCTGCGAAAGCAGGAATCTCATCAAAGCTTCAATAATCCTAAATCCAGCTTAGTGATATTAGCTATATTCCTTTTTTTATATCATTTTAATAATTCAACATATTAAAATAATATGTAAATTGATTCACTTAAAATACAGGGAATTTATTTTTATAATATGAAATGGCAAGGTAGAAGACGCAGTTCCAATGTTGAAGACCGTAGAGGGCAAAGGTCATCAGGACAAGGAATAGGCGGGGTTAACCCAACACTTTTAGGGCCTTTAATTAGACTTCTGTTTTCAAAAGTAGGACTATTTATTGTTGGTGTCTTTTTGGTGATTTCTTTAATACTAGGTAAGAACCCATTAACGTTAATCAGTCAGTTTTTAAGTGGCGGTAGCGTTCAAACAGAAACATCTGCACCATATAAACCTACTGCCAAAGAACAGGAATTAGCGGATTTTAGTGCTACCATATTGGCGAATACCGAAGATGTTTGGAATAAGCTTTTAGATAATTACAGAGAGCCTACATTGGTGCTTTTTACAGGTTCGGTGTCATCTGCGTGTGGTTCGGCTTCCAGTTCAACAGGACCTTTTTATTGTCCGGGCGATGAAAAATTATATTTGGATTTAAGTTTTTTTGATGATATGGAACGCCAATTACATGCACCAGGCGATTTTGCCCAAGCCTATGTAATTGCCCATGAGGTAGGGCACCATATCCAAAAAATAATGGGAATTTCTGATAAAATGCAACGATTAAGAGGTCAACTTAGTCAAACAGAATACAATAAATACTCAGTCAGATTGGAGCTTCAAGCCGATTTTTTAGCGGGCGTTTGGGCGCACTATTCGCAAGAAATGACACAGATGATGGAAACGGGCGATTTGGAGGAGGCCTTGAATGCCGCCAATGCCATTGGTGATGACCGCTTGCAAAAGCAATCAAGCGGACATGTGGTTCCAGACTCCTTTACGCATGGTACCTCGGCACAGCGTATGCGTTGGTTTAAAAAGGGATTTGATACCGGAGATTTATCACAAGGCGATACGTTTAGCGCGCCTTCGTTATAAAATTTATTATGTCATTACGAGAAAGTATGACGAAGTAATCTCTTAGAAATAGAAATAATTAGATTGCCACAGGTAATTAAAAATTACCTTCACAATGACGTATTAAAACAAAAAGCCCAACTAATTTTAGCTGGGCTTTTTTTAATTATTTAATTTGTTTACCATCTTTATCAAAAAAATGATATTCTAAATATGTGTAAGCATCTCTTGGTAAAACTTTAACCCATTTTTTGTGTTCAAAAAACCATTTTGAACGTACTGATGGAAAACCTTTTGTTAAAAAGGCCGCTATAAAAGGATGTGTGTTTAAAGTCAACTTTTTATAGTCTTTTTTTAATAATGTTTCCAGATCGTGAGTCATTTTTTGCACCAATCCTATGGGTGCTTCAACTTCTTCACCATTCATAATGGCGTCTGGATTTTCTTCGCGGGTTTTTATGTTCATTTCTGGACGTACTCGCTGTCTGGTTATTTGGATCAATCCAAATTTACTTGGAGGCAGTATTTTGTGTTTGGCTCTGTCATCGCTCATTTCATCTCTAAAATGATTGAAAAGCTTCTGCCTGTTTTCAGCATTGGTCATATCAATAAAATCCACTACTATGATGCCTCCCATATCACGCAAGCGTAATTGGCGGGCAATTTCTGTAGCAGCAATCAGGTTGACCTCTAGTGCTGTATCCTCTTGGTTGTTTGCCTTGTTAGACCTGTTACCGCTGTTTACATCTATAACATGAAGGGCTTCGGTATGCTCTATTATTAAATAGGCGCCTTTTGACATAGAAACGGTTTTACCAAATGAGGTTTTAATCTGTCTTTCTATTCCAAATTTTTCGAAAATGGGAACATTTGATTGATACAACTTAACGATTGATTCTTTATTGGGTGCAATTTCTTGCACATAATCTTTAATTTGGTAATAAAGCTCTTCATCATCAACATGAATACTGGTAAAGGTGTCATTAAATATATCCCGTAACATAGACGAGGCTTTGTTTAATTCTCCTAATACTTTACTTGGATGATGGGCTCTGTTCAATTTTTTACACATTGCCGTCCAACGACTAAGCAAGTTTTGTAAATCTTTATCCAGTTCGGCTACTTTTTTGCCTTCTGCTACGGTACGTACAATAATTCCAAAACCTTGAGGGGTGATACTTTTCACCAATCGTTTTAATCGGTCTTTTTCTTCCTTGCTTTCTATTTTTTGTGAAATGGAAATGCGATCGGAAAAAGGCACTAAAACAATATACCTACCAGCTATAGACAGCTCAGAACTTATTCTGGGCCCTTTAGTTGATATGGGTTCTTTTACTATTTGTACCAATAGCGATTGATTTGATTTTAAGACATCGGCAATGCTTCCGCCTTTATCAATATCTTTTTCAAATGGGAAATTTTTTAAAGAAAAATCTTTTAGTTTACCTGTGCTTACACGTTTTGTGAATTTTAAAAGAGAAGGAAGTTTTGGCCCTAAATCATGATAATGCAAAAACGCATCTTTTTCATAACCTACATTAACAAATGCAGCATTTAGTCCGGGAACGGTTTTTCTTATTTTGGCTATAAACACATCACCAACAGAAAAATCGTTACCACCTTCGTCCTTATGTAATTCAATGAGTTTTCCATCTTTTAATAAGGCAAAATCAACATCTTCTGAACTAGATCGAATAATCAATTCTTTATCCATTAAGTTAATTTTTATCCATACGCTTTAGTTAAAAGCTAAAAGTTAAAAGTTAAAAAGTTAAAAGTGGAACACCAATAACAATCAACTGTAAACCATTAACCAACAACCAAATTATATAGATGGATTATACATTATTTTTCACAGGATTTTTTAAATCCGTGGAGTTCAAAAACCACGTAAAGTGATTAAAATTTTGATGAACTCATTTCAAAGAACGTTTTGTATTAAAGACCAAAAAAAAGTAGCTTATGTAACTACTTTTTTTGGTTATTTTTTCTTTTTGTGACGATTAGCGCGCCTACGTTTTTTACGCTTGTGCGTTGCAACCTTATGTCTCTTGCGTTTTTTACCACTTGGCATAAATTATGTTTTTTAAATTAATAATATAAATGTTTTATTTAACGTCTACGTTAGTTTTAACGCCTTCAACAAATACTTTTGCAGGCTTAAAAGAAGGAATGTTGTGCGCAGGTATTTTGATAGTGGTATTTTTTGAAATATTTCTACCGGTTTTTTCTGCTCTTGTTTTAATAATGAAACTTCCAAATCCTCTTAAGTAAACATTATCGCCACTTTCTAAAGAGGTTTTTACTTCATCCATGAACGTTTCAACGGTTGCTTGAACATCGCCTTTCTCAATTCCTAATTTTTCGGAAATTTTTGCTACTAAATCAGCCTTAGTCATTTTTAATATTTTATTTAAGTTACTATATAAATTTAAAAGGGATGCAAATATAGGAATTTAAAATTCAATATTTCAAACCTAATTCATTAAAATTTAAGATTATAAACGTTTATTTTTGCCTACTCATTTAAATCAAAGAATGATAGTCTCTAAAACATTAATAAATTGGTATTCAAATAATAAACGAGAACTTCCGTGGAGACAAACCAAAGACCCTTATTGTATTTGGTTATCAGAAATTATTTTGCAGCAGACACAAATTAAGCAAGGCCTGCCATATTATGAGTCTTTTCTTAGGGAATTTCCAACCGTTTTTCATTTGGCCAATGCCGATGAAAGTCAGGTTTTAAAATTGTGGCAAGGATTGGGCTATTACTCACGTGCCAGGAATTTGCATGCTACGGCAAAATATATTGTTGAAAAACTGAATGGGGAATTCCCATCAAGTTATAAAGAACTCCTACAGTTAAAAGGTGTAGGCGATTACACAGCCAGTGCCATAGCCTCCATTTGCTTTAATGAGCCTGCCGCTGTAGTTGATGGCAACGTCTACAGGGTGCTTTCGCGCTATTTTGGAATAGACACACCTATAAACTCCACACAAGGGAAAAAGGAATTCAAACTATTGGCCCAACAGTTGATAGACATAGAAAACCCGGCAGACTTTAACCAAGCCATTATGGAGTTTGGCGCTGTGCAATGCAAACCACAAAATCCAAATTGTAGCATCTGCCCGTTGCAAGATAGTTGTGTGGCTTTGCAAAAAAGCAGCATTAACCAATTACCTGTAAAAACTAAACCAAATAAGGTTTCCAAAAAACATTTTAATTTTTTGGTTCTTATTTCAAAAGACAATAAAACCATATTGGAAAAGCGTGAAGGGAAAGGTATCTGGCAAAATCTGTATCAATTTCCTTTAATAGAGACCAAAACCGCTGTAACAGAAAAAAACATTTCAAAACAGTTGTCTACCCATGAGCTATTAAAAGAGGTTGACTTTGAGGTGTCCTTATATAATGACAACACAATTATCCATAAACTATCACATCAGCATTTACATACCAAATTTTGGATTATCCATGTTGATAATCTTAATGGTGATGCTATCCCAATTGATAATATCCACAGTTATCCTGTGCCCATATTAATTGGAAATTTTATAGATGCTTTTAATTTTTAAGGTATTCGTCTTCACTGTGATAATTTTTTATTAATTTTAAAAAAATGAGAAGCAAATGGTTAATTTTGCTTTTGAAAAAATAGAACAAAATTTATGTCTGGAACATTAAATAAAGTGATGCTGATTGGGCATTTGGGAGATGAAGTAAAAATGCATTATTTTGAAGGTGGCGGTTGCGTGGGAAGATTTCCGTTGGCCACTAATGAAACTTACACTAGCAAACAAACCAATGAGCGTGTAACAAATACGGAATGGCATAATATTGTAGTGCGCAATAAAGCTGCTGAAATTTGTGAAAAGTATTTGAGTAAAGGCGATAGAATTTATGTTGAAGGACGTATAAAAACCAGAAAATGGCAAGATGATAGTGGTAATGAAAGGTATTCCACTGAAATTCAGTGTACCGACTTTACCTTTTTAACCACTAAAAAAGAAAGTGAAGGACAAGCGTCCCCTACTAAACAGGAACCCCAAAAAGCAGACAGTCAAAACAGCATGACTAATGAGCCTATTGGAGAAGAAGACGATGACCTTCCATTCTGATTGTTTAACTAATACTATTTTATTTGGATCCTGATCCCCCGAGTTTTAAAGCATTATTTATGACAATTGATTTTTCAATTATCATCGGATTTGCACTGTTATTTTTATTGTTGTTTTTTTCCGCACTTGTTTCTGGTGCAGAAGTTGCCTTGTTCTCTCTTACCCGAACCGATATAGAAGAAGGACTTGAAAAAAAATCCAAACGCGTACAAATCATTTCAAAATTATTGGAACGCCCCAAAAAATTATTGGCAACCATTTTGGTGGCCAATAACTTTATTAACATAGGCATCGTTATTCTGTTTGCGTTTTTGGGAGGTTTTTTGTTTGAAGGCATAACGTCAGTTATATTAAAATTTATAGTGGAAGTTGTCATAGTCACGTTTTTAATCCTGTTGTTCGGTGAGATTCTTCCAAAGATATACGCCAGCAGAAACAAGGTGAAATTTGCCATGTTCATGGCGTATCCGCTACAGTTTTTAGACATTGTTTTTTCGCCATTGAGTTTGCCCATGCGAAGCGTAACCATTGCCATTCAAAACAAATTGGGCAAGCAAAAATCAAACTTAAGTGTTGACCAGTTATCCCAAGCCTTACAACTTACAAGTGAAGAAGATACTACCAAGGAAGAACAAAAAATATTGCAAGGTATTGTGTCTTTTGGGAATACTGATACCAAACAAGTCATGCGCCCCCGAATTGATATTTTTGCGCTTAGCGTTGACCAAAAATATTTGGAGATTATGGAAGAAATTGTTGAAAACGGCTATTCCAGAATTCCGGTGTATAAAGACAATATTGACAATATTCAAGGCATTCTTTATGTAAAAGATTTGTTGCCATATATAGATAGAAAACAATTTGATTGGACTACCTTGTTACGAGAGCCATTTTTTGTACCAGAAAACAAAAAGCTGGATGATTTAATGGCAGAATTCCAAGAGAAAAAAGTACACCTTGCTGTTGTTGTTGATGAGTACGGAGGCACCTCTGGATTGATTTCGCTAGAAGATATTATTGAGGAAATTGTTGGTGATATAAGTGATGAGTTTGATGATGAAGATTTAAAATACTCAAAATTAGATGACCACAATTTTGTGTTTGAAGGCAAAACAGCACTTCGGGATTTTTATAAGATTACAAAAGTTGAAGATGAAGCCGTTTTTGAAGAGCATAAAGGTGAAGCGGAAACGGTTGCCGGTTTTGTTCTTGAGGTTTCCAAAAACTTCCCAAAACTCAACAGTAAAATAAATTTTAAAAATTACGTTTTCACTATAGAAGCTTTGGACAATAAGCGCATTAAATTCATAAAATTCACCATATTGGAATGAGATATTTTTATTTAGTAATCGTGTTTCTTGTTTGTGTAGCTTGTCATGATGACGCTATTCCCAAGCCCAAGGCCTTTTTGCGTTTGGAATATCCAGAGGCAGCCTATTCCAAAACAACTATTGATAGTATGCCGTTCTCATTTGAGGTGAATGCCTTAGCCAAAAAGATTACTTCAAAAAAGATTAAAAGCACAACTGAAAGTTATGGCATTAACATCCTGTATCCGTCCTTAAAGGGCACGATTTACTTGACTTATAAATCAATTAAACACAATCCTGCTAATTTGAGAGCCTTTTTGCATGATGCACAAAACTTCACGCAAAAGCATACAGCCAAAGCCGATGAAATTATTGACAGACGATACGAAAACGATTTAAACAAAGTGTATGGTATGTTTTATGAGGTAGGGGGTAATGCGGCTTCGCAATCTCAGTTTTATGTGACTGACAGTGTAGAGCACTTTTTAACAGGGTCTTTGTATTTTTATGTGAAACCAAATTACGATTCCATTTATCCGGCGGCAAAGTATTTGGAAAAAGATATCAAGCACATTATGGAAACCATTAGGTGGAAATAAAAAAGCTTCTCATTTTGAGAAGCTTTTTTATTATATTAAACCAGATTTATACTTTGGTCTTGTTCATACAGCATGATTTTTGACCTTCTTTGGCGCATGCCATTTTCTCTGCTTCGGTTTTATTGGCACAATTGGCTTTACAAGCTTCAGCTTTTGCCATGCAATCTGGGCAATCTTTTTTAGTACAGTTTGGGCTACACTTAAGATCACAAGATTTGTTGGATGAAAAAGCCTCAACGGTTTTCATATCACTTACCTTGTACATGTCTCCGGCTTTGGCAACCATCTCAGTAAGAGAAGTAGGTGAAACCTTTGCCACATCATACTCAACCATGGCTAATTTACGGTCAAAATCTACTACAGAGGATTTTACACCTTCCATGGCAGCAATTTTTCTTTCAATGGTTTTGGCACAACCCATAGCGCAGGTCATTCCGTCAATTGTAAATTCTGCTTTAGCATAATTAGCATTAGGATCAACCGTTTTTACAGTTTGTAATGCGCTTTCAGTCTCTATGGTTTTAACCTCAGGCTTTGTCTCATTTTTGCAGCTAAACGATATAAGAGCTAGCAAAAAAATACCCATAATATTTTTTAATGTGTTCATCAGTTAATAGTATAAAAATTATTTACAAAATTACAGAAATAAAACCGTCTTTTGCAGTTGAAATGCCTTAATAATTGCTTAAAATTAACTCGTTATGCGTGTGAACAATTCAAAATGGATATATCTTTTTATACTATCAATCATTTGGGGCAGTTCATTTATTTTAATTAAGAAAGCGCTTGAGGGATTGACCATTTACCAGTTAGGCGCTATGCGGACTATTATTACTGGTTTGTTTTTATTTGCGGCGGGATATAACAAGCTGAATGGAATCTCAAAAACAGAATGGAAGTGGCTTGCTATATCTGGTTTTTTAGGGTCATTTTTCCCAGCATTCTTATTTGCTATTGCGGGCACGGAAATAGATAGTGCTGTTATTTCCATTTTAAATTCATTGACGCCCTTGAATACCATTTTATTGGGGTTTGCAGTGTTTAAAATTACATCTACTAAACGACAGGTTTTAGGGGTTATAGTTGGTTTTATCGGAACGACTTTACTTATTTTTAAAAGTGCAGACTTAAACCCCAATCAAAATTACCTGTTTGCTGGATTTGTAATTTTGTCAACTGTTATGTATGCTGCCAATGTGAACATTATTAAACGCCATTTGCAGAACCTGCATCCATTAAGTATAGCAACCGGCAATTATGTTATTATATTTATCCCTGAAATAGTCGTACTGTTGTTCACCAATTTCTTTTCAACCGCAACCTTTCAAAACCCAGGACTTAAAATGGCGATGGTTTATATCACTATTTTATCGTTTTTTGGTACCGCCTTGGCAAAAGTATTATACAACAAGCTGGTTCAAATGGCAACGCCTGTATTTGCTTCATCGGTTACGTTTTTAATGCCCATTGTTGCTTTTTTATGGGGTTTTTTGGACGGGGAAACATTTGGAATTCTCCAAATTTTTGCTAGTTTGATTATTTTATTGGGGGTTTATTTATCCCACAGAAGACAAGCCTGATTAGACTGTTTTTAAAGTCTTGTTTTAAGTCAGCTTTCAAAAAAATAGAGATGTAATTATTTTAAACCATAAATTTTTCCGAAATTTAATTGAATAAAAATCAAGATTCCATGAAATGCCCGTTAGCAATTAATTACAATTTCAAGCAAAATGCTAATTGGGCATTCCATCTGACCTTTTTTAAAACAAATAAATATTAACAGATGAAAAAAATAATCCTTCCAATTAGATTTGGTCTTGTAACCAGCGCTGTTTTAATTGCTTATTTTTTATTTCTCGCCCTGTTCGATAAACATATTAACCCTGTTTATAGTTTTGTTAATGCTGCCATAACGGCATTTGGTATTTATGAAGCCATTAGGATTTATAAATTGGAGCAAGGCGATGCATTTACATATACCAGTGGGTTTTCAACTGGTATTGTAACCGGTGCCACCGCCACCATAGTGTTTACCGTTTTCTTTTTGTTTTATTCAACCGAAATCAATGTTGATTTTCTTGGGCAGTTACTTGAAACCATGAATGGAGGTTTTGATATAAATGATGGTATGGTTACGTTTATTGTTGCCATTATGGGGTTTGCCACCACAGTGATTTCTACGCTTACTGTTATGCAGTTTTTTAAAAACAGCGGAAATATGCCCCAAAAGAAATAAAACGTTTGTAAATTAATTTATTAGCAGTATATTTGCACCCGCCTAATTATAGGCAAGTTCATATATTTAATAAAATAATTAATAAAACGTTACGCTATGTACGCAATTGTAGAGATAGCAGGGCAACAATTTAAAGTTGTAAAAGACCAAAAAGTGTTTGTTCACCGTTTACAAGCTGAAGAAGGAAAGCAAGTTGCTTTTGATAATGTACTTCTTATTGGTGATGGTGACAATGTAACTGTAGGCGCCCCAGCTATAGACGGAGCTCAAGTAGGAGCCAAAGTCTTAAAGCACCTTAAAGGTGATAAAGTGATCGTCTTTAAAAAGAAAAGACGTAAAGGATACCGTGTTAAAAACGGTCATCGTCAAGCTTTAACTGAGATTATTATTGAAAACATTGCTGCTTCTGGAGCTAAAAAAGCTGCTAAAGTAGAAAAGAAAGCTGAACCAAAAGTGGAAGCTGCTGCACCAAAAGCAGAGGCTAAACCAGCTAAAAAAGCAGAAGCTACTCAAGATTTAAGTAGTTTAACTGTTGCAGAATTAAGAGATATGGCTAAAGCAAAAGAAATTACAGGATATTCTTCAATGAAGAAAGCTGAATTAATTGCTGCTTTAAGTTAATTTGAACATATAAAATCGAAATAAAATGGCACATAAAAAAGGAGTCGGAAGTTCGAAAAACGGTAGAGAATCAGAATCAAAACGCTTAGGTGTTAAGATTTTTGGTGGTCAAGCTGCAAAAGCAGGAAACATTATCGTTAGACAAAGAGGAAATACACACCACCCAGGTGAAAACGTATATTCTTCAAAAGATCATACATTACATGCCTATGTTGATGGTATTGTAAGATTCGCTAAGAAAAAAGATAACAAATCATACGTTTCTGTTGAGCCTTTTGAAGCTTAAGAAACCAATATCTTTTTAACATATAAAAACCCTTTCTGTTTTTCAGAAAGGGTTTTTTGTTTTTGTTTGTTTTTGATGCAGTTTATTTCTTCCAATCCAAATAAACCAATATATCATTAATGCACTTGTCCAGTTCGGTTTTAATGTCGCCTTCCCAAAACCTAAAAACACTATAGCCCAAGTCTGTAAGTTGTTGATTGACTTCCTCATCACGTTGTATGTTGCGTTCTATTTTTGGTATCCAGAATGTTCTGTTGCTTTGAATGGTTTCCTTGCGTTCGTTCCAATTGTAACCATGCCAAAACTCACCATCAATAAAAATGGCCAATTTGTATTTTTGAATGGAGATATCGGGTTTTCCAGGAAGCGTTTTATTGTTGATGCGATACCGAACCCCTTTTTCCCATAGCGCTTTTCTGAACACTAATTCGGGCTTGGTGTTTTTACCTCGAATTTTGCTCATGATCTTGGAGCGTTTTTTGGTGGTATAAAAACCAGAGGCTTCGTTAAAACGGGGGACTTTTATTTTTTCTTCTTTATATGGCATAATTGAATATGAATATAATGAAAAAATGGAATGTTAATCAATTTTAGAACTTGTTGCAATAGCGATTGCAGTGGTTAGCTTTTACAAAACTTCCATTTATGGTTTTGTAAAACTATGAACGGAAAGCGCGGTGCTTTAGCAATTGCCGAAAAAAAGAAAAAATCCCAAACTGGAGCTGCTTGGGATTTTTATTATGAGATGTTGAAGCAGCCCTTCGACTTCGCTCAGGGTGACATCTTCAGCATGACAATTTTTTAGTATCTGTAATAATCTGGTTTAAAAGGGCCCTCAACCGTTACACCAATATATTTTGCTTGGTCTTCTTTAAGCTCGGTCAATTCTACACCAATTTTTTCTAAGTGTAGTTTGGCTACTTTTTCATCCAGATGCTTTGGTAACATATACACTTTGTTTTCATAGGCGTCACTGTTGGTCCACAATTCAATTTGAGCCAAAGTTTGGTTGGTAAATGAATTACTCATTACAAAACTTGGGTGGCCGGTAGCACATCCTAAGTTCACCAAACGGCCTTCGGCTAAAACGATAATATCTTTACCGTTAATGGTATATTTGTCAACTTGAGGTTTGATGGTGTTTTTGGTATGTCCGTAGTTTTTATTTAACCAAGCCATATCAATCTCGTTATCAAAGTGCCCAATATTACAGATAATGGTCTTGTCTTTAACGGCTTCAAAATGTTCTTTTCGAACAATATCTTTGTTGCCAGTAGTTGTGATGATAATATCAGCATTGGAAGCCACCGTTTCCAAACGTTTTACCTCAAAACCATCCATAGCTGCTTGTAAGGCACAGATAGGGTCAATCTCGGTAACGGTTACAATACTTCCAGCTCCTTTAAAGGAGGCAGCTGTTCCTTTACCTACATCACCATAGCCACATACAACCACTCGTTTTCCGGCAAGCATCACATCAGTAGCTCGTCTAATGGCATCAACAGCACTTTCACGACAGCCGTATTTATTGTCAAACTTGCTTTTGGTAACCGAGTCGTTCACATTAATGGCAGGCATTGGTAATGTTCCAGCTTTCATGCGCTCATATAATCTATGTACACCAGTTGTGGTTTCTTCACTTAGTCCTTTTATTCCTGGAATAAGCTCTGGGTATTTGTCCAACACCATATTGGTTAAATCACCGCCATCATCCAGAATCATGTTCAATGGTTTTCTGTCCTCTCCAAAAAACAATGTTTGTTCAATACACCAGTCAAATTCTTCTTCAGTCATATCTTTCCAAGCATAGACCGCTGTTCCTGCAGCAGCAATGGCTGCCGCAGCTTGATCTTGAGTTGAGAAAATATTACAGGAACTCCAGGTAACTTCGGCACCAAGAGCTTGCAACGTTTCTATTAAAACGGCTGTTTGAATAGTCATGTGTAAACAACCAGCAATTCTAGCGCCTTTGAGCGGTTGGCTGTTTTTATATTCTTCACGAAGGCTCATTAATCCTGGCATTTCTGCCTCGGCTAATTCAATCTCTTTTCTTCCCCAATCGGCTAAGGAGATATCTTTTACCTTATTAGGAACGTAAGCAACTGTTTTTGTGTTCATATTAGTATATTTGTATTTCAGAAATTTTTGCTGCAAAGATAACCAATAACTTTCAGAATATTAAATGCCTCTTTATAAAACCATTACCCCAAATTCACAAACTACTGTTAAAATCTGGAAGATTACGGAGTCTTATGATGATTTGTTTAAATCGGTTCATTTAAAACCAAAGAGCTTAGAGCGTGTTTTAAATATGAAAAGTGAGTTGCATCAACGAGGCTTTTTGAGTGTTAGGAAGCTTTTGGCGGAATTTGGATATGAAGATGTTGATTTACATTATGATAAACAAGGAAAGCCATATTTAAAAGACGGCAAACACATATCCATAACCCATTCGTTTACGTTTTCGGCCGTTGTGGTGAGCGACGGTATTGTAGGGATTGATATTGAAAAGCAGCGTGATAAAATTTCCATCATTGCTAACAAGTTTATTGATTATGAATTTAATTATTTGATAGAATCTGATACTGATTACGTTAAGAAACTGACCATAATTTGGTGTGTAAAGGAATCGTTGTACAAACTGTTTGTAACACCAGGGTTGAGTTTTAAGGAACACTGTTTGGTTATTCCGTTTTCTTTGGAAGACCAATCAACTGTAGCATGGATTGACTATAAAGGAATAAAAAGCCGCTACCATGTTAACTTTTTAGAGTTTGAAGGATTTACCTGTGCATATGCCTTGGCTTAAATGACAAACATCTATAAAAACATACAGGCATCAGTTGATCATAATGATAAATTATTGGCTGTCTTGGTTGATCCTGATTCTTTCGCTATAGAAAATATTGCTGGGTTTATCAGCAAAGTCAATGCTTCAATTGCCACACATATCTTTGTAGGAGGCAGTACAGTAAAAGCTGGGGTTACCCATAGTTTGGTCACTGAAATAAAAAAGCACACCCAATTGCCTGTGGTTTTGTTTCCGGGAGATATCACACAAATAACCAAGAAAGCCGACGCACTCTTGTTTTTAAGTTTAATTTCGGGAAGAAATCCAGATTACTTGATAGGTAAGCATGTGGAAGCGATTTCAGAACTCAGAAAAACCAATTTAGAAATTATCCCAACAGGATATATCCTTATTGAAAACGGTAAAACATGTACCGTACAAACAGTCACACAAACTGAGCCCATGCCTAGGAGCAACATTCAAAAAATTGTTGATACAGCCAAAGCAGGCGAATTATTGGGCATGAAATTGATGTATTTGGAAGCAGGGAGTGGTGCTTTGGAGCCTATTACAAAAGACATTATAAGTGCCGTTAAAAAGGAATTGAGCATTCCACTTATTGTGGGCGGAGGGATAAAAACAAAAAATCAACTAAATGAAACATATAATTCAGGAGCCGATTTGGTGGTTATTGGAACTGCTTTTGAAAAAGACGAATCGTTTTTTGAACAATTAAAAAAGAATCAAGAACTAAGAAGATAGAATAAAGATATTTAAGGCCTTTCTTTTATCTATTCTCTATAATCTTAAAACCATGAACATATCAGTAGACTTAACCTTATCGCCTTTGCAAGATGATTATGAAAAGCATGTCATCAATTTTATTAAAGCACTTCGTGCATCAAAATTTACAGTGTTTGAAAATCCATTAAGCACACAGATTTATGGAGACTTTGACGAATTAATGTCATTTCTGAACAAAGAAATCAAGAAATCATTTCAAGATGTTGATATTTCAGTATTAACCATGAAAATCGTAAAAACCGATAGAAGCAAATATGAACCTCATTTTTGATTTTTTTCTTGACCCGTACAGAGAAGTTCCCGCCTTTCAGATTATTTTAGAAGCCATTGCATTTGTATTTGGTATTTTAAGTGTTTGGTATGCTAAAAAGGAAAATATTTTGGTGTATCCAACGGGCATTGTATGTACAGTGATAACGGTTTATCTGCTATATATCAATCAGTATTTTGGAGACATGATGATGAACGTATACTATTCTATTATGAGTGTTTATGGTTGGTGGAACTGGTCCAGAAAAAAAGAAAATAAATATGTGGTTCCTATTTCAAGAACGACAAAAAAAGAGAAACAAATTGGAGTTTTATGGTTTATATTAACCATGATAGTTACCTATATTGTTTATAAAGGATTTGGTTATCCAATGCATATCCCAAACTATATTGATATAGTCACTTCGGGGATTTTCTTTACAGCTATGTGGTATATGGCTGTGAAGAAACTGGAAAACTGGACCTTATGGATTATAGCAGATTTGATTACTATTCCACTATATGCTTATAGAGGTTTGGGTATGTTATCACTACAGTATTTAATCTTTACTATATTAGCAATTCAAGGATATTTTGCATGGAAAGAAATCTTAAACAGCAACCGTCAAACTGCATAAAAATTGTATTGTTTGGGCCAGAATCCACTGGTAAAACAACCTTGTCGAGTCAGTTGGCACGACATTACAACTCCGTTTGGGTACCAGAATATGCGCGTGAATATCTTCAAAATAAATGGAATGAGGAGCGTAAAACCTGTGAGCCCGATGATTTATTGCCCATTGCAGAAGGACAAATGCGATTAGAAAACAGACTATCCCAAAAAACCGATACTGTATTGATTTGTGATACAGACTTGTTGGAAACAAAGGTGTATTCTGAAGCTTATTATACAGGATCCTGTGACCCTATGTTGGAAAAGTATGCATTGGAAAATACATATGATTTATATTTTTTGACTTATATTGATACGCCTTGGGAAGCTGATGATTTAAGGGATAAACCACATGAAAGAGAGAAGATGTTTAGAGCTTTTGAGGATGCTTTAATAAAGTATAATCGGCCTTATGTGTTGTTGAAAGGAGGTATGAAGGAACGATTGGATTTAGCAGTAAAACATATAGATATATTATTAGAAAACAAGAAATGATATTTTCTGAAAACGATAACGTTCAAATAGAAAACCACGGACTGACTATTGATAAAGTTAATGCGCAAATAGCGCGTATTAAATCCGGTATGGTATATTCAAATTTAAAGGAAGCGGCTACTATTGGCAATGGCATTCTTAAAATGGATAACCAGCAGGAATCTCATTATATTGAATTATTTGAAAGCAAACGAAACACATTGTCAATGGTTAAGTTTGTTCCCGCATCTGGTGCAGCTACCAGAATGTTTAAATTTTTGTTTCAATTTTTAAATGATTATGATTTAAAAAAAGAAAGTATTCAGGACTTTATAAACAGAACAGGTAATAAAAATGTAGCTATCTTTTTTAAAAACCTTGAAAAATTGCCATGTTTTGAGGAAGTTGTTCATAAAATCCATAAGGTTATCTCAAATTACAACCACTTGACTTATGATGAGCGATGTGTAGAGTTTGTAAAAACCATGTTGGATGAAGATCGGTTGAATTATAGTTTTTATCCAAAAGGATTATTGCCATTCCATAAATACAAAATCCATATTTCTACTGCTTTTGAAGAGCATTTACATGAAGCTGCTTTTTATGCGTCTACAAACAATCATGCTCATTTGCATTTCACCATTTCAAAAAACCATCAAGACAAGTTTTATGAAGAGTTGAACCACATCCTTGAAGATGTTGAGAATCAAACAGCACATACATTTGAGGTGTCTTTTTCATATCAAAAAATGGCGACTGATACCGTTGCTTTAACAGAAAGCAATGATGTTTACAGGGAACCCGACGGCACTATTTTATTTAGACCTTCTGGCCATGGTGCTTTGTTGGAAAACCTGAACGAGTTACAGCAAGATATTGTTTTTATAAAAAACATTGACAATTTGGTGGTTCAAAACCAGCTTGAAGATGCGTGCAAATACAAAAAAATGCTGGCTGGAATTTTATTGGAAACGCAAGACCAGATTTTCAAGTATTTGAGGCTCATAGATACCGGTAATCTTAATGATAATGACATTAATGATATAGCCAAATTCTTAAGCAATACCTTACATATTGATATAGCGCCAGATTTTGAAAATGCGTCTATTGAATCTAAAATATTTTTTCTTAAAGAAAAATTGAATCGGCCTATTCGTGTTTGTGGTATGGTAAAAAATGAAGGTGAACCTGGGGGAGGACCTTTTTGGGTAAAAGATGAAACGGGTAATATTTCATTGCAAATTATTGAATTTGCCCAAATTGATACCAGCCAGAAATCCCAAAAAGAGATTGTGAAAAATGCCACTCATTTTAATCCAACTGATTTGGTATGTGGTGTTCGGGATTATAAGGGGAATAAGTTTGATCTCCATGAATACGTTGATCACAAGGCAGCATTTATTACGTTAAAATCTCAAAATGGAACTGATATAAAAGCTTTTGAATTACCGGGTTTATGGAATGGTAGTATGGCCAATTGGAATTCTATTTTTGTTGAAATCCCTTTATCAACCTTTAACCCCGTAAAAACGGTAAATGATTTATTAAAGCCGGCCCATCAAGCTTAAAAATGTATAATAAAGACACCTTATTACAAGAGTTGACCTTTAAGGCCGTTAGGAGTTCTGGTGCCGGAGGTCAACATGTCAATAAAGTGTCTTCAAAAATTGAATTGGCCTTTAATCTATTAGAGTCTGAAGTGTTGAGCGATTTACAAAAAGAACGTTTACTAAAAAAATTAAGCAGCCGATTGACCAAAGGCCATGTGCTTATTTTACAATCTGATGAAAGCCGGAGCCAGCATAAAAACAAAGAACTTGTCATCAAGCGGTTTTTAGACTTAATTGAAAGCGGATTAAAGGTTCCCAAAAAGCGAATTCCAACAAAAATACCTAAGGCAGTTATCAAAAAGCGTTTAAAAAGTAAACGGCAACTATCTGATAAAAAAGCAAATAGAAGGAAACCAGATTTAGAGTAAAAAAATGTCAATTGATAATTGATAATTGACAATTGATAATTACATTTGCACTGTTCTCAAAAAAGGGGTGCCTATAAACGGCTGAGATCATACCCAATGAACCTAGAACAGGTAATGCTGTTTAGGGACGGCGATAGTCGCCAAATACATTAATAGTAACCAGAATAATTACCTCTTTTTATTCGAATAAATTTATTTATCGGATGAAAAACCTATTCAAAATTTTAGCACTTATCGTGCTATCATGCCCGGTCTTTTCGCAAGAAAAACAACAAGATTCCACAAACATCGAAACCTTGGATGCCGTCTTGGTCAAGGCTGTTAGGGTGAATGCAGATTCACCTATCACACATTCCAATGTCACAAAAGCGGCTTTGGAAAAACGAAATTTGGGACAAGATTTGCCCGTTTTATTAAATTTTATGCCCTCGGTTGTTACTACCAGTGATGCAGGAGCAGGCGTTGGTTATACAGGAATTAGAGTGCGAGGCGTTAGTGCCCAATCAACCAACGTTACGGTTAACGGAATTCCTTATAATGATGCAGAATCTCTAGGAACCTACTGGGTTGATTTGCCCGATTTTGCATCGTCTGTTGAGAGTTTACAGCTGCAACGCGGTGTTGGAACATCTACCAATGGCTCTGGGGCTTTTGGTGCCAGTATTAATATTTTAACGGATGCCATTTCGGAACAAGCAAATGCTGAAATATCCAATACTTTTGGAAGTTTTAATACCAGAAAGCATAATGTTAAGTTCAGTACCGGATTGCTGAATGACCATTTTGAGGTCTCTGGGCGTGTGTCACAGATTAAATCGGATGGTTATATTGACCGAGCGACTTCAGATTTAAAATCATATTTCCTGCAAGGTGCCTATAAAGATGGTAACACTTTGATAAAAGCGTTGGTTTTTGGAGGGTCTGAAGTGACCTATCAATCTTGGTATGGGTTTGATGCCGAAACAATTTCCTATATAGGTGAAAATCCCAATATGGATGAAAACAGACGGTTTAATATAGCAGGGATTCAATTTGATGACGCGGGAAATTTTCAAGGCTATTACAATGATCAGGTAGATGATTATAAACAAGACCATTACCAGTTGCATTGGAATGAGCGTTACAACAATAATTGGTCCACTAATTTGGGTATGAACTATACCCACGGACGTGGCTTTTATGAAGAGTATGTTGATGATTATTTATATACCAATATCTATTTTGCATCAGACTCTTCCTTTGATTTTCTAGGATTAAGTCCTATGACTGTTAATGGCGAAACGGTAAACTCAATGGATTATGTAAGAAGACGCTGGTTGGACAATGATTTTTATGTTGTTAACGCCAGTGCAAACTATAAAAACGATTATTTAGATATGTCTTTTGGAGGCTCTTACAGTGACTATTCAGGAATTCACTATGGTGAAATTATATGGGCAGAATATTCCAATGCCATTTCAAAAGGACAACATTATTACGATGGAACTGGAAAGAAAAAGGATATTAGCGCGTTTGCAAAAGCAACCTATAGATTAAATGATAAAGTCAGTTTGTATGGCGATTTACAAGTCCGAAACGTAGATTACACAACCTCAGGACAAAATTCCGATGTGGTTCCTTTCAACATTAATGAAACCTACAACTTCTTTAATCCAAAAGCAGGGATCACCTATAAATTGAATACCGTTAACAATTTATACGCTTCCTATGCCAGAGCCAATAGAGAGCCTAGCCGAAGCGATTTTGAAAGCAACCCAAACATCAAGCCAGAACAACTTAACGACTTTGAATTGGGCTGGAGACATAACACCAATAGGTTTAGGTTAAATGCCAATGTATATTATATGCATTACAATGAGCAACTGGTGCTTTCTGGTGCTATTGATAACAATGGAACACCTATTAGAACCAATAGTGGCGAGAGTTATAGATTGGGCTTGGAAGTTGATGCCGCCATTCAAGTGTCTAAACAATTGGCCATTAAACCAAATGTGGCTTTAAGCTCCAACAAAAACAAATCGACCATCGCTTCAATTGACGGAAGTTTGGTGAATTTAGGGAAAACCAACATCTCATTTTCTCCAGATATAGTTGCCGCCAATGCAATTATATTTCAACCAATAGGCAATCTTCAGCTATCGTTTTTAAGCAAATATGTTGGGGAGCAGTTTATGGGGAACACAGATTCTGAGGCATCAAAACTGGATAGTTATTTTGTGAATGATTTTAATCTTACTTATGAAATAAAACCAAATTCAATATTCAAATCTATTGTGTTTTCTGGATTGGTCAATAATATTTTTGGTGAAAAATATGCGTCAAACGGCTATTATTATACCTATGATGACGATTATTCTAATCCGGGAACTGTTACAACCATTGAAGGAGCCGGATATTATCCGCAGGCAACGACCAACTTTTTATTGGGTGTGACCTTAAAATTTTAATTCAGACTGAAAATCAAGTTGAAAAGCGGCTCTTTTGGGTCGCTTTTTTTAGTTGTTGTAAACCCTAATTATGGAACCTTGTACTTCAACATGGTAGCGAATTAAAGGATAATTCCCTGTCGTTCCTTCTCTTTTAACGCCATTTAAAATGTCATAAGAATTACCGTCATCACAATCACAAGTGGCTATGATACCTTCTACGCTAAGTGTTGAGCAAGAGCTCAAAGCATGATTGGGGTCAGTAATTTCAAAAGCATTATAATTTGAGCCTCCAGCATAGTAAAGCACAAAACCATTTATGCCATAGGGTTTGTCTAAAATAACATAATTACCAGGAAATTTCAATTGATTGAATTGCGGTAAATTAGTATTGATAAGTGTGCCAGTATCAAACTCATAGTTTGGCAAATACGGGTTTTTAATAATATCGTTATTGGCACTACAACCAGCCAAAAGAACAGAACAAACGATATAAAATAGAGACTTCATTTTTGCGGGTTTAATAATTTTCAATTTACAACATTAAACAAATTGAGTTAAATATTTTGTATATTTGTGTCTAATCTCGTGTGAACGGGATTTTTTTATTCTGAATTATTTTCGGAATGTAATAATTAAACGATGAAGTTATGAGTAAAGTATCGTATTACACTGCAGAAGGTTTAAAAAAATTAAGAGACGAGCTTAAACAATTAAAAGATATTGAGCGTCCGCGTGCGTCAAATGCTATAGCAGAGGCCAGAGATAAAGGCGATTTAAGTGAAAACGCCGAATATGATGCGGCCAAAGAGGCCCAAGGCATGCTTGAAATGAAAATCTCTAAGCTAGAGGAAGTGTTGGCCAACGCCCGGGTTATTGACGAATCGCAATTGGATGTGTCAAAAATATTGGTACTTTCAAAAGTTAAAATCAAAAACCAAACCAACGGGATGGTGATGGATTATACATTGGTGGCAGATGGTGAAGCCAACTTGGCAGCCGGAAAAATTTCAGTAAATTCCCCTATTGGTAAAGGGCTGCTGGGGAAAACTGTTGGTGATGTTGCCGAAATTCAAGTGCCAAACGGCGTTTTAAAGTTTGAAATCTTGGAAGTTTCCAGATAATTGTAAAACGTACCAAAGTAAATTCTTATATTTATATAGTAATTCAATCTCTCAAGTAATGGCTTCAATTTTCACTAAAATAGTCAACGGAGACATTCCATGTTATAAAGTAGCAGAAACCGACGAGTTTTTGGCTTTTTTGGATGTTAACCCAAATAGTGAAGGACATACATTGTGTATACCTAAAAAAGAAGTTGATAAATTATTTGATTTGGATGAAGCAACCTATAACGGATTAATGGCGTTTTCAAGACGTGTGGCTATTGCCATAAAAAAAGCCATTCCTTGTAAGCGTGTTGGCATGACCGTTATTGGTTTGGAAGTGCCTCACGCCCACGTGCACTTAATTCCATTACACACTATGGATGATGCCCGTTTTATCAAAAAGGTGTCATTAACCAAAGAAGCCTTTCAAGAAACAGCCAAAGCCATTAACAAGTATTTATAGGTTGGGGTATATTGTTAAAATAAGAATTGTAAAGGCTATTAAAACCACCGCAACAATAATTATCCAACTCTTTTTTTTCAAATAAGTAGATGTTTTTTTGGGAACAACTGTTTTTTGGTGATATTCAAAAACACGTTCAATTTCATCTGTCCATTGCACCGGATAAATGGTAGTGTGGCATCTGTCACATTCAATGCTATTTGTAATATCAGAGGTTATTGATTTGTAAAAACTGTTCTCAATAATTGCCTGCTTAAAAGTAAGAACCAATCCTTTTTTACTGTAACAAACCGGACAGTTATTATTTAATCTAACCTCTTTTATGGGGATTTGTTTTTCAGTCATCTAGGCACGTTTTAACATGATTTGTATGGTAGTTCCTTTGCCCAGTTCAGAATGCAATACCTTTATTTTTCCATTGTGGAATTCCTCAATAATGCGTTTGGTAAGTGATAGACCCAGACCCCAACCACGTTTTTTGGTAGTATAACCAGGCTCAAAAATAGTGTTGAATTTATTTTTAGGAATCCCTTTTCCTGTGTCGGTCACATTGATTTTTATGGTGTCTTCAAGTTCTGAAATGGCAATGGTGAGCTTACCTCTTCCTTTCATGGCATCAATGGCATTTTTCACTAAGTTTTCAATGGTCCAGCCGTACAGTTGTTTGTTGAGGTTTACCATAATCTCACCATTTGGGGTTATGATTTCAAACTCCACAAGATTGGAGGAACGTACTTTTAAATAGCTATAGGCATCAATGGTTTCTTTAATAATATCTTGGGGCTCTAGTGTAGGAACTGAGCCTATTTTGCTAAACCGCTCGGTAATGGTTTTCAATCTGTCAACATCCTTTTCCATTTCAACAATATAATCTGGATTTATGTTTTCGCTTTTTAAAATTTCGGTCCAACCAATTAAGGAGGATAACGGTGTGCCTATTTGATGTGCTGTTTCCTTGGCCATACCAGACCAAAGTTTGTTTTCGGTGGCATTTTTATTGCTTCGGTAAAAGAAGTAAACCACGGCTCCAAAAAGTACAATAATCAACAATAAAGCTAATGGGTAGTATTTTAATTTGTTGAGTAAATCGGAATCGCCGTAATATATGGTTGACAAGACTTCGTTATTGTAGGTGATTTCAATAGGTTTGTTTTCGCTTTTAAATTTAGAAATCAGTTTGTTGACATAACTGGAGTCCTTTACTTTATTTTCATTGATATTGTTATAACTGTAAAGGCTTCCATCTTTGTTGATGACCAACATGGGCGTTGTTTTGTTACTGCTCAAAATTTTTAAAGGAAGGTCTAAGTTGGCATTGGTATCACTGTTGATAAAGTCACTTTGAGCCTCGGCCCAGATATCCATTTTGGTGCGCTCTTCGGCTTTAAAGTTTTGAAAAAATACATAGGTATTCCATAAAATAAGGGAAATAATGATGAAGGATATCCCTATCATAACCCATCGAATGGTGTTTTTGTATTTTGTAAAATTCATTAAAACCAAATTTGAACATGAATATAATGCAAATCTGTTAATATTATTGTTCAAGATGTTAGTAAATCGGTTTTTAGTTGAATATTAGATTGGTTACATTTGTGGAAACTTAAAAGCTAAATGCTGTCATTTGATCCTAAAGACATGCCGACCAATATCTTGCACAGCTATTTGCTAAGTGCTGTTTCCCCTAGGCCAATTGCGTTTGCAAGCACTATGGATAAGGACGGGAATCCTAATTTGTCACCCTTTAGTTTTTTTAATGTATTTAGTTCCAATCCGCCTATCATGGTTTTTTCGCCATCAAGACGCGTACGGAATAATACAACAAAACACACGTTAGATAATGTAGAGGCTATAAAAGAAGTGGTGATTAATGTGGTAAATTATGAGATTGTACAGCAAATGTCATTGAGCAGTACCGAGTACCCTCAAGGTGTTAATGAGTTTGAAAAAGCGGGGCTAACCATGTTAAAATCAGATGTGGTTAAACCGTTTCGGGTGGCCGAATCACCTGTTCAGTTTGAATGCAAGGTTAATGACATCATTAAGTTAGGGACAGAAGGAGGAGCTGGAAATTTAATCATTTGCGAGGTTGTAAAGTTTCATGTTTCAAAAGATGTTCTCAATAAAGACGAATCCATAAACCAGAAAAAACTGGATTTAGTGGCTAGGGCAGGCGGCAGTTTATACAGTAGGGCCAACAAAGGTTTTTTTGAAATCCCAAAGCCATTATCTGCTTTAGGTATTGGAGTTGATAATTTGCCAGAGGATATTAAAAACAGTATGGTTTTGACGGGGAATGATTTGGGCATGCTTGCAAACGTGGAAGCTATTCCAAGTAAAAACGAAGTTGAAGCCTTTATAAATAGTTTAGGGGAACGGTATCCTAACATAAAAAGCGCCACGCACAGAGAGAAACACAAACTGGCACATAATTATTTAAGTTACGGCGATGTAACTAGTGCTTGGAATATATTATTGAGTTAAGAAAACAGAGTAATTAATAGATAAAAACAGATTTAATGGAAGTTCAAGGAAGAATAAAAATGATAGGTGAAACCCAAACCTTTGGAAATAATGGTTTTAGAAAACGAGAAATTGTAGTGACTACAGAAGAACAATATCCACAACATATCATGGTGGAATTTGTGCAAGATAAAACCGATTTGCTAAACAATTATAAAGAAGGCCAGCAAGTAAAGATAAGCATCAATTTACGAGGCAGGGAATGGGTAAACCCTCAAGGTGAAACCAAATATTTTAACTCTATCCAAGGATGGAGAATAGAAGCCTTACAAACAGAGGCGGGTGATTCTAGTTTGCCGCCAGTGCCTCCAATGGATGCTTTTGAACCGGCAGGTGATTTAAATGAAGACGATCACGACGATTTGCCTTTCTAATAAATTCCTGTTAAAAAGGAACACAATAATATTAAACCTCAATGTTAATTTTAACATTGAGGTTTATTACTTTTAGGAATCTTATGAAATACCTCACCAAGCATACGCCTTTTCCAAACGTCTCAGAAGCTACTGAAGATGGGTTGTTGGCCATTGGTGCCGATTTGTCAACCGATAGATTATTGGATGCTTACAAACAAGGTATTTTTCCGTGGTTTTCAGAATGGGATCCTATTTTATGGTGGTCACCAAACCCACGCTTTGTTCTATTTCCAGAGAAATTAAAGATTTCAAAAAGCATGAAACAAGTACTTAGAAATAATGACTTCACCGTTACTGTAAACAAAGATTTTAAAGCAGTTATTAAAGCATGTTCTAGTGTAAACAGGCCTGGCCAAGATGAAACCTGGATAACAAACGAGATGATTGATGCTTATGTAAAGCTGAATGAATTGGGATATGCCAAATCAGTTGAGGTTTGGAAAGTAGATGATTTGGTTGCGGGTTTGTATGGCGTTGATGTAAACAATGGTGTGTTTTGTGGTGAGAGTATGTTTACAAAAGAAAGTAACGCCAGTAAAGTAGGTTTCATAACGTTTATTAAAAACACCAATTATAAATTGATAGATTGTCAAGTGTACACTAAGCATTTAGAAAGTTTGGGCGCCGAAGATATTTCTAGAGCGCATTTTTTACAATATTTAAAAAATTAGAACATGGAAAATTTTTGGGATATACGTTTTAAAGAAAAAGACTATGCCTATGGCACGTTACCAAACGTGTTTTTTAAGCATGTAATTGATACGTATCATGTTAAAGGGAAGTTATTATTGCCAGCAGAGGGAGAAGGCAGAAATGCGGTTTATGCCGCCAAACAAGGTCTAGAGGTTCATGCTTTTGATACCAGCATTGAGGGTAGAAACAAGGCATTAAAACTGGGCAATCAAAATGAGGTTCATATTAATTATGAGGTTGGGGATTTTTTTAATCTTCAAGTTATGAACAAAAAATTTGATGCTGTGGCACTTATTTTCGCCCATTTTACTCCAGATATTTCTGCTGCGTATTATAAAAAAATAGTAGAACTATTAAAGCCAAACGGGTTGATTATTCTAGAAGGGTTTAGCAAAAACCATATCAAATTTCAACAAGTAAACCCACAAGCTGGTGGACCAAAAAATATTGATATGTTATTTTCAAAAGAAACCATTAAACATGATTTCCCGGATTTTGAAGTTTTAAAACTTGAAGAAGTTGAAACTGAACTCCACGAGGGCAAATACCACAAAGGAACAGCTAGCCTTATTAGATTTATAGGTAGAAAGATATGAATTGTTATAAGTATTTTATTTGGGGTTCTCTGTGTCTATTTTCAGCTTTAATATTACATGGACAAGAAAAAGATATTCCGTTTAGGGTTAATCAGCTTTTTGATTTTAATCAACCACAAACCTTGGGACTTGATTTTGTCAAAGGAATAGAAACATCCACCATTTTTTCTCCTCAAGAAAATGATAATAAGTATAATCATGGGGTGGTGTTATTTCCTTTTAAAGGCATGTTGTATGCACAATGGCAAAGTTCTTCGGTTGATGAGGATGGCAGTGACACCCAAGTATTTTATAGTCGTAGTTTAAATGGAACAGATTGGGAGCAGCCAGTTGCAATGACCCAAAAGTGGAAACAGGGCATAAAAACAAGCGGTGGATGGTGGAGTGATGGTAACACCCTTGTGGCTTATATTTGTGTTTGGCCAGATAAGACCAAAGGATTTAAGGAAGGCTATACCGAGTATATAACATCAATAGATGGGATACATTGGGAAGATTCAAAACAGGTAATGGGCAGTAATGGCCAACCGGTACTTGGAATTATAGAACAAGATGTTCACGCCTTGCCCAATGGCAGACTTATCACAGCATTTCACATGCAACCAGGGTTGATGGTGACACCATATTTTACGGATAACCCACTTGGTATATCTGGTTGGAAAGCTGGGAAAATGGATCATTTAACTTCAAATAACAAATCCATGAGCAGAGAATTGGAGCCCAGTTGGTTTTACAGAAAAGATGGCGCTGTAATTATGGTTTTTAGGGATCAAAACAGTACGTTTAAAAAATTAGCTTCCATTAGTAAAGACAATGGCCTTACATGGACACTACCCGAACTAGTAGATACGCCCGATTCAAGAGCTAAACAAAGTGCGGGAAATTTACCAGATGGAACCGCTTTTATGGTCAATAACCCATCAGGGAATAAAAGCAGGTTTCCGTTGGTTATAACCTTAAGCAAAGACGGGTTTTTATTTGACAAAGCTTACTTATTGCGAAGTGGTGGAAAAGACCTTCAGCCGTTACGGTTTAAAGGACGCTACAAAAGAGCAGGCTACAGTTATCCAAAAAGTGTTATTTGGGGTGATTATCTCTATGTGTCTTATGCAACCAATAAAGAAGACGTACAGTGCACCAAAATACCAATTGATAGTTTATCATATAAAAAGGGAAAATAACGGATAAAATTAGCTATAAAATGATTAAATTTAATGTATGATTCAATCAGTTTAATAGTAAACGGCAATATGTAATTCCTAATGTTATGATAGAACAAATAATGACTACAGAAAAAAATGTATTGGCCATTGAAGTCATTGATGGCTTTACAGAAACAGACGAAAAAATTTGTCAAAAATTTTTTAAGGAAAAATTAGACCAAGGGTTCAAGCAAGTACATATACTGGTAAAATTAGACGAAATGAAAATTGGAAACACCAGTACCAAGGCATTTATGGAAGATATTATATTTGCTTTGAGAAACTATAAAAAAATGGGACATTTGGCCATTGTGGCGCACTCAAAAATATTGAAAGCGTTGGTGCCAATTGATAATCTGTTTTTTCAAAGAGCCAAGGAAGGCCGATTGGAACGCTATTTTGATGTCTCTCAAATGGATGAGGCTATGGCTTTTGTTTCTGAAAAAGCAACTTCAGAGGCATTACATTAAAATAATAAACAGATTTCAAACTTCCTGATACCTGAAACAATTGACTTCATGGTCATTAACCATGCCCGTGGCCTGCATATGGGCATACACAACGGTACTGCCCACAAACTTAAAACCACGTTTTTTTAAGTCTTTGCTCAAAGCATCACTTAAAGGCGTGGTTGCTGGAGCTTCTTTGTAGTGTTTTAAGTTGTTTTTTATGGGTTTGCCATCAACAAATCCCCATATGTAATTACTAAAACTCCCAAACTCTTTTTGTACTTCCATAAAAGCTTGGGCATTGGTTATGGTGGCGTGAATTTTAAGTTTGTTTCTAATGATACCTGCATCTTGTAATAAAGTGTCAATTTTATCCTGTTGGTATCTAGCTATTTTTTTATAATCAAAATTATCAAAGGCGTTTCTGAAGTTTTCGCGCTTGCGTAAAATTGTGATCCAACTTAAACCAGCTTGAAACGTTTCCAGGATGAGAAACTCAAAAAGCGTTTCATCATCATAAACAGGTACGCCCCATTCGGCATCGTGATAGGCTTCATAAAGTGCGTCTCCAACACACCAACCGCATCTGTGTTTTTCCATTTTAGTATTGTAAGTATTTCCATAAAAGTATGACAAATATCATCTAAAAAGAAATAGCAAGATTGTAATTTTGTTTCTTCAAACACAGATATTATGAATACAATTATAAAAGATAGTTTACAGCGTAGTATGTCTTATTCAGCCTACAGAAACTTGGTGAAGCAATTGGTTGCAGAAAAGTCAAATACAGGAATAGAAAAAAATGAAGATTTAGCCAATTATACATTGCTTAATGATAAGCGTATGAACCGTTGGGATAAAACCTTAAAACTGTCTGAAGAAGCGCTAACCAAGTTATTGCAATTCAACGAAAACATATCGTGGTTGGTAATAACAGAAAGCTGGTGTGGTGATGCAGCACATATTGTACCTGTTTTAAATAAAATAGCAGAAGCCATCAATATTAATTTTAGAGTGGTGTTAAGAGATGACAATTTAGAGTTGATGGATATGTTTTTGACAAATGGAGCCAGAGCAGTTCCTAAAATGATCATGACTGACAACTTAACGGGAGACGTTATAAACACTTATGGTCCCAGACCAAATAAGGCTACACAAATGGTTCAAGAATATAAAGCTAAATATGGTGCTATTACACCTGAATTCAAGGAAGATTTGCAAGTTTGGTATAATAAGGACAAAGGGCAAAATATCATACAAGATGTTACAGAAATACTTTGCCAATTAGAGCCTAGTATTTGCCAACAAAGTTAAAAGTAATAGAACCTATTTGGGGTTTTTTGCCTGGACTGGCATTAAATTTTGCTTGTTTGGCGTACTCTAAAGCACTTTCTTTTAAACACTCATTAGAGGATGTTGATGAGGAATTTACGTAGGCATCCGTAACGTTTCCTTGGTCATCTACGGTTACATTTATAACAATTTTACCACCTTGCTCGCATAAATAAATAGGGATTGGCAAGTAATCAGCGGTTCTATCAACCAACGAGTAACTAATAGTACTCTTTCTGTTGTTGGATTCATCCACGTTTTTTTTGGTGCTTTTGTTCAAAAAACTATTCACTTTTGAAAACGAGGAAATTTCTTCATGATTTAAATCTGAAATGTCGTTGTTTGTACTGGATGATTGCTCTGCAATATCCTCGTTTTGGGTGGTTTCCGGTCTTTGGTAATCCTCTGGAGGTGCAATGGGTTTATAGGCTTCAGCAAAAGGCTTGTCCTTTTGTGTCTCGTTATAAGCTTTATTGGTTTCGGCTTTGCTGGCGTTTAATTTATCAATAGCTTCCAGAAGCTTGACTTCTTCTTCGGTAAGTGGTTTTTCTGGCTCTATTTCATAGTAACTTTCTGAAGACAATTCGTTTTGCTGTTTGATGCTCAAATTAAAAACAGAGAGTATTACTGTACCTGTAATAAGGAACGTAAGCAAGAGGGCTTTCTGTTGGTTGTTGAATTGCAAATTCATGAAATTTAGGGCTATCAACTAGCAATTTTCAATGAAATATACGTAAAATTATGATATATGGTTGTTTAGTTGTTTGATAAAGTCATCAATCAAAACGGCATCATCTACATTAAAATTCCCAATTTTTGTGCGTCTTAAAACCGATAAGTGTGACCCAGATTGCAATGCTTTACCAAAATCATGTGCTAAAGACCGAATGTAAGTTCCCTTGCTACAAACAATTCTAAAATCAACATTTAAACCATCAATTTTGGTGATTTCAAATGTTTGTATATGTACTTGTCGCGATTTTATTTCAACCTGTTCACCTGCTCTTGCAAATTGATAGAGTCGCTTCCCATCTTGTTTTAAGGCTGAAAAGACCGGTGGAATTTGTTGGATATCACCTATGAATTGTTTGGTGGTTTCAAAGATTAATTCAGGTGTAATGTGTTGGGTTGGATAGGTCTGGTCAATGTCTGTTTCTAAATCATAAGAAGGCGTTGTGCTTCCTAAAACCAGAGTTCCAGTGTATTCCTTAATTTGCCCTTGAAACGTATCTATTTGTTTGGTCATTTTACCCGTGCAAAGTACTAATAGTCCTGTGGCCAAAGGATCAAGTGTGCCTGCATGACCTACTTTGATTTTTTTAAGGTTAAATGCTTTTTTTATTTCATAGCGCAGTTTATTGACTACTTGAAACGAGGTCCAATGTAATGGTTTGTCTATTAACAAAACCTGCCCTGATTGATAGTCTTCGGCAGTGAGCATTATATGGTTGTTAATGGATAAAGAAAGTAGTGAATAAGTAACAATCCAATGCCTAAAATGATACGGTAATACCCAAATATTTTAAAGCCTTTTTTACTTAAATAATCAATAAAGGATTTTATAGCTAAAAGCGCCACAATAAACGCAATAATATTACCCATGATTAAATAATGTACTTGATTGCTGCTGAGCTGAAAACCTGCTTGGTAGTAATCAAATAATTTTTTGGCAGTTGCTCCAAACATGGTCGGAACCGCTAAGAAAAAGGAAAACTCGGCCGCTGTTTTACGGTTTAGTTTTTGGGTCATGCCGCCAACAATACTGGCGCCACTTCTAGATGTTCCTGGAATCATGGCTAAACACTGAAAGAATCCTATTTTTAAAGCAGTTAGATAACTTATTTTGGTATGGGCTTCAGGATTGTTTTCATCATAAACCTCATTGGCTTTAAACCAATCATCTACCTTCAATAAAATAAAGCCTCCAATAATTAAGGACACAGCCACAACAAGCGGACTTTCCAGTAATTCATCAATCACATCATTTAATAACAAACCAAAAATGACGGCAGGAATAAAAGCCACCAATAATTTGAAGTAGAAATCCAAACTTTGAAAAAAGCGTTTCCAATACAGCACAAGCACTGATAGAATGGCACCCAGTTGTATAACTATTGTAAAGAGTTTGGTAAAATCATCTCCAGCTATTTTCATAAGAGACGAGGCTATAATCATGTGACCAGTTGAAGAAATTGGCAAATACTCTGTAATCCCTTCAATAATTGCTAAAATGATACCTTCAATACTGGTCATTATTCTTTGTCAGGATTCAAAAGGATAGCATAAATCTGGATTCCAAAACCTAGAAGTACTAGCATGGGCGCTAATCGGATTCGTCTCCAACTAAAAATATCGGGGTTAAAAACATTTGGATCGTCACTGCCGCCACCAGACATTAAAATAAAACCAAGTACAATGCAGGCAATACCTATAAACATGAATTTATAGTTTTTCTTTCCAAATACAAACACGCTCTTTGCCGCTTCTTTTCGTTTTTTTTCTCCCATGATATTAATAAAGTATTAGTGCAAATTAACGTAATTATTTAAAAATACATTGTTAAGAGTTTTTTAATTTAATTTTTCTCAACAGCCACAGCTAATAATACAGCTGGTCTGTTTTCAAATTTAAAAACCGTTGGGTTGCAATATGTGTACTGATCCACGTTATGATAATGCCCAACATAAATACAAACACAAATAGCATGGTAATTATTGCCGGATTGCTTAGTAATTGCAGTTCTGGAAATGTTTTATTCAGGTAATACAGTACAATGCCCATACCAATCAGGGCCAAAATGCCTCCAATAATACCTAAACGGACACTTTTCCAAACAAATGGTCTCCTAATAAACTGTTTGGTAGCACCAACCATTTGCATGGTTTTAATGGTAAACCGCTTGGAATACACGGCCAGACGAATGGAGCTGTTTATGAGCAACACAGCTATCAAAGTGAAAATACCACTGATGACCAAAACCCAAAAACTGATTTTCTTAACGTTGTTGTTCATCAAGGTCACCAAATCATTATCGTAATCAACGCTATCAACAAAGTTTTTGCTGAGGGCTTCTTCAGAAATTTTTTCCAATTGTTCAGAAGTCACAAAATCGGCTTTTAAATGGACATCAATACTGTTTTGTAACGGATTGTACCCCACAAAATCCATAAAATCTTCACCGTTTTCAGCTTTCATAAACTCAGCGGCTTGTTCTTTTGAGACATATTCGGTAGATTTCACATAATCAGCCATAGCCAGACTTTTTTCAAGTTGATTGATTTCAACTTCTTTGGCAGTATCTTTCAGGTAAATAGTCAACACAACTTGTTCTTTAAAGTGGTCAGACACTTTTTGGGCGTTTAAAATTAACAAACCCAATAATCCCAATAAAAACAGGACCAAAGCAATACTTAAAACCACTGAAAAATAAGAAGAAATAAGTCGGCGCTTTTGATGATTTTCAAATGATGAACTCATAGTTGTTTACTTAACGATGTAAAAATAATAAAGTATATTTAAACTCTATTTATATAAACTAAAACATATGAACATTGTTGTAATAGGTGCTGGTGGCGTTGGCGGTTATTTTGGTGGCAAATTGGCACAGGCAGGATTTGACGTGACGTTTATAGCACGTGGAAAACATTTGGAAGCCATTAAAAACAAAGGATTACAAGTAAAAAGTATTCTAGGGGATTTTACAGTACATCCTAATGTCACAGATGCTATTCAAGACATAAAAAATCCGGATTTGGTGATTCTTGGTGTGAAATCTTGGCAGGTTACAGAAGTAGCCAAAGTATTGAAATCGGTTATCACTAAAAACACCATGGTGTTACCACTTCAAAACGGTGCTGATAATGCCGATAAATTATTAACTGTGTTGCCAAAGGAAAACGTATTGGCTGGATTGTGTAAAATTGTGAGCAAAGTTGAATTGCCGGGTGTCATTAATCATTTTACCTTTGAACCCGAAATTGTTTTTGGTGAATATGATAACAGTAAATCAGACCGCATAAAACAGCTAAAGAGTGTATTTGATAAAGCCGGTTTTAAAAACACATTATCTGATGATATTCATCTGGATATCTGGAAAAAGTTCTTGTTTATTGGAACCATCAGCGGGATTGGCGCCTTGACCAGAGCTGTTTTTGGAGTTATGCGTGAAACCCCAGGAATCAGAAAAATCATAAAGGATACTGCTCAAGAAATGGTTGCTGTAGCCAATGCCAAAGGCGTTGGATTGACTCAGCAAGATTTAGCTATGATAATAAACGTAATTGACAAATTAGATTACAACACAACGGCCTCTATGCAACGTGACATCATGGAAGGCAAGCCCAGTGAACTGGAAAATTTCAATGGATATATCGTGTCACAAGGTAAGTTGTTAGGTGTTGATACACCAACCAATGCGTTTATCTATCATTGTCTGTTACCGCAAGAAATGAAGGCGAGAAGCTAGTTAATGTGCTTTGGTTTGGGTTTTTTACTCACCAGATATACACCACAAATTACCAGTAAGCAGCTGATTATTTTAACCAAATTAATATCGGATTTGTAGATGGTATCACTGTAAAGAACTGATACAACAGTCACGAGTATGAAACTTACAGCTGGTTGCAAATACACATAACTTCCGGCAACCGATGAGGCGACGTGTTGCAAAGCATAAATATTAAAAAGATAGGTTAAAAAGGTTGTGCCAATAACCACAAAACCAACGCCTAAATAGGTTTGCAGGGTAAATGCTCCAAAGTCAGTATGGATAAGGTCATCTATTCCAAACGGCAACACAAAAATAAATCCAACTAAAAACACCCAGCTTATAACGCTAATCGGATTATATTTAATCATTAGCGGTTTTATTAACACTAGATAAAGCGCATAGAAACACGTATTTCCAAATACCATTAGGTTGCCCAATAATGAACTGGTTCCTTCTGTTTTGTTGCCATACCAAACCAATAAAAAAGCGCCCAGACCTCCAATGGTTATGCCCATTAACTTATAATTAGTGATCCGCTCCTTTAAGATAAACGCACTAAAAATTAATACCATAACCGGAATAGATGTACTGATGATAGATGCATCAATAGGGGAGGTTAAACTCAGCCCGTGAAAAAACAATAACATATTGACGGCTGCACCCAAAAGGCCACAAAGAATAATGCGCAGATAATCAGTTTTATCTATGCTTTCCCTAACGAAAAGTTTGATCATCCAGAATAAAAAACCAGCACCAATAAGCCTAATAACCACAAGAGCAGAAGGGCTAATTTTATCGGGCATCACTCCTTTTGCAATCATAAAATTAGCGCCGTAAATCAGGTTGGCGCCAAGTAATGCCAGATGTGCTTTAAATTTATTTTTTTCCAAATGGGTTGTTTCAATGTATCTGCGAAAGTAGAGATTTTACATTGAATTTTTTATTTTTCAAGCGAAATGAGTATCTGCTTAATTTCTTTTTCAGCATGGTTATAGCCAATTTCATAAGCCTTATCAATTCCTTTTGATTCAAACGTTCCTATTTTATCAATTTCTTGTGGTAAAAAAACATAATTACATAAATTGAATTTTTTTACATTATTTGCTTCCAAACCAAGATGATACACCCGATGCATCAATTTTAAGGACGTGTTAATATCTGATTCTTGAACAGCTGTTATTGGATTGACAAAACCGCCAATAATTTTTTTAACATGATTCTTTTTAAGAGGTTCTACTGGAAAATTGTTTAAAATACCACCATCAGAATAAAAGTTGTCATTGATTTTTAAAGGTGAAAATATAGGCGGTAAGGCACATGAAGCAATCAATGGTTTTATTAATTCGCCTTTGTTAAAATATTCTAATTTACCGGTCAATAAATTTGTGGCTGTTGTGGTTAACGGATATTTTAATTTTTCAAATGAATTTTCAACAAAAAATTTCTTAAAAAACTTTTCGTATTTCTCACTGTCTAAAATTCCGGGCTTATGTCGTGCGTACAACGAAAAGGCTAAAATGGGTGTATGCTTAAAAAACTTAAGCATGTCATCTGTGTCATACCCTGCAGCATATAACGCACTAACCAGAGCACCTGCACTGGTTCCAGAAACCTGTGTTGGAACAATACCGTTTTCCAATAAAACTTGTATCAAACCAACATACGCAATAGCCCGTACACCGCCGCCAGATAGTACTAAGCCAATTTCGTCATTCATAAGAAATTAATAATAACTTAAAATAAAGGTACAATTATAAATAAATACCCCCAAGTAATTGAAATTGCTTTTAGTTTTTTCTTTTTAAACCGTAACTTTGCGCTTTTAAATTCCGTCATTACGAGGGGTGAAACTAGCTTGTACTGAGCGTAGTGGAAGTATGGTAATCTTTTGAAATGAACAGATTGCCTTCCTTTGTTCGCAATGACGTTAATATTTATACCATAGGATGAAATACAATTTCAACGAGATAGAGGCCAAGTGGCAAAAATATTGGGCAGACAACCAAACGTTTAAAGCAGAAAACAACTCAGAAAAACCTAAGTTTTATGTGTTGGACATGTTTCCGTATCCAAGTGGTGCGGGATTACATGTTGGGCATCCGCTTGGGTATATAGCGTCTGATATTTATGCGCGCTACAAACGTCATAAAGGGTTTAATGTATTGCACCCACAAGGCTATGATAGTTTTGGGTTGCCTGCGGAACAATATGCCATTCAAACAGGACAACATCCTGCATTGACAACCGAAGAAAACATCAAGACCTATCGCCGTCAGTTGGACCAGATTGGATTTTCGTTTGATTGGAGCAGAGAAGTACGAACTAGCGACCCTAGTTATTACAAATGGACACAGTGGATTTTTATTCAATTGTTCAATTCGTGGTACAATAATGACAGTGATAAAGCGGAAGATATTTCAGAACTGATAAAAATATTTGCTTCGGAAGGTAACGCAAACGTGCATGCGGTTTGTGATGATGATATAGAAGTCTTTTCTGCTGAAGCATGGAATGGTTTTGATTCGGTAAAACAACAAGAAATTTTACTAAAATACAGACTGACCTATTTAGCCGAAACCGAAGTGAACTGGTGTCCGGCTTTAGGAACCGTGTTGGCCAATGATGAAATCGTGAATGGCGTCTCCGAACGAGGTGGCCATCCGGTCATTAGAAAAAAAATGACTCAATGGAGCATGCGTATTTCGGCCTATGCCGAACGCTTATTGCAAGGTTTGGACAAAATAGATTGGACCGATTCTTTAAAGGAAAGCCAACGCAACTGGATTGGAAAATCGGTTGGAGCCTCAGTCTCGTTCAACGTCATTGCAAGCGAAGCGAAGCAATCTCATGTTATAGAAGTGTTTACTACTCGTCCAGACACCATTTTCGGTGTTAGTTTTATGACCTTGGCACCAGAACACGAATTGGTATCAAAAATAACCACACCAGAACAAAAAGCTGAAGTTGAAGCCTATGTTGAAGCCACTGCCAAACGCAGTGAGCGCGACAGAATGGCCGATGTAAAAACCATTACGGGAGCGTTTACGGGCGCCTATGTGGAGCATCCGTTTACCAAAGAACCCATTCCCGTTTGGATTGGTGATTATGTGTTGGCCGGCTACGGAACCGGTGCCGTGATGTCTGTGCCTTGTGGCGACCAACGGGATTATGATTTTGCCAAGCATTTCAACATCCCCATTCCCAATATTTTTGAAGGTGTTGATATTTCTGAGGAAGCCTTTGCCGATAAAGAGAAAACCATCATTGCCAACAGTGATTTCCTAAACGGCTTGAGTTATAAAGAAGCCACTAAAAAAATCATTGAAGAGCTGGAGAAAATCGGTCAAGGTCAAGGCAAGACCAATTACCGTTTGCGCGACGCCGTGTTTAGCCGTCAGCGATATTGGGGTGAGCCATTCCCAGTGTATTATGTCAATGGCATGCCACAAATGATTGATGAAAAGCATTTGCCAATTACCTTACCAGAAGTTGTAAAATACTTACCCACCGAAACCGGTGAACCACCATTGGGCAACGCTACAAAGTGGGCGTGGTGTACCGAAACCAATACGGTGGTAGATAATGACAAGATAGACCATAAAACGGTCTTTCCGTTGGAGTTGAATACCATGCCAGGTTGGGCAGGCAGTTCGCAGTACTTTAACCGGTATATGGATCCGCACAATGATAATGAGATTTTCTCACAAGACGCCATTAATTATTGGCAGCAAGTGGATTTATATATTGGCGGAAGCGAGCATGCAACCGGACATTTGTTGTACTCTCGTTTTTGGCAAAAGTTTATGTTTGACAAAGGTTTGGTGCCGTATGATGAGTTTGCCAAAAAATTGATTAACCAAGGGATGATTTTGGGGACGAGTGCTTTTGTTGTTAGGCTGGAACTAGGCTTTACTATTCAATATCAAGACTATGATAATTTAGTAATTGAAAAAGTAGAAGAGTTAGAAGGTAAAATTCAAAATTGTTTAAAAGGATACTTTGTTTCAAATGGATATTTTGATAAAAACATTTATGAGATAGAAAAATTATGGAAAAGTATTGATGCTAAAATAAAAAGACTGCTTGATAATGCAGAAATTGAGGTAAAGGATTTGAATTATTCAATTGGCAGTGGTAAACAATATATTCATGCAGATGTTTCATTTGTAAATGCTTCGGATGAATTAGATATTGAAGCTTTTAAGAATTGGCGACCAGAATTTAAAGACGCTGAATTTATTTGCGAAGAAGATGGAACGTTTAAAGTAAAACGTGAAGTCGAAAAAATGTCCAAATCCAAATACAACGTCGTCAATCCAGACCAGATTTGTGAACAATATGGTGCGGACAGTTTACGCTTGTATGAAATGTTCCTTGGCCCATTAGAGCAATACAAACCTTGGAACACCGCTGGTATTACAGGTGTGCACAGTTTCCTTAAAAAACTCTGGAAATTGTATGTTGATGACAATGGCTTGAGAGTAACCAATGCAGAACCAAGTAAAGACAGTTTAAAAACGCTACATAAAACCATTAAAAAAGTAGAAGAGGATATTGAGCATTTTTCTTTCAACACATCGGTATCAACCTTTATGATTGCCGTTAACGAATTAACCGCTCAACAATGCGCGTCTAAAGATATTCTAGAACCACTGTTGGTTTTAATTTCGCCGTATGCACCGCATATCGCTGAAGAATTATGGAGTCAGCTAGGTCATAACCAATCCATTGCAACGGCGCCATTCCCAATATTTGATGAAAGCTATTTGGTAGAAAGCACAAAAAACTATCCTATTTCATTCAACGGAAAAACGCGTTTTACCTTAGAATTACCATTGGATTTGGGAAAAGATGAGATAGAGAAAACCGTATTGGCACATGACAAAACCCAAGAACAGTTGCAAGGCAGAACACCTAAAAAAGTCATTGTGGTTCCGGGTAAAATTGTCAATATTGTTGGCTAATGTCAGTTCGAGTGAAATTCTTGTAAAGAATTTTGTATCGAGAACTTTTGGAAACAGACTTCTCGATACAATTTTCTTCGAAAACCACTCGAAGTGACAAAAAAGGAGGTATTCATTAAGACAAAAGCGATGGTATCTAGTCATTTCAAAAAACCTTCTATGGAACTAGAATACAGTTATACTGACAAAATTACATCTGTAAAAATTGGCGTTGTTTTTGATAAGCATATAGGTATTAAAGTTTAAAATTATGATTGGATATTATATATTATTAGGAGGTATTGCGCTGATCAGTTGGTTAGTGAGCAGTACTTTAAAACGCAAATTTGAGACCTATTCCAAAGTTCATTTAAGAAATGGTATGAGCGGAAAGGAAATCGCCGAAAAAATGCTGGCAGATCATGGCATCACTGATGTTGAGGTTATTTCAACACCGGGGCAGTTAACCGACCATTACAACCCAAAAAATAAAACGGTCAATTTAAGTGAAGCCGTTTACAACCAGCGCAATGCGGCATCAGCAGCGGTTGCGGCCCATGAATGTGGCCATGCGGTGCAACATGCCAAAGCCTATGAATGGTTGACCATGCGTTCGGCACTGGTGCCAATTGTGAGTGTGACCTCTGGAATGGCGCAATGGATCATCATTGGTGGTTTGATTTTAGGAGCAGCAGCCGGTGTTGGTTTAGGATTTTATGTAGCCATTGCAGGTTTGTTGATGATGGGTTTTGCAACCTTGTTCAGCTTTATCACATTGCCTGTTGAGTATGATGCCAGTAACCGTGCCTTGGCTTGGTTAAAAAATAGGCACATGCTATCACCCGAAGAATACGCAGGCTCTGAGGATGCACTTAAATGGGCGGCCAGAACCTATTTGGTAGCTGCTATTGGTGCTTTGGCATCATTGGTTTATTGGGCTTTTCAGGTGTTGGGAAACAGAAGCTAATACGACAGATTCAAATAAATTAAACCGAGTTTTTGCAATATTATGTAAGAATTCGGTTTCTTTTTTTATCTTTATTAGGTTAAAAAATTAAATCTTTTATATGGAAAATCAGATTGATAACCAATTGGAAAACCAAGTTATGGTGGGCCACTTATCTGAAGTAGATAAAGTTGCTTTTTACAAAAAGACCTATTCACATGTAGCAGCAGGTGTCTTGGTTTTTATATTTTTTGAATACCTATTGCTTCAAAGCGAAACAATTGTAAGGTTTATGTTATCTATGTTGTCAGGTTACTCATGGCTTTTGGTATTGGGAGGTTTTATGTTGGTGACAAGCTATTCTGAGCGCATGGCCATAAATTCAACCGATAGAAACAAACAGTATTTGGCTTATGGATTGTATATTTTGGCTGAAGCTATCATTTTTGTGCCGCTTATTTATATTGCCATTGCCTATACCCAAAGTTACGAATTACTAAACCAAGCAGCCATTGTAACATTATCACTGTTTACAGGGTTATCGGCGATTGTATTGGTTACTAAAAAAGACTTTTCCTTTTTAAAGGCAGGATTAACAGTAGGCTTTTTTATTGCTTTAGGATTAATTTTAGCAGGAACTATTTTTGGATTTAACTTGGGGCTTTGGTTTTCGGTAGGCATGTGCTTGTTGGCAGGAGGTTCTATTTTATATCAAACATCCAATTTGGTAAACAAATATTCGCAAGAACAATATGTAGCCGCAGCGTTGGGCTTGTTTGCATCACTCATGCTATTGTTTTGGTACATTCTCAGAATTTTTATGTCAAGAAAGTAAACTATACAAATTTTATAAGCATAAATTACAAGAGGCTGTTTGAGAAATCAAAGAGCCTCTTTTGTTTCTTTTAATCTTGGTTTGTATTTAAAAGTCTCGACTCATTTTGTGTGCAACGGGTTGATTATTTATCATGGGTTCTCTCGCTTTTGTTTTAATAAGTCAGTATCTTTACATATATGCAATACCAATCTAAACTTCCCAATTTAGGAACAACTATTTTTACGGTTATGAGTGCCTTGGCAGCAAAGCACAATGCTATCAATTTATCCCAAGGATTTCCCGATTTTGAAAGTGATCCCAAACTGATTGATTTGGTCGCTAAAGCCATGCAATCTGGTTATAACCAATATGCTCCCATGGCTGGGATTTTAGAATTGCGTGAAGCGATAGCCAACAAATTTGATTTGCTCTATCAATCCACCTATCATCCTGAAACAGAAATCACCATTACGGCAGGTGCCACCCAGGCTATTTCGTGTATTATTTCGGCTTTTGTAAGGCGTAATGATGAGGTTATTATTTTTAGGCCCGCTTATGATTGTTACGAGCCTTTTATTGAATTGAATGGTGGAAAAACCATTGGGATTCAACTTCAGTCACCACATTATACAGTCAATTGGCAAACGGTCAAACAGCATATCAATCCACGGACCAAAATGATTATTGTCAATACACCCCAAAACCCCAGCGGAAGTGTGTTCTCTAAAAACGATATGCTGCAATTGCAAGAACTGACCAAGGACACTGACATTATCGTGTTAAGTGATGAGGTGTATGAACATATCATCTTTGATGGCGAGCAACACCAAAGTGCATGCTTGTTCCCCGATTTAAAATCACGGAGTTTTGTGGTGGCTTCTTTTGGCAAAACCTTTCATAACACCGGTTGGAAAGTGGGCTATTGCTGTGCACCTAGAGAGCTGATGGCAGAGTTTAGAAAAGTGCATCAATTTAATGTGTTTTGTGTGAATCACCCTGTTCAAAAAGGATTGGCAGCATATCTTAAAGAACCCAGTCATTATTTAGAATTATCTCAATTTTATCAAGATAAAAGAGACTATTTTTTAGAACGCATAGCGTCTTCTAGATTTAAATTTGAACCATCAAAAGGCACGTATTTTCAGGTGTTGGATTATTCAGAAATCACCCAAGAAAATGATGTGGAGTTCGCCAAACGATTAACAATTGAATCAGGACTGGCTTCCATACCACTATCAGTATTCAACACCAATAATTTAGATAACCATGTATTGCGTTTTTGCTTTGCCAAAAGCAACAGCACCTTACAACAAGCAGCAGATATATTAAATACCCTATAATCATGCAAGATCAACTTAAAATTGCGCTTATCCAATCTGATTTGGTTTGGGAAAATCCCAAAAAAAACAGAAAACACCTTAAAGAAAAAATGGAGAGTATCTCCAATGTTGATTTGATTGTGCTTCCAGAGATGTTTTCCACCGGGTTTACAATGAATGCCAAAACCGTTGCAGAAACCATGGACGGCAAAACGGTTGCCTGGATGAAAAAGCAGGCGCTAAAAACCAATGCGGCTATTACCGGCAGCATGGTTATTACGGAAGATGGTAAGTTTTATAACCGGTTGCTGTTTGTGGAACCTTCAGGAGACATTCAAATTTATGATAAGCGGCATACCTTTACCTTGGCAGGGGAAGATAAAATATATTCTATCGGGAATAAAAAACTGATTGTTGATTATAAAGGATGGAAACTCTGTCCTATGGTATGCTATGATTTACGTTTTCCGGTTTGGGCCAGAAATACCGAAAATTACGATGTATTGCTCTTTGTTGCCAATTGGCCTAAACCAAGGGTTTTTGCTTGGGATACCTTATTGAAAGCACGTGCTATTGAAAATATGTGCTATTGTGTTGGGGTGAATCGTGTGGGATTGGACGATGAGCAAAATGAATATTGTGGCCACTCGGCTGCCTATGATGTTTTGGGAAATGAAATAACAGCTTTTAAGCCTAATAGAGAGCAAATTGAAATAGCAACTTTAGAACGAAACCATATCAATTTTTATAGAAACAAACTTAAGTTTTTAAGTGACAAGGATTCTTTTACTCTTGTTTAAACTCTAATGTTTCGGTTTGCCCCCAATCAGCACGGATTTCTATTTCCTTAAAATAGCTGACCTTTTCTGGTTGAATTTTTTTCAGGTAATTTCCAGTGTCAAACTTTTTGTTGCCATTGGCATCAAAAATAGCTCTGATAAAATATTTTCCAGGGGTTAAGTTTAAAAAATCCAACACTTCAGGGTTTGTTGAATACTGCTCATATTTCACATTTCCTTTTTCGTCAGTTAATTGAAGAATAATAGGATATCGTGCATTCACCAAAGAAAAACGGGCATAACCAAAATCAGATGCCTTTTTGGTTTTCACATTAAAATTAAGCGTATCGTTTGTTTCATTGAAGATATCGGTAAAGGCTTCTGGTAAAACCTGGATGCGGTACACGTTTTCATCTGTTTTTTTAAAATCAAACACATAATTATTGGTAATGGTGTCAAATGAGGTGGTGTAATCTACCATGGTGGAATCCTTGTCCATGATGCTCATTTTTGAAGCGTCAAAAGCTGTAAAGGGGATGCTACCCGTGATTTTAAAATCCTCATTGATTCCAATGTTCCCTGTTGGATTGGATTTAATGGTTAAGGAATCCCGTTTTTTATTACCGATTTGAACAGTATATTCTTTTTCAAAATTCGTGTTGGACACTTTAAAAACCAATGAGTCTACTTCAAGTTTTGGCGCATACCAATAGTATAGTGAATCTGTTTTTTCGTCTTTTGTTACACGGTGTTTTAAGGTGTCTGGCGCTTCAGAAAGCAATTTAATTTGCATGTTCTCATAATCGCCTTCATAACCAAACACTATTTTTTGACCCGCTATATTTTGTGGTCTGAACGATTTAAAATCCAAGTTTTCTGAAAATAACCGAATGTTATAAGTTGAATCTGTTGGAACGGTTATAAAATGATTATAAAACCCTATTTTATCGGTTTTTTGTTGAAATGTGTTGTCTTGATTATTGTCCTTTAAAGCATAGAGCATATAGGTGCCGGCTTTTATGTTTTCTATGGAAAACGTTGTGGTGCTATCCAAGGTGTTGGTGATGTACTTTGGCGGACTTTTATAAATGATGGAATCAGAAAAAGTTGAATCTACCTCATACAATCCAACCGATACAAAGTTGTCTGGTTTCCGGTTTAAGGCATCAAAAATTTGTCCTTTTACGGTTAGTGAATCGATATAATCACCCGTTGAAAATACATAGCGGTAATACGGAAACGGATTGCCTTCATTATTGTCTGATATGCTGTTTCCAAAATTAAATGCATAGGTTGTGTTGGGTTGAAGCGTATCATAAATTTTAATGGTAATGTATTTGCTGGCACCGCCCAGAGGTGTTATTTCTGGGAGTGTTTTCATGGGTGGGGAAATAATAAGTTGCTTTTGAATGTCTTTGATTTTTATAAATTCATCAAAAAGAATCTTAATTTCCTTACCTTTAAAATTGGTTGAAAAATTTTCTGGTTCTGCCTTTATGATTTTTGGAGGGGTTTCATCTTTAGGGCCGCCCTGTGGTGTTCCACGATTGGCACAGTTAATAAAAATAAGACCAACACACACTATAAAAATAAAATTTGAAACCGTTTTACGCATTACCAAAACAAAATTTAAGCAAACCTACATAATTTTACAGATATAACGACAAACTCATTGTGCAATTGCCATAGAAGCCACACTTATTTTTATGTTGTTTGCCTGGTTTAAAACGGTAGCACAGGCTTCCATGGTGGCGCCCGTGGTAATCAAATCGTCTACCAAAAGGATGTGCTTGTTGGCAATGGCTTTTTTGTTTTTCAGGGTAAACAATTCATCATTTTGATTCCATCGGGCCAAACGCTTTTTTAAAACCTGTGATTCTGTGTTGGTGACTTTTATCAGTACATCGTCTTTATATTCAGCCTGTAAAGCCTCTGCTAAGCGCTGGGCAAATTTGGCTACTTGGTTGTAACCTCTTTTTTTAAGCTTCTTTTTATGAAGCGGCACGGGGATGACCACATCAATATCTTGATACGCTTTTACGGTTTTTAATTCGCCCCCTAGCCAATCTCCTAAAAACACACCAATAGCTTCTTGTTTTTTATATTTTAATCCGTGAATGAGTTGCTGTACCATGCCTTTTTTTTCAAAGCGCAATAACGCCGTGGCATGTTCTACCTTAACGCGGCCGTAAAATATTTTTAAAACAGAATCATCATTGTTAAAATGAAAGTTGGTGACGGGTAAATTATTTCTACAATGGGTGCAAATATACAGTTCATTGTCATTCAAAAGAGCCTGACACGTGTAGCATACTTTTGGAAAAAATACGTTGATGATATCGTTTAGCATTAGTAAAAAGATGTAGTCATGTAAACTTAAAGAAAAAATAAACCAATCCTATACATAATTTTCTGTAAACAAGCTATTAGTTTGAATCGCTTTTTTATTTTTGCAGCATGGCAAATCAAGACGATCAATTTAAGAAGGTAATCTCACACGCAAAGGAGTACGGGTATGTATTTCAAAGCAGTGAAATATATGACGGTTTAAGCGCTGTCTACGACTATGCACAAAATGGTGCAGAACTAAAGAAAAACATCCGTGATTATTGGTGGAAGGCCATGGTTCAGATGAATGAAAACATAGTTGGTATTGATGCCGCTATTTTCATGCACCCAACCACTTGGAAAGCATCGGGGCACGTAGATGCGTTTAATGACCCGTTGATTGATAACAAAGATTCAAAAAAGCGATACAGAGCAGATGTATTAATTGAAGAGTATTGCGCTAAAATTGAAGCCAAGATTGACAAAGAAGTGGAGAAAGCGGCCAAACGTTTTGGTGAGGCTTTTGATAAAGAACAATTTTTGGCAACCAATCCACGTGTGCTTGGATACCAAGAAAAAATAGACACCACGCTTTCCCGTATGGCAAAATCATTGGAAAATGAGGATTTAGCCGATGTGAAAGCCTTAATTGAAGAGTTGGAAATTGCCGATCCGCTTACAGGTTCCAGAAACTGGACCGATGTGAAGCAGTTCAATTTGATGTTTGGTACCAAATTGGGCGCTTCAGCTGACAATGCCATGGATTTATATTTGCGACCAGAAACGGCCCAAGGGATTTTTGTCAACTTTTTAAACGTACAGAAAACAAGTCGTTTGAAAATTCCGTTTGGTATTGCGCAAACAGGAAAAGCGTTTAGAAATGAAATTGTTGCTCGACAATTTATTTTTAGAATGCGTGAGTTTGAACAAATGGAAATGCAGTTTTTCATCAAGCCAGGAACCCAAAAGGAATGGTATGACTATTGGAAAGAAACCCGATTGAAATGGCACTTATCTTTAGGAATGGGAGCTGATAATTATCGTTTCCACGACCATGAGAAATTAGCGCATTATGCTGATGCAGCAGCAGATATTGAATTTAAATTTCCGTTTGGTTTTAAAGAGCTGGAAGGTATTCATTCCCGTACCGATTTTGATTTAAGCCAACACGAAAAATATTCAGGCAAAAAATTGCAATACTTTGACCCCGAGGAAAATAAAAGTTATGTGCCTTACGTGTTGGAAACCTCAATAGGTTTAGACCGTATGTTTTTGGCCGTATTTTCAAATTCGTTAAAAGACGAAACCTTAGAAGATGGCAGCCTTAGAACGGTATTGGCTTTGCCAAGTGTTTTGGCACCTGTAAAAGCGGCCATTTTACCGTTGGTTAAAAAAGATGGTTTGCCTGAAATTGCACGTGAAATAGTAGAGGATTTAAAATGGGATTTTAATGTGGTGTATGATGAAAAAGATGCTGTGGGAAGACGTTACAGACGCCAAGATGCCAACGGAACACCGTTTTGTATTACGGTAGACCATGACACCTTGGAAGACCGTACGGTTACCATTCGTCATAGAGATACCATGGAACAAGAACGTGTTAAAATTGAAGACCTAAGAAAGATTATTAATCAAGAGGTAGATATGCGCTCTTGGTTGATGAAGATGTAACTAATTCCTGCCAAGTCAGGAATCTTAATAAAACAAAGCCTAAGCAATTGCTTGGGCTTTGTTTTTAATTCATAAAAATATTATTAAAATCTATAGCCTAATGTAATACCGCCTTTTCCAATAATTTCATAATCGGTGTTATTATTATTAAAAAGGTTTCTGCCAATACCAAAACCTAATTCGCCAATAAAACCACTCTTAGTAATCCATTTACCACCTAAACCAATGCCCAGTGCAAAGTCTGTTCTAAAGTCATCTTCGTTTCCAAAAATATTTATATTTCTGTTAGTTGAATTCAACATGCCAAAACCCTCAACAAAAAAACCAGCAGCATATTTTTCACCAAAATAAAAACGGTAATAAGGCGAAATATAATATTCTATATCATTACTCACCTGGTTATCAAAAGGGAGAAAAACTGAAATACCCAAACCAGATTCTTCATTTAATACTCGTTCATAAGTTACTTCAAATGCTCCCAAAATCAAAAACAATCCGTTTAATTTTAATTCGTTAAAGTTTTCAGAGTGTGAATTTTTAGTGACAGCCTCTTGGGAGAAAGACAATGATGAGATTAATAGTGCTGAGAGAAAGAGTAAAGCTGTTTTTTTCATAAATGTAGTTCTGGTTTGATGAACGAGTTGAATTGTTATTTGAATCAAATACTGATTTGCCTGTCAATTTGTTGGTCCAACGAAATAAACGTTTCGGTACGTGAAACGCCTGATATAGACTGTATTTCTTTGTTAAGCACGTGCATTAAGTGTTCATTGTCTTTACAAAGTATCTTGATAAACACGCTCCAGTTACCAGTGGTGTAGTGGCATTCCAAAACTTCAGGTATTTTTTTAAGTTGCTTGACGGCCTCGGGGTTGCTCATTGCCTTATCCAGATAAATACCAATAAAAGCCATGGTGGTATAGCCCAACACTTTGGGGTTGATGACAAATTTTGAGCCCACAATCAAACCTGATTTTTCAAGTTTTCTAAGACGTTGATGGATGGCGGCACCAGAAATGCCAACATTTCTTGCAATTTCGAGAATTGGCGTTCTGGCATCTTCCATGAGTGCTCGTAGTATTTTTTTATCAATACCATCTATTTGAATATTCTGGTTTGTAACCTTCATCCTTTAAATTATTTTAAATAAACACATAAAAGTACTGAAATGATTTTAATTTGAAATAAATCACTGTCTTAGAATTAAAATATACGGCGTTATTACGAGGAGGCACGACGAAGTAATCTCTTTCAATTGAAAAGATTGCGAAGAAAATCTCTGATTTTCTTCGCAATGACATAAAAATGTAATGTTACCTAGATATTCAATGGGTTATAGCCCAGATAAGGCACGTTTTTTTCTTTAAATGAAATTCCAAAATCGGACAGTTCCTTTAAAATAGGCTCATAAACTTCTTTGGTAATGGGAATTTGAACACCAGGTGTTGTAATCTTGCCATTTAAAATGGCGAGAGTGGCTATAGCAACGGGTAAACCTACGGTTTTTGCAATGGCTGTATAGGTTTGGTCCTCGCCAAGTGTGACCATAGTTGAATCTATTTGATGTGTTTTGCCATCAATTTCGTAGCCAAACTTGTGGTACATAACAATCATATCTTTATCGTCTTTGCCCAGTGTCCAACTATCCATCAGTATTTTTTGAAGGATTTGAGCGGGTGTTGCTTTTTTTAGGTCTACCATTTTTTTGGCGCTGAAAATATCTAACTCCAATAGCTTGTCCCATACAATATCGTCTTGATCAATTTTTAATGCATGCCTAAATTTTAACTCCACAGAGTCTGATGGGCTATATGGTAAAAACGCATTGACAAAATCCCTGTAGCTCATGTGTTCACTATCATCTATGGTATAACTGTCATCGGTCATGCCCAACATGACAAACATATTCCAGGCACGACTAAAGCCAACACGGCGCATGGTGCCGCGGTACAGGGTTTTGATTTTGTCCAAACCATACACACTTTGGTATTTTAAGGAATCCCGATTGGCATACGCTTCAAAACGGCCAAACCCATCTACGTCTAAAAATTCAGTCCGTCTGAATAGTCTGTGGTAAGGAATGTATTTATAGGTGCCTTCCTGTAAAAACTTGGCGGCTCCACCCTGGCCGGCAACTACGACGTTTCTTGGGTTCCAGGTGAATTTATAGTTCCAGAGGTTATTGTCGCTTTCAGGTGCTACCAATCCACCAGTAAACGATTCAAATAAAATCATGGTGCCACCTTTTGCCCTAATCTTATCAATTACTTGCATGGCACTCATATGATCAATACCGGGATCCACGCCAATTTCGTTCATGAAAACGAGACCTTTTTCGATGGTTTGTTGATTTAAAGCTTCCATTTCTGGACTCACATACGAGGCGGTTACCATATTTTTTCCGTACAACAGGCAATCTTTGGCAACTTCAATGTGTAAACGAGCCGGTAGCATGGAAATAACAATATCTGCATGTTTAATGGCTTCGCTTCTGGTATTTGTATCAAAAATATCGAGTATAAAGGCTTTGGCACGTTGATGGTTTTTGATAAGCTGTGTGGCGTGGTCTATATTAATATCACCCACAGATATATGTAAGTCTTCAGTTTCTGATTTATCCAATAGGTACTTTAATAAATAAGAAGTAGATTTTCCAGAACCAATAACTAAAATCTTTCGCATAATGAATTTTGTTGAGTAATTTTGTTGAGACTAATGTATGAAATACATAGGGTTTAATAAACTCACAACAAGTAATAATATGAACAAAACAATACTAATCACGGCTACATTTTTAGGGTTTACGGGCATTATTTTAGGAGCTTTTGCAGCTCATGGTTTAAAGGAACTCATACCTTTAGAATTCGTAAAAACGTTTGAAACCGGAGTGCGATATCAAATGTATCATGCACTGTTTCTGCTTTTTGTGGGGAGCACATCCTATGTTTCTGTCAAATCAAAAAAGTTAATTTTTTACTTTACTGTAGTTGGTTGGCTGTTTTTTTCTGGCTCAATTTACGGATTGGCAACAAATATGTTAACAACTTTTGATTTTAAAACCATAGGATTTATCACACCGATAGGAGGATTGTGTTTCATTTTGGCTTGGGGAATCTTATTTGTGAATTTCATAAAAATGAATGGCAATAATTAAAAATTTAAAGTGTTTACTTTAAAATATTGTTTTAATTTTGCGGAATAATCATTTTTATTGAAAATTATGACGTATCACAACCAAGTTACGAAAACGATTTCGTTAGAACAATACGGGATTAAAAATGCCACAGTAAGATACCAACTCGACCCAAAGGAACTTCACAATATTACCATTGAAAAAAAGCAAGGTGTGGAGACATCTACAGGTGCTTTGGCGGTTAACACAGGTGAATTTACTGGGCGTTCCCCTCAAGATCGTTTCATTGTTAAGGATGAAGTGACCCATGACAAAGTTTGGTGGGGCCCCATAAACATTCCATTTGATCCAGACAACTTTGATAAACTCTATGACAAGGTTGTGAATTATCTGTCTAACAAAGAGGTTTTTGTAAGGGATAGTTATGCATGTTCTGATAAGGATTACAAATTGAATATCAGGGTTATTACAGAGTTTCCCTGGAGCAATCAATTTGCATACAATATGTTTTTGCGTCCATCCGAAAAGGAGTTGGAACATTTTCAACCAGAATGGACGGTTATCAATGCACCTGGATTTATGGCAGACCCAAAAGAGGATGGTACACGCCAACATAATTTTGCCATTTTAAACTTTTCAAAAAAAATTGCCCTTATTGGAGGAACCGGTTATACAGGAGAGATTAAGAAAGGAATTTTTTCAGCTTTGAATTTTATTCTGCCAGTTTACAAAAACACACTTCCCATGCATTGCAGTGCCAATGTTGGAAAAGATGGTGATACGGCTATATTTTTTGGATTATCTGGAACCGGTAAAACTACATTATCTACAGATCCCAATAGAAGTCTAATAGGTGATGATGAACATGGCTGGACTAAAGAAAACACCATTTTTAACTTTGAAGGTGGCTGTTATGCCAAAGTGATTAATCTATCGGCTGACCATGAACCTGAAATATATAATGCCATTAAACCGGGAGCTATTTTAGAGAACGTTATTTTGGATAGTAATGGACAAGTGGATTTTGCAGATACGTCTATTACGCAAAACACAAGGGTGAGTTACCCAATTGACCATATAGAAAACATACAAAAGCCTTCAATGGGCAAAAACCCAAAAAACATCTTTTTTTTAACGGCTGATGCGTTTGGGGTCTTGCCTCCCATATCTAAATTAACGCCAAGCCAAGCAGCTTATCATTTTATATCGGGCTATACTGCAAAAGTGGCTGGTACAGAAGCCGGTGTTATAGAACCACAGCCCTCATTTTCTGCGTGTTTTGGTGCGCCATTTATGCCATTGCATCCAACCGAATATGCTGATATGTTAAGCAAAAAAATGAAAGAAGCAGGTGTGAATGTTTGGTTGGTCAACACCGGTTGGACTGGCGGGCCGTATGGTGTTGGAACCCGAATGAAACTCCAATATACACGCGCCATGATTCATGCCGTATTGAATGGGGATTTGGGATTATATACTTATGACAAGTATCACATTCATTCTGTTTTTGGAGTGGCACAACCAAGAGAATGTCCAGGGGTTCCTACCCGTGTTTTAAGTCCGAGGGCAACTTGGAACAATGATGACGCCTACTATAAAACAGCTTTTAAATTAACCAATGCCTTTCGTGAAAACTTTAAAAAGTACGAAGCTTATGCCAGCGAGGAGATTCGCCGAGGTGGCCCGCAGCGATATGCTTTTTAGTTATAAAAAAGAGAGCAACTTTTAAAAGTTGCTCTCTTTTTTTATAATGTAATGTTTTAATTATTTTCCTTTATTGACCTTTTCAATATATTTTTCCAAGGCCATGGTCATGGATGGTGTTTCCTTGGTTGGAGCCGCTATATCAACACGCAATCCTTTTTCCTCAACAGCTTTGATAGTGGTATCGCCAAAAACAGCAATACGGGTATTGTTTTGTTTGAAATCAGGGAAATTATGGAACAATGACTCTATTCCGGACGGACTGAAAAACACCAAGACATCATAATAAACATCGGCTAAATCAGACAAGTCACTAATGACGGTTTTATAAAACGTAGCAAGTTTCCAGTTAACACCAAGCGCATTCATGGTTTCTGGTACTTCAGGTTTGACCTTGTCAGTATTTGGTAATAAGAATTTTTCGTCCTTATATTTTTTAATTAAAGGCGAAAGCTCTGAAAAAGATCTTTTGCCTACATAGATTTTACGTTTTCTGTAAACCACATATTTCTGTAAATAGAAAGCAACAGCTTCAGACTGACAAAAATATTTCATGGTATCAGGCACTTTAAATCGCATTTCTTCAGCTACTCTAAAAAAGTGGTCAACGGCATTTCTACTAGTTAAAATAATAGCCGTGTAGTTATTCAAATCTACTTTTTGTTGTCTAATTTCTTTAGCGGGTACACCTTCTACGTGAATAAAAGGGCGGAAATCTATTTTCACCTTTTGCTTTTCTTGAAGATCAAAATAAGGCGAATTTTCTATTTTAGGTTCTGGTTGAGATACTAAAATGGTTTTCACTTTCATAGGGCGCAAGTAGTTACTTTAGTTAGTTTGAAGTAAACACCTTATATATTATGATATACGGTGCTATTTCAAGAGCGCAAAGATACAAAATAAAATAAAAAAAGTTCTGTTTTATTAAACTTTGATGTGTTTTAATAGTAGTAATTAAGCCCACTATGTTTATAATTAACAGTAGCATGACAATTACATAAATAATAATTAATGAAGGCCTTATACTAAAGATTAGCAGTAAATTGATAGGGACTAAAATCAGCCCCAAAAAGTTTTTATAACTTATTTTTTGAAAGAGATATTGGTCAATTAATTTGTCAATTTCAAAAAGGCTTCCAATCAATCGTTCAAGTAAGACTTTTATTAAAATGAAAGTGGCTATTCCAAATGCCAATTTAAACATGACATCGATTTTGGGGGCAAACAGGTTTTCAGAATATTGCAGGCATATATATCCAAAAATGGATAATGAGAGCACTAAATTAGCAAAGAGTAAAGCATCAAATTTGTCAAAAAACTTCTGTTCCCTAGCATAAATCTTAAGATATTTTGAGTTGCCCAACACTTGTACAAAATCATTGAAACGTCTTGGGAATATTGCTTTTGCAGTGGCAATAAAAGCAATGCCCAACACTATTAAAATAGTGAATAACTCATATGTTTGTTCGTGGCGTAGCATGCCATAAAATTATCACAAATAATGACACATGTTTGAAATTATTAAGGAATATTTAAAAAAAAGTATCTTTTAAATAATGTACATTTGCTGAAAATTAAACGGTTTTAATGAGTCCTAGAAACATGTTTCCTTTTTTTAGGATATTTGAAACCATTAAAAAGCTAGATGAAAAACGCCGTTGTAATTATACCAACCTATAACGAGATTGAAAATATTGAAGCGATCATCAGAGCGGTATTTTCACAATCTGAATTTGTGCACGTACTTATTGTTGATGATAATTCCCCAGATTTAACCGCGTTAAAGGTTAAGGAACTTCAAGAGGAATTTCCAAAACAGTTATTTTTAGAGTCCAGAACAGAAAAAGCAGGTTTAGGAACAGCCTACATTCATGGATTTAAATGGGCTTTAAATAAAACATACTCGCATATTTTTGAGATGGATGCCGATTTCTCACATGATCCCAAAGATCTCATAAGGCTATACAACGCTTGTGACGAAAATGGTGCTGATGTGGCCATTGGGTCCCGCTACATAAAAGGTGTTAATGTTGTAAATTGGCCCTTGAACCGAGTGCTCATGTCCTATTTGGCATCGGTATATGTGCGAATCATAACAGGAATGAGCATACGGGACACAACGGCAGGATTTGTATGTTACAAACGGCAAGTACTTGAAACATTGGATTTAAATGCTATTAAATTTATAGGATATGCGTTTCAAATTGAGATGAAATTTAAAGCCTATCTTAAAAAGTTTAAAATAGTTGAAATTCCAGTTATATTTACCGATAGAACCAAAGGTGAATCCAAATTGAGTTCAGGCATTATTTCAGAAGCCATTTTTGGAGTCATTTCAATGAAAATTAAAAGTATTTTCAAACCGTAGAAAGGATTATGAAGCAAAAAACAATACTCATAAAAAATGCCCATATTGTAAATGAGGGAACCATACTCAATGGGGATATATTAATAGAAGGTGAGCTTATAAAAGAAATAAGTGAATCCATCAGTGCCAAATCATCCGATGTACATGTTGTTGACGCAGAAGGCAAATATGTTTTGCCCGGTGTTATTGATGACCAAGTACATTTTAGGGAACCCGGATTGACCCACAAAGCAACCATTGAAACCGAATCTAGAGCGGCTATTGCAGGAGGTATTACATCGTTTATTGAAATGCCAAACACCAATCCGCAAACCACGACCATTGAAGAACTGGATAAGAAATTTGAGATAGCAGCAAAGACATCGTCTGCTAACTATTCCTTTATGTTTGGTGGCACCAATGACAATTTAGAGGAAATCTTAAAAGTTGATGCCACTCAAGTAGCTGGATTGAAATTATTTTTAGGATCTTCAACCGGAAACATGTTGGTTGATGACCCAAAAGTTCTTGAGAAGATATTTAAAAGTACCAATTTATTGATATCGGTCCATTGTGAGGATGAAGCAACCATAAAGGCAAATCTTGAAACCTATCTGGCCAAGTATGGGGACGATATTCCCATGAAATGCCATCCGGAAATCAGAAGTGAGGAAGCCTGTTATTTATCGTCTTCAAGCGCTATTGAATTGGCTAAAAAAACAGGAGCCAGACTCCATGTGTTTCATTTGTCAACAGGAAAGGAAACTAACTTATTCAGCAACAAAATCCCATTAAAAAACAAAAAAATAACGGCCGAGGTGTGCATTCATCATTTATGGTTTTCAGATGAAGATTATGACAAAAAAGGAGCATTTATCAAATGGAATCCTGCCGTAAAAACCAAAAAAGACCGCGACCAACTTTGGGAAGCTTTACTGGATGATAGAATAGATGTTATTGCTACCGATCATGCACCACATACCCTAGACGAAAAGAAAAACGTGTATACCAAAGCGCCTTCTGGTGGGCCATTGGTGCAACATGCATTGCCGGCCATGTTGGAAATGTACCACAGGGGTAAGATTTCGCTTGAGAAAGTGGTTGAAAAAATGTGCCATAATCCGGCTATTTTATTTCAAGTTGAAAAACGTGGTTTTCTTAAAGAAGGCTATTATGCCGATTTGGTTTTGGTAGATTTAAATAATCCTTGGACTGTAAAAAAGGACAACATTCTCTATAAATGTGGTTGGTCTCCATTTGAAGGCACCACGTTTAAGTCGCGAATAACCCATACCTATTTGAATGGGAATTTAGTCTATGAGAATTTTAAATTCCATAATATAAAATCTGCCAAACGCTTAACTTTTGATAGATAATGGTTAAACGATTTTTGTTATATATGATTTCCGGTGTATTGATGGTGTCTTGCTACACCTTTAATAAGCCGGACAAACCCAAACACCTACTTTCAAAAAAGGAGATGGTTAATATTATCATCGATTTAAAATTAATGGCATCTTCAAATGGTTCCAACAGAAAAATCTTAGAAGATAATGGCGTTTATTCTGATGATTATATTTATAAAAAGTATCATATTGACAGTTTAACTTTTGCTTCAAATAATGCGTATTATTCGTTTTATATTAATGATTATGAAGCCATTTACAATAAGGTCAAGGACAGTTTAGAGGCGCTCAATGAATTCTATAAAGAGCTGGAAAAAGAAGAACTCAAAGAGAAAAGAAAGCAAGATTCTATAAGCAAAATAAGAAAGAAAGATTCCATAAATGCTTTGATGGTAAAGGATTCAGTTGCATTGCGAGCCACTCAAGATTCAATACGCAAACTCAAACTAAACAGACCTGAACCAAGACTTATTGAACCTGTTTCAGATAAAGCTGCCCAATCTCGTTGATACTATCTGCAACATTTTTGAATTCAATATTCAGACTTGCTTTTATTTTAGAATTATCATGCACGTTTTTTGAAGATAAGGCCACTACCAAATGCTTGGTTAATTGACGCCGCTTGCCAGTGAGTTTATGTACTAGCCAATCCAATCTCCAAGCCAGTTGCAACAACCATTGAGGAGCCATTTTTTGGGGAGGTGAGGCATTGACTGATTTTGCCATGGTCTGCAAAAAATCTTTGTATGCCCAACTTTCTGCCACCAAAATAAACCGTTCATTGGAAATGTCACTGTTGGTTAAGGCAATCATTATTGAAACCACATCGGCAACATCTACAAGACCAACAGTACCTGATGTATAGTATTTAAGCCCTTTATGTGCTTTCTTAAATAAACTGCCGCTGCCATACCGCCAGATACCACCTCCTAGAATTACACCAGGATTCACAATAACGGTCTGCAATCCTTCTTGAGTACCTCGCCAAACTTCCATCTCGGCGCCGTATTTGGTTATGGCATATACATTGTTTGGGTTTTCAGGATTCCATTCAGTTTCTTCGGTGATGTGAGTGGAATTAACCGGAGTGCCTATGGCAGCAATTGAGCTTACATAGCACAACTTTTTTATGGGATTTGCAATACTTAGGTTGACTACGTTTGCGGTACCTTCAATATTGGTTTTTCTTAACAACTGATATTTATCGGGTTCAAAAGACACAAACGCAGCACAGTGATATACATAATCAACGCCTTTAAACGCTTCGGTAAGCGATGGAATATCCAAAATATCACCTTGAACCCAGTCAATAGCATCAAACAGCGACGAGTAATTATCTGTATAACAAGCAAACACATTTTTTACGTTGGCCAACTTGCGATCCGTTCTGTAAAGAGCCCTTACTTTTTCGCCGTTGCTCACCAGTTTATAGAGTAAATGCGCACCCACCAAACCCGTACTTCCTGTAACTAAAACCATGCAACTAATGTAAAGAATTATTCATAATTCGGCAGTAATTATACATTGATTTTTATCTTTGCCGTAGATTACCAAAAATATTAAAACATGATAAAGAATTTTGTTGAAGAATTGACTTGGAGAGGCATGATACACACCGTTATGCCAGGCGCAGAAGAACATTTAATGGAAGGCATGCGCAGTGCTTATGTAGGCTTTGACCCCACGGCAGATTCTTTACACATTGGCAATTTGGTGCCCATCATGTTGTTGGCACATTACCAACGCTGTGGCCATCGTCCGGTGGCATTGGTTGGCGGTGCAACCGGAATGATTGGTGATCCATCCGGAAAATCCAATGAGCGGAATTTGTTGGACGAAACCACCTTGCGCCATAATCAGGAAGCCATAAAAAAACAGCTGGCCCATTTTCTTGATTTTGAAAGTGATGCTGATAATGCGGCTATTTTGGTAAATAATTACGACTGGATGAAAGACTTTTCATTCTTGGGATTTATTCGTGATGTAGGTAAGCATATTACCGTAAACTACATGATGGCCAAAGATTCTGTAAAAAACAGGATTTCATCAGATGCTTCTGAGGGCATGAGTTTTACCGAATTCACCTATCAGTTGGTGCAAGGCTATGACTTTTTGCATTTATATCAAGAGAAAAACTGTACCATCCAAATGGGGGGTAGCGACCAATGGGGAAATATCACTACCGGTACTGAATTGATAAGACGAATAGGAAACGGTAAGGGATATGCCATTACCTGTCCACTCATCACTAAGTCGGACGGTTCCAAATTTGGAAAATCTGAAGGCGGTAACGTTTGGCTGGATGCCAATAGAACCTCACCGTATAAATTCTATCAATATTGGCTCAACTCCAGTGATGAAGATGCTGAAAAGTATATTAAGATTTTTACGTTTTTATCTGAAGATGAGATTAATGCCTTGGTAAAAGAACACCAAGAAGCGCCACATTTACGAGTGTTACAGAAGCGTTTGGCTGAAGAAATTACCATTATGGTTCACTCTCAGGAGGATTTGGAGAATGCTATAAAAGCTAGTAATATTTTATTTGGAAACTCAACCGGTGACGATTTAAAACACTTGAATGAGCAGACCTTTTTGGATGTGTTTGATGGTGTGCCGCAAACAGAGATTGCTAAAGCTGATATTGAAAACGGGCTGGACATCATTGCAGCTTTGGCTGAACAAGGTGGATTTTTAAAATCAAATGGTGAGGCCAGACGCGCCTTAAAGGAAAACTCCATTTCGGTCAACAAAGAAAAAGTCAAAGAGGGCTATACCATTACGGAATCAGACTTAATCAATGACAAATTTGTATTGTTGCAACGAGGCAAAAAAAATTATTTCATTTTACGTATCTCATAAAAAAAGCCTGATAGGGATTATCAGGCTTTAAAACTAACCAACCAGCTATAAAAATTTTCTTTTTCATAACTGTTGTTTTGGTCGTAAAAGCTCTTTAAACCTTACATAAAATGTGTGTAGTTTTAAAACTAAAGCACCATTAAATTACAGCCTCGAATATCAGAATGGTCAAAACGGCCAATGACTTCAAACGAACCGTTTTGGTGAACACGCCCTAAGTCTTGTGTGGCAATAAACGAGCATGAATTTATATTGGCCAAATCAATGATATTGATGCCTCCTGTTTTTCCTATACTTTGAATATGTAATGCATCTTCAGTGTCACGGGTTAAAACACGCATCCAAGGCGGACAATCAAAATGACCATTACCTTTGGAATAGGCTTGGCTCAACAGTTCGGTCATACCATATTCACTATGAATGGTATCCACACCAAAACCTTGTTTTAACAAGTCGTGAAGTTCATCCCGAATCAATTCTTTTCGTCGTCCTTTCATACCGCCAGTTTCCATAACAATGGTATAGCTTAATTGAAATTGATAGGTTTCAATCAAATCCAATAAAGCAAAAGACACGCCAATAAGCAAAACCTTTTTTCCTTTGGAATCCAATTGGATTAAAGTGTTTTTTAATTCATCCAAATTGCTAAGGTAAAATCCGCTTTCAGGATGCTTGGATTGCTTAATCATGGCGTCGACCATATAAATTAAGGACGAGCCTTGACGCTCCAGATACGACGGTAACAAGGCTAAAACCACATACTCTTGAACAGCACCATAAAAGTGTTCGAATCCTTTCTGAAAGCTTCTTTCATAAATGGAAAGATCAGTAACGCCATGTCTGCTTGTGGCACTTCCGGTAGTTCCTGAACTTGTGAACGTTGTTTGCACAGGATTCTGTGAATTGACAACAGTATGGGTTTTAAAAAACTGAATGGGTAAAAACGGAATCTGTTCTATGTTCTGCACATCACTGGGGTGGATATACAGCAAATCACAAAACGACCGATAGACTTTATTGTTCTTAAATTGATAGTTAAAAACATCCAAGGCCATCTCATGGAACGCTTGTTCAGAATCAATATTAAAAATGGCATTAGTGTCTATCATTTAAAAATTGTCAGTTCGAGTGAAAATTGCATGTCAATTTTGTATCGAGAACATACCATGCAAAAGTATGGCATTTTATGATGAATAAAAAAGGCGTTGCTACTGCAACGCCTTTAAAATAAAATGGAATTATGCTTATTGAACCACTAATTTTTTAGTGATGCTCGCATTATCTTGAGATACTTTCATAAGATATAAACCAGTCTTTAAACTAGATACATCAAGGGTGTTGTTTTTAACCGCTTTATGAAGCACTTGTTTGCCTAACATATCAAAAACCGATATGGTCATAGGCGCATTATTTTTGCTTAAAAGTTTGACATATCCTAAACTTGTTGGATTTGGGTACATTTTAAATGAATTCAGTTCAAATGATTTTGAATCTAGGGTAATGTCTGATAAACTTCTAGAAGTTACTTGAACTGTTCCGAAATACTCAGAAACAATAACAACAAGATTTTGATTCCCTGAAGGGATGGTTGAACCAATGTAATCAGCGTTACTAAACGCACTTCTAAAAATTGTGGTGCCACTAGAATCAGAAATATTGTAATTTCCTGTGGAACCAATAGCAGTAACAAATGTACCACCAGCATCAGCAAAAGTAGCGTTATTAATATTAACCAATTGAGATTCATAATCGTTCCAATTGGTCAGGAGAGTAGCTATGGTAACTGTTGGAACAGCGGGACTGTTTCCAGTTGTAGTTGGTGTAGCCCAGTCAGCATCACTTGGGATTAATTGCAATACGCCGCTTACTTCTTCTAAATGACCTCTAATGTTTGACACAGCATCACCTGTATTATATGCATGTGTTGAATAATTAGGGTCGTAGACCATAATACCTGCTGTTCCATCTTGAAAATACATGGTTAATGCAGTGTCAGGGACAGACCAAGTATTGATTACGGGTCCAGTGACACGGTAATATAAATCAGGGTCAACAACTTGACTTCTAAGTGTTGCCAAATCAGGAACATCTGTATATGTAGCGATGGTCATGGTAAATGAATACACTATAGGGGAACTTAATGGATCACCATTGTTGTCTACCAATTCTGCTCTAAAAAAATAGGTCTCCCCAACAGCTAAACCTGTTATAGGGTATGTTGTATTAGGATCGTTTGATGTAAACACACTACCGCCATCTACAAACACATTGCCATTGGTGTTTTCTACAGACCATATAATATACCCGTCACCTGAATTGTCACTTACACCTCCTCCTGCATCGTTGGACATATCAAAGTTTGTTGTTGTAAAATCAACATTCGCATTGTTTGCAGTTGCTGTTTCGGGATCGCCAACCAATGTGTCTCCATTTGCTGGACCGTCACTAATAGTAAGGGAAGGAACAGGTGTACCAAAGGTTTGTCCAGTATTTATTGCCCCATGAGTTGCAGCTGATTCAGTAGCCCAAGTGAAATTTGTATAATCGGTACCACTTCCAGTTAATTGTAAGGAGTAACCAACGGGAGTTGAGTTTGTTTCAGAAACTCCTATATCTGTGGAAAGCACAGTATCAGCAGCACCACCAATTGCAGTTATAGTACCTTCATAGCTTAAAAATTGAATTAAAGTTCCACCGTTATCAAGCGAAAGACCATCAGGAGAGCCATTTTGCATACCATTGGTCGGAAGACCAAACCAAACAGCTCCATAGCCAGAGCCTCCTTCATCAGGAATGGTTCCTGATAATCCAATAGTATTGTAAGCCGAGCTGTTACTTCCATTATATAAAGTCACTGTGTATGTGCTTAAATCAGTACCAGCAGGCCCGGCAATTTCAAAGCCTTCACCAGAATCACTAGCGCCTGAGTCATCATAATGGATTTCATTGATAAATACCGATTGCCCAAAAGAAACGCCAGAAATTAAAATCGTAAAAAATAAAATGTAAAGTTTTTTCATAATATGAGAGGATTAATTAATTGAATCATAAAAATAAGAATTTAAATGCACATAAAACAAAAAAAACAGCCAAAGGGCTGTTTTTTTACAATGAAATAACGTTACGGTTACTTTATCACTAATTTTCTAGTTTCACTAGTGTTGTTTTCGGTAATCTTTAAAATATAAACGCCCGTACTGAGTTGCGAAATATTAAATTCTTTGCCTGTTAATAGGGTTGAGGAAATTTGTTTCCCCAACACATTATAAACAGCAATGGTTTTGTTTAATCCGCGTTTTGAGGTAATGTATATATATTGTTTACCATTGCTCACGGGATTTGGGTATATGGAGAGCCCTTCAATATGCTCTTGTTGGGGCAGTTTAGTTGCTGTTGTTTGAGAAAATCCTGGGGCAGATATCAAAAACAAAAACAAAACAATAAGTGTTACAACGTAGTTTTTTTGCATAGTAGGTTTTTTAACTAGTTAAATTTAAACGATTTTGTTCAAAATGTATACCAAAGTAGTGTTAAAAAAAAATGTTTTTAATCGAAAAGTTAAATGACTGTAAGTCATACGTTACCTTAAGGTTAATTATATTAAATTTTATATAAATCTGTGTTATTAATTTTATCTTTACTTCGTAAAAGACATTTAACCTTAGTTACAAGATGAATAAAAAGGACATTAAAATACTTTTAGTTGATGATGAACCCGATATTTTAGAAATAGTTGGGTATAATTTATCAAACGAAGGCTATCAGGTAATTACTGCTGAAAATGGTTTAGAAGCCGTAAAAAAAGCAAAAAAGGAGTTGCCCCATTTAATCATTCTTGATGTGATGATGCCCGAAATGGACGGCATTGAAGCTTGTGAAATCATCAGAAAAAACCCAGATTTAAAAGATTGTATCATTACCTTTTTAACCGCCAGAGGAGAAGATTATTCACAAGTGGCCGGTTTTGATGCCGGTGCCGATGATTATATTACAAAACCTATCAAGCCAAAAGTCTTGGTCAGTAAAGTGAAAGCGCTTTTGAGACGGTTTAAGGAGCCAGAAGTTGATGATACCGTTAAAATAGGAAACCTGGTAATAAACAGGGATGAGTATAAAATTATTTTAAAAGGAAAAGAGATTATCTTGCCCAGAAAAGAATTTGAATTGTTATCTTTATTAGCCTCAAAACCGGGGAAAGTATTTAAGCGCGATGAAATTCTTGATAAAGTTTGGGGCAATGAGGTTGTGGTTGGTGGCCGCACCATCGATGTTCACATTAGAAAACTAAGAGAAAAAATAGGTGATGATTGCTTTAAAACGGTTAAAGGAGTTGGCTATAAGTTTGTAGATTAATGCGGGTAAAATTTAAAAAAACATATAAGTTTGCGATTAAAACGTCGCTCTATATAACGCTTTTTATAACGCTCTTAATGGGTGTTTTTTTATACAGTTTCTATACTGTTAATTGGCTGTTGATTGTAGGGTTTTCATTGGTTTGTTATGTGTTTTCATTTATTGTGGTCCAGTTTCGGGTGGAACGATTTATCTATAAGCGAGTCAAGAAAATATATGACGATTTAACCCTGCTGGAGTCTACCAACTTAACCCGTGGCCCAATCAATACTGATATGGGAACATTAACCCAGGAAATTGACAAGTTTGCCCGCGATAAAAAACTGGAAATAGAAACCTTAAAAGTTCGTGACCAATACAGAAAAGAGTTTTTTGGTAATGTATCGCACGAACTAAAAACGCCATTATTTACGGTACAAGGTTATATTTTAACCTTACTGGATGGCGCCATGAATGACGAGAAAATCAGGAAAAAATATCTGGAACGCGCCAGTAAAGGTGTAGAGCGATTGGTTTACATTGTCAATGACCTAGACATGATAACCAAACTGGAGATAGGTGATTTAAGGCTTAAAATTGAAACATTTGATATTGTTGAAATGGTCAAGAATGTGTTTGATATGTTTGAAATGCGTGCCAATAAGAAAAAAATCACACTTACTTTTGATACAGATTATCCCAAGCCCATTTTGGTCAATGCTGATAAAGAACGCATTCAGCAAGTGTTGATAAACCTCATTGTGAACTCCATAAAATACGGACGTGAAAAGGGAACGACTGAGATAAGCATAGAAAACCTCATAAAAAACAAGGTTATAGTTCGCATTACCGATAACGGTATTGGCATAGGCAAAGCGCATCTTCCCAGATTGTTTGAACGCTTTTACAGGGTTGACAAAAGCGGCTCTAGGACTGAAGGTGGTTCTGGTTTGGGGCTATCCATTGTAAAACATATCATAGAAGCCCATGATGAGAAAATATATGTAGAGAGTGAATACGGTGTGGGCAGTGAATTTTCATTCACCTTAGAAAAGGCTAAATAGGGTTTTGAAGTCTGTAGCTTGACCAAAATCCATATTGCTGAATCCAGAATAATACTCCAGATTGTTAAGTTTAGTTATATTAAAATCCGCTTGTTTGCAATACGGTGCAATTCCCAATTTATCCAATCGTTTAGCTAAATATAACTGCTCGCTTTGACCAGGCGTTGGAATAAAAAACGCTTTCTTTCTTAAGATAGCCAAATCCATAATGGTTGTATAGCCAGAACGGGATATGATGATGTCGCTTTGTTGAATGGTTTTTTCCAGTTCTGAACCTTGCATAAAATTATAGAGGGTTATGTGATTTTGTTGGATGATTTTTTGGGTTTGTTCCATCACGCCTTGGACAAAAATCACGGAACCTTTATAGTCCTGTAATTCAAATAAAAGCTTGTTTTCAAGAAGACCTCTTTGTGGTTCTGGACCGGACAAAACCACCAGAATGTCACAAATTGTCTTTGTCTTTTTATAGGAAAACCTACTTAATGCACCTATATATTTTGATGAAATGTTGTGTGTTTTTGGATGGCCTAATTGACCGCTTAAATTAGGCGTGTTTTCAAAATCGGGCACCCAACATGCATGGTGTTTTTTTATGATGTGTTGATGTAATTGGGTGGTTATCCAAGTGGTAAAACCGCTAAAAACCCGCAACTGATGTGTTATGTAAACCGATGGAATTTGGCCAGTTGCGTCATAAATACCAAATCGGTTATCAGAAATGATACCTTTGATATCATAGGTTTTAATGATGTGTTGAACTTGCTTTTTTTCTTCGGAAATGGCTTTCAACAATTTGGGAACGGATTTTAAAAGCTCCCATTTTAGCAAAAACCCGTGTTTGGAATATTGAATATGATAGGATGGAAGCTCCAAACACGTCAGGGAAGGAAACTCCTTTTGAAGTAACTTTAAAGCATTGCCATCACTAGCTATAATGGGTTCAAATTCATGATCCAACAACGCATTGATAATTGGGACGCATCGTGTAGCGTGGCCCAGTCCCCAATTTAAGGGCGCAACTAAAATTCGTTTTTTGAAATTCATTTAAAACAAAGATAATGCTAAATTGTTTCCTTAATTTTACCAAAATTTTTTAAAAAGGCGTGGGAAGTAAAAACAAACTGAAACGATTTAAAGAAAACGAAACATTCAAAAATGTCATTCAACCAACTAGGGACGAGTTGGTCAACCAGCAGTTTTTATTAAAAGGAAATTGGAATGCAAAGTATTTTAAGAACAACAATCCGTTAGTGTTGGAGTTGGGCTGTGGAAAAGGTGAATATTCGGTGGCTCTGGCACAAAAATACCCTGATAAAAATTTTATAGGTATTGACATTAAAGGTGCCCGCTTTTGGCGCGGTGCCAAAACGGCCATTGAAACGGGATTAGACAACGTAGCGTTTTTAAGAACTCAAATAGAACTTATTGATTATGCGTTTGGCAATAATGAAGTTAATGAAATCTGGATTACCTTTCCAGATCCGCAGATAAAATATAAGCGTACCAAACACCGTATGACCAATTCAGCATTTTTGCAACGTTATAAATCCATTTTAAAGCCAGATGGCGTGGTCAACCTAAAAACCGATAGTGAATTTATGCATGGTTACACGCTCGGGTTGTTACACGGTGAAGGTCATGAGGTGTTATATGCCAATCATAATGTGTATAAACAAGAGGGGAGCCCTGAAGATGTTACGAGCGTTCAAACATTTTATGAGTCGCAATATTTAGAACAAGACAAGGCAATTACGTATATTCGGTTTAAAATAAAATAGCATTGAACATTACAATTATCTTTTTTCTAGGACTCATTGTGGCTTTAATAGGGGTTATTCCCCCTGGTTTATTGAATATGACGGCTGCAAAAATCAGTTTAAAGGAAGGACACGTTAGAGGTATTATGTTTTCGGTAGGCGTGTGTTTAATTGTGATAGTGCAAACGTATCTGGCCGCTATTTTTGCAAAATACTTATCCAATCATCAAGAGGTAATTGATATTTTACAGCGTGTTGCTTTTGTTATTTTTGTGCTCATTACGGTCTATTATTTGTTTGTTGCCAAGCAACAGCCCACAACACAAGTAGAACCTCACATACGGAGTAAGCACAGTCGGTTTTTTCAAGGGATGTTTTTGTCCAGTATCAATGTGTTTCCAATTCCTTTTCAAGCTTATATGACCTTAACCCTGGCATCATTTGGTTGGTTGGATTTTAGCCATATCAGTATTATAGCCTACGTGGCCGGAGCTGCTATGGGCACATTTGTTATGCTATATCTTTACATGTTCTTTTTCCATAAAATAAAAGACACGCCCATTGCTTCTCAAAAAAGCATGAACTATATCATTGGTGGCATTACGGGTATTATTTCCATCATTACTTTGATTAATATTATTAAGGAAATGTAAGTTATGCAAGAGAGCACGCTTAATTTTTTTGATAGAGTGTATGAAGTTGCAAAACAGATTCCATACGGGCGTGTAACAAGCTATGGTGCTATTGCCAATTACTTAGGAGCAGCAAGAAGTGCACGTATGGTGGGATATGCCATGAATGGCTCTTCGGGTAAAGAAGTTCCAGCCCATAGGGTGGTAAACCGAAAAGGATTATTAACAGGAAAACATCACTTTGATGGTAGCAATCTCATGCAACAGTTATTGGAGAGTGAGGGGATACAAGTTATTGACAATCAAATTCAAGATTTTGAAACGGTGTTTTGGGACCCTGCCAAGGAGTTGTGACACGGTTTATTTAAAAGAAAACACCTGTCCCTATGGTTATTGTAGCGAATTTTTGATTACCTATTTTTAGGTGTTCATAGCCTCCGGTAAACAGATAGCATTTAGTATGATAATTTATCAAGATATTAAGTTTTTTTACAGTTTCGGTATTTATAAATGTTTGGTTAAAGTTAGATTCTAGGCTTATTGGTTTTGCAAAAAACAGTTCTGCACCCAAACCATAACTAAAACCAAAGCGGTCAACCTGACCATCCACATAAGAACCGCCTAAACCCCACCAAGCATCAAATTTTTCGGTTCTTACCCGATGATATTTTGCAAGTACTGTGTAAATTGCTAGATTGTCAGATCCAAAGTTGGGATTGTTTTCCCACAACTGAAGGTAATCAACTTCAAATCCTATTCTTTTTAAAAAACGCATATCTAAATTTAAATGCGCTCCTTTTATTCTGCTATTTTCTGAAACGTATCTTCCAGATAGCAAGGTTCTGAATACATCTGTGTTTTCTCCCCAATCATAACTGTAGTTTCCTTTCTTAGAATTGTAATAAGGATATTTGGTTATGAAAGCTTGACTGGCATTATATTCTCTTTCTGGCGGAGATTCTATTAGGGTATAATAGCTTGCATATAAAACACTTTTTAATAGTAATTCCGCTATGGCATCGGTAAAAAAGTTGTCTCCACCGGCATCGTTATCATATCTGGTTTTGCGCTCTTTTCTGCTTGATGTTGAGGATTTCTCATCGTTATTGTTTAAACTATTCTCTGCTTTTTTAATTTTAGATTGCGAATAACAGGTTATTGAAGTGAAAAATATTAAGGCGAGGTAAAAAATTAATTTTTTCATTAGGGATGCCTTAAATGATTAAACGATTTATTTAAAAGACATTACAATATTACTGGCTACAATGTCAACAAATCTAGTTTAAAATCTGAATATTTCAATTTTTATCGTTACTTAAAATGCACCAAGTTATTAAAATCAAATTCAAGATTTTGAAACGGTGTTTTGGGATCCTGCCAAGGAATTATAAAAAGGCAGAATCAAATTTATCACCTTTCCAATAGTTTGAAGCTTTTTTATTAATGGCTATTTTTTTCAAAAAGCCTCGTTCTACTAATTCTTCAATATCTGTTCTTGCTGTTTGATTGGTAATGCTGAATGTGTTTTCAATTTCTTTTACAGTGAAAAAACGATTACTGTCATCTTCAATTTTTTGTAGGATAATGGCTTGCCGTTCATTAATACCTTCAAGTTTTAAGTATTTAGAAAGTTTGGATTGTTCTTTTTTCTTTTTGGCAACATAGGTTTTTAATTCCTCAAAGGCTCTTACTAATACTTTTACTTGGTAGTGAATAAAGTAGGTGACATCCATGTCATCAATTTCTGTGTATAAATAGGCTTTTTCATATTGAACTTTGGTTTTCATGATAACCCTAGAAATTGATAAATACTCAGTCAACCAATAACCGTTCTTTAGTAAATACCAATAAAAAATAGCCCTGGCAGTTCTGCCATTTCCATCAACAAATGGGTGAATGTAGCCTATCAAAAAATGCAAAATGCTGCCTTTTACAATGGGGTGAATAAAATCTTCTTTTGGGTTGTTGTTAAAAAACTTGCAGAACGATGTCATTAAGTCATTGAGTTCCTCAAAATTTGGAGGTGTATGGACTATTTCACCTGTTAGTTCATTGACTACATTTACATCATTATTGTCTCTAAAAACACCAACATCTTCTGTTTTTAAAGTGTTTTCGGTAACTAGTCTATGGATTTCATACAGTTTTTCAATGGTTATTTCTTCACCTTGATACTCGCTAATATATTGAATTGTTTTATAGTTATTCAATATCATTTGCTCACTTTTGGTTTTGGGCTTTTTGTTTTTGCGTAACATGTCTTTAGCCTTTACACGAGTAGTGGTAGCGCCTTCAATCATAGATGAAAAAATAGATTCTTCCATTAAGGCATTTTTTAGATAATCTTGTTTATCTAAATCAGTAAGGAGTTTCTCTTTTTGTAAACCGGCTCCAAAGTTAAAGTCGAGATAGTGAAGTTTTTGTTGGAGAAATTCATTAACGTTATAATTCAACAATATAGATTTATCAAATGTGGTTGACTTAATAAGATTTTTTTTTGAATTTAAACTTCTGGAAATTTTTAAAATTTTCCATATTCTTTCAGGTTTTAAGAATTTTTCCTTTAAATATTTTACTTTATCCCAATAATAATATTCCTTTTGACTTTTTATAATTGATTCTAATCCACTTTGAAAATCAACTTGCACTAAAGTGTCACTAAAATGTTGGCTAAACTCAAATTCAGGCGCTTTCTCTATCATAACATATTATTATTTCCTAATTTTTATAAAATTTACAAATATTATCAAATATACAAAATATATTAATATTTCCTAATTTTTACAAAATTTACAAATAATCATAAAATTTTATGGATATGATTTAAATCAGTTTTAATCATAACCAAAGCATATATCTTTATCAATCATTTCAATAAATCTGCTTTAAAATCTGAACATTTCAGTGTATATTTGTACTTTAGAATAAATCTAAATTATTGAAAACGAGTTGGGTTTATTTGGAATGATTTGAAATTCAAATTAAATAAAAAACAAATGAAATTAAGTAAACAAGATATACTTAAAGCACTTGAAACCATTTCAGCGCCTGGGGAAGGTGGTAACATGGTTGAGACGGGGGCTGTTAAAAATGTGATGACTTTTGGTGATGAGGTTATTGTGGATATTACCATTACAAACCCAAGTTTGCAAGCCAAAAAACGTACGGAGGTTGACATCATGAAGGTTATTCATGATAAAGTATATGAAAAAGCCAAAATAACCGTAAACGTAAAGGTTGATGCACCTGAAAAACCCAAGGTTAATGTGATTAAGGGAAATGCCATTCCGGGTATTCAAAATATCATTGCCGTGGCTTCTGGAAAAGGTGGTGTAGGTAAATCTACTGTTACAGCCAATTTGGCCGTTGCTTTGCAAAAAATGGGATTTAAAGTTGGGATTTTAGATGCTGATATTTATGGACCATCCATTCCTATTATGTTCGACGTAGAAAAAGGACGACCATTAGCTGTTGATATTAATGGAAAATCAAAAATGAAACCCATTGAAAACTACGGGGTAAAAATATTGTCTATAGGGTTTTTTACACAACCAGATCAAGCGGTTGTCTGGCGAGGACCGATGGCTGCAAAAGCTTTAAATCAAATGATATTTGATGCCCATTGGGGTGAGATTGACTTTTTGTTGATTGATTTGCCACCAGGAACAGGAGATATTCATTTAAGTATCATGCAGTCGCTACCTATTACAGGAGCTGTTATTGTGAGTACACCTCAAGTAGTAGCCTTGGCCGATGCTAAAAAAGGAGTAGCCATGTTTCAGCAAGAAAGTATCAATGTGCCGGTATTAGGTATTATTGAAAACATGTCTTACTTTACACCTAATGAATTACCAAATTATAAATATTACATTTTTGGGAAAGATGGTGCTAGGCATTTAGCCGAAGATTTAGGAGTGCCATTTTTAGGAGGTTTGCCTCTTGTACAAAGTATTCGTGAAGCTGGTGATATTGGAAGTCCGGCGGCATTACAGGTTGATACGCCTCTATCTGAAGCGTTTAAGGAAATCACCCAAAATGTGGTTCAAGAGCTTGTTAATAGAAATGAAAACTTACCGCCAACCGAAGCCATAAAAATCACAACCATGGCGGGTTGTGCAGCTGTTAAAAAATAAGTTATGACTGCAGAAGAATTAAGGTTAAATGTAGAAAAGGCGTTAGACGAAATTCGTCCGTTTTTGCAAAGTGATGGTGGTGATATTTCATTGCTTTCCATTGAAGATGACAAACATGTTAAAGTTCAATTAACAGGAGCGTGTGTTGGATGTAGCGTCAATCAAATGACTTTAAAATCGGGGGTGGAAATGACCATTAAAAAATATGCGCCTCAAATAGAAACGGTCATTAATATTCAATAACGTTTTTAAGAATAATCATAAAAAAAGCGGCCAACATTGGCCGCTTTTTTTATGTCATTTTTTTTAAATGATTTTTTCTTGTCTAAGAAAGGTATCCAGATTATCGGCAGCATCAAAACAATTACTGACTTTTGAGGCTTCATTGCAATATCTTGAATTAAGGCTATGACCTTTGCATTCAAAATCAGACAAATCAACTTTTTCAAAATTCGCATTTATGGCCAGGCATTGGTTGTAAAGTGCGTCAATGGTTTCGCAATCATCAATGTCAACCCCATTTTTCAACAGATAGCCTTTCAAATAATTCTCTATAGCAAATTGTGAGTTTTTACAAACTAAATAAGAGACCATATCCTCTTCTGGCCTGAATAATTCTTCTTTGGCTTCTTTTAGTTTTTCTTGGGCAGATGCAAAATGTTCTTTGGCTTTTGTTCCCATGATACATATTTTTTAAAGTTTATAATTATAAAAAGCCTACATTCTAAACATTGTTATTGGCTAATGTTTAGAATGTAACTTTTTAATGCACTCACTTTTTAGCCTAAAGTTTCTTCTTCAAGAGACACGTATTACATGTCCCTGTAAAGTTCTAGGCGTTCCCATTTTGAATCAACTTCCTCTTGAGCTTGGTCAAGTAATGATTTACCTAATACAGCATCATCTTTTACCACCCTTGTAAATCGGGTTTCATTGTACATGAAATCACGTAACGGAATGGTCGGTTTTTTAGAATCTAACTTGAACTTTTTGCCTTTTGGTTGTTGTGGGTCAAATCTAAATAATGGCCAGTAACCTGATTCTACAGCTTTTTCTTGTTGCTCAGCACCATGTTTTAAGTCGTAACCGTGTTCACCACAATGTGAATAAGCAATGATAACAGATGGTCCTGGATAAGCTGCAGCTTCTTCAATAGCTTTAAGTGTTTGTAAATCTTTAGCACCTATTGCAATTTGGGCCACATATACATTTTGATAAGAAATGGCTTGTAATCCTAAGCTTTTCTTACTGGTTCGTTTTCCGGATACGGAGAACTTAGCACTGGCGCCTAGTGGCGTAGCTTTTGAGGTTTGACCACCAGTATTGGAGTATACTTCGGTATCCATTATCAAAATGTTGATATCTTCTCCAGAAGCCAACACATGGTCAACACCACCATATCCTATGTCGTAAGCCCAACCGTCACCACCTAGTATCCAAACGGCTTTTTTACGTAAGTACTCGGTTAAGTTGCTCAGTTTGATAGCATCATCGTTGTTGTCAAGAATTTTGAGTGTTTTCTTGAGTTCTTCAATGTCTGCTATTTTTTTTGCTTTTTCGGTTTCTGTACTTTCAGGATTATTTAAGATTGATTCTACAATTTCACTGCCTACCAAGAATTCCAACGATTTTAATAAATCAACCGCGATTTCTTGTTTTTTGGTCAGTGCTAATCGCATACCTAAACCAAATTCGGCATTATCTTCAAATAAGGAGTTAGCCCAAGCAGGACCTCTACCAAATTCATTGGTTTTATAAGGTGTGGTTGGAAGGTTACCTCCGTAAATTGAAGAACATCCTGTGGCATTGGCTATTAAAATACTATCACCATATAATTGGGTAAGCAATTTAATATAAGGCGTTTCACCACAACCAGAGCAAGCACCAGAGAACTCAAATAATGGTTCTAAGAACTGAGAGCCTTTAACGTTGGTAATTTGTAACTCATTACGGTCGTAGTAAGGTAAGTTTACAAAGTAATCCCAGTTGGCAATTTCTCTATCTTTTATATCTAGTTTTTTGGTCATGTTGATAGATTTGAAATCATCAATTTCTTTACTAACGGCAGGACAAACAGCTACACAAAGATCACATCCGGTACAATCTTCTGGTGATACTTGAAGCACATATGATTCGGTTTCAGAATTAAAAGGCCTTCCTTTTGCGGGAACTGCTTTTAATGATGATGGCGCATCGGCTAACATATCATTAGAAACCACTTTTGATCTAATGGCTGCATGCGGACAAATGGCCACACATTTATTACATTGTGTACACAGGTTTTCATCATCCCAAACAGGAACAAAGTCTGCTATACCACGTTTTTCATATTGTGTGGTTCCTGTTGGGAAGGTTCCGTCAACAGGGAATGCACTTACTGGTAGATCATCGCCAGCGCCAGCCAATATTTTTTCCAAGACTTCTTTTACAAATCCATCAGGAGCGTCAGTCATGGCAGATAATAATGGTTTTTCGCTATTGGATGTTTTTGGATACTCAACTTTTTGTAAATTTTCTAGCGCTTTATCAACCGCATTAAAATTCATTTTTACAACTTTTTCTCCTTTATGTGAATAGGATTTTACAATGGCATCCTTGATTTTTTGGATGGCTTCATCTTTTGGTAAAATTCCAGAGATAGCAAAGAAACACGTTTGTAAAACCGTATTGGCACGTTTTCCTAATTTTGCATCATGAGCCACTTTACTGGCATCAATCACATAAAATTCAGCTTCTTTTTCAATGATTTCCTTTTGAAGTTTTTTAGGCAACTCATTCCAGATTTCATCTTTTGAAAAAGGCGAATTCAATAAAAAGGTACCACCCAATTTTAAATCGGATAGCATATTGTATTTTTCAATAAAATTAAATTGATGACTGGCAATAAAATCGGCTTTATCAATTAAATAAGTAGAATGAATTGGTTCTGGGCCAAAACGCAAATGTGATATGGTTTGTGCACCTGCTTTTTTAGAGTCGTACACAAAATATCCTTGTACATAATTATCGGTGGTATCACCAATAATTTTAATGGAGTTTTTATTGGCACCCACTGTACCATCCGATCCTAAACCGTAGAACATACAGTTAATAGTGGTTCGTTTTACAGAGAAATAATCATCAATTTCTAGGTTGGTGTGGGTTACATCATCATAAATACCAACGGTAAAGTGGTTTTTAGGTTTGCTTTTTAGCAGCTCATCATAAATACCTTTTACCATTCTAGGGTTAAACTCTTTTGAAGATAAACCATAACGGCCGCCGACCACGATTGGCATGTCTCTATCGCTTTCATTTAATGCAGAGATAATGTCTAAATATAATGGTTCACCAATACTTCCTGGTTCTTTAGTTCTGTCTAAAACGGCAATTTTTTGAACGGTTTTAGGTAACACATCAACAAAGTTTTTAATGGAGAATGGTCTGAACAAGCGTACAAAAATAGCACCTACTTTTTCATCTCTTTCCACGAGTTCGTTAATGGTCTCCCTAACAGCACCTTCACCAGATCCCATAATAATAATGACACGTTCTGCTTCGGGGTGTCCTACATAATCAAATAAATTATAGCGTCTGCCAGTATGGGCAAAAAATTCGTCCATCGTGTTTTGCACGATTTCTGGCACTTTTTGATAAAATGGATTAGCCGCTTCACGGGCTTGGAAAAATACATCCGGGTTTTGGGAGGTTCCTCTTACAACAGGATGATCAGGATCTAAAGAGCGTTTTTTGTGTTCCATGATTTTATCCTCTGGCATCATAGCTTTAATGATACTATCAGGAATACCATCAATTTTTGATATTTCATGGGAGGTTCTAAATCCATCAAAAATATTTAAAAATGGAACTCTGGATTTTAAGGTTGCCACCTGCGAAATAAGCGCAAAATCCTGGGCTTCTTGTACAGAACTACCAAACAACATAGCAAAACCTGTTTGTCTTGTGGCCATAACATCAGAATGGTCACCAAAAATAGATAAGGCGTGCGTGGCAATGGTTCTTGCGGCAACATGGATAACGCTTGGTAATAATTCCCCAGCTATTTTATACATATTAGGAATCATAAGTAATAATCCCTGAGACGCTGTAAACGTGGTTGTTAAGGCGCCTGCTTGAAGCGAACCGTGAACGGCACCAGCAGCACCACCTTCACTTTGCATTTCAACAATTCTTGGAATATTGTTCCAAATATTTTTTTGGCCTTTAGAGCTATAAACATCCACGTGCTCTCCCATAGGGGACGCTGGTGTTATAGGATAAATGGCACAGACTTCATTGGTTTTATGTGCAACTCTGGCAACTGCTTCATTGGCATCACAAATGAGCTTTTCAAATCCTTTTTCCATGATTTTATATTTTGTTAATTTTCAGAAATTTAATAGGATGTGAAATTATAAATAGTGTATAACTAATTCTATGACTTATGTCAGTTCTGAAAAAAAGCTGAAGATTAATTTTATGATATTTATCATATTAGAAGAATTTACCTGACTGCCGGACATAAAAAAAGGTATAAACAAAATCAATTGCTATACCTTTTTTCAACATACTTAAAAATGACTGAAAAGTATGTAAATTTTTTAAACCTACTTTTTAAACATATTTATTCTAGGTGAATAAACTGTTTAAATAACAAAGCAAATTATTCGCCGTGCAACCAAGCTTTTTTAGCTAAAAGCTGAGCTTCTGTTTCAACATGGTTTTCATCAGGAACGCAACAGTCAACTGGGCAAACAGAAGCACATTGTGGTTCATCATGGAATCCTTTACACTCGGTACATTTATCAGAAACAATAAAATAAAATTCGTCTGAAATTGGGTCGTTTTCTGCATCGGCATCAACCTCTTTTCCATAAGGAGTAGTTACGGTTCCGCTTAAGGCAGTTTCATCAGAGTAAGACCAATTTTGATCTGGCTCATAAATTGCGTTGTTGGGACATTCTGAAACACATGCATCGCAGTTTATACATTCATCTGTTATAATTATAGCCATAATATAAAGTGTTTTTTATTATAATACATTGCAATATTAATCCTAATTTGAATTCTTTTTAATGACATAAATCATATTTCAAAATAAAAAGTGAAATTATATTTGGTGGCATTAAATAAGTATCATTTAATAAATTTAGTAAATTAATTAAATACGTTATACATTATGTTAACAGAAAAAGTGAAGATCCAACCTGAAGTTTTAGAAGCTGTAGTTATTCGGTTTGTTGGAGATTCAGGAGATGGTATGCAGTTGACAGGAACCCAGTTTTCTGATACGTCTGCCATGTTTGGAAATGATATTGCAACCTTTCCAAATTACCCTTCAGAGATCAGGGCGCCACAAGGAAGTTTATATGGCGTTTCAGGATTCCAAGTGCATATAGGCAGTGTAGAAGTAAGTACACCCGGCGATAATTTGGATTTATTGGTGGCCATGAACCCAGCAGGTTTGAAAACCAATTTATACGCATTAAAGCCTGGACATACTATAATAGTAGATTCGGATGCGTTTACCAAAAAAAATCTGGAAAAGGCACAATATGAAACCAATCCGCTTGAAGATCATAGTTTAGACAATTATAGAGTGATACAGGTGGATATGACATCGTTGACCAAAGAAGCTTTGAAAGATGTTGAAGGATTGGACAACAAAGCCATTACCAGAAGCAAGAACATGTTTGCTCTAGGTATGGTATATTGGATGTATGGACGTGCTAAAGAACATACTATTGATTTTTTCAATAAAAAATTTAAAACAAAACCCCATTTGATTGAAGCCAATACCAAGGTGTTGAATGCGGGGTATTATTTTGCCGAAACACTGGAACTCATACCAAACGCTTATACCATTTCGCCAGCAAAAATGGCCTCTGGCACCTATCGGGTTATTATGGGTAACACGGCAACGGCTTGGGGATTCTTGGCTGCTGCCGAAAAATCGGGATTGGAGCTATTTTTAGGGTCGTATCCTATTACACCGGCCACCGACATATTACATGAATTGGTAAAACACAAACATTTTGGGGTCAAAGCTTTTCAAGCAGAAGATGAAATTGCTGGAATAGCATCAGCTATCGGTGCGTCCTTTGCGGGAGATTTAGCTATAACTACCACCTCTGGACCTGGATTGGCCTTAAAAGGAGAAGCCTTAGGTTTGGCAATGACCATGGAATTACCATTGGTTGTGGTCAATGTGCAGCGTGGTGGTCCATCAACCGGGTTGCCAACAAAAACCGAGCAGTCTGACTTAATGCAGGCCATGTACGGTAGAAATGGCGAAAGTCCCGTTATTGTGATTGCAGCCAGCACACCGGCTAACTGTTTTGATTTTGCGTTTCAGGCAGCCAAACTGGCCTTGGAGCATATGACACCAGTTATTTTATTGACCGATGGATATATTGCCAATGGATCAGCTCCTTGGAAAATACAAAGTGTTGATCAACTTCCAGAAATCAAAAACAATATTACCAAAGAGGCAGTTGAAAACTGGCATCCATATACACGAAATGAAAAGACATTGGCTCGTAATTGGGCTATTCCAGGAACGCCAGGATTAGAACACAGAGTTGGAGGTTTGGAAAAAGACAGTATAACTGGTAATGTTAACCAAGCTCCTGAGAATCACGAAAAAATGACTTATTTAAGGGCTGAAAAAGTAAAACGTGTTCAAAATTATATTCCTGAGATTAAAACGGAATTTGCTGATTCCGGGGATTTATTGGTAATTGGTTGGGGAGGCACTTATGGGTCTTTACACTCAGCAGTTAAACAGATAAACCAAGAAGGCTATAAATCTATTGGATTTGCCCACTTTAATTATATCAATCCACTTCCAAAAAACACAAAAGAGCTATTATCAAGGTTTAAAAAGATTTTGGTTTGCGAATTAAACAATGGTCAGTTTGCCAATGTGTTGCGGATGAATTTCAGTGGTTTTGAATTTTTGCAATTTAATAAGGTGCAAGGGTTACCGTTTGGAAATAATGAACTGATTGATGAATTTAAAAAATTAGTAAAATAATTATGGAAGCAATCGTTGAAAAAAAATATACGTACAGGGATTTTGAAAGTGATCAGGAAGTAAGGTGGTGCCCAGGATGTGATGACTATGTTATTTTGCGTTCTATGCAAAAAGCGCTTCCAGAAATGGGTGTAAAACGAGAAGATGTGGTGTTTATTTCAGGCATTGGATGTTCCTCTCGTTTTCCATATTATATGAACACATACGGTATGCACACCATTCATGGTAGAGCGCCGGGTATTGCTACAGGTGTTAAACTTGCCAATCCAGATTTAAGTGTTTGGATCATGACGGGCGATGGCGACGCCATGGCCATTGGTGGCAATCATTTTATTCACGTATTACGCAGAAATATCGATTTGAATATTGTGTTGTTCAACAATGAAATCTACGGCTTAACAAAAGGGCAATTTTCACCAACATCATTAGTAGGTCAAAAAACAAAATCATCACCTTACGGAAACACACAGCCACCATTTAGTCCAGGCGAGTTAGCTCTAGGCGCCAATGCACGCTTTTTTGCAAGAATAGGCGGAAATGTGCCTAAGGATATTTCCCAGATTTTAATTGAAGCCCATAAATTTAAAGGGACCTCTTTAATAGAGGTGTTACAAAATTGTGTTATTTTTAATGACGGCTGTTATAGCAATGTAACCGGTAAAGACGTAAAAGAAGACAAGCAGATTTTCTTGGAACATGGAAAACCAATGATTTTCGGTAAAAACCGTGACAAAGGATTGGTGTTAAACAAATTGAAACTAGAAGTGGTTACCATTGGGGAAAATGGCATTACAGAAGCCGATATTTTGGTGCATGACGCTAAAGAAAAAGATCCAACATTGCACCAAATGCTAGTGCGGTTAAAATATCCATTGGCAACAGGTATTATCAGAAGTTTTGATGATGTCACTTTTGAAGAACGAGAAGATGCTTTAACCAAACAAGTCAAAGCAAACTCTAAGTTTACAAAAACAAATGACCTGTTTTATTCAGGAGAAATATATATGGTAAAATAGATGGAAAACAGTTTTTAAATAAATTTTTAAAAACTGACTTAAGTCATTAAACAGGCCAATAATTACCGCTAATTTTGAATCGTTAAAATAGAATTTTTAAATGGGATCAGAAGCCATCATCGTATTTTTAATAGCCGGAATTGTTCTGGTTGCCGGAGCCAATTTCCTGTCGAATTTAATTTCCCATAAATCGGATAACGTCCAAAAAAGGGAGCCTTACGAAAGTGGGATGACTACCATTGGGCCTACTTGGGTACAATTTAAAGTGGGCTACTATCTATTTGCCATCTTGTTTTTGGTTTTTGATGTAGAGGTGGCCTTTTTAGTGCCTTGGGCAGTTGTATTTAAAGATTTTGGAGCCGTTGGCTTTATAGAGATACTTCTTTTCTTATTCATTTTAGGATTAGGATTATTGTATGCATGGAAAAAAGGAGCATTGAAATGGGAATAGAAAACACACCACAGATACCGGATGATTTTCCTGGAAAGGTCATTCCAGCCGGAAACGGCGCCAATGTCATAGTTACATCGTTAGATAAAATCATAAACTGGGGACGCTCAAATTCATTGTGGTCACTTTATTTTGGAACCAGTTGTTGTGCCATTGAAATGATGCAAACAGGTGCAGCCAGGCATGACTACTCACGTTTTGGTTTTGAGGTAGCAAGGCCTTCCCCACGTCAGGCAGATTTAATTATCATAGCAGGGACCATTGTCAATAAAATGGCACCGGTTTTAAGACGCTTATACGATCAAATGGCCGAACCAAAATACGTTATTGCCATGGGTGCTTGCGCTATTTCTGGAGGACCATTTTTTTACAATACGTATTCAGTAGTAAAAGGAGCTGACCACGTTATTCCAGTAGATGTATATGTGCCCGGATGTCCACCACGGCCTGAAGCGCTTTTAGAAGGTATGTTGATGCTTCAAGATAAAATTCGAACTGAAAACATGAAACACAAAGCCAATCCGATTGATGGATTTGATGAGGGTCAATAAAACGGTATGTTATGACAAATGAAGCTTTACAAAATTTGATTAGTTCTTGGATTCCTGACTTGGAATTTTCTGAAGAAGAATCCCAGTTTTTGAATATTTCGGTTCAGCCAGAACACCTCCACAAATTAATGTCACAATTAAAAAGCAATTCAGACACCAGTTTTGATTATTTGTACTGCTTAAGCGGTGTGGATTGGCAACCAGAATTAGGTGTTGTATATCATTTAGAGTCCACTACTCACAGACATCGTATTGTTGTAAAAGTCAAAACAGCTGATAGGGAAAACCCAACCTTTGATTCGGTTTGTGATATATGGAGAACAGCCGAATTTCATGAACGCGAAGTCTTTGATTTCTTCGGAATTCAATTCAATAATCATCCGAATTTAAAACGCCTTTTTTTAACCGACGAATGGGAAGGGTTTCCTTTGAGAAAGGATTATGAAGATGAAATTAACATGGTTATCAAATAGTTATGGAAACTACCGTTGTAAATAATAATTTCAAATCAGAAGAATACTTTATCAATATGGGACCTCAGCATCCTGCAACACATGGTGTATTGCGATTGTTGTTGACCATTGATGGCGAAATTATTAAAAAAGTAGACCCAGATTTAGGGTATATACACCGTTCCATTGAAAAAATGTGCGAGCGTGACAGCTACCAACAAATTGTCCATCTTACAGATAGAATGGATTATTTGTCGGCCAATATAAATAACGAAGCGGTTTGTTTAGCCGTTGAAAACGCCTTGCAACTAGAAGTTACTGACCGCATTAAAGTTATACGAACCATTATTGGAGAACTGACCAGAATTGCTTCGCACTGCTTGTGGTGGGGCGTAATGGGAATGGATGTAGGTGCCTTGACCACATATTTTTATGGGTTTAGGGATCGTGAAATGATCAATGATATTTTTGAGGAAACATGCGGTGCACGTTTAACCATGAACTACAACGTACCTGGAGGATTGATGTTTGATATTCATCCCAACTTTGTGAAACGGGTTAAGGATTTTGTGGCGCATTTTAAAACCAAAATCCCTGAATATGATCGGTTGTTGAGCAACAACGTTATTTTCCAAAAGCGGACTATGGGCGTTGGGGTTTTGTCTAAAGAAGATGCTATTTCTTTTGGAGTTTCAGGGCCGGTTGGTCGGGCCTCTGGCTATTCTTGTGATGTGAGAAAACATCATCCATATAGTGCATTGGATCAAGTAACTTTTAAAGAAGCTTTAAGAACCGAAGGCGATACGTACGCCCGTTACCAAGTTAGAATTCAGGAAATGTGGGAATCCTTATCAATCATTGAACAATTGATTGACAACATTCCTGAAGGTGATTTTAGGGTACAAACCAATGCGGTTATAAAATTACCTAAAGGGGAGTACTACCAAAAAGTGGAAACAGCACGTGGTGAATTGGGAGTTTACATTATCAGTACTGGAACTAAAAATCCGTACCGACTTAAGTTCAGGTCACCAGGGTTTTCAAACTTATCGGTATTGAACCATATAGCCGTTGGAAGTAAAATAGCCGATTTAGTAGCCATTATGGCTACACTTGACCTTGTGATACCAGATATTGATAGATAATATGAATACTATGAATATAGCTTTAAATATAACGCAAACATTCCAAGATTGGTTGGTGGGCTTTATGCCAGAAGGAGCAGCAAGCATTACAGCCATGGTAATTGTTGCGGTCATTTACTTAATGATTTTTGCAGTGGCCGGATTGTACCTTGTATTGTTAGAACGCCGCGTGGCCGCTTGGTTTCAATTACGTTTAGGTCCAAATAGAGTAGGGTTTCAAGGCTTATTGCAAACCATGGCCGATGCTTTGAAATTGGTTTCAAAAGAATTAACAGGTACCGATAGAGCTGATAAATTTTTATACAATTTGGCACCTTATTTTGTGATTATTACATCGTTAATGGCACTTGGTATATTCCCTTTCACACAAGGATTTCAAGCTTTCGATATTAATATTGGCATTTTCTTTTTAATAGCTATATCGTCTATTGGTGTCATTGGTATTTTATTGGCAGGTTGGAGTAGCAATAACAAGTTTGCTTTAATTGGTGCTATGCGTAGTGGCGTGCAAACCATTAGTTATGAATTATCCATTGGGCTGTCATTATTGACTATGGTGTTATTGACCGGCTCGCTACAGCTTTCAGAGATTGTGGAAACTCAAAAACACGGGTGGCTTATTGTTCAAGGGCATGTACCAGCTATTATTGCCTTTATGATTTATATGATTGCTGGAACGGCAGAAACAAACCGAGCACCGTTTGATATGGTTGAAGCCGAATCTGAACTTGGGGCAGGGTTTCACACCGAGTACTCAGGAATGAAGTTTGCCTACTTCTTTTTAGCAGAATTTATAAACATGTTTATCATAGCATGTATAGCAACAACCGTCTTTTTTGGAGCGTGGTTGTCACCTTTCGGAATAACCGAATCACTGCCTTGGTTAGGTGTGTTTTGGTTTTTATTAAAAGCATTGATTTTGGTGTTTTTAATGATGTGGTTTAGATGGACATTCCCACGATTGCGTATTGATCAGTTGCTAAGTTTAGAGTGGAAATATTTGTTGCCAATTAACCTTATAAATATCATGCTTATGGCATTTTTGGTTTGGCAAAAATTAACAATTCAGTTTTAAGTTATGAGCTATCTTTCAAATATATATAACGGAATTAAAACCTTGCTCACAGGGATGAGCGTAACGGGCAAGTACTTTTTAAACGCTAGAAAAGGAGCCATTACGCAGCAGTATCCGGATAATAGGGCAACCCTAAAAATGTTTGATAGGTTTAGGGGTGAAGTTATTATGCCGCATGACGAAAATAACGAGCATGCCTGTACAGGATGTCAAAAATGCGAATTAGCATGCCCTAATGGAACCATTGAAATTATTTGGGATAGAGGGATTGATGAGGTAACGGGTAAAAAGAAAAAAAAGATAGACAAATTTGTGTACCATTTAAGCATGTGCACCATGTGTGGTCTGTGCATTGATGCTTGCCCAACAGATGCCATTAAATGGGGACAGAACTTTGAGAATTCTGTATATGACAGAACAGCACTAACAAGAGTTTTAAATAAACCGGGTTCTAAAGTTAGAGCAGGAATAGAAGATTAAGCATATGGAAAGAATCATATTTTATATCATAGCCTTCATAATCATTGTGTTTGCAATGGCATCAGTTAGCAGTCGTAAAATGCTTCGATCTGTTATTTATCTATTGTTTGTTTTATGTGGCATTGCAGGTATTTATTTTTTAATTGATTACAACTTTTTGGCTGCTATTCAACTCACCGTATATGCGGGTGGCATCATTGTACTGATTATATTTTCTGTATTACTGGTACACCATATTGAAATGGAACTGGAGATGGCAAAACCATTAAGAAAAATTCTTACTGCTTTGTTGTGTATGCTAGGTCTGGGTGTGTTCCTATATACCATATATAATAATCATTTTAATGTAGTCGACAATCAAGTAACAACCACAACGGCTGATATTGGTAGCAAACTGTTAAGTTACGATGCTGGTGGATTTATTCTGCCATTTGAAGTAGTGAGTGTGCTACTGTTAGCCGCTATGGTTGGAGCCATCGTCATTGCAAAAGGGAAAAAACTAACAGATAATAATGATACTGAATTATGATTGCAGGCATTAGTATATACGAGATTTTAACGGTAACATCTATTTTGTTTTTTATTGGTGTTTACGGTTTCATTACAAGAAAAAACCTTATTTCAGTATTGATTTCCATTGAATTGATATTGAATGCATCGGTGGTAAATTTTGTGGTCATCAACAAATATCTATACCCCGATATGTTACAGGGTGTCATTTTCGCCATTTTTATTATAGCAGTTGCTGCGGCCGAGACCGCCTTGGCTGTTTCTATTATAATTAATCTTTACAGACAGATTAGTTCCGTTGAGGTTAAAGACACTGAAGTCATGAAATATTAATAGCTTGGATTATGAACATTAGTTACACGATATTAATTCCTTTAATTCCACTAGCAGTATTTTTATTGTTGGGTCTTAATAGCAAACGAATAAAACCCGCTATTTCTGGGTATATTGGCGTTCTTGGATTATCCATTTCTGCAGCATTATCATTTTATACAGCGTATCAATATTTTTTTGTTAACGGAAAAGTAGATGGTGTTTACCAAACCTTTGTAAACAAAAGCGTTTGGATGCACTTTACTGAAACCTTACATATTGATATGGGCGTGTTGATTGATCCTATTTCGGTCATGATGCTTATTGTGGTATCCATAGTATCCTTAATGGTGCATATTTACAGTAGGGGTTATATGAAAGGCGATGATGGATATACCCGGTTTTTTGCTTATCTGTCATTGTTTACTTTCTCTATGTACGGATTGGTATTGGCAACAAACCTATTTCAAATTTATATCTTTTGGGAATTGGTGGGTGTGTCGTCGTTTTTGTTAATAGGCTATTATTACACAAAACCATCAGCGGTTTCAGCTGCTAAAAAAGCATTTATCGTCACCAGGTTTGCCGATTTAGGATTCCTTATCGGAATCTTGATTATGGGTTATTTTGCAGGTACATATGATTTTGAAACCTTAAATAACCCAGAGGGTAGCGTTATTTTAAGCTGGGCCTCAACCTCGTTTATGGGGCTTTCAGTGATCACTTGGGCATTACTATTGATATTTATGGGTGGTGCTGGTAAGTCGGCCATGTTCCCTTTACATATTTGGCTACCCGATGCCATGGAAGGTCCTACGCCTGTGTCGGCCTTAATTCACGCGGCAACAATGGTTGTGGCCGGTGTGTATTTGGTGGCAAGACTATTTCCTATGTTCTATTTTGTTGAACACGGATTTGCATTGAACGTTGTAGCCTATATAGGTGCTTTTTCATCATTGTTTGCGGCCATTATTGCCATCACACAAACCGATATCAAGCGCGTATTGGCATTTTCAACCATGTCTCAAATAGGCTATATGATGTTGGCCTTAGGTGTGTCCGGTTATGATGGTCATGAAGGCGTTGGGTATATGGCGTCCATGTTCCATTTGTTTACGCACGCCATGTTTAAGGCCTTGTTGTTCTTAGGTGCTGGTTCTGTTATTCATGCGGTTCACAGTAATTATTTAAAAGATATGGGCGGATTGCGCAAGTACATGCCTATTACCAATATCACGTTTTTAATTGCCGCTTTGGCTATTTCAGGAGTACCACCATTTGCAGGATTCTGGAGTAAGGATGAAATATTGGTAGCTGCTTTTGAGCACAATATGCTTATTTATTACGTTGGTGTATTTGTAGCTGGGCTTACAGCCTTTTACATGTTCAGACTTTACTTTGGAATATTCTGGGGAAAAGAACAAACCTATAAGCATCCACCTCATGAATCTCCTATATCCATGACATTTCCGTTATTGGTTTTAGCGCTGTTAAGTGTTGTGGGAGGCTTTATACCTTTTGGTGAATTTGTGTCTGCCGATAGAATGGGGTTTGAAGGCCATTTAAACTATCCGTTAGCCGCTATTGCTACAGGAGTAGGCTTAGTAGGAATCCTATTGGCATGGGTATTCTATAAAAAAGAAAACAGTTTATCAGATATTTATGCAAAAGCATTTGGACCATTTTACAAATGGACAAGTGATAAATTTTATTTTGATGAAATATATCTATTTGTAACAAAGAAGATTTTGTTCAATGGTGTTTCAAGACCTTTTGCATGGTTTGATAGAAACGTGGTAGATGGAACCATGAATTTAATAGGTAATTCAACAGTGAAAACTTCAAACAAGATAAAAGGATTGCAATCTGGTAAATTTCAGGATTATGCCTTTTCATTTGTTATGGGAGCTGTCATCATAGCATTAGTGTTTATTTATTTATGGACAAATTAAATTAATATGGATATTCTAACTCTTTTTATAATAGTACCTATACTAACTGTTTTAGTTTTAGTTTTTTCTAAAGGTTTGGAACGTGCACGAGTAGTTTCCATGATTGGAAGCCTTATTCAACTGGGCATGGCCATAAATTTAATGTTCGCCTATTTTAAAGAACGTGCTGTTAATGATAGTATCATGGTTTTTACCAAAGACCTGGTCTGGTTTAAAAATTTCAATATCCACTATAATATTGGGGTGGATGGTATTTCAGTAGCCTTAATATTATTGACTGCCATTGTAGTGCTTGCCGGCGTGTTTATTTCATGGAAAATGAAAGAACTGCCCAAAGAATTTTTTATATCACTTATTGTGCTTTCACTAGGGGTTTACGGGGTGTTTATTTCTATCGATTTGTTTACCTTATTTGTCTTTTTTGAAATAGCCGTAATCCCTATGTATTTGTTGATTGGTATTTGGGGTTCAGGCCCAAGGGAATATTCGGCCATGAAGCTAACGCTAATGTTAATGGGTGCCTCGGCTGTTTTATTGGTTGGTATTTTAGGTATCTACTTCAATTCAAACGCAGATGGCGGTCCATTAACCTTTAACATATTGGATATTGCTCAAGTGCATATTCCATTGGCGGCACAAAAACTATTTTTCCCATTTGTGTTTATCGGCTTTGCAGTCATAAGTGCCTTGTTTCCATTCCATACGTGGTCACCAGATGGTCATGCGTCTGCGCCAACAGCCGTGTCAATGTTACATGCAGGTGTGTTGATGAAATTGGGTGGTTATGGTGTGTTTAGAGTCGCTATGTTTCTATTGCCTGCCGGAGCTTTGCATTGGTCTTGGTTCTTTATCATTTTAGCAGCTATTGGTGTGGTGTACGGAGCTTTTTCGGCCATCAGGCAAACCGATTTAAAATATATCAACGCATACGCATCGGTAAGCCATTTAGGTTTGGTGTTGTTCGCGTTGTTAACGCTTAATAAAATTGCGTGGAATGGAGCCATTATCCAATCATTGTCACATGGATTATTAACCGCCTTGTTCTTTGCCCTGATAGGCATGATTTACGGTAGAACCCATACGCGTGATATTAGTAAGCTAGGAGGCATGATGAAAATATTGCCTTTTATTGGTGCTATTTATGTGATTACTGGATTGGCGTATTTAGGATTGCCTGGATTTAGTGGATTTGTTGCTGAAATGAACATTTTTGTAGGGGCATTTCAGCAGAATGCTGATACGTTCAATAGAGTTCTTACCATACTGGTTGTGTCTTCTATCGTGGTGACCTCGGTCTATATTTTAAGATTGGTTGGAAAAATAATGATGGGGCCGTTGGAAACCAATGAGGTAAATGATTTGCCAAAGGCAACCTGGTATGAAAAAACAGGAATTTTATTATTGATGATTCCAGTTATTGGAATAGGTGTAGCACCATTCTGGCTAAGCGATATGATTATGAAAAGTTTAGAACCTTTCATTCATGGCGTATTATAATATTTAAATAAAAAACCAACATGAATTTTAGTAGCTTTTTATTGATGCGGCAAGAGATTATACTTCTAACAATTATACTATTGTTGGTAACAGCTGAAATATCCATCTCAAAAACCAAAAAACACAGTATTGTTCATTTGGCTATTTTCTTATTTGGAATCCATACCCTTGTTGGGTTTTTTCCAACAGATACAGGCAGTTTGTTTGGAGGGATGTTCCACACCAATGCGTTGATACATTTCTTTAAAAATGTGCTCAATGTGGGCGTTTTGATATTGTTGCTGCAATCGGCTGATTGGATACAAGAAAAAATAGTAGCTCAACACAGAGGGACCGAATTTTTCATACTCTTGTTTTCATCCTTGTTTGGAATGTATTTTATGATTTCGGCTGGTGACTTCTTAATGTTTTATTTAGGATTGGAATTGTCTACATTACCTGTTGCTGCTTTGGCTGCTTTTGAAGTAACCAAAAGAATATCCAGTGAAGCAGGCATTAAGTTGATTTTGTCTGCAGCGTTGGCATCTGGTGTCGCGTTGTTTGGAATTTCCATGTTGTATGCTACCTCAGGATCTATCTATTTTGATGATGTAATCAAAATGATTGCTTCAACAAACTTAACCTTATTAGGAACGGTATTGTTCTTTACAGGATTGGCCTTTAAAATATCCTTGGTACCATTCCATTTCTGGACAGCCGATGTGTATGAAGGTGCACCTATCAGTGTGGCGTCTTATTTATCGGTTATCTCAAAAGGAGCAGCTGTCTTTATACTCATGATTTTATTGTTCACGGTTTTTAAAACATTGATGCCTGTTTGGGAAAACATCATTTACATAGTGGCTTTGGCTACTATGTTCACCGGTAACTTATTCGCATTGCGACAACAAAACATGAAACGCTTTTTGGCATTTTCATCCATAGCACAAGCCGGATTTATATTATTGGGATTAATGGCTGGCAACCAATTAGGAACGGCTACCATTATTTACTTTGTCATGATTTATATTTTTTCAAATTTAGCTGCCTTTGGCGTGGTTCAAGCCATTTCATTACAAACAGGAAAAGAAAACATGACTGATTATGAGGGCTTGTATCGAACCAATCCTAACTTGAGTTTGGTTATGATGTTGGGACTGTTTTCACTGGCAGGTATTCCACCTGTTGCCGGTTTTTTTGGTAAATTTTTCTTGTTCACCGCAGCTGCTAGCAAAGGCTATTATCTCTTGGTATTTTTAGCGGTTGTTAATGTGACCATTTCATTGTACTATTATTTATTAGTAGTGCGTGCCATGTTTTTAAGAACCAGCGATCAGGCCATTCCATATTTTAAAAACAAGCTGTATATGCGGTTAGGGCTTATGGTGACCGTTATAGGTATTTTGGTTTTAGGGTTGTATAGTCCGTTGTACGATTATATTTTTGAACTGAGTAAACATTTAAATTAATACGTTATGCCATTATCAGGAAGTCATATGTTTGGAAGTATAGAGGAAACACGGGTTACGTTTGTTGAAAAAGGCGTATCTGAAGACCGAAAAGAGTTTCTTAAAAAGCTATTGGAGCATAACGGATTTGAGGTTATTGTTCAAGAAGATAAAAAGAAAGCAGAGGAAGATCCGCAATTATATACTGTTGCGGTAACTGATATGGTTTTCAATCCCACTATTTGGGTGTACCAAAGAAAGCTTAAAACCTTTGATGGCCGTAAAGTCAATCAAGATTATTGGGAGCAACGTACTGAAGATACCAAACCTCAATACTGGAACAACGGTAAAAAGTAATCAATCTTAATATTTTTATATTAAATTGAGAAAAGGGCATTATGCCCTTATTTTTTTGTCTTTATCGAATAAACCTAGTAATCCTATTAATTTAATAGGATTTAATTTGTGTTATTAAAAAAATTAGTTTTATTTTTGCTGCTCTTTCTTAAAATATTTAAGAAATGAACGAGCTATAACATAATCAAAACCCTGAAAGACCTATTTAAATGCAAGATATTACCATTAAAATAAAGGATAGAAACGGAAATGAGCATCAAGTGTTGGCCCCAACCGATATGGCCATGAACCTTATGGAAGTGGTTCGTTCTTATGAATTGGCACCAGAAGGCACTATAGGAGTTTGTGGAGGTATGGCCATGTGCGCCTCTTGTCAATGTTATATTTTAAGTAATACCGAATTGCCCGACATACAGGATGAGGAGGATGCGATGCTATCTGAAGCGTTTTATGTGAAACAAAATAGTAGATTGGGTTGTCAAATACCAATTACGCCAGAGCTTCACGGTTTGGAAGTAGAACTGGCACCTGAGAGTTAATCGGTTTTATAGTCAATGATTTTTTTTGGTCCTTCGAGTACATTTCTTACTATTTGAAGAAATCCATTGTCGGTGGTATCAATTTGCCATTTAATCAGTGAAATTTCACCGTTTTCAATTTCAATACCGGTAATACTTCTGGGATGTACACAACTGCCGTCATTAAAAAAGGCTATATCGCCCGGTTCAGAAAAACGGGGTCTGTGTGTATGCCCAACAACGGTAATGACATTGTTGTTTTCTGTAATCCATTTTTTGATTCGGCGCTCCACTTTAATGAGTTCCTTATAGTTTTTGGCAGGGCTTGTTGGATCTGCAATCCCCATGACGTTTAAAGGTTTCCAAAGAATACGCACCATAAATCGGCTCCATTTCCAGAACAAATAATTCCACATATCAGCTTGGTGGCCATGCGTTAAAAACAACTCTTGATGCGTATCGGTATGTTTCAAAATAATGCCTTCGTTATATTGAATCCCTTTGAACAATTCAACATCTTCGCCTGTTTTTACATCAAAATAAGTTGAAAGCGTCTTAGTCACATAATTAGGGTTTTTATAAACCATATCATGATTTCCCCAAATAACGTGTAGTCTTTGTTCTTTATAAAATTCCTTCATCAATAAATACACATTTTTATGGGCCTCAAAAATAGATTTGAACGATAGGTTTTCCCATAGCTCATCACCATCACCAATTTCACAGTAAATAAATCCGTTGTTGTAATAATGCTTTAAGGCATGGTAATAAATGTTTCTATTATTGGCAAAGTCATCAGCAAAACTATTATCACCTCTATGGCAATCACTGAACAAAATGAATTTTGAGGTATCATTAAAGGGAATGACCTTGGCTGTTTTGAAAGCGTTGTCTAATCGTTTTCTAGATGAAAGCATAAGGTAAATGTAACAAAAAAAGCGTTTCAGATAGAAACACTTTATATTCAAATCGAATTGAGGATTAATATTTTAATCATTTAATTTTTGTATGGATATGGGCAGCAGTTTTTCAACAAAAAATGAATAGGCAAGGACAGATGGGTGTAATCTATCTGAGGCCACTAAATCCGGGTTGACTAACCCTAATCGTGTAATATCAGTGATATTGACAAAGGTGATGTTATTTTGGTCACAATAATTTTTAGCAAATGCATTGTAGGTGTCTATCTCCTTTGAAATGGTTTCGTTTCCATTTCCGTAAGGTGTGTAGGCGTAATCTGGAATGGATATAACAATCACATTGGTTTTGTCGCCTTTGGCCAAATTTATAGATGTGTTTACTAATTGCGGAAATTCAGTTTGGTACTCTGAAAATGGTTTTCTTTGATATTGGTTGTTAACCCCAATGAGAAGCGTTACCAAATCAAAATTATTCTGTAGGGTTTCAGATGCAATACCATTGATGAGATTGGACGTTGTCCATCCTGTTCTGGCTATTATCTTTAAATTAAAAGTGTAGTTACTGCCATAATGTGTAATTAAACTATCCTTCAACTGTTCTGGAAACCGACAGGTTTCACAAACACTTTCACCAATAGTGTAACTATCACCAAGTGACAATAGTTGAATGTTCTTAATACTTGGTTCCGGATTATTTACTGGAGGCTGATTATTAGTATTGTCAGTTATGGTCGTGTTGGGTTTGGGTGTATTATCTTCACTGACATTACAAGAAAAAATAACAGAAATGGAAAGCATTAAAAGGTAGGTTGACAACAATGTTTTCATTTGTAGCAATTTATTTTTGCTTAAAAATAAAAAATGCTTCCTAAAATTAGAAAGCATTTGTATAGGTTTTTTCTATTAAGTAATTTATTTAAAGGCATTTAACCCTGTAATGTCCAAACCGGTTATCAGCAAATGAATATCATGGGTACCCTCGTAGGTAATCACACTTTCCAGGTTCATGGAATGGCGCATTATACTATATTCTCCGGTAATGCCCATACCACCTAACATTTGCCTGGCTTCACGGGCAATATTTATGGCCATATCCACATTATTACGTTTAGCCATGGATATCTGTGCAGAGGTGGCTTTGCCATCATTACGCAAGCTTCCCAAGCGCCAAGTCAACAATTGGGCTTTGGTAATCTCGGTAATCATTTCGGCCAGTTTTTTTTGTTGTAGTTGAAATTGCCCAATGGGTTTTCCAAATTGCATGCGTTCTTTACTGTATCTCAATGCTGTGTCATAGCAATCCATGGCAGCACCAATAGCACCCCAAGCAATACCATATCGAGCTGAATCCAAGCACCCAAGAGGTGCGCCTAAGCCCGATTTATTGGGCAATAAATTTTCCTTTGGAACTTTGACGTTATCAAAAATAAGTTCACCTGTTGAACTGGCCCTAAGCGACCATTTGTTATGGGTTTCTGGTGTTGTAAAGCCTTCCATGCCTCGTTCTACAAGCAATCCGTGAATACGTCCGCTTTCATCTTTGGCCCAAACCACAGCCACTTGAGCAAATGGCGCATTTGATATCCACATTTTGGCGCCGTTCAATAAATAATGGTCGCCTTTGTCCTTAAAATTTGTGGTCATGCCACCAGGATTACTTCCATGGTCGGGCTCGGTCAATCCAAAGCAGCCCATCCATTCGCCACTAGCCAGTTTTGGAAGGTATTTTTGGCGTTGTGCTTCAGTGCCATATTTCCAGATAGGATACATTACTAAAGACGATTGTACCGACGCTGTACTTCTAATACCAGAATCACCCCGCTCAATTTCCTGCATGATCAATCCATAGGAAATTTGATCTAAGCCAGCACCACCATATTCCATGGGAATGTATGGTCCGAAGGCTCCAATGTCTGCCAAACCACTTATAATCTGTTCAGGAAACTCTGCTTTTTGCGCATACTCCTCGATGATAGGTGATACCTCACGCTTTACCCATTCCCTGGCGGCACTACGGACTAATTTATGTTCTTCGGTTAATAGCTCATCTAAATTATAATAATCAGGTGCTTCAAATAAATCTGGTTTCATGCTATATGGTTTGATAATGAATGCATAATTCTGAAAATATATACGCTTTTTTTATTAAAAACGTAACAGATTTCAAATTTAACTAAAGCAAGTGAATTTTATGTAAATAAACAAGGAAATAATTGAAGAATTTATCGATTTAAAAATTCAGCAAGTAAGCGGTGGAAATGATGCACGCCTTGTTCTCTAGTTGGTGAAAATCGGCCTGCTTTATAAAACGAGGAACGAACACCTTTTTGGACGTTTTCGACAATGTCCTCATCCTCTTGTTCCACTTTATCCAAACCGCTGCCAGCGCCTTTATTTAATTTATCTGCATCGTATACATAGGATATAAACGACACCTTGGTTTTATTGATGTTGATAGGCTGAACAATGTTGATGGATAATCCCCACGGATAAAAATTGAACATCATGTTTGGAAATATCCAATAGTAATAGGCCGCCACGTTCTTGCCATAATCTGGATGGCCTTTAGGCAAATCAAAAACGGTTTCGGTATCTTCAGTATATCCAATTTGAAGATTGCAATGCTCATACACCTCGGTTTTGTAGCTGCAATAATCCAATACCGCATTGAGATCTTTATGAACAAACGGAACATGAAAACCTTCCAGATAATTATCACAATACAATGCCCAATGAGCATCAACCACAAAGTCTTTTTGTATCGAGGAATCTAGCTTAAATTCACTTAAAGGTAAAAATCCTATCCGTTCGTTCATTTTGTCAATAACCTGCTGAAAATCAAAAGCAGGATTTAAACCTGCAAATAACAAAGGGCCCCATTGTTTCAAAGGAAATACATGAAGGTTGTCACAGCTACGCGGAAAATCCTGGGTCTTTTCAAACTCTGGCATGTGTTCAAAAACACCTTTTAAGTTGAATCGTCTACCATGATAAGAACAGGTTAGTTTTTTTGAAATACCCGCATTTAAAGCCACCAAATTCCCGCGATGTGTACAAACGTTGGTCAAGCAAGATATTGAGTTGTCAACATCCTTGGTTAAAAGCATAGGCTCTGTTAAATAACCGTCAAGCAATACAAATGGATAGGTAGATTGTTTTAATGAAACCAAACTTTCATCACCGATCCATTGCCATGATTTTAAAAATACGGTTTCTTTTAAAACCTCAAAAAGTGTCTCATCCTTATAAAAGGAAGCAGGAAGTGTTTCTGCTTTTGAAATATCCGGGTGTATGTAAAAATTGTATGACATATACTTTTTAATTGTATATTTAACGGCCTTGTAATTTACACAATTAAAACTTATCTCCTTTTAAAACTTCTTGCATGAATTCAAAACCACAAAAAATTGGTTTAATAACAACCACATCACTGGTTATAGGAAATATGATAGGTGTCGGCATATTTGTTTTACCTGCCGCTTTAGCTAAATATGGAAGTATCAGTCTGCTTGGGTGGGTGTTTACTGCAGCTGGAGCGCTCATATTGGCCAAGATATTCAGTAATTTAAGTAAAATAGTCGTTAATAAAAGTGGTGGGCCTTATGCTTACACCAGAGAAGGTTTTGGTGATTTTATTGGGTTCTTAATGGCCTGGGGCTATTGGGTTTCTTGCTGGGTAGGTAATGGTGCCATTGCCATTGCCATTGTAGGTGCTTTAAGTTTCTTTTTCCCAGTTTTGGAAACCAATTCGTTGTATTCTGTTAGTATTGGACTTTCCTTAATATGGCTTTTTACATGGATAAACACCAGAGGTATAAAAGAATCGGGCGTTGTACAAGTTGTAACAACAGTTTTAAAACTATTGCCTTTGGCCTTTGTTATTATTGTCGGTATTTTCTTTTTTGACTTTCATAATTTTCCAGAATTTAATTTAACAGGTAATGGGGATTTTGCTACATTTCCTGTAGTGGCCGCTTTAACATTGTATGCTTTTATTGGTATTGAATGTGCCACCATTCCTGCTGAAAATGTAGAAAATGCTGAAGTTGTTGTTTCCAAAGCCACGATGTTTGGTACCATATTAACGGCTATTGTATATATCTTGGCCACAATCGTTCTTTTTGGCATATTGCCAACAGATATCTTGCAGAATTCCCCCGCGCCATTTGCACAGGCTGCAAGACTTATTTCAGGTGATTTTGGTGGCTATTTTGTTGCAGTTGGGGTTATTATATCTGGAATAGGCGTTTTAAATGGCTGGATATTGATTACAGGGCAATTGCCTATGGCCACGGCAAAAGACAATTTGTTCCCTAAAATGTTTAAAAAGGAAAATAAAAAAGGAGCACCGGTCTTTGGGTTGATTATTGGTGGGCTATTATCTACGGCTGTTATGCTCATGAATTTTACTAAAGGACTTGTAGATCAGTTTCAAACCATTGTTGAAATTGTTGTGTTTGTTGCTCTATTGCCTTATTTACTAACATCAGCAGCCTATGTTTTAATAATTATTGAGAAAAAATTACACGCCAATAGTTGGGTAAAAACCTTTGTTTTAGGCGGTTTGGGATTTGCTTTTTCGCTTTGGGCAATTTTTGGGTCTGGTCCAGAAACGGTTTTTTATGGCTTTATGTTGTTGCTCTTGGGCATTCCGTTTTATCTGGTTATGCAATACAATAAAAGGAATAAATAACTACATGTTTAAGTAGAAATCTTTTGTGAGATTGATATAATCTTCTGTGTATTGGTGACGGGCTGTTTCAATTACCAACTCTTGTGTTTCTATCGCGCTTTCACGGAAAGAAAATTCCAAAAGACTTCGTTTGGTTTCGGAAGTTGGTGCGCCTTTAACATAAAGCATTCTGTTAAGAAACAGTTTAAATTTTGAAGCCAAAGCAATAAAGGTTTTTTCTTCCTTAAAAGGAATAATAACCGAAAAGACCCCTTCTTTTGAGAGTAATTTTGAAACACTGTCCAGTAAATGTTCAAACGGCAACGCATCAGAAAAGCGAGCCATATCACGTTTCCCATTGTCTGTTTTATAATCTTCAGAATAAAACGGCGGGTTTGAAATAATCAAGTCATACTGGTCTTCAAACTCATCAACAAGCTCTTCCAAAGCGGCATGGTAACAAAACAAACGATCACCCCAAGGGGATTGTTCAAAATTGTCTACGCATTGCTCATAGGCATCCTCATCAATTTCTATGGCATCAATAAGTTCTGCAGCGCTTCGTTGGGCTAACATCAGGGCTAAAATGCCAGTTCCTGCACCAATATCCAATATGGATTTTGGATTGGTTTTCAATGAAGTCCAAGCGCCCAATAACACCGAATCGGTACCAATTTTCATAGCGCAACGGTCTTGGTTTACACTGAATTGTTTGAAAATAAATGGTTTGTTAGACATGGCTTGGTTTTTTAATAATGATATTGCTAAAAAGTTATAATTTCTATAAAACTATGTTAAAAATAATACTATTTGGAGTCCAATTTGAGTTATATATACGTAAATAATAATATTCAAAGTGATAAACTAAAAAAAAAGACATGAAACATTTGGGAAAAATTTTTAGGATGCTAAACGAATTATTGATTATGAATCATGAGATTGAAATAATTTATCTAGAAGCTCATGATATAGTAAATGATGAAGATTTAAAGACATTTTTTAGAGAAAGAAATTTTGAAAGAAATGAATTTGGGAGAGCCTTAAAGAAAGAAGTGGTTAAACTTGGGGACAGCCCAAAAGGATTAAATGAGTTAAGTGATAGGTATTATAAGGGCTGGATGAAGTTTAAGAAATTGCTTGATACAAATAATGAATTTGAGCTATTAAATGAAATTAGCAAGATAAAAAGGCTGAATATTGCAGCTTACAATAAACTTTTGCAAGAGAGAAACTTATCATTGTCACTTTGTAAATTATTGGTAAAACAAAGGGATAATGTTCAAATGTCTTTAAATGAATTGCGAACTAAAAATGCAATCGTCGTTTAATGGATTTTAATTAGTCTCAAAAGCGCAAAAGCCGACTTTAGGGGTCGGCTTTTGCGCTTTAAATTATAAGTATAAATCAATCAGACCCTCAGGAGTTTCAACAACAATGGTTTTGTTTTTTCTGTCAACGGTTTTAATAAATTTATCATTCACAGGAATTAGGATTTCCTTGCCATCCCTTTCTATTTCAAACAAAGCTTGCGCTGTTGAATCATTAACTCCTATAATGGTTCCCACAGGACCAAAATGTTCATCGGTAATGGCAAACCCTATAACTTCATGAAAATAAAATTTGTTGCCTTCTAGTTTTGGTAAAAACTCAAGAGGCAGATACACATCGCTTTTCAACAGGGAATCGGCATCACTCTCGCTTGTGACGTCTTCAAATTGAACCCGCAACAAATCAGATTTATGGAATTGCGAACTTTCTATGAAAAAGGGGATAAAGGTATTTCTATAATCAATAAACACGGCTTCCAGGTTTTCATATAACTCAGGTTGGTCCGTGTCCAGTTTAATGAGTAACTCCCCATTAAAGCTGTATTTTCTAACAATTTTGCCCAGATAAAAGCAATCTTCTTTTTTCACACGTTTAAATTTTATTAATTAACTGACATATAAAATAATTAAAAAATTGAGAACGTGTGGAACCACTGCGTTCTTCCATTAAAAATTTTTACAGTCACTTTTGCGAATATATTTTTAAAATTTTTAATGTTCGTTTCATGTTTTTTAAAATAAAAAAACTCCGATAAGAGTATATCGGAGTTTAAAAGTATAAAAAAAATATTTTTATTCTTCTTTTGTTTCAGGAGTCTCTTCGGCTGCAGTTTCGGTAGCTTCTTCAGATACTTCTTCAACGGTTTCTTCGGCAGCGGCTTCAGTTTCTTCAGTTGCAGCTTCTTCAGCTACTTCTTCTTCAACAGCAGCGGCAGCTCTAGCTTCATTAACAGCTTTTTCAGCTTCTAAAGCTTTGGCTTTGGCTTCTTCTTTAGCTTTGGCTAAACTATCAGCTTTGGCAACAACTTTAGAGCCTTTTTCTTCTAACCAAGCATTGAATTTAGCTTCAGCTTGCTCTTCAGTTAAAGCTCCTTTTCTAACGCCACCTGCAAGATGGTTTTTTAGTAAAGCGCCTTTGTAAGATAAAATAGCTCTTGCTGTGTCTGTTGGTTGCGCACCATTTTGTAACCATGTTACAGCACCATCAACGTTTAACTCAACAGTTGCTGGGTTTGTGTTTGGATTGTAGATACCTAATTTTTCTAAGTATTTACCATCGCGTTTTGAACGTGCATCGGCAGCAACGATCCAATAGTAAGGTTTCCCTTTTTTACCGTGTCTTTGTAATCTAATTTTTACTGGCATAATGATTAATTAAAGAGGTTCTCGACCTCGGTTATTAATGAGTGCGCAAAGATACTATATTTTTTTGATTTACAACACATTATTTTGTGATGAAAATTTGTCTTGAAATGCTGTTTTTTAGAATAACAAACAAACTGGTGAAGGTGCTTTTACAGAATGTAAAAATGTGAGCTTTCCAGTTGTCGTATCGATTTTAAAAACACTAATGTTATTGCTTTTTTTATTGGCTACCAGCAGAAACTGTCCCGTTGGGTCTAGCGTAAAATTTCTGGGCCAATCGCCATGAACAGACATGTTTTGTATTTTTTTGAGCGTTCCATCGGTTTTATTTCGTTTGAAAACAACAATGCTGTTTTCGCCTCTGTTTGAGCCATATAGAAATTGTTCGTTCTTGGATAAATGGATATCGGCACAAGCACTATAGTCTTTATAATCATCAGCTAAAGTGGAATAGTTATCTATAAGATTAAATTGACCATTTTTGTTTTTTACAGCGGTTATGGAATTGCCAAGTTCATTAATGATATAAATGAAGGTACCATTTTTTGTTATTGAAAAATGCCTTGGCCCTGATTTTTCAGGTATGTCAACAATGGAAGAAGATGATAATTTATAGGTGTTTGAATCCATATTTAATGAATATTGATAAACGGCATTCAGTCCTAAATCGGCTACAAACAAATTATTCTTAAAAAATTGTGCTGAATGAACATGTGACACCTGACCAGAGGTTTTATGGTCAAAAACTTGTGAGGCTTCATTGAGAGACCCATTGGCATTGATATTGTAAATAGAAAAGTTACCGCCAAGATAATTGGCCACTACTGCCTTATTTCCTGTTTTATTTGTTGCTACGTAACAAGGAGCACCACCATTACTGGGCACGCTGTTTATAAACTCAAGTAAGCCATTACTTAAAACTTTAAAGGAAGTGACAGTTCCGGTTTCACCTTCGCCCACGGCATAAATGTATGCTTTGTTTGGTGAATAGGTTATATATGATGGATTTTCAGTTTCGGCTGCGAGTTGAAAATCGGTCAATTCCCCGGTTTTGGTATTGAATTGTGCACGGTAGATGCCCTTGCTCTCACCATTGGTATAGGTTCCAATATACAAAGGGGTGTTTTGTGCTTTACAATTAAAAAGACTTACAAAAAGGCACAAAAAAAATAGTTTGAAATTCATAAATTTAAATTCTAAAGAATTCTAAAAGTATATTATTTCAAGCTATTTTGAAAGAATTGCTATTAATTTAAATGTTCAACAATGATATCTCATTGGAAATCAAGATATCGATATCTTCTGATGCCATAGAGATTTGATTCTCTGCCATGAGTTTTTTCATCACCTGATTGGTAATCAAATTGACATGGGAGTCATCTGAAGTTGTTTCAAAGCGAGTCTTCACTTTATTGTTAATGGTTATTTTAAGCTCTGCTAAAAGCGCTCTTAAAGGTGCTCCCTGTAGCCATTCAGCATACGATTCCAATTCCTCATTTAGTATGCTTGTAACGTCATCAATGGCAGCAAGTCTGTGTTCTTTGGTTTCTTCAAGTTCAACCGAAATGGAATCCAAATCATGAAAAATCACATTGGTTTTGGCGGCTAATGTTTTATCAATATTGCAAGGAACAGCTAAATCAATCAGCAGTGTTTTTTTAGATGTATGTTGTATTTCCTTGATTAAATTGGGGCAGTTGCTGGCAGCACTGATAATGACATCAAAATCATCAAAGTTGTTTGTAATTATCTGAGCCCAAGGATAGGTTTTACATTGATTGTTTTGAGCCAAAATAATGGCTTTTTCTTCACTTCGGTTACTGATATATATGTTGTTGAAATTGAATTTGGAATTGTACTTAAATAATTGCTTTACAATATCTCCAGCGCCCACAAACAATATTTTTTTTGATTTGACCGATTCTTTGTCAAACGATTGCCTGATGACTTTTAATGATTTGTAAGCGACGGATGTCGTGCCATCTCTAAAATCTGTTTCGTTGCTAATGCGTTTATGGGTTTTAAATACCGATTGCAATGCACGTTCCAATAAAGAGCCCTGCATTTGGTATTTCATTGAAAATTGGTGCGCTTTTTTTATCTGCGAAATAATTTCAGCATCTCCAAACACCAAGGATTCCAAGCCAGAAGCAACTTCCAACAAATGTTTTACGGTTTCAGTAGTGTTATCACTCAAAAGAAACAAAGCTTTCTCATCTGGTGTGTTTTCAGTTGATTGATAGTCAATCAAAAAATCGAGAATGGTGTTGGCAGAAGTCTTTGTCGATTCAAAATAGAGCTCGGTCCTGTTACAAGTAGCCAAAAGAAACCATCCTGAAATATCCAAAAACGTTTTGCTGATAAGCTGTGTGAGCCGTTCTTTTTCTTCTTCAGAAATATGATATTGTTCGCGTTGTATAGTTGATGCTGTTTTATGTGAAATACTTATAAAGCGCAGTGATTTTTCCATAAATAGTGTTGCTCTAAAATATTGAAAAGGTTACAATATTGGTTGATATTATAAATTCAAAGGTACGGACTGAACACAAGACAGATAATGACATTTATCATATTTTATAAGATAAGATGCAGAGTTGAGCCTAAAAAGTTATTTGCATTCTTATATAAAAAACAGATGGTGTTTTTGTTGAAAACAAATATTACAAAACATGACATTTGTCATAAAATATGTCTTTTAAATTTACTAGGTTTAAAATGATTAAAAGGGTAAATAATATTAAACTTCCTGATTTTTACCTGAAAAAATCAAGTTTCCTTCCATGATTTGCATATCATCTCGGCATGTTTTTTAATCATTGCTGGGTACCATAGGGGCGATTTTTCATATACAGATTGATATTTAACTATAGGTTAAAATTTTTGCTGCATGCCTAAAATTATTTTTAGATTATTACTCTCATTTATTGCTTTTGTTACGCTTTTTGTTCTAATAAGACAATTTGTGATACCGGATTCATTTGGCAAATATGGCCACTACAGAGCAAATTCAATTGATGATAATAAAGCAAGACCGCTTTTTTACAAAGGAGAAAAGAAATGCATAGAATGTCATCAAGATATTTATGATTTGCAGTCTGCCGATGTCCATTCAGAGATAAGTTGTGAAACATGCCATCCGCCAATAATCAATGCAACGTCAGATTGTAAATTAAACATTCCTGAGCTTAAGGGAACTATAGAATTTTGTGCACAATGCCATACCAAAAATGCAGCAAGAGAGGCCATTGGCTTTCCCAATATTGATATTGAAGAACACAAAGGAAACAAAAACTGTATAGAATGCCATAATCCACATGCACCATGGGAACTAACAGAATAAATAAGGATAGGAGGAAATTTTTCCAAACATCAGCCGCTTTAATTGGAGGAACTCTTGCGTTTTCTATTATAAAACCTCTTGAGTTGTTGGCGCAGTCAAAAAATGAAGTGGCAAAGGATGAAAAAACCGAACAACCATTATGGGGAATGGGCGTTGATATAGAAAAATGTATTGGCTGCGGAAAATGTGTTGAAGCTTGTAAGCTAGAGAATAACGTTCCCAGAGAACCTTTTTATTTTAGAACCTGGATTGAGCAATATACAGTTAAAAAAGATGGTGATGTTAAGATAGAATCGCCAAATGGTGGCATAGGAGGATTAAAACAATCGGTTCCTGATGAGGATATTTTTAAATCGTTTATGGTACCTAAATTGTGTAACCATTGTACCGATGCGCCTTGTGTGCAAGCGTGCCCCGTTGGAGCCACCTACATTAGTCCAGATGGTGTTGTATTGGTTGATGAGACTTATTGCATTGGCTGTAGTTATTGTATTCAAGCCTGTCCTTATGGTGCTCGTTTTATGAACCCCGTGACCAAAGTGGCTGATAAATGCACGTTTTGTTACCACAGAATATCTAAGGGTCTTGAACCGGCATGTGTTGAGGTTTGTCCAACAGACGCGCGTATTTTTGGAAATTTAAGGGACAAAAAAAGCGATTTGGTAGCTTTTATGCAAAAGCATCCAACAGAGGTTTTAAAGCGCCACTTGAATACCAGTCCTAGAGTTTTTTATAACGGTTTAAGTTCAGAAGTAAGATAAAATTATGCAAGAACATTTTCAACATTTATACGAAGCCCTGTCCCAAGTAGATGGATATATCTATCCAAACGAAATAGACCTGCATTGGGGATTGATGATTGTGTTGTACCCTTATATCACTGGATTGGTGGCTGGAGCTTTTATACTGGCGTCCTTAGAACGCGTTTTTCATGTAAAAGTTTTAAAACCCACCTATGGATTAGCGTTATTGACAGCTTTAGCTTTTTTATTGGTGGCCACATTGCCTTTGGTAAGCCATTTACAGCATCCTTTTAGATCCTATGAAATATTTATGACCCCAAACTCCACATCTGCCATGGCCATTTTTGGATTTGTTTATCTATGGTATCTTATGGTGGTGCTATTATTGGAAATTTGGTTTGATTACAGACGGGATTTTGTTATTTGGTCAAAGAGCAGTAAAGGGTTTAAAAAGTTTTTTTATAAAATAATTACGCTTGGAATTAATGAAACGGATGAGAAATCTGCTAAGCTGGATGACAGATTGGGCTATTTTATTACCGTTATTGGTATTCCTTCAGCATTTCTACTTCATGGCTATGTTGGGTTTATTTTTGGCTCAATAAAAGCAAATCCATGGTGGTCAACCGTATTGATGCCCATTATATTTTTGTTTTCGGCCATGGTATCAGGAATAGCATTGGTCATGTTGGTTTACATGGTTGTAAGTTGGGTGCGACAAGTTAAAATAGACATGAAGTGTCTAGATACAATTGCCAAATATTTATTGGTTATATTAATAATTGATTTCACCTTGGAATCCTTGGATCAAATCCATCGTATTTATGAAGCCGAGGAATCTTTTGATATTATAAAAGTACTGGTAAGCGGCAAGTTAAACATCACCTTGTTTTTAATGCAAATAGGCATAGGAACCATTATTCCTTTATTGGTCTTAGGGCTTTTTCAGTTTTATAAACCGTCTGAAAAAATAAGAAAAATTATATATTTTATTATCGGTGCCTTTGTTTTAATAGGGATTTTCTTTATGCGTTGGAATGTGGTTATAGGAGGTCAATTATTCTCAAAAAGCTTAAGTGGATTTACATCATTTAATACCGTTTATTCTGGTATGGAGGGTTCTATTATGGGAGCCGTTTGGTTGATATTGCCACTTTTTATTTTAACCTTTTTATTGTGGTTAATGCCGCCTTGGAAAAAAGTTGAATTTCATAATTAACAAAAAAAGCCCGGACAAGATTGTCCGGGCTTTTTTTAAGTGATGGAGCAAGTAAAGGTTATTCTTTTAATGTTCTCATGTAGTTGACAATAAGCCAACGGTCTTCGTCTTGAGGTATTTTTTTGCTATACTCTGGCATATCGTCTCTTCCAAAAGTTGTTTTATAGTACAATTCCCCATCGGTTTGTTTTTGGAATTCTTCAGTTGAAAAATCGCCTAAGTCACCTTTTAAACCATCGGCTTTTGTGCCGTCGCCATAGCCTTGTTTACCGTGACAAGATTTGCAATGCTTGTCATATAAAGATTTACCAATAGACATATCAGCCTTTGGATCTGTCGGGTTTTTCATGGTTTTATATTTCGCCGGAACCACCCATTTATCCTGGTCAATTTTTGTAAAAGCTAAAAGCCCTAAACTTATAGCTCCAATAATCATTACTAGTTTTACTGTTTTCATTTTTAATTAATTTAACTGTTTATTTTTATTTTATTCGAGTTCTTTCCCCTCGTTTTTCATTTTTAATAGGTTTACAATGCTATAGGCGTAATTGGCCCAAACTCCAAGTAGGAGTATGGATAGTACAATATACATCCAGATAGGGGCTACCCTTGACCATAGTTTGTTGGATTCAACCTCTATTATTTTGTTTGTTCCCCAGTTGATGTTTTTTTTCTGAATGACATTTCCAAACTCATCACTGTCCACAATAGAAGCGATAACATCAATGTTGCCGTTTTTGTCACCAGAAATATTTTCAGGGAATTTGAATTGCAATTGACCATCCTCAACAGTACCTTTTTGTATGGGCAAGTTTTTTATAAATCCGCCAACGGTGAAACTGATTTCTGTGTCTTCTAAAGGAATTTTGGTGTTTAAGCTATCTAAGGTGTAAGCATTTAAAATAACGGTTTTTACACTGTCAATCTCCTTAAGGTTCAGTTCCAGAAAAACATCTTTAACAGCTAGTTCAGCTTCTTCACTATCCAAACCGTCAGTTCCGTCAAAAACAGCTTTAAGATTAATAAAACCATCGGCATCTGTTACATAGGCTTGATTGGCTGGTACAGTTAATTGTGCTGTACCTTCTTTATCGGTTTTAGTTGTTCCTAAAAGAATGTCCTCAGTTTCAGTAACATTATAGAAGTTGATATCAGCCTCATAAACAGGCACTCGGTCCTTTCGGTCTTTTTTATTTGTGGCAATAAAACTTGCTTCTAAAACACGTGAATTATCGGATTGTTTAACAGTAGTTAAACCAAATCGTACCCTATAGTTTTTTAAGTCGGTATCTTGAGCGTAAGCGCTTAAATTAAACAGGAAACCTATTACTAAGGGAAAGACTATATATTGAATGAATTTAGTTCTCATGTTTTTAATAATTATATGATTCATCTTGTTTTGAGTTTTGACCTCGTTCATGTTGAATAGTCTCAGATATGGAAATGATTGGCACCAATCTCATGATTAAAAGGAAAAACAAAATAAAGGCGGCTACCCCTGCAAAACTCAAAGCCCATTCTATCCAAGTGGCTGTGTAATGAAGATATTCTGGTCGTGTATCTTGAATGGGCACATAAGGTGTTTCTAACGTAGGAACTACTATTAAGTACCTGTTTAGCCATAATCCTAACACGGCTACTACCGCGGCAAAAGTTATAGACTTGATGGTTCTTATTTTTTTAATGGATAAAATAAATAACGGAACCAAAACACCAATATAGTTGGCTAAAATAAACTGCCAGAAATATCTACCAAATAGGGTGTTTAATAGGTTTATATCTGCTGGTTTATGGCTGAACCATTTTGCGAAATAGTCACTAAATGTAAAATAACCGAACAATAGGGATAGCACTAATAGCACGATACCTGCCATTACAAAATGAGACTGTACAATATATTTCTCTAGTTTAAAGTATTTCCTAATCAAAAACATGATTATGATTATCACACCTACTCCTGAGTAGAGTCCAGAGAAAATAAAATCTGGAGCAAAAATGGTACTGTTCCAACCAGGTTGTAGTGTTAAGCTAAAAATCCAAGCCAGTACAGTATAGGCCACAATGGCCATGGCTATAACCATTTTAGACATGATTCTGGTAATTTTATGGAGTCTTTGACGTTGTGAATCTGTGTCTCGATAATTAATGGCCAAGAATCTGTAAAGTTTTTTTCTCCAATTTGGGACCTTTAAATCAGGAGTATCTCTCAAAATGGCAAAATCAGGAACAAAGGTTAAAAACAGATATATAAAGCATCCCACAAGATCGGTGATAATAGCAATAATGTCCCAGGTTATTGGTGATTGGATTCTGGGGTACATAAACAAATAGTATAGCCTATCCAATCGTCCAATACACAATAAAATGAATATGGGCCCAACAATTATTGATAGAACCGTTATAATTTCAACAATTCTTGTCACAGAGCTTTTCCAAGGCGTATTAAAAAAATGCAGTATCCCAGAAATAAAAGCACCTGAGTAGCTTAAGCCTACAAAAAATATAAAATTGATGATGTATACGCCCCAAACCACATTGTCTCGCATACCTGTAATTTGATGGCCTTGTGTAAACTGTAAATAAAATGCATACAGCCCAATGGCAATAATGACCGATAACACCAGTATCCATAGTTTTAACATTGGATGAGGTTTTTCTATCATTGGCGAAAATTCAGTCACTAATTCTCTTTTTCTTTTATTTGTATTCATGATTAAGAATTGTTAAGATTAAATTTTGCCTTGTTTTTTTAACTCTTGTACATAAGGCACATCTTTGTAGCGATCGATGATGTCTTCATCAACATCAAATCCGCGTTCTAAAGGAAATTGCCTGTTTACCGGTGGTAAATAATAGACATTAGGTTTGGTTCCTAAATGCTCTAAATACCTATATCCGCCCCGATTGTTGATCAATTCAGAAAACCGAACGGTTTCCTCTCCGTTTGTCACAATATCCTCATTTTTGTCCCCAAAGTAGATAACACCCATAGGGCATGCTTGGGCACAATAAGGTAATTTTCCTTGCCTTAATAAATCTGGACAAAAATCACATTTCATAACGGTTCCTTCTGCGGCTGGCACTTGTGTCTCTGGTGAATAAGGAACATCTTTGTTTTCAAACTTGGCTTTAGGTTCCCAATTAAAAGTCCGTGCAGAATATGGACAACTGGTAATACAGAATTTACAGCCAATGCAGCGCTCATTGTCAATTAAAACAATACCATCATCGCGTTTAAAAGTAGCACCGGTTGGGCAAACTGTTACACAAGGAGGCTCTTCACAATGAAAACAAGGTTTTGGCATCCAATAAGGAGAGGTGTTTTGATTGTCTTGAATGAGCTTGATTTTCATGAACTCCTCATTGTAGTCCAATTGATGTCCCCGTTGGCAGCTTTCCACACATTTTCTGGCGTTTTTACATTTGGAGAGGTCAATGACCATAACAAATTTTCTGTCTGGAATTCCCTTTCTTGATTCGGCTGGCGTTACAAGGGCTTCTGGGTATTTATTGATATTGCTGGCATCAACTTCTACCATTTTGCCATCAGGTGTCAATAATCTTACTTTCTCACCAGATGTGTTTGTTGTTTCTTCGGAGGTTAGGTTTGATACCAATGATGTGCCTGCCAGGGCAGTTACACTGGACATTAGTCCCAGTTTTAGGAATTTACGTCTGTTTGTCCCTCCGTTTTCAGAGTTTTTATTATTCATAACATATGAAATCTAGATGTTTTAGTATGTTGGAAGGACAGAATAAAAATAGACAGATAGGCTAGGTTTTCCTATGACAAAAGTCATGTGTTTTCATAAAAAAATGAATGAAACAAAAAATAATATATATCATAAAACCAAAAAGGTTTTTATGTTTTGAGGATAATTTTTTGGCATAAAAAAAGCCGAACAAAATATGCTCGGCTTTTAAAAAATATAGTGTGTAATACTATTCTTTTAAGGTTCTAATGTAATTTACAATTAACCAACGGTCTTCATCATCTGGAACTTTTTTTGCAAATTCTGGCATATCGTTTCTGCCAAATGTTGTTTTGTAGAATAATTCGCCATCTGTTTGTTTTTGGAATTCTTCAGTAGAAAAATCTCCAAGATCTCCTTTCATTTCAGCTGCTTTTGGGCCATCTCCATAACCTTCTTTACCGTGGCAAGATTTACAGTGCTTGTCAAATAATGACTTACCAATAGCTGCATCTTGTTTAGCAGGAACGGGGTTTTTCATGTTTACATATTTAGCAGGCACAACCCATTTGTCTTGCATGATAGTTGTGAAAGAGAAGAATATAAAAGAAAATATTCCTACGATTGTAAAAATTTTAATTGTTTTCATTTTTAAGGTTTTTTAATTTGACTAAATTTATTATTAAATATATTATTATTCCCCAGATTCCTAAAATTAATAAATTGGGAAATATTAACAGGAATAATGGCGTTTTACTTCTTGGAGACCACATGGTTCTTTCATCAAAAGTTGATTCATCAACTACAGGAACTCCAATAGGTGCATGAACAAGCGCTTTTACGGTTCCATAATCATCACTATCTTTAAGAACGACTTCAAATGTTAAATTTCCATCAACACCTGGATAATCCTCTTTTATAGGTACAATAATAGTGCCAGTTTCGTCGGTTGTATTAAATTCAGGACCAACTCTTAAGGGTCTGAACAAACGCTGTAGCTGCACTTTTAAATAAGCATCACTAATTACGCTATCTTTTGAAGTATCCTTTAGTGTGGCTGTTATATAATTAATGCTATCTTTTGTGGTTAATTTGGCTTCAATAGAAGCATCTTTAAAGCTGAGGCTTTTTGATGCTTTTGAGAACGAATCATTTCCATCAAAGGTAATTTCCACATTATAAACATTGGTTGAATCGGGCTTTAAGACACTTAAACTTTTCAATACAAACTTGCTTTCGCCTTTCATATTGGTTTTGGTTTTACCCAATTCTATTTCTTCGTCATCAACAATATTATAAACTGTTAAGTCTATATTGGAGACATTGATAAACTGATTATCTACTTTTGCGGTAGCGGTTATGTTAAAATAAACCTCTGCGTTCATTACTTTAACATATTCAGCTTTTAATCTAACCTTGTCTTTTTTTGCTTTTTGGGCAAAACTGCAAGTGCTTACAAAAACACTCAATACAGCAAGGAAAAACGTATGTGCTACAAATTTACTTTTCATGATTTGGTGTTTTTATTTGATTCTAAAGCTTCTTGTTCGTCGGCTGTTCTTTGAATAGGGACAACTGGCACATATCTGACCAATAGTGTAATGATTAATAGACACATAGCCAACGTTGCAAACGTAATGAGCCATTCATGCACACTTGGAAAGTAATGGTGCCATGATTCTGGCACACCTTGAATTGGTAAAAAGGGGTGCAATAATGTTGGTGTTACAATAAGATAACGCTTCCACCAGGAACCTACTACCACTAATAAACCAATTAGGAACATAGGAAGTGGTTTTCTGCCTTTTTTAAAGAACAAAGCAATTATAGGAATTATTAAACCACCAACGATAACAAACCAAAATAAAGGGGCATATTCACCAGATACCAAAAGGTTCATGTGAGTGACCTCTTCTTTTTTGGATGTAAACTCTGGTATTAAATATTCATTGATATTAAAGTATAGGTAAAGTAAGCAGGCTAATGCTAAAAACTTACCCAGTTTATCAAAATGAAAATCAGTAATATATTCTTCTAAATGGTACGCCCTTCTTATAACATAAACTACGGCTACCAAAGCGCCAATTCCGGCAACGGCTGCTCCAGAAATAAAGTAAGCTCCCATATTGGTGCTATCCCAACCAACCCTAAACAGGGTAGAGAACAACCAGGCATCAACGGTTTGTAACATAAAACCGGCAGGAATAATTAAAATGGAAATTATTTGAATGGAATTAAGGTGTATTCTTTTTTGAGCATCTGTACCTGAGTAGTTCATGGCTAATTTTCCATACCATTTGCTCAGCTTCGGCTTTGTGTTTTTAAAATATTTCTTGAGCAAAGCAAAGTCAGGCAATAACGGATAGAGCAGTAATAGTATGCTTATGGCCATAAACGTTGGAATAATGATTACATCCCAAATTATGGGCGATTGCATCCTTCCGTGAATAAACAAGTTCATCAAGCGGTCAGGCCGTCCCATATCAATCATAATGGTCAATCCAGCCATGATGATGGCAGCAACTGAAATAATTTCAGCAATTCGTACAATTGGTGTTCTCCAAGTGTTTTTTGTAAGCCTTAAAACAGCGACGGTAACCGTACTAACAAAACTGGTGGCCACAAAAAATACAAAGTTTGATATGTAAACACCCCATAGCGCATAGTCACTCATATTGGTCACTACTTGACCTTTTATGATTTGATCAATATAGGCAATCAGTCCAGCAATGATAATTACTACTAAAGAGATGGTCCAAATAACACCTGTTTTGCCAAATTTTCTCGGTGCTAAATCGTTTAGTAATTTGTCGTAATTCTTCATGATTCTTCAGTGTTTTCTACAGACTTATATTCTGTAAAGTTATCTAAGCCCTCTTTGAAATCGACCAATCTGTTAACAGGCGGTAAGTAGTATACACTAGGTTTTGTACCAAGACCTTCCATAAGTCTGTAACCGTCTTTATCTCTTAACAATTTGCTTAAACGAAGTGTTTCGTCTCCATTGGTAACGGTGTCTTCATATTTGTCCCCAAAATAAAATACACCATTTGGACAAGCCGTTACACAGTGTGGAAGTTCTCCATTGTCTATGGCATGTGGACAAAAATCGCATTTATCAACTGTGCCTTTTAAACTGGGCACACCATCAAATTCTGGTGAAGGATGGCATTCGCCTTCCATTTTCAGTTCTTTTTTAATCTGATCTTGTTCTTGTTTGGGTTCGCTCCAATTGAATACACGGGTAGAATATGGGCAAGCCGCCATACAAAAACGACAGCCGATACAACGTTCATTGTCAATTAAGACCAATCCGTCTCTACGTTTAAATGTGGCGTCAACAGGGCAAACGGTTACGCAGGCCGGATGGTCACAATGCATGCAGGTAGTTGGCATCCAGTAAGGAGCCGTATCTTCGTCTTCTTGCATTTTATAGACCTTAAGCCAAGCATGGTCTCCGGTTATGTAGTGGTGCTTATTACAAGCACTTTGACATTTTAAAGCGTTTTTGCATTTTGCCAAATCAATAACCATAACAAATTTTCTGTTGGGCATTCCCTCCCTAACATTGTATTTTTTGTCTTGGTCATCGCAATGAACCACTTCAACAACTTCAGATGAATCTACCTGAACTAATGTGCCGTCAGTGGTCATTAATTCAACAAACTCTCCAGAACTGTTGTTTGATTTTGCGTTTAGTTTGGAAATTTCTGAGATGGCTGCACCGCCAATAGCGGTCGCTAACCCCAATTTTAATCCTTTATCAAGAAATTTACGTCTTGAATTGTTATTGTTTTCTTCCATATTTATTGTTGGTTAATAAGGATTACTATTTTTTATTGAGCCATTGAAGTAATGATGAATTTGATAGGTTTTTCTTAACTACTTTTGACTTTTTTAATGTACTCACTTTCACTTTAACAGCTGTTCCGTCAGGTTTCAATAGTGTTTGATACTCGTCTTCTTCAGCAGTTGAAGTTTCAACAATATTTGTTTTTCCAAAACCTAGGAAGGGAATAAGAAATCCACTTCCTAGTAATGGTAGCATACCGCGTCGCGATATTTTATAATCTTTTCCAGATGGTTGGTCTTTCATGATGTTTGTTATTTATTAGAAATTATATCGTCTAGTTATGTTAAATCCAATTAAAGCACCGTGATTACTAAAGAAGTCGTTGGTGTTTCTCATATAGTTTTGTTGTTGCACAATACCATTATAATTAGTCAAGAAAAGTTGGAATACGTGTGCAGAGGTTGAAAATTCAACGCCAAAGCTAAGTCCTGGATTATTGTAACTGTCTTCATCAAAGCTAGTTATCGGTTGACTGTAATCAACTATGATGGATGTTTGTGGGCTTATTTTATAACGTCCTCCAAAAGCAATTGAAAAGCGATCATTTACATATCCGTAGTCTACAGTATTATAGTGTGATAAACTTGGTGCTATTTGAAACGAAAAATTTGGAGTGAATCGTCTTGCAATAATTAATTGGTGAAAATAAGAATATCGGTCTTGTCTGGTTAAAAACACACCGTCATTGGCATCTCCAGAGCGGCCATCGATGGCAACATTACCATAATAAGTAAGACTTAATGGTATGCGACCAGAACGGGTTTGTTGTAAAATGCCAGCTTTCAAACTAAAATCACTGGTTATATTACTTTTTGTAATACCATAACCAACGGTTACCCAATCTAAGATGGCGTAAGAAAAACCAATTCTGATGTTTGAAGAACCATAAATCCCTAACAATGTATTTTGATAGTCCATTGGCCCAAACCGGTGCTGCATCATCACTTCTAATGTGTTTTTATTAAAAAGCACGTTGGTTTGATTGTCAACTAGAGTTGAGCTTTCAAAAGCTGGACGTTCTGGTTTATCTACAACTTTTTCCTGTACTTCTTCTTGCGAAAAAGTAAACAAGGGCAAAATCAAGAATGTAAACAGTAATATTTTATAATTTTTCATTTGTAACGTCTTTAAATTAGTTGTTTTCAGCACCGTCTTCTATCCACTTTTTTATCAATGCCAATGATTCGGCATCAACATTTCTGTGCCCTTTATCCGCCAATTGTATGTACAATCTGCTTCCTGTTGCGTTTCCTGCAGAAACATAAGCAGGAACCAAGGAACTGTATTCATTGCCTGCTGTTAAATTAGGACTTTGTCCTGAAGGCTTATGGCATTGCGCACAGTTGTATGTTGCAAATATGGGTGTGATATCACTGGCAAATGAAATAGTTTGGTCTGGTGGAATTACTACTTCAACAGCTTGAGGGAATTCATCATAATAACATGAGAAAGACAACAAACTCAAACTGCTCACTAGAACTATTTTTAATAGTTTTTTCATTTCATTTCATTTTAATTTTGAACTTAAAAATCTCAAAAAAGAAATTTTTGTTAGCTATTGCTATGTAATAAAAAAATAGGATTGATAACAGCTCAGGGTTTTAAGTCCCTGAGCTGTTAATATATCTTAATTAGTTATTTTGTAAAGCATTTATTGAGTTTGTTGCTAAATCTTTAGCATACTCAGGATTGTGGATACCATTACTTCTATCTTCCATCAATAAGATGTAGTTAAAAGCAGCTTGTGATACTTTTACAGGATAGGTTCCTGTTTGTAAATTACCATTGGCATCAAAAATGTATTTAGTGCCTGTAGAGTCTAATCCTTTAGTTTGTAATTCAACCAATAAAGTAGCTCTTAGCGCATCCAATCCTTCAACACCTTCTGGTTCTGTATCATGACATGACAAGCAAGCATTAGCTGTTGGATTCCAAGTATGTCCACCATTATCAGCGGCAGTTGGTTCTCCCATATGGCAAGATACGCAAGAAGCACCTTTAGCATGACCAGCATCACCTACAGCAGGCATGGCACCTGGTAAAATAGCGCCACCTAAACCGTACAAGAAAGTACCTTGTGGTCCGTGGTGAGGGCCCCAGTGTGTACTGGTAACTTTGTAGTTTCCGAATGCGTTAGGTGTAGGCGCAGGAGTTCTAGGTTGGTGACAATTGATACAGGTATTGCTATAACCCATTGGGTCACTATCGTTATTAACGTCAATACTAGTGTCTGGATCAATAATTAATGCAACAGGAGCTAATGTTCTTAAGGCATAATCATTGCCATCATTGTCAAAATCAAATGATCTGTGTACATCGTGACAACCGGTACAGGTAATTGGGTTTGATACCGCATATCCATTTGGGTTTGCAGATTGGTTTCCATTGGCATCTACATAAAGTCCAGATTGGAAATCTATAAAACCTTGATTGTTGTGGCATTGTGCACAACTAGCGCTTGTTCCTCTGGCCCAAGAACCATCAAGTCCATTCCCATCAGGACCGTAATGATTTGAAAGCACATAAGCTGCATAAATAGGGTCTCTGTGCTCATTGGAGTGGCATGAGATACAAACAGCACCAGCGCCGTCCACACCGTTTACACCATCAACACCGTCAACACCGTCTGCTCCAGCAGGCCCTACAATTGGGGTATACTCACTGGTACATTGGAAAAACATAAAACTTGTTGCAACCACAACTAAGTTTATTAATAGTTTGAAATTTTTCATAATAACTGTATTTGATATAACTTATTTAAAATCTTGGTGTAAAATTATGTAACATGTGTTACTCAAAATATGATTTTTGTCATGTAACTCAATATTTTATGATAATTATAAAATCAATTTGAGACTAACTTTTCTTGTTTATAACTACTTATAATTTATCGTTTTAAAACAAAGAATAATTCTTAATTTTAACGTTCTTATTTCTTTTGAAAAACAGAACATGTACTTAATATTTGATACCGAAACTACGGGTTTGCCCAAACGATGGGATGCCCCTATTACAGATACTGATAATTGGCCACGATGCATACAAATAGCATGGCAATTACATGATGCTATGGGAAATTGTGTTGACCATCAAGACTATCTCGTACAACCTGACGGTTTTAATATTCCTTATGATGCTGAAAAAGTACATGGTATTTCAACCGAATTGGCCCAAGAACAAGGTGTCCCTTTGGCTGAGGTCTTAAATAAATTCAATGAGGCATTGAGCAAAGCCAAGTTTGTGGTAGGACAAAATGTTAAGTTTGACCTTAATATCATGGGTGCCGAATTTGTTCGGGAAGACATAGCCAACCCTTTGCAGGAGTTGCCGGTTTTGGATACGTGTACTGAGCAAACAGCAGAATTGTGTCAAATTCCCGGTGGTCGTTACGGAAAATATAAATTGCCCACGCTTACCGAGCTGCACGAATTTTTGTTTAAAGAACCATTTGATGAAGCGCATAATGCCACGGCAGACGTGGAGGCCACCACCCGTTGCTTTTTTGAGTTGGTTCGTTTGGGAGAGTTCACTAAAGAGCAATTGGATGTTCAGCCAGATTACTTTCAGGAATTTAACAAATCCAACCCAAATGAAGTTCAGCTTATTGGTTTAAAGCATATCAACCTTAAACAGGAAAGTGCTAAAATAAGGGAACGAATTAAGAAAACTGAAGGCAGCCAGATTTCTTCCGAAGAAATAAAGCAAAACATCTCAGAATTAGCGGATGTTGATTTTGTGCACCTTCATAACCACTCTCAATTTTCGGTGTTGCAATCTACCATAAGCGTGGCCGATTTGGTGACTGCTGCAGCCGAACAAGGCATGCCGGCTGTGGCCTTAACAGACCATGCCAATATGATGGGGGCATTTCATTTTGTCAAAGCTGTTAGCAATCATAATAAGTCGGTTAAAGCCAAAAATGATGCGGCCATTGAAAAAGGGGAGAAGCCTACAGCTAAAGAAATTAAACCCATTTTAGGCTGTGAGTTTTTTGTTTGTGAAAATCATCTTGATAAATCCAGAAAAGATAATGGCTACCAAATAGTCTTGTTGGCCAAGAACAAAAAAGGCTACCATAATCTAGCCAAACTATCATCACATGCATTTGTTGACGGATTTTATTATTTGCCAAGGATTGATAAAGAGCTGATTCAACAATATAAGGAAGACCTTATTGTTCTTACAGGTAACCTATATGGTGAAGTGCCAAGCAAAGTCTTAAACGTAGGGGAGAGCCAAGCCGAGGAAGCCTTGCTTTGGTGGAAAGAGCAGTTTGGTGACGATTTGTATATTGAATTGATGCGTCATAAACAAGAAGACGAAAACCGCGTCAATACAGTATTGGTAGAATTGTCCAAAAAGCACAATGTAAAACTGGTAGCTACCAACAATACCTATTATTGCAAAAAAGAAGATGCTAACGCCCATGATATTTTGCTGTGTGTAAAAGATGGAGAAAAGCAGGCAACACCAATAGGTCGTGGTCGGGGTTATCGATATGGCTTGCCTAACCAAGAGTATTATTTTAAGTCGTCTGATGAGATGAAGGCCTTGTTTAAGGATATTCCAGAAGCCATCAGTAATATCCAAGAGGTTGTGGATAAAGTTGAGGCTTACGATTTAGCTCGTGATGTGTTATTGCCAGCGTTTAACATTCCTGAGGAATTTAAAAATGAAGACGATTTAATAGATGGCGGTAAACGTGGCGAAAATGCCTATTTAAAACATTTAACCTATCAAGGTGCTAAAAAGCGTTATGGAGATGAGCTTGCTGAGGACATCAAAGAGCGTATTGATTTTGAGCTGAGTGTTATTGAAAACACGGGTTATCCGGGTTATTTTTTAATTGTTGAGGATTTTATTCGCGAAGCTAGAAAAATGGATGTCTCTGTCGGTCCCGGCCGGGGATCTGCAGCGGGTTCGGTAGTGGCATATTGCCTTTGGATTACCAATATTGACCCACTTAAGTACGACTTGCTTTTTGAGCGTTTCCTCAATCCAGACCGTATAAGTATGCCCGATATTGATATTGATTTTGATGACGAAGGCCGAAGCAAGGTTATGGATTACGTTATCAAAAAATATGGTAGCAACCAAGTGGCACAAATTATCACGTATGGAACCATGGCAGCAAAATCGTCTATTCGCGATACGGCCCGCGTATTGGATTTGCCTTTGTTTGATGCCGACAGGATTGCAAAACTGATTCCAACCATGTCTAAGCTAAATAAGATTTTTGGTTTAAATGAAAAGGAATTGGCGAGTAAATTTCGAGCTGAGGATTTAGAAAAAGTCAATCAACTACTTAATATTTCAGAAGGCGAAGACCTAGAGGCTGAAACCGTCAATCTTGCACGTACGCTAGAAGGTTCGGTTCGTAATACGGGCATTCATGCCTGTGGCGTGATTATAACACCAGATGATATCACCAAGTTTGTGCCCGTAGCCACCGCAAAGGATTCCGATTTATATGTCACACAGTTTGATAACTCGGTTGTTGAAGAAGCTGGCCTACTAAAAATGGACTTCTTGGGCTTAAAAACCCTAACCTTAATTAAGGATACCGTTAAAATTGTAAAGGCCAAGCATGGTATTACATTAGATCCTGATAATTTTCCTTTGGATGACGAAAAAACTTATGAGTTATTTCAAAAAGGCGAAACGGTTGGTGTGTTCCAGTACGAGTCACCAGGTATGCAAAAACACCTTAAAGACTTAAAACCAACCGTGTTTGAAGACTTAATTGCCATGAACGCGTTGTATCGTCCGGGGCCTATGGAATACATTCCTAGTTTTGTTAGAAGAAAACACGGCGATGAAAGCATTGAGTACGACTTGCCAGCCATGGAAGAATATCTCAAGGAAACCTATGGTATTACGGTTTATCAAGAGCAGGTGATGTTGCTGTCCCAAAAACTAGCTGGCTTTACCAAAGGTGAGGCCGATGTGTTGCGTAAGGCCATGGGGAAAAAGCAAATTGCTGTACTTGACAAAATGAAACCCAAATTCATTGAACAAGCGAGCGCCAATGGCCATGATGCCAAAATTTTAGAAAAAGTTTGGAAAGATTGGGAAGCGTTTGCAAGTTACGCGTTCAACAAATCGCATTCTACCTGTTATGCTTGGATAGCGTATCAAACGGCTTACTTAAAAGCTCACTATCCAGCAGAATATATGGCGGCCGTTTTGTCGAATAATATGAATGACATTAAGCAAGTCACGTTCTTTATGGAAGAATGTAAGCGCATGAAGTTAAATGTGCTTGGACCTGACGTCAACGAATCATACTATAAGTTTTCGGTAAATAAAGACAATGCCGTTCGGTTTGGAATGGGAGCCATAAAAGGTGTCGGTCACGGAGCTGTGAAGACTATTGTGGAAAGCAGAAAAAAAGATGGTCACTACAAATCGATTTTTGATTTGGCCAAGCGAATAGACTTGCGGGCGGCCAATAAAAAAGCTTTTGAAAATTTAGCTTTGGCTGGCGGATTTGATTGTTTTAAGGAAACCCACAGAGCGCAATATTTTCACGATGATGGTGACGGCATTACGTTTTTGGAAAAAGCGATTAAGTATGGTGCAAAGCACCAAGAAAATGAAAACTCGGCACAGGTAAGTTTATTTGGTGATGCCAGTGATGTACAGATTGCAGAACCGCAGGTGCCACCTTGTGAAGAGTGGGGAACCATGGAAAAGTTAGCCCGCGAAAAAGAAGTGGTGGGGATTTATATTTCGGGGCATCCTTTGGATGATTTTAAAACCGAAATGAACACCTTTTGTAATGCCAGTCTGGCATTTTTTAAAGATTTAAATCCATTTGTTAACAAGGAACTTGCATTTGGTGGCGTGGTGACTGATGTTCAGCATCGTGTAAGCAAACAGGGAAAAGGATGGGCCCTGTTTACTGTTGAAGATTATACAGATAGTTTTGAGTTCAGGATTTTTGGCGAAGAATATCTTAAGTTCAGGCATTTTTTACTAAAAAACAGCTTTGTATTTGTCAAGGTGTTGATTCGTGAAGGTTGGATGCAAAAAGATACAGGCAAAAAGAGTGAGCCCCGTTTGCAGTTCAATAGTTTTCAACTGCTGCATGATGTCATGGATGCTTATGCCAAAAAACTGTCTATTCAGCTCAATATTCAAGATATAAAAACCGAGAGGATTTCAGCTTTAAAAGACCTTATTCATATGCATCCTGGAAGTCAATCGCTCAATTTTGTCATTTATGACCATGATGAGAGCATCAAACTCAATATGCCGAGTAGAAAACAAAAAGTAAAAATTTCCCAAGAATTACTTAGCGAATTGGAAAATCAAGACGTTTTTTACAAATTGAACTAATTTTCAGTCTTTTTGGGGTAGGAATTTTTATCATTTGACTGTTGTATAATATATAGCTACTTGTTTAGTTATATATATACCCAAATAATTAAAAATTCTTATTATGAAAACCTTTAAAAGTTTATTTTTTGTATTGGCACTTGGTTTTGTAGCCTGCCAAAATGATACGGTTGCCCCAGCTCTTTCAGGCGAGCAAGCCGTTGCTAATGAAGTTGCAATTGAAGAAACCGAAAGCGTTTTGGACAACATCTCTATGTATTCTGAAAGTACTTTTGGCGTTGATTTTTCTACGTCAACAACAGGTAAAGATTCTGGTTTAAAGGGTGAAGACTCACATAACCATGGTCGTTCAGGATTTTTTAGCAACTGTACAGATATTACTGTGGAAGTAAACGGCGATATGGTTACGGCTACCATAACCTTTACGGGCGATTGTACAGATTACAATGGTAATGTTATTACAGGAACAATCACCAAAACATGGTCAGTTACAGATACCAGCAAAGAGAGAACCATCACGGTTGATAATTTAACCATTAACGGCTATGTGGTTAACGGAACAAAAACATATACCTATACAGCAAGTAATGCAAACGGAAATCCGGAAATGACAGGTTCAGTTGATATTTCTGTTGAAACCGATGCCGGAACCATTACAAAGGTTGGAACAAAAACCGTAGAAATTACCGCGGGTGGTGACACAGATTCTTGCTTTGATGACGAAAAAACAATTACCGGATCTTTTGTGTATACAGATGCTTCTGGAGCTACCTTTAGTGTAGATATTACCACGCCGTTGGTAAAACCAGCAGAATGTTTGTATATAGCTTCAGGAATTAAAGAATATACAACAGCTGAGGGAACTACTGTTTTGGATTATGGAGATGGCACCTGTGATAATATGGCGACTAAAACAACCCCAGATGGAACAGTTACAACTGTTGAATTGGGAAGAAAAAGACACCATGATTAATGCCTGTTTTTAAATGATTTAAAAGAGCTATCAAACTTTGATAGCTCTTTTTTTTACCTCATTAGTAAAGTAAATGCTCACCGTAGATGTATTGTATTCAAATGATGATAGTACAAAACAATAAAACTATAAGTAAAACAAATTGACGAGTTGTAAGCTTTAGAGAAATTTTTGACTAATTTTGTGAAATAATCTGAAGTAAAACACAATAAATATAAATATTATGGCATTAGAAATAACAGATGCATCGTTTGAAGAAACTGTATTAAAAAGTGACAAACCTGTTATGGTTGATTTTTGGGCGGCTTGGTGCGGACCTTGTAGAATGGTTGGACCGATCATTGAAGAAATAAGTAATGAATATGAAGGCAAAGCTATAGTTGGTAAAGTTGATGTTGATGCTAACCAAGAATTTGCTGCCAAATATGGTGTACGTAACATTCCAACGGTTTTGGTTTTCCAAAATGGTGAAGTTGTAGGGCGTCAAGTAGGTGTAGCTCCTAAAAATGCATATACAGAAGCGATAGATTCGCTTTTATAAAAAAATTTGAAAAAGAAAATTAAAAGGTTTACTTAATTAGTAAACCTTTTTTTATTTTAGATAAAAATTATAAAAAGATGAGTAGTAAAACAAAAGTTCAAGATGCCATTGACAGTAAGTTAATAGAGCAACGGAAAGTTTTTTTGTGGGGACAGGTTGATGATAAATCAGCTAAACATGTTATTGACAGATTGATGTATTTAGATGCTTTAGAGACTAAAGATATTCATTTATATATTAACAGCCCGGGCGGTTACGTAACATCAGGGTTTGCAATTTATGATTGCATCAAATCATTAAAAAGTGATGTTTCTACAATCTGTACGGGGTTTGCAGCATCAATGGGGTCTATTATTTTATCGGTTGGAAAAAAAGGAAAGCGGTTTATTCAACCGCATGCCCGTGTGATGATCCATCAACCTAGTGGTGGTGCCCGCGGCCCTGCCAGCGATATTGAAATTACAGCTCAGGAAATAATCAAGACCAAAGAGTTAAGTGCACAAATTTTGGCTGATAATTGTGGTCAAAAAGTTGAAAAAGTCATGAAAGACTTTAACCGTGACCATTGGATGGGCGCCGAAGAATCTGTTGCTTACGGTATTGTAGATAAAATTATTTAATAACTTTTGATTAAACACATAAAAAGGCATGGTAACCATGCCTTTTAATTTTTTTTTAAATCCGCATGGTTATTTAAATGAGTAATGGTGAAAGTTGTCATATCTATATTCAGTTTGCTTGTTGTCATGTCTTGTGACAAAAATAAAGAACAGGATTCGTTGTTGAGCCCCGGAATTTCAATGGAATTGGCAAACTATAGAAGGCAGCAAGTTTCCAATGTAGTGTATAACCTGTCCTTTAGTATCCCAAGAAATAAGGATGAAGCTATAAATTCCCAATTGGGTTTGGATTTACAGATTAATAATTTGTTGCATCCCCTGTATTTGGATTTTAATTGTGATAGTACATATATCAAACAAGTTGTTGTAAACCAAAAGCAGATACCCGTCAACCATCAACAAGAGCATGTCATTATTGATCCTCAATATTTGAAAATTGGAAAGAATCGTATCGATATCAAATTTAATGCTGGGGAATTATCCCTCAACAGAAATGACGATTATTTATACACCCTGTTGGTGCCAGATAGAGCCAGCACCCTATTTCCGTGTTTTGATCAGCCCAACATAAAAGCCCATTATGTATTGGATATCAATGCGCCAAAGGATTGGGAAGTGCTATGTGGATCGCATTTAGATGCTAAGGAAAACAAAGGAGATTATACTAGTTACAAATTCAAGAAGTCTGATTTAATGAGCACCTACTTGTTTTCGTTTGTTGTAGGGGATTTTAAAAAAGTAAGTGAACAGCTAGATGGCTTTAAAATGAATATGCTCTATCGTGAAAATGATCCTGACAAAATACAGACCAGCGTTCGTGAAATTTTCAAATTACACCATCAAGCTGTGTTGTTTTTAGAAGATTACACGGATTATAAATTTCCGTTTCAAAAATTAGATTTTGCTGCAATTCCAGGGTTTCAGTATGGTGGCATGGAACATGTGGGAGCAATCCAATATAGAGAATCATCGTTGTTTCTAGATGATAATGCTACCCAAAACCAAAAATTAAGACGCTGTAAACTTATAGCTCACGAAACAACGCATATGTGGTTTGGTGATTTGGTTACCATGAACTGGTTTGATGATGTTTGGTTAAAAGAAGTATTTGCTAATTTTTTAGCTGATAAAATAACTAATCCAGCATTTCCAGAGATAAATCACCGTCTGAATTTTATGAATGAGCATTATCCAAGTGCTTATAGTGAAGACCGGACAAAAGGTGTTACCCCCATCAAGCAAAACCTGGATAACTTGAAAAATGCAGGAACGCTTTATGGTAATATAATTTATGATAAAGCACCCATCATGATGCGGCAATTAGAAGCTTTATTGGGTAAAGAAGCTTTTAAAAAAGGATTGCGTAAATACATAAAAAAGTTTGCCTATAGCAATGCCGATTGGAATGATTTGATAGGTATTTTGGATGCTGAAACAAAAGAGGATTTAAAGCAATGGAGTGAAGTTTGGGTAAATCAATCAGGCCGGCCAATTATTTCTGATAGTATTGTTTACCAAAATGATAGAATACAATCTTTTGAAATTTCGCAACATGCTGAGGATGGTAGTTCCAATGTTTGGCCACAGGTTTTTAGTTTGGGTTTGGTATATAAAGATAGTGTTAAGTGTGTTCCCATTCAGTTAAACAAAAAACACCAAACTATTAATACGTTGAGGGGTTTGCCAAAACCACAATCCATTATATATAATTATGATGCGTTTGGCTATGGCGTGTTTCCATTGGATGGATCAAATCTTAATTCTATACCTAATATAAAGGATGATGTAGCCAGAGGCTATAGTTATATCAATTTATATGAAAATGTTTTAGCTGGAAATATCCAACCAGCCAAAGCTTTAGAAACTCTCACAAAAGGGCTGTCCTCGGAACAAGAAGAACTTGTTTTAAATACGATTATTGGTTATGTGTCTTCAATTTTTTGGGATTATATCCCTCACGAGCAACGAGCCATTCAAGAGACAACGCTAGAAGCTATATTAATTAAAAGATTGTTAGATGATGACTTGTCACCAAGCTTTAAAAAAACACTGTTCCACTTATTTGAAAGTATTGCCTATTCCGAGAGCGGTAAAAACACCTTATATCATATTTGGGATAAGTCTTTGACAATACATAATTTGAATTTAAATGAAGATGATTATACAAGTTTGGCCTGCACCTTGGCTGTATTTAATCACCCAAAGGCAGATAGTATTTTACAACAAACTTTAGAAACTATTTCAAATCCAGATAGAAAAAAGCGACTTGAGTTTTTGTTACCGTCATTATCCAATAATGAAAAGGAACGAGATGATTTTATGCTATCTTTGTCAAAAGCTGAAAACAGAGACAAAGAAAGTTGGGTGCTATCAGCATTGCAGAATATACATCATCCTTTGCGGCAAGAGTCTGCAAAAAAACACTTAAAAATGTGTTTGGACTTGGTTGAGGAAATACAACGAACAGGTGATATTTTTTTTCCAAAGGCATGGCTAAGTACCACTATAGGAAACTATTCTTCTGAATTTGCCTATCAGACACTTGAACAATTTTTACAAGACAATCCAGGTTTTCCAGAGGTGTTAAAAAACAAATTATTGCAAGCCGCTGATGGCGTTTGTAGAGCAAAACTAATACGTGACAAATGGCAGTGAATTTACAGAATGAGCTCAATAAAACAAGTGGTTTTAAGAATTTAGAACTGCTTGCAAAACAAGTTGTGGAAGGTTTTATTGCTGGCATGCATAAAAGTCCGTTTCATGGATTCTCAGCAGAATTTGCAGAACATAAAATTTACAATCAAGGCGAAAGTACCCGCCATATTGATTGGAAATTATTTGCAAAGACCGATAAACTCTACACAAAGCGATATGATGACGAAACCAATTTACGTTGCCACATCATCATTGACAGTAGTAGCTCGATGCATTACCCAAAAATGACGGATTTTTCAATACAACATTTAAATAAAATTGCATTTTCAGCTCTGGCCTCAGCTTCATTAATGTACATTTTAAAAAAGCAACGCGATGCAGTTGGGTTAAGCATTTACAGTGATAGTTATGATTATTATGCGCCAGAAAAGGGGAGTGAAAGGCATCATCAAATGCTGTTAAGCCAACTTAGTGATATGCTGGTAACAAAATCAATAAAAAAAGAGACAGAAACCTATCAATATTTACATGAAATAGCAGAAAAAATACACAGGCGCTCCATGATATTTTTGTTTACAGATATGTTTCAGTCTTCCATAGATCAAGATAAGTTATTTGAAGCGCTGCGGCATTTAAAGTACAATAAGCATGAAGTTATTTTGTTTCATGTATTTGACAAGGAAAAAGAGTTGACTTTTGATTTTGATAATAGGCCCAAACGTTTTGTTGATGTTGAAACAGGCGACTATATCAATTTATATGCAGATACCATTCAAGAAAACTACCACAAAGCGGTAAGTGATTATTTTGAAACCTTAAAATTAAAGTGTGCGCAGTATAAAATTAAATATGTTGAGGCCGACATAAATAAAGATTTTAATAACATCCTCACAACGTATATGATAGAACGCCAAAAATTTGTTTAGAAAATATTATTAAAAAACACAAAAAAACGTTTGTCATATAAAAAAAGGCGTGTATATTTGCAACCGCAATAAAGCAACGGTCTGGTAGTTCAGTTGGTTAGAATGCCGCCCTGTCACGGCGGAGGTCGCGGGTTCGAGTCCCGTCCAGACCGCTTTTAAGAGTATTATTTAAAATCAAAACCCCGTTAATTATATGATTATCGGGGTTTTAGCGTTTTTAGGGTTATATTTTAAAATAATATATTTAACTTTAAAAGTTCACAAATCGTCAACAGTTACTTTTTAATCGTCAACAAATCGTCAACAAATCGTCAACATCGTTAAAAATTGAACTTTGATTATTTGAAAACCTTGGTATAGTTGATTTGACTTTCGTCTCAATGAATGTTTAACAAACAAAAAGACGACAACTATGCGTACTTCTTTAACATTTTCCGTGCTTTTTTGGATTTATACCAAACGAGCCCAAAACAAGCAGACAAATATTTATGCCCGAATTACAGTAAATGGTAGGAAGGTCAACATAAGCCTCAAGCATAAAGTGGATATAAACTCTTGGGATGCCAAAGGCCAAAAAGTAAGAGGCAATAGTGCAATTGCTAGAGAAATCAATTTATATCTCGATGAGGTGAAATCAGAAATAGTACAATGCTATCGAGATTTAAAAATGGAAAAGCGAATTCTTACAGCAGAACTTATCAAATCAAGATATTTGGGTGAAGATAAAATTCATTATTCTCTTAAGGACATTTTTGAATATCATAATGAAACGATGGCATACAAGCTAAAAGTTAACACCATAGGACATTATAGAACAACCCAAAAGCATGTTTTTGTATACCTAAAAAGAAAGTATAAAACTCTAGATATACATCTACAGAACCTAGATTATCAATTTATCATTGGCTTTGAGAGTTTTCTAAGGGGCTATCAATCGAGACCATCGCAAGGCAAGATCAGTAACAATGTAGCAATGAAACATATCCAAAGACTTAGAAAAATAATTACTCTTGCCTTTAATATGGAGTGGATAGATCGAGACCCTTTTGTTAAATTCAAACCAAAGTTGGAGAAGAAAGAACGTGAATTCCTTACTGAAATGGAACTTCAAAGGATTGAGAGACTATCCTGTTCTATCGACAGACTCATGACAGTTAAGGATCTGTTTGTTTTTGGTTGTTATACTGGAATGTCCTACGTCGATATTATGAAACTTAAAAGAGACAATATTATATCCGGAATTGATGGCAATAATTGGATTATGACACAAAGGCTAAAAACAAAGACCCCTGTAAAAATACCGTTATTACCTGTTGTTGAATCATTGATAGAGAAATATGAAGATCATCCAAGGACCATGCTTTCAGGAGGATTGATGCCTTATTTGTCAAACCAAAAGTTGAATAGCTATTTAAAAGAGATTGCCGATATGTGTGATATAAATAAAAACCTTACATTTCATATGGCTCGACATACTTTTGCAACAACAGTAACTTTAAGCAATGGTGTTCCTATAGAAACTGTATCTAAATTATTGGGTCATACCAAAATTGTCACGACCCAAATTTATGCTAGAGTGATAGAACGAAAGATTAGTGAGGATATGCAAAGGCTAAAAGACCGCTTTTCTGTTCAGAAAACAAGCTGATTTAGATATTATTAAATCGTTTTATGACAACGTATATAAAAATGGATTATTAACTTAAATACAAAAATTTATACTATTTAGACATATATGTGGATAGGGCGGGCATAGTATACCATCCACAGCAGATAAAAGTGAGCATAGCAATAATTATTGTAAATCCTTTTAATAGCTTCGGCTGAAAAGAGTTTTAAGTGGTTCAAAAACTCCCGTTTTCAGTGGTTCTCTTTAACCGTTTTTTGCACCTATGCCGATACAACTAAAGCTAATACTATTTTAGGATGGAAAGCAAAATTAACTTTAAAAGAAGGACTATCGGCAGCGTGGAAGTGGGAAAATAAATGAATTAGTATTTGTAGTTTTATCATTCAATATTTCATCAAAATTATGCGCCTTCGAATATTTTATTTATTATTAATATGCACTGTTTTCTCATGTAAAAATGAATAAAAATATGAGAAAATAACAAAGGACAGTTCATTTATATCTTCAAAGGTAATTCCAGATAGTGATTTCTTAGGTGATAATAATTGTAAAAAATGTCATCAACAAGAGTTTAAAGATTGGCAAGGATCGCATCATGATAAAGCCATGCAAATAGCCGATAGCTTAACTGTTCTGGCGGATTTCAATAATAAAATAGTCACTAGCCAAAGCGTCACATCACGTTTTTATAAAGAAGGCTCAGATTTTTAAGTCAATACGGAAGGCCCTGATGGAAAAAAACATGATTATAAGATAGTTTACACCTTTGGCATAACACCACTTCAACAATATATTGTAAAATTCCCCAATGGACATTATCAATGCTTAAGAACCGCTTGGGATTCAGTTAAAAACAAGTGGTTTGATTTGTATACAGACTTTAAAGTGGTGCATTCAGAATACACTGGTCTCGTGGTGGTTTAAACTGGAACAACATGTGTTCAGATTGTCATTCCATCAATGTAAGGGAGAACTATGACCAGAAAACGGATAGTTACAATACAAAATTTGCGCTCATCAATGTGAACTGAGAAGCTTGTTATGGACCAGGAAAACAGCATGTAGATGATGTTAAACGATTGGGAGATTCATATAAGGATACAGGCACCATGAAGATGACCATGAAGACCAGCCCTAGGGGCTTGGTTGACCAATATACCCGTTGCCATACAAATGGACAGATTTCTATATGGATTATTTTGCCTATAATCCTATAATATTTCTAATTTAATCATGACTACATCATGAGCTCCAATATTAGCTTTTAATTCTTTTGAAGTGTCTCCTAAGTTTTTATGATTGAACACATCTCTTATTTTAAAGATGTTGTTTTTTACATCTAGCCATTTTCCATTGACATCATCACCTATACCATGTTTTGTCCAATCAAAAACAAAATCTATAGGATGGTTACTCATATTTACAAATGTCATCGCCCATTCATTGTTATCAAGTGGTTTTAGCCAAATCTCCATATTGTTTTCGTTTGTAAAACGAAATCCTTGAATACCCAATTTATCTTGATTTACAGCAATTACCTCTGTATTGGTTAGTGTTTTAATAGTCTCTTTAGGAGCTGTTCTTAAATCGTTTCCCATGATTAAGGGAGAAGCTAACATATTCCACATAGCAAAATGACTTCTATCCTCAGCATCGGTCATCCCATTACCAACTTCCATCATATCATAATCGTTCCAATGACCAGGTCCTGCAACTTTACGAACATCTTTTCGCATATTGATAATTTTCCAAACACCTGAAGACTGCCAGGATCCATGACCAACTTCACAATCCCAACAATTAATAATATCGCCAGTTACACGCCATAAATGCCCGATATCTTTAGCCCATTTCCAAGGTTCATTATCACCCCATTCACAAATACTGAACACTATAGGTCTTCCTGCAGCATATAAGGCATCCCTCATAGTTGTATAGGCACTTTCAGCATTTATTTTTCCTGTATTACACCAATCGTATTTTAAATAATCAACATCCCAAGACGCATAAGAGCGTGCATCTTGATATTCATGTCCTCTACTTCCAGGGTACCCAGCACAGGTTTGAGAGCCAGCACAATTATAAAGTCCAAATTTTAAGCCTTTAGAATGGATGTAATCCGCCAAATGTTTCATTCCGTTAGGGAATTTTTCTGGGTCTGCAACCAGATTGCCATTTTCATCACGTTCTTTAGCCATCCACCCATCATCTAAAACAATATATTGGTAACCAGCATCCTTTAAACCAAGTTTAATAAACTTATCAGCAATATCTTTTACCAATTGTTCATTTATATCAGTTCCAAAAGTATTCCAACTATTCCATCCTAAAGGAGGGGTTTGGGCAAGGTTTTCAAATTTTTGGGCTTGTGTGACTATTGGTACTAAAAGCAATAGTATAAAAACGATTTTTTTCATAATTAAATTATATAGAAAAACCCTAAACTGATTTTAAATTTAGGGTTTCCCTAATTACTAAACTAACTCAAAATATTTATTTTAATATATAACCAATATTGTCGAAATAGTAAACGCCACCATCACCAGTAAATTCTTGGAACGATATGTTTTGTACATGATCGGCATTGAGTAAATCAGCCCATGTAAAATAATATTCTTTCCATTCTGATGTAAGCGTGATAACAGGTGCTGTGTCATCGCTCCAGTTCCCATTGAAAACTAATTTTATCTTAGAGCCTTCGGGTCCTTTTAAAGACATTCTAATACCAGCATAATCTGCTATTTGATCATCCCAAGACCATTCGCCTTGAAGGTTGTCCCAGCCACCCATATTCTTTTTAAAATAAGTTGTGCCTTGTGCAGCCGTGTCATTGGTTTCATAAACATGGTTGTTCCAATCTGGAGGTGCAAATCCACCATACCATATGTCATCATAAAGTGCTGTACCTAAGGCGTAAGTGGAGGTTACAGAACCTGAAATGGTAGTTACAGTTACATATTGCTTATCAGAACCAGCAGGAGCTTTTACTACAATCTCTGTTAATGTATTTGAAACTACTTCAGCTTGAATTGATCCAAAAGTGACGACAGGGTCTAAAAAGAAATTTCCATAAATTGTAATTTCATCTCCTTCACTTGCATTTACTGGGTTAAATCCTCTTAGCATTTGCGGTGCTGGTGGAGCAACTACAAATGGATACGTAACGGTTCCTCCTTTTGTTACTAAAACTAATTCATTTGATGCGTTCTCATAAGGCGTGTTTTGGTCAACAGTCACAAAAACAGCAGTGTCGGTAACCAATGTTGGGTTAAAATAGGTGTCAGTATCATTAAAATAGACTTTCTCAAGGGACAGAAAGCCCGACCCTCTAATAATGTACATATTATTAGCATACCCAACAGTTGTGGGTGTTAAATCTCCTTCTTGCGCTCTGCTTACTGAATTAATAACAGGAGGAGCAAAAGATGAACTGCTATTGTCATCAGTTGAACAGGATGATAGAGAACCAACAACTATTGACAGCATAATAAAAAAGGCCAATATATTTTTTGTTTTTAAGTTTTTCATAATCATTATATTAATGTTAATTAAAAGTATAAGGAACTGGATCTTCTAATAACTTTGGATTTTTTGCCACATCATTATCAGGGTAATCGATATAAAAATCATTAGCGGCATGATCTGATGCGGAATATACAGGAGTATAATATTCTTCTGTATTCTTATTTCCTCTGTTTTGCGCAGACATAATGTCAATAGCATCTGTTTTGTCCAACCTTCCTAGATCAAACCAATAATCACCTTCAAAACACAATTCTAATCTTCTTTCTTTAAAAATATCATCAAAAGTGATAGAAGTCATGCTGGGTAAACCAGCTCTGTTTCTAACGGCATTAAAGGAGCTTAATGCTGCTGGATCTGAAGTGCTAGGTCCACCGGCTAAAACGGCTTCTGCATGAATTAGTAATAATTCGGCATATCTCATTATGTAGGTATTATTATCCATCATGCCCCAAGCATCTACAGGTCCAGTTGCATCAGAAACTCGACCAAGACAATACTTTTTAATGCCTCCGCCAGAACCTTGAGCATTATCTTCATCTGGCACTGTAAAACCAACACCATTGGATGTGTTGATATTAGGATAAGTATCACCAGGAATCATTATGGTTTCATGTCTTCTTAAATCAGCTACATCATACAATGAAAATATATCTTGGGATGGGCCAAATACACCTCCGTAAGTAGCATTTGATGTAGAAACAGTATTAGAGCTTATTCCAAATTGCGTATTACTGTTATTGGCAGATCCATAATTTCCGTCCCCTTTCCATTGAATGGCAAAAATGGACTCTTGATTATTGTTGTTTTTGTATAAGAATAAATCACCAAAAGACATTGATGGTAACTCGCTACCGCCTAGCAATTTAAATTCATGACTATTAATGACTTCCTCAGCCATTGCTCTTGCGTTTGGATAATCTTTTTGATAAAGATATACTTTAGCAAGCATAGCTTTTGCAGACCCTTTGGAAACACGGCCATTTTCACCATAATTCGAGCCTCTAATTTTGCTTTCTAATTTGTCTATTGCAGCTTTATAATCATTTACAATGAAAGTATAAATGTCTGATACAGGGTTTGTATTTATGTATGGGTCGTTAGAATAATCTAAGTTGTTTTCAATAATTGGAACAGGTCCCCACATGCGGACTAGATAAAAGTAAGCGGTAGCTCTCATGAAATAAGCCTCACCGATTGCATGGTCTATAACATCTTGGTCTACATCTGGACCAACACGAGATTCTAAGAAATTAATAAGAGCGTTTGCTTGAGCCACATTTGCCCACATAGAAGCCCAGCCATTTGCCAATTCTGGATCACTTCCATTTAAAGAAAATGTTCTTAAACCAGCAACATCAGGAGACCCGGAATACATGTTTCCAGAACCAACCTCTAGTGTCCAAAAAAACTTGTTGCACAATTGAAACCAGGTTCTACTGTACATACCATTCGTTGCAGAAACTACTTGGTCATTAGTGTTATAATACGCATCTAAACTTATGGCGTCTTCAGGTGGCCTATTTGTAAAGTCATCGGAACATGAACCAAAAACCAAAAACACTATTGCTAAGCTTAGCAACTTGTAAATATTAAAGAAATTTTTATTTTTCATTTTCATTTTTTTTAAAATTCTACGTTTACACCGATTGAAAAAGTTCTTGGAGATGGGTATCTTCCATTATCTATACCTGACAAAAGGGGGCTTTGATTAAAGGAACCAATTTCAGGATCGTAACCAGAATACTTAGTAAAAGTATATAGGTTTTGAGCAGAACCATAAATTCGCAATCTGGACATTTTAAATTTTTCTAAAACATCTTGTGGTATAGAATAGCCTAAAGTTAAGTTTTGTATTCTTAAGTAAGAGCCATCTTCAAGATAACGGCTGGATATTAATAAATTATTGTTAGCTGAATCTGCTATTGGCCTTGGAATATCAGTATTTGTATTTGTTGGAGTCCAATAGTTTGCTGCCTCAACTAGCTGGTTTTCATATAATGAAGAATTTTTTGTACCTGCTCTTCTTGTTAAATTCATGACATCATTACCATACGAACCTTGTAAGAATAATGATAAATCAAAATTTTTGTACTTGAAGTTATTGGTAAAACCAAAGGTGAAATCTGGATGTGGACTACCTATCAATGTTTTGTCTGATGCATCTATGACACCATCTCCACTTACGTCTTTATATTTTACATCACCTAAATAGGTTTCTCCAGCTCCAGTTCCCACAGGTTGACCAAATTGAAGAGGTGCATTGTTAAGTTCGTTTAAATCGTTAAAAATCCCTTCTGCAACATAACCATAAAACATACCTATTGGTTTGCCTACTATAGTATTTGTAACAACAACTGGCTGATACCCATTAGTGTTTACTTGTTGGGTTAAAACAAGACCATCCTGAATTTCTACTAATTTATTTGAATAGTGTGATATATTCAAAGAAGAATTCCAACTGAAACTATCTGTACTCAAATTATATCCTAAAGTAAATTCATAACCTTTATTCTGCATAGTCCCAAGGTTTGAATATGGGGCCGAAATACCTCCGTATTGACTGCCCCCTCCAGTTAAATAATCTGGCAATGGTACCTGAAATAAAAATCCTTCAGAGGTTTTATCATAAATATCAAAACTAGCTGAGAGCCTTGAATCAAACAGAGTAAAATCAATACCGCCATTTGTTTGGTTTAAAGATTCCCAAGTTAAATTAGGATTTGGGGAATTTGATACTAAAAAACCGCTTCCTAAGCCAGAATTTTGAGTATTCAATAAGGCTGTGTATCTATTATTTTCTATCTGCTGGTTACCAGTCTCACCATATCCAATTCTGAATTTAATATTGTCAATGTATTTTTTGGTGCCTTCCATAAAAGGTTCATTAGATAATTTCCAGGAGCCCGATATGGCTTTGAAAATTCCTGTTTGATTATCTGTTGTTGGATCAAATTTGGAAGAAGTATCCGATCTTATTGAGGCGGTTAGGCTATATTTATTATCAAAACTATAAATTAAACGTGCAAAATATGAAGAAATAGATGCGCTGCCCTTGTAACCAGTTACCGTATTATTATCTACATCTGCTAAGTTTATAGTATGATTTTCATTTGTTTTAAAACCACTTGAAGAAGTGACAACACCTTCCCAGTGGCTATCATTGGCTTCTTGACCCAACAAAATTGTAAAACTATGCTTGTCTATTGTTTTATTATAGGTTAACAAGTTTTTTATGTTTGTTGAGTACCAGTTTTGGTTTCTGGTATCTAAATCTGCTGTAACATTTTCTTGAGATCCCCATTTATAAGATGGTCTAAAATCTTCATTCTTTGAAAACTCTGTATTTGCCGAAACTTCAATACGGTATTTTAAGCCTTCAATAATAGAAAGTTCAGCATATACATTTCCTAAAAAGTTTTTTCGTATTAATTTATTATCTCTTGTTAGTGCTTCTGCAACCGGGTTATAATACGTAACGCTTTGATCTGAGCTTGGTGGGCCAGCAAAAGACCCATCTGCATTTCTTACAGGAATGTCAGGAGCTTGGAGCAAGGTGTTACTAATCAGCCCTGTAAAACTTTGATTAACAGTAACTTTTTCATTAGTTATCCCACCAGTTAAATTGGCCCCCACTTTTAGCCACTTTTTAACCTTTGAATCGGCATTCAATCTAACCGTATATCTTTTAAGTCCTGAATTAATAATGGTTCCCTCTTGATCTAAGAAGCCTGCTGATAAATAATAATTAGTACCATTTTTTGATCCAGAAAAAGATAATTGGTGGTTCTTGGCGATGGCAGTTCTATATACTTCATTTTGCCAATCGGTGCCTAAACCTAGTAATTCTGGATGTGAAAATTCATCACGTGTTTCTAATCCGAAAAGGTTTGCTAAGTCCGTTTTGTTTTTAGCAAACTGTTGGAGATTCATTACATTAAGATCTTTATAGTTACTTACGATGGAAGTATAACCTTCATAGGCTATTTTACCTTCGCTCTTTTTACCAGATTTTGTAGTAATTATGATAACTCCATTAGCCCCTCTTGATCCATATATTGCTGTTGCTGATGCATCTTTTAAAATGTCAATTGTTTCTATGTCATTTGGATTTATCATTGATAATGGACTAACGGCATTGTTTCCGTTACCTCCTGTAGATGAAAAACCATCCTTACCTACTAATGGCTGACCACTAGTTGATTTTCCTGTGGCATCACCAGATATCGGAACACCATCAATAATATACAGAGGCTCATTAGTACCTGTTAATGAGGTAGTCCCTCGAATCCTAATAGAAGCTGCACCTCCTGGCGCTCCTGAATTGCTAGTAACACTTACGCCAGCTGCTTTTCCTTGTAGCATTTGATCTAGTGATATCTGTTTTAAATCTTTTAAATCCTCTGCTTTGACGGAAGAAATGGAACTGTTCACATCACCTCTTTTTTGAGAGCCATATCCAATTACGACAATTTCATCTAAGCCTTCAAGTTTTTCTGTTAAAACCACATTTATATTAGATCTGCCAATAACTTTGATTTCTTGTGGCTCAAATCCTAAATAGCTAAAAATTAAAGTTGCATTTTTTTGCACTGAGATAGTAAAATTACCATCAAAATCTGTAACAGCTCCATTGTTAGTCCCTTTTTCAAGTATACTAACTCCTGGAAGAGCCATTCCCTTAGAGTCATTAACAATGCCTTCAACCTGAGTTTGGGCTAAAGCAATTTGACTAACTAGAAAAAATAGTAATAGTGGCAAGTAATGATTTATGCCACTATACATATTCTTAAAAATTGTTTTCATCATGTCTTTTAGTTTAGTAGTGTTAATTGTTAAATCAATGAATAATTATTTTACGATATACATAATTAATCATGTCTATTTTTGTTAATTTCAAAATTAAAGGAATTGTTAACTTAACGTTAATATTATTTTGTCATTTACCAATGAAATTTTTTCGCAAAAAAATAAACTCATCTATTTTTCGCAAAAAAAATTCATTTAATCCTATTTATAGTAGAAAAAAATAGCCTTTAAACAACAATTGATTGTTTTAAAGGCTATACTGAAATGAAGAAATATAATGCTAAATTGTATAAATATTATAAGATTCGTTTAATACCAGAAAAATCATTTTTATATTGACTAGGTGTACAGTTTTTAGATTTTTTAAAAACCCTATTAAAATTCGCAATATTGTTAAACCCACAATTGAAAGCTATTTCAGATATACTAATATCCTTTTCTACCAATCGTATTGCTGCATGACCAATCCTAACATCATTAACATAATCTACAAACGTTTTACCTGTTCTCTTTTTCATGAATCGATTAAAAGATACTTGGCTCATGTTGATAAGTCCTGAAGCTTCTGCAAGCGTTATTCTCTTGTCAAAATTTTCCTGAACATATTCATATACTCTTTTGATTTTATCACTGTTTTCAAAACTATCTCGATTGGTTGTATAGGTCGATAAAAGTTTTTGGTTTCTGGAGTTGGCTAAATCATATAGTATGGAAATCAATTCTAAAAAGTAATCCATACTATCTAATTTTGAAACATGCGAGATTCGTTCATGTATGTCCATACTTACTTTTTTTGAAAACAAAATTCCATGTATTGATCTATCAAACATATCCTTAATTGGTTTCAGTATTTTTCTGGATAAAAAGGCATGATTAAATAAGTCTTCATGAAATTGTATTGTAATTTCTCTTATTTCTTTACTTTTACAGTTATTGTTTAGCCAACCATGATGTAAGTTTGGTCCCACCAAAACAAGCTCGATATTATCAATCTCCTCAATACTGTCCCCAACTACTCTATTAACACCTTTGCCATTGCTGATAAAGTTTAGCTCGTATTCTGGATGAAAATGAATTGGAAAATCAAACCCATCCTTAACTCTATCAAAAACTAAAAAACTGTCTTCGGGAGATAAAGGTGTTATTTCTCTATGTACTTTATTTAATATATTCATTTTTAGTGTAATTATATTTTAACATATTGATAAAATAATATCATTGTTATGCTCAGTATATAGTTATTTTTGAATTTCATAAAATTGTAACAACAAAATTATATATTTAATATTATATATGGTATTAAATTATCATAAAACAAGAATTAATGAGTAAAAAGAACAAAATATTTTATTTATACAAAAGTTTTGCTATCGGGTTAGTAGTCCTTTTTTTTAGTTCATGTAAACCTTTTTATAATACAGTTTACAAAAAACCAACGTTAGTTGATACTAAAACGTCAAAAAGGGTTAAAAAACTTCATAAGGAATTATTCTATCTTTCTAAAGAAGGATTTGCCATTGGTCATCAAGATGATACTTCATATGGCATTGGATGGAAACAGGCTGATTTTCCTAATATGATTAAAAGTGATGTAAATGATGTTGTAGGTGATTTTCCTGCCGTTTATGGATTTGATATTAGTGGGATTGAGACAGGAAATGAGAATAACTTAGACGACGTCCCATTTAACACTATGAGACAATTAATAATTGATGCCTTTAGTAAAGGAGGCATTATAACTATAAGTTGGCATGCAGACAACCCCGTAACAAATGGCGATTCTTGGGACAAAACGCCTGCTGTAGAAAAAATTATTGGTAACGGAATCTATGTTGATAAATATGAGGAATGGATAAATAAAGTAGCAACCTTTTTAAAATCTTTAAAGTTTAAAGGAAAAGACATTCCAATAATTTTTAGACCATTCCACGAAATGAACGGTGGATGGTTTTGGTGGGGAAACCCTAATTGCAATTCAATTGAATACATCCAATTATGGAGAAATACCGTCTATTTATTGAGAGATACCTACCACATACACAATTTAGTTTATACATATTCTCCTAATAGATTAGGTCCCAATGATGCATATATGGATTATTATCCAGGTGATAATTTTGTGGACATATTAGGAATTGATATTTATGATTTTCAAAATTCTTTTGAATTCGTTAACTCTCTGGAACATGATTTAAAAATTATAAAAAATATTGCTACGGAAAGAAGTAAGTTATATGCGCTTACTGAAACTGGTGTTAATAAGTTAGATGGCAATAATTGGTTTATTCAAGATACTTCTCCAGACCAAAATTGGTTTTCTAAGGTATTATATCCAACTATTGAAAACTCTGGAATTGCTTGGATACTCTTTTGGAGAAATGGTACTAAAGGTGAACAATATGTGTCGTACAAAGGACATAAAAGTGAAGCCGATTTTAAAGCGTTTGCAAAACAGCCAAAAACATTATTTTTAAATGATATTAACAAACTAAAATCTAAACTATAAGTGTTTTATGAAATTACTTCACACTTTTGACTTATTGATTATAGCAGCCTATTTAGTCACCATAATTTTAATAGGTTTGTTGCTTAGAAAAAGAGCACAACTAAGCAAAGATGATTATTTATTAGGAGGGAAATCTATTCCTTGGTATATGTTAGGTCTTTCTAATGCCTCAGGAATGTTTGATATTTCTGGCACTATTTGGCTTGTTACTATTATGTTTGTTTATGGTATAAAAAGCGCTTGGATTCCTTGGCTATGGCCTGTATTTAATCAAATATTTTTAATGGTGTATCTGTCAAAATGGTTAAGACGTTCTAATGCAACTACAGGAGCTGAATGGATTGGTACTCGGTTTGGCTTTAAAAAAGGTGCTAAACTATCACACATCATTGTAGTGGTTTTTGCACTGGTCATGTGTTTAGGTTATTTAGCCTATGGCTTTATTGGTTTAGGTAAATTTATAGAGATTTTTATCCCTTGGGAAATAGTAGGCAACTATGTTCCTTTTGCTGTGTCGCCTGAGTTCGTTCCTCATTTTTATGGTATTATGTTTACACTTTTTGCAGTTTTCTATTCACTCCTAGGTGGTATGTCTGGTATTGTTTGGGCAGATGTTGTTCAATTTGCAATTATGACGATTGCTGCATTCGTGATTGGATATTTAGGTTTTGTAGCGATTGGCGAAAACACCCTTAATGTACCAGATGGTTGGTTGAGCCCGTTTTTTGACTGGAAATTAAATATGGATTGGAGTTCTATAATTCCAGAGGTCAATCAAAAAATTAAAGAAGACGGCTTTAACTTATTTACTATTTTCTTTATGATGATGGTGTTTAAAGGTGTTTTGGTAAGTCTTGCAGGTCCAGCTCCAACTTACGATATGCAAAAAATATTGTCAACGAAATCATCTTCCGAAGCATCAAAAATGAGCGGGTTTGTATCGGTAATCTTAATGCCTATCCGTTATTTAATGATTGCTGGTTTTGCAGCTTTAGCATTGGTGTATTATGAAAAATTAAATCTATTAACCGTTTCCGGAGATATTGATTTTGAATTAATCCTTCCTACAGCCATTAAAGAGTTTGTTCCAGTTGGTTTATTAGGACTTTTATTAGCTGGTTTAATATCCGCATTTATGTCAACCTTTGCAGGAACTTTAAATGCGGCACAAGCCTACTTAGTAAATGATATTTATTTAAAATATAAAAATCCAAACGCTAGTGCAAATCAAATAAAAAACATGAATTATGGGACCGGGATTATTGTCGTTTTTATTAGCATCATACTAGGCTTGTTTGCAAAAGATGTAAATTCAGTATTACAATGGATTGTTTCAGTGTTATATGGAAGTTATGTAGGCGCCAATATTTTAAAATGGCACTGGTGGCGTTTCAATGGAGAAGGTTTTTTTTGGGGTATGGCATCAGGATTATTAGCCGCGGCCATTGTCCCTGAGTTACTTCCAAATGTGTTGGGGCTGTATTTATTTCCTATTTTACTTGTAGTTTCTCTTATTGGGTCAATTCTAGGAACTTATTCTGCACCTCCAACCGAAGAAGGCGTACTAAAGAATTTCTATAAAAACGTACGACCGTGGGGTTTTTGGAAACCCATTCACGAAAAATTAAAATTAGAAGATCCAAACTTCAAAAAAAATTCAGATTTTGGAAGAGACATGTTCAATGTTGCCATTGGAATTATTGCACAAACAGCATTAGTAATCATACCAATGTATCTTATATTTAGACAAAGCACACCATTATATATTTCATTAGCCGTTTTAGTTGTTTGCTTATTTTTATTGAAAAAATATTGGTGGAACACATTAGAAGAAGAATTAGATTAATAATTATTTAAATTAAAACAAATTGCAAACAACAGTTAAACATATAGAAGAGGTAAAAGAAGCTTACCAAAAATTAGTTTGTAGAAAAAATGAACCTGTTTCTAAGTCAAACGGAATATATAATAGATACAAAAACCCTGTAGTAACTGCAGATCATGTTCCTATTCATTGGAGATATGATTTAAATCCAGAAACAAACCCAAACGCCTTAGAGCGCATAGGATTTAACGCAGTTATGAATTCGGGAGCTATGAAGTGGTATAACAAATATTTATTATGTATTAGAACTGAGGGGAATGATAGAAAGTCATTTTTTTCTATGGCTGAAAGCCCTAATGGCATTGATAATTTTACGTTTTGGGACAAGCCATGTGTGATTCCTCAAATTGAAGGCAACCCAGACACAAACGTTTACGACATGCGCTTAGTTGAGCATGAAGACGGATGGATTTATGGCATTTTTTGTACAGAACGTAAAGACCCTAACGTACCGAAAGATGATACAAGTAGTGCTATTGCAAATGCAGGCATAGTAAGAACAAAAGATTTAACAACTTGGGAAAGACTGCCAGATTTAATTTCAAATACTGGGCAACAACGTAATGTCGTTCTTCACCCTGATTTTGTTAATGGAAAATATGCACTTTACACAAGACCTCAACAAGGGTTTATAGATGTTGGAAGTGGTGGCGGCATAGGATTGGGTTATGTTGATGATATGACGAACCCTATTGTTAAAGACGAAAGAATAATTAACAACAAAGTGTACCATACCATTTACGAACTCAAAAATGGATTAGGTCCTGCCCCAATTAAAACAAATGAAGGTTGGCTACACCTAGCTCACGGTGTAAGAAATACGGCGGCTGGACTGCGTTACACCTTGTATATGTTTATGACAGATCTAAACGATATCTCAAAAGTAATTCATCATCCTGCTGGTTATTTTATGGCCCCTGTAAAAGAAGAACGTGTTGGAGACGTCTCTAATGTATTGTTTTCAAATGGCTGGATTGCAGATGACGATGGAACGGTTTATATCTATTACGCATCATGCGATACACGAATGCATGTAGCAACCTCAACCGTAGATAAATTGGTTGATTATTGTATAAACTCTCCGGAAGATAAATTTACATCTGCAGGTTCTGTAGAAACAATTTTAAATCTCATAGATAGAAACAAAGGTCTTTATTAATGATGGAATCCTATAAACAACTTAAATCAGAACTTAATTCTGAATTAAAGAATATCTTAACCTATTGGTCTAATAATACTTTAGACCATGAGCATGGAGGGTTTGTAGGTAAAATAAACCATTACAATCAAATAGTACCAAAAGCAACCAAAGGTATCATCTTAAATACACGTATTCTTTGGTCGTTTTCAGTAGCTTCCAATCATTTAAAAACAGATGAATATCAAGTCATTTGTGATAGAGCGTTCGTTTATTTAAAAACTTTTTTTAAAGATAATACTTATAAAGGTGTTTTTTGGGAACTTGATTACAAAGGAAACCCTGTAAACAAGCGTAAACAAGTTTATGCACAAGCTTTTGCCATTTACGCCTTGTCTGAATATTATATTTTCACTAAGAATGAAGTCGCTAAAAATTGGGCTATAGAGTTATTTGAACTTCTAGAAGAACATGCAAAAGACACTATAAATATAGGTTATTTTGAAGCGTTTAATGAAGATTGGTCGCCTATTGAAGATATGAGATTAAGTGAAAAAGATATGAATGCTTCTAAAACCATGAACACACACCTTCATGTTTTAGAAGCCTATACTAATTTGCTTAAAATTTATGATAATAACCAATTAAGAGACTCATTAAAAATTCTTATAGAAGTATTTTTTCAAAAATTCTTAAATGATAAAAATCATTATGATTTGTTTTTTGATGACCACTGGAATTTATTAAGCAATACAGTTTCTTATGGTCATGATATTGAAACAGCATGGTTAGTTATTGAAGCCACAAAACAGCTTAATAACAAAGCTTTACTAAATGAAGCCAACGCCACAGCCTTAAAAATAGCCGACACCTTTTTAAAAGAAGCAATCGATGATGATGGCGCCGTTTTAAACGAAAAAAAACTAACAACAAACCACACCGACACAGACAAACATTGGTGGCCTCAAGTAGAAGCTCTAATAGGATTGAAATATGCCAATAGTTTAAAATCTAATAAAAACTATATAGCAGCCTCAATAAAGATTTGGGATTACACAAAAAAACACCTTATAGATCACAAAAATGGCGAATGGTTTTTTAGAGTAGATACAAACGGAAATCCATATACAGAAGAAGATAAAGTAAGTATGTGGAAAGCTCCTTACCATACAACAAGGGCATGTATTATGTTAAATATTTAAAAAATGAAGTATATCAAAAAAATCACCTCAATCATATTCATAGCTGTTTTCGTATATAGCTGTTCTAAAGACGATTCAATAGATACAATTTTAACAACAACCGTAAATATTACAGCTACAAATAATATTGTTTCAGAACCATCTAGTAACGGATTATTTGTTTTAACACTGACAAATAAAGTTGATAATTCAACAACAATAAATTATACAATTAGCGGGACCGCAACTAATGGAACAGATTACCAAACAATAAATAACACCATAACTATTCCTGCTAATAGTGCTATTATAACAATTCCATTAAATGTACTTAATGATACTACAATGGAAGAAACAGAAACTGTAATAATAACCTTGAATAGTACTAATAATGAAAATGTAACCATTGGTTCGCAAAAAACCGCAATTATTTCTATTTTAGACAATACTGAAATTTTTGTTTTGCAACCTGAAAATACGGCCTCTTTTATGGTAAATCCTAACGCTACATCAGAAACAATTGCCTTATTTTATAATTTAAAAATTTTATCAAAAACAAAATTCATTATAGGTCAACATAATGCTTTTAGTAGTTTCTATAATGATAATTCTGGAGATTCAGATATAAAAAAAACAACTGGAAATGATCCTGGATTATTAGGATCCGACTTTATGTTTATTACAGATGATAATAACGATGGCACTTCTACAAATTGGTATTATCAACAAGAACAACGAATTAAAACTGATGCCATAGAAGCCTATAATAAAGGGATGGTAAATGTATTTACTTGGCACTTAAGAGAACCTTATAACGGTACCGAGTTTTATACGGCTAATATGACAGATTTCCAGAAAACTAATGCTTTTATTAGCATTTTACCAGGAGGAGAAAATCATGAGTATTACAAACAAAAACTTGAAAAAGTCGCTGAAGTTGCTCAAAGCATGGTAGGGAACGATGGTAAATTAGTGCCCTTTATTTTCAGACCATTCCATGAATTTGACGGAAGTTGGTTTTGGTGGGGAGCTTCTTATTGCACACCTCAAGAATATAAAACGCTTTGGCAATTTACAGTTGAATATTTAAGGGATACCTTAAATGTAACTAATATGCTTTTTGCGTTTTCACCAGACAATAGTTTTAATTCTGAGACCGAATATTTGGAAAGATATCCAGGTGATGATTATGTAGATGTATTAGGAATGGACAATTATGGAGATTTTGATAATCAAGGACAAACAGGGGTAGATAATGCAAATGCAAAACTTCAAATTATTTCAAATTTAGCGATAGAAAGAGTTAAAATAGCGGCTTTTACAGAAACAGGCTATTTTGTTACACCAGGTGAAAACAATCCGATTTCTGGATTCTTTTCTAATAATTTATATAGTGCCATAACCAATAATAATGTTGAGGTTGGTTTTATGATGTTTTGGAATAATACTCAAAAAACGTATTGTACCCCAGTACCTGGATTGCCAGATACATCAGATTTTATTGAATTTACTAATAAGCCAAAAGCGGCACTTCTAAACGAATTGTCCGACATGTATATACTACCAAACTAATTTTAAAATGAAAACCAATAAGTCTTTATCTATTATATTGCTAATTGTACTTTTTTCTGCATGTAAAAGTGCTAAGTACAGAAAATATGTTAGAAATGTAGATATTAAACAAATAACCATCAAAGCCGCTCAGTTTATTAAAGATGATAAGCCTTATTATTTTGTAGGTGCAAATTATTGGTACGGTCCATTAATAGCAGCTAAAAATATTGGAGATAGAGAACGACTTATAAAAGAATTAGACTTAATGAAAGAGGTTGGAATTGATAACCTTCGTATTTTAGTTGGAGCCGAAGGAGATGGAGGAGATTCTAGAGTACATCCTGCATTACAGCCAGAACAAGGAGTTTATAATGAAGATTTATTAGATGGATTGGATTTTCTGATGGCCGAAATGCGCAAACGAAAAATGTATGCTGTTTTGTATTTAAACAACAATTGGATTTGGTCAGGGGGCATGTCAGAATACCTAAAGTGGAACGGTTATGGAGAGGTTCCAAACCCTTTTTTAGAGCAATATTCTTGGGATGAGTTTATGAATTATACCAAACAATTTCAAAGTTGTATACCTTGTAAAGAAGCCTATTATAATCATCTTAAATTTATTATAGGAAGAAAAAACACTTATTCAGGTATTAAATACACTGAAGATAATACCATTATGTCTTGGCAAGTAGCTAATGAACCTCGAGTGCTAATGACTCCAGATCATGAAAAAGCATTTGCAAGTTGGTTAAATGAAACCGTTGATTTAATAAGAACTTTAGATCCAAATCATTTAATATCTACTGGAACAGAAGGAAAACATGGTTTCTTAGAAGATATAGATATGTTTGAGCGATTACATGATAATAAAAACATTGATTATTTAGCCATACACATGTGGCCAAAAAATTGGGGATGGTATGATATTAATAATGAAGCTCAAACCACTCAGGAATCTATTGTAAAAGCTTTTGAATATATGGATGAACATATTGTAGTGGCTGAAAAACTTAATAAACCTATTGTCATGTCTGAATTCGGGTTTCCTCGCCAAAAAGAAAGTTTGTCACCAGAGGCCTCAGTAGAAAACAGAAACACATTTTATAAAGCTATTTTCAATAGAATTTCTGAAAGTTATAAAACACAAGGGATACTTGCAGGATTAAATTTTTGGGGGTTTGCTGGTTTTGCAAAAACAAATCCTGAAAATGGTAAATGGCAACATGGTGACGATTTTACGGCAGATCCACCACAAGAGCCTCAAGGTTTAAACTCTGTATTTGCTTCAGATGTTTCAACACTTAAGCTTATTAAAGAATCTAATGAAACGTTATTTGATTAGTTGAAAACTCCATAATCCATATTTTAATTACAGGTTTTTTTATTGCAATGAACTTTTTAAATCTGATTTTGTACTTTTATACGAATCCAAATTGTTATGAATTAAGCCTTTAGCATGAATATTAACTGGTAATTCCATCTGATACATTTGAAAAACCATAAACAGATGAAAGCTTTATTTTTAATCTTAATCCTAACAATCCCATATCTCTTTTTTGCCCAAACACAATCCAAATATATTGTTATAGATCAATTTGGATACAGACCCATTTCAGAAAAAAAAGGAATGATGAGAGATCCTTTAACGGGATTTGATGCTTCAGAGTCATTTGCTCCAGAATTCCCTTACGCATTGGTAGATGCTACAAATAATGTTCAAGTATTTACTGGCAATTCTGTTCCTTATAAATCTGGAACAGAAGAAGCATCCTCAGGAGACAGAGCTTGGTGGTTAGATTTTCATCCTTTGAAACTCCCTGGACTTATTGTATTTTAGATATTAATCAAAACTTAAAATCATATGAGTTTGTAATTGCAGAAAATGTTTATGAGGAAGTCCTTAAACATGCAGTTAGAACATTTTTTCTATCAACGAGCAGGTTATGCGAAAGAATCACAATATGCAGGAACAAATTGGGCTGATGGAGCAAGTCATTTAGGGGGCTTTACAAGATCCACAATGCAGAAAATATGATACACCAACTAATGCAGCAAGCCAAAAGGATGTAAGTGGAGGATGGTTTAATGCTGGCGATTATAATAAATACACACCTTGGACAGCAAATTATATCGTAGATATGCTTAAAGCTTACAAAGAAAATCCTTTAGCATGGGGAGATGATTATAATTTACCATATTCAGGGAATAGTATTCCAGATCTTATTGATGAGGTCAAATGGGGAATGGATTATCTTTTAAAATTGTAAGAACCTGATGGTTTTATGATTAGTATTGTAGCTTTATCGCATGCTTCTCCTCCTTCTTCTGCTAATGGCCAAAGTTTATATGGAGGCGTTAATACAACCTCTACACTAGCGTCAGCAGTTGCATTTGGTTCAAAAATATTTAATGAGTTAGGGATGACCGCATATAGTGCTACTTTATTACAAAGTGCCACAGAAGCTTGGGAGTGGGCAGATTCTAACCCAAATGTTATTTGGGAAAACAACAGTTCATCATATAACTCTGTAGGTATTGGTGCCGGACAGCAAGAAACAGATACTTATGGAAGATTTGCTTATAAAATGAGAACTGCTATTCATTTGTATGATGCTACAAATAATTCTACCTATAAGACATATACAGAAAATAATTATCAAAATATCCATATGCTTCTTTGGAATTACACCTATCCATTTGAACAGGAAAATCAAGAAATATTACTATACTACGCATCACTTCCTGGAGTTACTACATCTGTAGTTTCAACTATTAAAAACACCTACCCAAACACTATGAATTCTTCAAATAATTTCGGGGGCTTTACAAATGAGACTGATCCATATTTAGCAAATTTAACTGAATATGTTTGGGGAAGTAATGGAACAAAAGCGAGAAAAGGATTGATGTTTACAGATTATGTAAACTCTAATATTAATAGTGCAAATAATGATAATGCATTGAAGGCTGCAGAGCGCTTCATTCATTATATACAAGGTATTAATCCTTGATTTTTGTTATTTATCAAATATGTATGATTATGGCTCAGATAACGGTGTAAACGAATTTTATCATACTTGGTTTGGGGATGGAACAAATTGGGATAATGTACAAAATGATTTATATGGTCCTGCCCCTGGGTTTTTAACTGGTGGTCCAAATCCTAGTTACAATTGGGACGCTTGTTGTCCATCAGGATGTTCTGGTTTAACCTGTAACTCTAATCAGGTAGATAGAATTATGGGACAACCAAAACAAAAAGCCTATGACGATTTTAATACAAGTTGGCCAATGAATTCTTGAGAAGTAACCGAAAACAGTAATGGCTATCAAGTTGCTTATATCCGCTTACTATCTAAGTTTGTTAATGCAGTCAATACTTTATCCTTAAATGAATTTGAAAATGGTGCGATGCATATAAATTATTTTCCAAATCCTTTTAACAAGGAAATTAATATTTAGACCGTTGAACCGTTTAGTTATACATTTTACGTTTTAACAGGCAGAGCAATTCGTTCAGGCAAATGTAATGCTGATTGCAAAGTGGATGAGATTACGGCCTGGTATCTATCTTTTAAAAATAAGAACTCGACATGGCCACAAGGCTTTTAAAACTTGTTAAGCAATAGATAATTTAAAAATCTCAAATTAACAAATATTAATTTTTAATAAGCTTGCTTTTACTGTGCTAATTCATCAGTTTTTCGAAGGTTTAAATTTTAATACTTTCTATTTTTCTTGAATACCTTTACCTGTCGCTGCGTAATAAATACCACCATATAAATGATCTAAAAACCATTGGTTTTCATAAACTTTTTCAATATGCCCCAGAGCTGTATAGAAGGATCGGCCGCCATCAAATTCATGATACCAAGAAATTGGATGCATATCACCCATTCCCTTTCCTACTCGGTCAACTTTTTTACCATTTTCATCCATATCGCGATCTTTCCAAGTTACCAAAGGGTTAAAAGTTCCTTCATCTACCGTAATAAGGTAGTTTAAATCGTTAACTTTTTCTTCTCCAAATTCATACCACTCATCTGTCCATAACAGTAGGTTCGGAAAATGCTCCAGTCCAGGAAAATTATGGTCAATGATCTTAAGTTTTGCTGTTTGTTGCACTGGGTGTATATGAAACATTCTACCTACCAACTTTGTGTACCATTTCCAGTCGTATTCTGTATCTGAAGCGGCATGAATACCAACATAACCCTTACCAGATTGAATAAACTTTTCAAAACATTCTTGTTCTTTCTCATCAAAAATATCTGCGGTAGTACTCAGAAAAATCACAGCATCAAATTTCATTAACAAATCTTCAGTAATTTTAATAGCATTTTGTTGTCTAGTAACCCCAAAATTATGCGTGTCTGCCAACTCATTTAAGGCAATTATGCCATTCTGTATTGATTCGTGATGCCAGCCAGCTGTTTCGGTTATTAAAAGTGTTTTGAATTGTTTTTGAGCAATCATTCCATTTGATAGTATCATTATAAACAAATAGATAAAAGTTGCTTTTATAAATATGCGTTTAGTAGACATAAAACTATTTTTAAAGTTTATTAATTTAATTTGAATTGCTTACAAAGGCTAAATGTTTACTGTCCTTTGACCAACTTGGGACATTGATAGAGCCTTGACCACCATAGAGATAAGCTATAATTTTTGGTTCTCCACCTTGAATGGGCATCAACCTTAACACACATTGTTTATAAAACGGATGATCTCCAAAATTAATATCGGGTGGAAAAGAAATAAATACAATCCATTTGCCATCTGGGGAAATGTGTGGAAACCAATCTTTGTAATTAGTATCAAAAGTCAATTGCTTTGGATTGCTTCCATCTGATTTCATTCGCCACAATTGCATATTTCCAGTTCTATTGGAATTGAAATAAATGAATTTTCCATCCGGTGAAAACTCTGAACCATCATCTAAATCTTTAGTATCTGTTAATTGAAATTCTTTTCTATTTTCAATATCAACACCATAAATATCATATTTTCCCTTTCTATTTGCTGTAAAAATAAGCGTTTTATTATCTGGAGAAATCCCATGTAAATAAGAAGCGCCAACACCATCTTTAGTTATTTTTTTGGAGATTGAATCGCCTTTTGGATCCATAATATAAATGGAAGACCTTCCATTATCATCTTGATTGTGATGACTAATTCCTAAAATTGTTTCATCAAAAGAAAACACATGATCATTATTATTTTGAACTGCAAACCCTGTATTTATTTGAGAAATTTTTCCGGAATCAAAACGATATCTGTACAATAAACCATTTGAGTTGTATACTAATTCTTTATCATTATTTACCCAATTTGGAGCTTGTATGGAATGTGCTGACTCAAACAAAATTTTACGATGACCTGTTTCAACATTTAATTGTTCCATTCGGCTACCAATATAATCTTGATAAGGTATAAAATTTGGTGCAGCAGGTTTAATGATTCTAACGTTTGTAAATTTAGCAGTTTCCATAACTTCAGGATTATGGGAACAGATATACAATCCCACAAATACCTCATTGTTTAAGTTTAAATCTTCAAGTTTTACAGTTATAAAAGGCTTTCCAAATTTTGCAGTAGACATGTAATAGGAATTACCTTTTCGTTCAAATTGAACCACATCTGGAGCTGTATCAGTCGAGGTGACTTCTTCTGTAATGCCTCCTGCTTGTTTTCTATATTGTAATGAAGTTAAGCCATCGCCATGAATGCTAGCGTTAACATGAGGTGAATTACCACTTAAATTATTGCGAACAATCCATCCTATTTTACGATGTGGGTCAACACCATCACCAACAAATTCAATATGTGCCCTTAAAATAAAATCTCCTTGAATGGATTTAAAAAGATATTGAAATTGATCAGATTCGGCCCACATATTAATACCAGAACCGTTTATTGTATATTCTTGATTTTCTGTATCGTAAAAAACACTTCCAGATTGTAGAGGCTCTCCAATATCTAAGTTGTTTTCAAAAACCCCAATATGCTGTTCCTTATTCATAGTTAAATGCTCTTCTTTAGGGTTAATTCCATTAATAAGGCTTAATACAACAATAATACTAATAATAGCTATTTTCATGGGTTCTTTATTTAATTCAACGTAAAATCAGCTTCAAGAGAAGCTATAGAGCTTCCACCAACAAATACTTTAAAATCTCCTGGTTCTACAATATATTTTCCATCATTATCATAAAAACCTAGGGTTTTATTGTTTAAGGTGAAATGAATTGTTTTTGTTTCGCCAGCTTTTAATTCAACCAACTCAAACCCTTTTAATTCTTTTACTGGTCGTGTTATACTCGCATATAAATCTCTTATGTATAATTGGACCACTTCTTTCCCTGTAACTTTTCCAGTATTTTTTAATGTTACAGAAACGTTTATGTCATCTCCTATTTTAAAGGAATTCCCTTCCAGTTTTAAATTGGAATATTCAAAAGTAGTATAACTCAATCCGTATCCAAACGGATAGAGAGGTGTTTTTTCTACATCTGTGTAATGTGACCAAAATACATTATTGTCTTTATTTGTTGGTCGCCCTGTGTTTTTATAATTGTAATAAATAGGCACTTGACCAACATTTCTCGGAAATGTCATGGGCAATTTACCGCTTGGGTTATAATCGCCATATAAAACTTGGGCAACGGCATTACCGGTTTCTGTTCCCAACTGCCAAGCTTCAACAATAGTTGGAATATGCTCATCTGCCCAGTTAATTGCTAATGGCCGTCCGTTATTCAATACCAAAACAATGTTTGGATTTACTTTATAGACTTCTTCCAATAACTCTTGTTGCACGCCTGGTAACAGTAAATTGGTTCTACTCCTTGCTTCTCCTGTTTGAAAACCATTTTCCCCTAAAACCATAACCACGACATCAGATTGTTTAGCAACGGCAAGGGCTTCAGCAAATCCACTTTTGTCTGTTGTATTTATTTTTACTTCATGAACAAATTCGGCCTTTTCTGTTGTTACATCTGCTCCTTTAGCATAGGTTAATATGTTACCTTTATAGTGTTGCATCCCTTCTAAAACAGATACGGCCGTATTGTCATCTGCTGCAATTCTCCAACTTCCTAAAGGACTGTTTTTATCAGCAGCCAAAGTTCCAATCAAAGCGATTTTTTGACCTTCTTTTTTTAGTGGAAGTAAATGGTTTTTATTTTTTAAAAGCACAATGGATTTTTTGGCCATGTCCAATACCGCTTCATGATTTTTTGGGTTGCCAATAGTTTCTTTTTCTCTTGCTTCATCGCAATATTTATAAGGATTGTCAAAGAGGCCTAATTCAAATTTCACCCTTAAAATTCTTCTAACAGCATCATCTAATAAATACTCTTTTATAACACCATCTTTTACTAACTGAGCTAATTCTTCAATATAAACATAACCTTCCATATCCATATCAGAACCAGCTGTTACAGTAATTTTGGCAGCTTCTCTTGTGTCTTTGGCATACCCCCAAGTAATCATTTCATTTAAAGAACCCCAATCTGAAACAACAAAACCATCAAAATGCCATGCGTCTTTTAAAATATCCCGCTGTAAATAAGAGCTCCCTGTAGACGGTATGCCATTTATTTCATTAAAAGAATTCATTAAAGTTTTAACCCCTGCATCTACAGCAGCTTTAAATGGTGGCAATACAATATTATGCAATGTTGAAGTGCCAATATCGACTGTGTTATATTCTTTTCCAGATTCTGAAAACCCATAAGCAGCAAAATGTTTAGCACAGGCTGCAATGGTATTTACTGCAGACAAGTCATCCCCTTGAAACCCTTTTACTCTTGCTTCTGCAACTTTACTTCCTAAAAATGGATCTTCTCCCGCACCTTCCATAACGCGTCCCCAGCGAGCATCACGAGAAATATCAACCATAGGGCCAAAGGTCCAGTTAATTCCAGATGCTGATGCTTCAGCTGCTGCAGTTTCAGCTGATTTTTTAATGGCTTCCAAATCCCAACTGGCAGCTTCTGCTAATGGAATTGGACTCAAAGTTTTATAACCGTGAATGACATCAAAACCTATGATTAGAGGAATACCCAATCGTGTTTCCTCAACAGCTATTTTTTGAACAGCTCTTACTTCTTTTACACCTCTAACAGAAAGCATTGAACCAACCCAACCTTTGCGTAAATGTTCATATTTTTTTTCTGCACTTCCTCCTTCTGGTGCAGGTCCAGTAACATTCCAAAACCCATTGTATTGGTTCATTTGGCCGACTTTTTCTTCAATGGTCATTTGTTTTAAAAGCATATCAATTCTTTGTTCAATTTCTTGATTTTGGCTTTTTGTAGTTTGGCATCCAACAAAAAGTAAAATATAGACAGTTAATAAGAGCGTATTTTTCATTTATTAATATTTTTATATAACTGGTTTTTAATCTATTCCCAGCCATTATTTTTAATGATTTTTTTAAACCACAATGCAGAAGTTTTTGGAATTCTTTTAAGCGTTTTATAGTCTATATAGTTTATCCCAAATCGGACTGAATAGCCAGAAGCCCATTCGAAATTATCAAAGAAACTCCATGCAAAATAACCCTTTAATTTTATTCCGTTGTTAATAGCTTCATTGCAAGCTTCTAAATATTGTCTGTAATAATCTAATCTGTCTAGGTCATTAACTTTTCCATTATTTAAAGTATCATTACAAGCAAAGCCGTTTTCGGTAATATAGATATCAGGATTGTTATATCGTTTACTAATCCATTCAAGTAATTTATAACAACCCCAGGGTACAACGGACCAGTTAAATGCTGTTATAGGCCACGTTTCATCTTGTGATAAAATCACATCTTGATCTTCAGAAATACCCCCATTGCCATAAACACTGCTTTTTATTCCAGAGTGATCATCTTCGGCAGCATACATGGTTGTATAATGATTAAGTCCAAAAAAATCTGAAGAGTTTTTAATTAATTCTTTTTGGTTTTCAGTAAATGTTGGTAATCTATTTCCAAGTCTGTCTTTCATTACTTGCGGATAATCGCCAAAATAGATAGGATCTGCAAACCATCCTAAAAAAAACAATAAAGCGCGTTCAGCGGCCTCAATGTCACAAGGTTTGTCCGTAAGTGGTTCTCTCCAATCACAATTATTTGTTATTCCAATAGAACCTTTTTGATCTTTAAAGTTTGTTTTATAAATTTTTACAGCTTGAGCGTGCGCTAATATTAAATGATGTGCCGCCAAATAGGGTTCTGAATTAGAAATTCTTCCTGGCGCAAAAACACCTTGCCCATAACCTAGAATTGCTACCACCCAAGGTTCATTCAGCGTAATCCAGTTTTTAACGCGTTCTCCAAACCTTTCAAAACATACCTTTGCGTAGTCTTCGAAATAATTGACGATATCTGGATTTAACCAACCATCATTTTCCATTTCAAGAGCCAAAGGTAAATCCCAATGATATAGAGTTACCCATGGAATAATATCGTTTTTTAGTAATTCGTCGATAAGATTTGAGTAAAACTCAATGCCTTCTTCATTTATTTTGCCTTTTCCTTCTGGCATAATTCTAGCCCAAGAAATTGAAAATCGGTAGGCTTTAAATCTTTGTGATTTTAAAAGAGCAACATCTTCTTTATAACGATGATAATGATCTATTGCTACGTTTCCGTTTTCATTATTTTTTATCCGATTAGGAATGGTACAATAACTATCCCAGATAGAAGGTCCTTTTCCATCAGCAGTATGAGCACCTTCAATTTGGTAAGCTGAGGTTGCTGTACCCCATATAAAATCATTTGAAAATTTAATCATTTGTGGTAGCTAGACAATTAGTTGTTTTAATGTTCAGTTGTAAATGTTGATGCAGGTAAATTAGCTTCATTAAAAACATTAGATCGAGCCGTGTTTTTCCAGGCAAAACGAACATATTTAGGGTTTTTTACTTTCTTTGATGAAAGCACTATGCAATCATTATTGGTTTTTGATTTGGCTTCATAGAAGATCTTGTCTGCTCCTGCCATTTCAAAAAGTGAGTTATCTCCTTTAATATTAAGTCCTTTTGAATTATTAAAAGACACTTTGGCTTTCCCTTTTTCAAAAGAAACATTTTTAAAAAGTGGACCATTAACAACACCATCAAAAGTCTTATAATGATTTTTCAAAGCTAGGTTAGCTAATCTTATGCCAACAGTTTTTTTATCTTTTGGATGGATATCGTCTGCCGTTGAAACATCATCAATAACTACCATTCCTGTATTTTCTGAGAGGTTTAAAACTTTACGTTGAGCGTTTCTAATTTCTGTACCTCCAAAATGGTCACCACCATATTCAAATTGTGCAATTTGAACATAGTAAAACGGGAAATTATTATTCCAAATAGATCGCCATGAAGATATTAAAGCAGTAAGAGTCTTTTCATAATTCTTTGCACCAACATTTGCTTCTCCTTGATACCATAGCACACCTGCAATGTTATAGCCAATAAAGGGATTTATCATGGCATTAAAAGCTCTTGCGGGCTGTGTAGGTCCCCATTCAACAGGTTTTAATTTGCTGGCTGCTTTATTGAGGATAGAATTATTTAGAATGGTTTCCTCTGGCATCCATACTTCAGCAGGAGTTCCTCCCCATGACGAAACAATTAGTCCAACAGGTACCTCTTTTAGGTTTTCTTGTAATCGCTTTGCAAAAAAGTATGCTACTGCACTTGAATTCTTCATGATTTCTGGAGTAGATGCTTGCCAATTTGCAGGGACATTATTTTGAGGGGTTTCTGATGAAAGTTTTGGGATGTTAAAAAAGCGAATATTTGGATGGTTTGCTTTTTCAACCTCATCCATATTTTTAATTCCCCAACTTGCAGACATTTCCATATTTGATTGCCCAGAGCATAACCAAACTTCACCTATTAAAATATCATTTAAAACAATTTCATTATATCCTTTTATTGAAATTATGAAAGGCCCACCATAACTCGGTGTTTTTACCATTAATTCCCATTTTGCTTGATTGCTAGCTTTAGTTTTATAAATTTCAGTAGTCCAAGATGGTCGTATAATTACTTCTTCATTTGGACTCGCCCAGCCCCAAAATTTAACCTGGTCATTTTGTTGTATAACCATATGGTCTGAAAATACCGAAGGCAAAATAACGTTGGCAAAAGATGTTTTTGCAACAAATAGGAAAAATATGACTCGTAAGATTTTCATTATTTTTTACTTAAAATATTTTTAAAAAAGGGTGTTAATTGATCTGCTAAAACTTTATGATCTTCTACACTAGGATGATTATTACAACCATTTACAAAAAGTTTATCAAATTGAAAAAGGACTATATCTTTGTCTTTAAAATGATTTTGGACAGTTTTTAAACAAGACACCAAAGTATCATTTTTGTCTCCTGAAACCATTGGGCTATTTAATAAAGCAATTCGAACATTTGGATTTTTATTAAAAATGGCTTCAACAAATTTAATGTAGTTATCGGTGTACTTTTTAGTGTCAAAAGGAAGTCTTTCTTTTATACCATCACCATCAGACATATCATTAGTGCCTAAGCAAATACTTACGATATCTGGTTTGAAATTTGATTTATAAGGTTTTGAATCATCTGTATTTAAATATAAATTATTGTAAACCTGAGGCATAATTGGTTCTTCAATATTCTCATCATTCCAATTTCTATACATACCTATTCCTGAAACTGAACTTAACATATAGTCTGCATTTATGGTTCTTGCCAATCTTGGCCCGTAAGCTAAATAGGCATTGTGCTGATCTAAATATTCACCTTCATTGCAATCAATATCACTATTATCTGCTAAAGCTCCGCAAGTTATAGAATCACCAATAAATTCTATTAAAACTGAATTTTCTCCATTCAAAGGAACCAATTTTTCGGCTTCAATCTTATGAATAATTATATTTCCGCTAGCAGCTTCAGTAGCTTTGTGAATTCCTATTTTATTAAATTCTTTTTTTGGTAATTGCAACGTTATTTTGTTGACTGTGTCCCCTTTAATTTGATAACGTTCTTGATATTCATCATTAATTGTTAACACAACATAATTACGAGGTGTAACTTCTGAGCGAAGAAATAATAAAACAGAATCTCCTTTTGTATTAAATTCTAAGGAAGCAGCTGAACCAATTAATGCAGTTGTGCTATCTGTTAATTGTTCAATTCTTCCAGTATATTTTAATAGTTTATCTGTAGAGTTATATATTTTCAAAGTATTTTCTTTACATGAAATGATAATTAAAAAGCATATAATTGATAAATTATATTTAAACATTAGTTGTTTTTTTTAGCGGTATGAAATTAAGATAAATTTCTTTTTAATATTTATTATAAAATATCAAAGTCTTATCTTATTTGTACATTTAAAAGCAAAATTTACTCAAATTGTTGTATAGATTTAAATTCTGATTTAAACTTATTTGGTGTTAAGTTTTTGGATTTTTTAAAGAAACGATTAAAATTTGAGAAGCTCTTAAACCCTCATTTATAGACGATTTGAACATCGCCAATTTCTTCCATAGAATCGCTAATTACGCGTCTCACACTTCTTGCGTTTAGAATAAAATTTAATTTATATTCGGGATGAAAATGAATTGTAAAATCAAATTTTTGTTTCACTCGATTAATTATGAAGAAAATATCCTCGGGTTTTAATAACGTTATTTCTCGATTAATTTTTTCCGTCATTTTTGTTTTCAAATTAATTTTAATCGTAACTATAAGAACTTAAATGCTTTTTGAAATATTTTCCATGCCTTGATGGTGTATAATTCCAGTCTTCAAATAAGCGGGGAGCCCATTGTGGATCAAAAACCCATACTACGTATGAAATTTCTTTATCGTCACAATAATTTGTTATGGCATCTCCATAGGATTCGTCACTAATTACAGGATGATGGGCACCTGGATCTTCTGGTCCACAAAATCCTATTTCGGTAAGCATTAATGGATATTTTTCTTTAACAAAACCCCAATCTGCTGTCCATTGGCTTTCCCATGGTTTCTCTCTTTTTTCTGGATATGGATGACTTACATACGCTATGCCTTCTGCATTGATTGGGTTTTCAATGACAGGAGTTAAATCGTAAGCCCAGTTGAAACCTGCAACCAAAGGAATACCTTCTCCACCATTTGCTCTGATAATGGTTATTATCTCCTCATTTATTTTTTTCCATTCATCCCAACTAGCAGTACCCAAGGTGTTATTAAAAGTCGTAGGTTCATTGAATAATTCATAAAATGCTACAGAAGTGTTTTTTCCATATTTTACAGCTATGGTTCTCCAAAAATCATAGGTTTGTTTTAATGTAGTATCGTACATATCATCTTGATACATTTCTGTTTCTAGATTCCCGATACTATGCCAATCTATAATAACATATAAACCGAGTTCAGTAGCCCATTGTACGCCATCGTCTATAAGTTTAAGATAATTTTCTTTTCCACGTTTGGTCCAAGCTGATGGATGTACAGGAAAACGAACAATATTTGCGCCCCATTCTTTTATTTCTTTAAAATAAGATTTGTTCCAGTGCCCTTGACTTTCTAGCTTATCTGGATCACTTGTATTTAGCCCTCTGAAAACAATTGTTTTTCCGTTTTTAGTAACAAAATTATTTGTGTTTACTACGACCCTATCTAATTTGTTTTGTGAGAAACTAAACATTACACATAAAAAGTAAATTGGTAATAAAAATGTATTCTTAAATTTTTTCATGGGTTTTAAAATTATAGGTTTAGCAGAAAATATATACCAAGTTATTTTATTATAAATTAATGTAAAAATAAAAGTATGAAATTGACTAAATTGTAAATGTAAATGACAATATCGTACATTAAATTACTACAGTTTTAACAATTCAAAATATAAAAATCTGCAGATAATTGTAAAGAGATTATTTGAAATTTACTCTAACCAAACCATATTAACATTTTCAACAGCTTAGTATGGAAATCGAACAAAGTATCCTTGTCTTGTTATTTACTGTTAAAACCTGGCTTTTTTTAATGCTTACTATCCCTTATTTAGTTGGTAATAAGGCTTATAAAAGAGCCTGATGGAATTTCCAGTTCAGCCTCTCGATTTTTAACAACTATTGTTTTAAGTTCCGAAAAAGATATTTTTGAATTGGTTACATATACCTGAATTTTTTTTACTCTTTTCGGCAAATTTAGGATAATCAGTTTTTTTATAGCATCATTATTCACCATGTGAATGGCGAGCTTACTTTCTCTTTTGTTGGTTAAAGCGGTAACGATAACATCATCATTATTTGTGATAACTGGGATATAGTTTAATCCAACTGGTGTGGTACTTAATTGTTTGAGATTGAAAAAACGTTGAGTAGGATATAATTCCTTTTCATAATTTCCGAACACTCCGCCCCCCGATAAAACTGAATAATCTGAAGTAAGCTGCCATTGTAGAATAGAAAGAGGACGGGCTTGCCTCATAATTTTAATATAAGTAGCTATTTCTTCCATTGCATAGGTGGATTCTTCAAAAATTTCAGGGTATCTCCAGGCACCTGCATCAATGCTACCTTCGCCTACGAGTAAGGGGACATTTATTCTGTTAGCAATGTCCCTCCATTTTACTAAATTTTCATCGTTACAGGCTCTCCATGAATGAAAAGATACGGCACCGATGTACGGAACAGCTTCAGGGTTAAGAGATGCGATGGTGGTAAAATCCCACCCATTGGCATCGGCAGTATCACCCAATAGAAGCTCAGTAGAGAGTCCCTTTTCTTTAAAATATTGGCCGAGTTCGGAAATCATCTGATTATGTTCTTCTGGGGTTTGCCTTATATCTATACCGAGGTCGGACTCGTTAAAAGAAAACATGGCAATGGGAACGTTGTAGTTTTCTTTAAGAAAAAGAAGATAATTGGCAATAGACTGGTAAATTTTTTCTTTTTTACTTTGATCAAGCGGATTACCGCGACTTCCATCAATGTTAACTCCTTTAGAGCGTTCTCCTATAATGGCCCACTCTGGGGCAAACCAGGCAGCCAACACTATTTTTACTCCTTTTTCATGTAACCTTTTTGCCATTTCCATTGCTGCCTTTACTTTGGGCGGAATATTCCCTTTTCTGGCCATTTCCAATGGATTGGTTTCCATATTGGGTTGCCAGGAACGCCATGGCAATTCTACTCGGGCCCATTTAACATTAAGGTTGTTAAGTAAGTAATCTATAACCTGCGGGTCTGCACCCGGGTTTTGAAGTCTGAAATTCCCTCCTAATCCGCTGAATTCGTTTTCCTGTTGGTCAGGGAACAGTTTTATTGTAATAGGCGCATTATTTATTTCTTTATGCCCTGAAATAGTAAATGTATTTTCATATACATGATTGGCTGCAATGGAATCTGGTGCAATTTGAAAATTCAGTAAAAATTCAGAGTTTTCTGTAGTAGCGTATTCTGCTGCCATAATAGCTGGTTTCTCTTGGCTTATTTTTAGTTCCTGGTCCTTTACGGATACACTCATACTGGTGATTCGGTTTTGAATTGCAGCGTTAGGATAGCGACCAATCAATTGCTGTAAAGTAGATGAAGGTGGAGAAGATATTTTTATTTGAGTATTTTGGTTAAAAATAGCCGGTAATTTTACTCTGAAATAGGCTCCTTTAAGAAGTGTATCCGTATCAGTTGAAAATTTTATGGAAACCTTTATATCCTCATTCTTTGAATCCGTTATTGTTTGGACCCATCTAATATGTCCCATAGTATATTCAAATATTTTACTATCATTTTCCCTATAGAAGTTGACTTCCTGTCCTTCCTTTACAGTCTCGCGAATTTCCTCATTGGAATTTACAATAACTAATGAAGAATTAATATTTATAAGTTGTCCATTCTGTCTTATGCCGGTTAAATTTCCCCAAGTAGTGAACTCTGTCTGCGCATTAACGGAAATTGCCGTAAGTAAGCAAATAGGGATAAATAGGATAGTAATACGAGGTTTACGATTTGTTTTTGATATCATTTCTGTTAAGGGTATTTGCTCGGTTATATATTTCAATTACACGTTCATTTGAGTTTGCGGTTTGTATCCAATTGGCCCATACCATGAACCAGGACCATTTAGGTTGCTTTTCAAGGATATTTGCCTTAGGTAATTGTCCAACTTCTCCAAGCGCTATTGGTTTTCCTTCAGCAAGTTTTAATAAGCTTTCATAATCTTTTTGCTCGTAATCAAAATGATATACGTCCGTTGCCAGAATATCTACATATTGTTTGCCTGGATAATAATCTTTATAGGAATAAGCTTCGTCGTAAGGGATATCTCTGGGGCTGTTAGCGTTCCATACCCAAATTAAGTTATTTATCTTATGAACATCCGTAAGCCTGTGATATAACATTTTCCATAATTTAATATAGCCATTTTTTCCAGGTTTGTTTCCCCACCAGAACCAAACGCCATTCATTTCGTGGTAAGGCCTCCACAATAGGGGTATATGTAAGTCCTGAAGTCTTTTTAGTGTCTTTGCAACAGTGTCCACCTGATTTTGCCATTGACGGTGAATTTTGGTTCCGGGGGTTATTAAAGCTTCCCATTCTGCACGACTTATTTTATTCTGAACACTGGTACTCCATCCGTACGGAGCTTGATCCATTGGTCTACCGACATGCCACATAATAGTGACAATAGCTCCTTCATTGTATTTTTTAACAGCTTCCGAAACCACTCTGTCACTGGGGTTTTCCAAATGGTTCCAGTACAGATCTGTACCCCAGATTGCTGGCTGTTTTCCAGATATTTCTGTAGCAATATCATAATATTCTGTAGGGTTTTCGTTGTAACTATGTTGCCCAGACAAAATATTGCTATTTAAATTGGCTATAAGTGATAAAAGTGATCTGGCCTCTGCACTGGCATTAGGATTAATGGGTTGTTGTGCAAAAGTTGTAAGATTGATTAGTATAAAATAAATAAATAAAATTCTCATAAGGTTATTATAAAATACGATTGGTCTTAATTTAATAAATGATTTGCTGCAATAACCAAAAATAAATAATCTGTAGTACCACCTCCTAAAACATATTCGGTTTGTTGCCATAAACAGGAGCATTCAAGAGGTTCGGGAAGATTAGGCGAATAAGCGCCGTTCCTGAACCGATACCTCTGGGAATATGGGAATGTTCTCCGCGGTTTATGCGGTAAGCCTGAGTAAGCAATCCTACTCCAATTCTCGATGCAAAACAAGATATGTTAACCACAGGGTGAGTACCCAATATAAAGTCCAGGGCATTTAACATGTATGATTTTGGAAAATATTCCGGAAATACCACATGGTAAAAGTACTGTTTCATGCCAAAATTCTGGATTTCCAATCCGGCGCCCCAGATATTTGGCACATAAGGAACGTTATAAGGGGTTTCACTGATCTGCTTCTTAATTTTTTTGGTATACATTTTGGACAAACTCGTCATAATTTTTTTAAAACATTGCGCATGCATAACATTCCCAGATTCATATTCAATATATTCCTGATTATTTATTTTAAGATATCATTTTTGTTTTGTGCATTAGAATACCTAACCAATAAAATGAGTGTACAACAGTTATTTAATTATACTGGGTATTCAATTTTATATAACAAAATTATAGTATGGCTAAAACATTCATTAATACTATTTTATCAAAATAGCAAAGTATTATTTATTTATTAATAAAAGATAGCGGTTCTGTCATATTTGTTAAATGATATTCCAAGATAGTTAATAAATGTTTATCGTAAGCGGCTAAGAAATACAACGCTCTATAAATAGAACTGCTCTTTGTCTTTATTTGGTTCTGAATAATCATATTAACTATAGCTTAATCCTAATCTGAATTTAAAGTGGATTGCTGGCATAATTACTGACTTGGGGAATGAATGACCTTAGAACATGATTTTTGAATGTATGATACAACTTTGCTATTTTAACTTTAGGAGATGCGGTAGAACCTTATATAGTAATCATACATTATTCCCCAAATATAAACGTCGCAAAATGTTTATCTGAAAAGGGACGGCATAAAGCCGTTCGTTCCTCACTGTATATTCCGTTTCCTTTCCGCTCCAAAATTTTGTCTTCCGTTTGGTTGTGCTACATATTGTTTAACTTAAAATCAAGATGTATGTATTTAAGCAACTTACAACAGGATGATGTTTTCGTACCCTCAGAAATGAAAGCATTACAAACCCTCACAGGAATGGATTCCAGAAGAGGATTAGAACAGGCCATTATCTCCAATGGCAAGATCGTGAATGTCGTTTCAAAACGTTATGGACACATTCCTAATGAGCTGTTTTTTAAAGAAGCAGAGGCCATGTTGGTCAATGCCAACTTGAACTACCACAAACGAACCATTAATAGAGGCGATTGCTCTTTTATCATCGACTTTATCATTGAAGATGACAATCAATTTACCATCAAAAATGATAATGATCTGATTTTACCAATGCTACGTTTTAAAAACTCCTATGATGGCAGTGAAAAAACATCAGGTCATTTTGGGTTTTACAGAAAAGTCTGTTCCAATGGATTGCATGTGGCTCAAACAGAGATTGGATTTTCAATCCGTCATACCAAAAACAGTACGGAACTAATCATGCCTGAACTGAATCAACTGTTCCATAAGTTCTTGGACAATGAATTTTATAGCATCGTTCATAAATTCAACAAAATGAAGTCTATTGAGATTATCGATACTGAAACATTTGTTAAGGATATTCTGGAGATGACAAGATTGTTCAAATATGAATGCAGTGATAAAAATGACAATCCCTCAAAAAAATCCAGAGAAGTTATTGAAATACTGGACCACGAAGCTTTGATATTAAACGAGTCACCCAATCTATGGTTGGGATACAATGCGTTTAATGCCGTACTCCATAACACGATGAAAAAAAGTTTTTACCAACAGGAAAAACTGGACAAGCTATTGTTTGAAACCATTTATGACATGGCTTAAATAAACCATGTAAAAAGGTTAACTCCAGTACCTTTTCTTAAACTGGAGTTTTTCAATAGAACCCAAATTATTTTATTCTAAAAAGCACAGGACTATTGGTCATATAGAGACATCACATCAATTTAGGAATTCCATCATCATTTATGGTTCTGCTTCCTGCTGGTTTGAAATTTCACAGGCCCATTAATTCCCTTCCTGAGCAGCACCTGTCTTACCTTTTTTTGGTAGCAAAACAACACCATTTAGAAGTTAACCGGACTGCATAAAGCCGGTCGCAGACTCCCTTTTTATAAGTCCTTGGTTAATTCTAAATAGTGAACCACAACCAGCATCAAAAAAAGGTAACAGCTGAAGGCTCTATGGGAAGTAAATCAAATAAAACAGCTTATGAAATCATATCAAACCATCCAAAAAGGAAGCAGAACCAAAACAAATCAAAAAAGGAAAACGCTTCTGGATATCATAAGTAAATCATTTTTAAACCTATCTGAAAGGTTCAGATAGGACTTTATAATTAATCTTTAATATTTAAATCATGAGTACATTAAAAAACAACGTACAGTTAATCGGAAACGTAGGACAGGAGCCAACTATTACGAACTTAGAAAACGGTAACAAAGTAGCCCGTTTATCCTTAGCGACCAACGAGAACTACAAGAACAACGCCGGGGAGAAGCAAACCGATACGAATTGGCACAACTTAGTAGCCTGGGGTAAAAAGGCTGACATTATTGAAACGTTTGTAAGCCAAGGTAAAGAGATCGCCATTGCAGGTAAATTGACCTCACGACAGTATGAGGATAAGGATGGTGTAAAACGCTATGTGACCGAAGTCGTCATTAGAGAAATAGTACTCTTAGGGGGTGCTGAGTAATTGTATGAGAAGTAAGGGTGCTCCCTCTCAATAAAACACCCTCTTGTTTTCATCATAACCTTTAATAAAAATTACAATGAGTTATAAAGTTAACGAAATAAAAATTAGTTACCAAGAGAAGTCGAGTATGTCAAAATCGGTCACTATTAAAAGTTCTAAGGATGCTGCGGTGATTATTTTTAAACACTGGAATCAAGACACGATTGCCATACAGGAAAGTTTTAAAGTGCTATTACTAAACAATGCGAACAAGGTTAAAGGCATCTACCAAGTATCGACAGGAAGTATCACGGGTACACTCGTTGATATCCGTATTCTTTTTGCCGTGATTATTAAAAGCTTGTCTGTGGGGGTCATTTTAACGCATAACCATCCTTCTGGTAAATTAATACCCAGTGAAGCCGATAAACAATTGACACAGAAAATTAAAAAGGCAGCTAGCTTTTTTGATGTAAAAGTATTAGACCACCTGATCATTACCCCCAATGGGGATTACTACAGTTTTGCAGATGAGTGCATTTTATAATTTAAAATCTTTAACCATGATCTATTTGAATTATACCAATCTCGATACAGCCACCCAAAACCGATTGCTTGCCTTATCTAAGATCGATGTGGAACGGCACTGCGGACAGGACCTGAAAGCCTACGCCATAGAAAACCATTTGGATTATAACACCATCTTGGAAGAGGAAGCGATTAAAAATTTATATAGCTATCAGTATGTGTTTAATATATAAATAGAGATCTTGAAATGCGTATTAAAACTTAGAGACCTTTGAGCTTTCAAGGGTCTTTTTTCTTTTCTTTTTTTTCATTAGCAAAACCGTAAAACATAACGCATTTGCAATAGATCCCACCAAGTATTTGACGTTCTCAAGAATCTCTTTTTGAAATTCCATAGAATCTGCCACCAAAACAGGTGTTTTGAGACTAAGACGCGTTTTCATTTTAAGACTCGAATGGATACATTTATAAGGCATGCTTCTCTCATAAAAAAGCAACCCATGCGAGCAGACTTTAAACAGGCTGATTCGTTGGGTTGTTTGGAATTTTGTCCCGCGAGCGGGACGAAAAGGTATAGCAAGAGGGTAACACGCAGAGCGATGTTACGGTATTTGATTTTTAGTGCAATCCCAATGAAAACAAAGGATTGAGGCGATTTAGAAAATAGGGCATTTATGGGTTTTTCAAGGAAAAACCGCCTCGGCCCAATAAAAACAACAGATTTTTCAAGGAAAAATGGACAAGGGATATGAAAACGAACGATTTGAGAGCCTGAGCATCAAAACCTCGGTGGCCAGGAAATTCAGGAGTTACTGCAAAGCGATCTCCAAATCACAGTCCATGTCCCTTCTGCATATGGTGGACTTTTTTGAATTGAATGGCGTATCGCCAGAGGATAACCTCGGGGAGACCATCACGTCCCTAAAAAGACAGATCACCAAACGCTCCAATGCCGTTATCGCCATTATCAAGAACATCGAGAAGATGCACCACAGGCCGACCACGGCCATCTTGCAGTCCCTGTTTGAGGAAACGGCACAAATTGAAAAGGAAGGGGAGGATGGCTTTGATTTTGGAACGCCCGCATTGATCACCGAAAACGAGGAGCTCGCGTATTATCGAAAGGAATATTACAATACACGGGAGGCATACCGTGATTTAGGGGAGGAGACCAAGGGGCTCCTTAAAAAGATAAAATATGTCCGAAACAATTTCGGAATGGGACATTACCGATTGAACGCCACGGAAGCGGACCTGAAACGATTACAACAAAAACTGGATCATGTACATCACTATAACACCACAGAAACTGGGCGATAACTATAATCGGTCGGTCGCCGATTTTGTGGCCTACCTGGAAAAGGAAAACGAAGGAAAGGACCTTGGGGACCAGGAGCTGTTTTTTAACCAAAATGGAGAGGCCATTTCAACGGAAGAAGCCATCCATGGGATTGACACCAACACGGCCAAACTAAAAAAAACAGAGCCCAGGTTTTATTCCCTGACGGTAAGCCCGAGCCAAGGTGAGCTAAGGCAGTTGCAGGACCGTTCAAGGGATTTGAAACAATACACAAGGGCCATTATGGAGGATTACGCCAAGGCCTTTAACCGGGAGATCGCGGGCAGGGCCATCACGGTCAATGACATCAAATATTATGCTAAGATCGAACACGAGCGCAGCTATAAGGGAACGGACAGGGCCATTCGGGAAAACGCGCCCTTCCACAAGAAAATCGTCAGCTTAAGGAACGATGTCCAACTAATAAGAAGTGGCAGGTTGGAAGGGAACATTGAAAAATTGCAACAGCAAATCAAGCGATTGGAAGCCGAGGCCCCACATAAACTGAACGGCAGGATGGTCACCCAAGGAATGAAAAAACCAGGGGCACAATCGCATATCCATATCATCGTGAGCAGAAAGGATGCATCAAACAGGTACAGCCTGTCCCCGGGCAGCAAGTACAGGGCCTCCGAAGTGGAAATGAACGGCAAGGTGGTCAAGCGGGGCTTTGACAGGGACACCTTTTTTAAAAATGCGGAAGTGACCTTTGACAGACAGTTTGGTTATAAACGCAACTATGTGGAATCCTACCAGGCCAGAAAAACCCTTGCCAAACACCCCCAACGCTATTATGCGAGCATCATGGGACTGCCGACCAATGAAAAGGCCATGGCCTTTAAACTGCTTGGCAAGACGGGATTGGGCACTCCGCTGATGAACATCCCGACCAATAAGGTCCAATTGGTGCTCAAGGCCATCAAGCAATTGAAACGGGGTGTTGGCAAGGCCATCGAATCAGGATCCATTGGAATATGACTTTATCAATGTTAAATATCATGGTTTATCTGGTCATTTCAATGCTGCTCATTGGAATGGTCCTTATGTTGTTGTATCAGGACAGGGGAACCATTGCCAACAAAAAGTACCAAGTGCGCTTTAAGATCAAATGGGGCAAGTTCAAGATAGACAATATAAAAAGAGGGGTATCCATCATCGGGTCGGCTGGAAGTGGCAAAACAGAAAGTGTGGTCTATAACCTGTTGCAGCATCTCAGTAAGCATGGTTTCTGTGGCATTATCCATGATTACAAGGATTTTGAGCTTACTGAGATGGCCTATCCCTTGTTCAAGGACAATGATAGGGTGACATTCTATACCATTGCATTTGATACCGTCCATCACAAGGTCAATCCCATAGCCCCACGGTACCTGCCCAACGAGGAAAGTGTCAATGAACTGTCCAGGGTATTGATGGAGAACCTATTGGAGCTGGGCGGGTCTTCCATAAATGCCACAACCCGGTTTTTTAACGATGCCGTGGAGGGCCTGTTGGCGGGGTTGATCTGGAAACTCAGGACGGAATATCCCAAACAGTGCACCCTGCCACATTTGATAGCCCTCTTTCAGGGAATGGGCACTAAAAAGCTGGTCGCTTTTTTAAGTTCCAACATCACATCAAAAAGCATGGCGAGCGCCTTTATAAGTGGGATCGAATCGGACAAACAGACCGCAGGGGTCAAGAGCACCTTGGCCAACGCCCTTAAAAAGATAAGCTCCCAAAATATCTTTATGGCACTCTCAGAGGACGAGGTGCCATTGGATATAAACAACAAGGCTAACCCGGCGGTCATATCCATCGTCAACAACCCGAAATATGAATCTGCCTATGCGCCCATCATAGCTACCATCATGCATACCGTGATCAAGCAAATGAGCGTCCGAAACCGAATGTCCTCTTTTGTGCTGATGGAAGAGGCGCCGACCATCAAGCTCCCCAATATGCACCGTATTCCGGCCACGCTCAGAAGTTATGATATTGCGACCGTGTACGTGATGCAGGATAAGATACAGAACGATATGTTATATGGCGATAAGGCCAGCAAGGCCATCTTGAGCAACCTCTCGTACCAGTTTTTTGGAAAGGTCAATGATCCGGATACTGCCAAGTATTATGAGCAGTTTTTTGAACTTATCAAGATACCCACCAAAAGTGTCAGCAGGAGCAATGGACTGAGCTTGGAAAGCCGGATCACCAAAGGTGAAAAGGAAGTCTCCAAAAGACGTGCCGGCATCTTCTTCAGGTTAAGGCAAGGGGAGTTCATTGCCTTTGCCGACGGGAAGGACCGGAAGGTGCGGTTTAAATTGGTGAAAATAGAAAGGTACCATCCTAATATCGTGAAAAACTACTCCGAAGCGGACCTAAGCATGCATTTTGAACGGGTGTATCGGGAGGTGGACCTTATAATGAAAGGATGATTTTCCCATCAACAAGGTTTTAAATGTAATCTTTCGCGTTGTGTATGTCTTATTGGTATATACTTTATCAGGTTAAAACCTGATAGAAATGTTTTTAAGTCAGACTATAGCCTTACTTTTTATTTGTAATTGTCAGTTTAAAAGCTGACTAAATATTTGTGTATGTTAGGTTAAAGACTTACGTTTGTATTCAATATGTCAGTCTAAAGCCTTACATTATGAACAAGAAGCGATTACAATTAGAACAATTGGACCGAAAATTAAGAGGGTTTAATACAGCTGCTCAAGTAACACCACCACCAACAGGTTGGCTCAAAGCGGTAAGGGTGTCCTTAGGGATGTCTTTACAGCAGTTGGCAAATAAGTTGTCCATTACAAAGCAGAGTGTACAGGAGATTGAAAAAAGGGAAAAAGAAGGAAACATAACCCTCAAAACCTTAAAAGATGCTGCCAGTGCGCTCGATATGCAATTGGTATATGGTTTTGTGCCTAAAGATGGTACGTTAGATGATTTAATAGAGCGAAAAGCCAAAGAATTGGCAATACGTATTGTGTCAAGAACATCTAACACAATGAAACTGGAAGATCAAGAAAACTCTAAACAGCGTATTAAAAAAGCGATTGAGGAACGTACGACCATTATTAAAAACGACATGCCAAAAATGCTATGGGATTAAACTTGGACTACATAGATGGGCAAACCCCAATTGATGAAGAAGAAAAAGAGGGCTTACTTATAGAAACCATATCCACTAAAGGAGAATTGGATGAGTTCGAACAACTCAATATCGAAGAAGCCTTACAGTGGATATTTGGTAAAAAGTTCAAGCCACAACAAGTATTCACGGAGAAATTTATTTGCGACTTACACAAGCGAATGTATGGCAATGTATGGGCATGGGCTGGTACGTTCAGAAAAACAGAAAAAAACATAGGGGTCAAGAGTTATCTAATCCCAATGCAATTAAAAGAACTTTGTGATGATACGCTGTTTTGGATAGAGAACAATACTTATCCACCAGAAGAAATCGCTATTCGCTTTAAACATAGGTTGGTAAGTATCCATTGTTTCCCTAATGGAAATGGGAGACATAGTAGATTGATGGCAGACATTATTATCGAAAAACTATTTGGCAAAGAACCCTTTTCTTGGGGTGCAGCAAATCTCACTAAAGATAGCGATACACGTAAAGCGTATCTTAAAGCAGTAAAACAAGCTGATAAAAATATATATCGAACCTTAATTGATTTTGCAAAGTCATAATTCACATAAATACCTTAAATTCAATGCAGTAATTACGTCAGCGGAAGAATTTTGACTGTAGGTCTTTTGAGATTACTGCTTTAACAAAAACCTGAAAAAGACCACCGAAGCAACCGTACGAACACGGTTAAGGAAACGAGGATTTTAAATCCTCATTTCTTTTTAATGAAATAAATTTCCTTAAATCTATAACACCCTCATTATCCGTTAATAACTGTTTATATCTTTTTGGTTTCTTTTAATTTCTTTTTCTTACATTAGACAAATATTGACAAGTCAAAATCTCTCTAAAATGGCATTTGGTAATTATATAAGGAAGTTAAGGGAAGAGAAGCAACTATTACTTCGTGAAGTAGCGTCTCAAATGAACATCGATACCGCATTATTAAGTAAAATTGAACGCGGTACACGTAGCGCTCGAAAGGAACAAGTAGAGGATTTGGCAAAGGCTTTAAATCAAAGTGAAAATGAATTAATACAACTTTGGATGGCAGATAAAATTGTTAAAATGATTAAGGATGAATCCAACAGTACGGAAATCCTCAAAAAAGCAGAAGAAGAAATTAAGAACTTAACCAACAAAAACAGTAGCTATTAAATGGCATTATTTCAAACATCAGTATTAAAAACATATTTAGCCCAACAAGATGTTACCATAGTAGAACGCGCCTATAAAAAATACACCAAGTATTTTCATAATGCTACCATTCAGGAGAATATCAAAAACTCTAAAGAAGAACAATACCAGGCAAAGTTTCTGGACGAGTTGTTTGTAAACGTCTTGGATTATACCCTAAATCCGAAACCTGATTTTAATATTACTACCGAGTTTAAAAACCAAAAAGGAGCAGGTAAGGCAGATGGAGCCATTTTAAAGGAAGCAAAAGCCATTGGTGTTATTGAGCTAAAGGGAACCAATACCAAAGATTTAGAAAGCATTCGCAAACAAGCGTTCGATTATAAAGCCAACCAAAAAGGTTGTGTCTATGTCGTTACATCCAATTTTGAGAAATTGCGGTTTTACATAAACGATGCTACCGAGTTTTTAGAGTTCAACCTGTTTCAGTTAGCACCAGAAGAATTTGCTTTAATGTACTTATGCTTGCAAAAAGACAACATTCTTAACCATGTACCGCTAACCATTAAAGAAGCCTCTTTAGTGGAGGAAGACAAGATTACCAAACAGTTTTATAACGATTATTCCATTTTCAAGCGCGAACTCTTTAGAGACCTCGTAAAACGAAATGCCAAACGTCTAAAACAAAATGTCATTGCGAGCGAAGCGCCGCAATCTCATAACGAGGACGATAGTAACGAACTAAAAGCACTCGAAAAAAACGTCAAACTATCACTATTCAAAAAATCACAGAAACTCATAGACCGTTTTCTGTTCATTTTCTTTGCTGAAGATAGAGACCTCTTACCACCAAACTCAACTATCCAAATTCTCGACAAGTGGAAGGCTGATATCGATTTTGGAGACGAACGTCCATTATACGGATTGTTTAAACAATACTTTCACTTTCTCGACCAAGGTAGAAAAGGCACAACCTCAAGAGCCGAAATCTATGCCTACAATGGTGGTTTGTTTAAACCGGATACCATTCTCGATAATTTAGAAATAGATGATGACTTGTTGTATAAACACACCTATAAACTCGCTAAATACGATTTTAGCAGTCAGGTAGATGTCAATATTTTAGGGCACATCTTTGAAAACTCACTTAACGAAATTGAAAGCGTTAATGCCGAAATTGAAGGTGGCGAGTTCGATAAACAAAAAAGCAAACGCAAAAAAGATGGCGTTTTCTACACGCCCAAATACATTACCAAATACATTGTAGAAAATACGGTGGGCAAATTGTGCCAAGAGAAAAAAGAAGCATTGGGCTTTAAAGAAGAAGCCTATTTCGAGATAAAAAAAGGCACACACCAAAACACCAAAAAGCAACTATTAGAGGTTTTAGATAACTACAGAGAGTGGTTACTGCAAATCACTATTTGTGACCCGGCTTGCGGTTCAGGTGCGTTTTTAAACCAAGCATTGGATTTCCTTATTAAAGAACACCGCTACATCGATGAACTAAAAGCTAAAGTATTGGGCGGTGGCTTAATATTAAGCGATATAGAAAACACCATTTTAGAGAACAATATTTATGGAGTTGACCTTAACGAAGAATCGGTGGAAATTGCCAAACTATCCCTTTGGTTGCGTACCGCACAACCACGCCGTAAATTAAGCGATTTAAGCAGCAACATTAAATGTGGCAATTCATTAATTGATAGCAAAACCGTAGCAGGCGATAAAGCTTTTAACTGGCAGGAACAATTTCCTCAAATATTTGCAAATGGTGGCTTTGATGTAGTGATTGGGAATCCGCCTTATGGTGCTAAATTATCTGAATCAGTTAGAGACTATATTACAGTAAACTTTTTCAGTTTTCAATCAAACTTTGACATCTATACTTCATTTATCGAATTAGCAAGTAGAGTTACAAAAGTATCTTCTTATTGCAGCTACATTATTCCTGTATCTTGGCAAACAGGTGATAAATACAATAGTACAAGAAAATTTATTGCCGAAAACTTAAAATTAGAAATTGGTATTAAACTTCCTTATGATGTGTTTAAAGATGCTTATGTTGATACTGGCATCTATGTATTCAATAATGAAAAGTCAGATTCGTATAACTCAAAAGTATTAGAATTTGGGGCACGGGAAAAGTTCGACACCAGTTTGATAGAAGAAAGGAACTTATTAGTACTTCCATCCAAATTTTGGATGGAATTAGATTCCTTAAAAGTTGTTTTAAATCCTTTTTTCTATACTCTTCAGCCGAAAATAGTTAAAGACACAATAGCTCTTGATGATATTAGTGATTCAATAAGAGGTATTTTGCCAAATTCAGATGATGTTAGTGATAATTATATTGAAGGGTATAAAAAGTATTTTATTGGGTATTTGGGAAGGTATCAGATGTCTGAAGAATTTTCTTGGGTGCTTTACAGCGATAATTTAAGAGAAAAGCCTAAAGATTATTCTTATTTCCAAGGAGAAAGAATAATTATCCGCAGATTGATTAATAGACAGTTTAGAATTATGGCTTCGCTTGTAAGTGAAGAGTTTGTCAATAAAAAAGACATTTATAATTTAAAACTAACTGATGATAGATACGAAATACATTACCTATTGGCTTTAATCAATTGTAAGCTGTTTTCGTTTATGAAAACAAAAGGTTCAACGACTGCTTCAAAGGATGATTTTTCTCAATTAACCTTGTCTGACATAAGAACAATTCCAGTAAAGAGCATATCCAAAGAGGAGCAAGAGAGTTTCAAAGAATTTGTAATCTCATTACTCGATTCAAACAAAGAGTTTAATAATTCTACTAATAAGTTTAGTAAGTATTTTGTAATAAGCTTACAGCTTGAAAAACTAACCCGCAAACTCGAAAACTGGCACGAGTTAGACTTTGCAGATTTTATAAAAGAACTCAACAAAGCCATTAAAAAAGCAGGCGGTACACCATTGACCAAAAAAGATGAGTTTGAGTGGTTGGAACTCTTTGAGAACAACAAGAAAAAAGCCCAAGAGCTACAAAACCAAATCACCCATACAGAAAAAGCTATAGATGAAATGGTCTATGAGTTGTATGGTTTAACACAAGAGGAAAGGGATATTGTAGAGAATAGTTAAATGAGCGAGAAGGTTTACATATTTGGGGATGAGTTTGGTACTTCTACATTAAATCAAAATGATGTAAAAAACATTACGCATTTTGTTTATGCTGCGATCGTGGTAAAAGAATCGAATTTAGTCAAGGCAAGAGAAGTACGAGACAAAATAAGTCAGAACTTTTTTTATGGTAACCCTATTAAATCAAATTCAAAAGTTCTAAAGGATGAAAAGAAAAGAATTGAAATTTTAGAGTATTTAATTAAAAATTTAAACTTCATTATTTATCTACTTGTTGTAGATAAGGAAAAGTTATCAAAGGATAGTGGAGGTTTAAGATTTAAAGAAGTCTTCTACAAATATTTTAGAGGGATCTTTGTTTCTCAAATCAATAATAACTTTTCCGAGTTTGAGATTTTTATGGATAATTTGATAAGCGAAAAATATAGTAGCGAACTAAAAAATTATATCAAGCAAAATTATCAAAACAATTTTTTTGAGCAATATCATATTTCAGATGATAAAGAGGAACCCCTCATCCAATTGGCCGATTTAATAGCTGGTTCTTACGGTAGAGTTTTTAATGCTTCATTTATGTCAAACAACAGTGAAGAGATATTGTATACTTTAAAATCAATCACACCTAATATTACTTTCTTCCCTGATAAGGTCGACAATAAAACCTTTATTGTGAATCCTGAAAACCGAATCGATTTAGAAGTTTATGAAATTGTACGTAATGATGCAATTAAAATTTACGATACGGTTGCTGATGATGTTTCAAAAGCAGTACTCGATTATTTACTATGGCATCAAAAAGTGCTTCCATTTAAGTATGCTCAAACATATGGGATTACTAATGCTTTAAAATATTATAATGGTAAAGAGCTCTCAATTGAAAATTTACGCTTAATTGTTAAAGAATTAAGGTTTAAGGGAATAATTATAGTTTCATCATCAAGTACAAGTGGGTATAAGTTAGCTGTAAACAAATCAGATGTTCATACTTATTTTACTCATTATCTTAATTATATACTACCGATGTTAAAAAAGATTGAAATAGCAAATGGTGTTTTTGCCAATAAAACAGTTGGAGACTTTATCCCATTATCAGATATGGAAGAACTAAAAAATTTAGTCGAAACTTTGAGTATTAAGTAAAAAAATAGATTAAATGATTTTATCGAAAATTGTTAAATATGGGAAAGTCAAAAAAGGAAATTAAAGAATGGAAGGAATATCGCAAATCGGTATTAGAGCAAAAAAGCAAAAGCGACGATGACTTTGAAAAGTATATAACCTTTATCGCATCAGGTGCACTTGGCTTAACCATTACGTTTATTGATAAAATAAGTCCTTTGAAAGAGTCCATTGTTATTTGGGTAATAGCATTAGGCTGGGTGTTATTGGCATTTACACTATTTATAAACTTACTATCTCATTTTTTGTCAAGTAAATACAATGAACAAACAATTCAAGATATAGATGATGAAATAGAATATGACAATTTAATAGAAAAAATAGACAGCCGAAATAGGATTATCTCTCGATTGAATTTGTCATCTATAATCCTTTTAGGTTTAGGTATCATTTCAATATTAATTTATACAATCGTTAATGCATATCAATAATGGCTAAACAAAACAATCCAATACCAAAACCAAGTCAAAAACCATCTGAACCTCGACACGGAGGTAATAAAGGGCGTACAACCCCCAAACCACCTGTAAGGCCAAAACAATCACCCTCTAAATAATATAATTATGGCAAAGCAAAACAATACAGGTAAAACAAAAACAGTGAAAATTGATTTAGGAAGAACTACTTCTAAACCGTCTAATTCGCTAAAACCAAAAGATAGTAAGTCAAAAAAATAATGAAAAAGTGTCATTGCGAGGAGCGTAGCGACGTGGCAATCTTTATAATAGAAAACAAAAAATATGGTAAAAAGTAGTAAAATATGGTATAAAGTTTGTACTTTTGCAGTAACAGTACACACCACGCTACCCATTAGAACAGCGTCCCAGGGTGTGTCTTTTGCTTTATATACCTTCCGTTTGTTAAACAATAAAACGCTTTTTTATGTTTAGCAAAAAGGCCACTACGATACAAGAGCAGATTGCCCAACTACAAAAAAGAGGGTTAGAAATTACCAATGTTCCATTAGCGGAAAAGTACTTGGCAAATATAAGTTACTACCGTCTTGGGGAATATTGGTATGTCATGCAAGAAGATAAGGAAAAACATAGTTTTAAACCCAATAGCAGATTTATAGACGTAGTAGCCTTATATAATTTTGATGCAGAATTACGCTTGTTATTATTTGATGTTATTGAAAAAATAGAAATAAGCTTACGCACCAAACTTATTTATCAGTTATCTCACGAAATAGATCCTTGGTGGTTTGCTAACGCAAGTATTTTTATTGATACCTTACAATTTACACGCACACTGGCTAAAATTGAAGAAGAGATTACAAGAGCAAGAAGTAAAGATGTTACTATAAAGAACCACTATAAAAAACACAAAGACGATTTAAGGTTTCCACCATCTTGGAAAAGTTTGGAGCAAGTAAGTTTTGGCAATCTTTCAAAGCTGTATGGTAACTTAATACATACAGTTAAAGCAAAAGATGGAATTGCACAAGAATTTGGAGCAGTAAACCATACCTATTTACCAAGTTGGTTACAATCTATAGCTCAAATTCGCAACTTTTGTGCACATCATTCGCGTTTATGGAATCGGAATTTGCCAAGTACTGTAAAGCTATTACCTAATCCGCCTAATCATTGGATTACAGATGATGCAAATGTCCCAAAACAGCATGAGTTCAGTAAACTCTATGTTCATATGTGTTTAATGAAATATTTACTGGATACTATTCATCCTAACAACCAATTTACAATACGATTAAATGATTTATTTGTTAAATATCCTAATGTAGATCCTTATGCGTTAGGAATGAAGCCTAATTGGGAAAGAGAACCGCTTTGGAAGATTAATTAGATTGAGAAAAGTATTTAATAGGCAGGTTTGTTGGATCAATACTCTAATTTTAAAATTTAATACCCAATCATCTTAAAAAACTCAGATAACTTGATCCCTCTAGCTTCGCAGATTTTGGTTAAGGTTTCAACAGGTATTCTGTAACCTTTTTTGCTTTTTATTTTCCTAACAGTACTTTCATCAATATTATGTTTAATGGCAAAGGAATTTTGGGACTTTCCTTCTTTCAGCCAAGGGAATAACCATTCCTTTGTAATGTAGACACATATTTCAACATTGATGCTAGTCATAATAACAAAGAAAAAGTTTGAGTTATAAAAAATCACGGGTGATAGACCGTAATTTGAAATATTTTATTATATTAGCCATTGAAATATTAATTTTGCGATTCTTCAAATAAAATATTGAAGCATTCGCTTTGAATCTCGCCATTGAAAACTGGTAATTTTTGCAACGAGATGATAAGTAAAGTGCTCACGTCTGACTGGCGTGGGCTCACTTATTGTTGCACGGTATACCAGTACCTCAATGGCAGTAAGCTGAGTTCCATGCCTTTTTTGTATCCTTACATTTAGGCTTTCACTTAGCATTCTTAGCGTTGTTTTTTGTTACGGGGCATTGCAAAAAAGTGGTTTTAAAACTTAAAACAGGATGCAACACAGGGTTTGTACCATAAAACATCACCGATCGTTTCAACATCTTTGCATGTTGAACCATACCGTGTTTGATATCCTGTTCAGTAAAAAGCCCAAGAACCCTATATAATAGGCCCTTTGTTATGGGACGTACGCCAAACCTTGTTTCCGGATGTCCTTTCACCTTGATTCCCATAACTAGTCGTTTTCCATTTAATTGTATCCGGACAAACCCCTATAAAAGCCTAAAACATACATGCTTTCAGAGGCCCTTTTGCCCTAATTGTTTGGGTTAGTCACTTGATGCAGTAAACAGATTGCATAAAATGGGCCCAAAGGGCTGATGAAGGCCATATTAATTGATAAACCAACAAAAACACAATGCCTATGAATAGACACTAACAACAAAAAAACCCCCTATAAACTTTGCAGGTCATGTAGGAGGCTTACGATTAACAAAATATGTTTAATACTAATTCAAAAATATGAAAAATAAACCAATAAATACAGGGAGGACATTACTATATGCTTTGGTAATGGTAGTAATGGCTCCATCTTATGCCCATGTTCACATATCAAACGCTCGTTTTCTCTCAAAGGAACCGTTCTTTCTTGTAGGGCAACAAACCGAGGTGCATGGAACAGTAACCGATACCGATGGGATGCCCTTGGCTGGGGTGACCATCAGGGTGCAAGGAACCCAAAGGGGAACCAGTACCGATTTTAATGGGGCTTATACCATTAATGCCAAGAACAATGATGTACTGGAGTTTTCATTTGTAGGATATAAAACCCAAAGAGTTCCAGTAAACGGGGCTGCCAAGCTCAATGTGGTCATGGAAACCGATGTCACGGCCTTAAATGCCGTAGAAATCAATGCCGGGTATTATTCGGTCAGGGACAAGGAACGCACGGGAAACATTTCAAGGATCACTGCCAAGTCCATTGAAAAACAACCGGTAAATAACCCATTAGGAGCCATGCAGGGGTATCTGCCCGGTGTAAATATCATACAAAAAACCGGAGTCCCGGGAGGTGGCTATGATATACAAATTCGAGGAAAGAATTTTATAAAAGATAGTACAGAGCCCTTATACATTGTGGATGGTGTGCCTTGGGCTTCACAGTCCCTAGGAGTTGCCGAACTTTCCGCCGGCATTAATAATGCCGACATTAGCCCCTTGAATGCCCTTAATCCTACTGATATTGAAAGCATAGAAATTTTGAAGGATGCTGATGCTACTGCTATTTATGGTGCTAGGGGCGCCAATGGCGTTATCCTTATCACCACTAGAAAGGGCAAGGCAGGAATGACCCAGATTAAGGCTAACATAAGCAGTTCACTGGGACAGGTGTCCCATTTTTTGGATTTGATGAATACCCAGCAATATCTGGAATTACGACGGGAAGCAGTAGTCAATGACGGTTACGGCAGTCTTTTGGAAAACCCAGCCTATGATTTTGTTTGGCCGGATATTAAATCCTGGGACCAAAACCGCCATACCGATTGGCAAAAGGAACTGATAGGAGGAACTGCCTATCGTAACAATTTCCAATTGTCGGTATCGGGGGGCAGCTCACAAACCCGATTTTTGGTCGGTGGTGCCTACCAAAAGGAGACCACTGTGTTTCCTGGGGATTCCAATTATAAAAAATACTCCCTACATAGTAATATCAATCATGTATCAGAAAACGGAAGGTTTACTGTTCAGATGACTGCTAACTATACTAAAGAACGTAATCACATGCCCCGCACCGATTTGACGAGAAGCGCATATAGTTTGCCACCCAATGCCCCTGAACTGTACACAGAAGATGGCAGTATTAATTGGGAAAACAATACATGGGAAAACCCATTGGCTGTATTGGATGATGATTATGACGCCAAGATAAACAGCTTAATGACGGGTATTAATATGTCCTTTCTTTTATTGCCGAGTTTAAAGGTCATCACAAATTTAGGATATAACAATTACCAGATTGCTTCAAAGAAATTATTGCTCAATACCTCAAGAAACCCAAGTTATGGATTTACATCTGAAGGATATTCATCAATTACCACCAATGATTCCTCCAGGGATTCCTGGATCGTTGAACCTCAGGTCCAATGGGAAAAGCACTGGGGAAGCATGGATCTTAAGGTGCTGATAGGAACCACGTTTCAAAGCCAAACGACCAATCAGTTGGCTCTTAAGGGCACAGGTTTTCCCAATAATGGTCTTATAAACAATATCGCTGCGGCAAATGATTTGGAAGTAAGGACGTCAAGTGATAGTGAATATAATTATCAGGCATTTTTTGGAAGGGTGAACCTTAAGATTAAGGATAAATATATCATAAATCTAACAGGAAGAAGGGATGGCTCATCAAGGTTTGGTCCAGGGCGACAGTATGGTAATTTTGGAGCCATTGGAATGGCATGGTTGTTTTCTGAGGAACATTTTTTGGCATCTGGTAAGGTGTTGAGCTATGGAAAGCTTAGGGGGAGCTATGGAACCACTGGTAGTGATAATATTGGGGATTATCAGTTTTTAAGTTCCTATAATGTAACAGGTAATGAATATAACGGCACCTTGGTACTGGATCCCTCTGGAATCTCCAATCCACTTTTTGGTTGGGAAGTCAATACAAAATTGGAGTTGGCTTTGGAGCTTGGATTTTTTAAGGATCGTATTTTAATAAATACGGCTTGGTATCAAAATCGCTCCTCCAATCAATTAGTTGGTATTCCCTTAGCGGCAACGACGGGTTTTAACAGTTTAACGGGCAATCTGGATGCCACGGTCCAAAATAGTGGATGGGAAATAGAATTAAATTCAAGGAATATTCAAAACGAAAACTTTCAATGGACAACCTCATTTAATGTATCAGTACCTAAAAACAAGTTGTTGAAGTTTCCTGGTATAGAGAATTCTACATTCGCATCCACTTATGTTGTTGGACAGCCCATTACAATTAGGAAAGTTTATCATGCCACTGGGGTCGATCCTGATACTGGCAGGTATCAATTTGAGGATTATAACAATGATGGAATAATCAGTAGTTTGGAAGATCGTCAATGGATTGAGGATTTAGCTCCTAAATTTTATGGAGGATTGGGAAATACGTTTACTTATAAAAATCTGTCCCTGGAAGTCTTTTTTCAATTTAAGAAACAAAAGGCCTATAATAATTTTAGTCAGCAAGCCGCGCCCGGGCTCATGAAAAATACCTCTGTAGACTATTTGGATAGATGGCAGGAACTAGGGGATGAATCATCCTTAATGATAGCTACTTCAGGGTTTAATTATAGTTTGGTTCCCAGTCGTGATCAATATAGAAATAGCGATAAAGCGATATCCGATGCCTCATTTATCCGGCTTCGCAATGTCACTTTAAACTATAACATACCAAATAGGGGTAACGAGAAATTGGCTGTCAATGTTTATCTGCAAGGTCAAAATTTATGGACTTTAACTGGTTATGATGGTCCCGATCCAGAGCACCATTCTCATATCATTTTGCCACCTCTCAGACAAATTTCTCTAGGAGCCCAGTTTAATTTTTAATAATAAGATCATGAAATATAATAAATTAAAACCAATATACAAATCGATTATAAACCTCAAAGCCTTCTTTTTAAAGAAAGGCTATGTTTTGGCTATTATGCTTATGGTACTACTTTCCTGTTCGGACTTTATAGAGGTCGATCCTCCAAAGAATATTCTTGTGTCAGAGACAGTTTTTGATGATTCGGCAACTGTGGAGTCTGCATTGGCAAGTGTTTATTACAACCTGAGGGAATATGGGATAGTGGGTTACGGTCTAAGTGCCGACATGGGGATTTATGCCGATGAATTGGATTATTATGCCTCGAATTCCCATGACCTGTCTGTTTATCTGCATAGCATGACTCCAATCAACAGTAAAGTTGCCAATTATTGGAAAAACGCTTATAAGCTGATTTATGCGGTCAATGATATTATCAAGGGTGTTGATGATTCAAAAGCTTTAGGAGCGGATGAAAAAGCAACATTCAAAGGTCAGGCGCTCTTCATGCGTGCTTATCTTCATTTTGTTTTGGCAAACATTTATGGAGATGTCCCATTGGTGACAACAACGGATTATCAAACAAACAATACGATAGGGCGTACGGCTGCCAATGAAGTCTATGATGCTATTATCGCCGACTTGACACTTGCGGTAAGTCTATTGGATTCTTCAGATCCAACGGGAGAACGGGTCATACCGAACAAAGCGGCAGGGAACGCCTTGCTGGCAAGGGTGTATCTGTACACCGAAAATTGGGAAATGGCAGAAGCAACAGCGTCATTGCTCATTGATGGATTTGAACTGGAAACAGACTTGAGCAAGGTATTTTTAAAGGAATCAACGGAGACCATTTGGCAATTCAAGTCTGATCCCGCTGATACAAGAAATACCCACGAAGCCAACCAGTTTATTATACAAGCCATTCCCGGAAATCGTTATTCATTGAGTAATGCCCTATTGAACAGTTTTGAAGAGGGGGATTTGAGATATGATGATTGGATTGGCAGTTTTACAAGTGCGGATGGATTGACGACCCTGTATTTTCCCTATAAATACAAGGCTTTGTTGAGCGAGGTGGAGTCCTTGGAATATACCATAGTATTTAGACTGGCAGAACAATATTTGATCAGGGCCGAAGCAAGGGCCCAACAGGGCGATATGGCCGGTGCACAAGAGGATCTGAACAGAATCAGAAGCCGGGCAGGGCTTGATGATACACCAGCTACATCAAAGGCATCTTTATTGGATGCCATACTTCATGAACGGTTTGTTGAATTGTTTACTGAGCAAGGTCACAGGTGGTTCGATTTAAAAAGATCCGGAAAGGCAGGTGAGATACTGGGATCAGTAAAACCGAACTGGAAGTCCACAGACGTATTTTGGCCCATACCAGAATCAGAGTTGGAGATCAATCCCAATCTGTTGCCTCAGAACAAAGGGTATTAACTTATTGGATGCTGATTTTATGAGAACTCATTTGTTAATTTTTGTATTGGCATGTCCTTTTATGATCTTTGGAATTAATGTTGAGAAAGAATCTGGACAAACTTTAAGAACTAAAGTGCAAGGTCATATTGCCAAGAATGATTTTATTGAAGCCAAACTTGTAGATGGTGAACTTTACCTGGGGATACCCAAAGCACTGTTACGTCAACCGATGGTACTTGTCAACCTAGGAGAAAGTGCCAGGTTGGAAAATAAATATGTGCTTTGGGCCCAGCATGGGGACCGATTGTACTTAGAGACACCGGGCGTCATAGAATCGACGGCTGGGGTCATGATTCCCATGGGATCCAAAATGTCATTACATGATACCATATGCGGGCCCTTTAAGATTATAGAAGCAAAGAGCGATGCGACCACGCTTTGGGTCAACGCCAGTGATCTGTTCTTGAACAAACGTGTAATGGGGTGGAAGGTAGATGAGGGCCACAGTACATCGAAAACCCTATCTTATATAAAAGGTTTCAGTTTCTTTGAAAATGAACTGGTTGTTAAGGTGTTCCAAGTGAATTCAGGCAAGCAACATACTTGGATGGAAGAGGTGGACTATAGCCTGTATTTATTGCCCAAGCCCATGAAATCAAGGCCATTTGACCATCGTATGGGGTTTTTCAGTGCGGATAATATGAGTTTCAATACCATTAATTACAGGGCAGAAACACCCAAAGCAAACATTTTAAGATGGCGTTTGGAGAAAAAATACAAGGATCGTTCAATTAGTGACCCCGTCAAACCAATAACGTTCATACTTCCAAATAGTATTCCAAAGAAATGGAGACCGTATGTAAAAGCAGGTATCTTGGAATGGTTGCCTGCATTTGAAGCGGCCGGTTTTAAAAATGCTCTCGAGGTAAAAGAAGCAGCATCCAATGGTTCCGATATGCATTTTAATAGTGTTCATCATAATTTGGTGGCATGGGGTAACAAGCGCAAGGTCAGAGGATTTGAAAATAAATGGGGGTCTTCAGTCTTTACGGTAACAGACCTTAGAACAGGTGAGATTTTAAGCGCTACCATTTCAATTGGTTCATCATACCAAAGCATGATGGATAAATACATCATAAGGTGCGCCCCTTTGGATTCCAGGGCCCAGCAATATCCATTACCGGATGACCTTATGGGAGCACTGATTCAATCTTTGGTCGCCCATGAGGCCGGTCATGCCTTTGGTTTGAGGGATGCCCATTATGGGGAATATGCTTACCCATTTGAAAGGATGAGGGATAAGCAGTGGTTGCAAGACATGGGGCATACACCAAGTATCATGAACTATGCAAGGCATAATTACATTGCCCAGCCTGAGGATAGTATCTCGCCCTCACTTTTGATACAAAAGGTTGGACCAACAGATCTTTACAATATCAGATGGGCGTATACACCTTTTGACCAGCTGTCACCCAAAAAAGAAAAAGCTGCCTTGGAGAACATGGTTCGAGAACAGGATGCCATTCCTTGGTATCGATACAATATCGGGAAAGGAGAACTTGTCGGGCCAGGAGCGACCATTGATGTCGTAGAGAGTGACGACCCCATAGCGAGTACAAAGATTGGTTTAAAAAATATGGAACGGCTGATGGAATTGCTCCCAAAAATAAACAAAAACCAAAAGGACGATGTTTTAATGGAGCGTCTGTATGAAAAGGCACTGGATTTGTGGTTCAAGCAAATGCGCCAGGTATTATCGTTGGTTGGGGGCTATACCATCTATTATCGATCGGGAGGACAGGAAAGGAATGTCTATACACCAATAGACAAGGAGGTCCAGAAAGATGCTTTGGATTTTTTTTCTCTGAATGCTTTTGATGTCCCCGATTGGTTGGTATGTCCGAAATGGAGGTCTGGAATACATTATTCTACGTTTCCGGACAAGCCAATGGATTTTCAAATGCGGTTATTGATGGAGGCAATAGGGCAAAGACGTTTAAAGCGGTTGGAGTACTTAGAGGAACATTATAAAGGTTTTAAGGGCGTCACTTCAGAATTTTTGAAACGATTCCAAAACAGCCTATTCAAGGAATTGGAAAATGATCCAATACAAATTAAAGATAGAAGGCAAGAGCTTCAACAGTTATATGTAGAAGCTTTATTAGGAGGTATTCAACAAGATGTAGGACAATTAAATGCAACCGGAAATATAAACTATAGCGGCCATTCCAAAAGCCTTTTTATGGTCAATTTATTGAATTTGAAATCATTGATACATAAATCCTTGGGTAAAAAGATGGATCTGGATTCCTATGGCCACCTGAAATTGATTTTAAAGAAATTAAACGAAATGGAATAATTTCCAAATAAACCTATAATAAAGGAAAAGGTGTCTTTAGTGACACCTTTTCTTTTAACCAAGGTTATTTTTAGGGTACCCTTTCAAACTTTGGTATGGTAAGGTTGACGTCGTCATAAACCTGAAATCCATTGTAAAAACAAGGGTTTTCTCCCGTTGTTGGACAATCTGTACCTCCAGGAATTTCCTGGACACCGGGAATCAATGGGTCATCATAATAGTCTGAATCAAATCCAGCCTTTTCTTCATTGGCAAATGCCAATCCAATGGCCAAAACAATTGCCAACATGGGCAATACTGATTTTAAAACTTTAGTTTTCATGTGTTTTGTGTTTAAAATTACTCCTACTCTGTTAAAGGTTTTCGGTTCCCCTCGGTCAACTGTACAATTGAAGTTTTTTATGTGTTTTGCATGTTATGGTGATTTTTGTTTTGGCGGTGTTACCATAATGCCAATAACGGCAAGACCCCAAAAAACGATATTCAAGACCAAATGTTCCTGCCATCCCAGCGATTCCAAAATGCCCCCGCATGAGCAGGGTACATGATCACTAAAGTTTAGGATCCCGATAATGTACATGGTAAAAAAGCTCATCAGCCCCAAGGAGCCATATAGAGCGGCCAACCGGTATCTGGGAATTGCCAGCATCAATGCCAGGAGCAGTTCCACAAAAGGGATCACCCAAGCGATCCATCCGGCATAAACAGTTAACAAGGGTGATAGCCCAATTTGGATCTTGAACCGGTCAAAATCCATCAGTTTACTGGTTGCGGCATAGGAAAACAAAAAGATGAACAGGAAACAGATGATCTCTATTAAAGATCTATGGTATTGGCGTAGTTTCATTGAAAGTCAAATTTTGTTACGCCGGAGGGAATTTATTAGGGTAAAATTACAGGCAGTTTTTCAAATGCTGTTAGACTATCTGGATACATTTTGTATACATGTTGTATATCGGTACATCAAAATGAATGTATACTTTTATGGGTTTCACTTTTTTGGACCCTTATATAAAACCTTTTTTCCTGGCTTTTTCAAGTAAGGCCAAGCTCTCACCACTTTCTACATTAAAGATTTCCCTCAAGTGTTGCTTTCTTTTGGCGATGGCCGCCCGTGATAAGGATAATAGGTCTGCAATCTCTTGGAGATTGGCGCCTTTTGATAAGTAGTAAAGGAGTTTTCGGTCCGTTTGGTCCAAGATGAAATCATTGCTGAGAAATTGTCGCATGGACTGGACCACGGTCTTGCTGTAATAGGGAGGGTCGTTGACCAGTCTCCAAATGGCCTGCTGCAGTTCTTCAGGGGTCAGATCGTTCTTGATCAAAAAGCCATCGGGACTGACCTGTTCGATGACACTATGGATCCTATAATGGTCATTAAAAGTGGTCACCATCACCAATTTAGTATATGGAAACCGATTACGGATCTGGACCCCCAAGTCCTCACCTGAATAGAGCCCCTCCTGCTCCAAGGTGGGCATCTGCACATCCAGAAAAACCAGGTCATAAGCCTTTTTGTCCAGGGCGTTCAAGGCCGTCATAAAGTCATGGGCGGTGTCGATCTCAAAGGAGAGGGGCCGTTGTTGTTCCAAAACTGAAAAGGCGGATTCATAGGCACTGGTGATCAAGGGGTGGTCATCCACCAACAGGATGTGATATTTGATTTCTTTCATGGTCTGTTTATTATCAAGGGAATGCTGATGGTTATCTTGGTTCCTTGGCCATGTCTGGACTCCAGTTCAAAGGTGCCGTTCATTTTTTTGACCCTTGACTTAATGTTCTTTAGCCCGATGCCAGCAGGTCGCTTTGTTTTGAGCCCAATACCGTCGTCGGCCATTTTAAGGATCAGTTGCTCTTCATGCCAGATGAACTTGAGTGAAAAGTTGGAGGCCTGGGCATGTTTGATACAGTTTTGCAAACCTTCCTCTATGATGTGGTAAAGATGGACCTTGATCAAGTTGTCAATTTGTTCCCAAGGAATGTTCCCATCGTGGACAAAGGTATAATTGAACTTACCTAACTTGCTTCTTTTTTGCAGGAGCCCCTCAACGATGAAAATAAAGTCCATGGGGTACTCAATCATTTTGTTCTTGAGGTCATGGGACAGTTCCCTGATTTTCTTTTCGATCTGCTGCAGTTCCTGAAGATTGGAACGATGCTTTTGGAGCTCTTTTGTCTGGCCATAAAGATCCAGATAGGCCCATCCCATACGAAGGGCAAAAAGGTCGCTAAGGATACTGTCGTGCAGATCTTCCGAGATGCGTATTCGTTCCTGGTTGCGCCCTTGTTGCAATTTTTCCTGCTCTTGGAGGGTCAGGCGATAGATTTTCTCATTGGCCTGTTGTTGTTCGTATTCAAGTTTCAATAGCTTGTTTCTTGAGTTTTGCCTATGTATGCCAAATAACAATATAACTAGGAGGACCGAGACCATTCCCCCGGCTACGATCCAGTTCATCTCCGATGACAGTTGTTCGTTCCTTTCAATATATCGGTCCGTTTCATATTGGATGCGTGTGAATTTATTGCGCGTTTTACGTTCCTTTAGGGCCACACGTTTGTTAAGGGCGATATAGTTCTGTAAATATTGATCCTTGTTTTTTGGATCGAGTCTGGCCAACAGTTCCAAGGCCAGAAGGATGTCCCGATTGTTCTGGATGTTATGTGCCAGTTGATAGGAGGTCCTTGCCTGGTAAAAGGCTCTGGCCGTATCATTGGCCTTGGCATAAAATTCTGATAGATGGAAGCGACTCATGATGACCCCAGGGATTGTTCCCATACTGTCCCTAATGTGGAGGGCCTCCATGAATTCTTGGGGAAGATTTGTGGTTTCATTGTTTTTCAACTTACTGAATGCCCGGTTGTCTAGGAGCCTTGCATAAAGAAAGAGGTCATTTTTCTTTAGGTCTTTGGTGTCCAAGGCCTTATTGAAATAGGATATGGCCGTTTGATGATTGCCCTGTTTTTGGTATATAAGACCGATATTGTTATAACTATCCTGAAGAAATGGAAATTTGAAATCCAAATGTTTTAGATGCTTTAGTGCCTCCTTATGATAGTTGATGGATTTTTGGTATTCTTCCAGTTCCTCATAGACAACACCCAATAAATTGTAACATTGGTACAATTGTTTGTGCTTTTCCATGGGTTCCAGGGTTTCGATGGCCTGGAAAAGAAAGACTTCAGCGCCCGTATAGTCCCTTAGTCTGCCCAATATATAGGCCATGTTATAGCGCATTCGGGCAGCAAAAAAATGGTTTCCTGCCCTTTCAAACAGTTGTTTTGCTTTTTGGTAATGGTAGTAGGAGCTGTCAAGATTGTTGTCAGTTAAATAGTAAGCCCCATAGTTCCAATGTATATCCGCTTGTTTTTGAATGTCTCCCAAGTTTTTTGCCAGGGTCATGGCCTTTCCGCTGGATTTAAAAAAGAGCACTGAATCTTGGGTGATGTAGGAATGATAAGAAATGTCATTTAGATAGGATAAGGACAAACTGTCCTTTTGGGGGATTTTAACCAATTGAAAGGCTCTGTAAAGCATTGATCTTTTTTGGTTCCTGTTCAGAGTCGTGTCACTTTTGACCTTAGATAGGAGCACGGCAATACTATCCTCTATGCGACTTGTGTTTTTTTTAATGGTTTTGGGTCGATCCATACATGTTCCGAAAAGGAACATCAAAAACAGGCCGCACAAAAGTAGTGAAGTAGGGTAATATGTCTGTCCATGGACCTTCACTTTAAATCGGGAGAGGCTTAAATATAAGAAAAACCTTTAACAAATGGTGTTAAAGGTTTTGATATAGATTATAAAATGCACCGATTGGGGAGTCAGCCATCCTTATCATTGTCAGGACGGACACTGGAATCGTCTCCTGTGGCATAGACCCCTGAGGTTGATTTGGTGTCATGTTCAGTTGGGGTACAAGCGAGGACACTATTCAATATCAGAATAGCCACCATTAAATATTTGATTATTGTTCTCATGATTTAAATGTTTTTTAATTACACAAAAGGATTTTGGGTCGGTGACCTTACCGACCTCTGGGTTTCTAATTGTGCACAATGGGAACATGTACCAGGTTATGGCCATGTCAAAAGCAGCTTTCTATGGCTAATGTAAGAAGTGGGTCAATGAAAATGGTCTGAAAATCCAAAGCATTGGTGAAAAGGTCATTTCTATTAGCGTAAAGGAGGATTTTGTGAGCGAACTCAATTAGAACGGTGGTAGGAAGCATTGTATAGCGAGCGGTGTATGTCGTCTATGTTGTCCTTGAATTTTTTGGAAAAGGGTATGGAACGCTCAATATTTGCGAGCTTGCACTGGGCTTTTCCAAAATCGATCCTGGTTACTTTAGAAATGTTGATGATATAGCTTTTATGGATCCTTTTGAAATGATCAGGCAATTGGTCCTCATAGGTTTTCAGGGTTTTGAAAGCCGTGATGATTTTCCCGTCCAGCATATGGAAATCCGTGGTGTTATTGTCAGCTTTTAAAAATAGGATTTCGGAGGTATCCAGATAATGGTAGTCTTTATAAGATTTTAGGCAGACCAACTCGGGGGCTTTTCGATAAATTTTTTGATACCGCAAAAAGCTCTTGCGTATTTCTGTTCGGGATATGGGCGTCAAGAGGTAATCATAAAACCCATGTTTCATCGCTTGGTAGACTTGGTCCTTATTACTGGAAATTCCAATAAAATGGGGAATGGTTATATCATAAAGATAGAGTTCCAATACAAACCTCAAAGGTTGATCTATGACACCGTCCATATTTAATAATACTACATCAGGTTGCTCGGTGAGGATCTGTTCCATGGCCTCATGTCTACAAGGAGTGGGTTTCAAGGAACAGAAGCCTTCCAGATGTTGCAGGGTCTTCTGAATTTTACTAATTGTGTTCCAATCGGAATCTATAATCAAGTAACGTTTCAAGTGCCAGAGGTTATGGGCTTTAAAGTATTCACTTGGGTCTTTGGAACGGTAGATGATTGTTATAAAAATTATATACAAAGTGTCTACGGATGGATTGGGCTTTCCTATTAATTTGGGTTGATTAGCAAAGCTTTTAAACGAATTTCATCCGGCAATGAAGACATACGAAAGTTTATTGAGGGTCTTGGACCAGGATTTGGAGTGCCTGGAAATGGAGGACTTGGATATCCTTACCAAATCGGAGAGAGGAATTAAAATGGCCACTTTGGTTATCGGAAAGCTAAGGCGTCAGGTTATAGATAAGGGTTTTGTTGATAACGAGCATGAAAAGCATTTTTTTAAAAATATCAAGCCTAAAGTATTCAGTAAGCTCATTTATTACATGAAACGTTTTGGCATCGAGAGCAAGCGCCCCATGAGCAGCGTTGATTCCCAAATACGGTATCTAGTGGGACATATTGATACGCTGCAAGGCTATTTCAATAACAACATGGATTTCTACCACTATTACCGAAGAGGGGACACCATGTTCGACAACCAGTATTTTTTAAGGGGGAGAATCAACTTTCGCATGCACCAAGAGATGTTCCATTCCCTTGCCGATGGGCAGTTTTCCACAAGCCATGACAGTTCGGTCGCCATGTTTATGGCCTATGAATTGTTGATTTCATATCTTAAAAAAGAAATAGGAAAGCTGGAAAACCTCCATGGAAACGATATGCGATCAAAGCCCAAAAAAAAGATGGCAAAACTTTTTTGGAGTGGTAACAAGGTTGACCTTATTGAACTTATCTACGCGCTTTACGCATCAGGATCCTTAAACCGTGGTACTGCCGACATCAAAGCGATTGCCCGTAGTTTTGAAACACTCTTGGAAATGGATTTGGGGGATTACTACCACACCTATCTGGAAATTCGTTCCAGAAAGATTCGCAGGACCAAGTTTATCGATCGGTTAAAGGATTCCTTAGATAAGCATATGCAGGACCTCGATGCGTGATTTTACCCAAGTTGGGAGTTCTGTCCAATGGCCGTTCACCTAATATTGTTTATGCCCATTTGGTGATATCGATTAAGAAAGCCTTATGTAAACAATAAAACGGGATTTAAAGTATGGGCAAATAAAAAAACACCCAAGTTGGGAGTGCCCTGTGAACAAATCCCACCAATAGATCCCAGATTTGTATCACGAAAGTCAAATCAGCGCAAGGCCGTCCAAAAATTATTGCAATTATTATAAGGGATTATGGGCGGTCTTGTTTTTAAAAAACATTTCACAAATGGCAGCAACAATCATTACCACCGATGATCTTATGGAATTCAAGATGGAATTACTCGACGACATCAAACAATTACTCAACAATCAGACCGGTCAAATGACCAAGAAATGGCTTAAATCGCCTGAGGTCAGGGAACTTTTGGGCATCTCGCCAGGAACCTTACAAAATCTACGGATCAATGGAACTTTGCCCTATACCAAAATGGGAGGGGTTCTGTACTATGACCACAGTGAAATCATGAAGGTCCTTGAAAAGAACAGGGTCCATAACAAATTCTGATGCACTCTTGGAAGACACCAATTACATCAAACACCTCAATGGGGTGTTTTCGCTATTTTCCAAGGACAGTAGGCTGAACCCTTCACATATTAGCCTGTATGTGGCTCTTTTCCAATTTTGGAACATCAATTTTTTTAAAGAGGAATTTTATATCAATCGAGAGGATGTTATGTCGTTCTCAAAAATAGGCTCGAAAAGCACGTACCATCGATGTATCAAAGAACTCAGTTATTGGAATTATATTTTATACAGCCCGTCCCATAACCCATACAAAGGGAGCCGTGTCAAGATGTTCGATTTTGGGACAAGCTCTGGACAAGTGGTGTACCCATGCCGTACCAATATCGGGACAAGCAGTGGACAAGCATTGGTACCTATAAACAAACATATACAAACTATAGAAAACAATAAAAACATAAACAAACAGGAAAATTTAAAAAAATTGAATTTAAAAAACTCCAAAGACCAAAAGAAACAAGAACCAAGTGTCCCATATCAGGACAACTTGAAGACGACTTCTGACAAAGATTATAACGAGCCTTTATGAATAACAAGAGACCAGATATCATCAAGGAAGGGGCTGTAGAATATAGGCTTGGAACTTTGAAAGGCCATCGGATGGTGTATGATTTTGATAGCATACTTGTGTATCTTGAGGCCAAGGGTAAACTGATGTTTGGGGATGCCTTTGAAATATATGAAGCCGACCGTGATATCATATTCAGACTATGTAACTATATCATCAAGGACCATGTGAACTGTAAAAAATTGGGAATCGACATTCATAAAGGAATTTTGCTTTCTGGTCCTGTGGGATGTGGAAAAACCAGCCTGATGAAACTCCTGAAGTGTATTGTGCCCCATCAACGGCCTTATCTTGTAGTACCCTCCCGGAACATTGTATTTGGATTTAATCATGTTGGTTATAAGACCATTGAGGATTATGGGATGACCCAATTCTTTTGTTTTGATGATTTGGGAGTGGAGCCAATTGGAAGGCATTATGGCAAGGATTGTAATGTGATGGGCGAAATCATGTTATCCCGATACGATTTGTTCATACAGCACCATATAAAAACACATGCAACGACGAACTTAAATGCTCAAGAACTTGAAGAGCGATATGGGAGTAGGGTTAGATCGCGAATGAGAGAGCTATTTAATCTAATAGCATTTGACAGTGCCAGTTCTGATAAGCGAAAATGATCAGACCATTTAACGTTGTTTTGCCTCATTTTAAGTTTAGGTTGCATTTACCTTAGTCTTTCGTATCTGCTGTTAAGAATGTCCTTATAGGCAGCTTTCATTTCCATTGATAAAAACGAGTTTTCAATCCATGTGATAGCTTTCGGTTTGTTTTCGACCATTCGTTTGAATACGCCTTGAATTTGTTTATCTGTTAATTCTAGGCCTTTACCCAAATGTTCAAAATGTTCTTTTTTGAGTTTCCTTTTTTTTCCATCAAGGGAAAGTGCTAATTCCTCAGGATCTTCAGGGAGTATGATGGTCACATTCAATAAATCATAAGCAGGTGCCAATAACCAACCTGAAGGGCTTTCTATCATCGAGAAATTTTTAAGGTGCATATCATTGTTTCCTGTAAGAAAGCTAAATACAGCCAATTCAAAATAGAATATTTTATCCAGGACAGTATGATCTGAATACCTGTCAAGGGCCTTACCTATTTTTTCCATGGAACTTTTGTACTTGTCAAATGCCTCGGTAATCTGGTACATATCCAACATATGGATCTTCTCTCCCTTTTCCGTTCTGTCTATTCTTTTGGTCACATAAGACAGTTCCCCCGAAGCCAACTTTATTAAACTTGAGGGGACAACCCGTATGTCAAAGGCTTCCGCAATTTTCATGGTTAGGTGTTCGTTCTCTGGCATTTCTGGAAATTTATCAGAAGGCGGTTTAAAAATATACTGTCCCCCCAGGGCACCGACTACGGTCAGTCTTGAGCCATCTTGTTTTTGGGTTTCTTTTACCAAGGACATGGATAACTTTGGCTGGACACCTGGTACCGCCACACTGCGTTCTACAATGCTTTTTGCCAATTCCGTCATTTGGTCAATGGTGTAGGGAATAGCAGGAGGCGTTGAAGTGCCAAAGAATTCCAAAGAACACTTTTCATGAAAGTCCACTTCATGTTCCAAGGGTTCATAACAGTATAAGCATTTATTTTTCATCATCTTCCAGTATTGGTAAAACACTTACTGCTCCAATGCAGTTTTGGCAACAGGCCAATAAAAGGCCCATGCGGTCATTGCGGTTTATCTTCCAGTTTTGGGAGGCGATTTCCAGTAGCCAACCTTCGGGTATCAAGCCCTCAAAGAACGGAAACAATTTGTTGTCCGTGTATGGTCGATCTGAAACCGGCATAGTAAAGGTGATAAACTCAGAAGGATGCTCTTTTACATAAGCATCATCGTATTGAAAAATATAATCACCCCCATCCGTTTCTGTAATGGTTCCTGCAAAAAACGTTTTATAATATACATTACCTTGTCTCATGGATTAGTTCTTTAGATTTTACAGGGGCCAGCTCATGACCGAACATGGCCAAAACAAGATTGACCTTCTCCATATTAAGGTTTGTTTTTCCTTGTTCTATTTTACGTACTACGGTTAAGGCAACACCAGCCCTTTCCGCAAAGGCTTCCTGTGTTAGGTTAACCTCCTTTCTTCGGTTTTTTACAAACTCAGCCAATACTTTCATTATATGCTTTTAAATATAAAATTACACAAATATACTAAATTATATGTATTTAGATATAATTTATACAAATATATTATTTTTATATGCTTTTAAATATAATTATATGAGAAAATAGAGCATTATTGATTTTCAGGTACCACATAAAAATTACCACCAGGCGTATCGTTACGAATGCTTTTATGGAATTGTAAATTTTAATCGAAAAGAGTACACTTTTTTAGCGTTTCTAGAAGAAATTTGATGTTTTTGAAAGTTGATTTCGATGCGATTTCCATAATTGAGACACTTTTCCAATACTTTTTCCATAAAATTTAATGCCATTTATTGTCAATTAAAATCAAACGTATTTAAATAATATTATTTATGTAAAATATTGTAAATCAGTTGTTTAAATATATAATTATTGATAATTTTCTAAGATCAAAAATCGTTTAAAAATTAAATTTTAGGTCTTATGAAAAAATCAATATACGTAACGGCTTTATTAGTTCTCATCTCAAGTTCCATGTCTGCGCAGATCGGTGGCATCGAAAATTCGGTCAATGATGTGTCCGATACCATCCGGGCCATTTTCCCCATTGTTCTTGGTGTTATCTTCTTAATAGGGTTTCTGTTCAATGCCGGTCATTTCTTTGGTGAGAATGCCGATCTAAAAAAAGGGATTACAAGGGTATTGGTATTCGTGCTTATAGCCGGAGCCGTGGTCGGCATCTTTACGTACCTCATAGGAATTGTAGTTTAAGATGAAGCGCTATAGTGTTTACAGGAATATCAGAAAGCGAGCAGAGATCATGGGCCTTTCCATACCATTGTTTGCCTTGATGATGACCTCTGTCATAGGCTCCTTGTTGTTGATCATCTTTTCCTTCAGTTTTTTGGTTGTCTTGGGCGTGTTTGTATTGAATGCTGTCCTATATATAGCTCTGACCAACTTTAATAAACATCCTGAATGGCTCCATTTGAAAAAAGTCTTTCCAAAGACCATCAGTAATAAAAAGGAAAGCCCCTTGAACTATGAGGACAATTAATCTATCATCATACCATCCTATTTTGGATATCCAAGGGCATGTCTTGTTTGCAAACAATGGCAATGTCGTTCTGTGCTATAAAGCGGACTTGCCAGAGATTTATTCACTGTCTGAACACGACTTTGAGGAAATCCACGGCACCTGGTTCCAAGCTTTTAAATCATTGCCAATAAGCACGGTCATCCATAAGCAGGATGTTTATCAAAAGGCCTTGTATATGGCCAATAACATTCCTAACAGCAGTTTTTTGGAACGGGCGACCCATGATTATTTTAAGGGTAGGGCATATTTAAGGCATAACAGCTATTTGTTTTTTATCCTGCCCTTCCATAAAGTGTTGAATGCTTCCAAGTTTACAAACCCTTTTAGAAGGAATGAAAAGGGTGTTCATAGAAAACTGGACTTTCAGGTCCATGAATTCATTGATTCGGTCAATGATGCCGTATCGTTTATAAACAATAGTCGCAAGGTAACATTGATACCATTGGCTGAGCCTGAAATAAGAACAATGACCGGGTTCTATTTCAATGGGTTCAATGAAGGTTTTGATACGGATATCCAACTCAATAAAACCGATATTGAGATCGGCGGTAATCAATTTGATGTACTGGCCGTGAACAGTGAACGCTGTTTTGGAGATACCGTACAGAGCAGTAAAACCAATGATAAGTTCACTTCAGATGATTTTATATTCCATCAAGGGTTTATTGATGGGTTGGGCCTAAATCTAAATGAAAACCATATTGTGAACCAGATCGTTTATTTGGACGATAAGCAGAAATGGCGAAAACTACTGGACAAGAAAATGGAAGAACTGAAAAAGAGCTCTAATTTTGGAACCCAGAACAAGGTCATCTTAAAAAAGATCGAGGCCATTGTTGCCGAAATCAATGAGGATGACACTTCCCGGATCATCCGTGGACACCTTAACATCGTTTTTTGGTCCACTGGAACAAAGGGGCTTGGAGCCATTGCTTCCAAGATCAAAACCGAGTTCAAGGAATTGGATATTGTTCCCTATTGTCCCAAAGGTGAGGAACGAAAACAGTATTTTCTGAATTCCTATTGCTGTTTTGCCACAAACTTTTCCAATGAGGATCTGTATGTCACCGATTTGAAACATGCGCTTTGCCTCTATATCAATAACAGCAATTATAAATCTGATGACCAGGGTATCATCTTTAATGACAGGCAGTATAATATACCCGTGCTAAAAGATGTATGGGATGAGCATAAGATCCGGATCAAGGCGCGTAATTTTGCCATTTTCGCGCCCACTGGTGAGGGAAAATCCTTTTTGGCCAATAACATCCTGCGCCAATATTTTGAATCCAATGTACGGTTGGTCATTATAGATTTGGGCGGGTCGTATTCCAAATTCGCAAAACTGTACCCGGATGACCATGTGATACTCCGTTACGAACAGGGAAAGAACCTGGGGATCAATCCTTTTTATATTTCAGGTATTGATGATCTGACGCCGGAACGTTTGGAAGACCTGGCCATGTTTCTATTGGAACTGTTGGCGGAGCGTCAAGTGACCAAGGCCAAGGAGGTTGCCATTAAGAAAGTCCTTGGTTACTACTATAGTGCAACCCATTCCAACCATTCCCTGGAAGGCCTGTATGATTTTGTGGACTTTAAAAAAGACGGGTTGATCCAAGAGCTCAACATCGATGGGAAGGATTTCAGTGTCTATAATTTTTTGCACATCCTTTCAGAATATGTAGATGATGGCCTGTACCATTTTCTGTTCAGTGTTGGGGATGACCAAACCTACAAGATAGAGGACAAACGGATGATTGTCTTCGAACTTGATGAGATCAAGGATAACAAGGAAATTCTTTCGGTCATGCTCAAACTGATCAAGTCGGCCATACAGCGCACAATTTGGAGAAATCGATCTGAACGTGGCATTATCCTGTTTGATGAGTTTGCCAAACAGTTAAAGTTTGACAATGTACTGGAGAGCGTGGAATTCTATTACCAGGCTATAAGAAAGCAGAACGGTGCCATCGGTATCATTCTGCAATCCATCAACCAGTTGCCCGATAATTCCACTTCTGCAAGCATATTGGAGAACACGCAGGTCATTTATAGCCTCAGGAACGAAAAAGGGTATGATGCCCTACAGAAACGATTGAACCTCACCAAGCACGATCTGAACCAATTGAAATCCATCAGGAACAATTTTACCGGAGACCGCAAATATACCGAGATGTTCATCAAGATAGGGAAGTCAAGCAACGTATTCAGATTAGAGGTCCCCAAGGAAGTGTATGCGGCCTATCTCACGGATGGAAAGGAAAATGGGATGATCATGCAGATATATGGACGGACCCATAATATGGAGAGGGCCATTACAGAATTTGTCAGGTCTGAATCCCAACATGTCCAAAATGAAAAGTATTAATAACCAATAAAATTAAATCCAATGAAACATCAAATCAAAGTGCTTATGATTGCCTTGGCCACGATCTTCTTGACATCAACTAAAGGGATGGCCCAAGGAATGCCGGTCTATGACAACACCAATTTCATTAGCCTGACCAAATCGCTTGTTGAGTCGGCAAAACAAACCTCCCAATTATTGAAAACCGTGGAGTTTCTAAAACAACAAAAGGAAAACATTGATAAGGTGAGCAGTGTTATCAAGCAGCTTAAGGCGGTCAGGGAGTTAACAAGGAACAACCAAAGGCTATATGCGCTGGTTCAGGGCGATCTACGGAATATTTTGAACTCACCTTTTATCAAGCCCGATGAAGTCAGTCGGATATCAGAATCCTTTAACGCCATTATTGAACAATCCATGGAAAACCTGGACTTTATCAATAGGGTCTTGTCAAGCAATACCTTGAAAATGACCGACGCCGACCGAACCGAAATTTTAAAGGAGAAAGAACAGGAGTCCAAGGAAATGGTAATCGAGATAGAACATAAGACCCGGCGGTACAAAGAGATCATTGCCTTTAGGGGCATGCAGTATAAAATCAATAACCGAGAGACAGACTATTAGGCATGTCAATAGGATTGGAATACGTGGATGCAGTCTTTACCACCATAAAGGACAGTGATTTTTCCCGGTATACGATAACCGGTATGAAAACCTTGGCCATCATGTTGTTCCTGGTCAATATCCTTAAAAAGTATAATGAAGGAGTCGCTAACAATGATGGTTATACTTGGGGATTGACGCCGAACGAGCTTGCCAAGAATTTTGCCGTGGTGATCTTGGTCATTTTCTCGACCCAGGTGCTCAACGTTTTTGATTCTATTTTGGTGGCCATTGAAAACCAATATCGGGATACGGCTCCGGCACTCCTTCCGCTTCAGATGCAAGACATTGACATCGAACAGGATGTGGGTGCCCTGGAAGCCGCCAAAAAGGCCCTGGCCTTATTATACGAGGCATTGGTGACCCCTTTGTTCGGTTTGAAGGTTACAGCGTTCATTATAGGTCTGTTTTTATGGCTCTTGGATATATTTATATATCCCTTGTTCTTGTCCGAACGCTATTTCCTGTTGGGGATTATGCAGGCCTTTTTCCCGTTGGTCATCAGTTTGGCCGTTTTTGAGAAGTTCAGGAACCTGGCCTATAATTTTTTTAAGCTGTACGCAGGGATTTATATGATGGTGCCGGCCTTTTTTCTGGTCAATGTGTTTGTGAACAATTTATACACGGAGATCAATACCAATTTTTGGTCCACTTTGTTTGGAACCGATTGGGGAAGTCAAATTTTTGCGCCGCTCATACAATTTGGATCCATTGGGTTTGTAGTCCTGTTAAAGTTCAATCTATACAGGCGGGCATCTTCTTTTGTGATCAAGCTGTTCACGGGTGGCTGAAACTTAAATTTTAAAAATAATGGAATGAAAACACCTTATAAGAATATTTACGCGGTATTGAGACTTAACCGTTTTATTGTATTGGCGGTTGTTATCTGCTCATCGATAGTGGCGCTGGGTTGTATCTTACTGGTGATCAGGTTGCATCGGGAGTCCATGGACAAAGCCTTTGTTGTGAACTCTGAAGGACATGTGATCCCGTTGAGACTGGTCTCCCAAAATGAGAACCTGGAAGTGGAGGCATTGTCACATTTGGAACTGTTCCATACCTATTTCTATAACATTGATGCCAGCAATTACGAAAGGAACCTGGAAAAGGCCCTTTGGTTGGGGAACAGTTCGGTGGATGCCCTTTACCGTCAAAAGAAAGCAGATGGTGTTTATAACAGGTTATTGCAGTATTCCCTGGTCCAAAAGGTTATACGGATCGATTCCAAAGTGGATGTTCAAAAAGAACCTTATGGGTTTAAGACCACTACCATATTTGAAGTGAACCGAGGCTCCATCACAGATACCTATGAGCTAAAAACATCGGGGAAGTTGATCCATGTAGATAGAAATTTTCCAAAAAATCCACACGGTTTATTGATCACCGATTTTTTTGAAAACAGCCTGAGAAAAATAGAAAATAACGATAAAACTGAAGTTAATTAAAATTGAACCAAATGAAACTAGAGAAAAACAAAGTCGTGTTTGCTGTCTTATTGTTATGCGTGGCCATTTTCATTGCAGCATACACCGCGCTGGTACTTGGCGATCACGAGGAACCGGTCATTGATGCCAATCAGATTCCCGTACCCAAGTTGGAGGATGAACAGAAAGCGTATGATTCCAAATTGGATGCCATCAACGATTTAAAGGAAGTAAGGCAAACCAATGCCCCAAGTATTTATGATGAGCGTTTATTGGATTCCACTGGGGTTTATGATCCCGATTTGTTGGAGAAAAAAAAGCAATGGATATTGGATAGCCTATATGGTCATCAAGATATGGGATTTTCGGAGGGTACTTATGGGAATGATATGGATGGGCAAGAAATTGCCGATTATCATATCGAGGCCAATGGCCGGAATGAAGATTCAGTGGATGTGAAATTGATTCCACAAGAGGGGATATCAAGTAAGGAAATCAGTTTGGAGCACCAACTGTTTTTTGCCTCGAGCCCCAAAAGGGACCAAATGGGCATCAGGGCGTTTGTTGACCGGTCCATCCCTGTCCTTGTTGATGGGACCCAAACCGTAAAGGCACATTGTCGATTAAGGATGCGATTAATGAGGGATGTCGTAATAAACAAAATTGATATCCCCAGAAATACCATCGTTTATGGCTTTGTCAGTTTTCAACCGAATCGTGCCATGATCGATATTGAAAACATCAATCATCAACCGGTAAAACTTAAGGCATTTGATTTTGAGGATGGGAGTGAAGGGATTTACATAGAGAACAGTTTCCGGGCAGAGGCCTCCAAGGAGGTGATCGACGATATGGTCCAGGATGTCAGTATACCAGGTGTTCCCCAGGTTGGGGGAATAAAAAAGATTTTCTTGCGAAACAACAGGAACACTAAGGTCACCATACTGAACAACTACCAATTGCTGCTAAAAGAAAACCTATAGCCATTAAACAATTTAAAAACCAATGATCATGAAAACAATTATTCTATTTATTACGATTTTATGCTCCGCTACATTTCGCGCGCAACAGACACTTGATACGATTTATGCGAATGATAAAATGAACGTGGCATTATTCTTCCCGGACCCCATTCGACAGGGCATAACAGGTTCAGAAAACTTCGTGTTCACATACAATAGGGAACGAGAGCAAAATTTTGGCCTTTTGCAGGCTTCTCCCGGAGAAGTGAGTAATTTATTGGCCGTGACCAGTAACGGACAAGTATATGCCTATATTTTAAAATATGAACGGCATTTGGCCCGGTTGAATTATTTTATAAGGGAAGGGGCCTGTATAGGGAATGAGAAACCCATATTGGATTCATTGACCAATAAAATCGATAGGCCAAAGAACATTGAAAAAGAAAACTATTATAGAAAGTTCTCTGAATATTTATTAAGATCAAGGTTTTCTTCAATGGCAAGCATAAGGAAACAGGGCATCGTTTTAGGATTGTTGAAGGTTGTGCACAATATGGAGGAAGTGTACTTGGTACTTGAGATTAAGAATCGTTCGGGAATCGATTTTGGGATTGATTACCTAAATGTATACAGATCTATTGGGACCAAAAAAAGAAAATCATCCTATCAAAAACTCAGAATGGATGAAATATACAGCTATAAAACACCATCGATTGTTAAGGATAATCAATCAAAGGATTTTGTGTATGTGCTGCCCAAGTTTGTTTTGGGAGAAAATGAAAAATTACAAATTGAACTCATGGAATTGAATGGCAGTAGGAAACTAAAATTAATAAAATGACGATATTTAGATTTAGTATAATTGAGCATCTTATTTAGATGCTTTTTTTGTTTAAAATGCATTGAATTAAATTAATATTATATTTATTCAGAGTAAGTTAATTTTATTGTTTTTTAATTTTAAACCAAAGTTAAAGTTACCTGTTCAATTACCTATTATAAAAAATAAATAACCAGTTTTATTTGTTTTTAATACATTGTTTAATAAATAGTTGTGTTATATCTTTAGTGGATTATATTGTTGGTTACTTGCCTATCAAATCTTTAGGGGCATTTTATCAATAGGCCTTTTTTCCAAGTTTATTTACAGTTGGTACGGCAATAGTATTTAGTCTGTCATAGATGTCTTCTTGATAGCTAAAGACATCCTGTGATTTTCGTACTACATAACTGAAATTGGCAGAATAATATTAGTCTTTAAGTGTATTGAATTTATTATTGCAAACCAGTCAAAATATATTTTCAAGAGTATGAGTTTAAAAGATTAGTTTTATTTTTGTAGATAGCGCTATTAATTATATATTTGCAACCTCAAAGTTGTTTTGACATATACAAAATTATATATAAGTTCACAAATCGTCAACATGAGTTTGTGAAATGTAGCGAGTGTCAGGTTTTATAAGGCCTAGTGGTATAAGGTTCGGAATCCGTCCAGACCGCCAAATTGCTAATAAGCTCTAAGAGATTAGGGCTTTTTTTGGCACGTTTAAGAAGTTGTGTTGTTTGACAGATGTAGTAGTCTGTCAATAGTAGTAGAGCTGATTTTTTCAGCTTTATCCAATGGAAAGCTTTCCTTTTTTCTTTATAGAAGATGGGGATGCTTTTTTGTTTTTAGCCCTTTTGATATTCCCATAAAAGTACAGCTATTAAATTTGATTAATAACTGCTAATCCAATCAAATTTGTCTTTGATTATGGCATCTTTTTCAGTGTCAATATAATCAATAAATGCCAAAGCTGCCGGCGATAATTTTTTTGATTTTAACCAAATTAGGTTCCAAGTTGTACTAATAGGAAGACCTTTGACTGGAATAATTTGTAGGTCATTGTTTTTTAATTCGTTTTTGAGGCCAATCAAAGGCATGATAGAGCATCCAAGGCCTGCAATAACAGCTTGCTTTACCGCTTCATTTGAAGTGAGCTCAATTTGTTTTAAGTTTGAAAAACGGTTGTTTTCAATAAAGTTTTCCATGGCATTCCTTGTGGCCGAACCGTGTTCCCTATAAATTAAGGGAAGTTCTTCAAACAGTTTTTTTTTGGTTGGCGGTTTGTCAAATCTCAAGCTAGAGCTACCCACAAAAAAAAGTCGGTTTTCCATAAGTTCAATAGCATTCACTTCTAATTTTTCTGGAAGAACAGAAACCAAGGCAAAGTCGGTATCATTTTGCTCCAGGCATTCAATTACCTTTAATTTGTTGGTCACGTCTATATTTAATTCTAAACCATCATGACGTTTTATAAAACCAGACAAAAAATAGGGCATAACGTATTTTCCAGTGGAAACAACCGAAATTTTCAATCTACCAGATAGTTTGCCTTGAAATGCCAAGGTTTTGTAATTGATGGTATTCACCTCATTGATTATTCGTTCTGCAGTTTCAGCAATTTCTCTTCCAAACTGTGTAACATATAACTTTCTGCCAACAACTTCTGTAAGTGGTATTGCAAATTGATCCTGAAAATTTTTAAGCTGAATGGATACTGCTGGTTGAGTTAAGTGAAGCTCTTCAGAAGCTTTGGTAATGCTACCTAACTCGGCTATTTTCAAAAATATTTGTAATTGATGCAATGTATAATTCATAAAAATAGTTTATGTATATCATAACAAATATAAATAAAAATTTATGATAAAAAGTTATAACCTTTGCATCAAAATCTTAACAATGTAAATTATGAAAACACAAGAATTGACAGCAGTTGAAACAATCAAACAAAACATTCAGTTGGTTAAGGGAGAGTTTACGCCCTCAGAAGCATTTGATGTTATTAATGCTCTGATAGATGAAAAAATCAATTTTCATAAAATACAAAGACTTCAAATTTGGGAAAGAAACCACGTTAGTAAAACCGATCATTTGGATGATAGAATAACTGAGCTTCAACAAGAAAAAGAACGGGCAAGGGATTTTATATTAAAGGCAAAATCCAATGGAAATAATCTTAAAATCAATGGTGTTCTTGAAATCACTACTGCGGACTAAAATCTAGGACTATGAAGACTTCAAAATCAATTATACTACCCGTAATAGGAATGATTTCAGTGCTTATATTTATAGGATTTGCCTACAAAACAAACAATGTCTTTTTGGACAAGCTATTAGTATGTGGGTTTATTTTGGCTATCGTTTTTATTGCTAGAATGCGTGAAATTATTCAAAAATCTAAACTTATTAAAAATAAAGATGTGAATAAAAGTTTAACAAAATACAAATTAAAAAATAGCAATGGCTTTATTAAATACATATAAGAAACCACAAACCAAATCAGTTGAAGACTATGCTTTTGTTATGAATAAGATAGTATCATATATAATGTGGTTTATGTTTTTTGCTACGATTGTTTATCTTTTTGGTTTCTTGCCAGACAGTCCAGAGTTTGTGTTGGATGATTATTTTAAAATTAATGGTTTCACCATACTAATCTGGGCAGTGGTCACATTTTTTAGTGCCATAATCAATAGCTTCTCTGTAAACTACCTTAAAGGATTTGAATACCATTCAAAATTTGTTGGCCTAAGTTTTGGTTTTACCTTGTCTGTAATGCTGTTGGTAATTTCAAATCATATAATTCCTTTTATTTTTAGTTGGTTTATAATGGGGGTTTTTATGGCTAAATTGATTGGTGTGAATTCAAGTTGGGGAGAGGCAAGGGAAGCGTCAAAGTTTACCCAAAAATATTTTTTGGCCAGCACCTTGTTTTTAAGTGTTGGAATTTTATTTCTGGCATTCCAGACGGATCATTTTACATTAAGTAAACTTATGCTCGATTTCGACACATTGCCAAAATATATGGTTATAATATCCGGTATCTGCATTATTATGGCAGCTATTATTCAATCAGCAATTTTTCCTTTTCATCGGTGGTTACTCTCTGCAATGACGGCTCCTACGCCAGCTTCAGCACTTATGCATGCTGGATTTGTGAATGGGGCAGGCATTTTGCTAACCCTTTTTTCTGCCTTAATAGTGGCATCAAATACCTTTAATGTGCTTTTCTTTATTGGTGGCCTAACAGCTATTATAGCCCAGTTTACAAAACTTTTGCAAGTGAATGTAAAACAAAAACTAGCCTGTTCAACTATTGCACAAATGGGATTTATGGTCATGCAATGCGGTTTAGGGTTTTTCAACGCAGCTGTGGTACATTTAATTCTTCACGGATTTTATAAAGCCTACTTGTTTCTCTCATCAGGAGAAGGAATTGAACTTTCAAAACCCCAAAAAAAATTGAAAGTAAGAATAACCATTCCACAAGCTATTCTTGTGATTGTTTATGGCGTTTTAGGAGCGATGTTTTTTACAGCACTAACTGGCGAAGGTAAGGCAATGGACAGTGGTATCTTTTTAAAACTTATTGTGGCCATTACTATAGGGCAAATGACCTATAACATTGTAAAACAAAAAATCTTATCTGTTTTTCAAAAAATTGTTGTGCCACCGGCATTGTTTTTTAGTGGTATTGCAATTTATGCCCTCATATATAATGGTGTAACTTCATTGATGGCCGATATGCCAATGGTGGCCAAAGCATTACCGCTTTCAAGTATTCAGGTAGCTTTTGGAATTATATTCCTGGCAGGTTTTTTCATAATGAAATTAGGGATTTACCGCCAAGTACCATGGCTATATGTAAAACTTTTAAATATATCACAGCCTTATAAAAAGACTATTTTAAATTATAAATAAACGCCTAATGATACAGCAAAACATTATTAACAGCATTGATCAAGCATCAAAAGTAATAGGTAAAACATGGCCTTTGTATTCTTTTGTGACTTCCAACCCGTTATCGGGTTATGAAACAATGCCGTTCGAAAAAGCAGCGAAACAGGCTGGGACATTTCTAAATACAAACGTTTTTCCTAAGGCTTCGGTATATCGAAACGCTTGGGAACAACGAGAGATTGATGTACATGAAATTAAGCAGTTACTTTTAGAAAATGGTCTGACTGAATCACCAGAACATTATTTAAAACAACTGGAAGAGTTAACCTACTCTAAACAGAATAATAAGTTTCATGTTTTAGATAGAATTATGACCAAATGGCTAGCCGCATTTTTAGATGAAGGATTGGCCGACTGGGAAATGCCAAATAAAAAACGAGGGTTTTATAAATCATGGCGAAAACTGGCAAAATATGATAGTGAAATTGGGGTAAAAACTATTCGAGAAATTCCAAAAACCAGCGAAGAAGCACTTTTAGAAGCTTTAAACAACTATCCAGAAAGTGAATACCAACATATTTTCACAGAACACTTAGCAGCTTTACCAGGATGGGTGGGATATATAAACCATAGATGTGAAACAAATTCTGACTGGCAACAAAAATACCCAATATCAGTAATGGATTATTTGGCTGTTAGATTGTGGATAGCCAGAAAATTGAACTTGGAAATCCTTCCTGAAAATAATAAAGTTGAGACAAACATTTCAATATTGAAACTTCAATATATATGGTTGAAAGCTTGGGAAAACAGTTGGCAAAACGACCTTGCAAAAACTTTAGAGAGCCAATCTATTTCTGTCGAGGGCTTAACCAAACCAGATGCTTCTGTTGATGCTCAAATGGTGTTTTGCATAGATACCCGCTCAGAATTGATACGAAGACATATTGAGGCCAAAGGGCATTACGAAACCTATGGATATGCCGGTTTCTTTGGAATTGCCATGGATTATGAAAACTTGAACGATGGCTTATCGCGAAAATCTTGTCCGCCCATTTTGCAATCTGCTTATAAGACGTTTGAAATCTCACAGCCAAATAAAGATAAAGACATGCTAGCTTATAAAAAGAAAGCTGAGGTTTATAATTTTGCAAATTATTTTCTAAGGCGAATGAAAAACATCCTTCCTTCTGCGTTTGGCTATGTTGAGGGATCTGGTTTTTTCTATGGGATTTCATTGCTTTTTAGAACTCTTGTGCCAGGTTATTTGTATAAGGCAAAACAAAAAAACAGTAAAGGGGTTGAGAGTGTTTGTGAGCCAGAAATCAGTAATAGAAAGGGACTGCATAAAAAACAAGATGGCATTTCAATAAATGAAAAGGTGGCTATTGTAAAATCTGCTTTTGATCTGATGGGGTGGAAGCAGTTTGCACCTGTAGTCTTATTTGTGGGTCATGGAAGTCATACTGCAAACAATGCCTTTGGCTCCAGTTTGGATTGTGGGGCGTGCGCAGCCAGCCCAGGAAGACACAATGCCAGAATGTTGGCCAAATTAGCCAATATGCAAGACGTTAGAAACGTTTTAGCCAAAGATTTTGATATTAAAATTCCTGATGGTACAGTATTCATAGGTGCAGAACACAATACGACTACTGATGAGATTGTCATATTTGACTCAGAGGTTCCTAAATCGCATATTCAATTGCTCAATCATGTAAAAGAAGATTTGCTTAAAGCTCAACATACGGCAACCAAAGAACGATTGAACATTAGTAAAAACAGTATTGCGTTGGCCTACAAAAAAGCTAATAATTGGAGTGAAACAAGACCAGAATGGGGCTTGGCAAAAAATGCAGGATTCATTGTTGGGCCAAGAGCGATGACCAAAGGCACTAATCTGGATGGTAGATGTTTTCTTCATTCTTACAATTGGGAACTAGACAAAACAGGAAAAGCGCTTGAGGCCATTATGCAAGGGCCTATGGTGGTAACACAATGGATTAACAATCATTACTATTTCGCATCGGTTGATAATGAAGTGTTCGGTGGCGGTTCTAAAATCACCCATAACATTACCGGTAAGTTTGGAGTGGTGCAAGGAAATGGAGGCGATTTAAAAATGGGCTTACCGCTTCAATCCATAAATAAATCTGATACAGCAATTTACCACCAGCCATTACGATTATCAGTTGTTATTCAAGCGCCAATAGCCAGAGTTACAGACATACTTTTAAGGAACGAACATCTTAAAAACCTATTGGATAATGAATGGATATATTTAATTGTTATGGATCCAACAGAGGACAACGCTATGAAAAAGTATAGAAAAAACATGAAATGGATTTCAATATCAAAAGTCAATAACCAAACAGTAAAAAAGTCTGATAAGGTTAAGGACCAAGTGTTGGAAGAGGTTTTAGAATAACAATTCAAAAAAGATACTGATCTATAAAGGCCCTAATTTATTAGGGCTTTTTATATATATTGTAAAAGCCAAACAAGCCACAAAAAGATTTTTTTTGATGAATTAAATACAAAGCTTAGTCTAAAAATACGCTAGCAGTAACATTAAAGAGGTTGGCTTTGGCATTAAAAAAACTGTTTTCCAGTTCTATGGCTTTCAATTTGGCATCAATAAGTTTTGATTCTCTAGAGTTCACCAAAAACAAAGAACTTTCACCCATAAAGAATTTGCGCTCTTCGGCATTAAACATGGCCATATAGTCATTAAGAACAGATTGAATGTATGTATTTTGAACTAAAAAAGATTCCAGTTCTTGGTTAATGGCTTCCAATTTATTTCTAAGTATAACTTTGCTGCTTTTTATTTCAAATTCGGTGTCTTGTAATTTCAAATTCGCCAACTTCAAATCAGCTCGTTCCTTTCTCAAAAACAATGGAATGCTGATGTTTAAACCACTTTTGTATGCTGATGTGCTAAATGAGTTGACAACTTCAGGTGTTTGTGACAAGAAGTTATATTGCAAATCAATTTTAGGCAACATATTGTTTAGTGTTAATCGTTTTTCTATGGTTAAGCGTTTAAATTTATAGTCTAACGATTGTAGTTTTGGATGGTTTTCAAAATCGACTTCTTCAATATTAAACAGGGATGTATTAAGAACCGAATCAATTGTGTTATGAGTGTTTACATCGGGAATAATGTTATCGCTTATTTCAATAGGGGTGTTGTTATTGAGCCATAGGTAATTGGACAATTCCAATGATGCTTTAACATATTTGATTCTGGATTTTTCTAAATTTAATTTTCTATCGTATAAAGCAATGCGAGCCTCAACCGTATCAATGGCTGGTTTATCGCCAACTTCATAACTCTTTTTTATGCCATTAAAACGCATTTCGGCGTTTGTTAAGAAATCTTCATAAACCTGTTTTTCCTTATAGGTTTTTAACCAATTAAAGTAGGTTTGTGTGGCCTGAAATAAAATTTGGTTTACAAGCAACTGTTTATCTGCTTCGGCTTGTTTCACAAATAATTTAGCTTGCCTAAGCATGGCCATGCGCTTATTGGTCAACATTCCTTGAGCAAGCGAAACAGAAACACCAACACTGTAAAGTCCGTCTTCTGGGATGGTGTTTTCAGGGTTTAAATAGGATCCTGTGTTGTCCTCAAAGTTTCCCTTGAACTCAATACCATACCAAGTGGGTATTTTAAAAGACGCATTGAGCTTGTTGTAGTATTCTGTATTCTTAAACTTTTTTCTATTATAATCTACTTCTATTTTAGGATCAAAGGCACCTCTGGCCTTCATAAGCTTAGCTTCGCTTTCGCTAATAACAAGGCCAGCTTGTTTTACAATAGGATGATAGGTTTTAACATATCCTAAATATTCGGAAAGTGAAATTACAGAAGTAGAATCTTGAGAGAAAACAAGGTTACCGAGTAATGTAAAGACAACTAATATAAAGGTTTTCATTTCTTGGTTTCTTTTGTGTTATTACCGCCTTTAGGGGCATAGTAATTTGGTGGAAAACTGTTGATTTGTCGCCATAATTCAAACCAGATGGGGACATCATTTAATAAGGCAATTGTTTTGGCACCAGAGCCAATACGGATGGCCTTGGGCCATTCATAATCTGTTTCATCAGGAGCTAACAACACACGGTATTTACCATTGTCGCTAATAAAGTTTTCAATAGCTACCACTTTGGCTCCGTAAGTTCCATAAGACACGCTAGGCCAACCGCTAAAAACGATTGCTGGCCAGCCGTCAAACTGAACTCGTACCGTTTCACCAATATGTAAAAGTGGCAAATCAATTGGTTTAACATACGTTTCTACAGCCAAATCATATTGGGAAGGCATGATAGCCACAAGTTCTTCGCCTTCCTTAAAGGTAACGCCAACACCGCCTTTTAAAGCCTTGTTTATATAACCATTTTGTGGGGCCGTAACATACAGCAAACTGTTTCTTTTTTTATAATTTGAGTATTGGTTTTCTAGTTTGGTGACTTGCGCCTTTGTATCAAACTGGCTTGATTGGGCCGTATACATGTCACTTTGAGCTTTTGAAATCTTGTCGGCATAGGTTGCGTCAATTCTTGACAGCTCAATTTCAGCATTGATAACTTCGTTTTGGCTTGCCAGATATTTGTTTTCTTGGGATATTAATTTAGCCTGAGTTTCTTGTAATTTTAAGCGTTTTTCTTCAACATCTTTTAAGGCTTTTAACCCTTCTGATTCTAGCGTTTTAGTACGATTGAATTGTCGTTCTGCAATTGTTATATTGGTTTTGGCCGCTTCAAGATCAATACTGTCACTTTTTACTTTTAACCGTGCTTGCAATAATTTATTTTGGGTTTGTTGCAACTTTAATCGTTTTTCATTGC